>CAYRON010000001.1:0-602076 GCA_964425885.1 uncultured Salinibacterium sp.
TCGGGCAGACGCCACAGGGGGTGTCGGTGGGGCCCTCCGCGCAGTTGAGGCAGCGCGCGAGAATGCGGGCGGATGTCGTCTTGCCGCAGCCGCGCGGGCCGGAGAAGAGGTACGCGTGGTTGACGCGATCGGTGCGGAGCGCGGTGCGCAGCGGATCGGTCACCTGCGACTGGCCGATGAGCTCGGCGAACGTCTCTGGCCGGTAACGGCGGTACAGGGCTGCAACCACGTACCCACAGTAGTCGCCGCCGCCGACGCTATCGGCGGGGGTGGGGAGATCGGGAGTGCGGGAGTCGCCCGAGGGGAAGGGCGCCCGGCGGGACGGCGTGGGCAGATGCACACGCACCACGTGTCACGCCGGCGCGGGGCATCCCGCACCCGCGTGTCACGGTAAACGTGTGCAGCCGACCACGCCTCCCCACGCCGGAGGTCGCGAGGTAACTCCACAGTTTCGTCACGAGGCGACGCACGAGCGAGCGGATGCCGCAACTCTGGGTCATGGAATGGTTGTGCGACAACGGCCACCTGGCCGCCACGCGTGAGCTACAAGCGCGCGGTCACAGCGAGCGCCAGCTCGCTCGCGCGGTCGAGGAAGGGCGACTCATCCGGGTCACGACCGGCGTTTACGCGTGCCCGCACATCTCCTCCGACGCTCGCACCGCTGCCGCTGCACGAGTAGCCCTCGACTGTGTTTCGCTGCTCGGCACCCGGGAGAACCAGTGGGTCGGCGCGCCGTCCACATCGCTCCATGTACGGGCCCGCGCTGGGAGACACCACGGCACGCTCCCCACCGGGACGGTCGTGCACTGGAGTCGATCCCGTCCGCCCGGAATGGTCGGCGCGCTCGTTTCGGCGTTGCGCTGCCTGTCCCCGCTCGACTGGCTCGCCGCCGTGGAATCAGCGCTCCACGTGGGAACGATCAGCTCCTTTCAGCTCGAGGTGCTCACCGCTGCTGTTCCGGCCTGGGCGCGTGACATCGTGAGCAGACTCGACCGAGGCGCGCAATCCGGCCTTGAGACTCACACTCGGTGCAAGCTCATTGATGCAGGCTTCTCGGTCGTGAGCCAGGTCTACGTACCTGCGGCAGGCAAGATCGATCTGCTCGTCGAGGATTGCGTGGGGATCGAAACCGACGGCGGGAAGTGGCACGCGGAGCGGTTCTTACCCGATCCTACGAAGGACATCACGGTGGAGGGCTGGGGCATCCGCGTCCTCAGAATCGGGGCGCCCCACATCTTCGACGAGTGGGACCAGACTCTCACCACGATCGAGCGGATGGTGACGGATGCCCGCCGCAGCCGCCTGCACACGTTCGGGCCGACACGCCGGGGTCGCGGAGCCTGAACCCGCGCGTCGAACGGAACGTGTGCATCGAGCCCCGGAAAGGCCAAGCACCAGCGCGCGCTACAAGAGGGCCGCGGCCTGGCGCGCGATCTCTAGCTCCTCGTTGGTGAGGATCACGAGCGCCGCTACCGGCGACGAGTCGGTGCTGATGACCGTTGTGCCACGTACCTCGTTGCGCGAGGGGTCGAGGTGGATGCCCGCCCACTCGAACCCGGCGAGCGCCGCCGCACGCACGGCCGAAGCGTTCTCGCCGACGCCTGCGGTGAAGACGATCGCGTCCGCTCCCCCGAGCTCGGCCAGGTACGCACCGATGTAGTGGCGGAGACGGTGCACGTAGACCTCGAAGGCGAGTGTGGCCGTGGCATCCCCCGCCTCGACGCCCGCGAGCACGTCGCGCATGTCGGTCTTGCCCGAGAGGCCGAGCATGCCGCTGCGGCGATTGAGGAGGGTGTCGAGTTCGGGAAGAGAGAACCCGGCGCGTCCGAGATGGAACAGGATGCCAGCATCCACGTCGCCGGAACGCGACCCCATCACGAGCCCCTCCAGCGGGGTGAGGCCCATCGATGTGTCGACGGACCGTCCGCCGTCGATCGCGCAGATGGATGCCCCGTTGCCGAGGTGCAGCACGATGAGCTTGAGCGACTCCAGCGGACGCCCCAGCACCTCTGCCGCGCGGCCGGACACGTACTGGTAGGACGTGCCGTGGAAGCCGTAGCGACGCACCCCGTGAGCGTCAGCCACGGAAGCGTCGATCGCGTAGGTGTATGCCGATGGGGGCATCTGCGCGTGGAACGCGGTATCGAAGACTGCCACGTTGGGCACTCCGGGGAACGCGGCGCGGGCCGCGCGAATGCCCGCGAGGTTGGCCGGGTTGTGCAGGGGCGCGAGGGCGGAGAGGGTCTCGATGGACTCGAGTACCGCGTCGTCCACGAGGGTCGCCGCAGAGAAGAGGGAACCGCCGTGCACGACGCGGTGTCCGATCACGTCGGGGTGGGCATCCCCCAGCTCTTCGAGAATCGAGCGCATCGCGCCGGCGTGGTCGGTGCCGCCCTCGCCGATGCGCTCGACGATGCCGCCGGCCTCGTGCGTTCCCGACTCGACGGAGAGCAGCTCCCACTTGATGGAGGACGAACCGGAGTTGACGACGAACGCGAGTGTCATAGTGCTCCAGCTTGTATGGCCGTGATCGCCACCGTGTTGACGATGTCGCGCACGAGGGCTCCCCGCGAGAGGTCGTTCACCGGCTTGCGCAAGCCCTGAAGCACGGGGCCGATCGCGACGGCACCCGACGAGCGCTGCACCGCCTTGTACGTGTTGTTGCCAGTGTTGAGGTCGGGGAAGATGAACACCGTTGCACGGCCGGCCACCTGTGACTCCGGCAGCTTGGTGCGGGCGACGGCGGCATCCGCCGCCGCGTCGTACTGGATCGGCCCCTCCACGAGGAGGTCAGGGCGGCGAGCGCGAACAAAGGCGGTGGCTGCGCGCACCTTGTCGACGTCGGCGCCCGATCCGGACTCTCCCGTCGAATAGGAGAGCATCGCGATGCGCGGGGCGATACCGAACTGCTCAGAAGTCGCAGCGGCCGAGATCGCGATGTCAGCGAGCTGTTCATCGGTCGGGTCGGGCACGACGGCGCAGTCGCCGTAGACGAGCACGCGATCCTCGAGCGCCATGAAGAACACGCTCGAGACCACCGACACACCCTCCACCGTTTTGATGAACTCGAACGCCGGTCGAATCGTGTGCGCGGTCGTGTGCTGGGCGCCGGAGACCATGCCGTCGGCGAGCCCGAGCTGCACCATCATGGTGCCGAAGTACGAGACATCCGTCACGATGTCGCGGGCGTCGTCGATCGTCACGCCCTTGTGCGCGCGAAGCCGCGCGTACTCCTCGGCGAAGCGCTCGCGCAGCTCGGGATCGAAGGGGCTCGTGACGGTCGCCGCGCTGAGGTCGACGCCGAGTGCGGATGCGCGCGACCGAACGTCCTGCTCCTCCCCGAGGATCGTCAGCTCGACAACGCTGCGCGCCAGCAGTGTGCCGGCCGCGAGAAGGATTCGATCGTCACTGCCCTCCGGCAGCACGATGCGCTTCTTCAGCGCCCGCGCGCGCTCGAGCAGCGTGTACTCGAACATGAGCGGGGTCACCGCAGTGGAGTGGCCAGCGCCGAGCGCCTCGATCAGGTGCGAGGCATCCACATGCGTCTCGAACAGGGCGAGCGCCGTGTCGATCTTGCGCTGGGATGTCGCGGTCAGCTGCCCGCGCACCTGGGAGATGCGCTGGGCCGTCGCCCACGTGCCGAGCTCGGTTGTGATGATGGGAAGGGACTGGTCGAGCCCCTCGATGAGCCGCGTGATCACGGGCGAGAGCTCGAAACCGCCGTTGAGGATGATGCCCGCGAGTGACGGGAACGTTCCGGATGCGTGGGCCGTGAGCGCCGCGATGAGCATCTCGGAGCGATCACCCGGTATCACCACGACGCCGCCCTCGACGAGGCGCGGGAGCACGTTCTCCATGGACATGGCCGCGATGACGACGCCGAGGGTCTCGCGGGAGAGCAGCGCCTGGTCGCCCTGGAGCAGGTGGCCCTCGACCGCCACCTGGAGCTGGTCGAGGGTCGGGGCCACCAGCAGCGGATCCTCGGGGATGGCCCACACCGGCACGTGCGCGGCATCGGTGACCGAGCGCACGATCGGCTCGAGCATCCCGGGGTCGGCGCGGTTGACGACCACCGCGAGGAGTGTCGCGTAGGCGGAGACGAGTTCGGGGAGCGCGAGTTCGGAGACCTGACGGAGGTCGTCCGCGCTGCGCGGGGCGATGCCGTCGGGCTCGCGACCAGTGAGAACCAGGAGCACGGGGGTGCCGAGGTTCGCCGCGATGCGCGCGTTGTAGGCCAGTTCGGTGGGGGACGCGACATCCGTGAAGTCGGAGCCGATCACAACCACGGCATCGAAGCGGCGCTCGACGGCCTTGAAACGGTCGACGATCGTCGACAGCGCGGACTCCGGGTCATCGTGCACCGCCTCGTAGGTGGTGCCGATGCAGTCGTCGTAGTCGAGGTCGACACCGTCGCGCGAGAGCAGGAGGTCGAGCACGAAGTCGCGCTCAACGGTGGAGCGCGCGATGGGTCGGAAAACCCCCACCCGCTCGCCGCTGCGGAGGAGTGTGTCGAGCACGCCGAGGGCCACGGACGACTTGCCCGAGTGTCCCTCGGCTGACGTGATGTATATGGAACGGGCCACGAGTCCAGCCTAGGCGGGCGGGCTGAGCGACTGCAGGGGTAAGTCCCGGGATGCTCGGCTCGCGCCGTGGGGCGCTGCACACGTTTCGCCCGCCACGCCGACTCCCCGCGACGGAACGCGGCGAGTCGCTCAGAATGTGTGCATCCGACCCGGAGGTCGCGAAGCGGCGCAGCCAGGAAAAAGAAAGGACCCCTCGCGCACCCGCCAGAGCCCGGTTACCCTTGCTACGTTTCCGTCCTGGGGGAGTTGGCCTGGATGGCGCCACGCGAGGAGCCACGTCCATTGTACGGGTATGATTTCTTGAGGTCATTCCCGGCAACGGGTTTACCGCTCTGGAGAATTCGCCTAGTGGCCTATGGCGCACGCTTGGAAAGCGTGTTGGGTGCAAGCCCTCGGGGGTTCGAATCCCCCATTCTCCGCCATGTAGTAGTGGGGCGTCGCGCAAGCGGTGCCCCACTACTGGTTAAGGCCAGCGAATCCCCCGAAGACGTCACACCGCGCGTTCTCCACACCCCCGCACTGGGTGCAAACTCCTCATGTTTTAGCGGATATATTGAGACCGTTTGCACGGGGCAGGCACGTACTCAGGGGTGGGCGATGAAGAGCGAGAGGTCCACCCGCGCCTCTGTGCGCCCGCGCCGATCCCTGGGGCGCGCGTGGCTCGCCGCCGCCCTGATCGGCGGAGTCCCACTCTTCGGTGCGCTGTACTGGCTCGCTGCGCAGGCCGGTGACTGGCGACAGGTCGTCGTGGTGCAGGTCGTGATGGTCGGCGCTGCAGCCCTCGTGTGGGTTCGCCACACCGGCGCGTTCGCCGAGGTCACCGACTCCACGGTCACCAAGCAGTCGTTCCTGTTCGGCAAGGTCGTGGGGCGTGAGGATGTCGCATCCATCGTCATGGCTGAGACCTGGCGCCCCGGCTCCTCCGAGTCGCGTCGCGAGATGCTTCTCAAGGATTCGAGTGGACGCAGCCTGCTGAGGTTCGACGGCACATTCTGGTCACCGAACGCGATGGATGCCGTCGCCGCGGGCATCGGCGCGCCCATCATCACGGAGACCACCCCCGTGACGTCGAAGGAGTTCCTCTCGCAGCATCCAGGCGCCAGCTACTGGTACGAGGGCAAGCTGTGGCTCGCGATCGTCGGCATCGTGGTGGCGTTCGGCGTCGCGTTCCTCGGCATGAGTTGGATCATGCACGCCATCGGCGCGAACAGCATCATCAATATCTAGTAGTACTGCTCTAGCTGCGCGCCCTCCGGCCGATCCGTGTCACGAACACCGCTGCGAGCCCGGCCAGCAGGAGCAGGATGGCACCACCGAGCGGAGCGCGGGAGTCAAGGCCGGTGCTGCCGAGCAGTCCGTCGCTCGACGTGACGGCGAACGTGTTCGTCACGATGACCGAGCCGGTGCCGTGGATGCTCGGCACGATGCCGTCCGTTGCCGTCTCGTCCGAACTCGCGTACGTCACCACCGCTCCGGTCGGGACATCCACTTCTGCCACCTCGCAGTCGACTCCTGCGGCGACGGGGATGGTTCTCGTCTGCCCGCGATCGAGGGTGAACGCGGCATCCTCGGCGGGTAGTTCGTACACTCCCCCGCCGATGGTGCACGTGACCTCGAAGTGGTACGGCCCGACAGCGCCCGGCCCTACGACGAGCTTGGTCACGTCGAGGTAGGCGAACTCGTTGGTCACGTCGATCGTCTCAGAATCGCGAGCGTCCACGATCGCGCCCTCGGGGCTCTCGTCATCGCTGTCGACGTACGTGACGGTCGCATCGTAGGGCGCGTCCTCCACCACCGCGCAGTCGGCGCCCGGCGGCACCGCGATCGTGCGAGTGTCACCGTGGCTCAGCTCGAACGAGGCGTCGTCCAGTTCGTAGGGCTCCCCGTCGAGCGTGCACGAGATCTCGAACGCGTACGGGCCGGGGTCGCCGCCCACGACGGTCTTGCTCACGACAATTTCGGCGAACTCGTTGGTCACGTCGACCGTCTGCTCACCCTCAATGCCCTCGACCGTTCCCGGCGCGCTTTCACCATCACTGTCGACGTAGGTCACGAGCGCCTGTTCGACGTCATCCTCGGTCACCACGCAGTCCACCCCCGGCGCGACCTGAATGGTGCGGGACTCGCCGTGGCTGAGTTCGAAGCTCGCATCCGCCGCATCGAGCGCGTACGCCTCGCCCTCATACGAGCACGTCACCTCGAAGCCGTACGGGCCCGCCAGGCCGGGCCCGACGACCGTCTTCGTCACGGTGAGTTCTGCCACGTCGAACACGTTCGTGGCCACGATCTCCAGATCCTGCAGTTCGCTCGGGCTACCGGATGTCACCTCCACCCCGGTCTCGTACGAGTCGGGATCAACAGTGCTCGAGGTCGCAGCCCCGGCATCCGTCTCCTCACCGAAGCAGCGAGCGCCGAGCGGAAGCAGCAGCGTGTCACCCTGCTCGTCCTCGATCAGGATGCTCTCGCCGCCGGAGATCCCGATGGTGTCGGAGAACAGCGTGAGGAGCTCACCCTCCACGTCGATCTGGCACGTGACGAGCACATCGAAGACGGCGGATGTCGCGGCGGCGCTGTCACCGAGTTCACCGCCCAGCGCCTTCGTGAGCGTTATCGTGCCGGCGGAGTAGTAGTTGGTGACGTCTGCGTAGACGATCTGCTCGTCGTCGGCGATCGTGACGGTCACGGGGGCGGGGGTCGAATCGGCGCCACCCGTGCCGGTTTCGGTGATCGTGCACAGGGTGCCGATCGGCAACCCGTCGATCTGCTCGGAGGAGAGGCTCGTCTCGGCGCCAGCGCGCGTGAGGGTGAGCTCGTCGTCGTAGACGGTCTCGCCCTCGTAGGTGCAGAGAACGTCGAACGCGAACTCGTCACCGGCGAAGGGCACGACGCCAGCACCCGAGAGGGTCTTGCGCAGCACGAGCGTTCCGTCGGTGAAGACGTTCTCCACGGTGATGGTTGCGAAGCCCTGGACGTCCATGAAGATCGACTCGGGATCGATGTTGATCTCCGTCGCCCCGCCGTCCTCGGTCTCTTCTACCGAGCACGTTGCGCCCACCGGCACGTCGATCGTCGCGGAGTCACTTCCCGTGATCTGGACGGTCTGCGGGAAACCCTCCTCCGTTACCCCGTCGGTCGCGCAGGTGACTTCGATATCGAAGGTCTTGTCCTCGCCGAACCAGCCAGCACCGTCGTCCTCGACGACCTTCGCGATCGTCAGCTCGCCGATCTGTCGCACGTAGCCGAAGTCGACATCGGTACGGTCGACATCGATGCCGAGCGCGAAGTTCTGGGAGTCGCTGTCTGGATTGGTCGTGCCGCTGTCCAGGTCGTAGGTCGGCAGGTAGCCGTACGGCAGCGTGCTCGTATCGACCTGCACCCGGTAGTCGCCGGAGTGGTAGCCGGGGAACGTGTAGATGCCGTCCGGGCCGGTGGTCGTGGAGTCCAGCTCGGCGCCGTTCTCGTCGAGGAGCAGTACCGTCACTCCCTCGAGGCCCGGCTCACCGGCATCCTGCACGCCGTCACTGTTGAGGTCGTGCCAGACGCGGTCGCCGATGCTCGAGGCGACGACGCGGATCTGCGAGATGAGCGTCGGCGGGATGGGCTGGCTGAGATTCTCCGCGCGACCGCCACCGACCTGGTTCTGGTAGAGATCCCCCTCGTCGTTGCCCGAGGGGTCCGCGAAGATGCGCACGGCTCCGATCTCACCCGAGCTCAGGTTGTCGACCGTGATACGGATGGCCGTGACATCCGTGAGGTCGCCAAGATAGGCGGATGCCTCGACCCATGTCGAGGTGTTGACGTCCGGGTCGACGGCGATCGTGCCCACGGCGTCCGTCGTGTACTCGATAACCGTGTCGTTCCCCGACACCACGGTGGCTCCATCGAAGCCGAAGGTTCCAGCGAAGTCGGTGCCTCGGCCGTCACCGTTGTACGGGAGGATGTCGATGAACGAGGTCTCCCCGAGGGCGGTGCCGAGAGTGTTCGAGTATGCGATCGTCCACGACAGGTCGTCCGGCTCGATCTCGACGAGCGGGAAGTCGGCGACCTTCGACACCCGCACGGCGCCAGGGGCGGCGACCGTGAGAGTCCACTGGTCGGTGCGGCCGGCCTCGGTCTGGTCGGTCACGCTCTCGTCGACCTTGACGACGGCAGTGTTCGGCAGCTGCTGTCCGTTAGCGACGAGTGTTCCGATGACGACCGAATACAGGATGGGGTCGATGGCATCGCCCGAGGTGAGGGTTGCCGTGGGCGTGAACGTGAGCACGGCGCCGCTGACGTCATCGCTCGTGCACGCCAGGCCGTCGGGGCCCGGGTCTGCAGGTGTCGTGATCGCCATCGTCCAGCCGGTCACGGAGGGGTCGAGTTGCGGCTCCTGAAGGCACGGGTGGAGCGTGTCGACGACGTTCAACCCCGTGAGTTCTGTGGAGATGTCTGCCTCTGATGTGAAGGCGGTCACGTCGAGCGAGAAGGGCACGCGAGCGCCTGCGACGGAGTTGGTCTGCCCTGCTGGCACCGTGTCCTTGTCCAGGGCCAAAGTGACCTCCGCGACGCTGTAGCTGTCGCGATTGACCCAGCGCCAGCCATCGGGGTTGTCCTGCTCATCGACCTGCTCGTCGTAGTACAGGTGGAGGAAGTCCGGGATGATCGTGCCCGTCGGCACGGCGTCACCGACCTTCATCGGGATCGCCCAGGTCTCCGACCCATAGGCGTGAGTGGTTGGAGCCGTCCAGCGAATCGCGCTGATGGTGTCCGGCCCACCTGGCACCTCCTCCCAGGTGTCGTACCAGGGGCCATCGGAGAGATCGCCCCAAGTACCGCAATCGGCGGATTCGCGAGCCGCGTCATCCGCGAAGGTCTGCGCGCTGAACTGAATCCGCGGCTGCATCGAGTTCCACCAGCCCTCGAAGTTCGCGTAGCCGACGAATCCGTCGGGATCGAACTGCTGGAGAGCCGGGTCCCACACGTCGCACATCATGGCGTTGCTGGGCAGTTCTTCGCGGTTGCTGTCCCACGAGAAGCTGAGCCCGGCGAAGAAGTCGTCACCGCGGAAGGCCACGCCGTCCTGGTTGCCCTGCAGGCCATTGTTCATGTCGCTCGTGCCGGTCGTGCCGTTCATCGGCATGCACCACCACCAGTGCAGGCCGCAGTTTGCGGGGGCATACGTACCGAACTTCTGGCGCAGGCTCTTGCCGGTGGAGACAGGCCCAATACCGGGCACCGGGCCGGTCACGTTGAGATAGCCACAGTTGTCGTTTCCGTTGGCGGGGATGCACTCCGCGCCCGATTCGCTTCCGTTCTCGAAGTCGGTGCCGAGGTTCGAGCCGCTGCTCACGCCGTCCGGGTCGAACTCCACGAATTGATTGATCTTGAGGTCGGTGACCGGGTATGGGGGCAGGCTGCGGTTGGGGATGGCAACGGTCATCGCTCCGCGCCAGGCCACGCCCGCCTGGTCGGGAATCACACTCTGCGGGGGTACGGCCATGCCGCCCGGCATCTCGATCAGGATGTCGCCGCCGGGGCCACCCGGCTGCGAGCATCCCATGCTCACGCCGCCGACGTGCGACGCGGGGCACTGTACGAGGACCGTTTCGGGGTCGATGCCCGACACGATGTCGCGGAACTCGACGGCACTCAGCGCATCCTGGCCCTTGAAGTTGTTGGCACTGACCGCTTCGATCTGCACGAAGAACGAGAGATGGGTTGCGGGCTCCGGCCCCGATCCGAAGTCGACCTCGGCGAAGCTGTAGGTGCCCCAGCCGCTCTTGACGAGGTTCCAGCGGGGCTGCGAGCGCACCGTGATGGTCGCGGCGGGATCGACCGCGACCGGTCCTGCCTCGTCGGTGACCGTGAGTTGCGCCGTGTAGGTCGAACCATCGGTCACCCCCGGTTCCGGGATGGCGAACACCGGCATCTGGCCGGATCGTGCCGACCCCGTGTTCGGGAAGGTGAGCGTGCAGGTGAGCGTCAGGCCGTCGGGCGACAGCACCGCAACACCCGTGTAGTCCGCGCCGCCCTCGCACACCGTGATCGACAGCGGGTCCCACGACCAGCCGCTCGGCAGCGTCTGGCTGAACACCACGTCGTCGGCCCCACTCGCCGAGACGCTGTAGTTCCAGCCGTACGTCACCGTGTCGTCGGTGCAGACGATGCCATCAGTGGGCGATTCATCTGCCAGCGAGGAGTCGGGGTCGGTGACCAGGCACTCGTTCGTGGTGCCGTGCGCCGTGCCATCCTGCACGACGATGATCTCCGCACCCACGATGGCTGCGGCGCTGGCGGAGTACGCCGCAGCGGGCACGAGCGCGGCGGCGAGGAGGGCCGTGATCGCCGCGTAGGCGACTCGGCGAAGGGAGGAATGGCGAATGTTTGCAGAAAGCACGTGAGGACCCATCGACTGAGCGAGATCTCGGAGTTCCCCAACTCCGGGATTGGTTACGTGCTCTGCGGATGAGCCTGATTCACACGGTAGCGCACATCACGCTGCGTGCAGTACCCCTTCTTCGGGAGCGTGTCAGCCGGCGAGTCGGTCTTCAAGCCCCCACGCCTGGCCGTAACCACCCTCGGCTACCGACAGGGCCATGAGCTCAAGGAACGGCTTCGCGTCGAACGCCTCGGGGCCGAGCACCCCGGTGCCGGCCCACGTGCCCTTGGCGAGCAGCTCGAGCGCAATCACCGGGTTGAGCGCTGTCTGCCAGACCACGCACTGGCTCTCGTACTCGGCCATCGTCCACTCGTTGTCGGCCACGTGGTACAGGTACACCTCACGCGGATTGCCGTCGGTGCCGATGCCCGTGACCCAGAGTCCCGCGCAGGTCTTGCCGGTCATGTGCGGCCCGAGGGTCGCGGGGTCGGGGAGACCAGCGGCGACGACATCCCGCGGTGCGACCATGACGGGGCCGTCGGCGGAACGCACGCGCAGCGGCTCCGTCTTGTCGAGTCCGAGCTGGTGCAGGGTCTTGAGGATGCCGATGAACTCGTTGCCGAGCCCGTACTTGAAGGTCACGCGCTTGGCGTCGACCCACCGCGGCATGAGCAGCACCTCCTCGTGCTCGACGTTGACGCACTCCACGGGGCCGATGCCTTCGGGGAACTCGAAGACCTCCGGCTCGCTGAACGGCGCCGTGGTGTACCAGCCGCGATCCTTCTCCCAGATCACCGGGGGGTTGAGACACTCCTCGATGGTGGTCCAGATGCTGAAGCTCGGGGCGAAGATCTCGTTGCCCGCCTCATCGCGCACGACCAGATTCGCGCCATCCCGAGTGCCGAGCTCGTCGATCTCGAAGAACAGGTGATCGGCGGCATACCGCGCGAACACGTCGCTGAGACCTGGCTCGACTCCCATTCCCACGAGCGCGAGGCGACCGGCCTGCTCCCAGTCGGGTGCTTGGGCGAACTGGTCATCGCCGAGCTTGACACCCGTCTGCTCGAGCGGATCGGTCGGATGCGGCTCGCTCAGGCTCATCGCCATGTCCAGGTAGTCCGCGCCAGCAGCCAACGCGCCGGCGAAGATCGTGGGAACGAACTTCGGCTCGACAGCATTCATGACGTGCGTTGCACCGTGCTCCCGGGCGACGGCGGCAACGTTCTCGGGGTCTGAGGCGTCGATGCGCGCGGCGATGAACCGGCCGCGGGCCTCTCCCCTGGCTTCGAGCCACGCGACAGTGCGCTCCGCCCTGGTGACGTCGTAGTCGCTCACCACGATCGTCTCGAAGAAGTCACGACGTGCTGCGATCTTGGCGATGGCGTCGCCCACTCCGCCGGCGCCCACAAGGAGAATCTTCATGACCCAACGCTAGCGGCTGGAGTGCGTTTCGTCCGGTCGAATTCTCAGGTCGCGAGCGCGCCGCGTTCGATGGGTGCGCGATCGGCCGACCCGATGAGCGTGGGGTCTGCGAGGAGCGGCGCGAAGGCGAGTTCTGCAGCACCCACCATGAGGATGCTCGGCCCGAGGGATGCACGCTGCACCTCGACTCCAGCACCCCCACCGATCATGGGGCTGCGGTCGACGACCGGCCCGAACAACTCGGGGACGACCCCGTAGAGCGACCCGAGGAACCCGCCGAGCACGACCCGACGGGTGTTGAAGACGTTGACCGCGTTACGGAGGGCCACGACGAGGAAGCCCACCTGCCGCTCGACGAGCGCACGGAGCTCCGGCGAGGGGCCGAGGATGTACGCGGCGTTCAGTTCCTCGTCGAGGCGTTCCGATTCGTTGTCGTCGAGGCCGAGCGCTTCGAGCAGCGGCTTGCGGAACACCTCGGTCTCGAGGCATCCGGACGACCCGCAGTGGCAGGCCGCGCCGTTGGTGTTCACGAGAGTGTGGCCGAGCTCGCCCGCGTAGCCATTCGCGCCGGTCAGCAGCACACCGTCGACGATGACGCCACCGCCGATTCCGCTCGCGCCACCGTTGAGGTAGATCATGTCGTCGACGCCGCGACCTGCACCGAAGGTGTGCTCGGCGATCGCCCCACACATCGCGTCGTTCGCGCCGACCACGGGAAAGCCGGTGGCCTCTGACAGCTGTTCGGCGAAGGGCTCGTCGCGCCAGCCGAGGTGCGGCGCGAGCCTGACCATGCCATCGGATGCCCGCACGAGGCCGGGGATCGCGAGGCCGAGGCCGATCACCTGCTGGTCTCCGACGACCTGCTCACCGAGTGGCTGGCGGTCGCGCACGTCGGTCATCGTCATGCCATCGACGACGGCCTTGACGACGTTCACGACCTCCTGTGGCGACGGCACGCGCACATTGTCGTAGCGCACGCGCCGGATGACCTTACCGCCGAGGCCGACGAGACCGATCGTGATCGCGTCGAGTTCAGGGTTGATCGTGATCGCGGCGATCGACGGGCTCGGGGTGATGACGAGGCTTGGACGACCAACCTGGCTGCTCGACTCCGGGCTCGATTCGACTACGAGGCCGCGCGCAACCAACTCCGACACAAGGGCGGCGATCGTCGATCGATTGAGGCCGAGCTCCCTCGTCAACTGAGCGCGCGATACCGCGCCTGACGTGTGTACGAGGCCGAGGACCAGGGAGAGGTTGGTGCGTCGGACGTCGTCGAGGTTATTGCCTTTGAAGGCCTTTGCGCCGCGAATCTGCACGGGCGGAGACAGTTCGTTGGATGACACGACCCGTTCCTCTCGCCTTAACACGCCGCGCAAACCGGGTTGAACTTGACGCCGGTTGGTCTGGCAAGGTCACGCTTACGCAAGCGACACCCCGCGGTCGTTGCGAGAGACAACAATACTACCACGCTCGCCCAACGAACCCTGTGCATCGATTACCGCGAACATACCTCACAGCAAGCTCACATACACGGATTTGTGCTGATTAAACAGCGGATGGCCGCCGCGGTGCCGGTAGGCATTTCACACCTACCGACGACCGCGACGGCCATCACACTATGGGGTTAGCCGTGCTCCTTAGCAGCGGGTCAGTGCGAATACCGACGCGCTCAGCGAGGGCTCGCCACCCAGCAGGGTGACGTGCGTCACGCCGAGGTCCTCGAGGTCATCGAGAACACCGCCGGGGACACAACCCTGAGTGGCGGCGAACACGGGAGCCCCGAGCGAGCCAGCCCACGCCGAACCAGCCAGCGCGTCAGGGTAGTTGAGACCAGTTACCAGGAAGGCGCGCTCCGCAGTCTCGAACGCATCGGCGTTGATAGCCCGTGCGGTCTCGAAGCGGTTTGAACCGGCGAGGCGGATAGCATCCGTCACGGCGTCAGCATCCGCATAAATGCCAGCCGACACGGTGTCTTCTCCACCCAGGACTCGTGTCTCAGTGACGCCGAGGTCGTCGAGCAACGTCGCCGTCGCTGCGTCGAGGTCGGCGAGTTCACCGTTCACGAGGATCACCGGGGCGTCGTAGGCACCAGCAGCACCACCCGCAGCCAGCGCGTCGGGGAACTTCTGACCCGTCGCGATGTATGCACGCTCTGCACCGGTCTCACCGAACGCGTACTCAACGAGCAGGCGCGAGGTCTCGTACCGGTCGACACCGGCAACACGGTCAACCGTGTCCGCCATGCCCTGGAGCTGAGTGAACACTGCGGCGTTCACCGACGGGATTCCACCCACGACCACGATCCGTGCGGGATCGAGGCGCGCGATCTCCGTGCTCACCACTGCCGGAATGGCAGACGGGGAGACGAGGAGCAGCGGACCGCCCTCGAGCGCGGCAGCCGGACCAGCCGACAGCGCGTCAGGGTAGTTCTCACCGTTGGCGATGTAGACCACCGGGGCCGTACCGGAGTACGAAGCCTCGGAGATCTCAACGGCCGTCTCGTAACGGTTCGCACCGAAGACACGGTCAACTGTGACATCACCCGGGTCGACGTCATCCGCCGGCACGTCCACCGTGGCGACGTCACTGACGTTGCCCGCGTTGTCCGTTGCACGGTAGGAGACGGTCACCAGACCGGTACCGGGCACCGCGAACGGAGCCGTGTACGTGGTCCAGGTCGACTCACCAGAGAGCTGGTACTCGACCGAGGCGACGCCGCTGTTCTCGTCAGCAGCGGTGAGGGTAACCGTACGACCGGAGACACTCGCCGTGACCGTCGGGTCAGTGACGTCAGGAACGATCACGTTGAAGTAATCGAACTTGGCCGTCTTGCCCGCGGTACCCGTCGAGGTCGAGCCGAGCGCGTACACGCCGACCTTCGCGTTCGATGCCAGCGCAGCACTCGTGAACGTGTTCGTGAACGGGGTCCACGTGGTTCCGTCGGTGCTCCACGAAGCGGTGAACACGTCGCCGGTCTTGGCGATGCGCAGGTGCGCAATACCGCCAGTGGCCGTCGCGGTCACGTTGTTCTGCGGGTTCTGCACAGCCGCCGCGATCTCGTGACGGAACTCGAAGTTCCGCGCGATCGTGCTGCCAGCAGCGTTCGTAGTAACAACATCGAACTTCATGTAGTTGTCGCCGTCGACGTAGACGATCAGACCGGCGTTCTGGTACTGGCGGTCGAAGGCCGAGGTGTCAACCTTGGTCTCGATCGTCCAGTCGCCTGCCGGCTGGTCCTGCAGAATCACGTTCGGGATGGTGGTCCCGGTCGTGTAGATGTCTGCCTGCGTCGTGTCGATCTCGAGGTTGCCACCCTGTACGCGGTACTTGGTGGTGTCCTCGTTCACGACGGTCCAGCGGCACGCGTCGAGCGAAGTGCCATCGAACGGGTCGTTCAGCGCAACTGCGCCACACTCGCCGATCGCGGGAACCTCAACGGTGTCGATCGCCGAAACGTTGCCCGCGGCATCCGTCGAACGCACCTGGATCGTCTGCGCCGTGAGGGGCAGCGAGACAGGAGCGGTGTAGGTAGCCCACGAGACGCCGCCGTTGTTCGAGTACTGCACCGACGCGACACCACTGGTGGCGTCAGCCGAAGCAATCTCGAGCGTGCGGACGTTCGGGTCGGTCGAGCTGACCACGAGCGAACCGTCGGCGGTCGGGACGGTCTTGTCGACCTTGACCGCAACCGTCTTGACGGTGGTGGACGCGCCACCAGCCTCGCTTGCGCGGTACTGCACGTTGTACTGGCCGTCGTCGGTCAGGACGAGCGGAGTGGTGTACTCCAGCCATCCTTCGCCGAGGTTGTACTCGATGTAGTCCTGCGCGGCGGGGTCGCCAGCTTCAGTCGCCAGCGTCACCGTGACGGCCTGCTTGTACCAGCCGTTGGTGCCGTCAGCGACGGTCGGGGTGAGCGTTGCATCCACGTCGAACGCAACGCCGTCGGCCTGGACTTCCCAGAAGTCGAACTTGGCGGTGCGGTTCTCAGTGCCCTGGGCCGAGGTGCCGACTGCGAACAGTCCGACCTTGGCGCCGGAGACGGCGGCGTTCGTGAACACGACGGGCGTGCCGGCGTTCACAACCTGAGTCCAGGTTGCTCCGTCCGCGCTCCAGTACGCCGTGTACGTGTCGCCGACCTTGGCAACGCGCAGCCAGGTGACCGTTCCGATTCCCGTGATGTTCGGGGACGGAGTGCCGATGGCGTCGTTGATCTCGTTACGGAACTCGACCTGGCGAGCGGTCGCACTCTGCTGCTCCACGTACAACTTCACGTAGTTCGCATCGTTGAGGTAGACCATGATTCCGCCGGCCTGGTACTGACGGTCGAACGCAGTGGCGTCGAGCTTGGTGTCAACCACCCAGTCGCCGTCAGGCTGGTCCTGCATCACCAGGTTGGGAATCGGGTTCGCCGTCGCGTTGGCAATGTCTGCCGACGTGGTGTCGATCTCGAGGTTGCCGCCCTGTACGCGGTACAGGTTGCCGTTCTCGTTCAGCACGGTCCACTTGCACGGGTCGAGGCGCTCGCCATCGAACACGTCATCCGGGTCCGGCGCCACAGCGGTGTCGTCGGGCGTGATGGTGAACCAGTCGAACTCAGCGGTCACGACGGGCGCACCCTGCGCCTGGGTCGATGTCGAACCAGACGAGAACACACCAACCTTGAGCGGACCCTCGGTGAGGCCTGCCAGAGTGCGGGTAGCCGCCATCTGGGTCCAGGTCACGTTGTCGGCCGAGTAGTAGCCGGTGAGGGTCGTGCCGTCGGAGACGAGACGCAGGTAGGCGGTGTCCGGGAAGGCCGCGGTCAGGTTGGGCGAGTTGGTCTCCGCCGCCGTTGCGTTGTCTTCCTTGGCCATCTGAACGACGCGGGTAGCGGCGTTCGGAGTGGCGTCACCCGTGCGAGCCTGCAGCGTCAACTTGATGTAGTTGTCGTCGTTGGCGTACACGAGCAGACCGGCCTGCTGGTACCCGATGCGAGCCGGGATCGTCACCTTGGTGTCCATGGTCCAGGCGCCCGTGGGGGCATCCTGCAGAACGAGGTTGGGCGAAACAGGCGTGCTGTTCTGGTACAGGTCACCGATAGCAGCTGGAATCTTCAGCGAGCCGTCCGACACAACCAGGTTCTGGTTGGTGCGGACGTTGCTGTCCCAGCGGTCCGTGTCGAGCATTGCTCCATCGAAGCCGTCGGAACGACCCAGGAAGCAGACGCCGATCTCCTGAGGAGTGACCTCGATCGACTGCTCGAGCTCACGGTATGCACCGTTGCTGTCGGTCAGCTTGACGCGGATGACGTAGATGTCAGGCTCCGTGAAGGTGTAGCTCTGCGAGGCAGTGCCCACCTGGTAGCCGTCTCCTGCGTCCCACTCGATCGTGATCGGGGCACCCACTTCACCGTCGGGGTCGACGAGGTCCGTGAGGTTCGCGGTCACGTTGAGCGGAGCGACACCCTCAGTGGGCGTCACCGTCAGCGTTGCGTTCGGAGCGGAGTTGGACTCAACACCGTCACCAGCGAACTGGTAGTAGTTCACCTTGGCGGTACCGGCCGTGTTGACGAAGAAGAGGGTTCCCTCTCCGGTCGGCACGTTGCTGAAGTTCAGCGTCTGGTACTGGTAGGTGGTTGCGCTACCGGTTGCGGTGTAGTTGAGCGTACCGATCACGGTCGCGGTCGCGGGGTCCGGGTTCGCACCCGATCCGAAGCGAGCCTCGATCGTTCCACCGGCCGCAGAGGCGAGTCGGATGTCGACGCTGTCCATGTTGACCATGTTCACGGGACGGTAGCCCCAGAAGTCGTTCACATCGACGCTCGTGAGGTTGGTACCTCCACCAAGCGTGTCCGTGGTCGGCTCCGTTGCCACACCCGTTGCACTTGCGTTACCGATCTGGCCGGTCACGTCGAAGTACTCAGCCTGCAGCGTGGTCGGGTTCAGGATGTTGGTCGCGTACGCCGTCAGCGGGATGTTGGCAGCGCCACCATCGTCGTTGTACGTCGCGTTGACCACCCAGAACAGGTTCGCCTCAAGGCCGTGGCCTGCGTCGCGCGCCGTCTGGATCCATCCCTCACAGCCGAACTGCTGGCCGTAGTCGTGGTTGTGGGTGTCGTGACCCAGGGCAGCGAGAACGCTGACCTGGTCGCAGTCGACTTCACCATCGGGGTCGTTGACCGTCACCTCGTAGCGAACCTGGTCGCCCCACTCGAAGAATCCACCGTTCTCAGGGAACGTGATCTCGAGGTCGGCGAGCTCGTTGCCGACGACGATCGTGACGTTGGCCACGGCCGTTCCGCCATCCTCGTCCGTCACGGTGAGCTGGGCGTTGAACTGCCCAACCGTCGTGTAGGTGTGGGTCGGGTTCGCCTCGGTCGAGGTCGCTCCGTCGCCGAAGTTCCACGCGTACGTCAGGTCGAGACCGAACGGGTGCGTGGAGCCTGCAGAGGAGAAGCTGACCTCAAGGGGAGCGGTCGCGCTGGTGGTGACATCCGCAGCCGCACGAGCGATCGGGGAGATCCGACCCTTCGTGTAGTCGATGCGGTAGACGCCGGAGTCGCTGTTGTTGCCGTTGAAGCCGGAGCCCCAGTCGACGACATACATGGCACCATCCGGGCCCCACTCGAAGTCCATCGCACGACGGAACAGACCATTGCTGGATCCGTTGTCGAAGATAGCCGGGAGGATCTGGTTGATGTCGACCACGCTGCTGCTGTTGGTGCGGTCGAGCTGAACCGAGTACATCGTGCCCTGGTTCCACTCACCGAGCAGACCCTTGCCATCCCAGTACGCCGGCCACTTGGTGTCCGAGGCCAGGTTCTCGTCGTAGCGGTAGACGGGGCCACCCATGGGAGCTCCACCGCCCGCACCGATCTCGAGAACGGCCTTGTTACCAATGCTGGCGGTCGTGTTGCCACTGTTCGGGTAGCTGATCGTCGGCTTGATCACCGGCGGGAGGTTCTGCAGACCCGTGTTGTTCGGCGAGTCATTGACGATCGCGTTCGGGTTGAACGCGGCTCCCGTGGTGTTGTTCTGGAAGTTGAAGTCCATGTAGCAACCGTTGTTGTTCGGGCCAATGTCGCCCTGGCAGTACGGCCAGCCGTAGTTACCCGGCTGCGTGACGAGGTTCCACTCGACGCCACCGCGGGGACCGCGGGTGGCGCTGTCGGTACCAGCGTCGGGGCCGTAGTCGCCGACAACGATGTGGTTGTTCTTCGGGTCCAGACCGATGCGGAACGGGTTACGGAAGCCCATCGCGTAGATCTCGGGACGGGTCTGAGCCGTTCCTTCTGCGAAGAGGTTGCCAGCAGGAATCGTGTAGGTGCCGTCATCCTGCGGGGTGATGCGGATGAGCTTTCCACGAAGGTCGTTCGTGTTACCTGCCGAACGCTGCGCGTCGAAGTCAACGCGGCCCGAGCGCTCGTCGATCGGCGAGTAGCCGCCCGACTCGAACGGGTCGGTGTTGTCACCGGTGGCGAGGATCAGGTTGCCGTTCGTGTCGAATAGCATGTCTCCACCAGCGTGGCAGCAACGGTTGCGCTGAGTCGTCACCTTCAGCACTGCGACTTCGGAGGCGAGGTCCGCGGTTGCCGTGTTGTGGTTGTACGTGAAGCGCGAGATCCGGTTGTGCGGACCATCGGTTCCGACGTTCGACGGAGCCCAGTAGGTGTAGATCCACCCGTTGGTCTCGAAGTCAGGGTCGAGAACGAGGCCGAGGAAGCCGTCCTCGTTGGCCTGGGTGACCGGAAGGGTCATCGCCGTGGTGGTGGCGTTCGTGGTGGGGTCGATCTGGCGCAGGCGTCCATCACGCTCTGCGTAGAAGACCGTTCCATCGGGAGCGATGTCCAGCGCCATGGGGTTGGCGGTGTTGTCGTCCAGCGTCACGAAGTCGTAGCTGGCGCTCTGGCTAGCGGCACAGCCCGAGGGCACGGCGCCAGCAGCGATCTTGATACCACCGAGGAGGTGGTTCACGAACGCGGGCTCAGAGTAGGAAGCGTTGGTGTGGCCGAGAGCTGTGTACCACGAACGCAGCGAGGTTCCGCTGATCTCGCGGTCCTGGCACCATGCGACCGGGTGATCCGCGCCCATCGCGCCGGAGCCGGGCGAATAGGACTTCTCGTCGAGCGAGAGGAGCACGTGCATGTCGGCGCGCTTGAACGTCGCAGCGGTGAAGTTGTACCACTCGTCCAGGCGCGTCCAGGTGTCGCTCGTCAGGTGCTTGGTCGACTCGTTGGTCGCATCCTCAACCTTGATCGTCGCGGTCTGGTTCGCGGGGTGGTTGTTGAAGTCCGCTCCGACGAGCGTCTCCTTGTACCAGGTCCACGCGTCCTCGGTGTCGGAAGCCGAGTGGATACCTGCGTATCCACCACCACCTTCGATGTAGGCCCGGAACGCCGCTTCTTCTGTGGCGTTCAGAACGTCTCCCGTGGTGGAGTTCCAGATCACAGCGTCGTACTGTGCCAGGTTCTCTTCCGTGAAGACGTTCGTCGAGTTCGCTGCGACGTCGACTGCGAAGTTGTTCGCAATACCCAGGTTCTGGATGGTCGTGGCAGCGGTCCCGATCTCCGGGTGAACGAAACCGGCGGTTTCGTTGAAGACCAGGACCTTAAAGTCCGGGTCTGCCGCGTTCGCAGCGGTAGCAACCCCAAATACTGGGGCCATCACCCCCGCGATCATGGCAAAAGTCGCGAGAATCGCGACCCACAGGGACCTGCCCCGTGTTAGGTGGACTGCATTGTTCACCGTGTGGCTCCTTGCTGATGTGATGGAAGGTCGATCGTCAGGGAGCAAAAGACGGTCCCCGTCGACCGATAGTTGTCGGCGACGCTACGGGATCAAATGTTGCGTGTCAAGATAAATGCCGGGCGAAAGACACCTAAATAGGGGTCAAGCGCCCGGAATGAAAGTATCTCGGGAGCCTGAATGGCCGATAAATCCCCGGTCACACACGGTTTTCGTAAATCTTCAGCCCCAACAAATGGGCAGCCAATACTCATCCGTTGTTTTTGCCCCACAAAATGCGGATGGCCGCCGCGGTGTCGGTAGGTGTTTGGCACCTACCGACGGCCGCGACGGCCATCACATCAGGGGTTGGATGAACTCCTTAGCAGCGAGTCAGTGCGTACACTGCCGCGCTCAGCGAGGGCTCGCCACCCAGCAAGGTGACGTGCGTCACGCCGAGTGCCTCGAGGTCATCGAGAACACCGCCGGGCACACAACCCTGGGTGGAAGCGAACACCGGAGCGCCCTCTGCACCTGCCCACGCCGAACCAGCCAGCGCGTCAGGGTAGTTGACACCGGTCACCAGGAAGGCGTGATCCGCTGTGTCGAACGCATCGGCGTTGATAGCCCGAGCGGTCTGGTAGCGGTCGGAGCCAGCCAGGCGAACAGCGTTCGTCACGGCATCCACATCATCGAAGATGCCGGCCGAAACGGTGTCTGCCCCACCGAGCACCCGCGTGTCGGTGACACCGAGGTCGCCGAGCAACGTCACCGTCGCCGCGTCGAGATCGGATGCAGCACCGTTCACGAGGATCACCGGAGCATCCTTCGATCCAGCAGCACCACCGGCGGCCAGCGCGTCGGGGAACTTCAGTCCCGTCGACACGTAGGCGAAGGTGGAACCCTCATCACCGAACGCGTAGTCAACCAGCAGACGAGAGGTCTCGTAGCGGTCGGCTCCAGCAACACGGTCAACCGTGTCGGCCATTCCCTGCAGCTGAGTGAACACCGCGGCGTTCACCGACGGGATCCCACCAACAACCACGATCCGCGCGGGATCGAGTCGAGCGAGCTCCGTCGCCACGACACCCGGGATCGACTCCGGGGTGACGAGCAGCAGCGGGCCACCCTCGTGCGCAGCAGCCGGACCAGCCGAGAGTGCGTCGGGGTAGTTGTTGCCGTTGGCGACGTAGACCACCGGAGCCGTACCGGGGTACGCCTTCTTGGAGATCTCCACTGCCGTCTCGAACCGCGATGCGCCTGCGACACGATCCACGGTGACATCACCGGGCTCGACCACTACCTCGGGCACAACCTGCGAACCCTCGGTGCTGACGTTGCCGGCAGCATCGGTGGAACGGTAGGTGACGGTCGTACCAGCGTTGCCGAGAACGATGGGCGCCGTGTAGGCGGTCCATGCGGTCTCACCAGTGAGCTTGTACTCGATCGATGCGACACCACTCGTGGCGTCCGCACCCGTGATCGTGACCGTACGGTCCGTCAGGGATGCAGTAGCCGTGGGCTTCGTCGCGTCGATCTTGAACGACACCGTCTGGGGCGTGGTGGTGGTGCTACCAGCCTCGGATGCGCGGTACAGCAGGCTGTGCGTGCCATCCGCACTCACCGCGACGGGCGCGGTGTATGCGACGTAGCCAGCACTGTCGAGGTTCGTCTCGACGGTCTCGGAGACCGCCGGCGATCCACCAGAGGACGTCACGGTGGTGGTCACGGGGCTCGTGTACCAGCCGTTCTGTCCGTTCGGGGCTGCCGGGCTGACGGTGGCCGCCGCCGACAGTGCCTCGATCTGGTAGAAGTAGTCGAACTTCGCCGTCTTGGTGACGTGACCCGACTGCGTCGAACCGAGCGTGTACAGACCGACCTTGCCGTTGGCCACAGCAGCGTTCGTGTACGTGTTCGTGAAGTTCGTCCACGTCGTACCGTTCGTGCTGTAGGAGGCCGTGTAGACGTCGCCTGCACCCTTGCTGATCCGCAGCCAAACCGTCGAGGCGGTAACCGCGACGTTGTTCTGCGGGTTCGCAACCGTGCCAGCTACCTCGCTGCGGAACTCAAGTGCACGCACGACGGCCGAACCCGTTGCGTTCGTGGTGTTGAGGTCGAACTTGAGGTAGTTGTCAGCGTCCACGTAGACGATCAGACCGGCGTTCTTGTACCGCTGGTCGAAGGCAGAGCCATCAACCTTGGTCTCGATCGTCCAGTTGCCCGACGGAGCGGTCTGCAGCATCACGTTCGGGATGCTTCCACCCGTTCCGTAGATGTCAGCAGCAGTCGTGTCGATCTCGAGGACGCCACCCGCAACGCGGTACTTCGAGGCATCCTTGTTCACCACACTCCAGCGGCACTCGTTCAGCGCGGACCCGGTGAAGTCGTCGTTGAGACCGACAACCGGGGTGCAGTACGCAGGCACTGACAGCGGCACGACATCGGCGACGTTCCCGGCGTTGTCAGTTGCACGGACCTGGAAGGTCTGTGCAGCCGACGTCAGCGAGACCGCGCTGGTGTACGTCGTCCACGAGACACCAGCGTTGCTGGAGTACTCGATGGAAGCGACACCACTGGTGGCATCCGACGCGACGATCGACAGGCTACGCACGCTGGCGTCTCCAGAATCGACGACCAGGCTCGGCGTCACCGTCGGCTTGGTTGCGTCGATCTTGAAGGTTGCCGACTGCGTTGCGGTTGCCGTCGTTCCGTCGAGCGCACGGTACTGGACCGTGTGCTGTCCGTCGGTGCTGACCACGACAGGAGCCGTGTACGCGCCGAGGGCTGCGCCATCGACGCCCACCTCGATGCTGTCAGCCAGAGCCGGCGAACCACCCTGAGCGGTCACAGTGGTGGTCACGGGACCCGTGTACCAGCTGTTTGCACCAGTGGGGGCTGCCGGGCTCACCGTAGCGGTGACCGTCTGCGTGTCAACGACATCGAAGTAGTCGAACTTCGCCGTCTTGGTGACGTGACCCGACTGCGTCGAACCGAGCGTGTACAGACCGACCTTGCCGTTGGCCACAGCAGCGTTCGTGTACGTGTTCGTGAAGTTCGTCCACGTCGTACCGTTCGTGCTGTAGGAGGCCGTGTAGACGTCGCCTGCACCCTTGCTGATCCGCAGCCAAACCGTCGAGGCGGTAACCGCGACGTTGTTCTGCGGGTTCGCAACCGTGCCAGCTACCTCGCTGCGGAACTCAAGTGCACGCACGACGGCCGAACCCGTTGCGTTCGTGGTGTTGAGGTCGAACTTGAGGTAGTTGTCAGCGTCCACGTAGACGATCAGACCGGCGTTCTTGTACCGCTGGTCGAAGGCAGAGCCATCAACCTTGGTCTCGATCGTCCAGTTGCCCGACGGCTGGTCCTGAACGATCACGTTCGGGATTGCGCCGCCAGTTCCGTAGATGTCAGCAGCAGTCGTGTCGATCTCGAGCGAACCGTTCTGTACGCGGTACAGGGCGGTGTTCTCGGCCACAACAGTCCAGCGGCACTTGTCCAGCGACGTACCGTCGAACGCGTCATCCTTGCCGACGACTCCACAGGAGCCGATGGTCGGGACCTCGACGGTTGAGACGGCCGACAGGTTGCCAGCGGCATCCGTCGAACGGACCTGGTAGCTGCCGCCCGCGAGGGGCAGAGCAACCGGAGCCGTGTACGTCGTCCAGGAGACGCCCGCGTTGTTCGAGTACTGGAGCGAGCCGATGCCGCTTCCGGCATCCGTTCCCGTAATCGTCAGCGTGCGGTCCTCGGCGTTCGACGGGTTCACAACGAGAGCGCCTGCAACGGTCGGAACCGTCTTGTCGATCTTGATGCTCAGCGTCTGTGCCGAGGTCGGCGTTCCTGTGCCTTCGGTCACGCGGTAGTTCACCGCGGTAGTCCCCTCAGTGGTGACTGCGAACGGAGCCGTGTAGGTGGTCCATGCGCCGCCGTTGAGGTTGTACTCGATGACCTTCGTGCCGCTTCCGCCACCGGTGGAGGCAAGCGTCACGTTGACGTTCTGCTTGAACCATCCGTTGGTGCCATCAGCCGTTGCCGGGCTCGTCGTCGCGTTCACTGCAAGGGCAGACGCGCTCGTCAGCGAGAAGCTGTCGAACTTGGCCGTCTTTCCTGCGGTTCCCGCTGAGGTGGAGCCGAGCGTGTACACGCCGATCTTCGCGTTCGCCGCAAGCGTTGCGTCGGTGAACGTGTTGGTGAAGGCCGTCCATGTCGTGCCGTTCGTGCTGTACGACGCGGTGAACGTGCTGCCCACCTTGGCGAGACGCAGCCATCCGATTCCGCCACCAGCGGTAGCAGTCACGTTGTTCTGCGGGCTCTGGACCACACCAGCAATCTCGTGACGGAACTCGTAGTTCCGCGCGATCGTGCTGCCGGCTGCATTGGTGGTGACAATGTCCCACTTCATGTAGTTCTCGGCGTCGGTGTAGACGACCAGACCGGCGTTCTGGTATTGGCGGTCGAAGGCCGAGGTGTCAACCTTGGTCTCCATCGTCCAGTCGCCAGCCGGCTGGTTCTGCAGAACCACGTTCGGGATGCTTCCACCCGTTCCGTAGATGTCCGCCACCGTGGTGTCGAGCTCGAGGTTGCCGTTCTGTACGCGGTACAGGTTGGCGTCCTCGTTCGTGATCGTCCAGCGGCACGGGTCGAGCTTGGTGCCGTCGAACGTGTCGTTCGGCGACGGGGCTACGGCCGTTGCATCCGGGGTGATCGTGAACCAGTCGAACTCGGCGTTGATGATGGCAGCTGCCTGCGCCTGCGTCGAGGTCGACGCAGAGGCCCAAACACCGATCTTCGGGTTCGTGATCGAGGCGATGTCACGCGTCGTGGTGATCTGCGTCCAGGTCGTGCCGTCGGCCGAGTAGAACCCGGTCGCGGTCGTGCCCGAAACGTCGATACGCAGGTACGCAGTGTCAGGGAATGCGGCCGTCAGGCTCGGGCTGTTCGTTTCCGAAGCCGTTCCTGCAGTCTCCTTGGCCATCTGCACCACGCGGGTCTCGGCGCTGGGCGTCGAGTCTCCCGTGCGAGCCTGCAGCATCAGCTTGACGTAGTTGTCGTCGTCGCCATAGATGAGCAGACCTGCCTGCTGGTACCCGATACGTGCCGGGATCGTCACCTTGGTGATCGCGCTGAAGTTGCCGGACGGCATGTCCTGCAGCACGAGGTTGGCCGATGCCGGAGTGCTCGTCTGGTAGAGGTCGCCGATCGCCGCCGGGATGGTCAGCTTGCCGTTGGCGACGCTGATCGTCTGGTTCTGGCGAACGTTGCGGTTCCACTTCTCGTCGAGCGCGGTTCCATCGAACCCGTCAGAGCGACCCGCGAAGCACACGCCGGCAACAGCCGCGGTGACCTGGATGCTCTGCTCGAGTTCACGGTAGGCGCCGCCCGCGTCAGTCAGCTTCGCGCGGATGACGTAGGTACCGGGAGTGGCGTAGGAGACAACCTTCGTCGCCGTACCCGCCTGGTAGCCAGCACCCGTGTCCCACTCGATCGTCACCGGGGCACCAGAGGCACCGTCGGGGTCGACCACGTTGAGCAGGTTCGCCGTGACCTGTGTCGGCGCGATGCCGGTCGTCTTGTCGACCTGCAGCGTTGCCGTCGGGGCAGTGTTGGACTGAACGCCATCACCGTTGAACTGGTAGTAGTTCAGCTTGGCGGTGGTACCAGCGGTGTTGACGAAGAAGAGCGTTCCCTCTCCGGTCGGCACCGTGGTGAAGTTCAGCCTCTGGTACTGGTACGTGCTCGCTCCACCGGTTGCGGTGTAGTTGAGCGTTCCGATCACCGGCGCCGTCGCGGGGTCGGGGTTTGCCCCGGTCCCGAAGCGAGCCTGGATCGTTCCGCCAGCCGTTGCCGCGAGGCGAAGGTCGACGCTGGTCATGTTGACCAGGTTGACCGGGCGGTGACCCCAGAAGTCGTTGACGTCGATGCTCGTGAGGTTGCTACCTCCGCCGAGCGTGTCAGCCGTCGTCTCCAGGGATACACCGGTACCAGCCGAGTTGCCGATCTGACCAGTGGTCTTGTAGTACTCGGCCTGCAGCGTCGTCGGGTTCATGATGTTCGTTGCGTAGCCCGTGGTGGGGACGTTCGCGACTCCACCGGCGTCGGTGTAGCTCGCGTTCACCACCCAGAACAGGTTCGCCTCGAGACCGTGACCGGCGTCGCGAGCAGTCTGGAGCCATCCCGAGCAACCGAAGAGCTGACCGTAGTCGTGGTTGTGGGTGTCGTGGCCGAGACCACCGAGGACGCTCACGCGGCTGCAGTCCACTGCGCCGTCAGGGTCGTTGACCGTGACTTCGTAGCGAACCTGGTCGCCCCACTCGAAGAACCCACCGTTTTCGGGGAAGTTGATCGAGAGTGTCGGAGCGGCGTTGCCGACGACGATCGTGACGTTCGCGATCGCGTGTCCACCCTGGTTGTCCGTGACCGTCAGCTGCGCGTTGTAGCTACCGGGTGCGGTGTAGGTGTGGCTCGGGTTCGCGGCGGTCGAGGCTGCGGTGCCGTCTCCGAAGTTCCAGCTGTAGGTGATCGGGTACCCGAACGGGTGCGACGATCCAGCCGAGGAGAAGTTCACTGCAAGCGTCGATGCCGCCGTGTTCGTGACATCCGCGGCCGCGCGAGCGATCGGGGAGACAGAGCCCTGCGTGTAGTCCACGCGGTAGACGCCGGAGTCGCTGTTGTTGCCGTTGAAGCCGGAGCCCCAGTCGACGACATACATGGCACCATCCGGGCCCCACTCGAAGTCCATCGCACGACGGAACAGACCATTGCTGGATCCGTTGTCGAAGATAGCCGGGAGGATCTGGTTGATGTCGACCACGCTGCTGCTGTTGGTGCGGTCGAGCTGAACCGAGTACATCGTGCCCTGGTTCCACTCACCGAGCAGACCCTTGCCATCCCAGTACTTCGGCCACTTGGTCGACGACGCAAGGTTCTCGTCGTAGCGGTAGACGGGGCCACCCATGGGAGCTCCACCACCGCCACCGATCTCGAGAACGGCCTTCGCACCGATGCTGGCAGTCGTGTTACCGCTGTTCGGGTAGCTGATCGACGGCTGGATCACCGGCGGGAGGTTCGTCAGACCCGTGTTGTTCGGCGAGTCGTTGACGAGTGCGTTCGGGTTGAACGCGGTTCCGGAGGTGCTGTTCGCGAAGTTGTAATCGATGTAGCAACCGTTGTTGTTCGGGCCGATCTTGCCCTGGCAGTACGGCCAGCCGTAGTTACCCGGCTGTGACAGCACGTTCCACTCGACACCACCGCGGGGACCGCGGGTGGCACTGTCGGAACCAGCGTCGGGGCCGTAGTCACCAACGATGATGTTGTTGGTCTGCGGGTCGACACCGATGCGGAACGGGTTGCGGAAGCCCATCGCGTAGATCTCGGGACGGGTCAGAGCCGTTCCGGGAGCGAAGAGGTTGCCAGCGGGGATCGTGTAGGTACCGTTCGGCTCCGGGTGGATACGGACGATCTTTCCACGGAGGTCGTTGGTGTTACCCGAGGTGCGCTGTGCGTCGAAGTCCTGGCGGCCCGAGCGCTCGTCGATCGGCGAGTAGCCGCCCGACTCGAACGGGTCGGTGTTGTCACCAACGGCGAGGATCAGGTTGCCGTTGGAGTCGAACACCATGTCGCCACCCATGTGGCAGCAACGGTTGCGCTGGGTCGTGATCTTCAGGACCGAGACCTCGGACGAGAGGCTCGCCGTCTTGGTCGTGAAGTCGTAGGTGAATCGACCGATTCGGTTGTGCGGACCATCCGTGCCCGTGTTGGAGGGCGCGTAGTAGAGATAGATCCATCCGTTCGTGGCGAAGTTCGGGTCGACGACGACGCCGAGGAATCCGTCTTCGTTGGCCTGCGTGACCGGAAGGGTCATGGCCGTCGAGGTGACGTTCGTGACGGGGTCGATCTGGCGCAGGCGTCCATCACGCTCTGCGTAGAAGACTCGACCGTCAGGAGCGACATCCATCGCCATCGGGTTCGAGGTGTTGTCGTCCAGGGTCACGAAGTCGTAGCTGCTGCTCTGGCTAGCACCACAACCCGAGGGAAGCTGGCCGGCACCGATCTTGATACCACCGAGGAGGTGGCTCACGAACGCGGGCTCAGAGTACGAGGCGTTGGTGTGACCGAGAGCGGTGTACCAGGAGCGCAGCGACGTCGAACCGATCTTGCGGTCCTGGCACCAGGCGATCGGGTGATCGGCCGGCATGGCGCCGGAGCCCGGTGCGTATGACGTCTCGTCCATCGAGAGCAGCACGTGGATGTTGGCGCGCTTGAACGTCGAAGCGACGAAGTTGTACCACTCGTCGGTGCGGGTCCAGGTGTCGCTCGTCAGGTGCTTGGTCGACTCGTTGGTCGCATCCTCAACCTTGATCGTCGCGGTCGGGGTTCCGTTCGGGTGGTTGTTGAATTCACCACCGACGAGCGTCTCCTTGTACCAGGTCCAGGAGTGCTCGGTGTCGGACGCGGAGTGAAGACCCACGTATCCGCCGCCGCCTTCGATGTACGCCTTGAACGCGGCTTCTTCCGTCGAGTTCAGGACATCGCCTGTCGTCGAGTTCCAGATGACCGCGTCGTACTGGGCGAGGTTCGCCTCAGTGAAGACGTTCGTCGAGGTCGCTGCGACGTCGACTGCGAAGTTGTTCGCAGCACCCAGGTTCTGGATGGTCGTCGTAGCGGTCCCGATCTCCGGGTGAACGAAACCGGCGGTTTCGTTGAAGACCAGGACCTTAAAGTCCGGGTCTGCCGCGTTCGCAGCGGTAGCAACCCCAAATACTGGGGCCATCACCCCCGCGATCATGGCAAAAGTCGCGAGAATCGCGACCCACAGGGACCTGCCCCGTGTTAGGTGGACTGCATTGTTCACCGTGTGGCTCCTTTTGAAAATGTGATGGAGGCTCGATTTTTGGGGAGCACACAGCGTGATCCCCATCGATCGATAGTGATCGCGACGCTAAGACATTAAATGTTGCGTGTCAAGATAAATAACGTCACGTTCTAGCCTCAGTGACTCGGCATGACGCCTGAGTCGAAAAGAGCCCAGCAAACAAGCGGATTTTGAGTTGTCAAGTAGTTAAATTCGCTCCGTCAACAAAACGAACCGTTCTACCCCCATTGGAACACTTTGGCATTCAATGTCGCCAAGTGACGGAGTTTTGTTCGTTGAGGAACTTAAGTTGCAGATCGCTTTGCGCGCATCCGTACAACGATGATCACGATAAGGGCGATGAGAATTGCGCCGGCCACGGCGATGCCCACCGGGAGCATCCATTCGAAGCCGGTGGGGGCTTGATACCCGGGTGAATTGGTGTCGGGCACGGACTCGACCTCGACGATGTCGATATCGATCGTCGTGGAGGCGACCGCGGGCCGCGTCGTGGATACTGTGACCGTCCACGGCCCCTCGAGCAGGGCCGGATCCGGCGTAGCCCACGTGTATGGGCCGAACTCGCCCGAGACAAGGCGGATTGGACCGACCTCCTGGCCGGTGGCGGAGACGGCCGTCATGTAGGCGTCCATGATCTCCTCGACCTGGTGGCCGTCCTCGAGGTAGACGGCATCCATCATGATCTTGCCCGTGCCGTCCTGGCCGACGTTCAGCTGAATATCGCCACCGTGCGCTGTTGCGCCCGACGCAACTCCGAAGAGGCTGAGCATAAGTGCGAGAGCCGCCGCCGCAATCGCGATCGAGCGAGCTCGGAGAGTCATCTGGGCATTCATCGTTGAACTGTTCCTTTCGGGAACTCCCACCACCGTTGGGGGGAGCGGAGAGCAAATCTAAGGATCGTTTATGGGAGCGGGATGAGAGGGTCTGCCAGCAATCGCGTGAACGCGAGCTCAGCAGCGCCGATCATGAGAATGTTCGACCCGAGGACCGCCTCGGAGATCTCCACGACCTCCCCTGGCCCGTGGAGCGCTCTCGCGCGCACCTGCGACACGAGGTACTGCGGGTCCATCGAGTACAGGCTCGCGAGGAACCCACCGAGGATGATCCGCTCCGGGTTGAACGCGTTCACCGCGTTGCGCAGGGTGATCGCGAGGTAATCGAGCTGCCGATGGATCTCGGGCATGATCACCGACGGGTCCCCCTCGCGGAGGGCACGGTTGACCTCGTCGAGGTCTGCACCCTCGAGTCCCACGAGCTCCTGGAGCCGTGCGAGCGAAACCTCGGTCTCGAGGCATCCGGAGCCGCCACAGTGGCACTCGGCGCCGTCCGTGCGCACAAGGGTGTGCCCGAGCTCGCCGGCGTAGCCATTACGGCCCGTTCGGAGCGCTCCCCCGCCGGCGACGCCGCCGCCGATACCGGAGGGCCCACCGTTGAGGTACACGAGATCGAGGCATCCCTGACCGCCACCGAACTGCAGCTCGGCGACTGCGCCGAGGGATGCATCGTTCGCAGCAGTCACGGTGTAACCCGTCGCCTCGGCGATGAGTTGCGCCACCGGTGCATCACGCCAGCCGAGATGCGGCGCGTAGCTGACCACGCCGTCCTCGACCCTCGTGAGGCCGGGCACACCGACACCCACACCCACGATCCGGTAACCCGATTCGAGCTCGACCTTCATGCCCTCGAGGATCGCCGCGGAGATGTTGGCGACCTCCGCCGGCGTCGGCGACTGCAGGGTCGCGAAACGGATCTTGCGGATTACTTCGCCACCGAGACCGACGAGGCCGACCGTCACCGCGTCGACCTCAGGGTTGATGGCAAGGGCGGCAAGCGAACGGTTGGGCGTCACCGTGGGGCTCGGCCTGCCGATCTGGCTGTTGCCACTCGCGCGGCCCTCGATCACCAGACCGAGCTCGACGAGATGCGACACGAGCGTGCCGATCGTCGAGCGGTTCAGACCCGTGACACGGGTGAGCTCCGCCCGACTGATCGCGCGCTTGTGGTGGACGAGCGACAGCACGAGCGACAGGTTGCCCCGTCGCGTTGTGTCGTTGGACGCCGGTGCTGAGGCGGGCAGGTCAGAGATGTCGGACTGACCGTGCCCGACTCGGCTCATTCGGTCTTCGTGCTGAAGGCCGCGTCGAACGCCGCCGTGGGCGGGTCAAAGGCGAGCCTGCGCACGAACTCGAGCGCCTCGGGGGCGCCAATGAGCCGGTCCATGCCTGCGTCCTCCCACTCGACCGAGATCGGGCCCTCGTAGCCGATTTGGTTCAACATGCGGAAGCTGGACTCCCAGGGCACGTCGCCGTGACCCGTGGAGATGAAGTCCCAGCCGCGGCGGCCGTCAGCCCACGGCAGGAGCGAACCGAGACGGCCGTTCTTGCCGTTGCCGACGCGCATCTTCGTGTCCTTGCAGTCGACGTGGTAGATGCGGTCCTGGAATTCGTAGAGGAAGCCCACCGGGTCGAGGTCCTGCCACACGAAGTGGCTCGGGTCCCAGTTGAGTCCGAAGGCGGGGCGGTGGTCGATCGCCTCGAGCGTGCGGATCGTCGACCAGTAGTCGAACGCGATCTCGCTCGGGTGCACCTCGTGCGCGAAACGAACGCCGACCTCGTCGAAGACGTCGAGGATGGGGTTCCAGCGGTCGGCGAAGTCCTGGTAACCGGCGTCGATCATCTCCTGGCTTGCCGGCGGGAACATCGCGATGTACTTCCAGATGGAGGAGCCGGTGAAGCCGATCACGGTCTTCACACCCAGCTTCGCCGCGAGGCGCGCGGTGTTCTTCATCTCCTCGGCGGCGCGCTGGCGCACACCCTCCGGGTCGCCGTCGCCCCAGATCGCGGGGGGAAGGATGTCCTTGTGGCGCTGGTCGATCGGGTCGTCGCAGACGGCCTGGCCCTTGAGGTGGTTCGAGATCGCCCACACGCCGAGGTTGTACTTCTTCAGGAGGTCGAGCTTGCCCTGGACGTACTCGTCGTCGTCCCAGCGGCTCGGGTCGAGGTGGTCGCCCCAGCAGGCGAGCTCGAGGCCGTCATAGCCCCACTCGGATGCCAGGCGCGCAACTTCCTCCAGCGGAAGGTCGGCCCACTGGCCGGTGAACAGAGTGATCGGTCGTGACATGGGGTGGTGTCCTCTCGTTCCTAAGCCTGGGTCCAGGCGCTTCCGTGTGCCGAGCTGGCCTCGACCGCCGCGAGCACCTTCTGGACCTGGAGGCCATCGGCGAACGTGGGGGTCGGCTGCTCATCTGCGGCGATTGCTTCGATCAGGTCCTTGACCTGGTGTGAGAACGCGTGCTCGTAGCCGAGCATGTGGCCGGCGGGCCACCAGGCGGAGACGTACGGGTGACCGGGCTCGGTCACGAGGATCTTCGTGAAGCCCTGCTCCTCTGCGGGAGCGGTCGCGTCGTAGAACTCGAGCGAGTTGAGGTCCTCGAGGTCGAAGGAGAGAGCACCCTTCGATCCGGAGATCTCGAAGCGGAGCGCGTTCTTGCGCCCGGTCGAGAAGCGCGTGGCCTCGAAGGTGCCGAGCTTGCCACCGGCGAAACGGGCGGTGAAGAGCGCGATGTCGTCGACGGTGACCTCGCCGAACTCCGACGAACCCTTGTTGCCGGCAAGGCCAGACGTGTTGTCCGCAGGGATCGGCCGCTGCTTGATGATGGTGTCGATGGTGCCGGATACCGACTCGATCGACAGACCGGTCACGAACTGGGTGAGGTCGATGATGTGTGCGCCGATGTCGCCGAGGGCACCCGATCCAGCGTGCTCCTTCTGAAGGCGCCAGGCGAGGGGAACCTCGGGATCGATGAGCCAGTCCTGCAGGTAGGCGGCACGGATCTGGTGGATGTCACCGATCTTGCCAGCGGCGATGAGATCGCGCGCGAACGTGACTGCTGGAACGCGGCGGTAGGTGTGGCCGAGCATCGCGTAGACGCCCTTCGCCGCTGCCTTCTCTGCGGCTGCTGCCATGGCCTCGGCCTCTTCGACCGTGTTGGCGAGTGGCTTCTCGCAGAGGACGTGCTTGCCAGCTTCGAGCGCCGCGATGGCGATCTCAGCGTGGGAGTCACCGGGGGTGACGATGTCAATGATGTCGATGTCGTCGCGGGCGATGGCCTCGCGCCAGTCGGTGGATGTCTCGGCCCAGCCCCAGCGCTCTGCGGCATCCGCCACGCCCGTGCTGCTGCGACCCACGATGAGCTGCATCTGCGGCTTCGCGGGGAGATCAAAGAACCGGGGGGCGACTCGCCAGCCCTGCGAATGGGCGGCACCCATGAACCCGTAGCCGATCATGGCGACGCGAGGGGACTGGGGCAGTGACATCTGTTGTTCGCTTTCTGTTGCGCTGAGGGAGGGGACGGTGCCCGGGTAGACCGGGCACCGGGACGGTGCCCGGCGCTGGCGTCGCGGCAAAGGCCAGGAATGGCCTTTGCTTTTCAGCTCCAGCGCGCGGGCACCGTCTAGTTGTTGCGTGTTTAGGACTCGAACGCGGTGGGGAGGAACTCGTCCACGTTGTCGGCCGTGACCACGGGTGCGAAGAGCACGATGCGGGCCGGGACGGCCGCCTCGACGAGGTCGCTCATGACCTTGCCCTGCGCGATGAGGCGAGCAAGACGGATGCCGTCAGCTGCCTGGGTGGACGGGTAGATGACGGTGGCCTGAAGGACCGACTCGCCGGACTGGATCTCACGCATGGCGTTGGCCGAACCTGCACCACCAACCATGAAGAACTCGTCACGACCTGCAGCGTTGATGGCCGCGAGGACACCAATACCCTGGTCGTCATCGTGGTTCCAGATCGCGTCGATCTTCGGAGCTGCCGACAGCAGCTGCGAGGTCACAGCCTCACCACCGGCAACGGTGAAGTCAGCAGCAACACGGTTCGACACCGACAGACCACAGTCCGACAGGGCGTCCGCGAAACCAGCCGAACGGTCCTGCGTCAGCGGAAGCGAGTCAATACCCGCGATCTCAGCAACCACAGCATCCGGGTTGTCACCCAGCTGCTCACAGATGTACGTACCAGCCGAAACACCCATGCCGTAGTTGTCACCGAGGATCGTGGTACGAGCCGCGAACGGGCTCGAGAACTCACGGTCAACGTTAACCACCGGAACACCAGCGTTCATGGCAGCAATAGCAGCCTCGGTCAGTGCAGCACCATCCGTGGGCAGCAGCACGATCGCGTCAACACCCTCGTTGACGAAGGTCTCCACCTGGCTGATCTGCAGGTTCGCGTCGTTGGTGCCCTCCGCGACCTTCAGCTCGATGTCCGGGTACTTGGCAGCCTCAGCAATAGCAGCCGAGTTGATAGCACCCAACCAGCCGTGGTCAGCAGCAGGACCCGAGAAACCAATAACAACCGTCTCACCGGTCTCGTCCTCAGCAGGAGCGTCGCTCCCGGTGGTGGGGTCAGCCGTCGGGGTACCCGACGTACAACCAGCCAACAGACCAACCGTGGCAAGAGACGCACCAGCGGCAATGAGCAACTTGCGGCTCACCGACTTAGAAACAACCATGTCATTCCTCCTTGAATTGAATGTGAAATGCAAAACGACCATCAACAAGAAGGAGGCAACAGGCAAGAAACCCGGGATAACCACTTCGTCCTCATTGACGTCTCGAACAACATAAGCACTGGACCGCTTGATGTCAAGCGGACAGAAGCTGCAAGCTTGTCGTCATAAGTGCCTCCATGCCGCCGAGTCGCACCCCCGCGAACAGGGGTAACGAAACCATAACGCGAGAATTCCGCACCCGGCGAGCGCCTCTCCGCAGTGCTCGCGCTTATGTTGCAGTCCCCCTGAAAGTCCCCCGTTACGCCCTCCAGGCGCGACAAGGGCCGCAGAACCGGCGTATTTACGCCGGCCCCACGGCCCTTGTGCTGTTACTGCTCTTTAGGGATGCATCAGCACCGCGTGAGGGCGAATACCGATGAACTCAGCGACGGCAACCCGCCCAGCAGTGTCACGTGCGTGACACCGAGCGCCTCGAGGTCATCGAGCACTCCCCCGGGCACGCAGTTCTGCGCGACCGTGTAGAGCGGAGCGCCGAGCGAGCCTGCCCAGGCAGAGCCCGCGAGCGCGTCGGGGAAGTTCTCCCCCGTCGCGAGGAACGCGCGATCTGCCGAGTTGAACGCGTCGGAGTTGATCGCCCGCGCAGTCTCAAACCGGTTCGAGCCAGCGAGTCGGGCGGCATCCGTGAGCGAATCGATACCTTCGAAGATGCCCTCGGACACCGTCTCGATTCCGCCGAGGACCCGGGTCTCCGTGATGCCGAGCTCGTCGAGGAGGTCGGCGGTCGCCGCATCCAGAGACGGGCCGGTGCCGTTGACGAGGATCACGGGTGCGTCATACGCACCCGCTGCACCACCCGCGGCCAGTGCGTCCGGGAACTTGAGCCCAGTCGCAACATACGCGCGGTCGGCTCCAGCATCGCCGAAGGCCTCCTCCGCGACCAGACGCGAGGTCTCGAAGCGGTCGGCGCCGGCCAGACGAACGATGTCGTCGGCCAGTCCGCTCAGCTGCGTGAACACAGCCTCGTCGACCGAGGGCGTTCCACCCACGACGACGATGCGAGCGGGCGCGAGGCGCTCGATCTCCGCAATCACCCCGGCCGGCGCCGCGGACGGCGTCACCAGGAGGAGCGGACCGCCCTCGAACGCTGCCGCGGGGCCTGCCGACAGTGCGTCCGGGTAGTTCTGACCGTTCGCGACGTAGACCACCGGGGCGGTCTCCGGGTAGGACTGCTGCGAGATCTTCACCGCAGTGTCATACCGGTTCTCGCCGAACACGCGATCCTTGACCAGATCACCGGGGCCGGAGTCAGCGGGCACCTCGTAGGTACCCGTCTCGCTGACGTTGCCCGCGTTGTCGGTTGCCCGGAACGAGACCGTGACGGCCTCCGTACCCGGCACCGCGAACGGTGCTGAGTAGGCGGTCCATCCGGATGCCCCGGCCAGCTGGTACTCGACGGAGGCGACGCCACTCGTAGCATCCGTCCCCGTGAGAGTGACCGTGCGGCCGGACTCGCTCGCGGCTACCGTCGGAACGGTCGCGTCGATCTTGAACGTCACCGACTCCGCCTCGGTCGTGCCGGCCTCGGAGGATGCCCGGTACTCGACCGTGTGCTCCCCGTCTGCCGTCACTTCCACCGGAGCCGTGTACTCGACCCAGCCGCTACCGTCGAGGTTGTACTCGCGGTAGATGGTGCCGGACCCGCCCTCGACGTCGAGGGTGACGGACACCGGGCCGGTGTACCAGTCGTTCTGACCAGTCGCCTCGGTCGGATCCAGCGTCGCCGTGACCACGACCGGGTCAGCAACGACCCTGAAGTAGTCGAACAGCGCAGGAGCCGAAGCCGTCTGCGATGCACCGAGAGCGTAGACACCGACAAGGGCGTTACCCAGGTTCGGGTTCTGCACCGTCTGGAAGACCGTCCAGTTCGTACCATCCGTGCTGTACGAGCCGGTGAACGTGGTGCCAGCCTTCTCGAGCCTCAGGATGTACGTCGAACTCGTGACGTCGTTCTGGGGCTGCGGGTTCTGGATGGCTGCGTTCACCTCACTGCGCATCTCCACGACCCTGTTCACCGCGGAACCCGCGGTGTTCGTGGTCATGAAGTCGATCTTCGCGTAGTTGTCCTCGTTGCCGTACAGGATGATTCCACCCTGCTGGTACTGCTGGTTGAACGCCGAACCGTTGACCTTCGTCTCGACGACCCAGTCCTCACCCGGCTGCGGCTGCAGGATCAGGTTCGGTACCGGGGTGTTGTTCGCCTGGTAGAAGTCGGTCGGGGTCGTCTGGATCCGCAGCGATCCGTCGATGAGCTGGTAGCCCTCGGCGTTCTCGTTGAGGACAGTCCAGCGGCACTTGTCGAGAGCGGATGCGTCGAACTCATCGTTCGGCGTCGCCGCCACGGCCGTGTCATCCGGCGTGATCGTGAACCAGTCGAACTCGGCCGTGACCGGAGCAGGAACTGATCCGGTGCCAGCGACCGACAGCAGGCCGATCCTCGGGTTCACAAGGCCAGCGAGCGATTTCGTCTGCGACATCGCGGTGTACGTGATTCCGTCAGCCGAGAACGATGCGTTGAGGTTCACGCCGTCCGTGCTCGTCAAGCGCACCCAGTAGGTGTCCGGGAAGTTCGACGGCACCGTGATGTTCGACGCGTCGACCTCGTTGGGTGCACCGCCGACTTCGCGGAGGAACTGCATCCGTCGTTCACCCGCGGTCGCCGTGTGCTGCAGCGCGATCTTGGCGTAGTTGTCCTGGTCACCCCAGATCAGCAGGCCAGCCTGTTGCCAGCTGCCCGTGAAGTCTGCGGTGATCTTGGTCGTCGCCGTGAACGCGCCGCTCGGGAGCGGCTGCAGCACCAGGTTCGGCACCGTCGAGTTGTTCGTCGAGTAGAAGTCCTGCTTCGCAGTAGGAATCTTCAGCGTGCCATCCGACACCGCGAGGAACTGGTCCTGGTTGAGGACCGTCCACCGGTTGGTGTCGAGTTCGCTGCCGACGAAGTCGTCCGAGCGCCCCGAGAAGCACTGCTGCGGAGCGGGCTCGGTGACCGTGATCTCGCGGTACACGTCGTTGTAGGCGCCACCGGCATCCGTCACCCGCACCGTGAGGCGCCAGGTTCCAGGTTCGGTGTACGTGAACGACTGGGTGTCGGTTCCGGCCACGAAGCCGTCACCCGTTCCCTTGTTCCACTCGATCGTGAGCTCGTCGCCGGGCTCGCCGTCGGGATCGGTCGCCTCGACGGACGCCGTTACCTCCAGCGGGATCTCTCCGGACGTCGTGTCCACCGTGAGGTCGACCGTCGGGCGCACGTTGTTGGTGACACCACGACCCTCGACCTCCATCCAGTTCACGTTGATGCCACCGCTCAGCAGCACGAAGTACAGGCCGCCAGAGCCCTGGTATGCCTCGTCGGGCAACGTGAGCGTCGGCGTGGTCTGCCAGTTCTGCCAGCCACCCGTGTTGGGAACGGTGATCTTGCCGACCTCCGTGCCCTCCGGTGAGCCCCAGCGCACCGAGACCACACCACCCGAGCCGCTGCTCGAGGCGACGCGCAGCTTCAGCGACTCGATGTCGTAGAAGCTGATGGGCTCGTGGGCCCACCAGTCGCCAGGCTCGATGTAACCGATGTTGCGCAGTCCGTCGACATCCTCGGTCGTCTCGATCTGCACGCCGGGGTCGCCAGCGGTGCCGATGCCCGGCACTCGGCCGGTCGACGTGAAGTACTCCGACTGCACGCGCTTGGGCTGCAGGATGTTGCCGCCGAAGCCGGTGAGCGGGATGCCCGCGTCGCCTCCGTCGTCGGTGTAGCGAGCCTCGATCACCCAGAAGATGTTGGCGTCGAGGCCGTGGCCGTCGTCGCGCACCGTCTGGATGAAGCCCTCGCATCCGTGGATCACGTCCATCGGGTGGGCGTGTGCGTCGTGTCCGAGAGCGGGATGCACGGTGACGTTGTCACAGTTGAACTCACCGTCGGGGTCGTTGACGCTGACCTCGTACCTGACCTGGTCTCCCCATTCGAAGAAGCCACCGTCATCCGGGAAGTCGATCGAGACCACCGGCACGTCGTTACCGACTGTGATGGTTACCGTCGCCTGCCCGGTGCGCTCACCGTCGGACACCGTCAGCGTTGCCGTGTACTGGCCGTTGACCGTGTAGGTGTGCGTGGGGTTTGCCTCAGTCGATGTTGCACCGTCGCCGAAGTCCCACGCGTACGTGATCGGCAGCGAGGCCGGGTGGCGGGAACCCTCCGAGCTGAACGCCACCTCGAGCGGGTTACCGCCGGAGGTCACATCCGCCGAGGCGCGCGCGATCGGTGAGGGGTTGCCCTGCGTGTACTCGACCCGGTAGATGCCGGAGTCGGGGTTGTTGCCCCAGAAGGCGCTACCCCAGTCGATGACGTAGAGCGCGCCATCGGGACCGAACGTCAGGTCCATCGCGCGAGCGAAGCCCGCGGAGGGATCGAAGATCCCGGGAAGCACCCGGTTGATGTCGACGATCTCCGTACCTGTGTCGCTGTCGAGCTGAACACTGAAGACCTTGCCCGTGTTCCACTCACCGAGGAGTGCCTTGCCGTCCCAGTACTCCGGCCACTTGACGTCGGACTCGAGGTCGGGGTCGAAGCGGTACGCGGGGCCGGCCATCGGGGCTCCACCGCCGCCGATCTCCGGGAAGTCCGGGTTTCCGGCGTAGTTGTACCAGATCTCCGGCTCGATCATCGGGGGCAGGTTCGTCAGGCCCGTGTTGTTGGGCGAGTCGTTGACAAGGTTCTGCGGGTCGTACTTCTCCCCCGACTGGTTGGTCGCGAAGTTGTACCGGTTGTAGCAGGAGTTACCCGTGCAGTACGGCCAGCCGTAGTTGCCGGGTTCCGACACGATGTTCCACTCGACCCGGTTTCCCGGCCCACGGGTGGCGCTATCGTTCTGCCCGTCGGGACCGTAATCGGCGACGAACAGGTTGCCGGTCTCGCGATCGATGTCGATGCGGAACGGGTTGCGGAAGCCCATCGCGTAGACCTCCGGACGGGTCTGGGCCGTGCCCTCCGCGAAGAGGTTGCCCTCCGGGATCGTGTAGGTGCCATCATCCTGCGGCGTGATGCGGAGCACCTTGCCTCGCAGGTCGTTGGTGTTACCCGCGCTGCGGCGGGCATCCCAGGCGGCGCGACCCGGCTGCCCGTCGAGGGGTGAGTAACCACTCGAGGCGAACGGGTTGGTGTTGTCGCCGGTCACAAGGATGAGGTTGCCGTCGTTGTCGAAGATCATGTCTCCACCGACGTGGCAGCACTCGTCACGCTGGACGGTCACGCGCAGGACATCCGCGCGGCTTGCTGGGTCGATGAGCCTCGTGTCCGGGTTGTAGGTGAATCGGGACACCACGTTGTGTGGGCCGTACGACCCGACATCCAGCGGTGACCAGTACAGGTACATCCAGCCGTTCGTGTCGAAGTCCGGGTCGAGCACCATTCCCTGAAGGCCGTCCTCGTTCTCCTGGAAGACCGAGAGACTGAGAGCGGTGGTGGTGGCCTGGGTCTCCCCGTCGACGAGACGGATGCGTCCGTCGCGCTCGACGTAGAAGACGTCACCGTCATTGGTGACCTCGAGCATCATCGGGTTGTTGGTCTCTCCGACGAGCTGGACAAGCTGGTAGCTGTCATCCTGGGTCGCCGCGCACTCGCCGTCTGCGACGCCAGCGGCGGTCTGGATGCCGCCGAGCAGGTGCTGCAGGAACTCCGGCTCCGCGTACGACTCGTTGGTGTGTCCGCCACCGGTGTACCAGGAGCGGCCACCGTCGTAGTTCTGGCACCACGCCGTCGGATGATCCGATCCCATTGCTCCCGCACGCGGCTGGTAGCTCTTCTCATCGAGCGAGGCGAGCACGTGAACGGCACCGCGCGGGTTGGTCTGGAAGTTGTACCACTCGTCGAAACGGTCCCAGGTGTCGCCGAGATGCGAGGTCGACGGATGCGCGTGGTCCTCCACCTTGATCGTCGCGTTCTGGTTCTCGGGGTGCGACTGGAAGTAGGCTCCGACGAGCTCGCCGTACCAGGGCCACGAGTACTCGGTGTCGGATGCCGCGTGGACGCCGGCGTAACCTCCGCCGCTCTGGATGTAGGCCTCGAATGCCGCCTGCTGGTCGTCGTTCAGCACGTCGCCCGTGGTCGACAGCCAGATCACGACGTCGTACTGGGCCAGGTTCTCCTCGGTGAACGCTGCCGAGTCCTCGGTGGCGTCGACCTCGAAGTTGTTCGCCTCACCAAGCGCCTCGATCGCGGCGATACCGCTGGGGATCGACCCGTGGCGGAAGCCCGCGGTCTTGGAGAAGATGAGCGCCTTGAAGGCGTCTCCTGGTGCCGCGGCCGCGGCGGGTGCGGCCGGTGCCGCTTCTGCTGCCACCGCTGGGGAAGCGATGACGGCCAGTCCGCCGGCGAAGAGCGCCGACGCTGCTGCCGCCGCTGTCCACCGCCTTATGGCGTGGGGGATGGATGATCGCAACTGAATCTCTCCTCGGTTCTGTGACAACCGCCACTGCGCTGTGGCGTGCAAGAGTGCGGCAGGCGACGCGGAGAGTTCCGGGTCGACGATGACCGAACTGCCACGAGCCTAATTGATATGTTCCTGAGCGAGCAACTAATTCTTGTTCGCGAACATAAGCGGAGTTTGCAAGCCACAGCTTGAGAACTGCCGAACAACAAATCCAGCCACGCCCGGTAGGGTTCCGGACGAACGCCGAGAACGATCTGGCGACACCGGAAGGACGGAACACTGATGACTCGCACAACGCAACGAAGCGGCTGGGCGGCCATTGCTCTCGCGGCAGGCCTACTCCTCGCAGTGGGAACGGCGGCGCCCGCGACGGCGCACGAAGGACCCATCCAGCTGGAGTTCGACCAGGACGGGGCCGGCGGCATCACGGTCCTCGCGCGGTACCTCGAGGACGGGCATCCCGTGACCGAGATCATCGATCCCGTCGCCACCGCGATCGCGGCAGACGGCACAGGCATCGAACCCGTGCGTCTCGTCTCTGCTCCGGAGGGCCAGGGAGTGTGGGTGAGCCCCGAGCCGTTCCTCACGCCAGGGTTCTGGACGGTCACCGTCACGGTCACGACTCCGACGGCCGCATCCGCGACGGTCAACATGGAGGTCGTGCAGTCGGATGACGCGCCCCCGTCCACGGAGACCACCAACGCCGGACCGGGCTGGCTGATCTGGGCCGTTGGTGCAGCAGCGCTGATCTTCGTGGCGCTCCTCGTAGCTCTGCTCGTGGTTCGCTCGCGACGGAAGACGAGCTAGAAGAACCGGCCAAAGAACGAACCCCCGGGCAGCCAGGCCGCCCGGGGGTTCGTTCTTGTTGCGTGTTTAGGACTCGAACGCGGTGGGGAGGAACTCGTCCACGTTGTCGGCCGTGACCACGGGTGCGAAGAGCACGATGCGGGCCGGGACGGCCGCCTCGACGAGGTCGCTCATGACCTTGCCCTGCGCGATGAGGCGAGCAAGACGGATGCCGTCAGCTGCCTGGGTGGACGGGTAGATGACGGTGGCCTGAAGGACCGACTCGCCGGACTGGATCTCACGCATGGCGTTGGCCGAACCTGCACCACCAACCATGAAGAACTCGTCACGACCTGCAGCGTTGATGGCCGCGAGGACACCAATACCCTGGTCGTCATCGTGGTTCCAGATCGCGTCGATCTTCGGAGCTGCCGACAGCAGCTGCGAGGTCACAGCCTCACCACCGGCAACGGTGAAGTCAGCAGCAACACGGTTCGACACCGACAGACCACAGTCCGACAGGGCGTCCGCGAAACCAGCCGAACGGTCCTGCGTCAGCGGAAGCGAGTCAATACCCGCGATCTCAGCAACCACAGCATCCGGGTTGTCACCCAGCTGCTCACAGATGTACGTACCAGCCGAAACACCCATGCCGTAGTTGTCACCGAGGATCGTGGTACGAGCCGCGAACGGGCTCGAGAACTCACGGTCAACGTTAACCACCGGAACACCAGCGTTCATGGCAGCAATAGCAGCCTCGGTCAGTGCAGCACCATCCGTGGGCAGCAGCACGATCGCGTCAACACCCTCGTTGACGAAGGTCTCCACCTGGCTGATCTGCAGGTTCGCGTCGTTGGTGCCCTCCGCGACCTTCAGCTCGATGTCCGGGTACTTGGCAGCCTCAGCAATAGCAGCCGAGTTGATAGCACCCAACCAGCCGTGGTCAGCAGCAGGACCCGAGAAACCAATAACAACCGTCTCACCGGTCTCGTCCTCAGCAGGAGCGTCGCTCCCGGTGGTGGGGTCAGCCGTCGGGGTACCCGACGTACAACCAGCCAACAGACCAACCGTGGCAAGAGACGCACCAGCGGCAATGAGCAACTTGCGGCTCACCGACTTAGAAACAACCATGTCATTCCTCCTTGAATTGAATGTGAAATGCAAAACGACCATCAACAAGAAGGAGGCAACAGGCAAGAAACCCGGGATAACCACTTCGTCCTCATTGACGTCTCATGCAACATAAGCACTGGGGTCTGGGTTGTCAATAATGCATAAGATGTGGATAATCGGGCAGAAGTTGGATGTCTATCGGTATTTGAAAGAAACAGGCCCCTAATACTGGGGCGTGTTTGCTCGCTGGACCATTCGCGAGCAACCTCGGTGCTGCGAATCCCAGTGAGTTCTGTTATGTTGCCCTCATGATCAAAGCCGACCATGAGACACCCCTGCTCGAGGTGAAGGGCGTCACCAAGGCATTTGCCGGTGTTCGCGCCCTCAAGGGAGTCGATATTTCCATCGCTGCCGGCGAGGTGCACTGCATTCTTGGCCAAAACGGAGCCGGCAAGTCGACCCTAATCAAGATCCTCTCCGGTTCCTATATCCCCGACCAGGGTGAGTTCATCTGGAACGGTGAGCCGGTCACCATTTCCGGCCCGACTGCGGCCATCGATCTCGGCATCGCAACGATGTACCAGGAGCTCGACGTCGTCGACGGCCTGACCATCGCCGAGAACATCTTCCTCGGCCACGAGCTGGCCCGCGGCGGATTCCTGAGCGCCCGCAAGGCGAACAAGATCACGCGCGACCTGCTCAAGCGCCTCGGCCACGGCGACCTCTCCCCCACGCGCGAGGTCGGCTCGCTCTCCGCGGCCAACAAGCAGATCGTGCAGATGGCCAGGGCCCTCTCGCACGACACGAAGCTCATCATCATGGACGAGCCTTCCGCTGTACTCGACTCCGAAGAGGTGGGAAACCTCTTCCGGGTCGTCGAGCAGCTGACGTCCGCTGGCATCGCCGTGGTGTACATCTCCCACCGCCTCGAGGAGATCCGCCAGATCGGCGACCGCATCTCGGTCATCAAGGACGGCCGCAGCATGGCAAGCGGCCTGGCGGTCAAGGACACCCCGACGCGCGAACTCGTGAAGCTCATGACCGGCCGCGACATCGAGAACGTGTTCCCGCCGGCAACCCCCGTCGCAGCCGATGCACCTGTCGTGCTCAAGGTCGAGGACCTGGGCGCCACCGGAATGTTCGAGGGCGTGAACTTCGAGTTGCGCGCAGGCGAGGTCGTCGGTCTCGCCGGCCTCGTCGGCTCCGGACGTTCGGAGATTCTCGAGACGATCTACGGCTCGATCAAGCGCACGAGCGGAACGGTGACCCTCGAGGGCAAGGTTCTGCCGGCCGGCTCGATCGATGCGACCGTCAGCAACGGCGTCGGCCTCTCCCCCGAGGAGCGCAAGAGCCAGGGACTGCTGCTCGGCGAGCCGATCTTCAAGAACATCACGCTGTCGACCTTCGGCCGTTTTGCCGCTGGCCCCTTCCTCCGCGAGAACGCGGAGCGCAAGGTCGCCCAGGAGCAGATCGACGCGTTCGAACTGCGCCCGTCCGACCCGGACCGCGCTGCTGGCCTGCTCTCGGGTGGAAACCAGCAGAAGATCCTCCTCGCACGCTGGGTCGTGCACGGAACGAAGGTGCTCCTGCTCGACGAGCCGACACGTGGTGTCGACGTCGGCGCGCGCGCCGAGATTTACCAGCTCATCCGTGAGCTGACCGCTGCGGGAACGGCGATCGTCGTCGTCTCGAGCGAAATTGAAGAGGTGCTCGGTCTTGCTGATCGGGTGCTGGTTGTCGGAGATGGACGTGTGCTCACCACCGTGGCAGCGAACGAGATTGACGAGCACGGCGTGCTCGACCTGGTTATGGAAGGAAAGGCCGCGTGAACACGACGACCATCGACATTGAGACGCAGGAGAAGAACGATAAGAGCTTCAAGGCTCGCTTCTCCCGCCTGATGGGCAGTGGCCTCGGCCGCAACCTCGGCCTGATCCTGGCCCTCATCCTCCTCTTCGTGGTGGGTGCGATCACCGGTGGTGACCGCTTCGCCAGCATCGACAACATCCTCACCCTGGTGCGCTTCGCATCGATCATCGGTGTGCTGAGCATCGGCATGACGTTCGTCATCATCGGTGGCGGCATCGACCTCTCGGTCGGATCGGTGCTGGGCCTCGCCTCGGTCGTCGCGACGCTGTCCTGGGTACAGGTCTTCGCTGAGCAGACCACCTGGGTCGTCATGGTCGTCGTCGCCCTCGCGGTCGGCGCCCTCGCCGGACTGATCAACGGAATCGTGATCTCCTACGGCAAGGTCGTCGCCTTCATGGCAACGCTCGCCATGCTCGTGGCCGCCCGCGGTCTCGCCGAGATCTTCTCCAACCGCACGAGCCAGATCGTTCGCGACTCCAGCTACGTCGAGTTCTTCGGACGTGCGAACTTCCTCGGCATTCCCGTGCTGGTCTGGATGTTCATCCTCGTCGCCGCGGTGGGCTGGGTGCTCCTCAACAAGACGACCTTCGGACGCCGCACGGTCGCCATCGGTGGTAACCGCGAGGCAGCTCGTCTCGCCGGTATCAACGTCAAGCGCCACACCGTCTACCTCTACGTGATCGCGGGTCTCGCCGCCGGCATCGGCGCCGTGATGATCCTCGGCCGCACCACTGCAGGTGTTTCGACCCACGGTTCGCTCTACGAGCTCGACGCCATCGCCGCTGTCGTCGTCGGTGGAACCCTCCTCGTCGGTGGCCGCGGAACGATCGTCGGCACCGTGCTCGGTGTTCTGATCTTCGCGACGCTCACCAACATCTTCACGATCAACAACCTCAACACGTCCATCCAGGCCGTCGCGAAGGGTGTCATCATCGTGCTCGCCGTCATGCTCCAGCAGGCCCTGGCTGACCGCGGCTCCGCGAAGAAGCGATAGTCGCGCCAAACCAGCTGCACAGGCACCCATCACAACAAGAAACAGGAACAAAATGAGCTCTCTGACCCCCACTCGCGACGACCAGTTCTCCTTCGGTCTCTGGACCTTCGGATGGCAGGCCGCTGACCCGTTCGGTGGCCCGACCCGCGCGCCCGTCGACACGGTGTTCGCGGTCAACAAGCTCAGCGAGCTCGGTGCCTATGGAATGACCTTCCACGATGACGACCTCTTCCCGTTCGAGTCGACGGAGGCCGAGCGCCGCCACGAGATCGACCGCCTGAAGAAGGCCCTCGCCGACACCGGTCTGATCATCCCCATGGTCACCACCAACCTGTTCAGCCACCCCGTGTTCAAGGACGGCGGCTTCACCTCGAACGACCGCGATGTGCGTCGTTTCGCGATGCGCAAGGTCCTCCGCAACATCGACCTCGCCGCCGAACTCGGTGCGAAGACGTTCGTGATGTGGGGCGGCCGTGAGGGGGCGGAGTACGACGCAGCCAAGAACATCGGTGGCGCGCTCGAGCGTTACCGCGAGGCCGTCAACTCGCTCGGTGACTACGTCGTCGACAACGGCTACGACATCCGTTTCGCGATCGAGCCGAAGCCGAACGAGCCCCGCGGAGACATCCTGCTGCCGACCGTCGGTCACGCCATGGCCTTCATCGCGACGCTCGAGCGTCCCGAGCTCGTGGGCCTCAACCCCGAGACCGGCCACGAGCAGATGGCGGGCCTCAACTTCACGCACGGCATCGCCCAGGCGCTGGAGCACGGCAAGCTCTTCCACATCGACCTCAACGGCCAGCGTGGAATCAAGTACGACCAGGACCTCGTCTTCGGTCACGGTGACCTGCAGAACGCGTTCTCGCTCGTCGACCTGCTCGAGAACGGTGGCCCGAACGGTGGCCCGTCGTACACCGGCCCGCGTCACTTCGACTACAAGCCCTCGCGCACCGAGGACGAGACCGGAGTCTGGGAGTCGGTCAAGGCCAACATGCAGATGTACCTGCTCCTCAAGGAGCGCGCAGCTGCATTCCGCGCGGACCCCGAGGTCCAGGAGGCCCTGAAGGCCGCCAAGGTCGACGAGATCTCCGTTCCCACCCTCGGCGAGGGCGAGACCTACAAGGAGCTCCTCGCTGACAAGTCCGCATTCGAGGACTTCGACGCCACCGCCTACTTCAACGGCAAGGGCTTCGGCTTCGTTCGCCTGCAGCAGCTCGCGATAGAGCACCTCATGGGCGCGCGCGGCTAACTCCTCGCACGCTCCAGAATCGTCGCCCCGTCTGGGTGAGCTCCGCGGAGCCCCAGACGGGGCGGTTTTCTTTCCCCATAACCCTTCACCACCACACAGAACCACCGGAGGTTCCCATGAGTGACCGCACCCTGGTCGCCGGCGTCGATTCCTCGACGCAGTCCTGCAAAGTCGTCATCGTGGATGCCGCGACCGGCGCCGTCGTGCGCTCGGGCCGCGCATCCCATCCCGCCGGAACCGAGGTGGACCCACAGGCTTGGTGGGACGCCCTGCAGGAGGCCATCGCCGGCGCCGGAGGCCTCGACGACGTGGCAGCGATCTCCGTTGGCGGTCAGCAGCACGGCATGGTCGCGCTCGATGCCGGCGGCCGCGTCATCCGGCCAGCCCTGCTCTGGAACGACACCCGCTCGGCCCAGGCCGCGAAGGATCTCGCAGCCGAGGTGCCCGACATCGTCGAGCGCACCGGCTCCGTGCCGGTCGCGAGCTTCACGTCGACCAAGCTGCGCTGGCTGCGGGATGCCGAGCCGGAGAACGCTGCCCGCGTCGCCGCCGTCGCACTCCCCCACGACTGGCTGACCTGGCGCCTGCGCGGCTTCGGCCCGGAGAACCCCCGCCTCGACACCCTCACGACGGACCGCTCCGACGCGAGTGGAACGGGCTACTGGAACCCCACTATCGGCGACTACGACTACGAGCTGCTCACGATCGCTCTCGGCCACGAGGCGATCGTGCCGCGCGTCATCGGCCCATCTGACACCGCGGGCACGATCGGCAACCTCGTCGTCGGCCCCGGTGCTGGTGACAATGCGGGCGCGGCCCTCGGCCTCGGTGCTGTGGCTGGCGACGTCGTCGTCTCGATCGGCACGAGTGGCACGGTGTTCGCCGTGACCGAGACCCCGAGTCGCGATGCGAGCGGCACGGTCGCTGGCTTCGCCGACGCGAGCGGGCTCTTCCTGCCGCTCGTGGCGACGCTCAACGCTGCACGCGTTCTCGACTCGATCTCAGCGCTGCTCGGCGTCGATCACAACGAGCTCGGCCGTCTCGCACTCGAGGCGGAGCCGGGGTCCAACGGCCTCGTGCTCCAGCCCTACTTCGAGGGTGAGCGCACGCCGAACCTTCCGGATGCCACGGCAACCCTGTTCGGCATGACGCTGGCGTCGACGACTCGCCCCGCGCTCGCGCGCGCCGCGATCGAGGGTCTGCTCTGCGGCCTCGCTGCGGGCCTCGACGCGCTCCGCAGCAACGGGGTGACGGCATCCCGCATCCTGCTCATCGGCGGAGCCGCGCAGAACCCCGCTGTCTCGACGATCGCAGCGCAGGTGTTCGATGTCCCGGTTGTCGTACCGGAGCCCGGCGAGTACGTCGCCGCCGGCGCTGCCGTCCAGGCCGCGTGGGCCCTGACGGGCGAGCGCCCGACGTGGGAGGTCCCCGTCGTCGCCGAGCCCTCGGTCGACTACAAGCCGGTCATCCGCGAACAGTACTTGGCACTCTAGGAGCGTTCTCCAGGATCATCCGCTCGACGTTCGCGAACGACAGCGCGTGATCGAGGGCGAGGAGCGCGGCGCCGACAATGGCGGCGTCCGCTCCCGTCCTCGACTGGACGATGTGGAGTGACTCGGTGGCCAGCGGCATCGAACGCGCGTAGACAACTTCACGGGCGCCGGCGATGATGTGCTCGCCAGCCTGTGCGATCGAACCGCCGATGACGATGACCTGCGGGTTCATGAGGCTCACGCACGTGGTGAGAACCTCACCGATGTCGCGACCGGCCTGGCGGACGGCCTGAATCGCCTGCAGGTTGCCCTGCTTGACGAGACCGACGACCTCGGCGCTGGTCTGGGCGTCGATACCGTCGACTCCCTCGGCGTCGAGCACTCGTGCGATGGCCGGCCCAGAGGCGAGGGCCTCGAGACATCCGCGATTGCCACACTGGCACGGAACCTCTGCTCCGCGGCTCACGTTGATGTGGCCGATGTCGCCGGCGGTGCCCTGGGCACCGCGCTGCAGGACTCCACCGGAGATCACGCCTGCGCCGATGCCGGTGGCGACCTTCACGAAGATCAGCTGGTCGACTCCCGGCCACGCGACGTGGCGCTCACCGAGGGCCATGATGTTGACGTCGTTGTCGACGAGCACGGGCACGTCGAACGACTTGCCGATCCAGCCGGGCACGTCGAACTTGTCCCACCCCGGCATGATCGGGGGGTTGATCGGGCGACCCGTGCGGTACTCGACGGGGCCGGGAAGCCCGACGCCGATGGCGAGGAGGTCTGCCTCGGAGTGGTCTGACTCGTCGAGCAACTGCTGGAGCGCGGATGTCACCCATCCCAGCAATTCCTCCGGCCCACGGTCGACGGTGATCGTCTTCTTGAGCTCGCCGAGAATCGCACCGGTGAGGGAGGCCAGCGCCACACGCACATGGGAGGCGCCGATGTCGACGCCCGCGACGATGCGGTGACTACCGGAGATGGCGAACTGGGATGACGGTCGCCCGCCGGTGGATACTGCGTCCTCGATCGGACCAATCAACTGCAGGTCCATGAGGGCTTCGATTCGGGCCGCAACGGTGGATCGGGCAAGCCCGGTGATCGCCGCCAACTCGCTTCGGGTGCGAGGCCTTCCATCCCGGAGGATCTGGAAAAGATCCATCGGGAGACGGAAGGTGGGGGTAGTTATGTCAGTCACGTCAGAATCTAACCACAAACGCCGCCGGAAGTTCGACATTTTTTAACTAATGTCGTACCCCGGCGGCGTTCGCTCTGGTCAGGCTTTTATCGCGGTTTAGCGGCCGCCCGAGCGACGCTTGTTGAAGACGTCGAAGGCGACGGCGAACAGCAGCACGAGACCCTTGACGGCCTGCTGCCATTCGATGCCGATACCGAGGATCGACATACCGTTGTTGAGCACACCGATGATGAGACCACCGATGATCGCGCCGCCGATCGTTCCGACACCACCCTGCACGGCTGCGCCACCGATGAAGGCTGCGGAGATGGCCTCGAGCTCGAAGCCGTCACCGGCCTTCGGGCCAGCCAGGTTGAGGCGGGCCGTGAAGACGAGGCCGGCGAGGGCTGCCAGGAAGCCCATGTTCACGAAGATCCAGAAGTCGACCTGGCGAGTCTTGACGCCGGACAGCTCCGCTGCATGACGGTTGCCACCGATCGCGTAGATGTGGCGACCGAAGACGCTGCGGTTCGTGATGATCCCGTAGATCATGACGAGCACGGCGAGGATGATGAGCGTGACAGGGATGCCCTTGAAGGTCGCGAGGGCGTAGGCGAACGCGAGCACACCGACGGTGAGCAGCACCAGCTTGGCGACGAACCACCCCATGGGCTCGACATCCTGGCCGTAGCTCTGGCGGCCACGACGCGAGCGGATCTGCTGCACCCAGAAGCCGATGATGGCGATGACACCGATACCCATGGTGAGCGGGTCGATCTCGAACTCACCGAAGACATTGGTGAGGAAGCCGTTACCGAGGGCACGGTATTCGACAGGGAACGAACCGATGTTGGCGTTACCGAGAACAACCAGCGCGAGGCCTCGGAAGATGAGCATGCCGGCCAGCGTCACGATGAACGCTGGTATGCCGACGAACGCTATCCAGAACCCCTGCCACGCACCCACGAGGGCGCCGACGGCGAGCGAGAGGATGATCGCGAGCCACCAGGGCAGGCCCCAGTTGACGGCGAAGACGCCCGAGATCGCACCGACGAACGCGGCCACCGAACCGACCGACAGGTCGATGTGGCCGGCAACGATGACGAGCACCATGCCGATCGCGAGGATCAGGATGTAGCCGTTCTGCACGATCAGGTTGGAGATGTTCTGGGGCCGCAGCAGGATGCCGTTGGTGAGGAACGAGAACAGCACAACGACCGCCACGAGGGCGAGGAAGATACCGTTCTTACCAAGGTCGGTGACGATGTGGCTCAGCGCACTCGTGAAGCGATTACGGGGTGGACCCACCTCTTCGACGAGTTGGGTGTCGGTGTTCGTCATAGTTCGTGTGCTCCTTGTGGGTGTGGCGAGCCCTAGCGGGGCGATTCCATGGTCATGAGTTTGAGAAGGGACTCGGGGTTGGCCTCCGCGATCGGAAGCTCCCCCGTGATACGCCCTTCGGACAGTGCGTAGATGCGGTCGCAGATGCCGAGCAGCTCCGGCAGCTCGGAGGAGATGACGATGACGCCCTTACCCTCAGCGGCGAGCCGGTTGATGATCGTGTAGATCTCGTACTTGGCGCCGACGTCGATACCGCGGGTCGGTTCATCCAGGATCAGCACGTCGGGGTCCGAGTAGATCCACTTCGACAGCACGACCTTCTGCTGATTGCCACCGGAGAGCTTGCCGGTCTTGGCGAGCACCGTCGGCGACTTGATGTTCATGCTCTTGCGGTACTCGTTCGCGACCTTGAACTCCTCGTTGTCGTTGACGAGGCCGAGGCGGGAGAGCTTGCCGAGGGCGGCAGCGGAGATGTTGCGCTTGATGTCCTCGATGAGGTTGAGCCCGTAGGTCTTGCGATCCTCGGTGGCGTAGGCCAATCCGTTGCGGATCGCCTCGGAGACCGTCTTGGTGTTGATCTCCTTGCCGTTCTTGAAGACCTTGCCGGAGATGCGCGTGCCGTAGCTGCGACCGAAGAGGCTCATCGCGAATTCGGTACGACCGGCACCCATGAGGCCAGCGATGCCGACGATCTCGCCGCGGCGCACGTTGAGGTTGACCTTGTCGACCACGACGCGAGTGACATCCTGGGGGTGGTGGGCCGTCCAGTCCTCGACGCGCAGGATCTCGTCGCCGATGTGCGGCGTGTGATCCGGGTAGCGGTGCTCGAGGTCGCGACCGACCATGTCCTTGATGATGCGCTCTTCGGTGACATCCGTCTTGGCGATCGTCTCAATCGTCTTGCCATCGCGGATGACCGTGACGGAGTCGGCGATCTTCTTGATCTCGTTGAGCTTGTGGCTGATGATGATCGACGTGATGCCCTGCTCCTTCAGGTGCAGGATCAGGTCGAGCAGGTGATCGGAGTCCTCATCGTTGAGGGCTGCAGTCGGCTCATCGAGGATGAGCAGCTTCACGCGCTTGGAGAGGGCCTTGGCGATCTCGACGAGCTGCTGCTTGCCGACACCGATGTCCATGATGCGCGTGGTGGGGTTCTCGCGAAGGCCGACGCGGGCGAGGAGTGCGCTCGCCTCCTGGTTGGCCTTGTTCCAGTCGATGAGGCCGAAGGCACCCTTGACCTCGTTGTTGAGGAAGATGTTCTCGGCGATCGAGAGGTAGGGGCTGAGGGCCAGCTCCTGGTGGATGATGACGATGCCCTTGGCTTCGGAGTCGCGGATGTCGCGGAAGGCGACGACCTCGTCCTCGAAGACGATGTCGCCATCGTAGGTACCGTGCGGGTACACACCGGAGAGAACCTTCATGAGCGTGGACTTGCCTGCGCCGTTCTCGCCGCAGATGGCGTGAATCTCGCCGCGTGCCACCTCGAGGGTCACGTCCGACAGTGCCTTGACACCGGGGAAGGTCTTGGTGATCGACCGCATCTCCAGGATGTTCGTTGTCACGTCTGTGCCGTCTTCCTTGCTGAGGGACTTCGTAGGGGGAGCGTACTGGGGTGCTGGTGGTGGGGGAAGCGTGTGCCTCCCCCACCACCAGCGGGGTGGATCTCAGATGAGACGACCCGGCTTAGAGGCCGAGGTCAGCCTCGGTCCAGTAACCGGTGTCGACGAGGGCCTCGACGACGTTGTCCTTGATGACCGGCACGGGCGGGAGGAGGTACGAGGGAACGACCTTGACGCCGTTGTCGTACGTCTCGGTGTCGTTGACCTCGGGCTCTTCGCCGTTGAGGATCGCGACGGCCATGCCACCGGCGACCTTCGCGAGCTCACGGGTGTCCTTGAAGATGGTCGCGTACTGCTCGCCCGACAGGATTGCCTTGACCGAGTCGACCTCGGCGTCCTGGCCGGAGATGATCGGCCACTCGGCACCGACGGTGTAACCGGCGTCGGTCAGAGCGGAGATGATTCCACGGGAGATTCCGTCGTACGGGCTGAGCACGGCGTTGACCTTGCTGCCGTCGGAGTAGTTCGCGGTGAGGAGGTCCTCCATACGGCTCTGGGCGGTCTCGCCATCCCAGCGGAGCGTTGCGGCCTGCTCGATGGTGGTCTGGCCCGACTTCACGACGAGCACCTTGTCGTCGATGTACGGCTGGAGGACATCCATCGCGCCATCGAAGAAGAAGAACGCGTTGTTGTCGTCAAGCGAGCCAGCGAACAGCTCGATGTTGAACGGACCGGTGGGTGCGCCCTCGATCGGGGTGCCGTCGAGCTCGGTCAGGCCGAGACCGTTGAGAACGGTCCATGCCTGCTGCTGGCCGACGAGGAAGTTGTCGAAGGTCGCGTAGTAGTCGACGTTCTCGGAGTCGAGGATGAGGCGGTCGTAGGCGATGACGGGGATGTCAGCGTCCGCGGCGGTCTGGAGGACCTCCGAGAGCGTGGTTCCGTCGATCGACGCGACGATCAGGGCCTTGGCGCCCTTGGTGATCATGTTCTCGATCTGGCTGACCTGGGTGGGGATGTCGTCCTCTGCGTACTGCAGGTCGACCTGGAAGCCCTGCTCCTCGAGCGTGGACTTGACGGCGTTGCCGTCCGCGATCCAACGCTCCGAAGACTTCGTGGGCATGGCAACGCCGATGAGGCCGCCTTCGCCACCACCGGATCCGCTGTCACCGCCGGCCGGGGCACAGGCCGCAAGGCCGACTACCAGGGCTCCGCTAGCTACGAGCGAAAGAAGTGCTCTCTTCTTCACTGTGTTTCCTTTCAATTGATGGACGTCGTTGTCGTTAGTGGTGCAAAATTCCCGGCCTCGTCCATGAAGGCCGGGTCTCTAACCGGGACGCATCCCGGGGAGTTCTGTGGGGTCACGACAGGGCCTCCTGGGGGACCTGACCGTAGACGTTCTGATACCTGTCGAAAAGCGAGTCGATGGCGTCCTGCGGGATGGGGAGCGGCTCTCCACCCTGACGTGCGAGGTGCACGGTGCGCGCGACATCCTCGACCATGACGGCGGCCTTGACCGCGTCGCGCGCGTTGCTGCCGATCGTGAACGGGCCGTGGTTCTGCATGAGGACGGCGCGCGAGCGATGGCCGGTGAGCGTCTCGACGATGCCGCGGCCGATCGAGACGTCGCCGATGATGGCGAAGGGGCCGACCGGGATCTCGCCGCCGAACTCGTCGGCCATGGCGGTGATGACGCACGGGATCGCCTCTCCCCTGGCCGCCCAGGCGGTGGCATAGGAGGAGTGGGTGTGCACGACGCCCCCGACGTGGGGCATGTTGCGGTACACGTAGGCGTGGGCTGCGGTGTCGCTCGAGGGCGCGCGCTCGCTGCCGGGAGTATCGGGGATGATCTCGCCGTCGAGAGTGCACACGATCATGTTCTCGGGGCGCAGGTCGTCGTAGCTGACACCGGAGGGCTTGATGACGAACACGTCGGCGCCGGGGACTCGACCGGAGACGTTGCCGCCGGTCCAGGTCACGAGGCCGTTGCGCACGAGCTCTGCGTGGAGTGAAGCGACCTCGTCACGAGTACGCGCAATGGCGACCTCGATCTCGGGGCTGAACGCGCTCATGCGACTCCATCGTCAAAGGTTCCGACTATTCGTAATGCCAGCGTGTGAACCGATGTGACCGTTTCACATGCCGGAGATCACACTACACGCGAAACGGTCACATCTGTCAAGCGAACAACTAACCTCGAGGGTCACGAAACGGTGACGGTCAGAAACGCGGGGCGGCCGTCGAACGCCGAACGACGAGCTCAGGCTCGATCTGGGCGTGGTCGAGAGGGTCACCCTGGAGCTCGGAGAGCAGGAGCGAGACGGCGCGACGACCGATCTCGGCGAAGTTCTGGCGCACCGTGGTGAGCGGCGGATAGAAATGTGCCGCTTCGGGAATGTCATCGAAGCCGACGACACTGATGTCGCCGGGAACGTCGAGACCCGACTCGAGGCAGGCATGAATGAAGCCGAGCGCCATCTGGTCGTTGCTCGCGAAGAGCGCCGTGAAGTCGCGGAACCTCAACAGCTCCAGGCCGGCGTAGTAGCCGAAGTGCGCGGTCCAGTCACCGAGGATGGGTGCGCGGGTGCGGAGATCGCCCTCGTTGACGGCCTCGAGGTAGCCCTGCATCCTCGCCTCGGCCTCGATCCAGTCCTGGGGGCCGGAGATGTGCATGATCTCGGTGTGCCCGAGGTCGATCAGGTGGCGCGTTGCCATGCGGGCGCCAGCGACCTGGTCGATCGACATGCTGTGGGCGCCCAGGTCGGCATTCTGGAGCGTCACGTAAGGAACGTCGATCTCCATCTCGCGGATCGCCTCGAGCACGCGAACCTGCGGGGCGATCACCACGAGGGCCTCCACCGACTGGGTGAGCAGGTGATCGAGCGCCGCCTTGATGGAGGGGTACTCGCGAGAGGCGATGCTCGTGATCGTGATGCGGTAGCCCGCCTCGCGCGCGGCCTGCTCGATCGCCGTCACGCTCGTCTGCGGGCCGTAGTTGACGGTCTGGGCCGTCAGCACGCCGATCGTGCGCGAGCGACTCGTGACGAGCGCGCGCGCCGCCTGGTTGGGCCGGTAGCCGATCTCGCGGATGACATCGAGCACTCGCTGCTTGGTGGTCTCGCGGATGCTCGGGTGCTCGTTGAGCACGCGCGAGACGGTCTGGTAACTCACGCCCGCGAGCCTCGCCACATCACGGATGTTGGGCGCGCGCACCTTCTCCGGCTCCATGTGCGCTCCATCGCTCGACGACGTTCACGTGATCGTGTGTACGTTCACATTCATTATTACGCGACCGGACGCAAAGTGCAGTTCGGAGGATGACGTGCCGCGTCAGGCACGTCATCCTCCGTCGAGTCTGCGGCTTAGAGCCCCTGGGCCAGACGGTAGTAGGCGGCGTTCCACTTGACCTCGCGCTGGAAGTCGCGAAGCGTCGTGTCGGCATCGATGACGAGGAGCTCAGCTCCGGCGATCTCCGCGAAATCGCGGAACACGTCGACACCGACGGCGGTCGTCATGACGGTGTGGTGGGCTGCTCCGGCAGTGAGCCACGCGGCAGCGCTCGTGGCGAAGTCGGGCTCGGGCACCCAGACGGCACGGCCGACGGGCAGCTTCGGCATCGGGGCATCCAGGGGCACGTTCTCGACGACGTTGGCCACGAGACGGAACCGGTCGCGCATGTCGCTCATGGCCACGACGACGGCCGGGCCGCTGTCTGCAGTGAAGACCAGGCGCACCGGGTCCTCCTTGCCGCCGATGCCGAGCGGGTGGATCTCGAGGCTCGGCTTCGTGGTGGTCAGCGAGGGGCTCACCTCGAGCATGTGGGCACCGAGGATCTTCTCCTCCCCCGGCGTGAGGTGGTAGGTGTAGTCCTCCATGAGGCTCGCGCCTCCCGGGAGGCCAGCGCCCATGACGTTCGCGATGCGCACGAGCACCGCCGTCTTCCAGTCACCCTCTGCGCCGAAGCCGTAGCCGTCGGCCATGAGACGCTGAACGGCGAGGCCGGGCAGCTGGCGAAGGGCGCCGAGGTCCTCGAAGCTCGTGGTGAAGGCCGTGAAACCGCCGGCCTCGAGGAAGCTGCGGAGGCCGAGCTCGATGGCAGCGCCGTAGCGCAGTGACTCGTGGCGCGCGCCATCCTTCAGCAGCTCGGGCACCACGTCGTACTCGGCGAGGTAGACGTCGACGAGAGCGTCGATGTCGGCGTCGGACGCCGCGTGCACGGCTTCCGCGAGCTCGTTCACGCCCCACGTGTTCACCTGCACCCCGAAGCGGATCTCCGCCTCGGTCTTGTCACCCTCGGTGACGGCGACGAACCGCATGTTGTCACCGAAGCGCGCGAGCTTCATGCTCTGGGCGGCGTCCCATCCGGCGGCGGCGCGCGTCCAGTCGGCGACCTGCTTGATGACCGCGGGGTTGCTCACGTGGCCGACGACGGTCTTGCGGGCGACGTTCATGCGGCTGAGGATGTAGGCGTGCTCACGGTCACCGTGGGCTGCCTGGTTGAGGTTCATGAAGTCGAAATCGATGTCGGCCCACGGCAGCGCCACGTTCGCCTGCGTGTGCAGGTGCAGCAGCGGCTTGTCGAGCGCGTTCAGTCCGTGGATCCACATCTTGGACGGGCTGAAGGTGTGGGCCCAGGTGATCACGCCGATGACGTCGTCGTTGGAGTTCGCATCGAGCATGGCCCTACGGATGGCGTCGCTCGACTTGAGCACGGGCATCCATTCGATCGTCACGGGGATGTCGGAGGACTCGCCGAGCGCCCTGGCGACCTCCTGGGACTGCTCGGCGACCTGGCGCAGCGTCTCCTCGCCGTAGAGGTCCTGGCTGCCGGTCAGGAACCGGACGGTCTTGGTCTTGAGATCGGGGATGATGCTCGTCATGGTGGTGTCCTTCTGCTTCAGTTCTAGATGACTTCGGTCGCGGTGCGCTCGATGGCGAGCCCCGCGCGGTAACGGTCGAGGTACGCGGAGAAGCCCGCGACGTCGTCCGCATACGGCTCGACGACGTGGAGGCTCGCACCGCGGAAGACGTGGTCGGTGAGGTACTCCGGCAGCGACTGCGTCGCGCCGGACGAGGTGTAGGCAGCCAGCACTGCGATGCCCCACGCCCCTCCCTCCGACGCCGTATCGGCAACGGAGACGGGCGCCTTGAGGGCCGCTGCGAGGAAGCGCTGGGCCACGCCCGCCGTGCGGAAGATGCCACCGTGGGCGAACATGCGGTCGAGCGCAACGCCCTCGTCGTCGAGCACCGACATGCCGAGGCTCAGGGTCGCGAACACCCCGTAGAGCTGCGCGCGCATGAAGTTGGCGAGGGTGAAGTCGCTGTCGTCGGAACGCACGACGAGGGGGCGGCCCTCGGCGAGACCCGCTATCGGTTCGCCGGCGAGCTGGTTGTAGGCGAGGACTCCGCCAGCGTCGGCGTCACCGTCGAGTGCCTCCCCGAAGAGGGCTGCGTAGGTCGCGTCGGCCGTGAGGCTCGCGCCCGCGGCATCCGCGAACCGGCGGAACATCGACACCCACGCGGCGAGTTCGCTCGCGCCGTTGTTGCAGTGCACCATCGCGACCGGGTCGCCGGCCGGGGTGGTCACGAGGTCGAGCTCCTCGTGCACGTGGGCGAGGGGGCCCTCGAGCACGACCATGGCGAAGATACTCGTGCCAGCGCTGACGTTGCCGGCCCGGGGGGCGACGGCGTTCGTTGCGACCATGCCTGTGCCGGCATCTCCCTCGGGTGGGCAGAGGACCACGCCGGGTTCGAGGGTTCCCGTGGGGTCGAGCAGGGCTGCACCCTCTGGCGTCAGCGTTCCGGCAGAGGCGCCGGCTGGCAACACCGCGGGGAGCACCTCGGCGAGCGTGAGCGTCGGTGCCTTGTCGGCGACGAGCTGGTCGAATGTTGCGAGCATCCCGGCGTCATAGCCCCGGGTCGCATCGTCGATCGGGAACATGCCGGAGGCGTCCCCGACCCCGAGCACGAGTTCGCCCGTGAGCTTCCAATGCACGTACCCCGCGAGAGTGGTGAGGTGACGGATGTCGGCGACGTGCGGCTCATTGTCGAGCACCGCCTGGTAGACGTGTGCGACCGACCAACGCAACGGGATGTTGGCACCGAAAGCCGCGGTGAGCTCGGCGGCCGCCGCGCCCGTCGACGTGTTGCGCCAGGTGCGGAAGGGAACGAGCAGCTCACCTGCCTCATCGAAGGCCAGGTAGCCGTGCATCATCGCGGAGACCCCGATGGCGCCAAAGGTCGCCGGGCGCACACCGAAGCGCAACTCGGCGTCGGTGGCGAGCGCCTCGTAGGCGGCCTGGAGCCCCGACCAGATGGCCTCGGTCGAGTAGGTCCAGCGGCCGTCGACGAGCTGGTTCTCCCACTCGAAGTCGCCGACCGCGAGGATGACCGACGGGTCCTCCCCGACGAGGCAGGCCTTGATGCGGGTCGAGCCGAGCTCGATGCCGAGCGACGTGCGCCCGCTCGTGATGGCGTCAGCTCCTGATGCGATGTCGACAGCGGCGTTCATCGGCGCTCGTCCTCTCCCTGTCCGTAGACATTCTGGTACCGATCGAACAGGCGGTCGATGGCCTCCTGCGGAATGGGGATGAGGAGGCCGGCCTCACGCGCGAGGTGCACGGTGCGCGCGACATCCTCGACCATGACAGCTGCCTTCACGGCGTCCTTCGCCGAGGTGCCGATCGTGAACGGGCCATGGTTCTGCATGAGAACGGCGCGTGAACGGTGGCCCGTGAGGGTCTCGACGATGCCGCGGCCGATGGAGTCGTCACCGATGATCGCGAAAGGGCCGATCGGGATGGGGCCGCCGAATTCGTCGGCCATGGCCGTGATCACGCACGGGATCTCCTCACCGCGTGCCGCCCACGCGACCGCGTAGGTGGAGTGGGTGTGCACGACGCCGCCGACGTGCGGCATGTTGCGGTAGACGTAGGCGTGGGCCGCGGTGTCGCTCGACGGGCTGCGGTCGGAGCCCGGGGTACCGGGGATGACGTCGCCGTCGAGATCGCACAGAATCATGTTCTCCGGCGTCAGGTCGTCGTAGCTCACGCCCGACGGTTTGATCACGAAGAGGTTCGTGCCGGGGACGCGACCGGAGACGTTGCCGCCGGTCCAGACCACGAGATTGTTGCGGACGAGTTCGCCGTGCAGGTCGGCCACATCGCGGCGGACGGCGGAGATGGATGCCTCGACTTCGAGGCTGAAGGTGCTCACGATGCTCGATGTTACCGGTCACATCTGAGACGGGCAACCCTGATTCGTCCTAGCTCCAGCTACGAGGGGTTTGGCACGGGAGCCGTCGACGCCCGCACGACGAGGTGAGGCTCGATGAGGGCTCGCGAGGGTGCATCCCGGCCGCCGAGTTCGGCGAGGAGCGTCTCGACGCTGAGCGTGCCGAGGGCGCGGAAGTCCTGGCGAACCGTGGTGAGCGGCGGAAGGAAGTGCCGTGCGTCGGGCAGGTCGTCGAAGCCCACGACGCTGACATCCTGCGGCACCCGGACACCTGATTCATGCAGGGCGTGAATCAGACCGAGCGCCATCTGGTCGTTCGCGGCGAACACCGCCGTGAACTCGGGGCGCCCGAGGCTTCGCCCGAACGCGTAGCCAGAGTCCGCAGTCCAGTCGCCGACTACGACCGGTCTCGCCGCCAGCCCGGCGCGGTCGAGGCAGTCCCGCCACTCCTGTTCGCGAGCGCGGGCATCCAGCCAGTCCAGCGGGCCCGCGAGGTGCAGGATGTCGCGGTGCCCGAGTCCGACGAGGTGCTCCACCGCGAGGCGCGCTCCCCGTCGCTGATCCACCGCAACCGTGAAGAAGTCGCTCTCCGGCTCCGGCTTCACGACGAGGGTGGGGATCTCGAGCGAGCCCTCGCGCAGCAGTTCGACCGAATCCGATCGAGGTGTGATGAGGCACAGGGCATCCACCCCGATCGCACCGAGCGTGACGAGCGCGTCGGCGGCAGACACCCGCTGGTCTACGGCGATCGTGCTGACCGTGTACCCACGTTCGTGCGCGGCCTCCTCGATCGCGCGCACCGTGCTTCCCGGCCCGAACTCGACGACGCTGTCGACGATGACGCCGATGCGGTTGGTCCTGCGGCTCGCAAGGGCACGCGCGGCGCTGTTCGGCCGGTAGTTCAGCTCGCGCATGACGGTGAGCACGCGCTCACGCGTCGCCGGCGCGATGCTGGGGTGATCGTTGATGACGCGCGAGACGGTCATGTGGGACACCCCTGCGAGCATCGCCACCTGACGAATGTTGGGCTTCTGCCCGCCGCCTGCCGTCGCCATCCCCCTGACCTTAGTGCGTCGTGTGCTCACCCCGGGGTGTTGCCCGCACGTGCGGCCACCGCCATTCCCACGATTCCGGCCCGGGATGCCACGCCCCACCGCACCAGGATCGCGCTGACATGCTTCTCCACCGTGGCCTCCGTGATGCCGAGTTCCTGCGCGAGCTGGCGATTGCTGCATCCCGCGACGAGCCCGTCGACGATGTCGCGCTGGCGCGGCGTGAGAGCGGGTGGCACCTCGTGGCGTGGCAGCGTGCGGGCGGACGGTTCCGAGAGAGTCGAGCCGAGCACGGCAGCCACACCCGACCGTGTGGCGACGCCGAAGGCCTGGAGAACACGCGAGACGTGCATCCGGACGGTGTGCTCCGACAGGTAGAGGGTCTTCGCGAGTTCCGCGTTGGATGCGCCGGTCACGAGGAGCGCAGCGACCTCGCGCTCGCGATCGGTGAGGCCGCGCCATCCGCTCGACGAGGCGGGCGGGAGCCGCCGACCGACCCTCCGTAGCTCACGCGACGCTGCGCGTCGCACCGCGAGGTGGCCCGACTCGTCGGCCGATGACGCCGCGTGAGCGAGCCCTCGTGCCGCCTCACCACGACGGTCGGCGAGAATCCGTGCTCGCGCGAGAATGATCTCGCCCTCGGCCTCCTCGACCGCCCGGCCGTCGGCCCGCGCCCTGGCGATGGCTCGCTCCGCCGCCTCGATCGCCGCCTCGCCATCCCCCCGGACGTACGCCACGCGGCTGTCGATCCTGAGGACAGTCGACTCGGCGATGGGGTGCGAGCGCAGCGCCGCAGCACGCGACTGCCAGGCCTCCGCGGCCACCACATCGCCGGCCTCCACGGCGACCGCGACAAGCATCTCGAAACCGAGGATCCGATCGATGATCCGGAGGTAGCTCGCGTCGGCATCACCGCCCGCGACCAGCATGAGCTGGGCGGCGCGGTCGAGGTCGCCGATGGCGATCGCGCCGTAGGAGGCGAGCACGTAACAGCCGCGGGCGACGATCCCGATCGGCGCGAGGCCGCTCTCGGCGACCTCGTCGACGAGGGCCTGCGTGTCGCGACGCGCGTCGGCGTTGCCCCGCACGAGGGCCGCCGTCCCGCGTGCGAGCAGCACCTCGGTGGGCGAGTTCGCGCGGGCGATGGCGATGGCGGCCCAGCGTTCCGCCCCCGCGATGTCGCCGCGGAAGGCGAGCGTGCGCGACAGGGAGGTGCGCAGGAAGGTGAGGTACGGATGCTCGGCCGAGCCGAACAACTCGGACGGCGGCTCACCAGCGCGCTCCGCGAAGGCGATCGCGAGGTCGAGGCGGGCGCAGGCGAGTGCGGCCTCCGCGAGAAGGCTGCACAGCACGGGCGCGAGCTGGGGTGATAGCTCTGCAGGGTCATCGAGTGCTGACTGGAGGGGGTCGACGAATGACTCGTGGGCCGGAGGCCAGCAGGCAACGGCGAGACCCGCCACTGCTCGTGCCAGGGCGCGGGCATCCGGGTCCGCCGCGTGCTCGAGGGCTTCGGCGGCCAGGCCTGCTCCGGACTCGATGTCGTCACTGCAGAGACGATCGAACGCCGCGAGCGCCAGCGTGAACGGGTCGCCATCGCCATCATCGGCTGGCGCGCGACGGCCCAGGAGCACTCGGAGTGCGTGATCGAGGCGCGCTTCTCGCTGCACCCGGTCAGCGTACTGCTGGGGCCGCCAGAATACGACGAATCCGGCATGCAGAAGCACGGGGTGGGGCCCTACCGTCAGGTAAGTCCGTCCGCATCGTCGAAAGGCAGCCATGTCTGCACGTTCCGCTCGTTCAGCCGTGACCGCCGCTTCGGCGACGCTCCTCCTTCTCGCTGCGCTCGTCGGGTGCGCGCCAGAGGCGGGCAGCGATGCGCCCGCGACAGATCCCGGTGCCGGAACGACGACCGAGGAGTCCGCCGAGGCGCCAGCGGAGGGGCCCTCCGAGGACTCGGGGATGGTCGTCCTCCCCGGCACCGGGAGTTACGCGATCGGCACCGAGGCCCCCTACGGCGGGTACGAGCTCTCGGGAGATGTACTGGAGCAGCCCGCGGGATGCACGTGGTCGATCGTCGACGAGGATGGGGTCGCGGCGTTCGCCGACCAGGGGCAGTTCGTCTTCCTCACCGACATCCCCGAGGCCGTGACGTTCGTCACGAACGGCTGCCCCGACTGGCAGCAGTTCGAGTAGTCGCGCGGCTCTCGGTTGCGCCCAAAACCCTCTCGATCGCACCCAAAACTAAGGAGATCCCCTTCCGAGCAACGCGACTCGCCGCGTGGCCGAGCGCGTCCCGGAGAATCTCCTTAGTTTTGGGCACGACCCTGCGGGAACCAGCGCTCGGGGTAGCGCTCGCGCTACTGCACGATGGCGAAGGCCCGCACGGGGAAGGTCCCGAACTCCTCGATGGCCGGCGGGGCCGCCGTGAAGCGCGCGCCGCTCGGCGGCAGCTCGTCGAGTCGCGTGAGGTGTTCGACGACGTGGATGCCCGCCGCGAGCAGTCGCGTGTGTGCTGGTCGCTCCTTCGTGTCACGGGTGTCGTCGATGTTGAGCGAGTCGATCCCGACGAGGATGGCACCCTCACCGATGAGGTAGTCGACCGCGTCAGGGGCCAGGAACGGGGCATCCACCGCGTACTCCGGCGTGCCGAAGAGGCGGCTCCAGCCCGTGTCGATGAGCACAGCGGCACCGCGCACGTCGCGCTCGAAGAACACGCTCGCGGGAACACCGCGCTCGCCGGAGTCCCGCACGTGGAACACCTCGGCGCGCAGGTCGACGAGCGAGGCGAGGTCGAGCCCCGCGAGATCCGCACCGTCGCCGTACCGGTGCCATGGGCTGTCGAGGTAGGTGCCGGTGTTGCCGATGAGGGTCATGACATCCATCGCGAACTCCGTTCCCGGCGCATAGTTCGCCTTCGACGCCTCGCGCGTGAGGAACGGCGTGATGGTGGGCTCTGGCAGGCCGGGGTAGGTGACGAGCCCGGCACGGATGACGTGACTGAGGTCGACGACACGACGCTCCCGCTCCGCGGCTCTGGGCACATCGCGCGAACCGCGGTGGGCCTCCGCCACGATGCTCAGGTTGCTCAGCTGCACGGAACCGACGAGGGTCAGGCCGAGGTGCTGGACGAGAAGGCGCTCTATGGTCGCCTCGTCGGCGTCCGCCCCGGGGAGATCGAGGCGGAAACCCTCGACACTCAGCGAGCCCCCGTTGATGAAGGTGACGGAGGCATCGAGGTGTGCGCGGTACTCAGGCATTCTTCTTCCGTTTCTTGATGACGGTCACGGCGACGGCCACGACCGCGAGGGCGGCGGGAACCAGCAGGTGGGTTCCCGCGAGCACGAGCAGGCCGAGCGTCAGCACGACGGAGGCTACCGCCATCCACCACCCCGGCGTGAACCGGTCGAGCAGGCGAACGGCCGAGAGCGAACCGACGACGTAGACGGCGACCATCGACGAGGTGTGGATGAGGATGAACGGTGTCAGGTCGAAGCCCCGCGACGCCGCGATGCTGAAGTACGTCAGCGTGATGATCGACACGAGTGCGAGAGCCCGACGCGGCACCGAGCCCGGCTCCGCGCCCTTCGCCAGCCAGGCGGGCAGGTGGCCGTCACGCCCGAGGGATGCCGCGAGGTTCGCGAACGCCGGAACGTACGCGTTCAACACGCCAACCGCGACCACGGCGGCAATCGCCGCGACGATGGCCGGTCCCACGCCGGGAGCGCTCACCGCCACGAGGTCGATGAGGGGAACGACGCTGGCCGGCCCGTCCGAGCCGAGCACCCCGACGGTGACGACCTGGAGCGCGAGGTAGGCGGCGCCGACGACGACGATCGCGATCGCCGTGGCGAGCGGGATCGTCCGTCGCGGGTTTCGGAACTCCCCCGCGATGTGAGTCACGGCCTCCCAGCCGGCGAACGCCCACACGAAGAGGCTGATCGCTGTGGCGACTCCCGCCAGGCCGTGGGGCAGGAAGGGTTCGAAGTTGGCTGGGCGCACGTCGGGGGCGGTGACCGAGACGACGCCGACCACGACGATCACGAGGAGCCCCGTGAGTCCCAGTTGCAGCGCGCCACTCACGCGCAGCCCGAAGAAGGCAACTCCGAGGGGAACGAGGAGGAACGCGAGCGCGATCATCCACACCACCGAGCGATCGGCCCCGAGGGCCGACGCGAGGTATTCGGCACCGAGAGTTGCCACGACGGGCGCGCCGAACTGCACGCCGAACAGGAACCAGTACCCCGCCATGCGGGCGGCTGTGTCGCCGAGGGCCAGCCGCGCGAAGGTGGCGACACCACCGGCGTCGGGATACCTCGCGGCGAGCGCCGCGAACGTGCCTGCCAGGGGGATCGAGAGCGCGAAGACGGCTACCACCGCGAGGATCGACGCCGGGCCTGCAGCCTGCGAGGCGAGGCCGGGCAGCACGAGAATGCCGGTTCCGAGCACCGCCGCGATGTAGAGCGCCGAGGCCTGCACGAGCCCGAGGCGCCCCGTGTGCATCGGCGTCTCGCGCTCGCTGGTCGTCGTCATGCCTCTACCGTGGCAGTGGCAGGATGATGCGGTCTAGCGGTTTTCTGCCAGTATCCCGCAACAAGCAGCCAGCATTTAGAGCCGGTCGAGCGCTCCCAGCACGTCGCCGATGAGGTCGTCGGCATCCTCGATGCCGACCGACAGGCGCACGACGTTCTCGGGGACCTCGAGGGCCGTTCCCTTCACGGAGGCGTGGGTCATCTCCGACGGGTAGCCGATGAGTGATTCGACGCCGCCGAGCGATTCTGCGAGCTGGAACAGCTCAGTCGATTCGGCGAACTTCTTCGCCGCAGCTGGCCCCCCGGCGACCGCGACCGAGATCATTCCGCCGAACGACTTCATCTGGCGAGCGGCGAGCTCGTGCCCGGGGTGGCTTGGCAGGCCGGGGTAGAAGACGGTCTCGAGCTTCGGATGCCCGACCAGGCGCTCGGCGATGGCCGCGGCGTTCGACGAGTGCCTGTCCATGCGCACGGCAAGCGTCTTGATTCCGCGAACCGTGAGCCAGGCATCCATCGGACCGGAGACGGCACCGACACCGAACTGGAGGAACCCGACCTTCTCGGCGAGCTCTGGATCACTCAGCACGACGGCGCCACCGAGCACGTCGGAGTGGCCGCCGAGGTACTTGGTCGTCGAGTGCACGACGACGTCGGCGCCGAGTTCGAGCGGGCGCTGCAGGTAGGGGGATGCGAACGTGTTGTCGACGACGACGGTGGTGCCGTACTCGTGACCCAGTTCGGCGAGCGCCGCGATGTCGGTGATCTTCATGAGTGGGTTCGACGGCGTCTCGACCCAGATGATCTTGGTGGCATCCGGGCGAATGGCGTGCCGCACCGCATCCAGGTCGCTCATCTCGACAGTGGAGATCGATACCCCCCACGGCACGAACACGCGGCTGACCAGACGGTGGGTGCCGCCGTAGACGTCGTTGCCCATGACGATGTGGTCGCCGGGCTTCAGGATGGCGCGCAGCAGCGTGTCCTCGGCTGCGAGTCCCGACGCGAAGCTGTAGGCCTTCTCGCCACCCTCGAGCGACGCGAGAAGTTCCTGCAGCGAGTCGCGGGTCGGATTGCCGCCGCGGGCGTACTCGTAGCCGCCGCGGAACCCGCCGATGCCGTCCTGAACGAAGGTCGACGTCATGTAGACGGGCGGAACGACCGACCCGGTGGTGGGGTCGAAGTCCTGGCCTGCGCGGATGGCGCGGGTCGCGAACTGGTAGTCGGAATTCTCGGACACTGGGATCTCTTTCTTGGACGCTCGTGGTCGAGCGCTCGGGTGATGCGTGGTCGCCGTCAGGCGCTGAGGAAGGCGAGCAGGTCGTGACGAGTCACCACTGCGGCCGGCTTGCCGTCGCTCGTCACGAGCAAGGCGTCCGCCTCGGTGAGTGCGTCGCGGACGGCTTCGATGGAGTCCTGCATTCCGATCAAACCGAGCGGCGGGCCGACGAATTCCTCGAGGGCGTCGGTGAGCTGCGCCCGCCCGCTGAAGACCGCGTCGATGAGGGTGCGCTCGTCGATCGAGCCGACGACCTCGCCCATGACGACGGGAGGCTCGGCGGTGAGCACGGGCATCTGGGAGATGTCGAACTCGCGCATCTTGTCGATCGTGTGGCGAACAGTGTCGCTCGGATGCACGTGCACGAGACCCGCGAGGTCCGGGTCCTTCGTGCCGACGAGGTCGGCCACGGAGCGGTCCTCCTCCGCCGGGAGGAATCCGTAGGAGCGCATCCACTTGTCGCTGAAGACCTTGCCGAGGTACCCGCGCCCGCCGTCCGGCAGGAGGATGACCATGACGTCGTCCGCGCCGAGCTTGCGTGCCGCCTTGAGCCCGGATGCCACGGCGAGGCCACTGGAACCACCGACGAGGAGGCCCTCCTCACGCGCGAGCCTTCGCGTGTACTCGAAGGACTCGGCATCCGATGACGCGATGATCTCGTCGACGACGCTGCCGTCGTAGGCGGTCGGCCAGAAGTCCTCGCCGACACCCTCGACGAGGTACGGGCGCCCGGTTCCGCCGGAGTAGACGCTGCCCTCGGGGTCTGCGCCGATGATCGTCACTCGACCGTCGGAGACCTCCTTGAGGTACTTGCCGACGCCGCTGATGGTGCCGCCGGTTCCGACGCCTGCGACGAAGTGCGTGACCTTGCCCTCGGTGTCGCGCCAGATCTCGGGGCCGGTCGTTTCGTAGTGACTGAGCGGACCGTTCAGGTTGGAGTACTGGTTTGGCTTGTACGCGCCGGGGATCTCGCGGGCGAGCCGGTCGCTCACGCTGTAGTAGGACTCCGGGCTCTCGGGAGCGACCGCGGTCGGGGTCACGACGATCTCGGCCCCGTAGGCCAGAAGCACATTGCGCTTGTCCTCGCCGACCTTGTCAGGAAGCACGAAGATGCACCGGTAACCGCGCTGCTGGGCGACGAGAGCCAGGCCGATGCCCGTGTTGCCGCTGGTCGGCTCGACGATCGTGCCACCGGGACCGATGAGCCCCTTGGCCTCCGCGTCGTCGAGGATGCGGGTCGCGATGCGGTCCTTGGACGAGCCACCGGGGTTGAGGGACTCGAGCTTGACGAGCACCGTCGCCGCGATGCCCTCGGTGACCTTGTTGAGGCGAACGAGGGGGGTGTCTCCCACCAGGTCGATGACGGTATTTGCGTACTTCATGGTGCTCGCCAATCTACCAGCGGGCTCTTGGCGCACCCCCGAGTGTTACAGCGCACCGCCTCACACCGTTCTTCGAGCATCCATACGGCAGAATGGTCCGGATCAGACTTGCCCCGCGACCGACGAGGATGCCGTGACCAACAACGCCGACAAGCCCACCATCAAGCAGCAGCGCGAAGCACAGCGTGCTGCGAAGGTCGCTGCTCTCAAGAAGAAGCAGGCCACCGAGAAGCGCAACCGCACGATCGGGATCGTCTCCGCGATCGTCGGCGCCGTCGCGGTCGTTGCCGTCATCGTGACGTTCGTCGTCATCATTCCCGCGACCACTCCGCAGCCTGCACCCGACCCGGTTGCCTCCGGCGACGCGAGCGACATCGACATCGCGGGCCTGCAGGAGTTCGAGGGCCTGGGAAACAAGCACGTCGAGGGTGATGTCACGTACGAGCAGACCCCTCCCGCCGGTGGCGACCACAGCGCGACGTGGCTGAACTGCGGCGTCTATGGTGAGCCCGTGCCGAACGTCAACGCGGTGCACGCTCTCGAGCACGGTGCCGTGTGGGTGACCTACAACCCGGACGAACTCGACGACGCCGGCGTTGCCGAACTCCGCACCAAGCTGCCCTCGAGCTACATCGTGCTCTCGCCGTACCCCGACCTTCCGTCGCCCATCGTCGCCTCGGCGTGGGGCGCCCAGGTAGCGCTCGACAGCCCGGATGACGAGCGTCTCGAGTCGTTCCTCCAGCGTTTCTGGCAGTCGCCGAACAGCCCGGAGCCCGGTGCCGCCTGCAGCGGTGGCCTCGAGGGACCCGACCGTATTGCCTGATTCAGTCGAGGTGAGCGCGCCGGCGCCGCGACGTGGTCGCGCGCTCATCATCGTCATCGTGGCCGGGGTCATCCTGATCGCACTGGCAGCGCTCACCGGCCGCTTCACCGCGCCGGTCGTGACCCTGCCGACGACCACGAGCGCTGACGCGGGGTTCGCCCGCGACATGCAGGTGCACCACCAGCAGGCCGTCGAGATGGCGATGCTCATCCGCGATCGCACCGACGACCCGAAAGTCCGCCAGGTCGCCTACGACATCGCGACCTCGCAGTCGCAGCAGGCCGGCCAGATGTTCGGTTGGCTCGCGTCGTGGGACCTCCCGCAGTTCGGTGAGCCCGCGATGACGTGGATGTCACGACCGGCCCCCGATGGATCCGAGCACGGTCACGACTCCGACGAGCCTGCGCACGTCCCCGGTGAACCGATGCCCGGCATGGCCACCTACGCCCAGCTCGACACGCTCTCGAATCTCTCCGGCGTGGAGGCGGAGCGTTTCTTCCTCGAGCTCATGATCGCTCACCACCACGGCGGAGTGGAGATGGCCGAGGCGATCCTCGCCCGCTCCGACACCAGGGTCGTGCGTGACTTGGCCACGAGCATCGTCAAGGCACAGCAGTCGGAGATCGACCTCATGGAGGAGATGCTCGCCGAACGCGAGTAGCAGTAGACGAGCCGGCCGGCACTCAGCCGAGGAGCTCCCGGTGCTGGGCTTGGCCGACGCCCGCCGCGTCGAAGGCCGCCGCGGCCTGTGAGGCCCGATGGTCGATCGCGAGGCCGACGTCGCGTGCGAGTCGTGGACGTGTCTTCACGAGGAGATCGAGCACGGCGACCGGCACGTAGAGCACCGCGAGGTCGCTCGTGGCCCTGGCCCTTGCCGCGACTCCCTGGCGGGTGAGGGCGGTCAGGCCGAGCACGTCATCCCGATCCAGCAGGGCAAAGGTCACCTCCTGCCCCGTCGGGGCGGTGACGGAGAGAACCGCCGATCCGCTGACGATGTACCGCATGCCTCCGGGAACCTTCCCGAGGTGCTGGATCGTCTCACCCTCGCCGTATCGCTCGAGCGTGACCTGCGGGGCTATCGCATCGACGTCCTCCTCCGAGAGATAGAGCGCCGGCGCCAGATGCCGGAGCGCGGCTCGCACGTTCTCCGGGGTGTTGTAGTTGTCGGTGAGGTCACCGTCGAGATGCAGACCCGCACGGCGGGCGGCGTACCAGATCCGGGTGCGGAACGCCCTGACGGTGCTCGAGTTGGCAGCGGGGCTCGTGATCGGGATGTCGACCGAGTACTTCGCCTTCTCCATCGGCGTGACCGACGCCGGGTCGTCGGCGAGCGCAGCCGGCAGGTCCGCGGCAACCGCGACGCACACGTCGATGACGTCCTGCGGCGGGTCGTCGGTCGCGAACTTCACGACGACCCCGGCCCCGAAGGCGGAGTCGCTGCGACTGATGTTGAGGAACGTGCTGCCGGCGAGCGTGGCGTTCGGGATGATGTGCACCCCGCCCGAGGTGGCCAGATGCACCGCGCGCCAGTTGACCTCGACGATCCGGCCGCGCAGGCCGTCCACCTCGATCCAGTCACCGAGCGTGAAGGGCTGCTCGAACAGCAGGAAGAGACCGGACACGACGGAGCCGACCGCGTTCTGGAGTGAGAGCCCGATGACGATCGACCCGACGCCGAGCGAGGCGAAGAGGCCGCCGACATCCGCGCTCCACACGACGGAGAAGAGAACCGCAAGGCTCACGACGATGAGGATGACGCGAACGATGTCGACGAAGATCGAGGGCACCTTGCTGCGCCAGCTGCCCTGCCGGGCCGTGACGAAGAGCGCGAAGTTGAGGCTGTTGAGCAGCACGAGGATCAGCAGGAAGCCGAAGACGGTCGCCGTGACCTGAGTCCACGTGAGGTCGATGTCGGCGTAGGTAGCCTGGTTCAGCAGCAGGAGCAGGGCACCGACCGGTGCCACGTAGTTGCGCAGTAGCACCACGATCTTCGCCGCGCGGTTCTGTCGCCGCTCGAGCATGCTCTGCACCTCAGTGAGCACGAGCAGCACCAGCGGCAGGCCGACGATGACTCCGACGGCCGGCCAGAACCAGGGTTCGGTCCAGATCTGCATGCCTCGCGTCACCCGTCGCTCTCGGGAGGATCGACCCGCCACACGCGCTCGGGACCAGAGGGTGTCTCGACCATTCCCCAGTCGCGAACGTGCACGGTGTCCGGCATGCGGTCGACCACCGACTGCGTCAGGAAGATGCCGCTCTCGGTCTCCGAGGCCTGCACGCGGAACGCGAGGTTCACCGCATCACCCCACAGGTCGTAGGAGACCTGCTTCTGGCCGATCAGGCCGCTCGTGACGGCACCGGTGTCGATGCCGGCCCGCAGCGCCAGGGCCGTGCCGTACTTGGCGCCGATGCGACCCAGGATGCGCTCGAGCTCGACCGCGAAGTCGACCATGCGCCGTGCGTTGTCGACCCGGGGAACGATGAGGCCACAGCTCGTGAGATACCCGGCCCTCGTGCTGCGCACGCGTTCGATGCCGAGCGAATCGGCCGCGTCGTCGAAGGCGCGGAGGATCTCGTTGAGGATTTCGAGTGCCGACTCCGAGCTCTTGTCGCTGCTGAACGCCTCGAACCCCACGATGTCGGCGAACATGACCGTGACTTCCTGGTGGTCGAGAGCGATCGTGCGCGCGCCCTCCCTGTACCGTTTGGCGAGGGCCTCGGGCATGAGGGTGAGCAACAGGCGCTCATTCTCCTTCTGCTGCTCCGCGAGGAGCTGGGCCTTCACCTGCAGGCTGCGGCTCATGTCGTTGAACGCAGCGCCAACATCGGCGAGTTCCGAGCTGCTGCCCGCATCGACCTGCACGCCGGTTTCCCCTGCCGCGATCTTTCGCGCGGCATCCCTCAGGCGGCGCAGTGGTCTCACGATCGCCCCGGCTATGAGGAGCGACAGCACCGAGACGAGCAGCACGATGACCGCGGAGGAGAGCACGAGGTTTCTCGTGAAGTCGTCAACGGGTGCGAATGCCTCCTCGCTGTCGAGCTCCGCGACGATGACCCAGTCGAGCCCGGGGATCTCCAGCGGCGCGTAGGCCGTGAGCGACGAGCCCCCGAGGTAGCCGTCCATGAGAGCTGTGCCGGATGCCCCCGCCGACGCCGCGGACACCGCTTCGGTGCGCACGGGCTGCAGCAGGAGCGTGCTGCCCGTCTCCACGGCCTGCTGCGCGATGTCTGCGGAGGTGCCGGACGCCACTGCCTCCCGCTCGAACCGCGCCGGGTCCTCCACGAGAACGCGCGAGGGAGATCGCATGAGCTGGTCGCTCGCCCCGACGATGTAGGTCTCCCCCGAGTCCCCCATGCCGCTGCCCGACCAGTCGCCGCCGCCGGCCATCACCGAATCGATCTGGCTGATCGGCATCTCGACGGCCAGGGCACCCACGATCCTGCCATCGACCACGACGGGGGTGACCGCCCACGATGCGGGCTTGCCGAGTGATGGCGGGTACGGGGCGAAGTCGGTGAGTACGACCGAGTCGGCGACGTTGCCGGTCATCGCCTGCGCGTACGCCTGGGCGAGATTGGTGCGCTGGAGCGGGCCGCGGTCGAGATTGCTGCCGAGGTCCACACCCTTGAAGGCGGTGTAGACGATGTTGCCGTCGGCGTCGATGAGCAGCACGTCCTCGTAGTGGAAGATCTGCGTCATCCGCCGGAAGAAATCGTGGTGCAGCGCGTGGGCGGCAGACCACGCGCTGCCGTCGCCCGCGTCGTTGACCGCGATCGCATCCTCGAAGGTGTCGTGGGGCGCGGTGTAGTGCAGGGCGAGGTACGACTGGGCTGCCCCCGTCGGCACGAAGGTCGATGGGTCAGTCGGCTCGCCGTTGGCCTCAGAGAGGCGAGGGCCGAACGTATCAGCGAAGTAGGACTCGACCGTCGCGCGCTCCTTGTCCGTCAGCTCGGTGTTCTCGAGCGCCGCGAACCCCCCGCTGAAGAGCTCCATGGCCTCGGCGACGCTCTGGCCACGGGCATTGATGAGCAGGTTGCGCTCGATGGTGTCGTAGAGCGCGGTGATCTCGCGAGCGCGGGAGTCCCTCACCTCGGTGAGACGGTCGAACGCGGCATCCTGCAACGAACTGCGGCCGTTGACGAAGCCGATGTAGCCGACGACCACGCTCGAGGTGATGCTCACGAGCAGGAGCATGATGAGGAGCGCGGAACGGATGCTCAGGCCCGTGCGCGTGGGCAGGGTGAAACCGCCCTCGGTCGAGGGTTCGGTCTCTCGGGTGCTGGACATCGCTGCTCCGGCGGATCGGTGCGTGGTGACACAGACGCTGTGTGTTGTTCACCTTAGCGAGCGGAACGTGCCAGTGGCTAACAGAACTTCGGCGCCGACCCTGGAGAGGATCGACGCCGAAGTCGTGAAGCGTTCGGGATGCTAGCCCTTCGTGGAACCTGCCAGCAGGCCGCGCACGAAGAAGCGCTGCAGCGAGAAGAACACGATGAGCGGCACGAGGATCGAGATGAACGCTCCCGCCGTGAGCAGGTGCCACTCCTGGCCGTACTTGCCCGTGATCTCCGCGAGCAGTTTGGTCATCGGTGCGACCGATCCGTCGGCGAACACGAGGGCAACCAGCAGGTCGTTCCACACCCAGAGGAACTGGAAGATCGCGAACGAGGCGATCGCCGGGAGGGTGAGCGGCAGCACGATACGGAAGAAGATCTGCCCGTGTCCTGCACCGTCGACGCGAGCGGCCTCGATGAGTTCACCGGGGATCTCCGACACGAAGTTGTGCAGCAGAAAGATCGCGAGCGGCAGGGCGAAGATCGTGTGGGCGATCCAGACCTGCGCATACGATCCACCGGCGTTCAGCCCATCGAAGATCTGGACCCCTCCGATGTTGAGTCCGCGGCTGAACAGGCTCAGCAGCGGAACGAGGGCCATCTGCAGGGGCACGATCTGCAGGGCGAAGACGCCGATGAAGATCCAGTTCTTGCCCTTGAAGTTGATCCACGCGAACGCGTAGGCGGCGAGCGAGGCGATCACGAGAGGGAACACGGTCGCGGGGATCGTGATCGCTATCGAGTTGATGAACGCCCCGGCCAGATTCAGCTGGGTGTTACCTGCTGCGAGAACGTCCTGGTAGTTCTGCAGGGTGAAGCCGGGGTTCCAGAGAGCCGTCCACCACCCCGTCGTCGCCACCTGGTCCGCCGGGCGGAATGAGGAGACGAACAGGCCGAAGGTCGGGGTCGTCCAGAGCACCGCGATGATGAGTGCGGCGATGGTCGCGCCACGGCTCGTCAGGCGCTTCTTCGTGCGGCCGGCCGCCGTGCGCTCGTCCGCCCGCTCTCCACGCCTGAGCTGGCGTTCTGTTCTCTTGTCGATCGGAAGCTCGATCGGGGTTACGGCGCTCATCGGATCTCCCTCTGTGCCTTGATCTGACGGGCGTTGTAGACGACGATCGGCAACACCAGGATGAAGAGCACGACGGCGAAGGCCGCCGAGCGTCCCGGCTCGAAGCCCTTCCACTGCGTGTACATCTCATTGGCGATGACGCTCGTCTGGTTCGCGCCGGCCGTCATGGTCCGAACGATGTCGAACACCTTCAGGCTGGCGATCGAGATCGTCGTGAGAACGACGATGAGCGAGCTGCGGATGCCGGGAACCGTGACGTTGGTGAAGCGCTGCCACGCGTTCGTGCCATCCAGGGATGCCGCTTCGATCTGCTCGACGGGAACACCCTTGATCGCGGCCGAGAGCACGACCATCGCGAATCCGGTCTGCACCCAGATGAGCACGACGATGAGGAAGAACGTGTTCCACGGCGAGTTCTGGAGCCACTCGACGGGTTGTCCCCCGAACCACACCACGATCTGGTTCAGGAGGCCGATCTGGGGCGTGCCAGGGGGGTTCGCGTCGTACACGAAGCGCCAGATGATGCTCGCACCGACGAACGAGATCGCCATCGGCATGAACACGAGGACCTTGAAGATCTTCTCGCCGCGTGACTTGTCGATGAAGACCGCATAGGCGAGGCCGAAGATCGTCGACACGGTCGGAACGATGAGCACCCAGACGATCGTGTTGATGACCGTGCGAATGCCCGTCTCCTGCGTGAAGATCCAGACGAAGTTGTCGAATCCGACGAAGCGGTCACCGCGGTTGTTGAAGAAGGCGGCGATGAAGGTGCTGATCGACGGGTAGATGAGTCCGACGACGAGCAGAACGATGGCGGGGCTCAGGAATCCGATGAGCTGGAAGAGGTACCCACTGCCCTGCCGCGACCGGAAGTCGAGGATGAAGAAGACACCTCCGAGCACTGCAGCAACGGCGGCCGCCCACCAGACGGACCCCAGAACGAGGAAGATGACGGCCGGCGCGAGGATGCAGACCGCGAGGCGGATGATCGTGTACGTCCGACCGCTGCGGGGTGCGATCTCGATGAAGAACAGGACGACGGCGATGACGAGAAGGAATGCGAGAACGATGAGGGGGATCTGCGCGAGGGCTGGTAGCCCGGCGATCCACTGCAAGAAACCTGACATACGGATCCTTTCGAGTACGGCGATGGACTCAGTAACAGGGTAGGGGTGAGGGAGGGCCGGCGGATAGGTGTCCGCCGGCCCTCCTCAGCAATCGTGTGTACTGGTGTGACTAGTCAGCCGGCCAGGATGCCTCGATGGTCGAGAGCACGTCTGCGGTCGGCTTGCCGTTGATCCAGTCGACCATTCCGGTCCAGAACGATCCCGTTCCCACAACTCCGGGCATGAGGTCCGAAGCGTCGAAGCGGAACGTGGTCGCCGGGTCCTGAAGGATCTTGATGGCTTCCTCGAGGATCGGGCTCGATGCGTTACTCGGGTCGAGACCCTTGTTTGCACTGATGACGCCGCCGAGAGCGACGCGGCTGTTCGCCCAGTCAGCGCTGGAGAGGTACTCCTGCACCTTGACGGTGTCTGCGTCGTTCGAGAAGGCTGCGACGATCTCGCCACCACCGGTCACTGCGGGAGCACCCGCGGTCTCACCCGGGGTGATGAAGGCCCAGATGTCGGCATCCGGTCCGACCGTGGCGTTGCCGTTGGTCGGGTCGGTGATGAAGCCCTCGTAGAACGAGGCCTGGTGGTGGAGCGCGCAGGTGCCTGCGCCCAGCGAGCGGGCCGGGTCACCGAACGGGGTGGTGTTGATCGTCTTGACGTCACCGAAGCTCGCGTTCACGTAGTTCGGGTCGAGCAGGATGTCGCCTACCGAGTCGAACGCGTCGGCGATGGCCGGGTCGGTGAAGGGGATCTCGTGCGAGACCCACTGGTCGTAGACCTCGGGGCCGGACTGGCGCAGGACGAGGTCCTCCACCCAGTCGGTGCCCGGCCAGCCGGTGGCCGCGTCGGAACCGAAGCCCGCGCACCAGGGCTGGGTGTTCGTCTTCTCCTGGATGGTCTTGGTCAGCGTGAGGAGTTCATCCCACGTGGTGGGAACCTCGACGCCCCATTCCGCGAACTGCGAAGGCGAGTACCAGATGAAGCCCTTGACGGATGCCATGAGCGGAGCACCGTAGAGCACGTCATCGACGGTGCCGTACGCTGCCCAGTCCTCGCTCCAGCCTTCGGCCACGTTGGCCGCGACACCCTCGGGTGCCGGCTGTACGTATCCGCGCGATGCGAGATCGCCGAGCAGGCCCGGCTGCGGGAAGATCGCGAGGTCGGGGGCATTGCCACCCTGTGCGCGAACCGCGATCTGCGCCTCGAACTCCTTGGAGCCCTCGTACTGGATGTCGATGTTGTTCTCGGCCTCCCAGTCGGCCCACGACTCGTTGAGCAGCTCAGCCTCGGTCGCGTCGATGGTGCCGTACACGGTGACGACGCCATCGGCCTCGCCGACAGTGCCACCGCCTCCGGTATCGCCGCCCGTAGCGCAGGCTGAAAGTGCAAGGCCGGAGATGGCCAGGATGGCAATCGGTGCTGTGAGACGGCGGTGCAGGGTGAAACTCATACTTCCTCCTCGTTGAGGTCCTCCGTCACCGGCGCCAGAGCGGCGCGGGTGGGTGCATTGCTGGGTGTTTTACGCAGTGGAACGCATTCCATACCACTCGAACGTGTTCCACAACACAAGGTAGGGCACCCGTCGGGCTTATGCAAGCGCTTGGCATATTTCGATACCGAACGGAAACGACCGGATTTCGGTGCAGCCATTTCCGGGCCTTCCCGAATCGTGGGAGCGCTCCCGTCATTGTGGAAACGCTTGCAGCCTCGCTAGGCTGTCGCCCGTTGACTCAGAGCAGAGCCAATCGTCGAGTGGAACGTGAAGAGGTGAGAATCCGGTGAGCGCCCTCAGCGACGTGGCCAGGCTGGCTGACGTCTCCACCGCAACGGCGTCCCGAGCCCTCAGTGGTCGCGGCTATGTCGCCGCCGACACGCGCGACCGTGTAGTCGCCGCGGCCGCCGAAATGGGGTACTTCGGCTCCCCGTCATCCGCCCCTGCGGCCCCGTCATCTCGCAGCGTCGGCGTCGTCGTGCCCCACGTCAATCGGTGGTACTTCGGTGGCGTGCTCGAAGGGATCGAGGTGGCACTGGCTGAGGCGGACCACGAACTCGTGCTGCATCGCCTCACCCGCGACCCGCTCGAGCGACGCCGCACCTTCGAGAGCCTGATCCTGCGAACGGGAGTCGCAGCCGTCATCGCCGTCGGCATCGAGTCGGGTGATGACGTGGCATCCCTGCTGCAATCGCTCGACCGCCCCTTCGTCTCGGTCGGCGGCCCCGTGGCTGGTGCGGCCGGCCTCTCCATTGACGACCGGGCTGCTGGAGCCCTCATCACTCGCCACCTCGTGAGCCTCGGACACGAGCGCATCGTGCACCTCGGCGCGGATGCGACGGGTGACGCCGGCCTCGCCGTGCACACGAGACGGCTCGCCGGGTACCGGCAGACCATGACGGATGCCGGGCTCGGCGCGAACATCGCAGTGCACACGGCACAACTCTCGATCCCCGCGGGCTACGCGGCGGGACTCGCGATACTCGCCGACCCGCGCTCGCGACCGACGGCGATCGCGGCGGGGAGCGACGAGCTGGCGATCGGCGTCATCATCGCGGCACGACAGTTGGGCATCCCCGTTCCCGACCAGCTGTCGGTCATCGGCATCGACGACCACGAGCTCGCCGAAATGTTCGCGCTCACCACCCTCGCGCAGGACCCGGTCGCCCAGGGCCTGGAGGCCGTGCGTCTCGCGCTCGCGGAGCACGCGGACGCGGCACCGGGATGGCGAGAACATCCCGCGCGACTCGTGGTGCGAGGGAGCACCCGGGCGCCCCTGTAGCGGGATGATGGTTCGAAGCATCTCGCGCCTGTCACCGGAACGCGGGGTACGCGCGCCCTGTACCCGCGGGGTGGCCCCGACTTAGAGTTGCACAGTGGCTGGGGGAGGCTGCGAGATGGAAAAAACGTACCGAGTATTGGTGGTCGATGACGACCCGGATGTGGCGCTGTACATGCGCACGGTCCTGGAGCGCCGCGGGCCGTTCAGCGTGCGTGCCGTCGCAGACGCCCCGTCGGCCATCACAGCGGTCACGGACTTCAAGCCCGACGTCGTCGTGACCGACATCGAGATGCCAGGGATGACCGGGCTCGAGTTCATCGAGAAGATGAACGGCATCCGCCCTGACCTCCCCGTCGTCGTCATGACGGCTCACGTGTCTGTCGAGTACGCCGTCGGGGCCCTGCGCGCCCGCGCCGACGAGTTCCTCACCAAGCCCGTGAACTCGACCGAACTCGTCGCGGTCGTGCTCCGCCTCGCCCAGAACGGCCGCGTCGGCCATGCAGCACAGCAGCGCGAGGTCGTCCTGGCCATCGGCGCGCATCCCGACGACGTGGAGATCGGTGTCGGGGGCATCCTGTCGTCACACCGCGCCGCCGGCGACACCGTCGTGATCCTCACTCTCTCCCGCGGCGGCCAGGGCGGTCGCGCCGACAACCGCCAGAACGAATCGCTGCACGCGGCCGAACTGCTGGGGGCACGGCTCTTCCTCGAGGACTTCGTGGACACGGAGATCACGAGCACGGGGCCCACCGTCAAGGCCATAGAGCGCGTCGTCACCGAGGTGATGCCCACCATCGTCTACACCCACACCTCGCACGACCGCCATCAGGATCACCGCGCAGTGCACGAGGCATCGCTCGTCGCGACGCGCACCGTCGACACTGTCGCGTGCTACCAGAGCCCGTCGTCGACGGTCGACTACAAGCCCACGAGGTTCGTGTCGATCGACGGCTTCTGGGAGCGCAAGCTCGAGCTCCTCGCCTGCTTCGAGTCGCAGACGGGCATCCGCAGCTATCTCGAACCCGACTTCGTCGTCGCCACGGCTCGCTACTGGTCGCGGTACGGCGGGGGCAAGCTCGTCGAGCCGCTCGAGATCATCCGGGAGACCTCAGATCTCTCGACGCCCGCGCGCAGGAGGGTGGCCAGCTCGTGACGCGTGTACTCGTGACGGGAGCGGGAGGCGCTGCAGGAGTCGCCGTCATCCGCTCGCTCGTGGCTGCCGGAGTCGAGGTCTTCGCGGCGGACATGGATGGCTGGGCCGCTGGCCTCTACCTCGTGCCGGCGGAGCGCCGACGATTGGTGGAGCCTGGGCGCTCGCCGGAGTTCGTGGACGGCATCCTCTCGATCGTTCGCGCGGACGACATCGATGTCGTCTTCTCCACCGTCGACGTCGAACTCGAACCACTCGCAGCACGCCGCACCGAACTCTCGCCCGCCGTTCTCGCGGCTCCCGCCCTCTCGACGCTCGCGACCTGCCTTGACAAGCTCGCCCTCGCGGAGGCCTGTGCATCCACGGCGCGAGTACCGACGACGATGACGCTGGATGCCGCGGGCAAGGCTGCCGACTGGGTGTTCCCCGTCATCATCAAGCCGCGCCGCGGAGCAGGCAGCCGCGGTGTTCGACTCGTCGCCGACCGTGAGGAACTCGAGGCGATGCCGCACGACGAGTCGATCATCATCCAGGCGAACCTCCCCGGCGAGGAGTACTCGGTCGACGTGATCGCCGCCGGCGGGGAGCTCGTCGCTGCCGTGCCGCGCACGCGCGCCCGCGTCGACTCGGGAGTCTCCATCGCGGGCCAGACGGTTCGCGACCAGGAGCTCCAGCGCCAGGCCGGACTCGTTGCCGCGGCGATCGGCCTCGACGGCGTGGCCAACGTGCAACTGCGTCGCGATGCCGATGGCCTTCCCGCGCTCCTCGAGGTCAACCCACGATTCCCCGGCGCCTTGCCTCTCACGATCGCCGCTGGCGTCGACCTGCCCGTGCTCGCCCTCGACCTGGCGCTCGGTCGTCAGCTGCCCTCCGGGATCGACTTCCGCGAGATCGCCACCGTGCGCTTCCTGGAGGACGTCTTCGTCGACCCGGCCGAGGTTCTGGTCTCCGAGCATGCGGCCCACGGCCCGGAGGACGAGTGACCTCCGAACCGCTCCTCCTCGGGGACCACCATGTGCACTCGACCTTCTCGGACGACGGCCACAGCTCCCTGCGCGAGAATCTCGATGCCGCCGCGGTGCGGGGGCTCGAGCGTGTACGCCTGACGGAACACGTGCGAGCCGACACCGCGTGGGTTCCGGAGTTCGTCGCCGCGGTGTCGGCCGAGATGGCGGCCACTGAGGATGTCGCCCCGGGTCTCGCCGTGCTCACCGGGGTGGAGGCCAAGCTGCTGTCGGTCGCCGGCGACATCGACCTGCCAGTGAATCTCGAGGGAATCGATGCCGTAGTGCTCGCCGACCACCAGTTCCCCGGCACCGATGGCCCGTGGAGCCCCGGCGAGACTCGCGAGCGGATCGACGCCGGTCTCTCCCCCGCCGACGCTCTCGAGCAGTTCGTCGAGGCATCCATCGCTGCCATGATCGGATTCGACCACGACGCACGCACGCTTCAGCTCGCCCACTGGTTCTCGATCCTGCCGAAGGTCGGGCTGAGCGAGGATTCCCTCACCGACGAACAGCTTCGCCGCTGGTCCACGGCCGCGAGCGCGACGGGCACGCTCGTCGAGGTCAACGAGAAGTGGGTGTGCCCCGGGGCGCGAGCCGTTCGAGCCGCACTCGCGGCCGGCGTCACGCTCGTGGCATCCACCGATTCCCACGACGCCACCGACGTCGGTCGCTACGACCACGTCGCGCAGATCCTCGACGAGGCGAGGGCAGCACGATGACGGTCGACTGGCTGGTCGTCGGGCACGACGCTCTCGAGTGGTTCCTCGTGATCCTCGTGGGCACGGGAGTCATCCCGATCGTCACGACCCTCGCGCAGTTCATAGCGATCCCGTTCCACGCCTTCCGCAACCACTACCGGGAGGCTGCACCCTACCTGCCGCGGGTTGCCGTGGTGATACCCGCCTGGAACGAGGGCGTCGTGATCGGCGCGACCATCGACCGCCTGATCGCGATGGACTATCCGGACTGGGCCCTGCGCGTCTACGTCGTGGATGACGCGAGTACCGACCAGACCCCGGACGTGATCCGCGAGCGCGCCGAGCGTTACCCGGGCCGCGTGTACCACCTGCGGCGCGAGCAGGGTGGACAGGGCAAGGCCCACACGATCAACCACGGTCTCGGGCTGATCCTCGAGGACGACTGGATGCAGGCACTCCTGATCACGGATGCCGACGTCATCTTCCTCCCCGACTCCCTCCGCAAGATGACCCGGCACCTCGCCGACCCGAAGATCGGTGCGGTGAGCGCGTACATCCGCGAGGGCAGCCCCAAGAAGAACTACCTCATGCGATTCATCGGTATCGAGTACGTGCTCGCTCAGGCCGCATCCCGTCGCGCCCAGAACGTGCTCGGTGCGCAGGCGTGCCTCGCGGGAGGTGCACAGCTGCACTCGCGGGACAACCTCGTGAACCTCGGCGGACGCATCGACACGAGCAGCCTCGCCGAGGACACCGTCATGACCTTCGAGACACAGCTGAGCGGGCGGGAGGTCGTCTTCGACCCGTACGCGATCGTGCTTGCGGAGGAGCCGGGAACGATCTCGGCGCTGTGGAAGCAACGACTGCGCTGGGCGAGGGGCAACGTGCAGGTCACCTCGCGCTACAAGCGCGTGTGGTTCCACCCGCGGCGAGCCCACGACCTCGGCGGCTTCGTCTTCGGTCTTTCGTGGTTCAGCATCATGCTGCTCCCCGCCGTGATGATCGCCTCGTCGATCGGACTCCTCGGGCTCTTCTTCCTCGGCAGCGACCTCGCAGTGATCGCCTTCCAGGGCCTCTGGGGGCTCGCGACTCTCACCTACTTCTACTCGATCATCCTCGCGCTGCAGCTCGACGGGATGATCGCGAGGCAGGCCTGGCTCGAGGCACTTCTGTTTCCCGGCATCCTGTCGATCCTCGTCATGATCACGGCCTTCTTTCCCGGCCTCTTCGAGATTCTGCTGCCCGCCGCCCTCGGCGTGCAGGCGAGCCAGGCCTTCGTCACGGGATGGACGATCTTCGCCTACGCGTGGATCGCGTTCTCGATGCTCTTCGCCTGGTTCGCGAAGCTCATCGACGGCACGAAGGCTGGCCGTGTGCTCTCACCCGTGCTCACCTACATCGTCGGTTACGGACCGATCCTGTGTGCGGTCACCATCGACTCGTACATCAAGCAGGCCCGGGGCGCAGAGGCCCGCTGGGATAAGACGGAGAAGGTCGGAAGGGTCACCGCATGAGCGACGAGTACACCCGCAGTTTTCTGCGGGAGGAGCTGGAACGCGACCGGCGGCACGAGCGGCTGCTCATTCCGAAGGCACTCTTTGCCATCGCGGTCGTCTCGGTGCTGCTCTTCGTGAGGGCGGTGTACTTCCTGTGAGCACGGCAGCGCCCTACCGGATCGTGATCGCCGACGACGATGCCGACATCCGCGACCTCGTGACGCTCGCGGCTCGGCGAGCGGGTCTCGATCCCGTTGCGGTCGTCGCCGACGGGGATGCGGCGCTCGCGGCGATACTCGAGGAGCAGCCCGACCTCGCCATCCTCGACATATCGATGCCCGGACTCAGCGGACTCGACGTCTGCCGTGCGGTGCGAGCCAGCGACGCCAACCCCGACCTGCGCATCGCTCTCCTCTCCGCTTCTGTCGATGACTCCGAACGAACGAAGAGTCTTGCGGCAGGCGCAGATCACTTCCTCTCGAAGCCGTTCAGCCCCCGTGAACTCATCGCGTGGCTTGCCGTGGGTAAGGAGCCGAAGCCATGAGCGGGGGTCGCGTGTCGGCGTTCTTCGCGAAGATCATCGATCGCCCGAGCACCCCCGTCAAGCAATCCGCGACACTCGCAGGCCTTGGGCTCGCGCTCATCGCGATCGTGCTGTTCCCCGACCTGACCATCTCTGAGCCGGTCTACTTCTGGATCGCCATCGCGACGCTCGGTGCCGCGACCACACTCGCCATCGTCTGGCGGGATGACTACCGGTACTCGGGCATCGTCATGATCGTGCCAGCGCTCGACCTCCTCGCGTTCGGATTCTTCCGCGCAGGAACCGGCGCGACGGCATCGCTGTTCTCCTCTCTCATCATCCTCCCCGTGGTGTGGCTCGCCGCGGGAGAGGGGCGTCGCTTCATCCTGTATGCCGCGGCTGGCACGTCCATTGCCCTCTCGTTGCCCGCAGCGACAGGGTTGGTGCTCATCGACACTCCCTCTGAGTGGCTGCGCGGGGTGTTCACGCCGATCGTCTTCGCAATGGCGGCCGCCATCGTCAACGAACTCGCGCGTCTCGGCCGGGAGCAGGTCAAGGCGATCAAGAAGCTCGCCGATGACAAGGAGCGCATGCTCCAGGACACTGTCGAATACGCCGTGCGCCTGCAGGAGAGCGAGAACCGCTACCGCGCGGCCGATCGGCTCTACCGCGGGCTGTGGGGGGCCGTGACCCAGCAGTCCGTCATCGGCACCGACACCGAGGGGCTCATCGACGCCTGGAATCCGGGTGCCACCCAGATGCTCGGCACAGCACGTCTCGATGCGGAAGACAGGATGCACATCTTCGACTTCCACCTCGCGGAGGAGCTCGAGGTCTACGCGAAGGAGCGCAACTATCCTCCCGGCGAGACGGTACTCAATCCCGGGTTCTCGTCCCTCGTCGAGAATGCGAGGCTCGGCAGCGTCGACGTGCGCGAGTGGACTTACGTGCGTGAGGACGGCACCACCCTGCCCGTGTCGGTCTCGGTCACACCGCGCCTCGACGAGGCCGGCGAGACGGCCGGATACCTCTTCGTCGCCACCGACATCACCACAGCTCTCGAGGCATCCCGGCTCAAGGACGAATTCGTCGGCCTCATCTCCCACGAGCTGCGCACGCCGCTCACGTCGATCCTCGGCTACCTCGAACTACTCAGGGAGGACGACGACAGCGGCCTGAGCGCCGAGCAGCACAAGTATCTCGAAGTCGTCGAGCGCAACGCCCACCGCCTTCTGCGACTCGTGGGTGACCTGCTGTTCACAGCCCAGGTCGAGTCAGGAAAGCTCTCGCTCGTGGCGGCATCCGTCGAACTCGCCGATATCGTCACGTCATCTGTGCAGTCGGCTGGCCCGGCAGCGGATGCCGCGGGCATCACCGTCCACGTGTCCCTGCCCGACGTCAACCCCACCGTCAGCGGCGATAGCGTGAGGCTCGGCCAGGCGGTCGACAACCTGCTCTCGAACGCCATCAAGTTCACCCCGAGCGGCGGCACGGTCTCGGTCACACTGGAGGTCGACGAGGTCGATGCCGTGATCACGGTCACCGACACGGGCATCGGCATCCCCGAGGAGGAGCTCGACAAATTGTTCGCCCGGTTCTTCCGCGCCTCGACGGCAACCCGCAACGCTGTGCCCGGAGTGGGACTCGGCCTCACGATCACCCGCGCGATCGTCGTCGCTCACGACGGGGAACTCGAGGTCGAGAGCGAGGAGGGCGTCGGGACGTCATTCCGCATGCGCCTCCCGCTCCTCGCGTCGCCGGTGCGCTCCGCGCACTAAGCGACGGCTAGGCGCGGTGCTCGCCGCGCCCGCGACCCCGGAGGATGGCTGTTCCGACGATGAGCGCCCCGAGCTGCAGTGCGCCGAGGGCGGCGACGACGGCATCGGGAACCGCGATGCTGCCGGTTGCGGCGAGCGAGCCGCTCGGTGCCGCTGCGGCCCCTGTCGTCTCCTCGCCAGCCTGCGGGTCGACCGTGACCGGCCCGGACTCGGAGTCGGGCTCCTCGAGGGTCGGGAGGTCGCAGATCGGGAGGTTGACCGAATCGGCGCTGACGACGCCGCCGGTGGAATCCTTCATCCACACGACATAGCTGTCGCCATTCGGCACATCCGGGATGACAGCGGAGCTCTTCTCGGCGGAGAGTTCGATGTCGGCGACGCCCGGCACCGGGGCGCCGTCCACGGCGACACCCACCGGGTACGCGCCTGAACTGAGGCCCGTGGCATCCACGCGCACGTCTGTCGCTCCGAGGAGATCGCACTCGTGCGCGGTGGCGACGATGAGGGGATCCGCCTGGCCTTCATCCGCCGATGCTGGCGCGGCTGGCGTCGCACACTCCGCGACATCGATGGAGCGGCTCGCGGTGAATGCTGGGGCTGCCGAGTCAGTCACGGTGAGCTCGTGGCTGCCCGCGGGCACCGTGGCAAAGGAGTCCAGCACGGTGTCCGAGGCCACGAGGGTCAGGTCGAGGACGTTCGCACCCGACGCGTCGACGATCGAGATGTCGTACGCCCTGTCGACCACGAGATCGACGAGCGAGAGAGTCGCGGTGCAGTTGTCGTTGAGGATGAGAACGGGCTGCGGCTGCATGGGCCCGGATACGGCACTCGCAGAAAGGGGGGCACCGGCGATGCCGAATGCCGAGAGAGCGAGAAAGGCGAGCGCCAGACCGAAAATAGCGACGGGTCCGCGGGACCGCCGTGCCGGTGTGCTTTCGGGTAACGCCACCGGTTCGGCGGTCCGCATCGGACCACAGTCAAGACGCATCTCGGGGGATGTGCACTTTCATCAGTGAGCACCACCGCAGGGCACGCTAGCCAGAGGGTAAGGCTGTCTAGAGAGCGTTGGGGGGATACTCGCTCGGGTAATTTTCGCCGTAGTCGCGGGGGGAACGACAACGGCTGTCCCCCATTATGCCGACAGCCTCATGTTTGTGCAAGCGCATGAACAATACTGGGCACCACCCCATTTCGGGGTGATGCCCAGTACCAGCAAGTACGCCCCTGAAGGGGCGGTGACTACTTGAGGGTGATCGTTGCGCCGGCCTCTTCGAGGGCAGCCTTGGCCTTCTCGGCGGTCTCCTTGTTTGCACCCTCGAGCACGGTGCTGGGAGCGCCGTCAACGAGTGCCTTCGCCTCGCCGAGACCGAGGCTCGTGAGGGTACGCACCTCCTTGATGACCTGGATCTTCTTCTCACCGGCCGACTCGAGGACGACGTCGAACGAGTCCTTCTCCTCGACCTCATCTGCTGCGCCACCGGCACCGGCGGGTGCGGCAACGGCAACCGCGGCGGGTGCCGCAGCGGTGACCTCGAAGGTCTCCTCAAATGCCTTGACGAACTCCGAGAGCTCGATGAGCGTGAGCTCCTTGAATGCTTCGATCAGCTGGTCGCTGGTCAGCTTTGCCATGATGTCTCCTTAGTTGTTACTCGCCGCGCGAGCGCGGGCTGAATTATCTTGCGCCGCGCTACTGCGCGGCGTCCTGCTTCTCGCGCAGCGCCTCGACCGTGCGAACGGCCTTCGAGAGCGGTGCGTTGAACAAGTACGCTGCGCCGAACAGCGAGGCCTTGGCGGCGCCAGCGAACTTCGCAAGCAGCACCTCTCGGGTCTCCAGGTCGGCAAGCTTCTTGACCTCGTCTGCGGTGAGAGCGCTACCGTCGAAGTAGCCGCCCTTCACAACCAGAAGAGGGTTTGCCTTGGCAAAGTCACGCAACTTCTTCGCGACGGTGACCGGGTCACCGTGCACGAAGGCGATGGCGGACGGGCCGGCGAGGGAGTCGTCGAAGGACGAGATCCCCGCAGCGTTCGCCGCAATCTTGGTCAGCGTGTTCTTCACCACGGCGTAGGTGGCGTCCTCACTGAGTTCCTTGCGCAGGCTCTTCAGCTGCGCAACAGTGAGACCGCGGTACTCGGTGAGCAGGACGGCGCTCGAGGTACGGAACTTGTCCGTAAGCTCGGCGACGGATGCTTCCTTGTTCGCCATGGTGCTCCTTCAATGGTGGGTTTCATGGCCTCGACCACCGGAAAACACAAAAGCTCCGGCTTCTGCAGGAGAGCAGGAGCACGGAGCGGGAATCCGATTGCTCGGATGTAACTTCGGTCACCTGCGCTGGGCCCATCGTGATGATGGATTAGATCGTCTTGTGTTTGCACACACGACGAAGACCTGCGGTCTTTGGCTCCCCCAAGGCTACGGCACGCGCTCCGCATCCGCAAACCCCACGGAGTCAGTCCATGGGCAGGATGACGCGGAAGACCGTCTTGCCCGGCTCGCTCGTGACCTCGGTGCGCCCGCCGTGCGCCTCGACGACCGCGGAGACGATCGCAAGACCGAGCCCCGTGCTGCCCGTCGCGCGGGCGCGGGAACCGTCACCGCGCACGAACCGCTCGAACACGCTCGGCAGCAGGTCTGCGTCGATTCCGGGCCCGGAGTCGATGACCTCGATGACCGCCTCCCGTCCCTCGGAGGCCGTGCGGCGGCCGAGAGTCGCGATGACGTGCGTGCCGGCCGGGGTGTGCACGCGAGCGTTGGTGAGCAGGTTGGCGACGACCTGGTGGAGGCGGCTGGCATCCCCCCTGACCGTGACGCGGCGCTTCGGGACCCGCAACTCCCATTCGTGATCGGGGCCAGCCGCCTGCGCGTCGCTCACGGCGTCGACGAGGAGTCGACCGAGGTCGACCGGGTTGTGATCGAGTGCAGCGCCCTCATCGATGCGAGCGAGCATCAAGAGGTCTTCCACGAGGCCGGTCATGCGCACGGACTCCGATTCCACGCGGCCGATGGCGTGCACGATGTCGTCGGGGAGCTCGTGCCCAGACCGACGCGTGAGCTCGGCGTAGCCGCGGATCGAGGAGAGCGGCGTGCGCAGCTCGTGGCTGGCATCCGCCACGAAGGTACGCACCTTGTTCTCGCTGGCCTGCCGAGCCGTGAGGGCGGAGGACACGTGCTCGAGCATGACGTTGAACGCCGCGCCCACTTTGCCCACCTCGGTGCGAGGGTCGGCATCGTCGTCGGACACCCGAACGGCGAGCGCCACCTCACCACGGTCGAGTGGCAGCTCGGCAACGCGGGTCGCGGCATCCGCAACCCGCCCGAGTGGCCGGAGCGCGAGGCGCACGACGAGCGCACCTGCGGCGCCCGCGAGGAGCAGACCCGCGACGCCGATGCCCGTGATGAGCAGGCCGAGCTGCAGGACGGTCGCGTCGACCTCTGCGAGGGGCAGCCCGACGAGGAGTGTGTCGGATGCCACGGGCGCTGCGACGACGACACGGTAGCGCCCGAGGTCGCCGAGGTCCACGGTGTGGGGTTTGCCGTCGACGGGCAGACCGATCAGACCCTGGAGCTGCTCTTCGACCACCGGCTCGAAGCCGCCATCCTCGGAGATCACCGCGGCGTTGAAGACGACGCCGTTGCTCACGACGGCCGCAAGCGTGCCGTCGCGCTGGCCCGGAATGCCGAGGAACTGGGATGCCAGGGGCGGAGCCTGGCCGCCTCCACCCCCCTGACTGCCGTCGAGGGCGCCGAGTGACCGGTCGGTCGTCGCGGTGAGTTGGGTGTCGAGCCTGCCGACGAGGAAGCTCTGCAGTGCGACGACGCTCAGCACTCCGATCACGACGGTGATGGCCGCGAGGAGGCCGACGATGCCGATCACGAGTGTGCGCTGGAGGGTCAGTCGACGCGAGCGACGGGCGGGCACCGACGCCTGCGGTTGGGGAGCTTCGTCCACGGCCGTCATAGCGTCGGCTTCAGTACGTACCCGAACCCGCGAACAGTGTGGATCATGGGCACGCCGAGCGAGTCGATCTTCTTGCGCAGGTAGGAGATGTAGATCTCGACGACGCTCGATCGACCGCCGAAGTCGTAGCTCCACACCCGGTCGAGGATCTGCGCCTTGCTCAGCACGCGCCGCGGGTTGCGCATGAGGAAGCGCAGGAGCTCGAACTCGGTGGCCGTCAGCTCGATGGGCTGGCCGGCCCTGTGCACCTCATAGCTGTCCTCGTCGAGCGTCAGGTCACCGACCTCGAGGAGGGAGCCCTCGTTGGAGGCGATGGCGAGCGCCGAGCGACGGATGAGCCCGCGCAGCCGGGCAACGACCTCCTCGAGGCTGAACGGCTTGGTCACGTAGTCGTCGCCCCCCACGGTGAGACCTGCGACCCTGTCATCCACCGAGTCCTTGGCCGTGAGGAAGAGAATGGGCGTCTGCACGCCGTCAGCGCGCAACCGACTCAGCACACTGAGGCCGTCGATGTCGGGGAGCATGATGTCGAGCACGATCACGTCCGGGCGGAACTCCCGCACAGTCGACAGCGCGCGCTGCCCGTCGGGCGCGTGCCGCACGTCCCAGCCCTCGTAGCGGAGGGCCATCGACAGCAGGTCGGTGAGCGACTCCTCGTCATCGACGACGACAGCCCGGATGGGCGAGCCGTCTGCCCGGGTGATGCGGGGCTGGGCGGCGAGCGCTGGGGTGTGACGGGATTCGGCCATGGTTCCAGTATTGGGAGTTTCCTATGAGGGCTCTGTGAACGGTGTCGATTCTGCCTGAGAGCGCTGATCCATAACTGATTCATAGGCAGCCCATGGTGACCGCATAGATGACGTTCCTAGCGTCTCGAGTCTGACCACCCGCCCGATCCGGCATCCAGTCACTAGGAGAAGCATGTTCGCCACCTACCTGATACGTGAACTCACGAATCGCAGAAAACAGACCATCATCATCGCGCTCGGGCTCGCCCTGGCGATCGCCCTCGTCATCGTCGTCAACGGCGTCTCCGCGGGAGTCAGGAACGCGCAGGCCAGCGTGCTCGAGTCCATCTACGGAGTCGGCACGGATGTCACGGTCAGCGGAACGATCGAGGTGCCGACCGAGGATGAACTCGCCGAGGGCGGCGGACGCCCGCGCTTCGACTTCGGGGCGGGCGCCGGGGAGAGCACGGACGGCACGACATCGCTCAGCCAGTCGCGCCTGTCGGCCGGTTTCGGAACCCCCACGATCCCCGCCTCGACACTCGACAGCGTTCTCGCGGTCGACAACGTCGCCGCCGCGACCTCGACGCTCTCCCTCACGAACACGACGTTCAACGGTGAGCTGCCCGACATGAGCCAGCTGGGCCAACCCGGCGAGGGCGGTGGGCCAGGCGGCCCCGACGGCGCTGGCGGCAGTTCGTTCGACGTCGATTCGTTCACCGTCGAGGGCATCGAGGTGGATGGCGCGGCGGTCGGGCCCCTCACCGCGGTGACCCTCTCCGAGGGGCGCACGTTCTCGACAGACGACGCGGGCGCGAACGTCGTCATCGTCGACGCGACCTATGCCACGAGTTCCGGGCTCGCCGTGGGGGACTCGATGGATATCGGTGGCGAGCAGTTCGAGGTTGTGGGGATCGTGGCATCCACGTCGTCCGATGCCTCGACCGCCTCCAACACGTACATCCCGCTCGACACGGCCCAGACCCTCGCTAGCCTGGACGGCGAGATCTCGTCCGTCTACGTTCAGGCGTCGTCGGCTGAGGCGATCACCCAGGTTCAGACCGACCTCGAAGCGGCGCTCCCGGATGCCACGGTCAGCACCCAGGCCGACCTCGCCTCCAGCGTCTCCGGCTCGCTGTCGACTGCCTCGAGCCTCATCTCCAGCCTCGGAACCTGGCTCTCGATCATCGTGCTCGGCGCAGCATTCCTCATTGCGATCCTCTTCACGATCTCGGGCGTCACCCGACGCACCCGCGAGTTCGGCACGCTCAAGGCCATCGGCTGGAGTAACCGGCGCATCGTCGGCCAGGTCGCTGGCGAATCGCTCGTGCAGGGCCTCCTCGGCGGTGTCGTCGGCGTCGCCGTCGGCCTGCTCGGCATTCTCGTCGTCAACCTCATCGGGCCGACCTTGAGCGGCTCGGCCGCTCCCACCGTGGGTGGGCCCGGCGGCGGATTCCCGGGCGGCGGCATGCAGGGGGGCGGGATGCCCGGCGGAGGCGCGCCAGCGGGCTTCGGAGAGCAGGCGACCACCGCGGCCACCGAGGTCGTGCTGCAGGCCCCGGTGACGGCCACCATCATCCTCGTCGCGGTCGGACTCGCCGTGCTGGGCGGCCTGCTCGCCGGCGTCATCGGTGGCTGGCGTGCCTCACGCCTTCGCCCGGCCGAAGCACTCCGCAGCGTCGCCTGATCCCGCTCTCCCCCACAACGAAGGACACCATGTACACACTCACGCACGTCAGCAAGACCTACGAGCAGGGCAAGCGCACGGTCACCGCCCTGAAGAACGTCTCCCTCGAGATCCCCTCAGGGCAACTCGTGGCGATCCAGGGCCCCACGGGCGGCGGCAAGTCCACCCTCCTGCAGCTGCTCGGAGCACTCGAGCGGCCAACGAAGGGCTCGGTGGGCCTCGGCGGTAGCGAACTCTCGAGCATGCCGGATCGCTCGCTCGCGAGCATCCGCGCGAAGCAGATCGGCTTCGTCTTCCAGGGCTTCAACCTGATCCCCACACTCACCGCACAGGAGAACGTCGAGACGGCGCTGGAGCCCCTACGGGTGCCGGCAGCAGAACGTCGCGAACGCGCGGCGGCGGCGCTGGCATCCGTTGGGCTGGGCGACCGGGGGTCCCACAGGCCAGCCGAGCTGTCGGGGGGTCAGCAGCAGCGGGTCGCCATCGCACGAGCTCTCGTCAAGAATCCCGAGGTCCTGCTGGCGGATGAACCGACCGGCAACCTCGACGAGGAGACCCGCGACGACATCATGGACCTGCTCGAGGGGCTCTGGCGCGACCAGGGACTCACGCTCGTGCTGGTGACCCACGACTCGGCGGTCGCCCGCCGGGCCCAGCGGCGCCTTCACATCAAGCACGGCACGGTGACGGAGAGGTAGAAGCACGAAGGGCCCCGCGACCATGCAGTCGCGAGGCCCTTCGTGATGTGGTGTTAGGCGGTGCGGCGACGCAGCACGAGAGCGGCGCCACCAGCAACCAGGAGCGAGAGCGCGATGGCGACAATGCCGATCGGCAACTCGGAGCCGGTCGCGGCCAGCTGCGGCTGTGCGGGCACGACGGGGGCCACCGGGACCGGGACGCTGACACCGTCGGCGGCCAGCGGGGCAGGGAACCCGACGAACGGGTAGCCGGGGTCCGTGACGTAGTACGGCACGATGCCGATCTCGACCGGTTCAGCGGTCGAGAGGTCGGCGCCGGAAGCGTAGGTTGCTAGGTAGAGCTCCTCGATGTCGTCGATTCCGTGGATGAACCAGAGTCCGCCAGCTGCGTCGAAGTCGATCCCCGCCGTAAAGCCTTCGCTACCGCCGGTCACGGCGATGAGGCCCGCAAGGGGGAAGAGATCGGACTGGCTGCCATCCGAGAGGTCGAGCGTGGCTGCAGACGGATTGTCGTCGAACGTTGAGAAAACGAAGGTGACGCCGCCGGGAGAGGTTGCGATGCCGGTGTACTCCCCGATCTCCAGGTTGTCGAGCTCGGCCACGAGCGCAAGCGCGCCGGTGGTCGGGTCAACGCTGAAGGCCGCCTGGAGACCTTCACCCACGTAGCCGATCGTGAGGAGCGTGCAGTCAGCGAGGCTGTCGAGTTCGACCAGCTCGCCGACCTCGAAGTCCGCGGTGATCGGCACCGTCGAGATGACCGCGCCCGTGGTGTGATCCCACGTGATGATCGAGTTCGCGGCACTGTCGAGCGCATACGCCTTGTCGTCGCAGATCTCGGTCCCGGTGATGAAATCGGTGGTGCTGGAGGTGTCAGCGAGCGCGGTCAGCGTCGCATCCGACTTGCCAACGCTCAGGAACGCACTGGGCTGCGTCTCACCCTCGGAGGTGTGGCCCCAGCTGAAGAGGTTGTCAGTGTGAGCAGTGGCAGCCGCCGGAAGGAGCGCAAGCGACGCGGCTGCTGCCACGGCTGTGCCGGCAAGGACGAGGGAGCGCTTCATGGATGACCTCACGTGATGTGCTGGGCAGGAGTTGTGTCGCGAAATGTGAACCATGATCAACCCATGGTTTTCACAGGTTAGCGCCAGCGAGGCCGAAGTGCCAAGCGTCGACGAGGGCTCTACCGGCTTCAGGAAACGACGAACGCCCCGCGACACCATCGCGGGGCGTTCGTGACGACGGGAGATCAGGCCGACCGGCGGCGAACGGCGAACATCGCAGCACCGGCCACGAGAAGAGCGAGCGCTCCTGCTGCAAGGCCGAGCGGCATCTCGGATCCGGTGGCCGCGAGCACGGGCTTCGCCGGCTCGACCGGGGTCACCGGCGCGACTGGGGTGGGCGCCAGACCCTCGGTGGTGAGCGGGATCGGCGAGTCGACGAAGGGCGGTACCTCGAAGGAGTAGGGGCCGCTGTCCGTCGGCGTTGCGCTCGGGATGCTGGCATCCGCTGCAAAGCTCACGAGGTGGTACCGCTGTTCGGCGTCGACACCGGTAATCGCCCATAGTGCGCCTGCGGCATCGAAATCGACGCCGTGGGTGAAGCCGCTGCTATCGAAGTAGGTGCTCAGTCCGTTGAGGAGCACGGGAGTACCGATGGTTCCGGTTTCGAAGTCCACCAGAGCGACGTTCGGATAGTCACCGACACTGACGAACACGTACGTCGTGCCGTCAGGGGCGGTGGCGAGACCCGTGTACGACTCCGTCTCGAAGACGGGGAGCTCCACGAGGATGGTCGCGACGCCTGTGGTCGGGTCGACCTTCGCGATGGCGACTCCGGAGCCGTCGGAGTCGTACCCGAGGATGGTGATCACGGTGCAGTCGGCAAGCGTGTCGAGTTCCTGCACATACTGCACGAGCTCACCACTGTCGATCGTGATCGGCACGGGTCCCGAGAGAACAGCGCCGGTCGTGTGGTCCCACGTCATCACCGTGCGGGTGCCTTCGAACGACCCGGCGACGGCGTAGCCGACCTCGTCGCAGATCTCCATGCCGGTCACTTGATCGGTCGTATCGACGGTGTCAGCGGGCAGAAGAGTGAGAGCGGCATCCGTCTTGGATGTCGTGGCGAAACCGCCGGTGTCCTCCTGCGGGTCGAAGGCCCACGTGTAGAGGTTGTCGGTGTGAGCGGACGCCGCAACGGGCGACAGAAGCAGTGCGGCAGCGGCGGCTGTCGCGACGGAACCAGTGAGAAGGATGCGGGAACGCGTCATGGTCGCGCCTCTCGTGCTGTGAAGGATGTGGGCGAATCGTGCCCCAGACCCTCCGATGCTACCCGGCTACTCGAACGGCGTTCAACTATTGCGCGCGACTCGGCACGCTCGGTGGGACGAGGCGCGATGAAGAATGAGGGCCCCGGCACCCGGGACCCTCATTCTTTGTTGCGATTCGAACTATGCGGCGCGGCGGCGCACGACGAGCATCACACCGCCTGCGGCGAGGAGCGCCAGAGCGACCGCAGCGATACCCGCTGGCAGCTCCGATCCCGTTGCTGCAAGTTGCGGCTGTGCAGGCGCCGGCGCCGGTACAGGCTGGACGGGCTGAATTGCCGAACCCTCCGCGGTCAACGGAATAGGCGCGTTGATGAGGAGACCCTCGCCCTCATAGGGCAGCACCCCACTGTCGGTCGGCGTGGCGGTGCCGAGCTCCGCACCGGCTGCGAACGAGATGAGGTGGTACTGCTCCTCCGCGTCGACACCGGTGACCGCCCAGAGTCCGCCAGCGGCGTCGAAGTCGACGCCCTGCGTAAAGCCAGAGCTTTCAAAATAGTCACTGAGCCCGTCAAGAGCGCTCGCAGGACCAAACGTTCCCGCTCCCAGATCCACAGTTCGGTAGTACGGGTACCCCGCAAAAGTCATGAAGAGGTAGGTCACCCCCGATGCGTCAGTAGCAAGGCCGGTGTACTCGCCTTCGATGAGGGGGAGTTCGGCGAGCACCTCCGCGGCACCCGTTGCCGCATCGACCTCGATGATGGCCCAGTCGTTCCCGCCGTCCAGCTCCGCAAGCGTGATGATGCTGCAGTCAGCGAGGGTGTCGAGCTCCCGGACGTCGGTGATGTAGGCCTGCCCGTCGATGGTGAGCTCCGTGGGGCCTGTCAGGATCGCTCCCGTGGAGTGATCCCAGGTGGCAATCGCGCGCATCGTGCTCTCGACCACATCCACCTTGTCAGCGAATCCGACGGCATAACCGACTTCGTCACATACCTCAGCACCCGTGACATCGGGGAACTCCTCGAGAGTGCTCTCGCCGAGCAACGCGAGCGCTGCATCCGTCTTCGAGACGCTCGAGAACCCGCCGGCATCGGAACCCACGGGGGTGTAGGACCAAGTGAAGAGGCCATCCGTGTGCCCGAGTGCCGCGGTCGGAACGAGTGCTAGAGACGCGGCTGCTGCAACCGCGACACCGCCAATGACAAGTGAACGCTTCATTCCGATCCTTAAAGAACTCAGAGAAAAGGGAACCAGGGCGAAACCATAGTTTTTTCACGTTATCGGACAGTCGGTGAGCCGGGCAAGTCGACAGACACGATTTTGCCCCTCCGTCTTTACAGGGTCGCCGCGCGCGGATCCCAGCCTTCCGGCAGCGGCGGCTGCACCTCGACGGTGCTCACGACATCAACGAAGCCGCCCGACTCCGCCGCGGATCCGATCGAGACCATGATGTCGAGAACGTGGAAGGCGAGCTCCCCGGATGCCCGCTCCGGCACGCCAGCACGGATGGCCCTCGCGAGATCGACCACCCCGGTCCCCCGGCCCGTGTCGCTCGTGATCGCCACCGTCTCCGGCTCCTCACCGTCGCCCCACAGCACCAACTCGCCCTCGAACATGTTCGGGTCCGGGAAGACGAGGGTGCCCTCGGTGCCGGCGATCTCGACGAACCCTGCACGCCTGAGGTGGGACTGGAAGCTGAACACACACTGGGCGGACGCGCCGCCCTCGAACTCGAGGAGCGCGCTCACGTGGGTGGGCACCTCGACGGCGAAGCTCTCACCCTCGCGCGGGCCGGAGCCGATCACCCGGGTCTCGCGCGCGGTCGACGCTGTCGCCGCGACTCGACGCACGGGGCCGAGGTTCTGCACGAGCGTCGTGAGGTAGTACGGCCCCATGTCGAAGAGCGGCCCTGCCCCCTTCGCGTAGAGGAAGTCGGGGTTCGGATGCCACGCCTCGGGGCCAGGCACCTGGAACAGGGTCAGCGCGGTGAGGGGCGAGCCGATCCGCCCCTCGGCGATCATGCGGCGGCCGGCCTGCAACCCGGGGCCGAGGAACGTGTCCGGGGCCGTCGCGACCCGCAACCCGAGCCTGCTCGCTTCGCCGAGGAGCTCGGCTCCGCTGGCGAGGTCGAGTGCGATCGGCTTCTCGGTCCACACGTTCTTGCCTGCCTCGAGTGCCTGCAGGGCAACCGCGACGTGCACTGCGGGAATCGTCAGGTTGACGACGATCTCGATGTCGGGGTGCGCGAGCAGTTCTTCGGTCGTGCCGAAACCGGGGACGCCGTACGCCTCGGCCTGTGCCTGCGCGCGAGCGACGTCGAGGTCTGAGATGAAGAGCACCTGCACGTCGGGGAACGTCGTCAGGTTGTCGAGGTACTGCGTGCTGATGACGCCGGCTCCGATGATGCCGACCCCGACCGGGCCCGTGCCGGTCACAGGGTCTCCCCGTGTGACGTGAGGAAACGCACCGAATCCTCCAGCGCGACGAAGATGTCGCCGGAGTGGTCGTCGAGCTCGACGACGCGAGTCGCGGTGGGCGCAGCGGCGAGGATCTCGAGCACGGGCATCCGGCCACCACCGACTGCGACCTGGTTCTTGTTCTCGCGCGTGATGTCGCCGTCCTTGACGTGGATGAATCGCACGCGGTCACCGAGACGCTCCAGCAGGCCGACCGGGTCCACGCCGCCGACGGCGCTCCAGTAGGTGTCGACCTCGAGGATGACAGCGGGGTCGAGGTTGTCGGCGAACGCCTCGAAGGCGTTCGTGCCGTCGAGAGCGCTCTCAAGCTCCCACCAGTGGTTGTGGTAGCCGACCGTGATGCCAGCGTCTGCAGCGATTGCGGCCACGGCGTTCAGCTCGTCTGCGATGGCGACCACGTCGTCGGAGGTCGTCCAACGCTCCTCGGCGACCATGGGATCGATCACTGTGGTCACGCCGAGCGCGTTTGCCGCCTCGAACACCGGAACGACATCCTTGCCGATCAGCGAGGCATGAGCCGACGACGCGGTGAGACCGAACTTCGGCAGCAGGTCGGAGAACTCCGCAACCCGATCGACGAAGCCGTAGAGCTCGACGGTCGTGAAGCCGATCGACGACAGTCGCTGCAGCGCCGACGCCGGATCTGCGGCGAAGGCCTCACGCACGGTGTACAGCTGGACGGAGAGAGGTGTGGTGGTCATGCGTCAAGCCTAGGCACTGGCGCGGCAGCGCGGTCATGTCGGCAGGAGGAGCGAGAATGAGCGAGTGACACCGCACCCCGAACTCGACCTCTGGGAGCGTGTGGCGACAACCCATCTCGACCGGGTGGTTGCGCACGCCGACGACAGGGTTGCATGGATTCGCGCGCGCAGCCGGGGCGTGACGGCAACGGATGCTGCGCGCCTGTCGAGCGAGCGAGCGGTGAGCGCTGTCGCGCGCGACAAGATCCTCGGCTCCGGCTTCTCGGGCAACGCCTTCACCGATCACGGCAGGGCCCGCGAACCCGAGATCGCCCGCTGGGTCAGCGCTCGCCACGGCATCGCGCCGTCGTCGACACTGTTCCACGCCGATGGCGAGCCATTGCACCTCGCAACCCCCGACGGTGTCGCCGTGCACGGCGGCACTGTGGTGCTGGCGGAGATCAAGACGACGCGTCACGCGTGGCGCAGCATCCCCCGCTCGTACCTCCGCCAGGTGTGGTGGCAGCAGTACGTGCTCGGCGCTGAGCGCACGCTCGTGGTGTGGGAGCAGCACCAGGATTTCGTCCCGCTGCCGGGCGAACCGCGTTCCCAGTGGGTGGAGCGAGACGACAACCAGATCCACACGCTCGTCGTGCTAGCCAGCCGCCTGCTCGACGCCATGCGTCGCTAGTTGCGAGCCCCGGGCCGCCCGCACCGCGAGAACGACCCCGAAAACGACGAGCCACGCGATGGCGATCGTCGTGGCGATGAACTCCATGCGGCTGCCGAGCTCCACCTGAAAGCGGAAGAGCGAGAACAGACCGCCCGTTCCGGCGATCACCGCGACCAGCACCGCTGTCGCCAGTGACAGCCTCGCGAGCACGCGCGATTCCCGGGCGAAGGATGTCTGCAGCATCGCCCAGCACGCCGCGGCGAAGGCGATCACGGCCGCGAGCGTGTGGGAGAAGTCCTGCCACGTGAACGAGGGACCGTACGGCAGCGGGCATCCCGACGTGCAGGTCACCTGCGACGCGAACAGGAAGAACGCGCATCCGACCCACAGCGAGATGGCCGGAGTCCACGCCGAGAGGATCCGAACGGATGACCGCACCCTCCGGCCCGCCCACGCGACGAGACTTCCGCCGAACACGATGAGCAGCAGCGCAATCTCGAACGCCCCAGCTGTGGGTTCCCCCTCTGCCCCGAGTTCGCTCACGTAGAGCTCGCGGGGAACACCGGCGCGGGCGATCCAGATGATCGCCAGCGCGACGGTGACGGCAACACTGCCCACGACTGCCGCCGCACACTCGGCCCAGCGCAGGTCAGCCGAGCGCAAAGGGGCCCCTGAGTTTGGCCCACTGCAGGAGCATGATCGTCTTGGCATCCGCGATGGCGCCGGTCTCGATCATCCCGAGTGCCACATCGATGTCGAGTTCGACGAGCGCGATGTTCTCGCCCTCGTCTGCGAGGCCGCCGCCGGCATTGCGCCTCGTGCTCGCATCGTAGGGCGCCGCGTAGAAGTGCAGTCGCTCGGTGACTGAGCCGGGACTCATGAAGACGTCGAACACGTGCTCGACTTCACCGATCTCGTGGCCGGTCTCCTCGATGGCTTCGCGACGGATCGCGGTCTCCGGGTCGTCGTCGTCGAGCAGGCCTGCCGCCGTCTCCAGCAGGAGCCCGTCGGGGTGACCGTTGACGTAGACCGGGTAGCGGAACTGCTGCGTGAGCAGCACGGTGCGGCGCTCGGCGTCGTAGAGAAGGATCGTCGCGCCGTTACCACGGTCGTAGGTCTCGCGGTGCTGGGTCTGCCACTGGCCGTCGTCGCCGAGGTAGTCGAAGCTCGTCGTGTGGAGGCGGTACCAGTTGTCGCTCAGGAGCCTCACCTCGTTGACGCGAACTCGCGGATTGCGTTCCTCGGGTGTTTCGGACGGGGGCGGGGTACCTTCACTCATCAGGTCAAAAGTTAGCAGCGCGGTGACGAGTTCGTAACAATGCCGAATTGTTGTCCGCTTTTACTGTCAGTAGTACGGCGGGGAGGCCATTAATGACCACAATGCGGGCCATCATCATGGACTCAGTAGGGGGAGCCGACGTTCTGCATGTTGCAGACGTCGACGTTCCGACGCGAGTGAACGCGGAGTTCCTCGTGAAGGTCGTCGCGGCCGGCGTGAACCCGATCGACACGAAGACGCGAGCGGGCAAGGGTGCCTCTGCCGGCATCACCAGCTGGCCGACCATCCTCGGCAACGATTTCAGTGGAATCGTCGTCGAGTCGTCGTATGAGTCGCATCCGATCAAGCCCGGCGACGAGGTCTATGGCATGACCATGGTTCCGAGGCTCTCCGGTGCGTACGCCGAGTACCTCACCGTTCCCGGCATGTGCATCGCGCGCAAGCCGAAGTCGCTGTCGCACGTCGAGGCGGCGGGCGTTCCGCTCGCGGCGCTCACCGCCTGGGGTGCCGTTGTCGACGTCGCGAAGGCGCACGAGGGCCAGCGGATGCTCATCCACGCCGGCGCCGGGGGCGTCGGGCACTTCGCCATCCAGTTCGCCTCATACTTTGGGTCGCACGTGATCGCCACCGGCTCACCCCGCAACGAGGAGTGGCTGAGGGAGCTCGGTGCGCGCGAGGTCATCGACTACACGACCACCCGTTTCGAGGACTCCCTGGCCGACCTCGACGTCGTGATCGACCTGATCGGCAACGTCTCGGATGACACGGGCACACGGTCATTGCAGGTACTCAAGCCTGGCGGCCTCCTCGTGAACGTGCCAACGGGCAGCTGGCCCTCCATCGCCGAGGATGCCGCGGCCGCCGGAGTCCGTGCGAGCGGCTTCCGCGTCTCCCCCGAGGGCTCGACCCTCGCGATCATCTCCCGGCTGTTGGAGTCCGGCGACGTGAAGGTCTACGTCGACCAGGTCTTCGACCTCGAGGATGCCGCGGACGCGCACCGAGCCCTCGAGACGGGACACACCCGCGGCAAGGTGGTGCTGAAAGTCAGCGACGGTTAGGGGTCGGACGTCGACTCACATGCAGTCGCGCGGGTCGATCCCCGCTTCGCGGATCTGGCGGTCGACCTCCACGGCCGGGTACGCCGGCTCGATGCCGTTGTCGCGCAGGCACTGGCGGAGGAACTCGGTGCTTTCGGAGGTATCGGCGTTGGCGATCTGCCACGAGCTGTCGATCTCCATGAACTCGGCCTCGTAGCACTGCACGTCGGTTCCGGTGGACACGGCGGCCTCGGCCATCGAGTAGCGGTAGATCGTTGAGCCCTTGTCGATCCCTGCGAGCGGATGCCCCGCCTCAGCCATGCACGACGCGAGGCGCTCGAAGCCGGCGTCATACTCCTCCGCCGTCACGACTCCGTCGGCGAGGGCATCCACCTGGGCCTGGGACTGGGCGGGCTTCTCCGCCCGCTTCGCCCACGACGCCCACAGCACGAGGTTCGCGGTGGAGTCGAGTGTGATCGTGTTCTCCGAGTCCGTCACCCGGTCGATGAACGTGCCGAACCCGCCGTAGCTGCCATCGCCGTCAGGGTCTTCGCACGTGACCCAGGCCTCCTGGGGGCCACCGTTGATCGCCACGCCGATTCTCCCCTCGCTGACACAGGCCAGCGAGAACGCGACGGATGACGCGCCCTCCGGCACTGGCCCCAGCTCGACCACCACGTTGCCCCGGCCCGAGACTATGAACGGTGTGCCGAACAGCTCGGCGTGAGTTCCGACAAGATCGAGCCCGCGCGCGGTCACCGCCGCAATGTCGTTCTGGGTGATCTCGGCCGGAGCCCGGGTTTCCCCCGCTCCGAGTGCGACGGCCGATACGGCACCACCCGTGAGCGCGCTCGCGAGGGCGATGGCTGCTGCCCCCGCGATCAGCGTTCGGGGCTTGGTTCGCTGGTTGTACGGGGTCATTGCCGCGACCGACACCAGCTCGCGCCGGAGTGCTTCGTCTCGTTCGGTGCTCATGATTCGCTCTCCCTTGATCGTGCGAGGGCCGGCGCGGCAACGCGCTCGGCCAATCGTTTCTTGGCGCGCGACAGGCGCGACTTGACCGTGCCCTGCGGCACGCCGAGGGCATCGGCCGCCTCACGCTCGCTGAAGCCCTCGAGGATGCACAGCGTGACGATCTGGCGGTCGGCCGCCGAGAGGGTGCGGAGAGCGGCGACGGCTGCGCTGTCGTCGAACCGTTCCGCGTGGTCGGGCGCGACATCCGATGCGGGCAGCCTGCCGAGCAGCGCCCGGTACCTTCGCGCGCTGCGCGTGAGGTTGCGCGCGGAGTTGGTGGCCGTCACGAGGAGCCACGGCAGGGCCGAACCATCCACGAAACGCACCCTGTCCCGACGGCGCCAGGCCTCGAGGAACGTGATCGCCACGACATCGTCGGCGTCGGCCGGGGTCGGAACCAGGCGGACGCTGTGTCGCGCCACGCGATCGCGGTGCCTGTCGAAGACGCGACCGAAGGCCTCGCCGTCGCCGGCCGTTGCCGCCGCCCAGTCGATCTCGTCGGTCATGTCGTCTCTCACACCCCGTACTGTCCGGCAGCGGCCGAATGGTTCCGCGGTCGTTTGCGCACGTCGCGGCACTGTGGTTCCCCCGCGGGATGCGCGAACTACCGCGCTACAGCGGTCGCACCCTCACGAAGTCGTCCTCGTAGCGTGCGCCGACCAGGAACTTCTTGGTACCCACCTGCGCGAAGCCACTCTTCTCGTAAAAGCGGTTCGCACGCCCGTTCAACTGGTTGACCCCGAGCCACATGCTCGCAGCGCCCCGAGCCTGCGCGGCCCGCACCGACTCCTCGACGAGAGCGGATGCCACACCCCCGCCGTGACTATCGGGGTGCACGTATACCTTGCTCAACTCGGACGTGGGACGCAGCGTCACGACGGCCGCGACATCCGGATCGGACGGATCACCGTGCACGATCATCGTGTAACCGATCGCGGTGCCGTTCTCCTCCGCGACGTAGAGCTCGCGCTCGGGGTCGGCGAGGTAACCAGCGAAGGCGGCCTCGGAGAGGTTCGTATCGATGAACGCCTTGATCGACTCTGGGAGGGCATCCGGCGGGCACGCGAGCGGGAAGGTGATCGCAGCGATCTCGTGGAGGAGGCGGGCGTCGGATGCGGTGGCGGAGCGAATCAACACGACCTCAGGTTAAACGACCGCCGGTTAAACAGCAGAGGGGCCGACCGAAGTCGACCCCTCCACCGAACAGGTGTTGTTACGCCAGGCTGTTCACGTCGAGCGGGATGCCCGGGCCGAACGTCGTCGACACGGTGCCCTTCGTGATGTAACGGCCCTTCGAGGAGCTCGGCTTGGCGCGGTTGACCTCATCGAGAGCAGCCTTGATGTTCTCGCTGAGCTGGTCGGCGCTGAAGCCGGCCTTGCCCACGACGAAGTGCACGTTGGCGTGCTTGTCGACACGGAACTCGATCTTTCCGCCCTTGATGTCGGACACGGCCTTGGCGGTGTCCTGCGTCACGGTGCCGGTCTTCGGGTTGGGCATGAGGCCACGCGGGCCGAGCACCTTACCGAGACGACCGACCTGGCCCATGAGCTCGGGGGTCGAGACGGCGGAGTCGAACGAGGTGTACCCGCCCGCGACCTTCTCGATGAGCTCTGCGCCACCGACCTCGTCGGCGCCAGCTGCGAGAGCAGCCTCGGCCGCGGGGCCCGTTGCGAACACGATGACGCGCGCGGTCTTACCCGTGCCGTGGGGCAGGATGACGGTTCCGCGAACCATCTGGTCTGCCTTACGGGGGTCGACACCGAGCTTGAGCGCGACCTCGACGGTGGAGTCGAACTTCTTCGAACCCGTCTCCTTCGCGACGGCAACAGCCTCGCTCGCGGTGTAGAACTTGCCCTCTTCGATCTTCTCCGCTGCGGCGCGGTATGCCTTGGACTTCGTAGCCATGATTACGCCTCCACCGTGATTCCCATCGAACGGGCGGTGCCCGCGATGATCTTTTCTGCGCCCTCGATGTCGTTGGCGTTGAGGTCGACCATCTTCTGCTCCGCGATAGTGCGGACCTGGTCCTTGGTGAGCTTCGCAACCTTCACGGTGTGCGGGGTCGACGACCCCTTCTGCACGCCGGCGGCCTTCTTGATGAGCTCTGCTGCCGGAGGGGTCTTGAGGATGAACGTGAACGAACGGTCCTCGTAGACGGTGATCTCCACCGGGATGACGTTGCCGCGCTGCGACTCGGTCGCTGCGTTGTACGCCTTGCAGAACTCCATGATGTTGACGCCGTGCTGACCGAGCGCGGGGCCGATGGGCGGCGCGGGGTTAGCGGCGCCAGCCTGGATCTGGAGCTTGATGAGCCCCGTCACCTTCTTCTTGGGTGCCATGTTTCTTCCTTTTCATCGAACGAGGCAGATGCCTCACTCTCCCGCCATCCGGTCGGATGCGGTTCGTGGCGGTCGCCCGAATCCGGGCAGACAACCTGTCCATAATACGCGAGATCTCGTGCGGACGGTAGCGCGGCTCCTCGCTCATTCTTTGCGGAGGATGGCACGCCGCGCGAGTCACCCGCACGACGGATGTCGCGGCGCGCCATCCTCCGCAACGGTGGGCGAGAAGCCCGCACCAACGACGAAGGGCGCCACGGAACATCCGGGCGCCCTTCGTGCGAATACTGCTACAGCTTGGTGACCTGGTCGAACGACAGCTCGACCGGGGTCTCGCGCTCGAACAGCGAGACGAGCACGGTGAGCTTGCCACTCTCGGGCTTGATCTCGCTGATCGTTCCGGGAAGGCCCTGGAACGAGCCCTCCTTGATCGTGATGGTCTCGCCGACCTCGAAGTCGATCTCTGCCGGGATGACGCGAGCCGCAGTTTTGCCCTTGGTGGCCGAACCCTTGGCTGCCGGGGCCTCGACGATCTGCACGAGGCTCTTCAGCATGTTGAAGGCCTCTTCGAAGCGGAGCGGAACCGGGTTGTGCGAGTTGCCGACGAAGCCGGTGACACCGGGCGTGTGGCGTACGACAGACCAGCTGTCCTCGTTGAGGTCCATGCGCACGAGCACGTAGCCCGGGATGCGCACGCGGTTGACGAGCTTGCGCTGGCCGTTCTTGATCTCGACGACGTCTTCCATAGGAACCTGGACCTCGAAGACGTAGTCCTCCATCGCCATCGACACCTTGCGGTTCTCGATGTTCGACTTCACGCGCTTCTCGAAACCGGCGTACGAGTGGATGACGTACCACTTGCCGGGCTTGGCGCGGAGCTCCGACTTGAACTCCTCGTAGGGGTCGACCTCGGAGTCGGCATCGAGTGCATCCTCGTCGAGCGTGGAGTCCACACCCGCGTCGGCGTCGTCGATGATGCTCTCGATGTCGGAATCGAGGGCCTTCAGCTGGTCGACGTCGATACCCAGGTCGGGTGCGACATCCGGCTCGCCGAGCTCGGGTCCGTCGTAGGGCGTGACCTCGGGCTCCTCGGAAGCCTCTTCCTCGGCCTCGATCTCGGCTTCGTCCTCGACCGCAGCGACGGAGGCGTCCGCCTCCTGGAGCGAGTCGATGTCGAGAGCGTCGTCGACCAGGGCGTCAGCCTCGGGGTCGAGTGCAGCATCCAGAGCCTCGAGGAGTCCGGCGAGGTCGCCCTGCTCGTCGTCGACGATGTGGATCGCCTCGTGCTCGGCCGAGACCTCGGATTCCTCGTCGGCGGCGATGACGCTACCGGTCTGGGCCTCGTCGACCTCGGACGACTGCTCCGCGGCGGGAGCCAGCTCGTTGTTGTCGCGATGATTCTCGGACACGAAATTCTCTTCTCTACTGCTGCGTTGCGGAACGAGTCCGCTAGATAAGGACAGGGAGCGCCCGGGAAGAACTACGGGGCGCTGATATTGGGGTCACCGAAGACGAAGGTGACAACGAAGCTCGAAATCTGGTCGATGCCCCAGACGAGCGCCATCATGATCACGACGAAGACGAGCACGACGAGGGTGAAGTTCACCAGCTCCTTGCGAGTCGGCGTGACCACCTTGCGGAGCTCGGCGATGACCTGTCGGATGAACAGTGCGAACCGTCCGAAGGGACCGCGGCGCTCGGCGCGCTCTTTGCGCGCATTGGCGACGACATCCTCGCTCGGCTCGTCAACGACATTTTTTGCCACTGGTCACTACCTTCTGGTCTGCCTCTCTCACGAGAGGACTTGCAGGGCGGACAGGACTCGAACCTGCAACCTGCGGTTTTGGAGACCGCTGCTCTACCAATTGAGCCACCGCCCTTTGTGTTGAATCGGCATGCTTTCACGCGATTGCCTCGGAGGCTTCGCCAACTGAGGGCGCGCGAAAGGATGGCAGATTTCAACTACCAGAGCCAGTGTACGGCATGACCGGCGAGGAGGAAATCCCGGGAGGGAGTCGGGGTGCACCAAGCATTGCACAGTTGCGGTCGAGCCCTCAGTGCCGCCCGCGGGGTGCGGCGGCGGCGCGCCTAGGATGGATGCCGTGACCCCCAGTATTTCCCGCAGAATCGCCGCCATCGCAGAGTCAGCAACGCTCAAGGTCGACGCCAAGGCCAAGGCCCTGCAGGCCGAGGGTCGACCCGTCATCAGTTTCGCGGCCGGCGAGCCCGACTTCCCGACGCCCGCGAACATCGTGGAGGCCGCCGCTGTCGCCGTGCGTGACCCGCGCAACCACAAGTACACGCCGGCTGCCGGACTCCCGGACCTGCGTGCCGCGATCGCCGAGAAGACGCTGCGCGACTCCGGACTCGAGGTCAGTCCGTCGCAGGTCATCGTCACCAACGGCGGCAAGCAGGCCGTCTACCAGTCGTTCGCGACCGTCATCAACGAGGGCGACGAGGTGCTCATGCCCGCGCCGTACTGGACCACCTACCCCGAGGCCGTGAAGCTCGCTGGCGGCGTTCCTGTCGAGGTCTTCGCCGGTGCAGATCAGGACTACCTCGTCACGGTCGAGCAGCTCGAAGCCGCGCGCACCGAGAAGACCACGGTGCTGCTCTTCGTCTCCCCCTCGAACCCCACCGGCGCCGTCTACTCGCCGGAGCAGACCCGCGCGATCGGCGAATGGGCGCTCGAACACGGCCTGTGGGTCATCACCGACGAGATCTACCAGAACCTCGTGTACGACGGCATCCGCGCGGTGTCCATCGTCGAGGCAGTGCCCGCTCTCGCCGACCAGACCGTGCTCGTCAACGGAGTCGCCAAGAGCTACTCGATGACCGGCTGGCGCCTCGGCTGGATGGTCGGCCCCGCGAACGTGATCAAGGCGGCGGGCAACCTGCAGTCGCACCTTTCTAGCAACGTCTCGAACGTCTCTCAGCGCGCTGCGATCGAGGCGCTCACGGGCCCGCAGGACGAGGTCGAGGCCATGCGCCAGGCCTTCGAGCGTCGCCGCAACCTCATCGTCGCTGAGCTGTCGAAGATCGACGGCGTGATCTGCCCGACCCCACAGGGCGCCTTCTACGTGTACCCGGATGTTCGGGGGTTGCTGAACCGTGAGTGGGGTGGCGTCACGCCGACGACATCCCTCGAGCTCGCGGACCTCATCCTCGAGCAGGCAGAGGTTGCCGTTGTTCCCGGGGAGGCGTTCGGCCCGAGCGGGTACCTGCGACTCTCGTATGCGCTCGGCGATGGGCCGCTGCTTGAGGGCGTTCAGCGGCTGCAGAAGCTGTTCGCGTAACCACGCTGGAGCTGGGAGCGAAGGCCATCTCTGGCCTTCGCCGCGACGCCAGCGCCGAGCGCCGTCCCGGCGCGAGGTACTTCGTAGTACCCTCGGCGCGGCATCCGGCGCCTCAGTGCGGCCACATTTGCGAGGTGCGCGCTAATGTGCGCACGTTGTGCAAAGGAGCGCGCTGTTTGGGGGAGAGAGAGAAGCCCGGGTCAGAGGAGCTTTCTGGCGTTCGCCCAGGCCGTGAGTTCGTGGCGCGACGAGAGTTGCAGCTTGCGGAGCACCGCCGAGACGTGGCTCTCCACCGTCTTGATCGAGATGAAGAGCTCGCCGGCGACCTCCTTGTAGGAGTAGCCGCGAGCGATCAGGCGCATGACCTCGCGCTCTCGCGCCGAGAGCCTGTCGAGCTCGTCGTTCGACTCGGCCTGCTCCCCCGCGACAGCACCGAACGCGTCGAGCACGAAGCCAGCGAGTCGCGGTGAGAACACGGCATCCCCGGATGCCACGGCAGCAACCGCAGCGCTGACCTCCGCCCCCGACGACCCCTTCGTGATGTAACCCCTGGCCCCGGCGCGGATGACGCCAACGACATCCTCCGCGGAGTCGGAGACACTGAGCGCGAGAAAACGCACCGAGTCGAGCAACGCGCTGGACCCGCGAATCACCTCGGCACCACCGCCGCCCGTGCCACCGGGAAGGTGCACATCGAGAAGCACAACCTCCGGCCTGCGCTCGGCGATGAGCGCGACCGCCTCGTCGACGGTCGCCGCCTCGCCGAGCACCTCGAGCGAATCGTCGAGGTCGGCGCGCAGCCCCGACCGGAAGATCGAGTGGTCGTCGACGATGAGAACGGTGGTCATGACTCTCCTCCTGCTGGCGTCTCGAGGTGGAGGTGCACCTCGGTGCCGCCGCCCGCGCCTGGTCGCACGGTCGCTGTGCCTCCGGCACGGGACATCCGGCCGATGATCGATTCGCGGATGCCCAACCGATCGCTCGGCAGCGCGTCGAGATCCACGCCAGGACCGCGATCGCGCACGAACACGTCGGTCGCCGAGGGGGACGTCTCGAGGTACACGGACACGTCGCCCCCCGCGTGGCGGGCCGCGTTGAGCATCGCCTCGCGGGCCGCAGCCACGATCGCCGAGCCGGAGGGCTCGATGGAGTCGCCCGCGGTGACCACGTCGATGCGCACGGGGTAGTCGAGTTCGATCGCCGCAGCAACCTGTCGCAGCTCGGTGGCGAGATCGGCGACGGTGGGATCGTCGCCGACGAACAGCCAGTCGCGGAGTTCGCGCTCCTGCGCGCGGGCGATGCGAGCGACCTCGCTGGATGGCCCCGCCCGGTTCTGGATGAGAGCGAGGGTCTGGAGCACGGAATCGTGGAGGTGCGCGGCGATCTCGGCGCGCTGCTCCTCACGCACCCGTGCGGTGCGCGCGCTCTCGAGGTCGGTCGTGAGGGCGACGATGCGCGGTGCTGCAACGAAGGCGACCGCGAGCACGAGCATCCCGACGCCGATGACGGCGTTGAGCGCGGAAGGTCGAGCCAGGAGCGCCGTGACGCCCGCGACGACGAGCAGGCCCACGGAGACGCCGCGAACCCAGAGGCCGTAGCGTGGGGTGCGCGCCGGGTCGTGACGGTCGAAGCCAAGGCTCCAGGCGACGGACACTGCCGAGGCGAGGGTGGTGGTGGCGAGTGCCGTCGTGAGACCACGGTCGTCGGTGGCCGCCAGGCCGAGGGCGGCGAGCGCGCCGACTCCCGCAAGGCCAGCCGAGATCGCGGCCGCCGGCACGCGCCGTCGCACGATCGGCTCCTCGTCGGCTGCTGGCGGGTCCATCGGTACGAGTGACCAGAGCCAGAGGTACAGGAGCACTCCAGCACCACCAGCGACGGCGAGCGCTATGGCGAGCATCCGGGTTCTCCGCGTGGACCACCCGAGATGGCGGGCTACCCCGGAGCACACACCACCGAGCATCGCGTCGCGGGGACGCGTGAGGGCTGGTCGCTCGAGGAGTGTCACCCCTGAATCCAAGCAGGTTATGTCGCGATCAGGGCCGCTCCGGGGTGGTAATCAGGGTCGAATCAGGGTGATACCTCATGGCAGTGCCGTGCCATCAGGGCCACGATCGAAGCATGCCCAAGAACCCAGCACCAGACACTCCCTCCACCGAGGAGCCGCCGGTCGACGAACCGACCGCGACGACACTGCCCACTACTCCTCCCCCTCGCGGGAGCTACCGCTTCTTCTCCTGGCTTCGCTCGCTCGACCTCCGTCGCGAGCCCGGCTGGATCGGCGGGGTCTGCGCAGGAATCGCCTCGCGCCTCGGCATCGATCCGCTGATAGTGCGCGGCATCGCCGTCGTGATCGCCGTTCTCGGCGGCCCTGCGATCCTCCTCTACGCGGCGGCCTGGCTGCTGCTGCCCGATGCGAGCGACAAGATCCACCTCGAGGAGATCTTCCGCGGGCGACTCGAACCCGCGACCGCGGGCATCGCCGCGTTCTTCGTGCTCGCGATGCTGCCCGTCACCCAGGGGTTCTGGTACGCCGGAGCCGGGTTCTGGGGCATCCCCGACTGGGGCAGTGGCATCGGCCGCGCCCTGTGGACGGTCGTGCTCATCGGCCTGCTGGTCTGGTTCCTCGTGTGGCTCTCACGCCGCACCAACCCGGGGCCGCACGTTCCTCCCGCGGCGGGCGCGACGCCAGGCGCTACGGGCACCTCGGCGAGCGCAACTCCCACGGCCGCCTTCGTTGCGTCCGAGACATCCGTCACCGCCTCGGATGCTCCGCCGGCGGATGCCACGGAGCCCGAGGTCGCCGACTGGCGGGCACAACAGGCCAAGGTGCGCGCCGAGCAGGAGGCGTTCCGCAACCAGCAGGCGAGCGATCGCGCCGCTGCGAATCGCGCTGCAGCGGAGGAAGCTCGCGCCGCTCGTGCCGTGCACCGCGAGAAGGAGCGCGCTGCCTATGCGCTCACGCGCTCGCACCCCCTGTACTCGCTCGTCGTGATCGGGCTTGCGCTCGTGGCTGGTGGCATCGCCGTGGTCACCGTCACTCCGGGCGAGCCGACCCCGCTCTCGATCGCCGTGGGTCTTGCCGCCACCCTGGCCGTGCTGGCCGTCGGCATCATCATCAACGGCGTACGCGGCAAGCGTTCCGGCGGTGCTGGTGGTCTCGCGTGGATCGTGCTCGTGCCCCTGCTGCTGGTCGGCGGCGGCGCGTGGGGACAGGACACGATCGTGAACTGGGACGAAGCTGTCACCCTCAGTCCCTCTGAGGGGCAGAGCTTCCGGCTGGCGGGAGGCCAGGTCGAACTGGACCTCACCAAGATCGACGTTGCGGGTGTGTCAGAAAAGAGACTCGAGCAGGTCGACCTGAATGTCGGTGCCGGGCAGGTCACGGTGGTCGTGCCGGAGGACATCAGCGTTCAGTTCTCCGGAACTGTCGGGGCGGGCGACATCGCACTGGGAGACCTCGAGCAGAGCGGTTCGCCGAGCATCACCCGAATCGGTCCGGTGGAGAAGGTCAGCACCAGCTTCGGCCCTGGCGGGGTCACCCAGCTCATGGTCGACGTCAACCTCGGCGCCGGTCAGATCCGCGTCATCCAGGCACCCACCGAAGCAGGAGAGTAACCATGAACACGACACGCCTTGCCCCCCGCGGCAGCACCATCACGTGGGGAGTCATCCTGCTCCTCGTCGCAAGCGTCACCGGCGTCATCACCCTCTTCGGCTCGTGGAGTTGGACGGCGGGGGTCTGGCTCGTGATCGCCTTCGGTGCCCTCATGGTGGTGGCCGGCCTCATCGGCGGCATCGCCAGGGCGGTCACTCGCGGCCAGGAGCCCGCGGCATCCACCGAACGGTTGACCACGGATTCAACCGAAGTACCTCTGCCGTAACCCCTGCTCGACCAGCACGATGGGTACATGACATCCGAACCCGTCGTGCTGGTCGAGAACCTGCACAAGAAGTACGGCACCTTCACCGCCGTCGATGGCGTCAGCTTCGACATCCGACGCGGTGAGACCTTCGCCCTGCTCGGCCCCAACGGCGCCGGCAAGTCGAGCACCATCGAAATCCTCGAGGGCTACCGTGATCGCACCGGTGGCAGCGCCTCGGTACTGGGCGTAGACCCCGGCAAGGGCGGCCTCGACTGGAAGGCCAAGCTCGGGATCGTGCTGCAGTCCAGCGGCGAGAGCGGCAACGTGACGGTGCGGGAGCAGCTGACCCACTTCGCCGGCTTCTACCCCAACCCCCGCAGCGTCGACGAGGTCATCGCCGCTGTCGGTCTCGAGGAGAAGCAGAAGACACTCATCCGGAGACTGTCGGGAGGCCAGCGCCGTCGAGTGGATGTCGCTCTCGGAGTGATCGGACGCCCCGAACTGCTCTTCCTCGACGAACCCACCACGGGTTTCGACCCGGAGGCCCGACGACAGTTCTGGGATCTCATCCGCTCGCTCAAGGCGGAGGGCACCACGATCCTGCTCACCACCCACTACCTCGACGAGGCGGCCCAGCTGAGTGACCGCGCAGGTGTGATCGCCGGCGGGCGCATGGTTGCGCTCGGCGGAATCGACGAGATCGGTGGGGCGGATGCCCGCATCCCGGTCGTCCGTTGGCTCGAGAACGGCATCCAGCGCGAAGAGCGCACAACCTCCCCTGGTGCCCTCGTGGCGCAGCTGGGGGAACCAGAGGGCCTCGAGGTTATCCGCCCGAGCCTCGAGGACGTCTACCTCGGGCTCGTGGGCGAGGCCGCGCACGCGGACGCCGCAACGACAGGAGCAGCACTGTGAACACCATTGCCCTCGGCGGCAGCCGAATCGCGTACGAGGTGAGGACCTACTTCAGGCAGGGCGACACCGTCTTCTTCACGTTCCTGTTCCCCCTGCTGTTCCTGACCATCTTCTCGGTCGCCTTCAGCTCGCAGAGCTTCGGCGCCCCCGGGGAGGAGATCAGCGCGGCGGCGTTCTACCTGCCAGGGATGCTCGCTGCTGGCCTGCTGCTGAGCGGCCTCCAGAACATGGCGATCGACATCGCCAACGAGAAGAGCGACGGAACCCTCAAGCGGTTCGCCGGCACGCCACTTCCGGTGATGAGCTACTTCATCGGCAAGATCGGTCAGGTGCTCGTCACGGGCTTCCTGCAGGCCGCTCTCCTGCTGCTCGTCGCCCGGTTCGTCTTCCAGGTCGACCTGCCAACGGACCCCGCCAAATGGGTCACCTTCGCGTGGGTCTTCCTCCTCGGCGTCACGACGTCCGCGGTGCTCGGTATCGCCTTGAGCGCGCTGCCCCGTAGCGGCAAGAGCGCGACGGCAGTGATCATCCCGATCACCCTCGTGCTGCAGTTCATCTCGGGCGTCTACCTCAGCTTCTCGCAACTGCCGGAGTGGCTGCAGAACTTCGCGAGCCTCTTCCCGCTCAAGTGGATGGCTCAGGGCATGCGGGAGGTGTTCCTGCCGGCGAGCTTCGAAGTGCTCGAGCAGAACGAGAGCTGGAACCTGCCGGGAGTCGCCATCGCCTGTGGCCTCTGGCTCGTGGTCGGGCTCATCGTCACCCGCATCACCTTCCGCTGGATCCGCAAGGATAGCTAGATGGAGAACCCGCGCTGGTGGCACGTGGCCGTTTCGGTCATCGCCGTCGCGCTGGCCATCACGCTCATCGTCACCGACCTGCCCTTCGCCCGGCAGGTCGGTGGGGTGGTCGCCCTGGCGGCTTTCGTCGCGGGATGGTTCGCCCTCGGTCGGCAAGCGTTCCAGTCGCCCGTCGCCGGCTATGCACTCACCGCTATCACCATCGTCACATGCGGAGTGGCCGTCGGATTCTTCGCCCCGCTCGCGATTCTGCAGTGCGTCGCGTACCCGCTGATCTGGGTCATCTCGACAGGGCTGCGCCAGGCGATCATCGCCAACATCGCGCTGTCTGTGTCCGTCGCGGTGGGGTTCTGGTTCTCCACCGCCGACCTCGCACAGACGACGATCACTGCGGCCCTGTCCCTCACTTTCAGCCTCGCGCTCGGGCTGTGGATCACGCAGATCAGCGATCGCAGCCACGAACGCCAGCGGCTCATCGATGAGCTGACGCTCACCCAGGACCGTCTGGCTTCCGTCAGCCGAGATGCTGGTGTTGCCAGCGAGCGCGAACGCCTCGCTCGAGAGATTCACGACACGATCGCCCAGGACCTCACCGGCCTCGTGCTCCTCGCGCAGCAGGCGCAGCGCGAGCTCGCCGGCGGAGACCTCCCTGCCGCGGATGCCCGGCTCCAGCTCATCGAGGAGAACGCCCGCACGGCCCTCGCCGAGACCCGCGCCCTGGTCGCCGCGAGTGCACCGGTCGGCCTGTCCGCCGGGCTGATGGATGCACTCGCGCGGCTCGCCGAACGCTTCACGAGAGAGACCGGAACCCCCGTCACCGTGCAGGGCGACCCCGGTGCCATCGACCGCGACCAGGAGGTCGTTCTCCTGCGCTGCGCGCAGGAGGGTCTCGCCAATGTGCGCAAGCATTCGCACGCGACCGAGGTGACCCTCGTGCTCTCGGCCACCACGGGAGACGTGCGGCTCGTGGTGCGCGACGACGGGCGCGGCTTCGACACGACGGAGACCTCGACGGGATTCGGCCTCGGCGGTATGCGCGAGCGGCTGAGCCTCGTCGGCGGATTTCTCGACGTCAGGAGCTCATCCAGCGGCACGGTGCTCACCGCGAGTCTCCCGAGGAACCAGTCGTGATCCGCGTGCTGGTCGCCGACGACCACCCGATCGTGCGCGGCGGCATCGTGAGCCTGCTGGGCGCCGCCGACGATATGGACGTGGTCGGCGAGGCGACCGACGGCCTGGAGGCGGTGCGGCTTGCCGCCGACCTGAGCCCCGACCTCGTGCTCATGGACCTGCGGATGCCCGGAATCGACGGCGACGAGGCCACCTCACGCATACTCGCGGCCCAGCCGGCCGTGCGCGTTGTCGTGCTCACGACATATGAGACGGATGCGAGCATCCTCACCGCGATCGAGGCCGGGGCCAGCGGGTACCTCTTGAAGGCTGCACCGCCGGAGGAGATCCTGGCGGGCATCCGTTCGGTCGCGCGCGGGGAGGTCGCGCTGGCACCCTCGATCGCGGCGACGCTCGTGCGCGGGATGTCACGCCCGTCCGTCACGCTCAGTGCGCGTGAGACCGAGGTACTGCGGCTCGTCGCCCAGGGCAGCAGCAACCGGGCGATAGCCGCTGCGCTCTTCGTCAGTGAGGCGACCGTGAAGACCCACCTCATTCACGTCTTCGAGAAGCTCGACGTGAACGATCGCACTCGCGCGGTCACGAAGGCGATGGAACTCGGGCTTCTGTAGGTGACGTTACGCGTTCTGGCGGCGGAACACCCTCGTGCCGATCCACACGCCTGCGACGATGAGCACGGCCGTCCAGAACAGCGCCCAGAGGGGGCCAGGCCCCAGCAGGTCGCCAGCAAAGAGGTCGCGGATGCCCTGCACGATGTGCTTGACCGGAACGATGTCCGACAGTCTTTGCAGCCACTCCGGGGCGATCGTCATGGGCAGCAGGATTCCACTCAGCAGGATGAGCGGCAGCGAGACTCCGTTCGCGACTGCAGCGAGGGCATCCTCCGTCTTCACCGTCAGCGCAAGCGCGTACCCGGCCGCAGCGATCGCCCCCGTGAGCACGACCGCGATGAGGAATCCGATCACGATGCCCGCAAACGACCCGCGCAATCCGAACGCGAACGCGAGCCCGACGAGGATCGCGCTCTGCACGCTCACCTGCAGCATGTCTTTCAGCACGCGACCGAGCAACAGCGCGGTGCGCGATGCCGGCGTCACGCGCTCGGCCTCGATGACGCCGTCACGGTACTCACCGACGAGCCCGAAACCGACGAACAGCGCGCCGAAGACGGCCAGCTGAACGAGCAGGCCGGGAACGAAGAGGCGATACGCGTTGTCGGAGCCGAGCTGGGCCGCGAGCGGTTCGAGTAGGGGCCCGAACAGCACGAGGTAGAGCACGGGCTGCGTCAGGCCGATCGCGATCCAGATCGGCTCCCGGAGTGCGAGCCGCAGCTGACGGCCGAAGATGATGCCGGTGACGCGCAGAAAGGTACGCATGGCTAGTCCGATTCCCGGAGCGATCGCCCCGTCATGGTGAGGAAGACATCGTCAAGGGTGGGGCGCCGCACCTCGATCGACTCGAGGGAGACTCCGGCGGCATCCAGAGCGCGGAGCATGTCGGGCAGCGCCTTGCCGCCGTTCGTGACACGCGCCGAGATGAGGAGGCCGTCGGCGGAGACCTCGGATGTCGCGACCGCCCCGAGCGTCGTGGCAGCTGCCGCGGCATCCGCCTCACTCGCCAGGGTCAGCGCGACGAGGTCACCGGACACCTGCTGCTTGAGTGCGTCAGGTGTATCGCTCGCCACGATCACGCCGTGGTCGATCACCATGATGCGGTCGCAGAGAGCGTCGGCCTCGTCGAGGTAGTGCGTGGTGAGGAAGACGGTCGAGCCGCGTTTGGTGCGGAGGTCGGAGATGTGGGTCCAGAGGTTGGCCCTGGCCTGCGGGTCGAGGCCCGTCGTCGGCTCGTCGAGGAACACCAGTCTCGGGTCGTGCACGAGGCCCATCGCGATGTCGAGCCGGCGGCGCTGGCCACCGCTCAGTGTTTTCGTCGGCCGATCCCAGAGGCCTTCGAGGTCGAGCTGGTCGAACAGCTCGCGACCCCGGCTCTCCGCCTGCTGCTTGGTGATGCCGTAGAGGCGACCGTGTGCAACGATCTCGTTGCCGGCGACGGCGAGACTCGACGTCGAGCCGCTCTGCGAGACGTAGCCGATGGCCTGGCGCACCTTCACCGGCTCCGTCGCGAGGTCGAACCCCGCGACGCTCGCCACGCCAGCGGTCGGCTTGAGGAGAGTGGTGAGCATGCGGAGCGTTGTCGTCTTGCCCGCGCCGTTGGGGCCGAGGAAGCCGACGATCTCGCCCTCCGCAACATCGATGTCGACGCCAGCAACAGCGACCACCTCGGACTTCTGCTTACCCCGCCCCGTGAGGAACGTGCGGGCAAGGCCCCGTGCTTCGATCACCGTGTACTCCTCAGCCTGAGTCATTCCGCCCGTGCGAGGTCTGAGAGTAACGCGTGGCGCTGACAACCGGTGTTCGCCGTAGGGTGAGGGAATGGCCTGGCAGACTCTTTCGTCCCGCTCCGTCTACGAGAACCGCTGGCTGTCGGTGCGTGAGGATGACGTCGTCGGCCCCGCCGGCCCGGGCATCTACGGGGTCGTGACGGTGCGGCATCCCGCGGTCTTCATCGTGGCCGTCGACGAGAGCGACCGCGTGTGCTTCGTCGAGATCGACCGCTATGCGACGGGCGGGCCGTCGATCGAGGTTCCAGCGGGCGGCACCGACGGCGAGGAACCCCTGGCTGCCGCGCAGCGCGAGCTCCTCGAGGAGACCGGGCTCGTCGCCCGCGACTGGACGCTGCTCGGACGGATGAACGCGCTCAACGGTGTGGCGAATGCTCCGGAGTTCGTGTTCCTCGCGCAGTCGCTCGCGCTCGAGGCGAACGCGGAGACGGCGCTGACGCAGCAGGAGGAGGGCATCGGCGAGGTGAGTTGGGTGCCCCTGCCCGAAGCACTCACCATGATCGCGGATGGCACGATCTCCGACGGCGAGACGGTGGCAGCTCTCGCCTACGCGGCGATCCACCTGCGGCGCCTGTAGCCCTGCGCTGAGGTTTCGCGACGGCGCGCATGTTCACCTACACGCGCCCGCGACAAACCTCCGCGAGCGAAGCCGATGCCCGACGTCCAGCTACAGGGTGACGCCGATGGCCACGGGCTCCGGCTGCAGCAGCACGCCGAACTGGGCTAGCACGCGGGTGCGCACGTAGCGCGCGAGCTCCGCGACCTGGTCGGCGGTTGCGGTACCCCGGTTGATGATCGCGAGCGTGTGTTTCGACGAGATCGCGGCATCCGACCCCGGAAGGGCGAAACCGCGCGGGATGCCCGCCCTCTCGATCAGCCACGCTGCACTGAGCTTCACGTTCACATCGTCTGCCTCGAGCCACCTGGGGGCGTCGGACGGCAGAGTGCGACTGAAGCTCTCGCTCACGATCGGGTTCGTGAAGAACGAGCCGCAGCTCACCGAATCCGGGTCGTTCGGGTCGAGCACCATGCCCTTCGAGGCACGCAGGGCGAGCACGCGATCCCGAACCTGCGCTGCCAGCACTGGCGCACCCACCTCGACCCCGAGCGCGGTGGCGAGCTGCTCGTAACCGGCAGTGGTGGTGTCGGTCTCGTCGAGCCTGAGTTCGATCGCGACCACGATGCCCAGTCGTCCCCGCTTGAGTGCAGACGTGCGGTAGCCGAACTCCAGCTCCTCGGCGGTGACGCGCACGACCTCGTCGGAGAGGTAATCGAGAAAGTCGATCGCCGTGAGACTCGTGGAGAGTTCCTGCCCGTACGCGCCGATGTTCTGCATGGGGGCTGCCCCGCTCGAGCCGGGGATGCCCGAGAGCGCCTCGATGCCGGCCCACCCCTGCTCGACGGTGTACGCGACGAGGCCGTCCCACGGCTCCCCCGCCTGCACGCGCAGGCGCACCGATCCCTCCTCGGAGGCAAGGCGCTCGATGCCTCGGGACTCGACGTGGATGACGGTGCCGTCGAATCCCTCGTCGGAGATGACCACGTTGGAACCCCCGCCGAGCACGAGTAGGTCCTCGCCGGCCGCCCAGGCGTCGGTCGCGGCATCCACGAGTTCCTTCTCGGTGCTGGCGCGCACGAACTCCCGTGCCGGTCCGCCGACGCGCATCGTGGTGAACTCTGCGAGCTCCATCAGGAGAGGGTCACGCGAACCTGTGCCTTGCCGAGTACGGTCGCGTCGTTGAAACTCACCGTGAGGTCGATACGCAGGCCGGCGTCATCCACCGCGCCCACCTTCGCCACGATCGTGAGGGTTGCCCCATCAGCAGGATCGACCACGACGGGGCGCGTGAAGCGCACCTGGTAATCGCTGACCCAACCACGGGTGCCGAGCCACTCGACGACCGGCTGCACCGCGAGTCCCATGGTGAGCATGCCGTGTGCGAGCACGCCGGGAAGCCCGACGGATTCCGCGATGTCGTCACGGTAGTGGATCGGATTGAAGTCTCCAGACGCCCCCGCGTAGCGCACGAGGGAATCGCGCGTGATGTGCTGGGTGTGCTCGGCGACGATGTCGCCGACGACCTCGGTGATCGCGGTCACGCGTCATCCCCCCGCACGACGAGAGTCGAGATCGCGGTCACGACGTGCTCACCCGCGGCGTCCACCATGGTCGACTCCGCGGTGACCATGGCGTTGCCGCCGAGGGTCTTGATGGATGTCACGGCCAGCGTCGCGGTGAGCTCGTCCCCCGCGACCACGGGGCGGCTGTAGGTGAATCGCTGGTCGCCGTGCACCACGCGTGAGAAGTCGATTCCGGCGTCTGGCTCGGCGAGCAGCTGCGCGAGCGTTGCCTCCTGAACCACCACGGGGAAGGTAGGCGGAGCCACCACGTCCCGGAAACCGGCAGCAATGGCGGCGGCGTGATCGGTGTTGAGCGGGCTGGTCGCGAAGACGGCGCGGGCGAACTCCCGCACCTTCTCACGACCCACGAGGTAGGGAGCGACCGGCGGGAAGGCGCGGCCCTGCAGTTCGGGGTTCACTGGCACCCGAACAGCTTAATGGCGCGGGGCACGTCGTTAATGGCTGACCGCAGGATCGCTGGGAGCTGCCGCTGGGCGCGAACGCGCAAGGAGTCGGGCGAGCCCGATGCCGACGAGCGCTCCGAGCGAGTTGGCGACCAGGTCGCGCGGGTCGGACACTCGCCCCGGCAGGAAGAGCTGGGCGAACTCGATGGACACGGTAAGAAGCAGTGGCGCTGCGATCGCGAAGGGCAGTGGCAGAATCCGGGCGGCCAGCCATCCCACCGGGATGAACAGAATGACATTGGCGAGCAGTTCGCCCGGCCATCCGCCCGTCCAGGTGGCGGTGGTGAGCCAGGCCTCCGGGCGGAACGCTCCGCCAGCGATCTGCAACGTTGTGGCACCTGGAGTCGGTACGACGGTGAGAGCGACCAGGATGACGACGTAGGCGACACCGATTGCGAGCGCGACCTTCGAGAGGCGCGGGGCTGGAGCGCGGAGCATCCGCCGATGATAGGCGAACGGTTCTCGAGGAACCTGAAGGTCGGCTGCACCCGTGCCGGGAATGGCGAAACCCCGGTCACCTACGCGGTGGCCGGGGTTTCGAATCTTGGGAGTGGATGTGCCTACTGGCAGCTATCGCACTGCAGAAGATCCATCGGGTCCATCGGGACTGCATAGCCGCCGATGGTGTCGGTCTCGTTGTCCATGGGATCCTCCTCTAAGTCTGTTGACGCCTCTGCGTCTTGGTGTTCACCAGCTGTCTGCCGGTGGGTCTCCACTATATAACCCGAATGACACCGATGTCATTCCACTAGATCTAGTGTTTCGGCGTGTCGCGGTATTTCTTTCAGGGTAGAGCGAACCACTGACATCCGCCCGTTGTTATGGCACACTTTCGAGATGAGCGACCCTCGTAATCACAGCGAGGCATCGGCCACAATGCGCCGTCGGCTTCTGGCCGAAACCGGCTTGGTCCTGGCCCTGACGGTGGCGTTGCTCATCGTGGGAACGGCGCTCTACCTGCTGCTGACAGAGGTAAGCGTTCCCCCGACCCTGATCCCGCTCCTGTTCGTCGAGTCGCTCGGGTGGCGGCCCGTTGTCTGGGCGGTCGCAGTGATCGTCGTCCCTGCGCTCCTGAGAGACTCTCCCTGGCGACACAGGATGTACTGGAGCATCGGTGCAGCATCCGTGGCTCTCACCGTCGTTCTGCTGTTCCCGTCCGTCCAGTACCTGACGTCCTCGGGCGGGGTGGCATTCGCGGTCGTCCCGTGGTTCTTCTCCCTTGCGGGACTCCTGGTGTGTTCGTTCTTGGGCTGGATACTGGCGATCCGCATCCTTGACACCCCGGCGGGGCACCGAGCAGCCCTCGTCCTTCCCGTGGTCACTGCAACACTTCTCGTGGCGAGCGGAGTCGGAATCCTCGCGCTCGTGCGCCAGTGGTTCGAGTTGTACTTCACCATCTGGGGCGGCCCGCCGACGAGCTACCCCGAGTTCGGGCCAGACGCAGAGCGGTACCTGATCACCGCGGCCCTGACGATCGCGGCAAGTGCCGCGGCCATAGTTCTCGCCGTCATCCGCCGAGCGCGCGGTGTCGTGGTCGTCGGCGTGCTCCTTCTCCTGTCCGGCCTCCTGACGGCGTTCGTCTTCCAGGTGCCGACCGGTCGCTTCTGGCCGAAACCCGCGACCTACGAGCTGCCGAGCGACTACACGCCGTGCTACGGCGGACCGAACGACCCGGGCTGCGAGGGCGGCTGACCGGGCGCACGAGATCTCAGGGCGATGCGTCAGGTCCCGCGCGTACGCTGGGGAACCAAACCTGATCTGTCTCGCGCAGCTGTGCTGCGCGGTCGGCATCACCTCGCTCTCGCGGCGGGTAATCATTGACGGCGCGACCGAGCCGGGAGGCATGGTCCGCACTACCTATTGGAATCAGCACGCTGGACGGCTCTCTTAGGGAAATGCACCAATTGCGCACCTGCGGATATAACCAACGTCTTCTCGGATTTAAGTAGACGTTGTGGCCCGATAGTGAGAGACTCCCAAGATCTATCTAAGATTTGCTCACTCTTCCCGGCGTGAATAAGCGAATGGGTCTCGAATGACGTCTCGTCAAGTCGTTCTTGTCGGACTGGCGTCCGTCGTGTTGGTTCTGTCGTCGGCCACGCTAGCGTCGGCCGAAGATGAACCGATAGAGGCCCTGAACAATTATCGGATCGACGCGCCCGCCGACCCTCAACAGCCAGTATTCGATCGACGCAATCTCGAAGCGGTGGAAGCCCTCGATAGCCGGGGCAACTGCCTCTACCGCTACTCGGTGTTTCCCCAGTCTCCGGCGCTTGCGCCCGATGAGTTTGGCGTATGGGAAGTCGCGGCCGACGTGTACCGTTCCGAGTTGCTTCGAGAGTATTCGGACGACATCTCGGGGGTGAGCTTCGAATACGACGAGCAGAACGAGATCATCGCAGCATCAGTACACGCGGTCGTCGGATCGAAGGCGGCAGAGTCGAGTCTGGAAGGGCTCTACTCGCGCCTAGGTGAGAAGTTCCGCGTCGCGCTTCGTGAGCTCGAAGCGGACGGAGTTACGTTCGAGCTGGCGCGTGATTCTGTTCAGAGCCTTCAAGCTGCCTGCGTGGTCGAAGATCAGGTGCTCTATGGGCCGCTGTTCAAGGCGATGGGTGTTGATGGCTTCGGGCTTAGCTCCTCGATCGACGAACGCACCGGGATCTTGGAAGTGACGGTCCCGATCGAGCTGCTCGACCGGACCCGTGAGTGGCTATCGCAATTCGGACTCGCGACCGAGGTATCGGGATCAGCCCACGAGGACAGCTACACAGCTGGGCGCGGAAGTAGTTATACGCCAAGGATTGGCGCTTCGCGGCTGAGAACTCTTGGCGGTTCCACCACGTCCTATTGCTCGAACGGGTACAGGATCGGCGGCAACGTGCTACTCATGCCTTACCACTGCGGATACACGAACTGGTACTCGACTCAACTCAACGTCAATGTCTACGCTGGGACGACGGGCCCGGCGTACTCACTGAACTCCGCAAACGTTGATGCACAGCTTCTTTACGGTTCAACGTATTCGAACAAGGTCTGGCTGGGCGACGCGCTGGGCACGTCCACAATCCCAGTGATCGGCTTTGTCACGGAGTCTCAGATCGTCACCGGTTATTACTACCTCGCATCGAACGGGTTCGAGGGTCAGGGAGCTATCATCATGGACTCCAAATGGCGGTCTAAGTCTTACTACAACGACAACACCGGTTCTTGGGAGCTGATGTCCCATCTTTACGTCGGTCACCCTGATCCAGCATCACCATTTTGGTCCGGCTGCGCCCCAAATAACAGCGGATCTCCGTGGATGGTGTACCTGCCAGGAGCCAGTTCATTCCCGGCCATCGGGACCCTGACGGGCCAGTTCTTTGAGAACTCCGTTTCCGGGTGCTCTGCCACCTCGATGGCGGCCGTGAGCTACCTTTACGGCGGAGCATCTGTCGGATAGTTCGCTAGCCCGCTTACTGACTACAGCTGGAGTGATTCGTGTCGCGAACAAGAATTGTCTTGATCGGTGTTCTCATGCTGGCCCTCGCGACTATTGTCGCGCTCGGATTTGTCCTGTCGAACGGCCCAACGGTTCCGACGGACGGCCTCGCTTCAACGAGCGTTACGCCAACTGTTTCCCCTTCGACGAGCCCTACCCCAACAGTTCCCCCGTCTGCCAGTAACCACACGATCGAAGAATGCGTTGCGGCGAACGAGCATGCGTACTTCGAGGAAGATGCCCCGTACAGCCTTGAGCAGTTATGTCAGCCGTGGGTCGATGCCCTGAACGGAGAGCTGCGAGACGCGCTTTCGTCTCCGGAGGGCTTCGACTTTGGAGCCGCGCCGACAGAGAAGGGCCAGCTTTACATCATGGTCAGCGAGAAATGGCGCGAAGATGTAAGGCAATGGGCTGCTCAGTATGGTGGCGTGGTAATAATCACCGACGTGCCGGACGGGTTCAGCGGGTAGCTGCCCAATGGCCGTTCCCCGGTCCCGCTCGACGGTGTCGCGGTGGTGATCTTCGTGATGCCCGCAGTGATCACCGCATTCTTCCAATTCGTCGACCTCGGGTAGCGCCCAGCCGGTGTACCGGAGCCCGCGCGTACGTTGGTAGCACCGCAGCTTCGGGAGGCACCATGACCAAGATCATCATCATCGGCGGCCACGGCAAGGTGGCTTTGCTGCTCACACCTCTTCTCTCCGGGCGGGGTGATGACGTGACATCCGTGGTCCGCCAGCAGGAGCACCTGGAGGAGGTCGCCATGGCGGGCGGCGCTCCCGTCCTCGCGGACATCGAGACCACGGACACGGATGCCCTCGCCGCCCTCATCGCCGGGCACGACGCCGTCGTGTGGTCGGCGGGCGCCGGTGGCGGCGACCAGGCGCGCACCTACGCAGTGGACCGGGATGCCGCGATCCGCAGCATGGACGCGGCGCTCGCCGCTGACGTCTCGCGGTACGTGATGGTGTCGTACTCCGGGGCGGGCAAGAACCACGGGGTGCCAGAGTCCGACTCGTTCCACGCTTACGCCGAGGCGAAGGCCGCGGCCGACGAGCACCTGCGCGCATCCGGCCTCGACTACACGATCCTCGGGCCCAGTGCGCTCACACTCGACCCCGCCAGCGGAACCATCGCGATCACCGCAGAGAGGGGAACCGTCTCGCGCGGCAACGTCGCAGCAGTCATCGCAGAAGCCCTTGAGCAGCCGACGACGATCGGCAAAACAATCGAATTCATCGACGGCGACGAACCTATTACGGAGGCCCTCGCGAGGGTGTGACGGGTCATCCGCTGTCATATTCCGTCGTGTTCACTATGAGTTCGCCCTGTCGTCTCGACAACGTCACAGCCAAGGGGCAGACTCATCGGTACACGGCAGCGCAGTACCCTCACCACCAAGCACGTCCTGGCACCCCGGCAACCGCTCATACAAGGAGCCACGATGACGATCACCCGCCCCGCACGCGAGGTGTCAGCAGCACCCGCGCAGGTCGCATCACCCATTGAATGGGTACGCATCCAGTCCGGGCTCTGGGTTGGCAGGTCAGCAGGCGAGTTCGCCGGCATGATCGAGAACAGCGGCGGTGAATTCACTGCCGTGCGCCTGTCCCAGCCCATCGGAACGTACGCGACACTCTCCGAGGCGAAGCGGGCCTTCAGCGCGTAGCTGCTTGCGGGATGCCGCGGGCGCGAGTGTTCCGATATGGCCGGTATGACGGCGCCCAAAGCGGCACTTTCGGAACATTCGCGGATGTAGGGGAGCTAGGGCCGCGCATTGTGGGCACGCTCCCCACCGTCGCCGCATCCACGCCGCTGAACGCGGCGCGGCTGACTGGTCGGCGTGGGCCCAAGAAGGATCGTGACGACACCTCGGCCGTAAATGGAATAGGCCCCTGCGATGCAGGGGCCTATTCCATTGGTAGCTGAGGCGGGGCACGATCCCGCGACCTCACGATTATGAGTCGTGCGCTCTAACCAACTGAGCTACTCAGCCCCGGCATCCCCTCGAAACCTAAATTTCAACCGGATGACCGAGCCCCCTGTGGGAATCGGACCCACTACCTCTTCCTTACCAAGGAAGTGCTCTACCAATGAGCTAAGGGGGCGGACAAGCAGGCGTCACCGCCGTTTTGGCACCGTAAGAGACTAGCACCCGCGCGGCCATCCGCTGAATGCGTTGCAGACCACGGTGTTACATACGCGTGAACGATCGTCGCGGATGGATTTGCAAGCGCTTGCACGAGAGATCAGATGACGTATCGTGTTGGCATGACCCTCGAGAACACTGCCGAGAGCACGCCCGAAAACATCGCCGACATCGTGGTCGAAGACACTGAAGCGGCGGCCGAGGCGCTGGTGGCGGCGCAGACCGCGACAGCAGGCTCCGAGTGGTGGCGCACCGCCGTCATCTACCAGATCTACCCGCGCTCCTTCGCGGATGACGACGGCAACGGTATCGGCGACCTCGCGGGCATCACCAAGCGTCTGCCCTCGCTCGCCGAGCTCGGCATCGACGCTATCTGGCTCTCCCCCTTCTTCCGTTCGCCGCAGCGCGACGCCGGCTACGACGTCTCCAACTACTGCGATGTCGATCCGCTCTTCGGCACCCTCGCCGACTTCGACCACCTTCTCGAGACCGCACACGGGCTCGGCCTCAAGGTCATCGCCGACATGGTGCCGAACCACACGTCATCCGATCACGAGTGGTTCCAGGCAGCGCTCGCAGCGCCGGAGGGCTCACCGGAACGCGACCGTTACATGTTCCGCGAGGGCAAGGGCCCGAACGGCGACCTGCCCCCGAACAACTGGGAGTCCGTCTTCGGCGGCTCCATGTGGGAGCGCACCACGAACGCCGACGGCACGCCCGGCCAGTGGTACCTGCACATCTTCGACAAGTCGCAGCCCGACCTCAATTGGGAGAACCCCTGGGTGCGCGAGCAGTTCTACGACATCCTGCGCTTCTGGCTCGACCGCGGGGTCGACGGATTCCGCGTGGATGTCGCGCACGGCATGATCAAGGCCGACGGCCTGCCCGACTACACGCCGCCCGCCGATGGCGCGAGCATGGGCGGGGCGCAGGTCCCCTCGGATGTCGCGCCGCTCGAGCCGATCATCCAGGACTCCCCGCCCGACCCGCCCTACTGGGGCCAGGAAGGCGTGCACGACATCTGGCGCGGCTGGCACAAGGTGCTCGCCGAGTACCCCGGCGACCGCGTGCTGTGTGCCGAGGCGTGGGTCGACCCGCTCGAGAAGGTCGCGCTCTGGGTGCGTCCGGATGAGATGAGCCAGGCCTTCAACTTCGCCTACATGTTCACCGACTGGAAGGCGCCGGCCCTCAAGCGCGTCATTACCGAGTCCATCAAAGCCTTCGCCGAGGTGGGTGCGCCCGCGACGTGGGTGCTCTCCAACCACGATGTCGTGCGACACGCCTCACGACTGTCGCTGCCCAAGGACGCCCCGCCCCAGGGCGCTGGTATCGGTCCGAAGACGCCGGTGAAGCCGGATCCCGTGCTCGGCCTGCGTCGTGCGCGCGCCGCGACATCCCTCATGCTCGCGCTGCCCGGAAGCGCGTACCTCTACCAGGGCGAGGAGCTCGGCCTGCCTGAGGACATGGAGCTTCCGGACTCCGCGCGCCAGGACCCGACGTGGTTCCGCACCAACGGTGAGAAGTACGGGCGTGACGGATGCCGCGTGCCGATCCCCTGGGAGTCGGACCGACCGGCCTTCGGCTTCAACGAGACCGGCGAGAGCTGGCTGCCGCAGCCCGACGAGTGGGCGCAGTACGCGCGCGACGCGCAGGTCGGCGTGCCCGGAAGCACGCTCGAGCTCTATCGCGCGGCACTCGCGCTGCGCAGCGAGCACGGTCTCGGTTCCGGCGCGCTCACCTGGATCAAGGGTTACGACAAGAAGGTCGTCGCCTTCCGCAACGGGGATGTCACGGTGCTGGCCAACCTCGGCAAGATCGCCGTCGAGCTTCCCGTCGGAGAGGTGCTGCTGGCGAGCGACGACGTCACCGGTGGCGCGCTGCCGCGTGACACGACGGTGTGGTTGCGCTCTAGCTAATGCTGGTCTAGCTAATGCTGGTCTAGCTAATTAACGGCGTTGTTCGAGAGCCAGACGAAGGGGTCGACCGGCACCTTGTCGACGTGGAGCTCGAAGTGCAGGTGGGCGCCATAGCTCGTTCCGGTGTTGCCGACGAGACCGATGAAGTCGCCGACACGAACCTGGTCTCCGGCGTTGAGCGGGCTTGAACCGTATTGCATGTGGCCGTACAGGCTCTCGATGTTCTGACCGCCGATGTCGTGCTGCAGCACCACGTGATTGCCGAAGCCGCCCTGGTCCTCGGCGTGGGTCGTGACGACCCCGTCGGCGATCGCGTAAATCGGGGTTCCCTCGCCCGGCGTGAAGTCGACGCCGTTGTGGAACGACGTGCCGGAGACGCTCGCCGGGCGAGGCCCGTAGCCGTCGGTGATCGTCACCGCGTAGGGGAACGGCCAGCGCACAGCACCCGAGGTGGCCGAGAACGTGTAGCTCACGTTCGCGTACTTCTCCTGCAACTGCTGGGCATACGTCTTGACCTCGTAGCCGTCACGTGCCGGAAGCGCAGCCACGGCATCCGACGACACCTCGACGGACTGGCCAGCGAGAGACTTCGGCGCCTGCACGGCAACGGTCGTCGACGAGTCCGAGAGGAAGGCGTTGGCCGGAACACTCATGCCGACAACGAGTGCCGCAGCGAACAGGAGGGCGCCGAACGAGAAGATCTTGCGCGGCACCGACTGCTGTCCCTGAGGCCTGGACGAGACGGGCTTGGTCGAGGAGAGCGAGCGTCGCACCGTGGAGGGGCGTGTTGCGGAGGAGCGCACCGGGCGCGCTGAGCGTTCCTTGGTGCGAGAGGGCTTCGCCGCGCGGGCAGAAGCCACCACTCGGGTTCCATCGGCTTCGCGCAACTGCCGACGCGTCAGCGGAAGTGGGGGAACGTGGTGGTGCTTTTCGGGGTTCGCCGACTCGTCACGCTCGCGCAACGACATACGGCACTCCTCACGCTGGGCGAGCTCATCGTGCTGCGGCCAGCTGCGTCGGGTTGTGTCCGGCGCAGGGAGGCGCCTCGAAAAACCAGTGCCCCAAGGCTAACGGCTCGGGGCGCAAGTCGCCAGCCGCGTGGTCAGGCCCCCAGCTCGTCGAGCAGCTCCTCGAGGGCGGCGGCGACCACGGGATGCGCCGCCAGCATGAAATCGCGGCCGGCCGGGGCATCCCCGCGCCCCTTCACGGCCGCGCCCGCCTCGCGTGCGATGATCGCGCCTGCCGCGTGATCCCACGGGCTGAGATTCCGCTCGAAGTACGCGTTGGTGCGGCCTGCCGCCACGAAGCAGAGGTCGAGGGATGCCGTGCCGAGGCGACGGATGTCTCGCACCAGCGGCAACAGTGCTCCGGCCACCGCACCCTGCTCGCGGCGCATCTCCGAGCCGTAGGCGAAACCGGTGTTGATCAGTGCCTGGGGCAGCTCCACCGCGTCGGCCACCCGGATCGGGTTGTCACCGAGCCACGCACCGGCGCCATCGAGGGCCGTGAAGGTCTCCCCCGACGCTGGATTGGTGACGCAACCGGCGATGCCGCGCCACGTCAGCGGATCCGGCTCGCCCTCGACGACGGCGATGCTCACGGCGTAGTGCGGGATGCCGTAGAGAAAGTTGACGGTGCCATCGATCGGGTCGACGAGCCAGGTCAGTCCGCTCGTACCAGCCTCGGCACCGCTCTCCTCGCCGAAGAAGCCGTCGTTCGGTCGCAGATCGGCGAGCATGCCACGGATGAGGGCCTCGGTCTCGCGATCGGCCTCGGTCACGATGTCGACGATGGAGGACTTGCTCGCGGCCACCTCCACGCCCTCGGAGCGACGCCTGGCCGCGAGGGCTCCGGCTTCCAACGCGACGGTTCTGGCAATGTCGAGTAGTTCGCGAGTCACCCGCACAGCTTACGAGGCGGCGATGAACCTCACGCGCTGTCGGAGTCGTCGGGAACGGGCATCCTGTCTGTTAGATGCCAGCGAATTCTGGTACGTTGCGCAGATTGTTGTGAGTCACCACGAAGCCGTGGTCAGCGCTCTCCCCCGACGAAGGATCCACCCATGAGTAACCCCAACGACCCCACCGAGCCCGCCGCGGAGACCCCGGGCACCGACCTCGAGAAGAGGGCGCGCGGCGACGTGAGCCTCAAGAACCAGCCCGGCGCCGTTGCCGAGCTCGACCGGCCGAAGAGCAACCGCACGCGCAACATCCTCATCGCGGCAGGCGTTGTCGTCGTGCTCGCCGTCGCTGCCGGTGTGACGTTCGCCGTGCTCGCCCCGCAGTCGACGACTCCGAACGCGCCGGTCGCCTCCCCGACGGATGCCGCGACCACCCCGCCCACCACCGGTACCGACACGTCCAGCGACGCCCCCGTCGACCCGGACGCCCCCTCGGCGATCACCGCGTGCACCACGAACAACGCCAAGGCGACCTTCGGTGACCCTGTCGACAACGGCGGCGTGATCTCCGTGCCGATCATCTTCACCAACTCTGGCGACCAGAACCGCTTCGGCGAGCAGGTGGCGTGCACGCTCGACGGCTTCCCGCGCGTAGAGTTCATCTCGCTGAGCAACGGCACGACGATCGGCGCCGAAGCAGTCCGCGAGGAATCGGTCGCACCCACCCCGCTCACGCTCGAGGTGGATGGCACGGCTCGGGCGACACTCAACATCTCGCCGGCCAGCGCCCAGAACTGCAGCCCGGTGCAGGCGGACGGCTTCCGTATCTACTTCCCCGGAGCCACCGACTCGTTCGTCATCGAGACGGACGCGTACACGGCCTGCGCGAACCCGGAGTCGCCGGTGATCCTGACGGTGGGGGCTATTACTGCGGGGTAGCTTTCTACGGCCCAGCTGCTCGATTTGTGTTCGTGAAGACCCCCGCATTGCGGGGGTCTTCACGTTGAAGGCGGATGAGGGGATTCGACTCCCCTACTGAGCCGCCGCCAGATCGCGGAGCGATCCGGCGGACTGCTCAGCGGGGGCCCACGGGGGTGCTCCGTTTAGTTGCCGGGAATTGATGAAGGCCCCCGCATCGCGGGGGCCTTCATCAATTGGTGGCAAGTGAGGGATTCGAACCCCCGAAGTTGAAAACGTCTGATTTACAGTCAGATCCCTTTGGCCGCTTGGGTAACTTGCCGAGGCGCCTTCGGCCACATGTATTCACCTGTCCGAACGCGCTGAACAAGAATACAAGACGCGGGGGCCAGATGTGACCACGAACCCGAGTCGGCGGATACACACGTTCCGCTCGCCGGGCGGGGTGGCGCGCTGGTCGCAGCGGCGTGGCGGGTAGAACGTGTGCATCCGGCCACGGCCAGCGCCGCCCGCATCCGCCGTCGTCGCATCCCGCTACGATTGCAGCGACCAAGGAAAGCAGCGTTGCATGCCGGGAATCAATGAAGTTGCCCAGCTCGCCGGGGTCTCCACAGCCACCGTCTCCCGCGCCCTCAGCGGCAATGGACACGTGTCGGAGGCCACCCGGGAGCGGGTTCACGCTGCCGCGCTCGAACTCGGCTATGTCGTGTCATCCCACGCATCGGCGCTCGCCACCGGGCGCATGAAGAACGTCGGCGTCGTCATCCCGTTCCTCAACCGCTGGTTTTACGGAGCGGTTCTCGAGGGCGCGGAGAGCGCGCTGCTCAGCCACGGATACGACCTCACGCTCTACAACCTGTCGGGCGGGGGTGACGAACGCCATAGCGTGTTCGAGCACTTCCTGCTGCGCAAGCGAGTGGATGCCGTCATCGCGATCGCGCTCGAGCTGACCGAGGCGGAGGTCGGCCGCCTCCATGACCTCGGCAAGCCGATCGTCGGCGTCGGTGGCTCGATGCAGGGCGTGCGCACCCTGAGCATCGACGACAACGCCGTGGCGCGCCTGGCCACCGAGCACCTCCTCGCGCTCGGCCACCGGTCGATCGCCCACATCGGCGGCAACAAGGACTCGGAGATGGACTTCCACGTGCCATCGAAGCGTCGCGTCGGATACGAGGAGGCACTCGCCGCAGTCGGAATCACCCCGGACCCCGACCTGTTCGAGGCGGCCGACTTCACGCTCCAGGGTGGTTACGCAGCGGCGAAGCAGATCCTCGGAAACCCGCGCAAGCGGCCGACGGCCGTCTTCGCGGCGTCGGATGAAATGGCCATCGGCACGATGCTCGCAGCGCGAGATCTCGGCCTGAACGTTCCGGGCGATGTGAGCGTGATCGGCGTCGACGACCACGAGCTGAGCGACTTCTTCGGCCTCTCGACGGTCGCGCAGTTCCCGGCACTCCAGGGCCGGATGGCCGTCGACATCCTGATGGACGAACTGAAACCCGGCCACCGACCGGCCGGCACCACGAACACGCCGCTGCCCTTCGAGCTCATCGTGCGTTCGAGCACGGCTCGCCCTGGACCGGCTAGCCCCGCGTGATGTCCAGGTAGCTCTGGGCCGCCGTCGCGACGGTGGCTGCGTAGCTCGGCTCGGCGTTGTACGCCGCGATCCCGGCGGCCCAGCCCTCGGGCGTACGGAAGTCGCTCGTCGCATTGCACAGGTAGTTGGCGGCGGCGAGCGCCGCGTCGTAGATGTTGTGGGGGTCGGGAACGAGGTCGCCATTGCCGTCGGATGGCCAGCTGCGCCAGGTCTGCGGGATGATCTGCATCGGCCCGATCGCCCGATCGATCTCCGCCGTCTCATCGAATTCCCCGTTGTCGGTGTCGGGGATGTGCGCGGTGGACGTGCCATCGAGCGGCACCCCGAAGATCTTCGGCGACACGTGACCACTCGGCTCGAATGTCGCGCCACCGTGACGACCGTGGTCGCTCTCCGCGTACCCGATGCCCGCGAGCGTGTTCCAGCCGATACCGCACTCCGGCACGAGGTCGTTCGCACTGACGGCAGCGCCGGCGTAGGCCAGCACGGCTTCGCGCGGGATGCCCGTGGTCGCCGCGGTGCGGCTCACCCACTCGGAGTCGATGAGTCCGATCTCGCCGGGGCCGGTGGGCTCCACGGCGAGCTGGGGTGGTGGCGCTTGCTCCGCGAACGTCAGGCTCGGGGCATCCGGATCCCGGGGCTGCTCCTCGGGGTTCTGCGGAACGAGCACCACGGCAGCGATGACGCCGATCACGACGACGGCGGCACCCGCGCCAGCAAACGGAACCCAGCGCGCGACCATGCCTCGTTCCTATCACGCGCGTCTGAACGCCCGCAGTGGGGTGCCGGTGTTCCTCTCCACCGCTACCATGGCGGCATGGCAGATTCCTCATTCGACATCGTCAGCAAGGTCGACAAGATGGAGGCGGAGAACGCCGTCAACCAGGCCCAGAAGGAGATCGCCCAGCGATACGACTTCAAGGGCGTTGGCGCTTCCGTCGAGTGGAGCGGCGAGAAGCTGCTGCTCAAGGCGAGCGCCGAGGAGCGAGTGAAGGCTGTGCTCGAGGTCGTCGAGGCGAAGTTCATCAAGCGCGGCATCTCGTTGCGCAGCCTCGACACCGGCGAGCCGTACCCGAGCGGCAAGGAGTACCGCATCGAGATCAGCCTCAAGAACGGCATCTCCTCGGAGGACGCCAAGAAGGTCTCCAAGATCATCCGTGACGAGGGACCGAAGTCGGTGAAGTCGCAGATCCAGGGCGACGAACTGCGCGTGCAGTCCAAGAGTCGCGACGACCTCCAGGCGACCATGGCGCTGCTCAAGGGGAAGGACCTCGACGTAGCCCTGCAGTTCGTGAACTTCCGGTGATCGTCGAGACGGAAGATCCGGGAACCGCCTGGTTCTCGCTCACCGTCGCGCTCCTTCTCATCGCGGGCGACCTCACGATCCGGTTCCTCGCGATCGTCTACATCCCGCGCAACCGCAGGCCGCAGACCGCAACGGCGTGGTTGCTCGCGATCTTCTTCATCCCCTATGTCGGCGTCATCCTGTTCCTGCTCCTCGGCAGCAGGCGCCTGCCGCGCAAGCGTCGCAAGCGTCAGTTGCAGATCAACAAATACATCCTGGAGACCACGGACGGCATCGAGCAGGTCACGAGTGAGGCCGAGTGGCCCGACTGGCTGCCCCCGATCGTCGAGCTCAACCGGACTCTCGGGGCGATGCCGCTCGTCGGCGGCAACAGCGGCACCCTGTACCCGGAGTACGAGCTGTCGATCGCGGCGATGGCGCGCGCCATCGACAACGCCGAGAAGACCGTGCACGTCGAGTTCTACATCCTGTCGCAGGATGACACGACCCAGCCGTTCTTCGACGCGATGGAGCGGGCCGTTCAGCGCGGCGTCGTCGTGCGCGTGCTCCTCGACCACATCGCGAGCGTTCGCGCGCCCGGCTACCGCAAGACCCTCAAGAAGCTCACCGCCATCGGCGCCCTCTGGCACGTGATGCTGCCCGTTCAGCCTTGGAAGGGCAAGTGGCAGCGGCCCGACCTGCGCAACCACCGCAAGCTCGTCGTCGTCGACGGGCTGGTCGCGTTCACGGGCTCGCAGAACATGGTCGACTCGAGCTACAACAAGAAGGGCAACATCAAGCGCGGCCTGCACTGGAAAGACCTCATGGTGCGCTTCGAGGGCCCCATCGTCGCTGGCATCAACGCCCTCTTCGTCACCGACTGGTACAGCGAGACCGACGAACTGCTGCTGCGCGAGGCCCCGGATGTCTCCCCCGTGCTCTCACGCGAGCCACTCGACGCGCAGGTCGTGCCGTCGGGCCCAGGCTTCGAGGGCGAGAACAACCTGAGACTGTTCAACTCACTCGTGTACGCGGCGCAGCACAAGGTCATCATCACGAGCCCCTACTTCGTGCCGGATGACTCGATGCTCTACGCGATCACGACGGCCGCGCAGTCCGGCCTCGATGTGCAGCTGTTCGTCTCGGAGATCGGCGACCAGTTCATGGTCTTCCACGCGCAGCGCAGCTACTACGAGCAGCTCCTGCGCGCTGGTGTGCGCATCTTCCTCTACCCCGCACCGACCGTGCTGCACTCCAAGCACTTCACGATCGACGACGAGGTCGCCGTGATCGGCTCGAGCAACATGGACATGCGCTCGTTCAGCCTCAACCTCGAGATCTCGGTCATGGTGCGCAGTCGCGACTTCGTCGACGACCTGCGCGAGGTCGAGGCCAGCTACCGCCAGGTGAGCCGAGAGCTCACGCTCGAGGAGTGGATGAAGCGCTCCCGCACCTCGGCCACGCTCGACAACGTGATGCGGCTCACGGCGGCGCTGCAGTAACCCCTACCGAGAGCACGAGCCGGTCGTGAACTCAGGCGGGGCGGTCGCACAACTAGCTACGAGTTCGAGACCCGCACCATCTCGTCGCGATCCACGACCTTGATGCGCGCACGACCCTGGGGTGCACCGAGGGCAATCTCGTGCTCGTCCAGGTTGTGCCATCCATCGAGGTTCGTGAACTCGACCCCGCGCGACTGCAGCAGCTCGACGACCGCGGACTCCTCGGGGCTCGCCGGTGTCCACCAGTCGGCCTGGCTGTTGAGCACGTGCTTGACGGTTTCCATCGCGTCGCTCTTGGTGTGACCGATGAGGCCGACCGGTCCGCGCTTGATCCAGCCGGTCGCGAAGACGCCCTTGACGGGCTCGTCGTTGTCGTCGAGCACCTGGCCCTCGCGGTTCGGGATGACGCCCCGCTTGGTGTCGAACGGAATACCGTCCAACGGCGACCCGAAGTAGCCCACAGCGCGGTACAGCGCCTGCACGGGAACCTCGCGGAACTCACCGGTGCCCCGCACGCCGCCCTCGCCATCCGGCTCGGTGCGCTCGTACCGGAATCCCTCGACGGACTCGGATCCCACCACCTCGACGGGGTTGGCAAAGAAGTGCAGGTGGAGGCGACGCGATGACCCGGTCTGCGGCTCATCCCGCCACTTGCGGAAGATGCGGTCGATCACCATGATCTGCTTGTTTGTCTCGATCGCGAGCTTCGAGGCGTCGTCGTAGTCGAAGTCCTCCTCGTAGACCACGAGGTCGACGTCGTCCAGCTCGCCGAGTTCGCGCAGCTCGAGTGGTGTGAACTTCACCTGCATCGGGCCGCGTCGGCCGAAGACGTGCACGTCGGTGACGGGCGAGGCCTTGAGGCCCTCGTACACGTTCGCGGGGATCTCGGTCGGGAGGAGGTCGTCGGGGTGCTTGGCCAGCACGCGCGCGACATCCAGTGCCACGTTTCCGTTGCCGATGACGGCGACCTGGCTCGCATCGAGCGGCCACTCGCGCGGGAAGTCGGGATGCCCGTCGTACCAGCTCACGAAGTCGGCAGCACCGTAGCTGCCGTCGAGGTCGATGCCCGGGATCGGCAGCGGTGCATCCTTGATCGAACCGGTGGAGAAGATGACCGCGTGGTAGTGGTTCTTGAGGTCGGCGAGGGTGATGTCGCGGCCGTAGAGCACGTTGCCGAAGAGTCGGATCTGCCCGGTGTCGAGCACATCGCGCAGGGCCGTGATGATGCCCTTGATGCGGGGGTGATCTGGCGCGACGCCGTAGCGCACGAGTCCGTAGGGTGCCGGCAGCTGCTCGAAGAGGTCGATGGAGACACCGAACTGCTTCTCGGCCTTGAGGATGATGTCAGCCGCGTAGATTCCCGCGGGCCCTGCGCCGACGATGGCGAGGCGGAGTGTGCTCATTTGTTTCTTTCCACGATGGTTTCGGCAAATCTCGTGAGAGCTTTCTTGACCGGGCCCTCGGGCAACGGGTCAAGTGCTTCGACCGCGGAACGCGCCCAGCGGTGGGCCTCCTCCACGGTCTGCTGCGTCACCGGGTGTGCGCGCAGTTCTGCGATAGCGAGGTCGAGGTCTGCCTCGTTGGGCTCACCGAAGGAGGTGGTGTCGCGCTCGATGCGCTGCAGGAGGGCCGCGGCATCCGCGTCTGTCTCGGCCTGGCGGCGCAGGTAGAGGAGCGGCAGGGTTGCGACGCCCGCGCGCAGGTCGGTTCCGGGGGTCTTGCCCGTGTCATCTAGTTCGCTTGCGAGGTCGATCACGTCGTCGACGAGCTGGAAGGCGATGCCGATGCGCTCACCGAAGGCCGCGACCGCCGCCCGGTACTCCTGGGGAGCCTTCGAGAAGATCACGCCGACCTGGGCTGCCGCGGCGATGAGCGAGCCGGTCTTGTCGGCGAGCACCTGAAGGTAGTGCTCGATGGGGTCATCTCCGACGCGCGGCCCGATCGTCTCGTGCAGCTGGCCGAGGCAGAGGCGCTCGAAGGTCTCGGCCTGGAGCTTGAGGATCGGTTCGCCGAGCTCGGCGCCGAGCCTGCTCGCGCGGGCGAACAGCAGGTCGCCCGTGAGGATCGCGACCGAGTTGCCCCAGACGTTCTGCGCGGTGGGAACGCCGCGGCGCATCTCCGCCTCGTCCATCACGTCGTCGTGGTACAGGGATGCCACGTGGGTGATCTCGATGGCCTGTGCCGCCATGATCACCTCGGGGTTGTTGCCGTTGCCGAGCTGTGCCGTGAGCAGGGTGAGCACGGGGCGCACGCGCTTGCCGCCGGCCTCCATGAGGTAGCGGCCGGTGACATCCGCGATCTCGTCCGCGAACTCCATCGCGGCGAGAAGACCCTCCTCGACCTGCTCGAGGCCCTCCTCGATGGCAGCAGCGAACCGACGTTCGTCGCTCGAGGCGAACAGCTTCTCGCCCAGGCCGAGCGAAGAGCTCAGGGTGTTGCTGCGCCGCGCATGGGGAACGCTCGGAGTCACTGTGTTGACCGGTTTCTTGTGGTGAAGCTACTGCTTCGTGGCGTCGGCTGAACGCCGCTGGGTGGGGATCGGACGGGTCGCTGTCTTGCGACGGGCCACGGATGCCAGGACCGTCGCATCCACGGGCTTGCGACCACGGTGGAGTGCGACCACACCGCCCGTGAGGTTGCGGTAGGCGACTCGGATGAACCCCGCACCGCGGATCCACTGGCTGAGTTCACCCTGGTCTGGCCAGGCCCTGATCGACTCACCCAGGTAGTCGTAGGCCTCGGGGTTGGAACTGGCACGGCCGGCCACGATGGGCAGGACGTACTTGAGGTAGGTGTTGTAGCCCGCGCGCACGATCGCTACGGGTGGGCGCGAGAACTCGCAGATCACGAGGCGGCCGCCGGGCTTGAGCACGCGGTACATCTCCGCGAGGGCGGCCTTGGGGTCGACGATGTTGCGGAGGCCGAAGCTGATGGTGACCGCATCGAACTCGTCATCGCCGAAGGGGAGGGCGAGGGCATCCGCCTGGATGAACTCGATCTTCTTGTGGCGTTTGCGGCCAACCTCGAGCATGCCTGCCGAGATGTCGACGGCCACGACGCGCGCGCCGGACTTGGCGAGGGCGGCAGAACTCACGCCCGTTCCCGCGGCGATATCGAGGATGCGCTCGCCGGCGACGGGAGCGACGGCTCGCACGGTGGCGACGCGCCAGAGGAGGTCGTTGCCGCCGGAGAGGATGGTGTTCGTGCGGTCGTAGCGCTTCGCGACCCCATCGAACATGCCGGCGACGTCGTCTGGTCGCTTCTCCATGTCCGCTCGTGCCACACGCTAAGTCTAGGCTGTCCAGCCCGGCTACCTCCTGAGTGTGTTCCAGTGGCTGCCGGTACGCTGAGTAAGTGGAATTGCCGGTGCTCAACGTACGCACCACGGCGATAGACGATCCAGGGTCGCTCATCGAGTGGACTCATCCGATGCGCCCTGCGGTGTTCCTCCGTAACGGCGACGGCATCATCGGCTACGGCGAGCGCGCCCGCTACCAGCACAGCGGTTCGAATCGCGTCGCCGACATCGCTCGGTGGTGGCGAGACATCTCTGCTGCGGCGATCGTTCATGACGAGGTCGATCTCCCCGGCACAGGCCTCGTCGCGCTCGGAAGCTTCGCCTTCTCCGACGTGTCCCCCGATGCGAGCGTGCTCACCATCCCTGCCGTGGTCGTGGGCCGGCGTGATGGTAAGGCGTGGATCACCACGGTGGATGGCGGGCTGCCCGTCTCCTCACAACGGCTGGGCCCACAACCCCACGACCAGCTCGGCCCCGGCAGCTTCGCACCGCTCGAGGCGGGAGCGCACACCCCTGATGGCTATCGTGCGTCGATCGAGGCCGTGCTGCGCGAGATCGCAGCTGGGCGGGTGAACAAGGTCGTGCTCGCGCGTGACCTCGTGGGGAGCATCCCGGCCATGTCCGACCGTCGCTGGGTGGTTGCGCGGCTTGCCGAGGCCTACCCCGACACCTTCACCTTCGCGGTCGACGGGCTGCTCGGTTCGAGCCCCGAGACCCTCGTGCGCGTGAGCGATGGAGAGATGAGCGCGCGCGTGCTCGCCGGAACGGCGGCGCGACTGGCGGATCCGACCGAGGATGCAGCGGCGGCGCGAGAACTCGGAGCGAGCAGCAAGAACCGCTCTGAGCACCAGCTCGCCGTCGGCGGGGTGCTCGAATCACTCGCACCGCACGCCACGGGAGTGATGCACACCGAGCCGTTCGCCCTCCAGCTGCCGAACCTCTGGCACCTCGCCACGGACGTTCGCGGCGCACTCTTCGACGGTCGTAGCGCTCTCGATCTGGTTGCCGCGCTCCACCCGACTGCGGCGGTCGCGGGAGTGCCCACCGACGCCGCCCTCCAGCTCATCGCAGAACTCGAGCCCCGTGACCGCGGACGATACGCCGGACCGGTCGGTTGGGTGGATGCCTCGGGCGATGGCGAATGGGCGATCGCCCTGCGTTGTGCGACCGTCGACGAGGAGGGCGTCGTGACAGCGTGGGCGGGCGCAGGCATCGTCGCAGGCTCCGACCCCGACAAGGAGCTCGCGGAGACCGAGTTGAAGTTCCGGCCCATCCGCGGAGCGCTGTAATCAGCTAGCGGCGAGCCGACGCTTCTCCGCCTCCACGTCGTAGTCGGCCGCCGGCCACTGCGGGTTGAGCCGCGTCATCGCGTCGAGCAACAGTCCCTGCACGGCCCAGCGGGCGTACCACTTGTGGTTCGCGGGAACGACGAACCACGGGGCATCCGCCGTCGACGTGCGCGTGAGGGCGATCTGGTACGCCTCCTGGTAGGCATCCCAGAGCAGGCGCTCGTCGACGTCGCCCGGGTTGTACTTCCAGTGCTTGTCCGGCCGGTCGAGACGCTCCTGCAACCGCTTCTTCTGCTCGTCCTTCGAGATGTGCAGCATGACCTTGACGATCGTGGTGCCGGATGCGGCGACCTCAGCCTCGAAGTCGTTGATGATGCCGTAGCGCTGCTCGATGGCCTCCGGCGTCGAGAATCCGCGCACGCGATGGATCAGCACGTCCTCGTAGTGGGACCGGTCGAAGACACCGATCGACCCGGGTCCCGGCAGCTGCTTGCGGATGCGCCAGAGGAAGTCGTGCTTCTTCTCCTCGTCGGTCGGTGCTTTGAAGGCGTGGATGTGCACGCCCTGCGGGTCAATGCCGCCGACGACATGGCGCACGATGCCGCCCTTGCCCGCGGTGTCCATCGCCTGCAGGACGAGCAGGACGCGGCGTTCCCCTCCGAAGCGACTCTCGGCGAACAGCCGCTCCTGCAGCTTGTCGAGGCTTTCACGCCCGGCCGCGAGTTCCTTCTCAGCGGCTTTCTTGCTCTCCATACCGGGCGTGCTACCCGGATCGAGATCGGCGAGAACGAAGTCGGCGTCGACGGGAGGAAGGGGCAGAACGGCATCGTGTGCACTCATGGCGCCACGTTACGCCTACCGGGGCAGCGGCACTTCCACGATGGTCGGGCCGGATGACGCCGTGAGCGCCTGGTCGAGGGCACCCCGGTTGTCTGCGCGGCGGTACTCCCAGCCGTAGGCAGCGGCGAGTGCCTCGATGGGCGCGTGCTGGGGCGTGTACAGCACGCGGTCGAACGCCTCGCCGGCAGAGGAGGCCACCTCGAGCCCGTCGAAGATCGTTCCGCCGCCGTCGTTGCCGACGATCACCTGGATGCGAGGTCGTTCCTCGCCCTCGCCGAAGAGCAGCGCCCCGACATCGTGAAGGAAGGTGAGGTCACCCACGAGCACTCGCGTTGTGCCCTTGTCGCCGCTCGAGAGGGCGATACCGAGCGCGGTGGAGATCGTGCCGTCAATGCCTGCGAGACCTCGGTTCGCGTGCACGGTGATGCGTTTGCCCGGCGCGACGCGGTCCACCTCGCGGATCAGGCGGGATGCCCCGAGCACAAGTCGATCGTGCGGCCAGGTCGCTCGCCACACCGCCTCCGCGAGCGTGCGGCGAGTCACGGGAGCGCGCACGGCCGCAAGCTCGGAACGGGCGTGCGTGCCAGCGTCCGCCTCGATGTCCGGCGCATTGTCGACGGGCGTGATGAGTTCACGGGATGCCGCGACCCACCGCCCGGACCACTCGCGCGGCGCAGGCTCACCGTTCACCACGACAGCATCCGCGTACGTCCGCACGCGGCGCCCGGGGTTGTAGTCCTCGGCGGAGGCGTGCCGCACGACGATCGTCTCGACGCCGTCGCGCTGGATGAGCGCAGGCACCTCGCGGCTGAGCGTCGGATGGCCGAACACGATGACCCGCTCGACGCGCTCGGCCAGCTCGGACCCGAGCAGCTCGCGGTACGCCACCACGAGGTTCGGCCCGAAGTGCGACCCGCTCGCGACCTCGGCCAGGAGCGGAGCCCCGAGCTCGCGAGCGACCTCCTCCGCGCGCGGACCGGCGCCGGTGCCTGCCACGACGACGGTGCCCGGAGTCGGTGTGAGCACGAGGGGCTCAGGGGCGGGCTCCGGCTCGATCACGGCCGGGAGCGCGTCGGCGGGCTGCAGGGTCACCGGTGATGACAGTGGCTCCGCGAACGCAAGGTTGAGGTGGACGGGGCCGGATGCCCGAGCCAGCGCTTCACGCGCTAGGGCGGCCGCGGCATCCGCTTCGCCCGGCTCCCCCGTCGGCGCCGCGACATCCCACGTGCGCTGCACGGCTGCTCCGAAGATTCCGGGTTGCTCGGTGGTCTGGTTCGAGCCGATTCCGCGCAGCGAGTCAGGGCGATCGGCGGTGATCACGATGAGAGGCACACCGGAGTGGTGGGCCTCGAGCACGGCGGGGTGGAGGTTTGCCACGGCAGTACCGGAGGTCGTCACCAGGATGACGGGAGTGCCCGTCTCCACCGCGATGCCGAGGGCGAGGAACCCGCCGACGCGCTCGTCGATGCGCACCCTCAGGCGGAGCTGGCCGATGCGCTCCAACTCGGCAGCCGCGAGCGCGAGGGCCTGCGATCGCGAACCGGGGCCGAGCACGACATCGCGCACGCCGAGGCGCACGAACTCCTGCAGGAGGGCCACGCTGAACGTCGTGGCCGGGGACTCACTTCTTGGTGTCTGGGTCATCGTCGAGATCGGCGAGTTCCTGCTCGAGCTTGCGGATGCGCGCCTGCTGCTCCTCGTCGAGCCGGATGCTGCGGAGGAACTCAGGGTCGTCATCCGGTGCAACGACCTTCGACTGGCGCTTGCGGCCCCAGTCGCGCCCGACCGTGAACCACAGCAGCGCACCGATGAACGGGATGATGACGACGATGATCACCCAGAAGATCTTCGGGAACGCACGAACGCGTGACTTGTCGATCACGACGAGGTCGACGATCGCGAACACGTCGAGCACGAGCGCCGCGATGCCGAAGATCAGCAATCGTCCCATGGCGTCATTCTAGGCTCGCAGGCCGTGTACACCCTCCATGCGAGATGCACGGGCCTCCATGCGAGTTACACAGGCGCCCGTGCCTACACTGGGCAACGTGAAACCCTGGGTCACCTACTCGCTGCTTCGGCTCGGCCTCTTCGCGGCCGTGTTCGCCCTGCTCCTGCTTTTGAACGTGGAGTGGTGGATCGCTGCGCTCGTCGCGGCCATCATCGGGCTGTGCGTGTCCTACATCTTCTTCGGCAGGCTGCGGGATGCCGTGGCACTCGATATCGCGAAGCGGCGGGAGGCTCCGGCATCCGATGCCGACGCCACCGTCGAGGACGCGTAGCCGGCTCTCAACCTCAGAACGCGATCGCCCAGCTGAGTAGAAGCGCGTAGCCGAGAGCGGTGACCGATGTCAGCTTGAGAGCGATGATGAGCTCCGGCGGTGTCTTCGCGAGAAGCGTGATGAGCACGGCGGGCGCTGCCGCGAGCAGTGCGAAGTAGCTGAAGAGCACGTTGGAGTACAGCAGCACAAACCAGGCGAGCAACACGAATGGCGCGAGCATCAGCACCCCGTAGAGGATGCGCGAGCCAAGATTGCCGAACAGTACCGCAAGCGTGCGCTTGCTGACGAGCGCGTCCTGTTCGCGATCGCGGATGTTGTTGACCAGCAGCGCCGCGGCTGCAAACGAGCCCATCGCCGTACCCGCCACCCAGCTGTCGAAGGGGATTCCGCCCGAGAGCACGAACGCCGTACCGACCGTCGCCACGAGCCCGAAGAAGACGAAGGCGACGACTTCACCGAGTGCGTTGTAGCCGTACGGACGCTTACCGCCGGTGTAGAACCAGGCCGCGAGAATGGCCACGGCTCCCACAGCGAGCAACCACCAGTGACCGGTCTGCACGATGATCACGAGGCCCGCGACGGCCGCGAGGCCGAAGAAGACGAGCGCGACTGTCAGCACCGTGCGCGGCCGGGCAGCGCCCGACGCCGTGAGCCTCGCGGGCCCGACGCGGTACTTGTCGGTGCCGCGGATGCCATCGGAGTAGTCGTTGGCGAAGTTCACACCGACCTGGAGGAACACGGCGACGGCGAGGCAGAGAAGTGCACGGAGCCAGGGCCAGTCCGGGCCGGGGTCGACCGCGGCCGCGTACGCGGTAGCCGTGCCCAGCGCGACGGGCGCGATCGACAGCGGGAGCGTGAGGGGGCGTGCAGCGCCGATCCAGTCGCCGAACTTCGCCTTCTTCGCCTTGGGGGCCCCGGGTGGCCGGCCACCCGGGCGACCACTCTTGGCGCGCGGCTTGGGAGCGGGAACGGACGTCGGGTCGATGCGCTGCTGTCTGGGTGCTGCCACGTCAGGAATCCTACTTTCTCGCGCCGAGGCCGAGGTTATGGATCAGCTGAGAGCGAGGCCCGCCAAGGCACGTCGGTCAGGCTTGCCAGAGGCGAGCATGGGGATGCGATCGACCACGAGCACCCGAGTCGGCGCTGCCGGAGCGCCGAGACGTCCTGTCACGGCACGACGCAGCTCGTCGAGCTCTACGTGGGTCTCGGTCACGACGACCGTCGTCTCGCCCCACTCCGGATGTGGAGCAGGCACCACTACGGCCAGCGCCAGACCCGAAATCGACCGAACGGCCTCCTCGACCGCAGCGAGCGAGATCTTCACACCGCCCGAGACGATCACGTCGTCGACGCGACCGAGCACGCGCAGGACACCGTCTGTGAGCTCGCCGGAGTCATCGGTTCGGTACCAGCGGTGACCGTCGTCGTAGTGGAAGGCCCGCTCGGTTCGCTCGGGATCGTCGAGGTAGCCCTCCGCGAGCACGCTCCCCGCGATCTCCACGCGGCCGTCGACCAGGCGCACTCGCGTATCGCCGATCGGGGCACCGTCGTAGACGCACCCCCCGCTCGTCTCGCTCGATCCGTAGGTGCGGGTGACGGGTACGCCAACCTCGGCGGCTCGCGCACCAAGCGCAGGAGGCATCGACTGGCCGCCCACCAGCACCCGTTCGAACTCGCGCAGCACGTCGACGGCGCTCGGACTCTCGACCAGCCGGGCGAGTTGCGCAGGAACCAGCGAGACGAACCGTCGCGGATGATCCATCCCCCCTGCCGCCTCGATGAAGCGTTCGGCGGTAAAACCGCTCGGCTCGAGAAACACGGGGGGCACCTGCGCGGCGAGCGACCTGACGAGCACCGCGATACCCGCGATGTAGTGAACGGGGAGGGCGAGCATCCACTGGCCCGGTCCGCCGAGCGCCGATTCGGATGCCGCTGCGCCGGCCAGCAGCGCGTCGGCGGAGAGCTCCACGCGCTTGGGTCGACCTGTCGAGCCACTCGTCTCGACGATGACCGCGACCCTCCGTGGCACCGTCTCGGGCACTGTGACCTGCGACGGGGTGCCGTGCGGCAGGATGGCCGGCCCATCGCCCGACAGCGCGGCCGCCAGCTGCTGCGCCACCGCGCGGGGCTCCGCGGACACGACCGCGAGCGGACGAGTCATCGGATCAGTACTGCCACGGGTAGGGGCCCCAGTCGGGTGCCCGCTTCTCGAGGAACGCATCGCGACCCTCGACCGCCTCATCGGTGCCGTAGGCGAGGCGCGTCGCCTCACCCGCGAAGACCTGCTGGCCCATGAGCCCGTCGTCGACGAGGTTGAACGCGAACTTGAGCATGCGGATCGCCGTGGGCGACTTGCCGAGGATGGTCGTGGCCCACTCGTAGGCCGTCGACTCGAGCTCCTCGTGCGGAACGGACGCGTTGATGGCCCCCATCTCGTACGCGCGGTCGGCGTCGTACTCCCTCGCGAGGAAGAAGATCTCGCGGGCGACCTTCTGGCCGACCTGGCGTGCCAGGTACGCGCTGCCGTAGCCGGCGTCGAACGAGCCGACGTCGGCATCCGTCTGCTTGAATTTGCCGTGCTCGCGCGACGCGATCGTCAGGTCGCACACCACCGCGAGGGAGTGTCCGCCGCCTGCCGCCCAGCCGGGCACGACCGCGATGACGACCTTCGGCATGGTGCGGATGAGCCGCTGCACCTCGAGGATGTGAAGACGCCCGTTGCCCTGGCGCGTGGTCGGCTGTTCGCCCTCGTGGTACTCGTAGCCCTCGCGCCCGCGGATCCTCTGGTCGCCGCCCGAGCAGAACGCCCAGCCCCCGTCCTTGGCGCTCGGGCCGTTGCCGGTCAACAGCACGACTCCGATGTTCGGGTTCTGGCGCGCGTCATCCAGAGCTCGGTACAGCTCGTCGACCGTGTGCGGCCGGAACGCGTTGCGCACCTCTGGCCGGTTGAACGCGACGCGGGCCACCCGCCCGCTCACGTCGTGGTGGTAGGTGATGTCGGTGAGGGCGTCGAAACCCTCGACCTCGCGCCACAGTTCGGCGTCGAACAGATCGGAGACCTCAGTCATGTGCCCAGCCTATGCGTGGGCGCTGCCCGGCTACGGGGTCAGTACGCCGAGAACGGTGACCAGAAACCAGGGATTGACGAGGATTCCGATGATTATCGCCGCGATGCCGGTGCCGCGCCCGAGTCGGAACACCGCGGCGACGAGGCCCGCGAGAACGGCGAGAGCCGAGCATCCGATGGTGACCCACGCGAGAGTCGTACCCGCGTCATCGGCACCGGTCGACGCGACATTCACCGCAACTCCGAGCAGGACGGCCGAGGCGATGGCGACCAGGAGGGCGAACCCGCCGACGAGCCCGGTGCGGCGGCGTTTGGCGGGGGCTTGCGGTTCGACGGGGGATGCCGGGGCCTCCGCGACCGGCGCCTCCTCCTCCACGATGGGGTCGAGGTAGATCGGCACGACCTTGATCGGCGTGTTGTCAGTCTCGCCGGGAACGGTCACGAGACCACCATAACGCGGGCCGAGCAGCCAGACTGGGGAGATGCTCCCCGCTCTTGCCGACCTTCTCAGCACGGCGCGGGTTGTCGCGCTTCCGCTCGTGACCCGCTTTCGTGGCATCGAGATCCGGGAGGCGATGCTCATCGAGGGGCCGGCGGGCTGGACGGAGTTCTCGCCGTTCGTCGAGTACGAGGATGGCGAGGCGGCGGCCTGGCTGGCGGCCGCGCTCGACTTCGGATGGTCCCCGCCGCCCGCGGCCGCGCGATCGGCGGTGCGAGTGAATGCGACCGTGCCCGCGATCCAGGCGGCTCTGGTTCCGGAGACGCTCGCACGGTTTCCCGGCTGCCGAACAGCGAAGGTGAAGGTCGCGGAACGTGGCCAGACCCTCGCCGACGACATCGCTCGCGTGGCCGCCGTGCGCTCCGCACTCGGCCCGGAGGGTCGTGTTCGCGTCGATGCGAACGGCGCCTGGAACGTGGACGAAGCGGAGCACGCGATCCACGCGCTCGCCCCCTACGACCTCGAGTACGTGGAACAGCCGTGCGCGACCGTGGAGGAACTCGCGGAACTGCGGCGGCGCGTGAAGTACATGGGCATCCCGATTGCAGCGGACGAGAGTGTGCGCAAGGCCGAGGACCCGCTCGCAGTCGCTCGGGCCGGGGCCGCCGACATCCTCGTGATCAAGGTGCAGCCCCTCGGCGGGATCGCGCGCGCCCTGGAGATCGCATCCGAGGCTGGGCTGCCCGTCGTCGTGTCGAGTGCGCTCGAGACATCCGTCGGGCTCTCGATGGGCCTGCACCTGGCTGCCGCCCTCCCGACACTCGAGTTCGACTGTGGGCTCGCCACCGCGGGCCTGCTGGCCGCCGACGTAACGGATGCCCCGCTCACCGCGGTCGACGGTGCGCTGCCCGTGCGCCGCGTCGTGCCGTCGCCCGACCTGCTCGATCGCTACGCGGCCACCGCGGACCGCACGCGCTGGTGGCGAGCCCGCCTCGAGCGATGCCTCCGGTTACTCCCCGCCGGCTAGGACGTCGCTCAGCGACGTCCGGCCTAGAGGCCGCTGTAGGCGTGCAGCCCCTTGAAGAAGAGGTTGACGATCGTGAAGTTGAAGAGGATCGCGGTGAAGCCGATGATCGCGAGCCAGGCCGAACGTGAGCCGCGCCATCCGCGGGTCGCCCTCGCGTGGATGTAGCCGGCGAAGATGACCCAGATGATGAAGGTCCAGACCTCCTTCGTGTCCCAGCCCCAGTAGCGGCCCCAGGCGCGCTCGGCCCAGATGGCGCCGGCGATGAGGGTGAAGGTCCAGAAGACGAAGCCGACGACGTTCAGGCGGTAGGCGAGGTTCTCGAGACGGTCAGCGGTGGGCAGCGTGTTCAGGAACTTCGGGCCGGGAGTGCGGCGGCTCTTGAGCAACTGCACGATCGACAGGGCGGCACCGAGCGCGAAGAAACCGGTGCCGAGTGTGGCGACGAAGACGTGGATGACCAGCCAAGGCGACTGCAGTGCCGGGGGCAGCGGCACCACCGCGACGTAGAAGTTGACGGTGCCGACGCCGAGGCCGATGAGGGCGAAGCCCGTGATGAACGTGCCGAGGAACCGCAGGTCCTGCCAGAACTGCACCAGCAGGAAGACGCCGACGACGATCGCCGTGGCGGTGAGCGAGAACTCGAACATGTTGGCCCACGGAACGCGGCCAGCGGCGAGGCCACGGAGGATCGCACCCGTCACGTGCAGCGCCCAGGCCAGCACCGTGAGGGCCATCGCGGCGCGGAGGTAGCGCGGGCCGGGAGTGCGGGAGGGGGCATCCGTCGACTTCTCGAGGACCGCTGTTGAACCATTGAGAACGGCGCGCGTCACCCGTTCGGATGCTGTAACGGGAGTAGAAGCGGACCGGCGCGACAGGTCGAGCGCGAACATGATGAACGCGATCGTGTACACGCCCATCGCCGAGTAGATGGCAATGAGGGAGTAGGACTCCAGGGTCTCGATCACTCGTCCACCTTAAGCCTTTCGTTGTGTCGTTCCGCCAGGTCGGTGATGGCCTGCTCGAGTCGGGGGTCGTCGCCCCGCGCCAAGCCGGCGTACTGCAGGGTGATCGTGCCATCCGTGCCGGGCACGACCTTGATCCACACGCGACGCCGGGCGACGAACAGGCTCGACACGAGACCGGCCACCACGAGAACGGCAAAGAGGCCCACCCAGAACTGCGAGGGGTCGTGATGGATGTCGAGGGAGACGAACCGCGGGATGTCGACGAGTTCCACCGAGCCCAGGCCGTTCGGCAGCTGCGCCGTCTCGCCGGGAGCCAGACGGATGCCCTCCTCCGGCGCATCGCGGCCTGCAACCTGCGTCAACTCATCGGTGTTGAGCGAGTACGCATTCGTGGCCTGCCCGCCATCGAGGCCGAGATCGCCGACGTAGACCTCGAGGCTCACGGTCGGGTCGCGCAAGTCGGGGTGGCTCGAGGTGAAGGTTCCGTTGGCCAGGGGGAAGGTCGTGGGGTAGAGCAGTGCCTGAATGCCCACCTGTTCGTCGAGGCCGTCGGGGATCTTGATGATGCCGCGGCTGAAGAGGTTCTGGTCGAGCGGCAGGAACGCGACGGGCTGCGAGAACACTGCGGTGCCCTCGGGGTCGCGAATCACCAGCAGCGGCGCGTAGCCGTTGCCGAGGAGGTATGCCGTCGTGCCACCGATGGAGAGGGGCTCGTTGACCTTGATGCGATGCTGCTCGGACTCGCCACCACGCAGGGTCGTGGTCACGGTGGCGACGTAGTCCGTGGGCTGGCCGTACGCGTTGAAGTTGTCTTCCTCGTACGTCGCCTCGAACGAGTCGAGCTGGATGCGGTACGGGGTGAGCGCCGAGTCGGTGAAGAATCGCCCGGGGTTGAAGGAGTCATAACTCGCCAGCGAGTTCACGAAGGCCTGGCCCTCAACGACCACACGCTGGCCCGAGTAACCGAACCCGCCGCCGATGCCCACGGCGAGGAGCACACCGATGAGAGCGGTGTGGAAGACGAGGTTGCCCGTCTCGCGCAGGTAGCCGCGCTCCGCGCTCACCGATGGGCCGTAGCGCTGGACCCGGTAGCGCTGGGAACGCAGCAGCTTCTCGGCCTGGTCGAGCGCGAGTTCGGCATCCGCTGCGCTCTCTCGCGTCTCGAACGCAGACATCCGCGAGAGGTCGGCCGGAGTCTTCGGCGGGCGAGCGCGGAGCGCGTCGAGGTGGTGCTTGGTGCGCGGGATGACACAGCCGATGAGCGAGATGAAGAGCAGCAGGTAGATCGCCGAGAACCACACGGAGGTGTAGGTGCTGAAGACTCCGAGCGCGTCGAGTACCTCGGAGATCTCGGGGTTCGCTGCCTTGTACTGGATCACTCCGTTGGGGTCGGACGAGACCTGCGGCACGAGGGAGCCGGGAATGGCGGCGATCGCCAGCAGGAGCAGCAGGAACAACGCCGTGCGCATGCTCGTGAGCTGACGCCAGAAGAAACGGAGGTAACCCACCGCGTTCAGCTTGGGCTGGGTGATCTTCCCCGAGTCGCTTTTCTCGGGTGTCGGATCGCCCGGCAGCACCGCGTCGGCGTCGTAGTGGTCAGAGGGCCGGGAAGAATCCACCGATGATCACCCCCAGGTGCGACATCGCGAGGCCCCAGAGGCCGGTGACCATGAGCAGACCGATGAGCACGAGCAGCGAACCGCCGATGATGTTGATCAGGCGGATGTGCTTCTTCACCCAGGCGACCGACCGGGCGACCCAGCCGAGGCCGAGCGCGACGAGCACGAACGGGATGCCGAGCCCCAGGCAGTAGAAGAGCCCGATGATCGCGGCTCGCCCCGGGTCGCCCTGGTAGCTCGCGAGCGACGTGACGGCCACGAGCGTCGGGCCGATGCAGGGTGTCCAGCCGATCGCGAAGACCGCACCGAGGAGCGGCGCGCCTGCAAGGCCGGTCGCGGGGCTCCAGCCCGGCTTGAGCGTGCGCTGCAGGAAGGTCACCTGCCCGATGAAGACGAGTCCCATGACGATGACCAACGCGCCAGCGATGCGCTCGATGATGCCGCCGTACTGGAGGAAGAACACCCCGACCGTGCTGCCGAGCACCACAACCCCGAGGAAGATCACGCTGAACCCCAGCACGAAGAGTGCAGCGCCGAGCACGGTTCGGGAGCGCCGGGCATCCCCGCCGTCGGTGATGCCACTCACGTACCCGAGGTAGCCGGGCACGAGGGGGAGCACGCACGGCGAGAGGAAGGCGAGAAGGCCAGCCGCGAGCGCTATCGGCAGCGCCACGAGCAGGCTGCCGTCGCTGACGAGTTCACCGGGCCCCACTACTGCGGGCCCTCGGAGAGCACCGTGTCGATCATGGATGCCAGGATTCCCGGGTCACGGATGAGCCCACTGATCCGCGCCGCAACCCGTCCCTCCGAATCCACCACGATGGTCGTCGGAACCGCATTCGGCGCGACGGCGCCCGCGAAGGCGAGCTGCACCGAGGCGGTCTCTGCGTCGAGGATGCTCGGGTAGGGGATCTCGAAGGTGTCGGCGAACGTGATCGCGACGTCTGCCGAGTCGCTGATGTTCACACCGACGAAGGGTACGTCGGCGTACTCGGCCGACAGCGCTGCGAGGTCGGGAGCCTCCACCCTGCACGGCGGGCAGCTGGCGTACCAGAAGTTGACGACGTACGTCGAGCCTGCGAGGTCGTCGCTCGAGATCGTGTCGCCGTTCTCGTCCGTTCCGCTGAAGACGATGGGGTCGTCGCGGTCGGCTGCGGGAATCTCGGTGTACGCGCCGTCGCCGGAGATGTAGCCCTGGCCCGAGCCGTCGGAGTACTGGCCAGCGAGACCGTCGTTGCTCGTGCATCCGGCGAGCACGAGAACGGCCGCCGCAGCTGCGATGGCAGCGGTGCGGAGCCTCAGGGTGCCCTGTCTCATACGGCCCCCAGGTCGATGGATTTCGACAGCAACTCTTGCGCAGGTTCCTGATAGTCGACCTCGATGAAGCGGTCGCCGTCACGCTGCAGCGTCGTGATGCTCGACAGTGTGCAGCGGCGCTTGCGCGGGTCGTGGAACGGGCGCAGCCCCGCGACATTCCGAGCGACCGTGACGATGGGCATCTGGTGGCTCACGAGCACGACCTCTCCCCCCTCGGTGTCGCGCCACGCGTCATCGATCGCGGCGAACATGCGCGTGAGAACACTCGTGTACGGCTCACCCCAGCTCGGGCGCAGCGGGTTGACGAGGCGCGGCCACGAAGACGGGCGACGGATGGCCTCCTTCATCCGCTTGCCCTCAAACCAGTTGTGCGGCTCGATGATGCGCTCGTCGAGCTCGACGGGCAGGCCGAAGAGCTCGGCCCACGGCTTCGCGGACTCCTGCGTGCGCTGCAGCGGGCTCGCAATGAGGCGACGGATGTCGCGGCCCTCGAGGCTCGCGGCCGCAACGGCGGCCATCTCGTGGCCGAGTTCGCTCAGGTGATACCCCGGGATGCGCCCGTAGAGGATGCGGTCGGGGTTGTGCACCTCGCCGTGGCGGACGAGACGAAGGAGATCAGCGGGCACGCGCTAATTCTACGGGCTGTAGACAAGCGCTCCCTGAATCGCGTCATGAGCGGGCTCTGGGGCCCTCTCCTTTGGAGAAGCTGAACGGATGGAGCATCGTGACCCGCACCCGACTCGACCCCCGCAACCCCCTCAGCCGCGTCTCAGCGTGGCTCGCCGACATCGACGATTGGGATGCCGATGACGCTGAGGTGTTCGTCGCGGCGGTGGAGCGTGCGGAGGTTGCCGAAGGGCAGCAGCGGTTACCCCTTGTGGGCTGACCTCATGGACGGGTCCGAGCCCGCGCGCGGCGAATCCGCAGGGCCACCAGGGCTGCCAGCGACACAAGTAGGACGATCGCGGTTAGCGCCAGCGCCCAGGTATAGAGCCAGTTCGCCGCCACGATGAAGATGATCTGATCGCGTGGGACTGCTGGTGTCTCCGAATAGTGAATTCCGATGTAGACCCACACGACGACGAGCGGATGTGACGTTAGCGTGACGACCGATCCAACGAGCAGGGCGTAGAGGGTCGTGCGCGGTCTCGACGCGTCGCTTTCAACGCGTCGTCCCGCTACTCCAATGACGAGTGTCGCGAGAGCCAGCCAGAGGAGAAGTCCGAGAGCGCCCAGACCCAGTGGACCGATCGCCCGGTACCCGCCGACGAGTCCGAGACCCAGTTCGAGAGGGACCAAGACAAAGGCGTAGACCAGCACCAGAAGCACGACGCTCGAGCCCGTGAGCGTCACTATCGTCTTGGGGCGCATACGCCCCACGCTAGGTCACGACGCAGCTCGCGAGGCAACCCCCAACGCGAAGTTGTCACGGAACAGCCCCGTCGGGTCGTACGTCGCTTTGAGCTCGCGCAGCCGCGACAGGGTCGCGGGCGGGAACGCATCCGCCAACCGCTCCGGTCGCAGGTCCGTCTCGAAGCTCAGGTAGAGGCCGTCGAGGTGCGGGTACACGAGCGAATCCCATGCCGGGTCGAGGGTCGAGTGCCCCGCGCCGAGAGCTGTGATCGCGAAGTTCGTATCGCGGTGCGCGAAGGCCGTGGCATCCGGATCGACGTCGTTGACGGCACCACCCACCGAGCGGATCTGGAAGAAGTAGGACGCACCACCGCGGATGAACTCGGCGAGTGCCCGCGACACCTCGGGGGTGAGGTGCTTCGCGAATCCGGAGCGAGCCACCGGCTGACCCTGCCCGTGCTGGTCGCCAGGCACGGTGTTGCCCATGACCGCTGCGTAGGGCTTCACGACGACCTCCTGTTGCAGGAGAGGTCCGATCTGCGCGAACGGCTGGAGGCGCTCGATGATTGTGTCGGGGTCGTCGCTGTCGACGACACCCATGAGCTGGGCGACAACCTGGGAGCCGCTGGAGCGTCCGATGAGGAGGAAGGTCGTGACATCCCGCGGCGCCTCCTCCTGCGCGGCACCCCACCGCTCGAGGAAGCCCTCGAGGTCCGAGGCGTCGTAGGCGAGCTGCACCCAGCCGACGTCACCCACCTCGTCTGCCTCGAAGTCGAAGGATGTCACGACCCCGAAGTTCGCCCCGGCCCCGCGCAGCGCCCAGAACAGGTCAGCGTTCTCGGTCGCGGATGCCCGGACCTGAGTTCCGTCGGCGAGCACGACGTCGGCACCGCGAAGGTGGTCGATGGTGAGGCCGTGCTCGCGGCCGAGGTATCCGATGCCTCCCGCGGTCGCGAGACCGCCGACGCCAACGCCGCCGTAGTCACCGGAGGAGAGCGCCCAGCCGTGCTGGGACAGGCGGGCCGCGACATCCCCCCACCGCGCACCCGCGCCGATGCGCACGAGTCGTGAGGCCTCGTCGAGCACCTCGATGGTGTCGAACTTGCGCAGGTCGATCACGACGCCGCCGTCATTGGTCGAGCGGCCGCTCACACCGTGGCCACCACTGCGGATGCCGAGCGGCACGTCGCGGTGCTCGCGTGCGAAGGCGAGCGCATCGGCGACCTCGGCGGGTGTACCCGGACGCAGGATGATGCCGGGCGAACCGCCGCGCATGTAGCCATTGCGGATGCGCGGGTAACGCGAGTCTCCTGGCTCAACGGCGTCGGCCGCGAGGGACGCGGGCACCCCGTCGTAGTCGATGCCGTCGCGGCGCTTCGCGAGGGCGATCGCGTTGCGGGCGGGGCCCTGGGAGGTGCCCTTGCTCGCTCGCTCGGCAGCGACCTGCTCGCGCACCTCTGGAATGAGCTCGGCGAAGGCCTGCATGGCGCGGGGATCGTCGGCGGCAAGGATGAACGAGCCCACGCCGTTCTCGAGCACGAGGTCCACCATCTGGCTCGCACCCACGTCGCCGCCGACGTTGAGCAGCCTGCGGATCTCACGCGGGTCGCGTCCCGCGTCCGTCGCCGCACCGTCGATCGTCGCGTTGCCCGCCTCGAGATCGCCGGGCTGGAGATAGGCCAGGGACGGCAGCCACCCGTCCGCCTTCGTGCCCGTGAGCCGCAGCATCCGGGGCTTGTATGCCCCCAGCCAGATCGGGATGTCGTGAGCCGGCGCCGGTCCCCGCTTGGCACCGTTCACCGAGTGGAACTCGCCTCCAGCGCGTAGGGGGCTACGGTCGCCGGCATCCCAGACTCCGCGGATCACGTCGATGGCCTGGTCGAGGGCCGTGACAGCCTCGCCGGCAGTCAGGCGGCCGCCGCCCATGGCCTCGATCGCGTCCCAGAACGCTCCGGAACCCAGTCCGAGGGAGACGCGACCACCCGAGAGCAGGTCGAGGCTCGCCGCCGATCGTGCGAGTACTGCGGGCTGACGGAGGGGCAGGTTGAGCACGTTGCCCGACACCGTGAGGCGCTCGGTGCTCGCCGCCACCCACGAAAGCAGGGTCCAGGTGTCGAGGAAGGCCGCCTGGTACGGGTGATCTTGGAAGGTCGCGAGGTCGTAGCCGAGTTCCTCGGCGAGCTGCGCGAGCGCGACGGGCTGCTGGGGCGCCTGCGCGGTGGGGGTGATGAAAACACCGAACTGGAGGGGGTGACCGTAATCAGGCATAACTCAAGCTTGCTCGCATGCTCGCTCCATACCAAGTTGCTGGTAAGTGCCTTACAATAAGTAAGTGACTGAAACGATGACACACATCTACGACGACGAATGCCGCCGATTCCAGGAGTCCGTCGAAGAGGTGGGCAAGCGTTGGAGCTCCGGCATCCTCATGGCGCTCAACCTCGGATCGACCCGCTTCAGCGAGATCCTGGCGCGAGTGGAGGGCCTCTCCGACCGGATGCTCGCCCAACGCCTCAAGGAGCTTGAAGCATCGGGGCTGATCGCCCGCGAAGTGATCCCCACCGTGCCCGTGCAGGTGCGCTACGCCCTCACGGAGCGCGGAGTCGACCTCATGAGCGCGATGCAACCGCTCGTGGACTGGGGGCTGCGGTGGAATGGAGCGCGGGCCGTGCGGTAGAGCCCTCGCGTCGCTCAGCTCAGACGAGCGCCGACGCCCGCTCCCCCAACCGCACCTGCAGGTCCCCGTCACGGCGCTCCGATCCGTGATGCGTCACAAGCACGACGATGCGGCCACGAAGGGCAAAACGCAGGTCGTTCATGAGCGACTCTGCGGCGGCAGCATCCAGATGGGCGGTCGGCTCGTCGAGCAGCACCACGTCCGCATCCGAGAGCAGCGTGCGGGCGACAGCCAGACGCTGACGCTCGCCGCCTGAGAGCCGCTCGCCCGCTGAACCCACGCGAGTGTCGAGGCCATCGGTGAGCGACGATAAGAGCGGGCCGAGACCGACCTTGATGAGAGCCAGTTCCAGCTCGAGGTCTGTGGGTCGGTCATCGCGACCACGTGCGAGAAGCAGGTTGCCGCGGATCGTCGAGTCAAACAGATGTGACTCCTGCGGACACCAGGCGAACAGGCGACGCGCACGAACGGGGTCGAGAGTGCTGGCATCCGCGCCGTTCAGGAGGAGACGACCGGACGTGACTGACAGGTAGCCGAGCAGGGTCGTGAGCAGCGTCGACTTGCCCGATCCGGACGGGCCCTCGACCACGATCCAGTCGCCGCGGCGGGCCTGCACCGAGAGCGGGCCGAAGGCGGGAGCATCTGCGCCGGGCCAGGTCGCCTCGAGTCCATCGAGCTCGAGCGACTCGAGTCGGTCGACGTCGACTCCACCGCTCATCGCGGGCAGGGGCGCCGTGACCTGTCGAACTCGATGCAAAGCCGCCGCGAGCGCTGGCCACTGCTGCACCGAATCCACGAGCGCAGAGAGCGGCTCGATGAGTCCCAGGGGAATGAGTACGAGAACGGCGACGATCGCCGCAGGGAGCGTTCCGGCCGCAACGGCGTCGACCGTGGCCGGCAGCATGAGCACGGCCGCAGCGACGCCCGCGAGAACGACGACCGCGTGCCCGAGACCAAGAGCCCACGCGGTGGAGCGCGCGAGGCGGCCGGCCCGAGCATCGAGCTCAGCGAGCCGCTCGATCACTCGGCCGCCGACGCCGTTGGCCGAGAGGTCCCCGGATGCCGCGACCATAGCCGCGAACTCGCGAAGCACCGTCGCGCGAACCGCACCCGTGCCGACCGCGGCTCGACGATCCGCCAGCAGCGCGACCAGCGGCCCGAGCAGAACGCTCACCGCAACAGCCGCCGCCAGCACCGGCACCGCCGCGGAGTGCAGCAGGAAGGTGGCGACCAGCGCAGCACCCCCCGTCACGAGCGCTACGACAGGTGGCAGGATGACGCGGGGCACGAGGTCACGCACACGATCGGCAGCACCGACGAGATAGTCGAGGGCAGCACCACCGCTCGTGAGCACGCGCGAGGCGAGACCCCGAGCGGCGAGCCCCGCCCACAGCCGAGACCGCAGGTCGGTCTCGGCGCCGAGTACCGCGTCGTGCGTCATGAGCCGCTCGGCGTACCGGAGCCCGGCGCGTGCGATCCCGAAGAAACGCACACCCACGATCGCCACGAGCAGGTACATGATGGGCGGCTGCTCGCTCGCCCGAACGATGAGCCATCCGCTCACGGCCGTGAGTGACAGCGCGGCGAGCGCCGCAGCCGAGCCGAGCAGCACAGCGCCGACGGTGCGCCACGGGGCGGCCCCGGCGAAGGCCAGCAGTTCGGCGACCGCACCACGGGTGGCGAGCACCGGAGCTTCGTCGCGGTGCGCGGCCGCCGCCTCCGAGACAGCAGCACCCTCCTCGCCGTCCCGCAGTCCGCCCTGCGCCGCAAGCCGAATCGTGTGGTCCGCGAGCGACGCCACGGATGCCTCGTGCGAAGCCAGCACGATGGTGACAGTTCCACGAAGCGCCGCGATCGCCCGCTCCACGAGTTCGGCACTGGCCGGGTCGAGATGCGCGGTGGGTTCGTCTAGAAGCAGCACGTCCGCACCGGCGGCAACTCGCACCAGTCCGCGCGCGACTGCGATGCGCCGCAGCTCGCCCGGGCTGACCCTGGTCGGGTCATCGGCCGCGATCGCAGTCAGCCCCAGGTCGGCGAGTGCAGCGTCGGTCGCTGCATCCGTGTCCGCGTAGAGCCGCACTTCGTCGCGCACGGTCGAGGCGATGGTGCGCGGATGCTGCGGCACCCACGCGACGCGATCCGCTGCAACCCCGCGCACCGTGCCGCCCTGCGCAGGCACCAGCCCGGCGAGCACCCCCAGCACGGTGGACTTGCCCGCGCCACTCGCCCCCTCGACCGCGGTGATCGAGCCCCGGGGAGCATCGAAGCTGAGCCCGTCGATGATGGGCGCAGTGCGGTCATCCCTGGCGACGACAAGGTCACGCACTGAGAGGGACTCGCCACCCTCGCGGCGGTCGACCTCCGCTGGCGCGTCGATCACCGCGCGCGCCCGACGCATCGCCGCCAGCCCATCCTGCGAGGAGTGGAATGCGGCGCCGAGCTCACGGAACGGTGTGAAGCACTCCGGCGCGAGCACGAGAGCGAGCAGGCCCACCTCGAGCGACAGGTCACCGCCGACGAGACGCACACCGACGAAGACGGCGACGACCGCGACCGAGATCGTGGCGATGAGCTCGAGCACGAGCGACGAGAGGAAGGCCGTGCGCAGGGTGCTCATCGTGGCGACGCGGTTCTTCTCCGACACCTCGCGAAGTGCCACGGCCTGATCGTCGACCCGTCCGAGACCCACGAGCACGGGGAGGCCACGGGCCAGTTCCGCGAGTTGGTCACTCAGTCGTTGCAGCGTGGCGGATGCCGCATCCGCCCGCGCCTGGGAGTGTTGCCCGACCAACACCATGAACACCGGCACGAGAGGCACGGTGACCACGATGATGACCGCACTGACCGGGTCGGCGAACAGGATCCGTGCACCGATGAGCAGCGGAACAACAACCGCCGTGATGGTGGCGGGAAGTGCCGTGCGGTAGTACTTGTCGAGCTCGTCGAGCCCGACCGTGCCCACGACCGCGGACGAGCCGACGCCCGCATCCGTGCCCGCGAGCAGGCGCTCGGCCAGTTCGCCACGGAGCTTCTCCTTCGCCCCGATGGCCGCCCGCGTCGCGTAACTCGTGCTCGCCCACGTGATCGCGGCCCGCACGAGCCCGCTCGCCAGGCCGAGCACCACAGCACCGCGCCAGCCATCCGTGCCACCGATCACCGAGACGATGCCCGTGGCGACCGCCTGCGCGATCCCGACGAGCGCCGCGGCCTTGAGCGCGGCCAGGAGGCCGAGCACGAGGGCGTGCCGGGGATCGATGCCGGCGAGCGGGCCCTTGCGATTCACAGTTCCCCTAACTCAGCGCGGGCCGACGGCGGCGACAACGGCGTGCGGCTCCGGGATGCTGCCCTCGCCGATGCGCTTGCGGAACACCCAGTACGTCCACGCCTGGTAGGCGAGCACGAGCGGCAGGCCGAAGAGCGCGACGACCGACATGACACCCAGCGTGTACGGGCTGCTCGAGGCGTTCTCGATCGTGAGGTTGAATGCCGGATCGATCGTCGAGGGCAGCACGACAGGGTAGACCGCGGTGAAGATGGATGCCGCCCCCGCCGTGACGAAGACGGCGATGCCCACGAAGCTCCACCCCTCGCGCCCCGCCCGCGCGGCGAGCCACCCACCGACGATCGCGACGACGGCGAGCACCACGAGCGCCACACTCGCGAACGTGCCGTTCTGCAGCTGGACCGCTAGCACCCACGCGACGATCGGCAGGAGTGCCACGGGCGACCACCTGACGACGAACCGGCGAGCGCGCTCCCGTACGTCGCCCTCGGTCTTGAGCGCGAGGAACGCGGCACCGTGCACGAGGCAGAACCCGACGACCGCCAGGCCACCGAGCACCGCGTAGGGGGTCAGCCAGGCGAAAGCGCCACCCACACGGTCGCCGTTCTCGTTGAGGGGCAACCCCGTCGTCGTGAGGGCGAGGGCCGCGCCGATCCCGAAGGCGGCACCGAACGAGCCGAGCCCGAGAGCACGATCCCAGCCGCGACGCCAGCGCTCACCGGGCCGCTTGCCCCGGTACTCGATCGCGACCGCCCGGAAGATGAGCGAGGCGAGCACCAGCACGAGTGGCACGTAGAGCGCCGAGAACAGCGAGGCGTACCAGAGCGGGAATGCGGCAAAGGTCGCGGCACCCGCCGTGATCAACCACACCTCGTTGCCGTCCCAGACCGGGCCGATGGTGTTGAGCATGAGCCGCCGTTTGGTGTTCTCTCGGGTTGACACGAGCAGGTGCATCCCGACGCCCAGGTCGAAGCCCTCGAGCAGCAGGTAGCCGATCCAGAGCACGGCGATCGCGATGAACCAGACAGTGGGGAGGAAGTCCATGGTCATGCTCCTTAGTAGGCGAACGCGAGCACGTCGTCGCGCTTGGTGTCGGGGTCGTCAGAATCGTCGGCGCTGTCGTGCGCCTCGGCTGCGGGCATCACGCCCGCGACTCCGGCCCGCACGTACTTCACGAGCAGGCTCAGCTCCACGACCAGCAGGGCACCGTAGATGAGACCGAGAGTCACGAGCGAGAAGATGACCTCCTCACCACTGATGCCTGGCGAGACGGCCGCAGCGGTGAACATGAACACCCCGTCGACCCCACCGGGAGTCGGGTTCGGCGCGACCACGAACGGCTGGCGTCCCATCTCGGTGAAGACCCACCCGGCGATGTTCGCGGCGAAAGGTGCAGCGATGCTCGCGACAGCCACCCACATGACGGGCTTCGAGTTCGGCACCGTGCCCTTGCGGGTCATCCACAGGGCTAGAGCTGCCGCCCCTGCCGCGAGGATGCCGAAGCCGATCATCAACCGGAATCCCCAGTAGGTGACCTCCATGAGCGGCAGGTACTTGATCTCCTGGCCGGCGCGCTCCCCGTACATCGGGTCGTCGGGCAGGTGGGTGCCGTAGTTCGCCTCGTACTGCGGGATGAGCGTGTTCACGCCCTGGATCTCGGTGGTGAAGTCACCGTGCGCGAGGAACGAGAGGATGCCGGGGATCTCGATGATGCCGACGACATCGTTGCAGTCCTGGCCGCCGAGCGGCCCGATCGAGAGCACCGAGAAGCTCGTGCCGTCGTGGCAGGCGGCCTCCGCCGCCGCCATCTTGAGCGGCTGCTGCTCGAACATGAGCTTGGCCTGCAGGTCGCCCGTGAGGGCGACACCACCGAACCCGACGATCGCGACGATCGCGCCGATGCGCAGGCTCCAGAGCCAGACCTTGTGGTCGGCCTTGTCGCGGCCCGGGATGCTGGGGTTCTCGCCCACGATGACCCTGCCCGTGGCATCCGTCGTGTCGATATTGTCGCGACGACGCTGCCACAGGTGGTACCAGGCGATACCGATGAGCAGCGCTCCACCGACCGCGAGGGCACCGCACAGCGTGTGGCTGTAGGCCGCAAGCGCCGTGTTGTTGGTGAGCACCGCCCAGATGTCGGTCATGACCGGGCGGCCGTCGACGAGCTCGACACCGACGGGATGCTGCATCCACGAGTTCGCGACGATGATGAAGAACGCCGACACGATCGACCCGAACACCGCGAGGCCGAGCGTCGCGAGGTGCAGCTTCTTGGGGAGGCGATCCCAGCCGAAGATCCACAACCCGAGGAACGTCGACTCGACGAAGAACGCGAGCAGGCCCTCCATCGCGAGCGGGGCACCGAAGACGTCGCCGACGAACCGCGCGTACTCGCTCCATGCCATGCCGAACTGGAACTCCTGCACGAGGCCCGTGGCGACACCCATGATGAAGTTGATGAGGTACAACTTGCCCCAGAACTTGGTCATGCGGAGCCACTTCTCATCCCCCGTGCGCACCCATTGCAGTTGCATGAAGAAGACGAGCGGACCGAGTCCGAGGGTCAGCGGCACCATGACGAAGTGGTAGACGGTCGTGATGCCGAACTGCCAGCGGGCGATCTCTAGCGGATCCACGGGTGGCCCCTCCTGGGACTGGCGCTCTCGCGCGGTCGTTCTGATCGTCGGGTGACGATCTGCGCCAAGTGTTTCGAGATCGCGGGACGCGGACTGAGGTCTTAGGTCCCGTCACTCTTTTCTACCTCGCGTAGAACTCATTTCTACACCTCTGTAGAATTTATTTCTACTCGGGGGTAGAATTCTGGACATGGCAACTCTGGGAGAGCTCGAGCGACAGGTGATGGACCTGCTCTGGGCCAGCGACGACACCCTCTCGGCCTACGACATCCAGGCCACGCTCGCCGGCAGCACCGAGGGCGGTAAGACCCTCGCAGCAACCACGGTGCTGACGGTGCTGTCGCGACTCGAGGCCAAGGGCTTCGTTCAGCGGGAGCGTTCGACCCGCCCCCACCGCTACCGCGCTGCCGCAAGCCGCGAGGATCACATGGCCGACCTCATGCACGAGGTTCTCGGTGGCGCCTCCAACCGCACCGCAGTGCTCGAACGCTTCGTGGGCCAGGTGGGCCCCGAAGACGCCGAGGCCCTGCGACGCCTCCTCGCCGGCCGCTAACATCGACGGATGATGGCGACCCACCTCGTCGCCCCCGCGCTCCTCGCCGCGATAGCGCTGGCCCTCGCGTGGCCGGTCCCGCTGTGGCTCTCCGGCGCCCGCTGGACGCGGAGGAACCCTACGGCAGCTCTCCTGCTCTGGCAGGCGATCGCCGTGACCGGTGGCCTCTCGATGATCGGCGCGCTCCTGACCTTCGGGCTACTACCGTTCGGCGACAACTTCGTCGCGGGCATCCTCGCGCTGCCCGGGGTGCTCAGTGGCGACGCACCCCTCCGACCGATCGAGTTCTGGAACGTGCTCGCACTCGCGGGAGCCGTGCTGCTCACCGGGCACCTCCTCCTCAACCTTCTCGTGACGGTCATCCGCGCAGAACGGCAGCGCCGCAGGCACGCCCAGCTCCTCCTTCTCCTCAGCGAGCCGCACGAGTCGGGGTCGCGCCTCATCGACACTCCAGCGCCCGTCGCGTACTGCCTTCCCGGCGCGATCTCCACGGTGACGGTCGTCTCGGCGGGCCTCCTCGAGCTCTTGGACGAGGAGGGGATGCGTGCAGTGATCGAGCACGAGAAGGCGCACGTCCGGCAGCGTCACGACATTGTGCTCGTCTTCTTCAGGGCCTGGCAGGCGTCCCTGCCGTGGTTTCCGATCGCCTACCGCGCCCAAGAGGAGGTCGGCTTGCTCATCGAGCTCCTCGCCGACGACCAGGCCCGCCGCACCGTCAGCGACGCGGCCCTCGCGGGGGCCATCGCGGCCGTCGGTGCCGGCAGCACCCCGGAGACGAAGGCGCTCGAGGAGCGCCTCTCCCGCCTCGCCGGTGCCGAAAACTAAGGAGATTCCGGCGGATGTCGCGGCACAGGCACCTCGACGGCCATCTGCCGCGAGAATCTCCTTAGTTTTCGGCACTCACCGCGGGGTCGGGAGGAGCAGCCGGAACCAGAGCACCGCCCGCGCGTCTAAGATTCTGGGGTGACTGAACGCACCCTCATCAAGAACCTTGCCGCTGCGACCGACGGGCCCGTGTCCGTCTCGGGCTGGGTGGATACGGTGCGCGACCAGAAGAAGGTGCAGTTCGTCGTGCTGCGCGACGAGTCCGGTGCGGTGCAGCTCGTGCATCCGCGCCTCTTCGACGAGGATGGCACGCCCTCACCCGATGAGCTCGCCGAGACCATCTCCGGCCTCGCCCAGGGCACCTTCCTCACCGCGACGGGCGAGCTCAAGCACGACGAGCGCGTGAAGCTCGGCGGCGTCGAGATCAAGCTCGAGGGAATCGACATCGCGGCAGCGGCGATCCCCGAGACACCGATCGCCGACGACACCGGCGTCGACAAGCGCATGGACTGGCGCTTCCTCGACCTGCGCCAGCCGAAGAACAACCTCATCTTCCGCATCCAGACCACTCTCGAGCACGCGTGGCGCACCTACTGGGTCGAGAACGACTTCATCGAGCTGCACACCCCGAAGCTCATGGCGAGCGCGAGCGAGTCCAAGGCCGAACTGTTCGAGGTCGACTACTTCGAGGGCAAGGCCTACCTCGCGCAGAGCCCCCAGTTCTTCAAGCAGATGGCGCAGCCCGCCGGCTTCGGCAAGATCTTCGAGATCGGCCCGGCCTTCCGCGCCGACCCCAGCTTCACGAGCCGCCACGCGACCGAGTTCACGAGCGTCGACTCCGAGATCAGCTGGATCGAATCGCACGAAGACGTCATGAAGCTCCACGAAGATCTCCTCATCGCGGGTTTCCAGGCAGTGAAAGACAAGCACGGCGACGAGATCAAGGCGCTCTTCGACCTCGACGTCACGGTGCCGACCGCGCCGTTCCCGCGCATCCCGCTCGCGGAGGCCAAGCAGATCGTGGCCGAGCGCGGCTACGTCGTTCCCCGCGCCGATGACGACATGGACCCGGAGGGGGAGCGCCAGATCGCCGCCTACGCTGCAGAGAAGTACGGCAGCGAGTTCGTGTTCCTCACCGACTACGCCTCGAGCATCCGGCCGTTTTACCACATGCGCCACGAGGATGACGCGAGCCTGACCAACAGCTACGACCTCATCTTCAACGGCGTCGAGATCTCCACCGGAGCCCAGCGCGAGCACCGCGTCGACGTGCTCATCGAGCAGGCGAAGGACAAGGGCCTCGACCCGGAGGAGCTCGACTTCTACCTGGACTTCTTCCGCTACGGAGTGCCTCCGCACGGCGGTTTCGGCATGGGCCTGTCCCGCGTCGTGATGCTCATGCTGCACCTGCCGAACATCCGCGAGGCGACCTACCTCTTCCGCGGACCGACGCGACTCACGCCGTAGTCGGCTACCGTTCCGCGGCCTCGAGCAGCCGCGGTCCGAGGTAGGGCATCAGGGTGCGTGAGTACGTACCGGTGATGTGGTTGGTGTCTGGGTAGACCACGACGTTGCCGATCACCGAGTAGCACGTCGTGTCGTCGCAGAAGGCGTCGGTCATATCGATGCTCTCGACCTGGCCGCCCAGGCGGGCGATCGCCTCATCGAGGATGTCCGGCGGCATGGCTTCCGAGCGGGGTCGGATGCACGGTGCCGTCTCACCGATGTGACTCGCGAGACACTCCGGGATGTTCTCACCAGCGGTGATGGGCCAGTCCTTGATCGAGATGACGGTCTTGCCCGAGTCGACGACGCCCTGCCAGGTTGCGACGACGTCGTCCACCGTGAGGGGCGCGACACGGTCCGGGCTCGTGTAGATGCCCCCGCGCGAGATGTAGACCACCGTGTCGATGTCGTCGCGGGAGGCGAGTTCCGACCTCACCCGCTCAGACCAGGTGAGGCAGTCGAGCTCGATCTGAACGTTCTGGTCGGCCGTAGTCACCGGCTCTCCCGGGCGGCCGAGCCCCGAGCATCCGAAACGGGTGAACGTCTCGATCGCGATGCCCTGCTCAGAGAAGTACTCGTCGAAGGCCTCCACGAGGGATGCCGCGTGCGAATCGCCCACGAGTGCCCAGGTGCGCTCCGACCCCGTATCGCCGAACTCACACGTGCGCCAGTCCTCGTCGAACCAGGTGAGACACCAGTTCTGCCAGTCGTAGTCGCCCGCTGCGAATCCCAGGTCGACCTCCGGCGAGAGGGTGTAGGGGTCGGGACACTCGGCCGTTCCGAGCACAGCGTGCGCGCCGAAGCATCCCGAGGTGTCGGTGATGCGGGCCTCCTGGGCGCGCGCGGTCTCCGCTGCCTGGTTCGCCAGCACCGTACTCGTGCCCACCCAGGTTCCGGTGAAAGCGAGGATCCCGGCGAGCGCGAAGGCAAAGGCGACGCCTCGGCGCGAGAGAAGTCGGGAGCGACGGCCCGGATCTTCGACGAGGTACTTGGTGGCAGTCGCGAGCGCGATCGTTGCAGCGACGATCGCGAGGCCCTCCCACAGAACGGGCCGGCGCCCGACGACGATCACGAGGGTCATCAGGAGTGGCCAGTGCCAGAGATACACCGAGTAGGAGATGTCGCCGAGGAACTGCACCGGTCGCCAGCGCGTGAGGGCACCGATACCGAGAGCCCGGGGCTCACCGCCCGCAATGACGAGCACCGTGCCCACCACGGGCAGGGCTGCGAGCACTCCGGGGAACGGGGACTCGTCGTTGAGGATGAACGAGGCAACACCGATCACGACGACGCCGAGCACGGTGGGGAGCGAGGTCGCCCGCACGACTCGGGACTCGCGCATCCGCTCGATGATCTCCGGCCACTTGGCCACGACGGCCGCGAGAAGCCCTCCCGCGGCGAACTCCCATGCACGTGTCGTGGTCGCGAAATACGCGAACGACGGGTTGAACCACGTGAGGTACACCGAGTAACCGAGCGAGATCACGAGCACGGCGAGCGCGCTCCAGCCCGCGATCGCGACTGTCGAGCCATGGCCACGACGGAGCTTGGTCACGATGAGCGCGACCACGACGAGCAGCACGGGCCACGCGATGTAGAACTGCTCCTCCACCGACAGCGTCCAGTAGTGCTGCACGATCGTCGGCGCATTGTCGGCGGCGAGGTAGTCGACCGCGTCGAACCCGAGCACCCAGTTCAGGACGTACCCGGAGGCCGCCGCGATCTGGCGCAGGGTTGCCGTCAAAGTCACGGTCGGGAGCACGAAGAAGGCGATAGCCGCGCTGGCGGCGAGCACCGTGAACGCCGCGGGGAGCAGGCGACGGATGCGGCGCGCCCAGAACTTCGAGAGCGAGATGCGTCCCGTCGCCTCCTGCTCGCGCATGAGGTGTGCCGTGATCAGGTAACCGGAGATGACGAAGAAGACATCGACACCGATGAAGCCGCCCGGCAGGCGCGCCGGCCAGATGTGGTAGACCACGACAAGCGCGACGGCCAGGGCGCGGAGGGCTTGCACCTCCGGCAAGAAGCCTCGCATTCGTGCATCCTTCATCGTCATCCTCGGCTCGCGAGGATCTTGGGTCCTAGGTAGGGCATCAGACTCGTCGACCATCGACCGGAGAGGTGATTCGAGTCAGGATAGACGACGACATCACCGATGACGGAATAGCAGCTTGTCGCGTCACAGTATGCGTCGGTCAGGTCGATGATAGGCACCCGATCGGCGAGAATCCTGGACGCCTCCACATGCGGGTCGGCCGTGATCGCCTCACTGCGCGGCATCGAGCACGGCCCGGTCTGACCGGCCTGACCGGCGAGGCACGACGGGATGTCACGGCCCCCGGTCGTCGGAGCATCCGCGAGCCAGATCACCTTCTTGCCGGTCTCCAGCACTCCCGACCAGGTCGAGACGATCTCGTCGACCGTCAGCCTCTCCTTCTCGGTTCGGCGTTCGCTCACGTACTCAGAGCTGAAGTTCGTGTACAGCACGGTGTCGATGTCGTCTCGGGCGGCCAACTCCGCCCTCACCCGGTCCGACCACGTTCGACAGGCCTGTTCCTGCAGCCCTACCGCGGTGTCGTCAAAGCCCCCCGTGTTCTCGGCGAGGCCAGGGCAGGCGAAGCGGAGATAGGTCACGACGCGGATGCCCTGGGCCGCAAAATAGGAGCCCATCGCCGGCGCGAGGGCCGCGGCGTGCGAATCGCCCACGAGCGCGATCGTGCCGTTCGTGCCGGCCGGGTCCCCCAGTTCGCAGCTCTTCCAGTCCTCGTCGAACCAGGTCAGGCACCAGCCCCCGGTGTCGAGGTCCTTCGCGGCCGCAGCGAGGTCGGTCTGCGGTTCGAGCACGAAGGGATCGGCGCACTCGGCAGTGCCCAGCGTGGCGTTGGCGCCGTAGCATCCGTCGGTATCGGTGAGCCTCGCCTGCCACACCTGCGTTTCGATCCCCTGCTGGTACTCGGTGATCACTCGCGTGCCACCGTAGATGCCCACGAAGGTCACGGCGCCGATCAGCGCGATGGCAAATGCGGGCACGAGGCGGCGCGAGAAGACCTTCGCGCTCCGCGCCGGCTCCTCGACGAAGCGGCGCGTGAGTGCCGCGAGCACGAGACTCAGCACGATGATGCCGATGCCCTCGAGCACACCGGGATGCCGACCCACCAGAAGCAGGAACACCACGATCGGTGGCCAGTGCCAGAGATACAGCGAGTAGGAGACGTCACCCACGAACTGCACGGGTCGCAGCGAGAGGATCCGCGGTAGGGCGAGTGTCTGCGGCAGGCCGCCCGCGATGACGAGGGCTGCACCGACGACCGGGAACGCCGCCCACCCGCTGGGGAACGGCGTCTCCGAGTTCATCAGGAGTCCAGACCCCACGATGAGCGCGAGTCCGAGCAGGGTCGGAAGCGCCGCGCGACGCACGAGCACGTGGTTTCGCGCTGCATCCAGCGCTCCGGGCCATCGGCTGACGGATGCCGCGAGAATGGCACCCACCGCGAACTCCCATGCCCGCGTCGTGGTTGCAAAGAACGCGAGCGCCGGCGCGTACCAGGTGAGGAAGAGGGAGTACCCGAAGGAGACGACTGCGACGACGGCGGCCGCCCCGAGAAAGACGGAGGCCGGCGGAGTCGCGCGCTTCAGCCGAACGATGATGGCGAGCACGACCACCAGCAGCACGGGCCACACCACGTAGAACTGCTCCTCGACCGAGAGGGTCCAGAAGTGCTGCACGATCGTGGCCTGGTTGTCGCTCGCGAGGTAGTCGACGGCGTCGAACCCGAGCACCCAGTTGAGAACGTAAGACGCCGCCCCCGCGACCTGCCGCAGCGTGTCGAGCCGCACTACCGCGGGGAGCACCGTGAAGGCGAGAACCGCACACACTGCGAGCACGACGAGAGCTGCGGGAAGCAGCCGACGGATGCGCCGCACCCAGAACGACGCAAGTCCGATGCGACCCGTGGACTCGTACTCACGAAGCAGGTGAACGGTGATGAGGTAGCCCGAGATGACGAAGAAGACATCGACACCGATGTACCCACCGGGGAGCGTCGAAGGCCAGACGTGGAAGACGACGACGAGACCCACGGCGACAGCGCGCAGCGCCTGTATCTCTATGAGGAGCTGACGCTGCGGACGTGCGGCCGTCACGAAGCCGGCGCGCGACTGAATGCGCGCACGATCGCATGGTAGATCGGCGACAACCGGTCGCGCATCTTCGGGAATCGAAGGGCGTACCACGCCCACAGCGCGCCCAGCGGGCCGGCCTTCACACGCACGGCCGTTGCCGCGTTCTGTTCGAGATCGACCACCTCGTCGATGGCGTACCCCTGCACCGTGCGGCTCAGCTGGTCGAGCTTGTACTCGAGGAAGGTGTGGCTGATGGCCGCGTACTCGGCGGTGGCAACGGTCCGCACGTGGTAGCCGAGTTCGCCGACCGCGTACGGCAGGATGCGCTCCTGAACGTGCGCGAGGCTGCCGTCGCTGTGGTCGGTCTCCGGCGAGTAGTCGCTGTAGTCGTACTCCTCGACGAAGAGCAGCTTCATGGCCTCCGGGCGCGCGATCCACATGGCACCGAGCGGAGAGAGGGGCGACACCTCATCGAGTGGCACGCGGATGCCGAGGCGGGCCGCCATCGCCTTCGTCGGCTCCTTGTTCGAGAACCACGCCCCACCGAGCGTCGGGAATCCGATGTGGACGGTCGGCGGGTAGACCGCGCCGAGACCCGGCTCCTGCTGGAACAGCCCGATGACGTTCGCGGTGTAGCCCGGCGAGCCCAGCAGGTTATCGAGCTGCTGGCGCTTGAACAACGTGCCGACCGCGGCACCCTGCTGCACGGTCTTCTTGGAGTGCACCTTCACGACGATGTCGTAGTCACCGCTCGTGAGGCGATCCCGCGTCGCGATGAAGAACGCGCTGAGGTCACGCCCCCGATTCGAGGGAAGGATGCGCACCTCGCTGGACTCGAGGCGCCCACCCGCGCGCGCGGCGATGCGGTCCCTGATGAACGCGGCCTTGGCTTCGTCGGTCGTGGTGGCGACCAGGTCGTACGGCCCGGGGAGGGCATCCAGGCGATCGAGCAGCTCGTCGGTGAGGTCCTCGTAGAAGATGTGCACGGCCGCGAGAATCCGGAAGGGCCGCTCCGGGTCGTACTTCACGGGCTCGTCAGGCAGGATCTGGAGCATCGACGCAGCCGTGTTGAGCACCCGGGGTTCGGCATGACGCGCCATGTTGCCGAAGACGAGCTCGCTCGGGTAGCCCTTTGCCGTGGCCGCGTCGACCAGCCACCGACCGATGACGCCCTCGCGGTCGAGGTAGAGCGGATCATGGAAGAACGGGCGGCGCTTCAACACCGGGCATCCGTCGTCGAGCAGCTGCTGCGCCCGCTCGAACGCCGGATGCAGCGTGCCTGGGTAATTCTCGGACGGGTAGGCGACCCCCGACACGAAGCCCAGCGACTCGAAGTGATTCGTGAAGCGCGACTCGTGATTGCCGATGGAGTCCGTGTAGGAACGAATGGGTGGCATGTCGCGCCAGTACGCGCGCCAGGCATCCGATTCGAACACGGGCTTGCGCACGGCGATCCAGTGCGACTGGATGTGTCGAGGCATGGTGCCCTCGCCGGTGATGGGGTTCGGCGTCACCGCTCCGTGCTCGGTGATCCCCCAGAAGTCGACGTCGGCCTCGTTCATCCGCTCGAAGAGGGGAGCGATATCCCCGACGGGGCCGAACCACGTGTAGTTCATGAGGATGAGCTCGTCGAACTCGCTCGCACGCTCACCGAACTTCGCGAGCGCCCACTTGTACCCCTCGACGTCGAAGCCGACGTTCTCGCGCTCCCAGACCTCGTCGGCGACATCGGCAAGCTTCGAACGGCTCTCGTCGGTCAGGTCGCCATTGCTGATCACGATGATGGAGTCGGCGTGGTCGCGCAGCCTCGCGAGCTTGTACGGCACGTAGTCGTCCACGATGCCTCGCGGGTCGTAGAAGAGGTAGAAGATCGCTCTGCGATGGCCGGCGGCGAGCGCTCGGCTGGGTCGTTCACTCACTCGGCGATGCCTTCTCGTCTGCGCCCTGTCCGCGTGCATCCTGACCGCGCGTGCCATCGCCGCGACGCAGGCGCGCGGCGATACGACTCGGTGCGAGTCTCTTGAGGTTGTTCGCCACGCGTCGGGCAGGACGGTTCTCCGCCTCGGTCTCCAGAATGGAGATCCTCAGCACGGCCAGGTCGTACCAGTACTGGAGGTCGTCGCGCTGGGCGGTCAGTGCCGTGCGTTCCGCAACCAGATCCGCGTGGGAGGATTCGGCACCATGAGCGCGGTTGAGGAGTTCGTGGTTGCTCTGTTCGTACTGGCGAACGCGTTCGCGCAGGTGCGACGACCAGGCGAGCAGGTCCGTGCGCTCCGCCGCGGCCCGCCTCGGCCGACCCAGGAACTCAGCGGCATCCTCGGCTCGCTGGGCGTACGTGTGGCGGGCGAGCACGATGTCACGCAGGCGCGACGCACGTGCGGCCGTCGCCTCGTCGTCGGTCTTCGCCGACCGGACGAGCTCCGCGAGCTGGTCCGGTTCGCCGTAGCTCGGGGTCTCGCCGAGGCCCAGCTCGTCAAGACCGGCCGCGTTGTTCGTCATAACAGTGGCGCCGCATCCGAGCGCATCGAACAGCCGGGAATTCTGCATGCCGTACTCGCGAGCTGGCGGGATCGCATCGTCGATCACGAACTTCCACGCCGAGTAGACGAACGAGAGGCTGAAGTAGTCGACCCGGCGGGCGTGCTCGATGCCGGGCAGCAGCTCGCGCGCTTCGACGTTTCTCCCGAACCAGGTCACCTGATTCTCCGCTGCGAGGCTCTCGATCGCGGCGAACACACCTCGCTCGGCTCCCCAGTAGTTCGCGGTGGTCACGACGTCGCGAGTGCGCGGCACCTCGACCTGCGTGAAGAGCTCGGAGTCGGTCGCGAGGGGCAACAGCTCAACCGGCCCGTCGTACACCGACCGCATCCGCTCGGCCGCGAGGGTCGAGCTGCACCAGAGTTGGTCGAAGGTGTCGAGATAGGGCAGCGCCGCCCACTCGTCTGTCCAGTTGCGGATCCAGGCGATCACGCGGGTATCGGGATGCACGAGGCCCGGTGCGTACGACTCGATCATCACGATCGCGGTGTCGATGCCAGGCGGCGTCTGCTCGTCCCACCGCTCGCGAGGCCAGAGCACGATCCCCCAGCCGAGCCTACGGAGGTACTTGGCGAGCCCAAGGCCGACGTAGACGTCGCCGTGGCTGGCCGCGAGGTCGGTCGTGGAGACGATGAAGAGGAGGCGCCCCAGCGGGCCCTCGGCGAACTCCCCCGCGGCGAGGGACTCGTACTCGGCGACGACATCCCCGTCAGGGCTATAGCTGTCGAGCTCGGGATCGTCATTCACGGCGTCCAGCCTAACCGGCAGCGCCCTCGGGCTGCGCGGACGGCTCAGTTACCGCCGCGAGGTGGTCGCCGAGTGAAGGGAGCCCGGATGGCGCGCACGACGGGGTCGACCGACTTTCGGAACCCCGGGTGCTTGCGATGCATGAACCCGCCGATCGCGCTGTAGAACCCTGCATCGATACGCGTCGTCAGCGTTTCGCGCTGCTTCAGCTCGTGCACCGCCCACAGCGCATCACCCTTGACCGTTTCGCTGTACCTGTCGAGCTTGTACTCGAGGTAGGTGTGACTGATCGCCGCGTAGTCCGTCGTCGAGATGGTGCGCACGTGATATCCGAGCTCGCCCGCCGCATACGCGATGGCCCGCTCCTGCACGTGGGCGAGACTGCCATCGCCGTGCTCGGTCTCGGGCTGGTAGTCCTCGTACTCGTACTCGACGGCGAACAGGAGAGCCATCGCCTCCGGCCGCGCGATCCACATGGCGCCCATCGGGGCGAGCGGCGAGATGTCGTCGAGGGGAACATGGATGCCCAGCTTCTCCTCGTACTCGGCCATCGGCTCCTTGTTGGTGAACCATGCACCGCCCATCGTCGGGAACCCGATGTGCACCATCGGGGGGAAGACCGCCCCGAGTCCCTCGTGCTTCTGGAACAGGCCGATCACGTTGGCCGTGTAGCCCGGAGTTCCGAGCACGTTCCAGAGCTGCTGGCGCTTGAAGAACTCACCGACGCCGCCAACCTGCTGCACGGTCTTCTTCGAGTGCACCTTGACCACGAGGTCGTAGTCGCCGCTGAGGATCCGATCGCGCGTGCCGATGAAGAACGCACTGAGGTCGCGCCCGCGATTCGACGGCAGCACGCGCACCTCGGCTGCGCCCACGAGAGGGTCAGCACGGTCGGCAATGCGCTCCCGGATGAACTCAGCCTTCTCCTCGGACGTCGTCGTGACGACGAGGTCGTAGGAGCTCGGCAGCGACGTCAGCCGGTCGAGGAGCTCGTCGGTCATGTCCTCGTAGAAGATGTGGACGGCCGCGAGCAGTCGCAGCGGCTTCTCCTCGTCGTAGGCCACCTGCTGGTCTGGCAGGATCTCGAACAGCGAGGCCGCCGTGTTGAGGATCCGCGGCTCGGCCGTGCGCGCCATGTTCTGCAGCACGAGCTCCTCCGGGTACCCGTGGCGTGCCGCGGCGGCGAGAATCCATCGACCGATGACGGCCTGGCGATCCATGTAGAGCGGGTCGTGGAAGAACGGCCGGCGCTTCATCACGGGGCAGCCCTCTTCGATGAGCTGCTCGGCACGCTGGAAGATCGGATGCAGCGACCCCGGGTAGTTCTCGTTGGGGTAGGCCACCTCGTACGTGTAGCCGAGCTCGCTGAAGTGCCGCGTGAAACGGGACTCGTGCTGCAGGATCGAGTCGGTGTACGACGTGATCATCGGCATGTCCCGCCAGTAGGCGGCCCAGTCCTCCGACTCGAGGAGCCTGCGGCGCGACGCGATCCAGTGCGACTGGATGTGCGCGGGGAGGGTTCCCTCCATCGTGAAGGGGTTCGGGGTGACCGCGCCGTGGTCGGTGACACCCCAGAAGTCGACCTCGCGAGCAGACATCCGCTCGAACAGCGGACCGAAGTCGCCGACGGGGCCGAACCACGTGTAGTTCATCAGAATGAGCTCGTCGAACTCGCTGATGCGGTCACCGAGGCGCTCGATGGCGGTCTTGTACCCCCACACATCGAAGCCGATGTTCTCGCGGTCCCAGATCTCGTCGACGATCCCTTCGAGGGATGCGCGGCCGGCGTCGTTCATCGCGCCGTTCGAGATGACGATCAGCAGATCGGCGAAGGGCTTGAGGCGCTCGAGCTTGTAGGGGATGTAGTCATCGACAACGCCCTGGGGATCGTAGAAGAGGTAGAAGATAGCCCGTTTCGGAGTGCGCGGGAGCGCAGCAGGAGCCTGAACAGTATTCACGTCCACCCTTCAGTCGTGCTGGAAACTGAGCTTCCCCGCCGACTGGTCACAGTATAGGCGAGCCACATGGAGCAATTCTCAGCCGTATCCACAGCCTAGGATTGCGGCCATGAGCGATCGAGTTCTTGTTACCGGTTCGGGGGGCTACGTCGGCCGCCACGTCGTCACTGCACTCCTCGACAGGGGTCACGAAGTGATCGCCACGGTCCGCCCGGGGTCACGATCGGACGTGGATGCACGAGCGACGGTCATCGCCGCCGACCTGCTCGATCCCGCCTTCGATGTGCGCACCCTCGCCGACACTCCCGTCGACGGCGTCGTGCATCTCGCCTGGCAGGACGGCTTCGCGCACAACGCGACATCCCACATGCTCCAGCTCTCCGATCACTTCCGGCTTCTCGAGGCCTTCACCGACTGGGGCGTGAAGCGCCTCGCCGTGCTCGGCACGATGCACGAGGTGGGTTACTGGGAGGGTGCGATCAACGCCGAGACCCCGACGAACCCCCTGTCGCTGTACGGGATCGCCAAGGATGCCCTGCGCAGGGCCAGCTTCGTGCACCTCGCGCCGCGCGTGCCGCTGCAGTGGCTGCGCTGCTACTACATCCTCGGCGACGACCTCAACAACCAGTCGATCTTCACTCGCATCCTGAAGGCTGCCGAGGAGGGCAAGGAATCGTTCCCGTTCACGACGGGCCGCAACAAGTACGACTTCATCGACGTCGGAGACCTGGGCGAGCAGATCGCCGCCGTGAGTGCTCGCGCCGACATCACCGGCATCATCAACTGCAGCAGCGGTGAGCCGATGACGCTCGCCGACCGCGTCGAGGCCTTCATCGCCGAGAACAACCTGCCGATCACGCTCGAGTACGGGGCATTCCCCGACCGCCCCTACGATTCCCCCGGCGTCTGGGGAGATGCGACCCAGATCCTCGCCGTCATGGAAGAGCAGAAGCAGGCATAGTCACGGCCCCATCCGGCCCCCTAGGCTGGCCCCACATCCGCAGATGAAAGGGGCCCACTAATGGCCGGCAAGTTCGTCATCACGAAGGACAAGAAGGGCGAGTTCCGCTTCGCCCTCAAGGCGGGAAACGGCGAGACGATCGCGATCTCGGAGGGCTACGCCTCGAAGGCCGGCGCCCAGGGCGGCATCGATGCGGTGCGGCGCAATGCACCCGATGCCGAGGTCGTCGACGAGTCCTGAGTCCCGAAGCTTTCTTCCCCTGTGGTCGTTCGGATTCATGAGGCATGATGGGCCCATGTCCAAGAAGATCGATTCAGCCCTCAAGGACCTCAAGAAGGCACTCAAGAAGCACGCAGAGGTCGTCGGGGCTCCGGCAGTCTCGTTGAAGAAGTCGCAGCGTGCGAGCGCCAAGGTCGCCGCGGCCGCAGACGCTTATGCTGCGGCAGTACTCGCCAAGAGCGGGATGTCGAACCCCTTCACCGGCATGGAGACGCTCGAGGACTCGACTATCGCCTCCCTCGCCGCCGAACGCGACGCGCTGAAGAAGAGCCTCACCGGCCCGATCGACATCGCCAGCTGAACTGAACCAACGGCGGTATCAGCCTTCGACGTCGATGCTCGCCCGCTCGGACACGTGCTCGCGCACGACGCCGGCCGCCACCATGTGGGCCGGGTGCGTCTGATACGCCTCGAGGGCCTCGAGGGTCTCGAACTCCGAAAGCAGGACGACGTCCCAGTTGGTGTCGGGGAACGCGACATTCGCATGCACGGTGAGCGTGCGAATACCCTCGATCACGCCGGCGAGCGGCTCGAGCGCGTCGCGGATCGCCGCGGTCGACGCAGCCTTCGTCGAGACGTCCTCCGCCTTGAGCTTCCAGGTCACGATGTGCTTGATCATGCGTTCTGCTCCTTGAGCGCCGTCGCGAACCGTTCCCGGTCCACTCGCCAGATGGTATGCACCCGGTCCTCGATGAGCACGACGGGGATCTCGTCCCAGTAGCGCGCGTTCAACTCGGGGTCGTCGAGGATCGAGAGCTCCTCCACGGATGCCGCAACCCCCGTCGTCGCGATGACCTCCGCGACGACATCCCGGGCCGCATCACACAGGTGACACCCGGGCTTCGAGAGGAGGGTCACACGGACAGGAGACACGATGTCCACCCTAATCTGACAGACTGAAGAGCGATGCCCGACGCCGAGCCAGCCACCCCAGACGCACGTCCCGTGCTTGCCTTCTTCGACGTCGACAACACCCTGATGAGAGGTGCGAGCGTCTTCTACGTGGGCAGGGAGGCGTGGCGGCGCGGGCTGATCTCGTTCCGCGACATCGCGGTCTTCGGCTGGCACCAGTTCAGGTTCCTCGCGGTCGGCGAGAATCGCAGCCACCTGGCCACGGCCAAGGAGCGTGCCCTCGGGCTCGCCAGCGGTCACACCGAGGAGGGCCTCATCCAGCTCGCCCACGACATCTACGATCGCGACATCGCGCCGAAGCTGTGGCCCGAGACCGTAGCGCTGGCTCGCGAGCACCTCGCGAAGGGCCACGAGGTCTGGCTGATCACCGCGACGCCCCAACTTGTCGCGGATGTCATCGCGTCGCGTCTCGGACTCACCGGCGCCATCGGCACCAAGGTCGAAGCGCTCGACGGCGTCTTCACCGGGGACCTCGACGGTCACGTTCTGCACGGCGAGGAGAAGGCAGTGGTCGCACGCGCGTTCGCGGAGGCACGAGGCGCTGACCTCGCAGACTGCTGGGGCTACTCCGACTCGAGCAACGACATCCCGCTGCTGAGTGCCGTGGGCAACCGCATCGTCATCAACGCCGACGCGAAACTACTGGCTCATGCCAGGGAACGCGGCTGGGAGGTGCTCCCGCTCAAGCGGTCGAGCATCCGTGAGGCACGACGACACTTGAAGAAAAAAGGGATCTAGCGTTTCTGTCGCCCGAGAGAGGCGCCAGCGCTGGTGTCGCGGCGAAGGCCACACATGGCCTTCGCTCCTAGCTCCGGCGCGCTACTTCTTGTTGCGACGCTGGTGACGCGTCTTGCGAAGGAGCTTGCGGTGCTTCTTCTTGGCCATCCGCTTGCGGCGCTTCTTGATGACTGAACCCATAAGGAACCTCTACCGTTCTGAGTGAACTTGTGACGGTTCGCTTCAGAACCGTGGACAGGACAAGCGTCCAGTGTAGCCGGTAAACCAGCTGGTCGAATCGGGGGAGCAGGCCGGAGCTAGCCGACGTCCGCGATCGGAGTCTCGATCGCGGCAGCGACCGCCGACTCCGGGATGCGGAAGGAACGACCGAAGCGCACGGCAGGCAGCTCGCCCGCGTGAACGAGGCGGTACACCGTCATGTTGGACACGCGCATCATCTCGGCCACCTCGGCAACCGTGAGGAAACGCACGTCGGACAGGTCCTGTGACATTCGGCTGTGTTCCTTCTGATCCTGCGCCCCGTGTGACTGGAGTGCTAATCGGTAACACTAGGGGCTGGTGTTACCTGCTGTCCAGCCTGAGTTTTGAACTGTATTCAGCGCTCACGAGCGGCGGCGAAGGGGCCCGGGAAGCCGCTTGCCCACCTCGCTGGCAACGACCCTCGCCTGGTGCGCGCCCTCGGCGACGCGGCGACCGATCGTCGAGCCGACGTCGGCGCCGGCCCAGGCGGAGAAAACGTTGAACGACTCGTCGACATCCGCCCCGAGGTCGTCCTCGAAGTCGGCACTGAGGAACGGGATGAGCCAGTCCTCGACAGTCTCGAGGGGAGTGGCATCCAGGCGGTAGTAACGGTGCTGGCCCTCTTCGCGCACGCTGACGAGACCGTGGTCGCGGAGCACCTTGAGGTGCTTGGAGACAGTGGGCTGGCTCAGCTCGAGACGCTCGACGAGATCGCCGACGCTGATCTCACCGGTCTCCGATTCAGAGGAGACGTAGCGGTCGAGAAGCGCGAGAAGGATGTCGCGGCGCGTCGCATCCGAGATCACATCGAAAATGTCAGCCATTCCATCAGGCTAGCGGCGCTCCACCGCGAGTACCATTGCGACCTGTGCGGGAAGGGCGGTACTGATGCGCGCGGCGCCCATCATGAGAACCAGCCTGTACGAGCGCCTGCGTGACGGCATCGATGCCTTCGCGGCCGCCACTCCGGCTCGCTTTGCGATCATGATCTTCGCGAGCCTCATCCTGATCTTCACCCTCCTCTTCTCCCTCCCGATCGCGACGACATCCGGCAAGTCGGCTCCTCTCGTGGACGCGCTGTTCACGGCGGTCTCGGTGATCTGCGTCACCGGGCTGTCGACCGTCGATATGGCGACCTACTGGTCGCCCTTCGGGCACGTGCTCGTGTTTCTCGGTGTGGAGATCGGAGGCATCGGTGTACTCACGCTCGCGAGCATCCTCGGGCTTGTGATCAGCCGCCGCCTCGGCCTCCGCCAGAAGCTTCTGGCCGCCGGCGACGCGAACCCCCTCCGCATCCACAAGGGCCCGATCGCCGAGGGACAGGCTGTTCGCCTCGGCGAGACGGGCAGCCTCCTGCTCACTGTCGCGATCAGCGCGCTCGTGATCGAGTTCGTCGTAGCTCTCCTGTTGTTCCCGCGCATGCTCATCGAGGGCGTTCCCGTGCTGGATGCCGCGTGGCAGTCGATCTACCTCTCGGCGATGGCCTTCACGAACACCGGGTTCCTCCCCACGTCGGAGGGACTGACCCCCTATCTCGGCGACGTTTGGTTTCTCTCCGTTCTCATGCTGGGCGTCGTGCTCGGCGCCATCGGCTTCCCCGTGATCTACGTGCTCACCAAGAACCTCCGGCACCCGCGCCGCTGGTCGCTGCACGTCAAGCTCACGATCCTCACCTTCGGCCTTCTTCTCGTGCTCGGAGCTTTCGCCTACTTCGTGCTCGAGTTCAACAATCCGAGGACACTCGGCACCCTGGACCCAGGGCAACGCGTGCTGCAGAGTTTCTTCCTCTCCTCCATGGCGAGATCCGGCGGCTTCTCGACAATCGATATCTCGCAGCTGGATGGCTCGAGCCTCCTCGTCACCGACATGCTCATGTTCATCGGCGGAGGCTCGGCATCGACGGCAGGCGGCATCAAGGTCACGACGCTCGCCATCCTGTTCCTCGCGGCCTTCGCCGAGGCGCGGGGCCACAACGACATGGAGGCGTACGAGCGCCGCATCCCGGGCGACGTTCTGCGACTGGGGGTGAGCGTCGTGCTGTGGGGGGCTACGACGGTCGCGGCATCCTGCATCGTCATCATGCTCATGACCGACTCGACGCTCGACTACGTGCTCTTCGACGTGATCAGCGCGTTCGCCACGTGTGGCCTGACGACAGGGTTCACCGCCTCGACGAGTGAATCCGCGCAATACGTACTAGCTGCCACCATGTTCTTCGGTCGTATCGGTACCGTGACACTGGCGGCGGCCCTCGCCGCAAGCCAGCACCCCAGGTTGTTCAGACGACCGGAAGAGAGGCCCATCGTTGGTTGAGAAGATTCCCCATGATGCACCGGTGCTCGTGATCGGGCTCGGCCGCTTCGGTGCGGCGACCGCTGGCCAACTTCAGCGACTCGACCGCGAGGTGCTCGCCATCGACGAAGACCTAGGGCTCGTGCAGAAGTGGTCGGAGCGGGTGACCCATGCCGTGCAGACCGACGCGCGCAGCATCGATGCACTGCGCCAGGTCGGTGCGCAGGATTTCGCCATCGCGGTTGTCGCTGTCGGGTCATCCGTCGAGGCAAGCGTGCTCATCACCGCGAACCTCGTCGACCTCAAGATCCCTCAGATCTGGGCCAAGGCGATCAGCCAGTCGCACGGCAAGATCCTTGCCCGCATCGGCGCGAACCACGTCATCTACCCCGAGGCAGAGGCTGGTGAGCGTGTCGCCCACCTCGTCGGTGGTCGGATGCTCGACTTCATCGAGTTCGAGAACGACTTCGCGATCGTCAAGATGTATCCACCGAAGTCGATCCGCGGCATGAGCCTTGCCGAATCGCACGTGCGCAAGAAGTTCGGCATCACGGTCGTCGGCGTCAAGTCGCCGGGACAGGATTTCACGTACGCGACGCCCGAGACGGTGGTCTCCAACCACGACCTCATCATCGTGAGTGGCCAGTCGTCGCAGATCGAGAAATTCGCCTCACAGGCGAGCTGAACGCCGGCGATGGAGAGAGAGCGACGATTCGACTCCCTTCTGAGGTTCGTCGACTCCCGGCTGGCGTTCGTGGTCGTCATAGTGGCGATCTCGATCGTCGCGACCGGCGTCTCGTGGAGTGTCGACCGGCTCGGGTCGACGGATGACCTGATCTTCCTGCAGTCCATCCGGGAGGTCACCGGCACACAGACCGGGCTCGATTCTCTCGCCACCTGGATCTCGTGGCGATACGTCGACTGGAGCGGGCGCATCGTGCCAGAGTTCCTCATCTGGGCTCTCTCGCCTGCCCCCATCGAGCTGTGGCGGGCGCTCTCCGTCGTGGTCTGGGTGTCGACCGTCCTGCTCTCGGTGCGGCTCTTCGACCTCGTGTATCCCTCCGCTCGATGGGCGGCACGATCGGGCATCGCGATCCTGTCCTTCTGCGCGCTCTTCCTCATGGACCCCGACGTCGTACTGTGGGCCGCATTCTGGGTCACCGGCGCGCTGAACTACTGGTGGATCGTGCCCTTCGCCCTCGCGGCCGCACTGCCGTTCGTCGAGGTGTTGTTCCGACGAACCGCTCCCGGCGTCGCTGTGATCGTTGTCGCGACCCTCGCGGCATGGGTTGCCGCCGTCTCGAACGAACAGGTCTCCGCGATAGTCGTGGTTCTGGCGCTCATCGCGACCGCCCGCCACATCGTTCAACTCCGCAGCGGCGATCGGGCGGCAGGAACGCGGGGAACCATCGCGATCGTCGCTCCGACGCTCGGGGCAGTCATTGGGGCGATCATCCTGTTCGCGGCGCCGGGCAACGCGCACCGCGCCGTGATCACCGAGGAGGTGTGGCTTCCGGGCTTCACCGACGCGCCGCTGACCGCCCGGCTGCTCGGCGGCATCCAGTTCTCCCTCGACGGCATCGTCAACCAGTCCGGCCTGATCCTCGCCCTCATCTGGCTTGGGATGCTCGTCATCGTGCTGCGCTCTGGTCGGCGTGACTGGTTCGCGATCGTCTCGGGAGCCGTTGCCATCGCCGCTATCAGCGCATTCGTGGGGTCGAGGGTTCTCGGCATCGAGCGGCTGAGCGCATTCTCGCCGGCGTGGATGACCCCGCCGGACGGCGCGATCGGATGGGCCGTGCTCGTCGCGTGGACCGTGATCCTTCTCGCGACCGCCGCGTTCCCCTACGTCATCCGGCGCGACCTCACGGGGGCGCTGCAGTCGCTTCTCGTCGTGGCCGCGTACGCGAGCGCTTTCGTGAACTCGTTCGCACCCTCGATGTACGTGAGCGGTCCGCGGGTGTTCTTCATACCCACTGTCGCTCTCGCGATCGTGCTGATCAGCATGCTCCCGCTGGTGCTGCGCGATCGACGTCCGTTCTACTGGGTAGCCTCAACGGCGCCTGCGGTCGGAATCGCCGGCGTCTCGGCCGTCGCTCTCGTCGCGCAGATCGCCAGCCTCACCTAGGGGCCTAGGAGGCGGCGAGCTCTCTGGCTCGCGCGAGTGCAGCAGCGGTGGCCCGCGCGAAGAGTGACTCGAGGTCGGCATCCTGCAACACGGCGATAGCGCGTTCTGTTGTGCCCTTGGGGCTGGTGACCTGGCGTCGCAGCTCCTCGGGGCTCTGTCCGGATGCCGCGAGCAGCTGCATCGCCCCGAGGAAGGTCTCCGACACCAGAAGGGATGCCTGCTCCGGCGTGAAGCCGAGGCCGACCGCCGCGCGACTGAACTCCTCGACGAGAAGGAACACGTACGCCGGCCCGGAGCCCGACACCGTGCTCAGGGCGTCGATCTGCGATTCCGGCACCTCGACGACGGTGCCGACCGTCTCGAAGACACGAGCCACGAGCGCGAGGTCCTCCGCAGTCGATCGCGAGCCCGCGGACAGGCCGGTCACGGCACGGCCGACGAGCGCTGGCGTGTTGGGCATCGCACGCAGCACAGAGCCGGGCACGACGGCTTCCATGGTCGCGGTCGTCACACCGGCGGCGACGCTCACGACGATGGCGTCCGGCTCGAGCGCCGGGGCGATGGCGGCAAGCGTGTCCGCGACCATCGCGGGCTTCACGCCGATGAGCACGACGCGGGCGCCAGCGACGGCACGAAGGTTGGCGTCGGCATCCGTCTCGAGGGCGAAGGATTCGACACCGGGGTGACGCACGAGCGCCGCTTTGGCCTCGGTGCGGTTGGTCACCCGGATGCCGCCATCCACTGTCACCTCCGGGGCGATGAGTCCGCCGAGAATGGCGCCGCCCATGGAGCCTGCACCGATGATCGCGATCGAGGGAAGAGTGGTCACGTCACCATCCTAGGATTGTGCTCATGAGCACTGAGGGCGGAACCAAGGCAGTCATCGCGGCGCTACTGGCCAACGCGGGCATCGCGGTCACCAAGTTCATCGCGTTCGCCTTCTCGGGTTCGAGTTCGATGCTCGCCGAGGGCGTGCACTCGCTGGCGGATGCCGGCAACCAGGGCCTCCTTCTGCTGGGTGGGCGCCAGTCGCGCAAGAAGGCCGACAAGGAGCACCCCTTCGGGTACGGCCGCGAGCGCTACGTCTACGCGTTCGTCGTGGCGATCATCCTCTTCTCCGTCGGTGGCGTCTTCTCGATCTACGAGGGCATCGACAAGCTGCAGCACCCGCACGAGCTCGAGGTTCCGTGGTTGCCGATCCTCGTGCTTTCGATCGCAATCGTGCTCGAGTCGTTCTCCCTTCGCACCGCCGTGCGGGAGTCCAACCGCTCCCGCGGCAAGAAGGGCTGGATCTCGTTCATCCGGCACGCGAAGCAGCCTGAGCTGCCGGTCGTGCTGCTCGAGGATGTCGCGGCTCTCCTCGGCCTCGTGTTCGCGTTCATCGGTGTCGGCGTGACCATCCTCACGGGGGATGCCACGTGGGACGCACTCGGAACCCTCGCGATCGGCGCCCTGCTCGTGACCGTCGCGATCGTGCTGGGCATCGAGACCAAGAGCCTCCTCGTCGGCGAAGGCGCAACCACCGAAGATGACACGCGCATCCGCGATGTCTTCAACGCGAGCAGCCGCGTGGAGTCGCTCATCCACATGAAGACGCTCTACCTCGGCCCCGACGAGCTCATGGTTGCGGCGAAAGTCGCCTTCGCCCCCAAGTCCAAGCTCGGTGACGTCGCCCTCTCGATCAACGAGCTGGAGTCGGCGATCCGCGAGGCGGTTCCCGCGGCCCGCGTCATCTACATCGAGCCGGACGTGTATCACGCGCCCGGCGAGGGCAACCCGGCCACCGACACCATCGTTATCAAAGGCATCGACTAAACCTGTCATCGGCAGGCACACGTCGTAACACGGTTACGTTCCGTGTTCACGTGTGACGGCTCGCCTTGCTGAGACGCAGGCACACGCGGACAGTGGTCGCATGACTTCTTCGCGCATCGCGCTGACCGCGTTCGGCCCCGTGGCGGGGCTCCGGTGAGCGGCCACCCCCTCAAGGTCGTCGCCGTGTGCGGAAGCCTCAAGTCACCCTCCAAATCGCAGGGGCTGCTGGACGCGATCGTCGACGAGCTCGGCAATCAGCTCGACATCGAGACGACCGTGATCACGCTGACGGATCTCGCTCCCACACTCGCCGGTTCGTTCAGTCGGGATGTCGTCGATCCTCGCCTCGAGGAGGCGCTCCGAGAGATCGAGGCCGCCGAGTTGCTCGTCGTCGTGAGCCCCGTCTATCGCGCCGCGTTCTCCGGCCTCTTCAAGCACCTCTTCGACCTCGTCAACCAGCGCGCCCTCGAGGGCACGCCCGTGCTGCTGGCAGCAACCGGCGGCAGCGAGCGCCACTCGCTGATCCTCGAACACCACCTCCGGCCGCTGTTCTCGTTCTTCCAGGCGGTGACGCTTCCGCTGGGGGTCTACGGAGTCGAGAGCGAGTTCGAGAACTATCGAGTGGCGAGCCCCACCCTTCAGGAGCGCGTCGTTCGCACCGTGGAGCGGGCGATCCCGCTCATCCTGCACCTGCACCCCGAGGCCAACAAGCCACAGCCCGCGCCTGTCGCCCCCTAGCGCCTACGTGGCGGAGTAGACAGTCTCACCGCCGACGATCGTCTGCTGCACCACGCAGTCGGACACGTTCTCCAGGGAGAACGGGTCATCCCCCAGCACCACAAAGTCGGCGTTCATGCCCGCCCGCAGCACTCCGTTACGGTCCAGGCGTGACGAGTAGGAAGAACCCGAGGTGTAGGCGGCGAGAGCCGTCGACAGCGGCAGACGCTGGGATCTGAGTGACTCTGGCGCCTCGCCCCGCAGTGACCGGTGCACTCCGGCCTGGATCGCGTCGAACGGGTTGGGGCTCGACACCGGCCAGTCGCTACCCGCACTCCAGTGAATGCCGTAGTCGTTCCAGGTGGCCAGCTGTGACATCCGCGACATCGCCTCCGAGCCGACGTACTTCTCGTATTGCGCGAAGTCGAGAAAGTCATTCGCCGTCCACACGAGCTGCAGATTGGCCGTGACATCCAGCGCTCGGAAGCGGGGAAGATCCTCCGTCGCGACGAAGGTGAGATGTGCGATCTGGTGACGAGTCCCCCGATGGCCGTTCACCACCCTGGCGGACTGCACGGCATCGAGGGCCTCCCGTACGGCGCGATCGCCGAGGGCGTGGAAGTGGACATCGAAACCGTGCGCATCGAGAGCGACCACGGCGCGATTGAGATCCTCTGGCTCGATCATCGTGCCGCCGTTGTGGCCGAGCGGGGCGCCGTCGGCGTCGAAGTAGTTCTCGAACATCGCCGCCGTGCCGGCCTCGTGCACTCCGTCGAGGAGCATCTTCACGGTCGGTGCGCGGAACCTGCCGCGAGAGTAGATCTCCCGCCGTTCGATGATCGAGTCGAGCTGCTCGAGCCCGCGAGTACGGTCCCAGTAGATCGCGCCGGAGACGCGACCCGTGAGCCTGTCATCCGCCGCCAGCTGCAGGTACACCCGACCCACGTCGACTGTTCCGAACTCGCTGCCGAGCAGGGCGTCCTGCCAGCCGACGACACCGAAGCGATGGAGCACCGCCTGGGCGGCGAGCACGTCCTGTGCCGCGTCGTCCTCATTGGGCGGTCCCGCCAGCTGGCGGACGAGCTGGATCGCCTCCTCGTTGATGAGACCGGTGGGAGTACCGTCCGGGGACTTCTCGATGTGCGGGTCCTGGGCAGTGGCCGCGGCATTCAGGATTCCCGCGCGCCGCAGCGCAGCCGTATTGGCCAGTGCGCCGTGCTGGTCGCTGTTGATCATGAGCACGGGGCGATCGCCGGTGACGGCGTCGAGGTCCACTCGCGTGACGTGCGTGTTCGCGACGAGGATCGCCGAGTATCCCGTGACCACGAGAAGACCATCGCCGGGGTGCATTCGGGTGAACTCGCGAATCCTCGACCAGTAGTCCTCGACCGTGGGCAGGCCCGAGACGTCGCAGCCGCGCTCTCGGCCGCCTCCGAGCAGCGGATGCACGTGCCCATCCACGAAGCCCGGCATGACGCTGCGCCCCTCGAGGTCGATGATCGTCCACCCCTCCCCGGGGTCCGGCCGGTCGAACCCGACAGACGCCACCGCGCCGCCGTCAACCCTCAGGACGGTAGCGAAGGGAACGACCGGATCCCCCGTGTGGATGCGCGCGTTGACATAGGCAGCCTTGGTGCTCACGGGGCCGATACTAGGGCGTGTCTCGACGAACTCAGCGCCGCTCTTCGAAGAAGTCGGTCAACATCGCCACGGACTCGGACTCGCGGATGCCCGCCACGACTTCGACCCGGTGCGGCAGCCGCCCGTCCCGCAGCAGGTCGTAGGCGCTGCCAGCGGCACCGGCCTTGACGTCCCACGCACCGAACACGACGCGCGGGATGCGCGCCTGCAGGATGGCCCCGGCGCACATCGCGCAGGGTTCGAGCGTCACGATGAGCGTCGTGTCATCCAGTCGCCAGCTGCCGAGCTTCTCGGCCGCCGCGCGGATCGCGACGACTTCCGCGTGCGCCGTGGGGTCGGCCTCGAGCTCGCGACGATTGCGCCCAGCGCCGACGACCGTGCCTGCGGCATCCACGACGACAGCCCCTACCGGGACGTCGCCGGTGCCGACGGTGAGCGAGGCCTCGGCAAGGGCGAGACCCATCCACTCCTCGTATCGGTTCGCGTTGGGGCGGTTCACAGTAGATTGAGCCTATGCGAGTGCACGTAGCCGACCACCCCCTGATCACCCACAAGCTCACGGTGCTGCGCGACAAGTCGACTCCGTCGCCGACGTTCCGCGCCCTCGCAGAGGAGCTCGTCACCCTCCTCGCCTACGAGGCGACCCGCAACGTTCGTGTGGAGGAGGTCACGATCGAGACCCCGGTCACACAGACGACTGGCCTCGCGATCAGCGACCCCAAACCTCTCGTCGTCCCCATCCTGCGCGCCGGTCTCGGCATGCTCGAGGGCATGGTGAAGCTCGTTCCCACCGCCGAGGTCGGATTCCTCGGGATGGTCCGCAACGAGGAGACGCTCCAGCCCGACATCTACGCCGAACGCCTGCCCGACGACCTGTCGAACCGCCAGTGCTTCGTGCTCGACCCCATGCTCGCAACGGGCGGCTCGCTCATCGCGGCGATCAACTACCTCTTCGAGCGTGGCGCCGTGGATGTCACGGCGGTCTGCCTCCTCGGAGCGCCCGAGGGCCTCGCCGCCGTCGAGAAGGCCACCGAGGGTCGCGAGGTCACGGTCGTGCTCGGTGCGCTCGACGAGAAGCTCAACGAGGTCGGCTACATCGTTCCCGGGCTCGGCGATGCCGGCGATCGGCTCTACGGCACAGTCTGAGCCTTGATGCCCGCCACACTCTGTGGCATAGTTCTACGCATGACTGTTCGCGCTAGCGCCCTGACCACCCCTGAGGTGATCGGTTCCAGCGTGTCCATGTGTTGTCGAATGTGCGCGTAATCGGCTCTATCAGCCCTGTCGCCGAGTCGCCCTTCGACGTGACTCCCGGGTCTTCGCCCTCATAACGGCCTGACCTGTAGCTCCACCCGCAGTACCCCGAAGGATCACAACCCCATCATCACGGGCCCTTCACCTCCAGCTCAAGGATCACAAACACAATGTCTCTTGCCACCATTACTCGCGCACCCCTGACCGTCGTTCCGCCCACCCCGGAGCCCGTCGAAGCACCCCGCCTTCGCGCGGTCCCGTCCGGAACCGAAGCCCGCGGCTTCGTGCTCTACGTCGGCATCGACGAGGCGACCGCGCTCGCCGCTGGCACGTCGCTCGGTGCACTCGTCGAGAAGCTCAAGGGCGTTCTCACGGAGGCCGTTCCCACAATCGAGACGCACGCCGCCGTCGCGCTGGCTCCCGTGGGTGCCGGCGGTCGCGATGTCGACGTCGTGCGTCTGGCGCTCAACGACCCGGCCGCGCTCGCACGTCACCGCCAGGTCGAGGAGCCAACCCCCAAGCACCGCACCGGCGTTGTCGTCGACATCTCACGCAAGCGCGTCGTGCTCGACGGAGACCCCGCAGCGCTGACCTACAAGGAGTTCGAACTCCTGCAGTACCTCGTGCTGCGCGAGGGTCGCACGATCGACCGCTCGGAGCTCATCACTGCCCTGTGGTCCGCAGGCGATGACGAGATCCCCAACGAGCGCACCATCGACGTCCACGTGCGTCGTCTGCGCTCGAAGCTGGGTGACTACGAAGACATCGTGCGCACGGTTCGTGGCGTTGGCTACCGTTTCGACCGTCACGCGGATGTCTCGATCCGCCAGGCCTCGACTCCGAGCCCCGACTTCTTCTAACCAGGCCTCTTCCGGCCCATTCCCTTTCCGGTCAGTTCTCTGATCGCAGGCTTCCGGAACTGTCGAAGGGCCCTGAACCCCGGCATCGCCGGTGGTACAGGGCCCTTCGAAACGCCGGGGCTGGCCTCTCCCGAATTAGAGACCAGCCGCGGCCCTTCACTCCGACTTACCCTTTGTCGGAAGTCTCGTTCGGCAGGGCAGCTGCGCCTGCGACGCCGTCGCTCCTGCCGCCGACCGCACGCCGACGCAGCGCGACGAGTCCGAGGACGATGCCGAGCAGCAACACGGTCCCAGCGGCCAGCGCCGCACCGATGGCGGGCGTGCCTCCGGTGAAGGCGAGCCCGAGCCCGTTACCGGTGCCGCCGCGCGGACCGTCCGTGGACGTTGCAGGGTAGAGGTTGGTGATCGTGATGACCTGGCCGCCGTCCGTGGCGACGACGACACCGTCGGTGTCTCCACCTTCGGTGCTGTCGTCAGTGTCGCTCACCGACATGATCACCGTTGACGGCACGTTCGTCTCCGTGGCGGCACATTCGGTTCCCACGAGCACCTGGATGGTGCGCGACTCCCCGTGCGACAGGGTGAACGCGGCATCCTCCGCGCTGAGCGGGTAGGCGACACCATCCCTGGTGCACTCGAGCTCGAAGGTGAACGGACCAGCCGAGCCGTCTCCCTTCACGATCTTCTCGACGCTGATGTCGACGAGGTCGAAGGTGTTGGTGGCCGTGATGGTCAGCGCCTGGGCAGTCTCGCCCGTGCCGACGACAGCGGCATTCTCGAACGAGTCGAAGTCGACGACCGCCGCGTCGGCGCCCTGGGTGTCGGTCTCCTCGCCGAAGCAGTGTGCACCGAGCGGCAGCCCGACCGGCTCACCTTCTCCATCCAGGACCGCGACCGTTTCGCCGCCGCGTACCACCACCGTGCCGGAGTAGACCGTGCCGAGCACGACGTCTCCCCCGTCGTTGGTCGTCTCCACCTGGCAGGTGACGAGCACCTCGAATTCGAGGTTGGTCACGAAGTCGAGTTCGGCGGCGTCTCCCTCGAGCACCTTGGCCACACTCACAACGCCACTGGAGAAGTGATTGGTGAGCTCGGCAATCACGGTGACGTTGTCGATGATCGTGACGGTCACGGGTGCTGGGGTGACATCCGCGCCGCCATTGTCGGTCTCGGTGACGACGCAGCTCGTACCGGCGGGCAGACCCGTGATGGGGTCACTCGTGACGGTCGTCTCGCCCGCCGCCGGGGTGAGCGTGACGTTCTGGCTGAGCACCTGAGCGCCGTCGAACGTGCACACAACGCTGAAGCTGAACGGACCGGTACCGAACGCGTCGCCGCCGGGCCCTGCGATCACCTTGTTGATGACGAGACCGCCGAAGTATCGGTATCCGAAGTCGACATCGTCCGTCTGCGAGTCGACGCCGAGGGCGAAGACGCCGGAGTTGCTGTCGAGAGTGCCGTCGAGGTCGTAGGTGTTGACCGACCCTGCTGGCGGCACCGCGACGACGCGATAGGAGCCGGAGGGCAGACCGAGGAAGGAGTAGGTGCCATCCGCTGCGGTAACAGTCGTGAGCGGGGTGACTCCGTCGAGTGCGAGGATCGGCGTGCCAGCCGCATCCTGCAGCGCCAGCGTGACGCCAGCGATGCCGGGTTCGCCATTGTCGACGGCATTGCCATCGTCATCGCGCCACACCGTGCCCGTGATGTCACTGGCCACGACATCCACGAGAGCCGGCGGGCCGGCGGGGTAGTCGATACCCGCGGTCGGGTCCGTCGGGTCGATGCCCACTCGCCCAATGATCGTGTTGGCGTACACGTCGTCCTCGAGCTGTCCGACGACGGCCAGTGCGACCTTGAGGCCACCAACACCGGCCTCGCCCGCGGCGAACTGGGGCATCGACACACGCAGGGCGGTGACCCCCGTGATGCCGGTGAAGTCGCCCCCGGCAGGTGCTGCGAGCCAGTTCGTGGCCGTTGCGGGTGCCGAGCCAACGGTTGCCGGGGCATCCGTCGTGTACTCGAGCGTGTAGGTCGCGGCCTGCGCACCGACAAGGGTCGCGGTGGACAGCGTGGCGGTGCCGTGGAACGCCGTGCCGCGACCATCACCGTTGTAGGGGAGCACGTCGACGAACGAGGTCGCCCCCTGTGCTTCGGCCTGGAAGTTCACCCAAGAGCTCGTCCAGGAGACGGTGGGTTCGCGCACCTCGATCTGCGGGTCATCGGCGACCTTGGTCTTCGCGAGGATGTTCGCCTGACCGACCGTCGTCACGGCCGAGGCGGATCGCGTGTCCACGGCCTGATTGTTCTGGTCGGCCGAGACCACTGCGGTGTTCGTGATCGTGCCGCTCGTCGGACGAATCAGCGAGGTCGCTGCCTCGAACACGATGGGGGCGATGGCCTGTCCCGTGGTCACGGTGCCCGAACCCCCGACGTAGGTGAACTCGAGCGAGATGCCGGAGACGTCGTCGGAGGTGCCCTGGATGCCGTCCGGACCGGGGTTGCCCGGGGTCAGGGCGACCGACCAGTCGGAATTCACGGCCGAGGTGTCGACGGAGACGACCGACGTCGGCAGCTGGTCGACGACCTTCAGTCCCGTGACGGCCGAGGGAGAACCGCCGAGCGGCACGGTCAGGGTGGGCGTCAACGTGTAGGTCAGCGTGCTGCCGCTCGTGATGGCGGGAAGGTCGACGGTCTTGCCGATGGCGAGCACGCTCGTCGAGGTGTTGACGAAGCGCGTGATCGGGGGGATGTTCGCCTGCTGGTCGACCAGGTAGCGAGCGGTGTCGGGCACCGTGACATCCGGGACAGCCACGATGTCGAGCGGCACGGAGGCCAGGAACCAGGTGTTCGTGAACTCATCCGACGGCGTTCCGTCGCCGATGTACCTGATGCTGATGCCACGTACCGTCGACAGCGAGAACGAGGGATCGGTGCGCGGGAACCACGTGAGCACCGCAGGGTCTCCGGTCGAGCCGTCCTGGTTCGTGTAGAGGATCTCGTACTGCGATGCAGGCAGGGCGGCGGTCGGCGAGTCCCCGACGTAGATGTCGGCCTCCGAGCCGTGCAGCTGCTGCTGCGTCGGGTCCCAGAAGTCGAAGATTCGGATGTTGGTAGCCGGCAGCACACCGCCCGTCACCTGGTCGCGAAGACCGAGGTAAAAGCGGGAGAAGACCACGGCACCCGGGCTGACGATCCGACCGGTCACGTCTGTGTTGGAAGCCGATCCGAAGGGGTCGATGCCGTAGACAGGGTTCTGGGGGTCGTTGGCCGCGTAGAGCTCCTTACCGTAGACCGCGACTCCCTCACCGAGGATGGGAGCCTGAACGCTGCCGATGGCCGTGTTGTTGGAGAGGTCGATGTCGGTGGCATCGTCGGCCTGTACGCCTGCAGTGTTCGCGATCTCAATGAATGCCGGAGTGTCATTCTCGGTCGGCAGTTCAGAAGCCTTGAACCACATGCGCATGGTCGCGCCCCACGGCACGTTGCCGATGTCGGTGGCTCCGGAGACCGAGATGTCGGTGCCGACGAGCGACGCGGTGCCCTGCGACACTTCGATGACCTCGAGGTCGGTCGTGGCGATCGCAGGAGTGATGGTGAAGTTGTCGTCGATCAGGAACGGGTCGGGGAAGGATGCGGGGGTCGAGCCATACAGCGCGTTGCCGGTCGGCTGGTTGATCGCGATGCGGAAGTCGATGTACATGGCGTTCTCGGGACCCGACCCGAAGTCGTGCTGCGCGAACGTCTGCGACCGGTACAGGTACTTCGCGAGGTCCATCTTCGGTTCGCCGACGACGGTGACGGGAGGGGCGGTGACCGTGGTCGGCCCGGTCTCGTCCTCGACGGTGAGACTCGGAGTGTAGGCCGCGAGCTCAGCCGTGGAGGACGGCACCGCGCAGAGCGGCCCGAGGATGATGATGCTCTGGGAATTGGGCACCGTCACGGTCGCGGTCAGTGTCTGGCCGACGGTCGCATCGCCCGTGATCACATAGCTGCTCGTGTACAGGGCACTGTTGCTCAGCAACGAGCTGAGGGAGCTCGCCGTCCACGTCCAGCCGGCGGGCAGGGTCTGCGAGAAGGTGCCATCGGTGACCCCGGAGGAGGCGAAGGACCAGTTGAAGCACACCGTGTCGTTCGTGCCGACGATGCCGTTGGTCGTACTGTCATCCACCACGGGCGATGTTGTCGCGTTGCCGTCGGAGGCGACCTCGATCGACGGGCTCTCGATGGAACCGGTGGCCGCGAACACTGGCTGTGGAACGGCGACGAGCGCAATGGCTACCGCTGCGAGTACGGCGAGACCGGCACGCAGCCGGTGGCGGAGGGCTGGGAGAGTGGCGCGGGGCGACGCGCCTGACGACTCTGGCATGGAACTGACCTAACTGTCTGCGAATGAGCGGATGTTAGGAATGAGACGGGCCCAGGCTCATCTCATGACGTGGTTTCCTCAGGAAATGTCCTCCCAATGGAGGACCAAATAGGGTGTTTAAGCCCTGAGAGACGGGCCTCTCGGCTAATTCGCAGAAATATAACGCTTTGGTAACTAGACACCGTTACCTTTCCGTTATACCTTCATAGAGCAGAAGTTGTTTGCTGTGGCAGCTTCAGCGGAATGTGATTGCAGGACACTCTTGGTGCAAGGGAGAGGGACGGTTTCTGGCCTCGGAAACCGTCCCTCAATCCTTTAACGACCGGTTCTCTCACACTCGCCTCGCACCGGCCCGCAGCACGAAACAGCGGGCCGCCTGATCCCGAAAATCAGACGACCCGCTGCTATTTCAACCGGCTAGTTCCGCCGACTGCCGGTTTCTCCCCGCCGTCTCGTGACCAGGTACACGAGCAGTCCGCTCAACAGGAGGCCGAGGCCCCCGATGATCAGCGCTGGGTCAGCGCCGAACCCTGTCAAGCCCAGCTGGTCGTGCTGGGGGGCCTGACCAGAGAGCGCCGGGAAGCGGTTGGTGACAACGATGAGCGCTTCGTCCGCGGCATCCGCGACAACAACGCCGTCGAGCTCGCCACCTTCGGTCGTGTCATCCGTGTCGCTGATGAACACTGCGGCCTCGACGGGAACATCCGTCTCGGTGACTGCGCACTCGACGCCGTCCAGGACCGTGATGGTGCGCGTCTCGCCGTGCGAGAGCGAGAAGGACGCATCGTCGGGCTCGAGCGGGTACGGCTCGCCGCCGTCGATGGTGCACTCGAGCTCGAACGAGTACGGGCCTGCAGGTCCGTTGCCGAACACGACCTTCTTCACCGCGATCGTGGCGAGGTCGAACGTGTTGGTTGCCGTGATCGACAGTTCCTGTTCCGACTCGCTCGAGGTCACCACGGCGGCGTTCTCGTAGGAGTCGTAGTCCACGTCGACCTCGGTGGCGCCGCCGTCGCCGGTCTCCTCGGCGAAGCAGTGGGTTCCGATCGGGAGCGCGACAGGGTTGCCCTCCGCGTCCTCGATGGCCACCGTCTCTCCTCCGCTGAGGGCCAGCGTGGCCGAGAACACCGTGCCGAGCACGGGTTCATCGAACTCGTTGACCGTCGGTACCTGGCAGGTGACGAGGATGTCGAACTCCAGCGACGCGACGTACTCGTCGTCTGCCGCCGTGCCTTCGAGCACCTTGCTCAGCTCGAGGTAGCCGACCGAGAACGCGTTGGTGATCTCGGCGATGACGGTGTTCTGCTGGTCGTTGTCGACGATCTGCACCGTCACGGGAGCTGGCGTCGTGTCAGCGCCCGCGGCATCCGTCTCCGTGACCGTGCACGACGAGCCGAGCGGCAGACCACTGATCGGCTCGCTCGTGACCGTCGTCGCCACACCCGTGGGCGTGAGCGTGACCGTGTCGTTGTAGACCTCCACGCTGTCGAACGTGCAGACCACGTCGAACTCGAACGGGCCGCCACCGAACTCCTCGAGCCCAGGACCCGTGATCGTCTTGTTGATCACGAGCGAACCGGCGGTCGTCGCATTCGCGGTGTCCTCATCGGTGAGCGTCGGCCCGCCACCCTGCGGCACACCGGAGACGGCGGCCGTGTTGGGCGTGATGTTGGCCGTGATGCTCGCGGTTTCACAGGTGTAGCTCTCGGATGCTCCAGGCTCGAAGTCCGCGAAGGCGGGAATATCGGTCTCTGTTGCGGCACACTCCGGCGTGACCACATCCGTCACGGCGACATCCTCGAGGTACTGGTCGCCCGTGTTCGTGACGATAATGCGCCACAGCACGGCTGAGCCGTACTGACGGGCCGTCGTCTCGGTCACCGGGCCTACTCCAGCGACACCATCGACCGACCAGCCGCCCTCCCCGAGGGCCGCTTCGGGATCGCAGGAGTTGTCGGCGATGGTGCAGACCTCCTTTTCGATGTCGATACCGGGCGCTCGCTGCACGGCGAGATCGATAGCGAGGTTCGAGAACGGATCGGTGGTCGACGGGTCGACGACATCGCGGATGTTCTCGCCCGTCGGCTCGTCCCCGCTCACGCTCGAGGTCTGCGGGTCGACACTCGCCGACAGAGTGAACGAGTTCGAGATGATCGAACCGCCAGTGCCGCCGATCGCGTCGTGGGAGACATCGTCGTTCTCGTCGACGTTGCTCTCACCGGCTCCGGCCGATGGCGCGATAGTGAGCGAGTAACCCTGGAGCAGACCACCCGATGCGAACTCCGTCGCGGGGATTTCTACGTGGTAGGTGCCAGGCGGCAGCTCGGTGAAGAGATAGACCCCGCCGGTCGTCGTGGTGCTGGCAACGAGCTCATCTCCGCTCGTGCCCTCGTAGTAGAGGTTGACCGTGACTCCGTCGGGAACGAGGAGGTCGCGGCCCTCCGTGTAGAGACCGTCGCCATCGCGATCCTCGAAGACGAGGTCACCGTTGGAGTGGGAGACAGTGCGAACAGTCACCCGGTTGGACGCCAGGATCTGGTACGCGCCGTTGGTGCCCTGGAAGCTCTCCGAGAACGCCGTGAAGCGGTCGGAGTAGCGGTCGCCAGCCGAGTTCGCGTCATCCGAGAACGGATCGCTCGTGTCGCCGGCCTGCAGGGTGAAGCGAATCGTGAGACCACTCGTGCTGTTGCTCGTCACCGGAGTGAGGTCGGCATCACCCACGAACTTGATCGCCGTGACATTCGAGAAGTCTCCCAGGAGCGCAACCTCGCTGACCCAGGTGTTCTGGTCGTCGTGGTTGAGATCCTGGTTGATGGTGGCCGGATCCTGTGTCGAGTAGTAGAAGGTTCCCGAGTAGGAACCGCCCGTCATGTTCTCCACGGTCGGCGGACCCGTGAGTTCAAGCGCCCCTTCAAAGTCCGAGGCCGGCGAACGGTTGACCCCTCCGAGCGGCGTGCCGTCCCCGTTGAAGGGGAACACCTCGATGAAGGTGGGCGCCCCGATCGTCAGCGTCTGGCTGAAGTTCTGCAGCGACATCGTGTAGAGCTGGTCGTCGTTGAGAACGTCGAGGGGTGCATCCACCGTCTTGCGCAGCTTGATCTCGCCCGTCTGCTCGAGCGTGACCGTGTGGGTGTCGAACGGCTTGGTCGGTGAGCCGTCGTACTGGATCTGCGCGGTGTTGACCAGGGCGGTGTTCTGCGGTGCGAGCGGGTCGCTCACGGTGCAGATTCGGCGGGGTGGCACCGGGTCGTTCGGCAGCCACTCACCGAGGTTCCAGGTGAGGGTCGTCTGGCCGACCGATGGTGTGTCGTACTGGACCACATCGGCCGGCGTTCCACCGGTGATGTCCGCCGTGCAGTCAGGGTCATAGTCCGCGTAGTCGGGGAGCACGTCGGTGATCTGCAGGTTGTCGACGGGCGCTGGATCGTCGCTCGTCGCTCCGACGCTCGAGAGAATCTCCCAGACGATCGGGTTGCCCGCCACCGCGTTGCCGGTGTTGCCGACCTCCGCAGCACCGTCGCCGACGCCGTCCGCGGTGATAGTCCGCTTCTGGAGAGCCAGCGTCGCGCGCGAAATCGTTACGCGGTCCCCGTCGCCGTGACCGGTCTCGGGCGAAGGGATGTAGTCGCGAGCAGTCCACGCGCCGCCAGCGACCTCGTTGGCGCGAACGCCTCCGTAGTTCGCGAAGACAGCACCCGAGGGAACCGCCTCGCCGTCGTTGGGGCCGCCGTAGAACTCGGTGCGCAGGCGCATACCGAACAGGAGCCTGTTGTTGACACCGTAGTTGTGGACGGTCTCCACTCCGGTGTCCGGGTCGATGCCGGGGCGGACGCGGACACTATTGACCTCGTCGATTCCTCCCGGCACATCATTCGGATCCGTGTACCACCCGTCCTCCGGCGCGTCGTCCTCGCATCGGACCGCAGCCTGGTCGCTCCAGTCGCCTGTGAAACGGCCCGAGGTCGAATCGAAACCGCCCGACAGTGGGTCGTCGGCGCTGAGGTCGAAGTGGGCGTACTCGAAGATCCACTTGTCGTTGTATGCGTCGTTATCCGGGAGCACTCCCGGGTCGGGCGAAAGCCACGCCCACCTGTCGGTTGTGCCGTCGGTGACAGTCTCGGACGACGGGACGAGCACTGCCATCGAGTTGTCCCAGACGTCACAGATCCGCGAGTTCGTCAACCCGGTGCCCGGCTGACTGGGGTAGTAGTCGAGGTAGGTGTCGACAACCTGTCCGGGCTGCATCTGTCCGGCACCATCGTGCGGCGAGTTCTGTCCGGGATAGAAGTGGTAAGCGTTCTCGTAGAGAGTCCAACGGTTCATCAGATACTTGGCCCAACCGTAACCGGGCGGAATCTTCTGGAAGTAGGTCGGGCCGATGACGTTGTCCGACTTGTTCGGCTGATCGGTGTTCGTCCCAGACGGGTCACAGTTGGGCATACCGGGGGTCGTGAGCGGGATGCCATCGACCGACTCCGGCTCGCACCATCCTGGTTCGCGGTCGTCACCGAAGTTGCTCGATCCTGGCGAGATGCCATCGGGGTCGAAGTCGCCGACGCGGTTGTACAAGTAGAGGCTTCCGATGTCGTTGTCCGGGATGCCGTCCGTCTCCTCGATGCTGGCCGCAGGAATGAAGATCTGCACGCGATAGGACGCGACATAGTACGGACCGGCGGTCAGGTCGGTCTCACCGGCCGACTTTGTCGGGTACCGCGTTCCACTCAAGTCGATGCCGTCAAGCGTCATGGTGTAGTCGCTCGTGAGATCGGTGTCGTCGTTGCGGTCGTAGGTGCACGTGCCGGAGTCCTGAACGGTGTACTGGTTCGGGAAATCACCCCAGGGCCCATTCATGCCGCCAACGGTTCCCCACCAGGCATTGGGGTTGGGGAAGCACTGGGTGATCGCATAGTCGAAGCCGGGGTTCGGGGTGGTTCCGTCACCGAGGAACGAGAAGATGTCCTCCGTAAAGGTCGCTGGCTGCTGGAATGCTTCAACGCCCACGCGGCGGTTGGTCTTGACCTGGATGACCGCGTAGGTCACGTATCCAAACTCCGGGCCGCGGCCGATATCCATGGTGGTCGCGTCCTGGTTCCAGAAGCCCTTCTTCTCGAGCTCGTAGGCGGGGGCTGCCGTGATCTCGATCGGTCCGTAGGGGTACTCCTCGGTCTGCACAGCGGTAGGAACCGTCGGCGCGGCCGGGTCGACGGCATACGCGCGGGCGATGGAGTCGAACGTGGAGCCGTTGGGCGACTCAGCGGAGATCTTCACCACGGGCTGGATGGTCACGGCGTCACCGGTCTGCGTCCACTCCCCGAGATTGCAGCGAAGGGTGACCGAGGTCGTTCCGGCGGGCGCGGGCTGCCCCTCTGGGATCACCGTGCCGTTCTGGTCGACGATCACGCTCACCGGGGAGGCGCCTCCGCCACCGGCAGGCTTACAGCGGGCGGGGATGCGCACGAAGTTCGCCAGCGCGCCGTCGTGCAGTTCGAGTGTCTGCTCAAGGATGACCGCGTCAAGGTTCTCCGCGAGGTCGTCGAGGCTCGAGCCGGCGACCGCCCACGTGAAGGTCACGAGGTCGGCCGTGCGCACGACGTCGTCGTCGATCACACAGTCGTTGCCGGCACTGGGGCACACGGTGTCGAACGGCGTGGTGCCCGTGTAGACGGCAGGCCCACCGAGCGCAGAGTCGTTCGGGAGGGTGAGGTCGAGGTACCAGTCGGGTCGAGTGAGGGTGTTCACCACCGTCGTGCTGCCCGCGGCGAGCGTCATCGGCGCGGACAGGCCGACCTGCTCATCGACCGTGCGCGGGGTCTGGTTGGCGCCCGCCGCGTCAGTGATCGAGTAGCGGGTGTCGGAGACCTCCGCGCGGACCTGCACAAGGCCCGCAGGGCAGGTCGGGCCGAGGTCGATGCTCGTGAAGGACCAGGCGCCCGTGGCATCGGAGGTCGTTGACAGGATGCTCGTGGCGGTGGCCACGCAGATCACATCGATAGTCACGCCGGCCTGGCCCGACTCGACGGTGCCGTCCGCAATGGACGCGTCGACCGACCCGTTGGCGTTGGTATCGAGCGTCACCGTTCCGGAGAGGCTCGTGATGACGGGGTCGGCCGCCGCCATCGAGGGGACGGCCAGCACGAGGGCCATCGCGGCGATCGTCGCCACGACGGCGCGAATGCGGGCGCGCAGGGTCGGGTGTACGGGCATGTGTGACTCCAATGTGTTCCCCAGTCGCGGATACTTCGGGCTGCGGCGCCCTCGGAGAAACATCAGTTCGCTGGAACGTCAGTTGGCGGTCAGTGTGGTCGAGAGTCACTTCAGCATCAAGGGTCGTCCCCGCCGACGGGTTGGGTTCGGGGTACACGCCACCCCCGGGCGGGGGCCAGGGTCGCGGCATCCCGTCCCACTTGGTGCGCCGCGGCCATCGCAGGAAATACCCCGCGGATTCCCGGCAAACTCACGGGATTTCAGGGCTTTTAGCGCTCAGTGCTGAGTACGAGGTCCTACGCGCTCGTGGCCCAGGGTGAATGTTGGGGTGAAAAATCAGACTGAGTGGTCGTTTAGGGTGCCAGACCAGTCGAGCAGACCTGCGCGCGTCGCCTTGAGAAGGGCGTCATCCCTGCCATCGGCGCCCAGTGCGCGGTACACCGAACGCAGGTGACTCTTGACAGTATTACGGGAGAGCGAGAGCCTCTCCGCGATCGCGGACAGGGAGGATTCCTCAGCGAGCACACCAAGCACCCGATGCTGCGCGGCCGAGAGCGCAGGCCTCTCGGGCAACGAGACAGCGGGCGTAGCGCCGGGAGGAACCATGGCCGACAACACCTCTCGCGCCCCGGGGAGTGCACTGCCGGCCAGTTGGATGCTCGACCGGGTGATGAATGCCACAGGAAGGGTGGTGCGAGAGGAGTCGTTGAGCGCCGAGAGCCGGCGAAGGGCCGCACGTGCCGTCGAGGTATCCCCCACAGCGAGTGCGGCCATGAGAAGAAGTCCGTAGGTCGCCGCGAGGAAACGCTCGGTGGTGTCGGGCGGCACGGTCCTGAGCACGGGCCCGAGAAGGGCGAAGGCCGAAGCGGCTTCGCCGTCGAGCATGTGTTCAGCTGCCCGGATCGCTCGTGAAGACACAACCGAGGAAGGGTGGCCGCCGGCGGCCGTCCTGACGAATCCGGCTCGGCCCAGCCTCACGAGGCACGCCGCGGTGACCCACTCGATCCACTCGCGTTGAAAAGGGGGCGCCTTGGCATCCCGCCCCAGCAGCGTCACCATCGCGAGCGCGGTCTCGGGATGCCCGTAGGTGAGCTCGACGAACGATTCCGCGAGACCGATCAGCGTGTCGAGGCCCCGCGAGGCCCGCGACCGCGCCTCTGCCAGATAGCGGCGGGCCTCCTCGCCTCGTCCACGGTCGGAGGCGATCACCGCGCGCCCCAGATCGATCCAGCTTCCGAACTCCGAGCGAGTAAGGCGCGGCTCGACCAAGAGGCGATCGACCTCGTCGAGGATGCGCTCGGCACCGGTTCGATTACCGCTGAGCGCCTCGATCGCGAGTCCGATCGACCGCCCGGCGAGCCATCCGGCAGAACCACGCGGGGCAAGCGCGGCCGCGTCGGCCAGGAGTGCACGCGCACGGTCGAGGTGGCCCACGTTCAGGAGGTCCAGGGCGAACTCCGCGATCATGCCGCCGACAACACTCGCGCGCGGCGGCAGGAGACGGCTTGGGCCGAGAATGCCCATCCCCTCGTCCGCCGCTGCCGCGGCTTGGTCGAACAGGCCGAGGCCGCGGAGCGCCCTCGCGCGGATGAACAGCTCCCACGATCGGTCGGCGGCGTCCCCCGCCGAACTGCGAAGCATCCTGGAGCCGTCAACACCCGGCGAGGCCGTGAGAGCGGCACGCCACCACGGCTCGGCCCTGCGGTGGTCACCGAGGGCCGTCGCGCACTCCGCCATGAGCGCGCAGAGCGTGGGTGCGCGACCGAGGATGCCCCGATCCGCCCGCTCCAACAGGGCAAGGGTCTGCGCGGGCCGGAGTGCCGCGATCTCGCCCCAATACTCGCGGGCGGTGAGTGCGGCACGGTCGAGCTGCGCCGCATCGATCCAGTGGCCGAGGGCGTCGATGGCGTGTTCCGGCCCGTCGAGCTCGGCAGCGACCCTCGCATGCGCGAAGCGGAAGGAGATGGGTGAGGCGGTTCGGAACTCCTCGGACAACACGGCACGCCAGCTCGGAGCGAAGGCGAATTCGCCGTCGGCCGAGACACCGAGGCCGCGGCGCGCGAGCTCCGCCAGGAGAGCGCGATGGTCGGAGGGTGAGAAGCCGGGAAGCGGTGACCCGTCGGAGATCGTCTTGGGCACGGCCATGAGCTGGACGGCATCGCCGATGAGAGGGTCAATGCCCTCGAGGGCTTCGGCCAGCACCGAGGATGCCGCGGCTCGCGTGGCTTGAGCGAGACTCATCCCCTCCTCCTCGACGAGGGCCGCTGCCGCGATGCAGACGAGGGGAAGCCGCAGGATCTCGAGTTCTGCCGGCGCCGGTCGCACCCCCAGCATCTCCTCGACCTCGTCGTCATCGAAGGCGAGGTCGAGCGGGCCCAGGCGCACGATGTCGTGCCGAACTCGCACGAGTCGATTGCCGAGCGGGCCGACCGAACGCCCGGCGACGACCACCCTCAGGCCCGGGTTGCGCGCCACGAGCGACAGGATCGCCTCCGCGGTGCCCTCGGGTGCGCGCTCGAACCGGTCGAGTGCCGCCACGCGCGTTGCGGGGTTGGACTCGATCGCGTGGAGGAAGGTGTTCCAGGCCCCGGGGGCTCCGGCATCCTCGATGAAGATCGAGTGAGGAATCGTGGCGAGCCACTCGCGCAGCGCCGTCGTCTTACCGCTGCCGCGGCATCCCTCGAGGACCCCGACGGCGGTCACACTCGAGAGCCCGGCGTTGACTCTCGAGCGAACGACATGATTTTTGAGCGGACGAAGTCGCAAAGCACGCACCCCCGTGCGAATCTCATTGCGGAATGTCGACTTCGGTGCCCCAACACCATGTACCCCGCCATCGTAACCCAAGGAGGGCGAATCTCTGAGGGAGATTCGTGGTTGCTGAGGGAACTTCCGGGTTGGCGCGCCCTAGAGTGGAGTGGTGAGCGAAAGAGCCGCATCCGTCGCCGCCTGGGAGGCACTGTTTCGCGCGCAGGTCTCTGTGCTCCGCCAGCTGAACGCTGAGTTCCCCACCGACGATCTGTCGTTCACCGAGTACGACGTGCTGTTCAACCTGAGCCGACAGCCCGATCGCCAGTTGCGCATCCGCGACCTCAACAAGCACCTGCTGTTGTCGCAGCCGAGCGTGAGCCGACTCGTGGATCGTCTGGCGTCGAAGGGCTACGTGAGCAAGGAGTCCGACCCCGGTGACGGGCGAGGCACGGTTGCCCGTCTCACAGACTCCGGCTTCGAGCTGTTCCGCCGCGTCGCCGTGCAGCACGCTGACTCGATCCAGCACAGGGTGGGATCGGCCCTCAGCCTCGACGAGCTCGAAACCCTCACGAAGATCTGCGACAAGCTGCGGCTCGTCGGCGAACAGCACTGATGACCCAGCCCGTCATCGCGTGGCTCCGTGACGACCTGCGGCTGGCCGACAACCCGGCGTTGAGCGCGGCGGTCGACCACGGTGCGCCGGTGATCGTCGTCTACGTGCTCGACGAGACGAGTCCCGAGGTCCGGCCGATCGGTTCGGCGAGCCGCTGGTGGCTGCACCACTCACTCAAGCACCTCTCGGACCGCCTCGACGGAACGCTCGTGCTGAAGCGCGGGCCTGCTGAGGACGAGATCATGGCCCTCGCGGAAGAGACGGATGCCGCGGCCATCTTCTGGAACCGTCGCTACTCGGGCGCACGCGAGATCGACGCCAGGCTGAAGACTCGTCTGCGCGAGGCCGGGCGTGAGGTGACGAGCTTCCACGCGAACCTGTTGCACGAGCCGTGGACCATCACGAATGGCGAGGGCGGCCAGTACAAGGTGTTCACGCCGTTCTGGAGGGCTTGCCTGGAGCGCGATGTGCGGGAGCCGCTGCCCGCCGCGGACCCCGCGGCGCTCGCGGGAGGGGCGGGCATCCGCTCGGACTCGCTCGAGGATTGGGGCCTGCTGCCGACGCGGCCCGACTGGGCAGGCGGGCTTCGCGAGAGCTGGACACCGGGCGAGGCCGGCGCCCACGAGCGACTCGAAGCCTTCATCGAGGAGGGTCTGCAGCAGTACACGCGCCGGGACGAGCCCGCCGTGCCCGCGACCAGTCGCCTCAGCCCGCACCTGCGGTTCGGTGAGATCAGCCCGTTCCAGTTGTGGCATCGGGTCAAGGGAGTGGCGAGCACCTCTGCAGGATTCCTGCGGGAGGTCGGCTGGCGCGAGTTCAGCTGGCACCTGCTGTACCACCAGCCCGACATCGCCACGGTGAACGTGCGCCGGGACTTCGACGCATTCGGGTGGTCGGATCCGGATGCCGCGACGCTCGAGGCCTGGCAGAAGGGCCTGACGGGCATCCCTCTCGTGGACGCCGGGATGCGCGAACTCTGGCACACCGGGTACATGCACAACCGCGTGCGCATGGTCGTGGCGAGCTTCCTGGCGAAGAACCTCCTCGTCGACTGGCGTATCGGTGAGCGGTGGTTCTGGGACACCCTGGTCGACGCCGATGAGGCGAACAACCCAGCGAGCTGGCAGTGGGTTGCTGGGTCGGGTCTCGACGCCGCACCCTACTTCCGGGTCTTTAACCCCGAATTGCAGGCAGCGAAGTTCGACCCGGACGCCGAGTACATCCGCCGCTGGGTTCCGGAGTACGGAACACCGGACTATCCGGAGCCGATCGTCGACCTGCAGCAGAGCCGCAAGGATGCGCTCGCGGCCTATGAGGCCGTGAAGGCCGCTCGGTAGCTCGTGGACGTCGCTCAGCGACGAGTCGCGCGCGGAGATTTGTGCGCAACGCGGTTGTTCCTACTCGCGCGCTGGCCGCAAACCTCCGCGCGGCCTCCCGTGCCCTGCCCCTAGTCGGCCTCTGTACCGGATGCTTTGACCCGCAACGTCAGCACCAGCACGCCGCCCAGAAGCAGGAGGAGGATCGCTACAGCAACGCCAGCGATGGGAAGCGAGAGACCAGTGCTCGCCAGCACCCGATCGGCGTGCTTGACGGCGGTGTCCACTGTCTCTTCGACCACCTCTTCGATGTACGTGAGGAAGTTCGACTGCGAGAACGCGTCGCCGGCGGTCACCGTCGCATCATCCTGCATGATCCTCGCGATGTTGGGGATCGACTCCGCCGTCAGCGGCGCCACCGCCGTGTAGGTGAGTCGAATTCCCGAGTTCGTGCCGAAGTCTGTGATCACGCCGGTGATGCCCGCCGAGTTCGAGGTGAACTGGGGGCATGCCGTGACGCCCACGGTTCCCGGAGAAAGCACATTGTCTGCTGCAGTCAGCGGTCGACACGTGAGGTTGGAGTATCCGTCGGGGTTGGTCGGGACGAGGATGGCGTTGAGTTCGTCCACGAAGCTCGCCGCAGGCAGGGTCGCACCCGTGTTCACGATGTCAACGGTGAAGGTCACGACCTCGCCCGCTTTGACGACGACCGGGTTCACCCGCTTGTTGAGGGCGAGAGCACTTCCCGGGGGCGTGGTGACGCTCGCACTCGCGTTGACGACGGGCCAGGCTCCCCCGATCGCCGTCTGGTCCGCGAGGAAGTAAGCGATGTTCGACGACGACCCCGAGTAGGTCGAGGGGTAGTGGACCACGACCTGGAAGGTCACACTCGAGCCAGCGGGCATCGTCTGCTGGCCCGCCGTTCCCCACACGAAGTCGAACTGGGCTGGGCCCCCTGATAGGCCGGTGAAGGTGATGGGGCCCGTCGACCCATCCGCGAAACGTCGTTGATCTTCACGAGGGGTGAACGTGGGGCAGAGTGCATTGAGTGTCGTGGCCGTACACGTGATCGTTGCGGGTGCGTCGGTTGAGAAACCGTCGATGAGCCGCGGCAGGTCGAGGTAGCTCGCGCTCGTATTGGTCACGACGATCTGATACTTGACCTGGCGGTCGACCGGCATCGTGGGTGTGAGGGCGGTCTTGGTGATCGCGAGCGTGTTGGTGCACCGCGTGATCTCGAGCGGGACGAGAACCTCAGTGCTGTCGTTGGAGCTGTTCCGATCGAACGTCGCGGGAATCGTCGATGCACCGATGGTGGCGGTAACCCTCATGTTCGCCACCGTCGCAGTAGTCGCGCCTGGCCCGGTTCCAAAAGCGACGCTCGTGGGCACGCAACCGGCCTCGGTGTACCGCTCGGCGAGTTGAGCGACCTTGTACGTCGAGATGAAGTCGACGGAGCTGCCCGCGGGCATCAGCGGCTGCTGGCCTGCTTTCCAGAAGCTCTGCCACGCACCCACCGCGACGACTCCACCGCCGCCGTTGGAGGAAGTCGCAGTGAGCAGCGGAGGACATGTCGCTCCCCCGTTGGCGGTGCAACGCACACCCGTGTCGAAGGAGGCCGCTACCTGTCCGCCGATCAGGTAGTCGTCCGTGAACGGAATTCCGGCGGGGTCGCCCGCTGCGTGTCGGAACCAGCGGTCGATCGTGTTCGTGGAGAAGAGTGCACCGCTGGTCGGCATTTGCACGCCCTGCCCGAAGTAGTAGGAGGTGTAAGCCGGAGAAGGCGTCTGGTTGGTGAAGGAGGTGCGGAAGTAGAGCGTCTGCCCGGGCCTTGCGGAGCCGACGAGCGGAACTGTGGCAGCAGGGTCTGTGAAGGGGCCCGTCTGCTGCACCGAATCGTCGTGACTCTCTGCACACGGTGATCCGACATCGGTCTGGGTGACCACCCGGCGTGCGTTGTTGCCCTGCGTCTGCTGGTTGGTTGTGTACACGTTGTTCGGCACGAAGTTGGTGTCGATGAAGCTCAAGGGCGGCAGGATGCGGGTGTTGACGCCCATCGAGCGCGGGCGACATATCGTCTGGTCGTCGCCACCACCGGTGCCCGTGTAGGTGATCGAGAGTGAACCGCCGGCCGGAAGCACCGCCCCGACACCTCGGATGGACGAGCCGTCGAGCGTCCAACCGGTCGGGCACGTTGCGCCACCCGCAGGCACGCACGTCGGCGCTCCATTGAGCACCGATCGACTTCCGGATCCCGGCCAGTACGTCGCGAACTCGATGTCGGCGTTCGTCGCCGTGTCCCCTGCGAGGTTCGAGTACAGCACGGTGTACTCGAATGCGCCGCCGAGGGGGATGCCCGCGCTGGTCTGACCGGAGGGCTGCGAGATCGAGACAGTCGAGACATCCCCTGTCGTGCACGGAAGCGCGGGAAGGTTGGTCAGGACGGTCGCGACGTTATCCGGGTTGAGGGGGCTGGCTTCGGGCCAGCCGGTCTGGGAGATCGCGGCGATGGTGTCGGTAACCGTGATGGTTCGCGTGGCGGACGGGCCCGTGGTGCACGCGGGCCGGCCCGTCTGGACCGCGAAGCGGAGGGTCACGGAGCTGCCCGACGGCATGTTCGTTACCCCGAGTGACGCCGAGAGGCCCGTCGCTCCCACCTCTAGCGGGACGAACGGGAGAGTGTCCCCCGCGATCATGGTGAGGTTGGCACACGAGGCACCAACCGTCTCGTTGAGGCAGGTCACGCCGGTGAAACCGTAGTCGAGGATCGGGGCGGTCGTCGCGCTTCCCGATCCCACACCGGAGGCGAGTACCACTTCGCTGTAGATGCTGTTCGTCTCACCCGTGTTGCGAAGGACCACGTCGTAGTAGACCGTGGACTGCGCCGAGGCGTCGGCTGGTCCCGTGGCCGTCGTCGAGTAGTTCATCTCGGGGTCGTGGACGAGCACGTTGATAACGCTCGAGTCGGTCACGGCCTGCAGTTCCGTGTCGCCGCTGCCTGCTGCGACGGTCGACGTCACCTGCACCGAGTTGCGCACGTAGTTGAGCATCCAGCCGGGCGCGCGGACCGTGAAGACCAGGGACGCGCTCTTCGGGACGGACGGGATGACAGCCGAGATCGTCGTGCCGGATCGCGTGAAGCCGGTGGGGCAGACCGCCCCGCCCGAGGGAGCACATGTGACGTTCTGTTCCCACGCGACCGGGCTCGACCTCGTGTTGGGCACATCGAGCGTCACGGTGGAGGGCACGGACGTCGATTCCGTGCCGCGATTGTCGACGCGGACCGTGTAGACGGCGGTGTCGCTCGCGCTGTACACGCCACGATCGGATGTCACGTTGACGACAAGATCGACGGACGCGGCCTGCGCGGCACCGCCGGCGGCGACTCCCGCCATGATGCCGATGATCGCGAGGAATGAGGTGAGAACGCGGCCTCGAGAGAATCGTGGCAGGGCGGAAGAGGTGGACATCGAACTTCCAATGCTGGACGTGGTGCACGTGCGGGCGGGTTGAGGGCCAGTGTGGCGGCGTAGTGAGGCCACCTCAAGTGCGTCCGTCCTGGCAGCCCGCACCCGCAGTCACGTCCTGGGTGTTCCGGACCGATCCTGGCGCTAGGGGTGGTCTGTCGCGGACCGTCGTTGCGAGCTTTTCCGGGACTTCACGAGCGAGCACATGCCCCGAAGCCGAGAGGGTTAACTTCGGGGTGAAAGTCTCGAACTGTCAGCGCCCTCTAAGGTCGGGCACCCACCGTGGCAACAGCCCGGGCCGCGACCTGAGCACCCCGGACAGCGGCGCGACGAGCATCTCCCGAGGAAACCCATTCCGCGAGGTACCCGGCGCAGAACGCGTCGCCCGCACCGGTCGGGTCGACGACAGTCGTCTCCACTGCGGGGATCGTGAACTGCTCGTCAGGGACGCCCACGAGCACGCCCTCCATACCGAGAGTGAGCACGACGTGATCGAACGGCAGTGCAGCCGCGACCTCAGCCGGCGTCGAGAGCCCGGTCAGCAGGCGGCCCTCCTCGAGACTGGCGAAGACGACGGATGCCCCGGCGATCGCTTCCGCGAACGGCACCACGCCGTAGTCCGCGATGAACCCGGCCGAACCTGGCGAGACGGACACCGCGACCCCGGCCGCTCGCGCACGGGCGATGAGATCGCCGAGTCCGAGCCCGTTGAGGAGGGTGTGGCCGGTGAGGTGGAGAATGGCCGCATCGGCGAGCAGGGCATCCGTCACCGCCGCCGGGTCAAGGGCCGCATTCGCACCGCGCTCAGTGAGCATGTGGCGACGCTCGCCATCGACGAGCACGACGATTGTGCCGGTCGGGAGGTCGGGATGCTCGGCCAAGTGCGCACGCACACCCTCCAGCTGCGCGGCATGCCGCAACCCCTCGCCGTGACCGACGGACGCGACGAGATCCACGGACGCGCCCAGCGTGCCGAGCCACGCCGCGGTGTTGGCGGCAGAACCCCCGGGGCGGAAGCGGATCGTCGACGGGGTGTCGGTGTCATCCCGCACGGGGCCGCTCGGGATGACGACCACGTCGTCGATGAGGTCGCCGAAGCAGACGATGCGTTGCCGGGCGGGCTGGCTAGCCAAGCGCCGACCAGGCGGTTGCAATCTGGCCGGCGACTCGAACGTTGTTGCGCGCGAGATCGAGATTGACCTCGAGGCTGCGGCCGTCGGAGAGCTCGACGATCTTGAGCAGCAGGAACGGCGTGACCGCCTTGCCCGTGACGCCCGCGGCATCCGCCAGGTGAAGTGCCTCGGCGAGCACCCGGTCGTGCTCCTCGGGATCCCACTGCTGGTCGAACGGGATCGGGTTCGCCACGACGATGCCCTGGCCATGACCGAGGGAATCCTGTGCCTTCATGATCGCCGCGACGTCGGCCGCGTCATCCACGGCCCAATCGAGGGTGAACTCTGACTCGCGCAGCCAGAAGCTCGGGAAGACGGTCGTGCCGAACCCGATCACGGGAACGCTCAGCGTCTCCAGGCGCTCGAGGGTCGCCGCAATGTCGAGCACCGACTTGACCCCGGCGCTCACGACGGTGATCGGGGTGACGGCGAGCGTGGAGATGTCGGCGGATTCGTCGAAGCTCTCTGCCGCCCCGCGGTGCACTCCGCCGAGACCACCCGTCGCGAAGACTCGGATGCCGGCAAGCGAAGCGAGGTGGGATGTCGCGGCCACCGTCGTGGCTGCACTCGAGCCGGCCGCCGCGATGATCGGCAGGTCTCGGACCGAGGCCTTGGCGAGTTCCTCCTCGGCGATGCGGCGCACGCCGTCGGCGTCGAGACCGATGCGTGGGACGCCGTCGAGAACAGCGATGGTGGCAGGGGTGACTCCGGCGTCGCGGAGGATCGTCTCGAACTCGATCGCCGCCTCATGGTTGCGCGGGCGCGGGAGGCCGTGGGAGATGATGGTCGACTCGAGGGCGACGACGGGGGTGCCTGCGGCGAGCGCTGCCTCCACCTCGTCGGAGAGGATGAACGGGGTGGTCATGCCTTCCATGCTAGGCGCGCTGCGGCAGTGCGCCAGCACCCCTCTGCACCCCGCCCTACTCGCTGCAGGGCGCCCGATCAAGCCCTGTGTGGGTGCACGACGACGACCCTAGGATCGTGCCGTGCCTGATGGAGAGAACACCCCTACCGTGCCTGACCAGATCGACCATGGCGGCCTCGTGTGGAATCTGATCAACCGCGGTAACGGCACCTGGGGCATCCAGCAGGGTCTAGCCCACCAGGGCGAGCTGGTGCACGTGCGTGACGAGAACACCCGCGATGACCTGTGGCGGGTCGTGACCAAGACAATCCCGTACTCGGAGCCCGACGTGGGCTTCTCGACGTGGGATGCCGCGGTCGACCATTTCCTCACGGCCGCAGGCCCCGACGCCATCGACCGGCAGGTCATCGTCGACGGCGACCCGGTCGTCGGGGAACCGACCTCGTAGCCGAACCTCGGCGCGGATCGCCGGTCTCCGCATCGCGGATACTGGAGGCATGACGAGCCCAGCCGCCGCCCCGCCACCCTCCGCGCTGGCACCACTGAAGCTTGCCGCGTTCCGCGCACTGTGGATCGCTGCCCTCGTGTCGAACATCGGCAGCTGGATGCAGACCGTGGGGGCCCAATGGTTCCTCGTCGAGAGCGACGCGTCTCCCGTGCTCATCGCACTCGTGCAGAGCGCTTCGGCCGCGCCCATCCTGCTGCTGGGGATTCCCGCGGGAGTGCTGGGCGAGTTCGTCAATCGGCGCACCCTTCTCATCTGGGTGCAGGCTGCGCAGGTCGTGATCGGTCTTCTCCTGACCGTGCTCACGGCGACCGGTGCCATGACGCCGGCCCTCCTGCTCTCGCTGACGTTTCTCCTCGGGGCGGCATCGGCAGTGCAGCTCCCGGCCTACCAGGCGATCGTGCCCGACATCGTGCCGAGGGAGTTCATCCCGAGCGCGGCTGGGCTCAGCTCCATCTCGGTCAACCTCGCGCGGGCGATCGGTCCGGCCATCGCGGGCGTGATCATCGCGAGCCTCGGGGTGCCCTTCGTCTTCGCACTCAATGCAGCGTCGTTCGCGTTCTTCCTGCTCGTGTTGGTGTTCTGGCGCGACTACCGGGCGCCGGAGCACAGCCCGGAGCCGTTCTTCGACGGACTCCGCGCGGGGCTGAGGTACGTGAGCCACGCGGGCGTGGTGCGCCGCATCTGCGTGCGACTCGGCCTGTTCATCGTTCCGGCGTCAGCGCTCTTCGCGCTTCTGCCTCTCATCGCGACCGACCATCTGGGGCTCGACTCCAACGGTTACGGCCTGCTGCTCGCCGCGATCGGCGTGGGCTCGATCTGCGGTGCGTTCGTCATCACACCGGCCGTGCAGCGGTTCGGGATGAACGGGGTGGTGATCGCGGCATCCGCGGTCTTCGGCCTCGGTCTCATCGCCACGAGTCTTGCGCCGAACGTGTGGGTGGCCCTGCCTGTGCTCGCGGTGGTCGGGCTCGCCTGGATCGGTGTGCTCGCGACACTCAACGGCGCCGTGCAGTCGTTCCTGCCGGTGTGGGTGCGGACACGCGGGCTCTCCGTCTACCAGATCGTGTGGTTCGGGGCGACGGCCGCAGGGTCGGCGCTGGCTGGCGCGGCCGCCGCGGTCTTCGGGGTCGGGCACACGAGCGTAGTGGCCGGGGCGCTCGTGGTGCTCGTTGCCGTGAGCCAGCTGCTGTGGCCCCTCCTCACGACGTCCGACAAGGGACGCATGCCCGCCGTACTCCCCCTCACCGATGCCCCGCTCGTCGATGCTCAGCCGATCGACGAGGATGCCGCGACGCTCGTACTGGTGCGCTACACGGTGCCCGCCGACAAGCGCACCGAGTTTCTCGCGGCGCTGAAGCTCGTCAAACGGAGCAGGCAGCGCACCGGTGCCCGCCAGTGGCAGGCCTACGACGATCGCGAGCGCCCCGGAGTCATCGTCGAGGCATTCTGGCTCGGGAGCTGGCGCGAGCACATCGCGCAGCACGAGACGCGGGCGACCGAGTACGACCAGAAGGTGCTCGACGCGGCCAGGGCGTTCTCCACTGAGCCCGTCGAGGCCGAGCACCTCATCGAGGCGCTCTAGTCGCTCTAGTCGCCGAAGGAGTCCAGCACGTCGTTGGACGGCGCGAAGAACGTCGTGCCCGTCACCGCGTGCGAGAAGTCGAGGATGCGGTCGTACGAGCCCGGCGGGTCTCCGAGGAACATGTTGCTGATCATCCGCTCGGTCACCCAGACGTCTTTCGAGTAGCCGATGAAGTAGGTGCCGAACTCTCCGCTGCCCGGGCTGCCGAACGGCATGTTGTCGCGCAGGATGTCGTGCTCGACGCCCGCGTCATCCACGATCGTCGCGAGGTCTTTGTGGGAGGGGCGCGCGAGGTCGTCGAGCTCTACGTTGTCGGGCTTGGTGCGCCCGATGATCTTCTCTTGCGTCTCCGTGCTGAGGGACTGCCAGGCCGCGAGGTCGTGCAGGTACTTCTGCACGACGATGTAGCTGCCGCCAGCGTGATCTGGGTCATCGTCGCCGACGAGCGACCACTCGGTCATGCCGGCACCGGTGGGGTTCTCGGTTCCGTCGACGAAGCCGAGCAGATCGCGCGAATCGAAGTAGCGGAAGCCCACCGTCTCGTCGGTGACGATGATCGCATCGCCGAGCTTCTGCAGGATCAGGCGCTCGAGCTCGAAGCACATGTCGGCGCGCTCGGCGCGGATGTGGAAGAACAGGTCACCCGGTGTGGAGGGGGCGCTGTGGGCAGGGCCCTCGACGGCGGGGAACGGATGCAGCTGAGCCGGCCGTGACAGGCCGGTGACGGCATCCCACGCCTCGGAGCCAATGGCGGCAACACACGACAGGTGTCCTCCGAGGTCGCGGAAACCGACGGCGCGCACGAGCCCGCCGAGATCGCCGAGCACGGAGCGAGCGCGGGACGCGGCATCCGCGTGCGGGGAGAGTGTGAGGGTGAGGAACACAGCGGAACGCGAGAGTGGCGCGTCGACGGACTGCGGTTCGATGGGGGTGCGGGCCCAACTCGACTCGGTGGTCATGGCTGACATGCTAGCCGCCGGGCCCAGCCCAGGATGTCAGAACTCGAAGACCAGCCGCGCCGGCACGACGCCCTCGAGCACCTGCTCGACCGCGGCGTTCGCGTCGTCGAGACTGCGCGCCTCCGCGACGACGCGCGTGCGCCCTGCCGCGTGAAGCGCGAACACCTCGGCGAGGTCCTGGCGGGTGCCGACGATCGACCCGATAATCGAGATGCCCTTGAGGACGGTGTCGAAGATCGGGACCGTGAGGGCGCCCTCCACGGGGAGGGACACGAGGATGAGACGCCCGCCGCGGTTCAGGGATGCGAAGGCCTGGTCGAACACCTGGGGCGCCAGCGCGAGCACGATCGCGACATCCACTCCGCCCAAGGACCGGAGCGCCTCCACCGGGTCGACCTCGCGCGCGTTCACGACATGGTCGGCGCCCAGCTCGAGCGCGAGGTTGAGCTTCTCCTCGGTGACGTCGATCCCGACAACCTCGGCACCCACGATGCGGGCGTACTGCACGGCCAGGTGGCCGAGCCCGCCGACGCCGAAGATGGCGACACGTTCTGCCGGGGTGATGTGCGCGGCCTTCACTGCCGCGTAGGTCGTGACGCCGGCGCACGCGAGGGGCGCGGCCTCCAGCGGTGGGATGCCATTCGGAACGGGAGAGGCGAAGCGCGCGTCCGCGAGCGCGTACTCGGCGTAGCCGCCGTCGATCGAGTAGCCGGTGTTCTGCTGGCTCTCGCAGAGGTTCTCCCTGCCGTCGACGCAGTAGCGGCACTCGCCGCACGCGTGACCGAGCCAGGGCAGCGCGACGCGTTCACCCACGGCACGACGCGTCGCACCAGCGCCGAGTTCCTCGATGATGCCGACGCCCTCGTGCCCCGGCACGAACGGCAGGGACGGCTTCACCGGCCAGTCGCCCCGCATGGCATGGATGTCGGTGTGGCAGAGCCCGCACGCCTCGAGGCGCACGAGCACCTGCCCGGGTCCGGGCTTCGGAACGGGTCGCTCCTCGAGAGTGAGCGGCTTGTCGAATCCGGTTGCTACGGCTGCGCGCATGATGTTCTCCTGTGGTCGACTGGGGCGTGGCATCCGCCACGTCTGCGCCCAGTCTCCGCTCGTGCCGACGGGGGCACGAGGGCACAAGGTCCCACGGGCGCCTACCCGCGCGAGTGCTGTGCCCCGTAGACGGCCGCCTGGGTGCGGCGCTCCATACCGAGTTTGGCGAGAAGCCCGGAGACGTAGTTCTTCACCGTCTTCTCGGCGAGTTCGAGGCGCTCGCCGATCTGCCGGTTGGTGAGACCTTCGGCGATGAGCTGCAGCACCTGCTGTTCGCGCAGGCTCAGGTCGACGGCCGCCGTCCTGGCCGTGCTCGTCGCCTGCTCGACGACGCGTCGGCTCGTGGCAGCGGTCACGAGACTCTCACCCCTGGCCACCCTCCGGATGCTCTCGAGGAGGCCCTGGCCCCGGATGTCCTTGAGGACGTAACCCGACGCGCCCGCGAGCACCGCCGTGCGGCTCGCCTCGTCGTCGGCGTAGGCCGTGAGCATGAGGCAGCACACCTCGGGATTGCGCGAGCGGATGTCACGGCACAGGTCCACCCCGTTGCCATCGGGCAACTGCACATCGAGCACAGCCACGTCTGGGATCGTTGCAGCCACGCGCCCCTTCGCCTCACGCACTGTGGACGCCTCCCCCACGACCTCAAGGTCGGGTTCGGCGTTGATGAGGTCGGCGACCCCGCGCCGAACGATCTCGTGGTCATCGACCAGGAACACCCGGATCATTCACTCTCCTCCAACGGAACTCGCCACCTGAGCACGGTACCGCGGGGATGCCGCGACGCGAGTTCGACCGTGCCTCCGCGGGCCTCTGCCCTCGCCGCGAGGTTCGCCGTGCCACTGGATCGGGTGGACTCCGGCGCGATACCCCGACCGTCATCCTCGATCTCGACCACGACAGTCCCGTCAAGTACGGCCACGAGTGCCCACGCGTGATCGGCGTGTGCATGCCTGGCGACGTTGGCGAGTCCCTCCCGCACCACCGCGACGACGTCGTCGGCGACGTCGGGCGGCACCATGAGGTCGACCGGTCCGGCGAAAGCCAGGCGCGGGGCATCCGTGAAGGCCTCGGAGAGCTCGCCGAGGAGATCGATGACGCGATGGCGGAGCGTGGGCTGGTCGGTGTCCGATTGGGACGTCATCGTGAAGATGGCCGTGCGGATGTCGGCGATCGCGGCATCCAGAGCATCGACCTGCTCGACGATCCTGGCGCGGAGGCGCTCATCGGCCTGCCCGGCGAGCGCCTGGAGCGACAGTCCCGCCCCGAAGAGCCGCTGGATCACGTTGTCGTGGAGGTCTCGGGCGATGCGCGAGCGGTCCTCCAGCATGGCGAGCTTCTGCCGGTCGGCGCGGCCAGCGGCAAGGCGGAGGGCAACGCTCGCCTGTGCGGCGAAGTCGGCGGCCATATCGAGATCGGTCGTCGCGAAGCGGGGGCGCCCAGGTGCTCGCGTGACGGTCAGCACCCCACCGCGTTCGGAGGTGACGGATGCGGCAATGGCAATGGCAATGGGAAGGGCCATCGTGGGACCGGTCGCGAGCGGGTCGTCGGCGTCGCCGAGGTCGGACAGGTGGGGATGCCCGCTCTCATCCGCGCGGCCGGCGAGTGTGTCCGCGGAGTCGAAGACGAGACCGACAAGGGCGTCAGCGCCATCTCCCCTCGCCACATCGACGCGGAGGCGACCGTCCGGCAGCGGCAGCACGACACACACCAGATCGGCATCGGCCAGCAGCGCAACACGGTCGGCGAGCACCGCGAGGGACTCCTCGGAGTCGTCCGAGAGCAGCGCGGCCGTGACCTCGGCGGATGCCACGGTCCACCGCTGGCGGCGCTGGCTCTCGTCGAACAGCCTCGCGTGGTCCACCGCGGCTCCCGCCGTGGCCGCGAGCGCCACGAGCAGCTCCTCGTCCTCCGCGCTGAAGGGTCCACCCTCGCGCTCGGCGAGGTAGAGGTTGCCGTACGTCTCGTTGCGCACGCGGACGGGAACCCCGAGGAACGTCGTCATGGGCGGATGCCCGGCGGGAAACCCGCTCGATCGGGGATCAGCATCGATTCTCGGCAGGCGGATGGGCTCTTGCTCCTCGATGAGTGCACCGAGCAGTCCGTGGCCCTCTGGGAGGTGTCCGATCCGGGCGACGAGATCGTCGGGCATCCCGACATGGATGAACTGCTCGAGTCCGCCCTCGGGCCCGATCACCCCAACCGCTCCGTACTTCGCCCCGACGAGGTCGACGGCGGCCTCGACGATGGTGCGGAGAACGACAGCGAGCTCGATCTCGCCGGCGACCGAGCGGTTCGCCTTGAGCAGGTTGCGGAGGCGACTCTGTGTCGCGAGGACGTGCTGCGCGGACTCGACGAGCCGCGCCAACGACATGTCCAGTTCAGAGCGAGGCCCGTCAGGAAATGTGAGGCCTCCCGTGTCGTCGACCATCCGACCTCCAGCGGGTCTTTCACGTGCGGATCGTGGGACCTTCGGCACTGCCGACCCCGGCCGATCAAGGTCAGTCTTGCACAGAGAGTCGGACGCGGGGCCACCGGAGGTAACCATGGAGAAGATCGTCGTCGCGATCGATCCCGAAATCGATCCAGCCGGGCAGCCGGCGCTGGAGTGGGCGATCGCCAGAGCACAGGCCCGACCGGCTTCCCTCGAACTGCTGACGGTCATTCCCTCGGCGCACGGCCCGCGCGGTAACACCCTCGTGCAATCGGCGGCACCCTATGCGGACGACGTCCAGCGCGCAGCAGACCTCGCGAGAACTCGTGCCCCGGCATCGCCGGTCTCGGTGAGCGTGCGGCGGGGCTCGCCCGCCCGTGTGCTGATGGCCGTGTCGTGGCGAGCCGACCTGCTCGTGATCGGCTCGCATCCGACCGGCGCTCTTGCCGGCATCCTGCGCGGCACCATCGCCCTGCAGGTCGCTGGCAGATCGGAATGCCCAGTCGCGGTCGTGCCTTCGGGCTGGGAGCCCGGCGGGCCGGCCCGTGTCGTGGTCGGGTGGACGGATGACGCGACCGCCGACGAAGCATTGGAGATCGCCGCACAGGAAGCAGCGGACGCCGACACGACCCTCACGATCGTCAACTCGTGGGGACAGCCCTTCGGCACCGACGCCGTGCCCGAGGTGGTCGACGTGCTGCGCGATCTCGTCGAGGCGGCCGCCCGTCGCGTTCGTGCCAGCCATCCGGCCCTCCTGGTAGAGGTGGCGTTCGGCCCGACACCCGCTGTCGTCGCGCTCGTGGAACGCGCGCGGGACGCAGGTCTCCTCGTCGTGGGCAGCCACGGCCGCGGAGCGCTGGGCAGTCTCATCCTGGGCTCGACGAGCCACGACGTGCTCGTCAACATGCCCTCCCCCGTGCTCGTCGTTCCGCCCCCGGGTGAGCGTGTCACCGTGCTCCCCGAGATCCCACCGGAGGACGTACCGTGACGATCAGGGTGGGGGTGGACGGCTCCGGGCCGAGCCGGGCAGCGCTCACGTGGGCGGCGAAGCGGGCGGCATCCGACGGTTCGGATCTCGAATTGGTCCATGTGGTCGACGGCGAATGGGGTCAGCTCGGTCACGGTGTCGCCGAGGACGAATCGGATGCCGGCGCACGCGTGCTCGCGGAAGCCGCAGAGTTGGCACGCCGCTTCGCCTCCGATACTTGCACCACCACGACGCTCCTCCACGGGAGCACGGCCTGGGTACTGGCCTCTACTGCCGAGCCCGGCGACCTGCTCGTGGTGGGCACCCACAAGACGGGCTACCTGACCGGTCGCGCTCTCGGAACAAGGAGCATCGTCGTGGCGTCCGTCGCGGAGTGTTCTGTCGCGGTGATCCCGGACACGCAGGTCTCGACGCGGCGCGGTGTCGTCGTGGGGGTCGCCGGAGGCGCCTGGGAGGCCGCGGTGGTCTGGGGCGCGAACGAGGCCACGCGGCTCGGGAATGAGTTGTCGCTCGTGCACGCGGCCACCGCGGACGAGGGGAACGACCTGCTCGCCGACGCCGCCGCCCTCGCCTCGCACATCCACCCAGCGCTCGTCATCCGGAGGCGGGTGTCGCGTCGACGGGCCTCCGAGGCACTCCTCGACCTGAGTCGTTCCGCCGGACTCCAGGTTCTGGGCGCGAGCCACCTGAGCACCGCGCGCGCAGGCTTCCTCGGGTCGACGACGCACGAGGTATTGCTCAACATCAATTCGCCGGTTGTGGTGGCGCGCGCGTGATGTCGGAGACGCGCCCTCTGGTGCTGCGCTATCCGCTCGTGAGTGCGACACTCGTGGTCGCTCTCTTCACACTCGCGCTCGTGCTCTCGCCCGCGAACTGGCTCGCCCCCTGGGTTGCCGGTGCCTATGCCCTGGTGATCGCAGGACGCAGCGCCGTGTCGATGGTGCGTTCGCTGCGCTCGGGAACGTGGGGCATCGACATCCTGGCGGTGGCCGCGATCGTGAGCACGGTCGCGCTCGGCGACTACTGGGCGGCCCTCGTCGTGGTGCTCATGCTCACGAGCGGTGAAGCGCTCGAGGATTTCGCCTCCCGTCGTGCACGGAGCGAATTGAGCGCTCTTCTCAAGCGCGCCCCCCAGCTCGCGCACACCGCCGGCGGCGATGTTCCCGTGGGGGCTGTGACTCCAGGCGACGAGCTCGAGGTGCGGCCCGGGGAAGTGGTGCCGGTGGATGGCGTGCTGGTCGGGGCCGCGGCATCCCTCGACGAGTCCTCCATCACCGGCGAGAGCATGCCGGTCACACGGGCGGCCGGCGAGCAGGTCATGAGCGGTGTCGTGAACGGTGGATCGGTCATCCACCTGCGTGCCACGGCGACGGCAGCGGAGAGCCAGTACCAGAAGATCATCGACCTGGTGGAGTCCGCGGCCGACAGCAAAGCACCCTTCGTGCGCCTGGCCGATCGCGTGGCAATCCCGTTCACTCTCGTGGCGTTCGGCATCGGCGCGCTCGCGTGGATCGTCTCGGGAGACCCCGTCCGGTTCGCCGAGGTGCTCGTGGTCGCGACGCCGTGTCCACTGCTCATCGCCACTCCCGTCGCGTTCATCGCGGGTATGAGCAGGGCGGCGGGTGTGGGCGTGATCGTGAAGAGCGGAGGGGTGCTCGAACAACTCTCGCGGGCCCGCACGGCGGCGTTCGACAAGACCGGAACGCTCACGCGAGGCACCCCAGAGGTCGACAGGATCGATGTGCTCGCAGGTACCGCCGACGAGCTCCTCGCTTGCGCGGCAGCGCTCGAGGCCGACTCCGCGCATGTCCTCGCGTATGCCGTGGTTGCCGAGGCGGAGCGGCGGGGACTGGCGATTGGCGAAGCGACCGCGGTTGAAGAGGTGGTGGCCGAGGGCGTGCTCGGCACCGTGGATGGCGGGATGATCCGAGTGGGAAAGCGCTCGTTCGTCGCCCCGTCATCGGTACCGGAATGGCCGGCGTTGAACGCCGGGGAGACCGCGGTCCACGTCTCCCGCGACTGTCAGCTGCTGGGACGGATCGTGCTCACCGATGAACTCCGGCCAGAGGCATCCGCCACCCTGGACCGGCTTCGGGCGCTCGGCGTCACCCGCACCGTGATGCTCACCGGGGATGCTCGTGAGACGGCCGACCGGATCGCGGAGCTCGCCGGGGTGGGCGAGGCTCGCGCCGGGCTGCTGCCGGGCGGAAAGGTCATTGCAGTGCGGAACCTCACACCTCGCCCGGTCATGATGGTGGGCGACGGGGTGAACGATGCACCAGTGCTCGCCGCGGCGGACGTCGGTATCGCCATGGGCGCACGCGGCGCGACGGCGGCGAGCGAATCAGCCGATGCCGTGATCCTCGTGGAAGATCTCGGGCGAGCGGCCGACGTGATGCAGCTGGCCCAGCGCACCATCCGGATCGCCTACCAGAGCATCGGGATCGGGATCGGACTGAGCGTTGTGCTCATGCTCGTGGCGACCACGGGTGTGCTCCCGGCGATCATCGGCGCGACCCTGCAGGAGGTCGTCGATGTGATCGCGATCCTGAACAGCCTGCGGGCGGGACGCGTGCTGCAGCGTCGTTAGGACGACGGCGCCGGGACCAATGGCACTGTGCCGCCTCCGCGTCATCCCGTTGGCTTGATGCATGCCAACACCACACACCACGACCCTCGACGACAACGACGCCTGGAACAGGCTCCGCAGCCAGAGTTTCGGACGCCTCGCAGTGAGCGTCGACGGGCATCCGGACATCTTCCCGCTCAACTTCCTCGCGACGGACGGCGACGGCATCCTGGTCCGCACTGAACCGGGAACGAAGGTGGACGACATCGACTCGAACCCGAACGTCGCGTTCGAGGTCGACCACACCGACCAGCAGACCGCATGGAGCGTCGTCGTGCGCGGCGTGGCGACGCGGGTGCCTGACGAAGAATCGCTGCGACTCCTCACGACCGCGCCCCTCTGGGCGTGGGCACCTGGCGAGAAGTCGGTCTTCCTGCACATCCAGCCGACAAACGTGGTCGGACGCCTCTTCGCCCGGTGATGAGCGCACTCTCCGCCCCACAGGCACGGTGGCACCTCGGCGCCTGGATCGTCGCGTGCGCCGTGGCCGAGACCATCGGAATGACAGCCTCGGCGAGCGCCGCCCGTCTCGCGGACGCTCTTCAGGATCCGCTGCTCGGGCTCCTCATCGTCGTGGGGGGCGGCCTGGTCGAAGGCGTGGCGCTCGGTGTCCTTCAGGCGTACGCACTCGCGCGCTGGTTGCCCGGCCTGCGGCTCGGGCGATGGATCGCCGTGACTGTCGCGATCGCCGGCATCGGCTGGACGGCGGCATTCCTGCCGTCGCAGCTCTCCGGGGCGACCGGGGAAGGGCCTCCGCTGTGGGTCGTCATGGCGGGCGCGCTGCTGCTCGGGGCCCTCATGGGGGCGACCATCGGCGCAGGTCAGGCCTTCGTGCTGGCCGGGACCGTTCGACACCCGGCCCGCTGGGTGGGCATCTCGGCGCTCGCCTGGGCACCGGCCATGGCGGTGATCTTCCTGGGCGCGACCGCTCCGTCTGCCACGTGGCAGACGCCGGTCGTGATCGTGCTGGGTGCGTTGACCGGTGCCGTGGCCGGAACCGTCCTTGGTCTGGTGAGCGGGGTGCTCTCGCCGTGGCTCATGGGCCGGTCCGCCGTGGGCGGCGCGATGCTCGGCATGCTCGGCTCACGGGCACACAAAGCGTTGGGCGGCGTGTTGATGGGCCTCCGAGTGCGGGGTCGACGCACGGGCAAGACGATCGAGCTCCCCGTTCAGTACGCTCGCGGCGAGGGACTCCTCGTCGTGTTTCCTGCGGGGGCCGAACGCAAGACGTGGTGGCGCAACCTGCGCGAACTCTCACCGGTGGAGGTTCTGCTCGACGGGGAGTGGAGGCCAGGCACGGGAGTCGTCGTCACTGCACCCGGCGCTGAGAGGGATGCCGCGGCATCCGTCTACCGCTCGCGCTGGCCGCGCGTCACGGTGCCAGCCGACTCCCCGCTCGTGATGGTGCGCACGACGATGTGAAAGAGGGCCGGTGCCCTTGGGCGCCGACCCTCTTCCGGGACGATCTAGGAAACGGTCTCGCGGTGCGGGAGCTTCCAGCCCGGACGCACGTAGTGGCACGTGTAGCCGTTCGGGTACTTCTCGAGGTAGTCCTGGTGCTCCTCCTCGGCCTCCCAGAAGTCACCGGCAGGCTCGACCTCGGTGACGACCTTGCCCGGCCACAGGCCGGAGGCATCCACGTCGGCGATGGTGTCGAGGGCGACGCGCTTCTGCTCGTCGTTCTCGAAGAAGATCGCTGAGCGGTAGCTGCGGCCGATGTCGTTGCCCTGGCGGTCCTTGGTCGACGGGTCGTGGATCTGGAAGAAGAACTCGAGCAGGTCGCGGTAGGAGATCACCGAGGGATCGAAGACGACCTCGACGGCCTCGGCGTGATCGCCGTGGTTGCGGTAGGTCGCGTTCGGGGTGTCACCGCCGGAGTATCCAACACGAGTCGAGATCACCCCGGGGCGGCGGCGCAGCAGCTGCTGGGCTCCCCAGAAACATCCGTTGGCAAGAATTGCGGTTTCGGTAGCCATCGTTAGGCCTCCTTCGTGGTGGTGAACAGGCTGCGGAAGTCACCGTAGCCCTCTGACTCGAGCTGGTCCACAGGGATGAACCGGAGGGCCGCCGAGTTGATGCAATAGCGAAGGCCGCCCTGGTCGCGCGGGCCATCGTCGAACAGGTGCCCCAGATGGCTGTCGCCACCGGACGAACGAACCTCGGTGCGCAGCATCCCGAACGTGCGGTCCTCGTTGCGGACGACGTTCGCGGCGTCAATCGGGCGCGTGAAGCTCGGCCAGCCGGATCCGCTGTCGAACTTGTCGGTGGAGGAGAACAGGGGCTCTCCCGAGACGACGTCGACGTAGATGCCGTCGTCGTGGTTGTTCCAGAACTCGTTGCGGAAGGGAGGCTCGGTGGCATCCTCCTGGGTGACCGCGTACTGCTGGCGAGTGAGCTGCGACAGCGCCTCAGGGCGCTTGCGATAGGTGGAAGTCATGGGTCCCGCTCCTTCGTGAGCCGCTGGCTGCGGCCCTCGTTGTATACAACAGCGCGCACCCCGAGAAAGTTCCCGGAGTGCGCGCTGTTGCCTGTGAGTTCAGTCGATGCGGACGACGCCGAAGTCGGCGCCCAGCCGCACGTCGACGTCACTGCCGTCGGCGAGGGTCACTTCGACCTCCCAGACGTGGTCGGCGTCATCGCTGCGCTCGACCTCGGTGACGGTGCCCGAGCCGACCGCGGCGAGCGCAGCCTGCGAGGCGCGTTCCGCATCAGCTCCGGTCGCGTCCCGGCCGCCGTGGTCGTCGAGGCCGCCGTCGTCGCTGCCAGAGCGGTCGCTGCCGGAGCGGTCGCCGCCGTGGTCATCGGAGCGATCGTCGTCGTTCGTCGCGGAGGGCGAGGGCACCGGCACTGGAGTGGCATCCGTGCTCAGCTCGATCGAGTCGTCATCATCGACGGCGTCGGCGATCGCGACGCCGACCGCCGTGCCACCGAGCAGGAGGGCGACGGCGATACCCGCTCCGGCGACCCAGAACAGCGGACGTCGTCGGCGAGCGGGTACGACCGGCGTGGCCGTCGGCGTGACGGGGGTGGTGGGAGTGTCGTCAGGTGAAGTAGTCATGGCTACAGCGTGCCGAGAAGGTGCTGAAGCGACCCTGAAACATCCTGAAGCGGTATTCAGGAAGGCAGCGCGACGGTGAATCTGGCGCCGCCGAGCGAGCTCCGGTCGGCCGACACGGTCCCGCCATGCGCGGTGACGATCTCCCGCACGATCGCAAGCCCGAGGCCGCTACCGCCGGCGTCACGACCTCGCGCCTCGTCGAGACGCACGAATCGCTCGAACACACGCTCGCGCTCGGACTCCGGGATGCCGGAGCCGTCGTCCTCGACGGTGAGGATGCCGTTCGGGGTGAGCGTCAGAACGACACGCGAGTGGGCATGACGCGCAGCGTTGTCGACGAGATTGCGCACGACCTGGGCGAGCATTCCGGCATCTCCCCGCACCCGCACCGGATCGATGGATGCCTCGACCTGCAGTTCCGTCGAGGCGCGCAGCCTCTGCACCTCGGGCAGCACGAGGTCGTCGAGGTCCACGGCGTCATCACCGCGACGCAGCGAACCCTCGTCGGCCCTCGCGAGCACGAGCATCCCGCGCACGATGCGTTCGAGTCGACCGCCCTCATCCTCGATGGCCTCCGCGAGCTCCGCCGCGGTCATCCGATCGGGATAACTTCTGGCCACCTCGGCGTACTGCCTCAGGGACGCGAGGGGGGATTTGAGTTCGTGCGAGGCATCCGAGATGAAACGCCTCTGCGAGCGCTGTGACTCGTCGAGCCTGTCGAGCATCCTGTTCATCGTGTTCGCGAGGCGGCCGAGCTCGTCACCGGAGCCGGCACCGGCGACGCGTCGATCGAGCCTGCTCGCGGTGACCTCGTCGACCTCCTCCCGCATGCGCTCGACCGGCCGGAGCGCCCGGCCGACCACGATCCACGTGGTGATGGCGAGCAGCGCCACGAGCGCCGGGATGCTGATGGCCACGAGCGGTACGACGGTGGCGATGGACTCCGTCACTTCGGAGATGTCACGCGCGACGAGCACCTTCGTGCTGTGACCAGCGCTGTCGGACGAGACGAGGTACTCGTCCCCTTCGATGGTGACCGTCGACTCCCCCTCGCCGTCCGACAGCGGGCCGAACTCGTCGGCGTCGTCGCTCGCGGCGATGACGACGCCGTCTCGCACGATCTGGATGATCCGGTCGGAGTCGATCTCCGCCTCGGTGAGAGACGGCTGCTCCGAGTCGTGGACGCGGTCCGCGATCGTGGATGCCTCGTCCCGGAGGCTCGACGCGGCCCCGTCGCGCAGCGACTGCTGCAGCACCACGACGAACAACGCTGCACCCAGAACGAGCACGACGGCGACGACCGCGGAGGCGACGGCCGTGATGCGCAAGCGGATGGAGACGCGACGTCGTCGCTCAGCCACCGTCGGCCGCCAGCCGGTATCCGGAGCCCCGGAGGGTCTCGATGGCGTGACGATCGAACGGCCGGTCGACCTTGTTGCGCAGGTGTCGCACGTACACCTCGACGATGTTGTGGTCACCCTCGAAGTCGTAGTCCCAGACGCCCTCGACCACTTCGCGCTTGGAGACGACCTCTCCCCGGTGACGGAACAGGTACTGCAGCACGGCGAACTCGCGGGTGGTCAGCTCGATCGGGGTGTCACCCCGGCGCACCTCGCGCGTGGAGGGGTCGAGCACGAGATCGCCCGCTTCGAGAATCGCGGGACGCGCCGTGGCGCCACGACGTACGAGTGCCCGGATGCGTGCCAGCAGGATCGCGAACGAGAACGGCTTCGTGAGGTAGTCGTCGGCACCGGTATCGAGTGCCTCCACCTGGTCCCACTCGCCATCCTTGGCGGTGAGCATGATGATCGGGGTCCAGTCCTTCTCGGCGCGGAGGGTCTCGCAGATCCGGTAGCCGCTGATGCCGGGGAGCATGATGTCGAGCAGGATGACGGCGTACTCGTGTTCGCGGGCCATCCAGAGTCCGTCGGTGCCGGTGGATGCGACATCCACCGCGAATCCCTCGGCCTCGAGCCCGCGGCGCACGCCCTCGGCGAGACGCACCTCGTCTTCGACCACCAGTACTCGCACGTCTCCATGATGACGTGCTGCGGCTGAAGTGAGGCTGAAGCGTTGCTAAGCGCGGATCGTACGGCGCGAGAGGAGCACGTGCACGAGTGTGTACACGAGCAGTGCGACCGACGACCCCAGCACCGCTCCCGCGAGCACGTCGCTGGCCCAGTGAACGAGCAGATAGGTGCGGCTGAGGGCCATGGCGACGATCCAGATGGCGGCGAGTGCCCAGATCCAGACCCGCGAGAAGATCAGGGCGAGCGCTACCGTGATGGCGGCGGCGGCCGTCGCATGACCGGACGGGAACGAGCTGGTCTCGACATCCGTCACGCCACCGGCGGGGCGCGGGCGATTGAGGCTGAGCTTGATCAGGGTCGAGATCGCGGTGGCGAGCCCCACCGCGAGACCCACGGTCGCGGCATCCCGGAACCGTCGGAGCACGAGAAAGACCGCGACCACCGCGATGGAGACGACGGTCATCGACAGGGTGCCGCCGATGTAGTTGAGCGCGATCGCGATCGACTCGATCGCCGGGATGCGGTGTGCGTCGAGAAACCCGTACCAACCGAGGTCCATGTCGAGCGGGCGATCGGCGCGAAGTGCGAGGTCAACGGCCCCAGCGAGCACGAGCAGAATGCCACCGACTCCGAGTATCGCCATCGATGACCACGGGCGCCCGCGGGTCTCACTCATGTTCGCCTCCCGACGTGAGCTTTCGACTATAGGCGGGAGGGCCATCCGTGTGTTGCAACTTCGCGGTTGCAGGTTGCGCGACTAAGTGCAACTATAGGGTTGCAATTAGTCCTCGAAAGGAACGATCATTATGTCCATGACCACCAACCCCGGCTCCGTCGTCGATGAGGATGCCTTCACTGTCAGCCGCTCGATCGACATCGCCGCCTCGCAAACGAAGGTGTGGCAGGCGATCACCGACCCCGCGCACATCTCCCAGTGGTTCGGCACCACCGCTCTCGACGGCGTGGGCCCTGGAGCGACGGGAACCATGAGCTTCCCCGGCTACGCCACGATCCCGCTGCGAGTCGAGGCGATCGACGAGCCTCACTCCGTCACCTACCGCTGGAACAACGACGACGCGCTCGGGTCGGCACCCGACCGTCTCGACGACGCCTCCTCCACGGTCTTCACCTTCACGCTCGAGCCGACTCCCCTCGGCACGCGACTCACCGTCGTGGAGAGCGGCTTCGAGAACACCTCCAACCCCGCCGTCAACCTCGCGGAGCACGCCAAGGGGTGGGTCAGCGAGCTCGACAAGCTGGTGGCGTTGCTGGAGGATGCCGCATGACGACGGGCACGATGGTCCCCGTGTTCGCGGCACTCGGCGACGAGACGCGCTGGAGCATCCTGGCGGCGCTCGGCGAGCAGGATGCCTCGGCCTCCGCGCTCGCCGGACTACTCCCGGTCTCCCGCCAGGCCATCGCCAAGCACCTCGCCGTACTCGAGGAGGTGGGGCTCGTCGAGCCGGTGCGCGCGGGACGCGAGATCCGATACCGGGTCGTCGGCTCGGAGCTCAGTGCCACGGCACGCCGGCTCGACGCGATCGGCGCAGAGTGGGACCGCCGCCTGGCCGCGATCAAGCAGATCGCGGAATCGCTCTAGCCCGCGGGATCGTAGGCGACCGCGACATCCAGCACCCAGGTGACGCCGAAGCGATCGGTGAGCATGCCGTAGGCAGGCGAGAACGGCGACGGTGCGAGGTCGGACAGGATGGTCGAGCCCTCCGCGAGCTTCGACCACAGCTCGCCGATCTCCTCGGCCGAGTCACTGCGCACGGAGACGTAGAGCGGCTTCTCGCCCGGGTTGTACGCCACGCTCGACGGCACGTCGTACGCCATGACCTGGAAACCGTTGTCGCCGATGACCTGGCCGAACTTGATCTGCTGCGCCTCCTCCGGCGTCTCGACCGAATGCGCCTGTTCGTTGGTGACGGCGATGAGCTGCCCGCCGAAGACGGAGTGATAGAAGTCGAGTGCCTGCTTCGCGTCTCCGCGGAAGTTGAGGTGGGGCGTGGTGACGACAGTCATTGTTCTTCCTTCACGGTCTGTGGCCGGGCATGTCCCGGTCATATCCCCACTTTCACAGCCATATAGGACAGTTCCGGTCCTCCACTAGAACTAGTCTGATGACGTGACCTCGACAGCTCGTCTACTTCAGTTGCTGTCGCTCCTGCAGATGCGACGCGACTGGCCAGGCACCCTCCTCGCCGAACGACTGGAGGTCACTCCGCGGACGGTACGTCGTGACGTGGATCGACTACGTGAGCTCGGGTACAGCATCCGCGCCACCATGGGGCCCGACGGGGGCTACCGCCTCGACGCTGGCGAGGAGCTGCCGCCCCTTCTCTTCGACGACGACCAGGTGATCGCACTCGCCGTGGCCCTGCAGTCGGCGAGCGCGAGCGGGGTCGGCATCGAGGAGGCAGCCGTTCGGGCCCTGACGACCGTGCGCCAGGTGATGCCGTCGCGCCTGCGCCATCGCCTGGACTCCCTGCAGTTCACCGCAATGGCTCCCACCGACACGGGCGTCACCCCCGACGTGCTGCTTGCCGTCTCGATGGCGATCCGCGCCCGTGAAGTGCTGCGATTCGACTACGGGGAGGCGGAGGATCGGCCGCCCCGCCGTGTCGAGCCGCACCACCTTGTGTCGCACAGCGGCCGTTGGTACCTCGTCGCCTGGGACCTGGAGCACGACGAGTGGCGGTTGTTCCGGGTGGACCGCATGCGCCCCCGCACTCCGACGGGCCCGCGCTTCGTACCCCGCGACATCCCCGGAGGCGAGGTCAGCGAGTTCGTGGCGGCCCGGTTCAAGGGGTCGGATGACACGAACCGCTGGCCGTGCGTCGGCACTGTCATCCTCGACCTGCCCGCGCGCTCGGTGCTTCCCTTTGCGGGAGACGGCACTGTCGAGGACCTGGGCGACGGCAGGAGCCGGCTCACGGCTGGGGCGTGGTCGTGGGGCGCGCTCGCTGCGTCCCTGCTCCGCTTCGAGGCGGACATCGAGGTGCAAAGCCCACCGGAACTCGGTGAGGCGTTCGCAAAGCTTGCGGAGCGCGCTGTCAAGGCCTCCGGCTGAACAGCCGGGCCGTGCTGTAATCGAGCGACCACGAAGGAGCACCGTGACATTCTTCAAGCGCGATTCCACAGCCGCCCCGAAGCCCGAGGGTGAACCGACGACACCGCTCGCGACGCTTCTCACCGACAGGATCGGCAAACTCGCGCTGCGTAGCGGCCAGTTCATCCTGATACTCGCACTGGCGGCGATCGTCGTCTTCGCGCTCGTGCAACTCAAGCTCGTGGTGGTGCCGCTGCTGCTCGCAATCATCATTGCGTCGGCGGCTGCACCCCTGCTCACGTGGATGCGGTCGAAGGGCCTGCCTGCGCTCGCTGCCAGCTGGATCGCACTCGTCGCCGGGATCGTCGTGTTCGGCGGCATCATCACTCTCATCGTCTTCGCCGTGCGCGGGCAGTGGGACGAGCTCGTGAAGTCGACCTCTGACGGCATCGACCAGGTGCAGGACTTCCTCGAGAACGGGCCGCTCCCTATCGACGCGAAGCAGATCGAGGATGCCCGGCTCGCGATCACGGACTTCCTCACCAGCAGCCAGTTCGGCTCGGGCGCCCTGGCCGGAGTGACGGTCGCCGGCGAGATCGTCACTGGGGCCGTGCTGACGGTGGTGATCCTGTTCTTCTTCATGAAGGACGGAGACCGCATCTGGGCGTTCTTCCTCAAGCCGCTGTCCGCACCACGGCGCGCGCGCGGCGAGCGCATCGGCCGGACGGCCGTCACCACCCTCGGTGGTTACGTTCGGGGAACGGCCATCATTGCACTCGTCGACTCCGTGGGGATCGGCGTGGGACTCGCGATTCTCGGAGTGCCCCTGGCGCTGCCACTGGCGGTCATCGTGTTCATCGGTGCGTTCATCCCGCTCGTGGGTGCGACCGCAGCCGGTGTGCTCGCGGCACTCGTCGCGCTCGTCGCCAATGGCCCGTTCATCGCCCTCATCGTGATCCTCATCGTGATCGCGGTGAACCAGCTCGAGGGCAACTTTTTGCAGCCGGTGGTCATGGCCCAGTCGCTGAGCCTGCACCCGCTCGTCATCCTCGTCGCACTGACGGCTGGCACCATCCTCGGTGGGATCGTCGGCGCCGTCCTCTCGGTGCCGATCGCCGCAGTGACCTGGGCGATCATCAAGGTCTGGAACGAGCCATCCACCACGATCGCCGAACCCCGGCCTCGATCGAAGCGCTCGCGCGCCTGAGCCCGGGGCGGCTTGGAGGCCTGTCAACCCCCCGGCGTCTGGGCTGCACCGACGTAGCGTGGCGGGCATGAACCACGCCGACAATGCCCGCCCATCCACCACTCCGAGTGGCGACCCCGTCACGCCCGATGAGGTCGACCCCGAAACCGGAACCGACCCGGATGGCACGCCCACCGAGAACCCCTCGGGCTAGGCCGCGGCATCCTCAGGCTCGGGTATCGAGCGCCTGGTCCAGGTCCGCCACGAGGTCGTCGGAGTTCTCGATGCCAACGGACAGCCTGAGCAGGTCGATGGGCACGGGAGTTCCGGCACCCTCGATGCTCGCCCGGTGCTCGATGAGACTCTCGACACCGCCGAGGGATGTCGCCCGCTTCCACAGCCTCGTGTTGGCGGCGACGCCGATCGCCGCAGTCTCTCCCGCCGCAACCCGGATCGACAGCATCCCGCCGAATCCGCCCTGCATCTGGCGAGCCGCCACGTCGTGACCCTGGAAGCCCGGAAGACCCGGGTAGAGCACCTCGGCGACCCGGTCGTCGTTCTCGAAGTGCTCGGCGATCCGGAGGGCCGATTCGCTCGCGGCTCGCACGCGCAGGAAGAGCGTGCGCATTCCGCGGGAGAGCAGCCACGCTTCCACCGAGCCGAGCGTGGCGCCCCCTTGCGCGCGCACTGACCGTACCCGCTGCCAGTGGTCGTTGTCGGCGCGGGTCGTCAACGAACCAGCGGTGAGGTCGGAGTGTCCGTTCAGGTACTTCGTGGCCGAATGCATCACGAGGTCCGCCCCCAGCAGAAGCGGCTGCGTGAGCACGGGCGTTGCGGTCGTCGAATCGACCGCAAAGAGGGCTCCGGCTTCGTGGGCGATCTCGGCGGTCGCCGCGATGTCCGTGGTGGTCCAGAGCGGGTTCGCGGGGGTTTCCACCCACACGAGCTTCGTCGTGCCAGGACGGATCGCAGCACGGACCGCCGCGGCATCCGTCATCTCGATGAGTTCGACATCGAGGCCCCATGACGTCGCGAAGCCCAGCAGCCAGTTGCGCAGGCTCCAATACATGACCTTGGGTGCCAGGACGTGATCGCCCGGATGCAACGCCATGAACACCGCCGTCGCTGCGGCCATACCGCTGCCGAAGAGCAGCGTCTGCTCGCCGTGCTCGAGCTTGGTGATGAGCGCCTCCGCGGGATCGAAGGCGGGATTCTGGTCGCGCATGTAGACGCGGCCGGAGCTATACCCGTTGTCCGGGTCGCGCAGGAAGGTGCTCGACATGGGGATCGGCGGCACCAGTGCACGAGTCGTCTCGTCGACCCACCCGAGACCCTGTGCGGTGAAGCTCTCGGGGTGCATGTCGTTGTCAGCCATACGGCCATGCTAGAACGCTGGATTGCGAGCTCTCAGGTTTTTGCCAGACCGCGGAAACTGCCCAGTGGTGGCGCGGAACCCGAAGCCTCGCGCCACGTCGTGACCCCCATTCGCGGGTCACTCGACCAAACCACTTTTCGAGTCGCCCCGGACCTCCCAGTGCACCGGGAAAAACCCGGATCGCAGAGTGAGAAGGAGTTCCGCACATGAACAACATCACGAAGAAGAACACCGTCGGCGCCGCCGCAGCTGCTGTCGTAGCAGCCGGCCTGATCTTCGTGGGGCTCGCGGCCCCCGCAACCGCTGACGAGTCGACGATCACTCGCAACCAGGCGACCGTCACCGAGATTCCGCTGGTCGTTGCTCCCCAGGTGGGAGACATCGGCCTCATCAGCGGAGGCGTTCTCGAGGGAGGCGTGGGCAACGGCAACGATGTGACCGCGCCCATCGGCTCCGGCAACGACACCGCGATCGGCAGCGGCAATGACACGAGCATTTCCGACGTCGCCGACGTGTCGGATGTCGCTGACGTCTCCGACGTCGTGGACGGCACCGTGTCTGACGTGGTCGATGGAACCGTATCGGATGTCGTGGACAACACGGTCTCTGACGTCGTGGACGGCTCCGTCTCGGACATCGTCGACAATGTCACCGATGGTTCGGTCACTGACGTGCTCGACGTCGACGGCCTGGTCGACGACATCACCGGTTCGATCGACCTCGACGGAATGTTCGACTAACCCACTGCGTGAGCGAAGGGCCCCGTGACGCATCGTCACGGGGCCCTTCGCGTGTGGTCGTGAGGCGAGTTGCGCGCCGGCCGAGAGCGCAGTTGTGACGGGTGGCTCGCGAGGGAACCAGTCGCAACTGCATCCTCGAGGCGCTCCGGCAGCCGCATCCCAGCAGTTACGCGGCGAGGTGGAACGTCGTCGCGAAGCGCTCGAGCAGATCGCTCGGTCCGTGACGCACCTCGATGAGACCCGAGCTGATCGCGCGAGCTGGAGCCAGTTCCCCCGAGATGAGCCGATGGATGCCGGCATCCGCCGCGAACACGAGATCCGCTGGGCCCTCACCCCTGGCCACCGCCAGTGCCGAACCGTCGACGCGGATCAACAACTCAGCCTCGCCCACTCGCGCTGCGTACGACGTCGACGGCAAGGCGAGCGCGACCTCGGGTCGGAAGGCCGTGCGCAGGTCCATGGTCATCGAGTCCGGCGTGATGACCTGCTCGTCGCGTGGGTCGCCGAGTGCCTTGAACCCCCAGGCGCCGAGCGCCAGTACGACGGGTTCGAGCTCGCGGCCGTACGGCGTGAGCTCGTAGATGATGACGCGGGATCGTGGCATCCGTCGAATGATGCCCGCCGCCTGCATCTCTTTGAGGCGCGTGGCGAGGATGTTGCTCGGGATGCGGGGTAGCCCGGCGGCGAGTTCGCCGTAGCGGCGCGGGCCCACCAGGAGGTCGCGCACTATCAGGAGCGCCCAGCGTTCACCGACGAGCTCGAGAGCTCGCGCGGCGCCGCCGTACTGCCCGTACTCGCGCGCGGCCATGCGACCTCAGGCCTGGTCGGCGACCGCAGCGGGGCCCTCGGCGGCCGCGGTGGGGTCCATCCAGCCGAACTCGAGGAGGTTGCCGTCGGGGTCGGTGAGCTGGCGCTGGTACATGAAGCCGTAGTCGGAGGCGGGTCGGGGCTCCGCACCGCCCGCGGCGAGACCGGCGGCGGCGAGCGTGTCGACCTCCTCGCGACTGTCGACGAAGATCGCGGTGGCCACCGACGGGTTGACGGCAGGGTCGCCGATGGGGAGGTCGGTGAAAGTCTGGAAGAACTCGCGCACGAGGATCATGAAGTAGTTGTGCCCGTCCTCGACCACGACACACGCCGCGTTGTGGTCGGTGAACAGCGGGTTGATCGTGAAACCGAGCGCGGTGTAGAACGCCTTAGCGCGTTCGAGGTCGGTCACCGGCAGGTTGACGAACATCTGGGCCATGGGAGCCTCCGTGGGATGTGGTGGTGTGTGACTTCACACTTGCAAAAAACAAGTGCGAAGTCAAGACGTGGCGTCTGGCTCCGCTCCTGACGAATGGCGTCCACGCCGACGACCGAGGTGCCCGTCACGGATCTCGAGGATGCGATCGGCATGTGCGGCCATCTTCGGATCGTGGGTCGAGACGAGCGCAGCAACACCGCGCTCGTGAACGAGCGACGAGATGAGTGCCATCATCGCTTCGGCGTTGAGGCTGTCGAGCTGGCCCGTCGGCTCGTCGGCGATGATCAGCCGCGGGTCGTTGGCGAGAGCCCTCGCGATTCCCAGTCGCTGCTGCTGGCCACCGGAGAGCTCGCTCGGGCGTTGTGCGGAGTGATCGGCGAGCCCCACGACCGCGAGCAGTTCGGCAACCCGCTCGGCACGCTCGGTTGCCGGCACTCCGATGAGGCGCATGGGCAGTTCGACGTTCTCGGCCGCCGACAGCGCGGAGAGAAGCGCGAAGGTCTGGAAGATGTACCCGATCTCACGGCGCCGCATGTCGACGAGGTCGGCCTCGCTCGCACCGGTGACCTTTCTCTCGCCGAGCCAGACGACTCCGGCCGTGGGGGCGTCGAGGCCACCCAGAAGGTTGAGCAGCGTCGTCTTACCGGAGCCCGACGGGCCCCGCAGCACGACCAGCTCGCCCGCGCGAACCTCGAGGTGTGCATCCACGAGGGCATGCACTTCGGTTGCGCCCGTTCCGTAGGTGCGGGTGAGACCCTCTGCCCGCAGGACTGGGTCAGTCATCAGTCTGCTCCTTTGTCCCCGTGGACTGGTCAGCGCTGGCGGACCGATCGGTCGGATGCACCTGCGCATGGTCATCGGCGAGTTCCACCCGAACCAGGCCGCTGAGCCCGAGGCTCCGCACGTACTCCTGCGGCAGCTGGAGCCGGCCGACCCGGTCGAGCACGACGAACTCCTGCGAACGGTGCTGCTCCTCGCCGAACTCATTCGTCTCGGTGCTGCGATGCACCTCGGTCGAGAGCCTGCCGTCTCGGATCTGCACTGTGCGTCTCACCTTCGACGACACCTCCTCGTCGTGCGTGACGATGAGGACCGTCACACCGAGCTCGCGGTTGACCCCTCCGAGTGCATCGAAGACGAGCTGCGAGTTGATGTCGTCGAGCTCGCCCGTCGGTTCGTCGGCGAAGAGCACCTCGGGCTCGTTCGCCAGCGCGACGGCGATCGCCGTCCGCTGCTGCTGGCCGCCGGAGAGCTCAGCGGGTCGGCGATCGGCGAAGTCGGCGAGGCCGAGCAGCTCCACGAGGTGCTCGACACGTTGCGAGCGAGCGGCACGCGGCATCCCGGCGAGCGCGAGAGGCATCGCTATGTTCTGGCGGGCCGTGTAGTACGGCAGCAGATTGCGCGAGGTCTGCTGCCAGACGAAGCCGACGGTGTCACGTCGGTACCTCGTGCGCTGGCTGGCGGTCATCGCGAGCAGGTCGTGCCCGGCCACCGTCGCCCTACCTGCCGTCGGCACCTCGAGACCGGTGAGGATCGCGAGCAGTGTGGACTTGCCCGACCCGGAGGCCCCGACGATCGCGGTGAGCTCGCCACGTTCCACGGCGAGAGTGAGTCCTTGCAGCGCCTGCACCTCGACCCCCTCCGCGGAGAAGATCTTGACCAGGTCGGAGCATTCGATCTGGAGCGTCATGACTCTCCCATCTTCAGGGTGGATGCGGGCGCAAAGCGACGCCCGAGCGCGGTTGAGACGAGCACGGCGGCGACCACGGTGACCGCGTAGACACCAACGGCGATCGCGACCCAGCCGACGTCGAGCGAAGGGGTCGGCAGCGAGGTCCCGCCGAGGAAACCCCGCAGGTCGAGAACAGCCGTCACGAGGTAGGGCAGTGTGATTCCGAGCGAAGCGCCGACGATCAGCGAAACGACCGCGACCGGGCCGAACTCCCACGCCACCAGCGCTCGAACCTGGCGGGGCGTCATACCGATGATCCGCAGCACGCCGACCAGACGGTTGCGAGCGACGGCCGACGCCGCGGCGGCGAGCGCGACGACGAGCATCGTGAGCAGGAGCGTGCCCGCTGCGACGAGCACGAGCGAACCCTGAAGCGCCGAGGTGATGGGCGCCTCCCTGCGCTGCGCGAGTTCGGAGCTCACGTCCTCCACTCGCGCCGAGCCGACGAACTGCTCCGGCTGGGCCGCGACCACCGCCGAACGCACCTCGTCGACCACGGCCGGATCATCGATGTCAGCGAGGTCGACGAGCACACGGCTGGGCACCTGCGCCTCGAGACCGAGGTCGGATGCCGCGTCGCTATCGATCACGAGCCAGCTCTCCCCGAGGGCCGGGAGTGCGGCATCCGGCACGATGCCAGAGGTCTGCACCGCGACATCCACGAGACGGATGCCGGTTCCCTTGATCTGCTCCGACAGCCCCTCCGACACCAGCACCGGGTATGCGCCTCCGCTCGACCCGGCAGCCAACTCGGGCAGGTCGGGTCGCACGATGGCGAGGGCCTCTGGGTCGACCATCACGACGCTCACCCGGATCCCACCGGCCTGGTCCCTGAGCACGAGATTGGATGTGTAGGTGAGCGCGGCTGCCCCCGTGACCCCCGGGAGGTCGGCGATCTCCCGGACGAGCGACGCGGGGAGGTCATGCGCAGTGACCTGGAGATCTGCACCGACGACCTCCGTCGCGGCACGCTGCATGCTGACGCCGATGGTGCTCACCATGATCGTGGAGAAGACGACGATCGCCACACCCACGACGAGGGCGAGGGTTGCGATGGCGCCGATCGCCGGCTCGCGCACCGCCCTGGCCGACCCCACCTCGGCGACGGGCGCCGTCCGGCCCTTGAGCAGGGATCGCACCACGCGGAGGGGAAGCGGGAAGAGCCGGAGTGCGAGCAGGCCGACGGCGGAGGCAAGGAGCACGGGAGTCGCCACGAGCAGGGGGTCGATGCCGACGGCACCCGCGGAGGCGATGAGGCCCCGCTGCTGCAGGAGCACGAGTGCGAGAACCGCGGCACCGGCGACCGCTGCCTCGAGCACCCAGCGCAGGCCGGATCGTGAGCGGACCGAGATGTCCTGTCGCGAATCCCGGAGGGAGCCCGGTGCGACGAGGGCTGCCGCGAGGATGATGGGGATCATCGCCAGAACGAGGGGGGCGAGCCATCCGTCGAGCGAGATCGGCTGAGGCAGCAGGAGGGCTGCCGCGACGATCGCCAGCGAAGACCCGGGCAGAGCGATGAGTGCCGCCTCGATGACCATCACTCCACGCAGCTGGCCGTTGGTCGCTCCACGCGCTGAGGCCAGGCTGAGCGAGGCCCGCCTGCGACGGATCAGCGCCTGGATACTCATGGCGTAGGTGGCGAGCAGCACACCCAGCAGGCCGGAAGCCGCGAGTGCGATGAGGGAGGAGATCGCTTCGACGGAGGCGACGGTGGCCTCGATCACGTCCGTGAACGTCGTCCTCAGGCCGAGGGATCCGAAGTCCGGCAGCGGCACGGGCGTCGCGGTGAGATTGCGTACCTGCTTCGACAATTGCGCGGCATCCGAGTACGCGTAGGCGTTCGGATCGAGGGGGATCCACGCCGCGAGTGTGCCAAGCGCGAAGGAATCCTGAAGCCCGAGAATCGACTCGGGATCGATGTACACCGTCGCCTGGATCTTGGGCGGCCCGCCGGCTTCGCGAATGATCGCTGGCCGCTCGAGATCGAACGCGTGACTCCAGTAGGTGTCGCTCGGAGTCGTCAGGTCGTAGATTCCGGCCACCAGAAGTGGCCCGGCCGAGTAGTCGAGGATGTCACCGACCGTGACGCCCATCTCGCCCGCGGTACTCGTCGACACCGCGATCTCGATCGGGTTGTCGGCTGGCGCACGGCTCTCGTCGTAGACCCAGGGGCGTGGCGCCGCGCCATCGACGTAGGTGATGCGGTCAGCCCAACGAAGATCGACGGCGAGACGCAGTGTGAGGGACAGGTTCTCGTTCCCCTGCACGGTCCCCGCCCCGCTCGAACTCTTGAGCACCCACACCGGTGTGCCCGCGCCGTCGGAGAGTGGCCGCGGCAGCCGCTTCGGGAAGTCTCTGATGGCCTCGTCGGTGCGCCCGAGCACACTCTCGACCGTGGGCTCACCGCTGTGGGGCGGCGGGAGGCCGATGCGCCCCTCGCCACGGAGGTCGAGCTGAACCGCCGGCTGCTGGGCGAGTTCGTACCGTAGCTCGGCCGTCGCCACCTCGGCGAATGCCCGAGGAACGAGCGCGACGACGAACACCGTGAGCGTCACGAGCACGGCGATCAGCACGGACGTGCGGATGCCCGCCCGCAGGTGACCGCGGAGCAGCCTCGTCGTCGACGTCACGGCGTTCATTCGTGCCCCTCACTCGGAAGCGAAGTAGTGGCGAGAGAGCGGACCCGACGGCTCAGCGCGAACACGATCGCGACGATGCCGAGCACGAGCGACCCGACCAACACTCCGAATCCGAGCCAGTCGACGGAGAGGTCGGCGCCGAGGGAGAGGAAGGCGCGGTCGACGGCCGCCCTGGCGAGCTCCGGCACGGTGAGCACGGAGACGAGAGCTCCTGCGAGGAGCCCGGCGAGCGCCGCCACAGCCATGACCAGGGCCATCTCGCGAACGATGGCAGCCGACTGCTGGCGTGCGCTCGCGCCGATCGCGCGCAGCGACGCGATGTCGCCCCTGCCCCACCGGATGCGGGAGCTCGAAGCAGACGCCGCGGCCACCAGGGCGATCAGGAGGCAGCAGATCGCGGCAGCCCACAGCGCGATCGAGGCAGCGCCGAGCACCTGCCGCCCGACGGGATCGTCGCTCGCGATGATACGAACCCCGGCGGGGAGCATGGGTCGGATCGTCTCGAGTGGCTTTGCCCCGGCTTCGGCCTTGACCCAGAGGCCGGAGACCGTGAGCTGCCCAGGGTTCGCCCTCTGGTGGAAGTGGTTGATCACCGACAGGTCGAGCAGCACGGCCGAGTCAGAGTTCGTACCGGGGATCGCCGGCACGATGTCGGTGACGAGAGAGTTCACGGGTTCCACGACGTCACGCAGGCCGAACACGACGATGTCGCCGACCTCCAGCTCGAGAAGGTCAGCGATGTGCTCAGTCACGACAACCCCGGGGTGGAGGTTGTCGTTCGCCGTTCCATCGAAGGTGGGGGTCATCCGCACGAACGGAAGCGGGGAGGTCAGGACGAACCCGTCGCCAGCCGCGTTGAGGCGAGGCGGACCGAACTGGTCGCGGAGGGTGTCGACCTGCCAGAACTGGTCGAGCTCCAGCGATTGTTCCGTACCGTCGACCGTCGCGGTCAGGCTCTCGAGACGCAAGCTCGGATCGGGGGCGGACTGATCCTCGATGGGCTCAGCAGCCTCGGTTCCGAGGTCGAGATCCAGCGAAACCAGTTCACCGCCGAGTCCTTCGAGGTCGCTCGTGTAGGCGAGCGTGCGCTCCGCCTCGGCGACAGGAGCGCGGAAGGTCACTTCACGCAACCGCCCCAGCGAGTCCTCGACCCAAGCGCTGAGCTCCGGCTGCGCAGTGAAGTTCGCCGCCGCCACGCGGAGCGTGAGCGCGGTGGCTCCGTCGGGGATGGTCGGGCCGGGCTGGTCCATGTCGATGGCGGCCGCGACATCCTCGATGTCGAGCGCTCCTCCCGCGGTGTTCGCCAGTCGTCGCACCGCATCCGGAGTGGCGGAGAGCACGGTTCCGCTCACGGTGCCGACCGAGAGCACCTGCTCGTCGAGGGGTGCGGCGAGGGCTACGCCGTCAGCGGATGCCACGGCATCCACTTCGCCCGGAGTGAGCGGGTCGAACGGCGACGACACCCGCAGGTCGGAGCCCGCGTGGAGCGCTGCGGTCTGGTCGAAGAGCTGCGCCCAGGTGGCGGAGAACGAGGCACCGACCGTGGCGGAGCCGACGGCGAGCGCGACGACGACGAGCGGGGCGGTGACCCTGCCGGTGTGGAGGGCGAGGGTGCGAGCCGAGAGGTGCGCGGGCACGCCCGCGTTACGTGTGCGCCGGGCGTACAGGGCGACGATGGCGGGGAAGGCCGCGAGGGCGGCGAGTACGACGGCGACGAGCGCTGCGGCAGGAGCCGCGACAGCGATCGGGTCGATGCTCATCGTGCCCTCCGCATTCGCCGTGAGGGGGGATCCGTAGAGCCGAAGCTGCCACACCGCGACAGCTGCCGCGATGGAGATGAGGATGACCAGGCCGGGAACGGCAGCCTTACGCGCCCGCCCGCTGCCCCGCCCGCCCTTCGTTGCCGTCGTGACAGCGAGCACGGAACGGAAGGATGCGACGGCCGCCAGAACCACCGCCGCAACGACCACGAGCACCGGAACGATGACGGCTGTCGCGCGCACCTCGATGAGGCCGCCGACCCCTGACGTGAACGCCAGCCAGACGGCCACCGCACCCACGCCGAGCGCCGCGCCGAGCACCGTCACGATAGCGACCTCGCCTGCGGCTCGGCGCGCGATGGCCGAGGGCAGTTGCCCACGCGACCAGAGCAGGCGCGTCTCGTCCTCGCGGGATGTCACGAGCAGCTGCACCAGCTGCGAGAGCACCACGAGGGCGCTTCCGGCCACGAGCACTCCAGCGACCGGCTCGATACCTCGGAGCCCGGCGATGCGACCGCCGAACTCGTCGAGCGTTCTCGCGAGCCGCCCCTGCAGGACGAGTGTGTCCGACTCGGCGACCTCGCCCCGCCAGTCCTGCCGGGCGGTCGCCCACGCAGAGGTTACGAGCCCGCGGTTGTCTGCGGTGAACTCGTCGAGCGATCGGGGCACGATCGTCCACACCGCCGTCGGCACCGTCTCGAGCGCGGACCACGCGTCCTCGGTGATCACGAACGGGCCGAGGGTCTCGACCCCGGCAGAGATTCCGGTTCCGCCGTTCGACACCGACTCATCGCTGTACCACCGTGGGTCGAGAGAGTCGGTGGCGACCCACGTGCCGGACACCGTGAACGGCACGTCCCCCAGCAGCACCTCGTCGCCGAGTTGGAGACCGAGGGCCGCGGCAGCGACCGACTGCACCGCGACCTCGTCGGGGCTGTCGGCTGCGGCACCGGCGTCGAAGCTAGCGCGGGAGGCGAGATCGGGGATCGTCGCCGTCGTCGCGCTGCCGCTCCGTGGCGCGTCAGGGTCCACGGTCTCGTACCTGCCTCCAGCCTCGAGTGACCGCGTCACGTCGAAGACGACCCCGGTGCCGTCGAAGGTGCGGGCGATCGCGGCCCGCACCTCGGCATCCTGTTGCTCGGAATCAGGCGCGCGATCGATCAGCGCGCGCAGGGCGAGGTCTGCGCCCGCGCGACTGGCGAGCTCGGCCCTCAGCCCCGCCGTTGCCTGCTGGTCGAGGTACACGGTCGTGGCGATGGAGAAGCCGCAGAGAAGCATGACCACGACGAGAATCGCAGCCAATGTGGGAGCGCTCCCACCCAGTCGCGATACCGACACCACACCATTCCCGCCGCGCCCGCCTCGATGCAGGACTCAGTCGAGTGTAAGCGCCCTCGAACCCTCGCGAAGAGCCGCATCGCCCGGGGTTCCCGGCTCGCCGAAGAAGACGGTGATCGTCTGGCGACTGTGCCCTGCGACCGAGAGATTCTGCCATCGCACGGGCACAAGCCCACGGTTCTCGAGCATGATCACGGCTGGTCCGCTGGCCAGCGGATGAGCATCGTGTCGCGCCCACAACCGCCGGAAGTCGGCATCCCGGGCCGTCAACTCCTCGACGATCTCCACGAACCGCGGGTCGCTCGGACTCGCGGACAGGCGCAGCGCGGCAATGGTGTTGCCCGCTAGCCACTCCCAGTCGGGCGAGGTCTGCTTGACCGCCTCGGTGAACACGCTCAGCACGAGGTTGCGCCCGAGCACGAAAGTCTGGGGCGCTGCGGCGGCCGCAGCGTTGATGGCAAGCACGTCCTGGCAGTTGGAGATGATGATCGCGGGCGTCGTGGTCCACTGCTCGATGAGGTGGAGCAGGAGCGGGTCGACCGTGTCAACGTGCCGCTGCGCCTGCACCGGGGCATCCGGCCTGGCAAGTCGGTGCAGGTAGGCGGCCGCGTCGTCGTCGAGCAGCAGCGCCCGACGCAGACCGTTCAGCACCTGATCGGAGGGCTGGTGGTCCCTGCCCTGCTCGAGTCGCAGGTAGTACTCCGCGCTGATTCCCGCGAGCGTGGCGACCTCCTCGCGGCGCAGTCCGGGCACCCGGCGGACTCCGGATGCCACAATCCCCACGTCCTGCGGACGCACCTGCTCGCGGCGCGCGCGCAGGTACAGCCCGAGCGGGGAGGCGTCCATGACGATGAGCGTAGGGCAGCGGAGAGCCTGGGTGGGACCAGCAGGGACAGGCTGCGGCACGACCACTGCCGATAGCTTCACATCATGGATCTGGGCCTCACGGGCAAGGTCGCGGTCGTCACGGGCGCGAGTAAGGGAATCGGCTTGGCGATCGTCCAAGGCTTGGTCGCCGAGGGCGCACGCGTTGTCGCCGGTGCGCGATCGTCATCGCCGGAGCTCGACGAGCTCGTCACAGCGGGGTCGGTGCTCTTCGAGAGCGTCGACCTGTCGGGAGCGGATGCCCCGGCGAGACTCGTGGCGAGGGCATCCGAGTTCGGCGGCCTCGACATCCTCGTCAACAATGTCGGCGCCGTGTCGTTCCGGTTCGACGGGTTCCTCTCGATCACCGACGAGCAGTGGCTCGACACCTTCACGCTCAGCTTTCTCGCCGCGATGCGCACGACGAGGGCCGCCATACCCCTCCTCATCGAGCGCGGTGGCGGCAACGTCGTCACGATCGGCTCGGTGAATGCCTACCTGCCAGACCCGCCGGTCGTGGACTACTCCGCGGCGAAGGCCGCGGTGTGGAACCTCTCGAAGTCGCTCTCGAAGGAGTTCGGCGGCGACAACATCCGTTTCAACACCATCAGCCCGGGTCCGGTCGCGACGCAACTGTGGCTCGGCGAGAACGGGGTGGCGGCCACCGCCGCGAAGAACATGGGCGTCGACTTCGACACCGCACGCGACAGGGTCGTCGCGAGCCAGGGCGGCTTCTCGACGGGGCGGTTCACGCAGCCCTCCGAGGTGGCAGACCTCGCGCTCCTACTTGCCAGCAACCGTGCGGGCAACGTGACCGGCGCCGACTTCCTGATCGACGGCGGACTCATCAAGACCCTCTAAACCCACCACTCCTGAGGAGAACCCATGCCCAAGCACGTCGTCTTCATCCACGGTCTCTGGATCCACTCCGACGCCTGGAAGCCCTGGCAGGACCTGTTCGAATCGAAGGGCTACACGACGAGTGCCCCCGGCTGGCCCGGTGATCTCGAGACGGTCGAGGCGACTCGCGCCAACCCGGACGGCTTGAACAACCAGGGAATCGCCGAGATCTGCCACCACTACGCCGACGTCATCGAGACGCTCGATGAGAAGCCGATCGTGGTCGGGCACTCCTTCGGTGGTCTCATCGCGCAGGAGCTCCTGGCGAACGACCTCGTGGCGGCCGCCGTCGCGATCGACCCGGCCCCGGTCAAGGGCGTGCTCATCCTCCCGTTCGCGCAGTTGCGCTCGGCCTTCCCCGTGCTCAGCAACCCGGGCAACAAGTCGAAGACAGTGTCGCTCGATGCCAAGCAGTTCAAGTACGCCTTCGGCAACACGATCAGCGAGGAGGAGTCGAACGCCCTGCACGCCGCGTGGACCATCCCCGGGCCCGGTCGTCCGCTCTTCGAGGACGCAACGGCGAACTTCTCACGCAACTCCCCCGCGGCCGTCGACACCCACACCGCCGTGCGCGGGCCGCTGCTGCTGACGTCGGGGACCGAGGACCACACCGTCCCACGCGTGGTCACCGCCGCCGTCGCGAAGCTCTACGCCGACAACACCGCGTCGATCACCGAGTACCACGAGTACGAGGGCAAGGGCCACTCGCTCACGCTCGATGCAGGCTGGCCGGATGTCGCGGCCGACGTTCTGACCTGGCTCGAGGGCAAGGGGTTCGGCCCGCAGTAGAAGTGCCGCCTATCGTTGGAGCATGATCACGAGGCGTGAGGCGGCGCTGCGCCTCGACATCCCGCTCGAGATGGCGAATCGCCACGGCATCCCCTCAAAACTCACGGAGGCCGAGTTCGCGGCACTCGAGGCCGAACCGCCGGCCTGGCTCGTGCAGTCGCGCGCGAACCGCAAGGCCGGTGCGCGACCGGTGTGGGTCCAGCTGACGTGCGACGTGTGCGGATACACGGAGGCGGCGCGCCCCAAGAAGTGGTGGCCCGCGTACACCTACCTCACGTGCGACTTCCACGAGGTGGGCTCGGTGCCGGAACCTGCCGACGGCATGTACCGCTCGGAGGTCGACGGCATCGGCTCACGGTTCGTGGCGATCGTCGACGAGAAGCCGTAGCGCGCAGGCCCATCACGCCCGTTCGACCGGGAGCCAGAGTTCCGTCGTCGCGGCACTGAAGTCCTCGGAGCGGTCGAGCACGGCCACGATGGAGGGGCCGGGACGCAGCCGCCACGGGTTTGACGGAAACCACTCCGTCGCCGTCGCTGCCCACGTCTCCTGGAGCGCCGCGGGGTATGGCCCTTCGGTGCGGAATACGGCCCAGGTTCCTGGCTCGACCTCGAGAATGTCGAGGTCTGCGGGAACCCGGTCGCCCGCACCGACCGCGACGCCGTGGAGATAGGTGAGCTCGCTGCCTTCTACGTAGTCGGGATCGACATTCGCGCTGACCTGCAGGAGGCCTGCGGGATCGGAGGTCGAGAGTGATTTAAGACGAGCGTGTTCGGCCGGCGGGAGTCCTGTGACGAAATCCTGGATCGCGGGGTTGCGGCCGCGATGGATAAGCGGCACGCGCGTGCTGTGGCCGATGAGTCGGAAGGCCGGTCGCTCAGCGATGCGGGTATGCATGATGGTGTTCCCTTCTACGGTCAGACGGAACCTCAGTCGAGGTTGCGTGTGGAAGGGTCCCCCGTGGCGGCGTGCGTCGCTCGGCGCGATGCCATGCACCGCACGGAATGCTCGACCGAACGCTTCCGTCGACGAGTAACCGAAACGCACGGCGATCGCGAGCACATCCTCCTCGCCGAGAAGGTCGGCAGCCGCGACGGTCATGCGACGGCGACGGATGTACTCAGACAGCGGCATCCCGGCGAGCGAGGAGAACATTCGGCGAACGTGGTACTCGGTGGTTCCGAGTTCACTGGCAAGGCTCGCAATGTCGATCTCACCGTCGAGGTGACCCTCCACGGCGTCGAGCACGTGGTTCAGCGTGGCTATCACGGCGTCCCCTTTCCGCAGTCAACACTGCTCGCCCGCAACGCTTCGCACCCGACAATCGCGGTCCGATTCGATCGTGGCCCCACACACAATCGCCATCACGACGGCGACGCCGAGAAACGGTGCGACGGCGTTGCGTTCAAGGCCCTCGCGTTGACGTCGTGGCAGATCGCGATTAGCGCCGCAGCTTATCGTTGAGGGATGACCGCGAGGCGCGAGGCACTGCTCTAGCCGGGTCGAACTTCGTCATGGAACCCACCGCGCACTCCACCACCAGGCTCTCACCGGTCTGGTGGCGGGCGATCGGAGCCGGTCGGCTCGCACTCGCTGCCGCCTGCGCGGTCGCCCTGGTGCTGCGGCTTCAGTGGGGGCTGGGATGGGTCGAGCCATCCAACTTCTTCGCCTATCTGACGATCCAGAGCAACATGGCGTTCGTGCTCGTGACGGCAGTCAGCGCGGTCGTGGCGCTCCGTGGTCGCCAGACGAGCCCGCGGCTGGATGCCGTGCGCGCTGGCGTTCTCACGTGCACTCTCACCGCCGGCATCGTGTTCGCCGCAATCCTCCAGCAGTCGATCGCCCGCGGAATCACGGTGTACCTCCCGGGCTCCGACGTCGTTCTGCATTTCGTGCTCCCGCTCATCGCACTCGCCGACTGGGCGGCTACTCCGCGGTCGCGCCCGCCGGCGAGGGTCATCGTCTTCGTGCTCGGCTACGTCGGCACGTGGGGCGCGATCACGCTGGTTCGCGGCAGCATCACAGGGTGGTACCCGTACTACTTCCTCGACCCCACCCAGACGAATGGGCCGGGCGAACTGCTGCTGCTGTCGGGCATCGCTGTGGCCGTCTTCGTCGCTGTGGGAATGCTCGTGATGTTCCTCCCGCGACGATTGCCGGGCTGGCTCAGGAGCCGAAAGGCGTCAGGCTCCGGCGGGCCGCAGCCTGGAGATCGGAGTCGTTCAGCTCCGCCAGCTCGAGCGCCCGCTCACCCGCGACCACACCGAGGAGCACAGGGCGGCCGGTTGCTGGTTGCAGGTTGACCCACAGCCGGATGAGTTCGTCGTCGCCCTCGAGCACCCACCACACGGCATCCGTCTGCCAGAAAGCCGTCTCGAACTCCATCCGGACGAGTTCGATGTTGCCGACGGCGAGATCGTTCAACGCGGCACGATGACTCAAGGGGAGTGGCGGGTCGAAGTCGATGAGCTGCTCCTTCAGCACGCCGATCGGAGCCGTGAGGATCACGCGGTCAACGCTGAGCGACTCCCCCGTGCCGAGACGCAGGCTCACGCCGTCATCGTTGTAGGCGATGCCGACCACTGTGGTCGACACGACGGTGTCGATGCCGTCGAGGGCGTCGTCGATGAACGCCGACAGGGGCCCGAGCGGAACCACCGACGCCTGCTGTGCGGGAGTCGAGAACCACGCACTCAGTGCGTCGGCCTCTGCTCCGGTCATTCCGGCAACGTCGAGCAGCACCTGCTCGAGGAGCGCGTCGCTCGTGACGCCGGATGCCTTCGGCCAGCTGGACGGGTCAGCGCCCTCGCGCACCGCGTCAGCCACCGAGACGTCCTCTGGCTGGGTCTGCGCCCACGCGGATGCCTCGCCGAGGGCACCGGATGCCGCGGCCACAGCCGGATCGTCCGCGGCGAGTTCGGCGGGGGCATCCTCGTCGTCCACCGCATAGGCAGAATTGCCTTCGACCGGTGCGAACTCGACGCCCTCGCGGCTCAGCGTCTCAATGAGATCGGCATCGTCGACCGCCGCGAGGCGCCACGCACCGAGCTCGAAGTACTCGTCGCCCGCCGCCTTACTGTCGATGCGCCCGCCAGTGCGATCGCGAGCCTCGACGACGATCACGTCGGTGCCGCTCGCGGTCAGGAGGGTTGCGGCGCTCGTGCCCGCTGCCCCGGCACCGACGATGGCCACCCGCTCGCCTTCACGCGTTGACGCGAGCACGCTCACGGCGGCGGCCCGGCCGGACGCGATAGCCCCGCGTACCGTTCCCGGCGCTTCGGAGAGCGCCTCGCCGGCGAGGAACACCCGGTCGAGGATGCCCCGCTGCAGCACCTCCCTGCTCTGCGGGAGTCGCCCCACCGGCAGGTAGCTTGTCGCACCACGAGCGAACGGATCGCTCGACCACGTCGAGCGGGAGAAGGCCGTGGCCACGGGCACCGCGTCAGTGCTGGGGGCCGGGGTCGGTGTGGGGGATGGCTCGGGCGTGACGTCTGTGCAGGCCGCCAGAACCAGCGCCGAGAAACCCGACGCTGTGCCCACAAGGAAGGTTCGGCGTGTGAACGACATCTCCCCGCTACTGTACCTGCCGGGTCAGGCTCGCGACCGGGCCAGCGACGCCGCCCGGTCGCTTCACAGGGGTGTCAGCCGGCGATTCGGATGAGCTTTTTGTTCACGAACTCATCGGCGGCCAGCAGCCCCATCTCGCGCGAGGTGCCGCTGCGCTTGACACCGCCGAAGGGCAGGCCGGGCTCGTCGGCGAGCACGATGTTGACGTAGACCATGCCGGCGTCGATGGCATCGGCGACGCGTTCGGCTTGCTCGGGGTCGGTCGTGAAGACGTACGAGCCGAGACCGAACGGGGTGTCGTTGGCGATCGCGATCGCCTCGTCCTCGCCCGAGACCCGGTAGACGACGCCCACCGGCCCGAAGAACTCCTCGCGGTAGGCATCCATCTCGGGCGTGACGCCCGTCAGGACCGTCCCTCCGAAGTACGCGCCGTCACGGGTGCCGCCCACCTCGAGCGTTGCGCCCTGCGCCACCGCGCGGTCGACCTGCTCCTGCAGACGCTCTGCAGCGGGGAGGGACGAGAGCGGGCCGAGCACCGTGTCGGCGTCGAACGGGTCACCGACCGATGCGCCGGCGAGCGCAGCGGTGAACTTGGCGAGGAACTCGTCGTAGAGCGAGTCTGCGACGATGAAACGCTTCGCAGCGTTGCAGGACTGGCCGGTGTTGTCGAGGCGCGCATCGACGGCCGCCTGCACGGTCGCGTCGAGGTCGTCGGTCGAGAGCAGGATGAACGGGTCCGAGCCACCGAGTTCGAGCGCGACCTTCTTGAGATGACGGCCGGCGACCTCCGCGACCGCGGCACCCGCACGCTCGGAACCCGTCACCGAGACACCATGGATGCGCGGGTCGGCGATGACGGCCGCGGCCTGCTCGTTGGTGAGTCGAACGTTGGTGTACACGCCAGCCGGGAAGGCCTCGTGGTAGATCGCCTCGATGGCGGCGGCCGACTCCGGGCACTGGGGTGCGTGCTTGAGCACGATCGTGTTGCCGATCGCGATGTTGGGCGCGGCGAATCGGGCCACCTGGTAGTACGGGAAGTTCCACGGCATGATGCCGAGGAGCGCGCCGATGGGGCTGCGACGGATGACGGCCGTGCCATCGCCCTCGATGGGTACCGGGCTGTCGCCCGTGATCTCCGCGATGTGGTCTGCGTAGTACTCCGTGATGTCCGCGGCGAAGTCGACCTCCCCGAGGGCTGCCTCGAGGGGCTTGCCCATCTCGCGCACGATGATCGCTGCCAGTTCGTCGCGGCGTTCACGATGCAGGCGCGCGACCGTTCGCAGGCCTGCGGCTCGCTCGTCCGTAGTCGACGTGCGACCGTAGCCCATAGCGGCGGAGTGCGCGGCCGCGAGCGCGGTCTCCACTTCGGCTTCCGTGGCATCCGGGTACGTGGCGAGCGTCTCGCCTGTGGCGGGGTTGGTGACGGCGTAGGTCATGTTCACGTTCCGATCAGTCGTTGAGAACAGCGTAGGAGATCACTTCGACGTTGGCACAGTGCCTCGTGAGGTCGCCCTAGTCCGATCCATCCGCAGCAAAACTATTGGCACGACAAACGATCGGGTATCGTCGCACCATGAGTGCTCAGGATGTCGAACCCGCCACGGGGACTACCGCACCGGATCTGGGGTGGTCGCTGAGCGTGATTCTCCGCCACTGGCACGAGCGGGTTGAGTCGGCACTTGCCGGGCTCCCCCATGGCACGCGGGGGTACCAGATCCTCACAGTCATCGCCGAAGCCGACCCGCCCACGCAGAGCGCACTGGCCAAGCACCTCAACATCGACAAGAGCGTGATGCCCTACATCATTGATGCCCTTGAGGCGGAGAACCTCCTCGAGAGGCGGGTCGACGCCAAGGACCGCAGGGCCAAGCGCATCGTGATCACGCCGCACGGGGCATCCGTTCTGAAAGGTCTGCAATCGTCGGTGCGCGATGCCGAGCAGGCGGCCCTCGGCGATCTGCCCGCCGCCCTCCGCGCGACGTTCATCGAGCAGGCAGAGCAGTTAGCGCTCTCGATCAATGCGGCCCCGCCGCCAGCGGACGCGTGCTCTGACTCCATCGACGGTCTGGCCGCGCCAGGAGTGCTGCCTCGTCTGTAGAACAGTTTGATATGTAGAACATATTAATTGTTAGTGGGAATATATGTGCCCCACTGCATCTTGGCCTTAGCGGCGCCGAACGTGCGACCGCGAAAGGAAACCAATGTCCGACCTCAAGATCGCTGTCATCGTGGCAAGCACTCGCCCCGGGCGAGTAGGAGACCAGCTGGGAAACTGGGTGCTCGACCAGGCGACATCACGGGATGATGCGACCTATGACCTCGTCGACCTGAACGACTTCCCGCTCTCGAAACTCGACGAGAGCATCCCAGCAGCGATGGGCGCGTACGAACACGACCACACCAAGGACTGGGCTGCACTGGTCGCGCAGTACGACGGCTACGTCTTTGTCACTCCCGAGTACAACAAGTCGATTCCGGGGGCGCTCAAGAACGCCATCGACTTCGTCTACTCCGAGTGGAACAACAAGGCAGCGGGCATCGTCAGCTACGGCGGGGTCGTGTCGGGTGCGCGCGCCGCTGAGCACTTGAGGCTCATCCTCGCGGAGCTCCAGATCGCAGGTGTTCGCCAGCAGGTGATGTTCTCCACGGGTGCCGACTTCGAGAACTACTCCGCCCTCAAGACGCCCAGCACGTTCCACGTCGCAGCGCTGGGCACCATGCTCGATCAGCTCGTCTCGTGGTCCGGTGCGCTCAAGGCCACCCGGGTCGGAGAGGTCGGCTGAGTGATGGGCCGACTTTCTGGCAAGGTCGCCGTCATCACAGGAGCCAGTGGCGGGCTCGGGTTCGCTGGGGCTGAACTTATGGCCAGGGAAGGCGCCAGGGTGGTGATGTCGGGCCGATCGTCGTCAGTGGTGGACCGGGCATCCGTTCTGCGGGATCAAGGCCTCGACGTCACCACGCACGTGGGTGACGTCACGGAGCCCGCCGATGTGCAGTCGATGATCGCCACCGCCATGGAGACCTACGGTCGGCTCGACGTGCTGTGGAACAATGCCGCGCTCGTGGACCTTGAGTGGATCGTGGGTGACACCAACGTGGTGGACATGAGCCTCGAACACTTTATGAAGACCATCGAGGTGAACACGGGCAGTGTGTTTCTGGGTTCCAAGTACGCCATCCCCCACATGATCGCGTCGGGAGGCGGTTCGATCATCAACACGTCGTCGTTGCAGGGCTTCGCAGGGGACACCGTCCTCACGGCTTACGGAACCAGCAAAGCGGCAATGAACTACCTGACCCAGTCGATTGCGACAGGGTTCGGTCGACAAGGGATCCGCGCGAACACGATCGCGCCCGGCCTGATCCCGCCGCCCCAAGCGGCGCATTCACTGCCCGGTCATCGCCTGGAGGGCGTGGCCAGCACGCAGGTGGTTCGCGACTCGCAGCTCCTGGCAATCGCGGGAGAGCCGTCCGATGTCGCCAACGCGGCGGTGTTCCTCGCGTCAGACGAATCCAAGTTCGTGACCGGGCAGATCCTCTACGTCGATGGAGGCTTCACCGCCCATCAGCCGACGTTTGCCGACAAGCTGCGGCAGCAGGGGTAAGAGTGGGATGCGAGCTCTCGTAACACCGAGGCTCCAACTCGCGAGCGAGCGCCCCGGCCGCAGGTCGGGGCGCTCGCGTGTCCACCGAGTGCTCACCTAATAGCGACGAGCCGGCCGTGGGGCGCGTGACGCGTCACGCCAGCGCGTCAAGCGCCGCAAACTCCTCGTCCGTCAGTTCGATGTGTGCGGCCTCGACGTTCTGCTCAAGGTGCTCAATCGACGACGTGCCTGGGATGGGAAGCATCACGGGCGAGCGCCGCAGCAACCAGGCCAAGGCAACCTGGCTCGGGGCGCGCCCGAGCTCGTTCGCTACCTCGGTCAGAGGACTGCCCGCCCCGGCGAGCTGCCCCGTCGCAAGAGGGAACCAAGGGATGAAGGCCAGCCCCTCCTTCTCCGCATAGTCGAGCACGGACTCTGATTGGCGTTCTGTCAGGTTGAAGCGATTCTGCACGGAAACGATGTCGGCAGTCTTGCGCGCTTCGACAATGTCGTCGACGCTCACCTCCGAAAGACCGATGTGCCGAACCTTGCCTTCGCTCTGCAGTTTCGCGAGCTCGCCGACCTGATCCTCGACTGGCACCGATGGGTCAATGCGGTGGAGCTGAAGCAGATCAATGGATTCAAGACCGAGGTTTCGGAGATTGAGTTCCGCCTGCTGCCGTAGGTATTCCGGGCGCCCGAGAGGGGTCCATTTATTCGGACCCTGGCGGGTAAATCCGACCTTCGTGGCGATAACTATGTCGTCTCCGTAGGGGTGCAGCGCCTCACGGAGAATCGAGTCAGTCACATATGGGCCGTACGCGTCCGCGGTGTCGATGAGCGTGACGCCCAACTCCACGGCGCGCCGCACCACGGCGATCGCGGAAGCTCGGTCGGCTGGCTCACCCCATGTTCCCGGTCCGGTCAGCTGCATGGTGCCATAGCCGAGGCGCACAACCGGCAGGTCTCCTCCGATGGAGAAGGAGCCCGAGGCCTTTGCATTGATGTTCTTCGTAGTGTCCATGCTCGATTCAACACACCACAGCGCTCCGACAATTCCCAAAATTGCACATTTATTGTCCTTTTCGACATCTTTTTACTGTCCTAAAGGACAGTATTCTGCTAGCGTCGAGGCGCGCCAACGCGGGCGCCCCCGGATCGTCTGATCTCGGGCTTACAGAAGGGATATGCAATGAGCACCATCGAAGGAATCAAGAACGTTGTGCTGGTTCACGGCGCCTTTGCGGACGGCTCCGGATGGCGGAACGTCTACGAGGAGCTGACCTCGCGCGGGTATCGGGTCAGCATTGTCCAGAACCCGCTCACGTCGTTCGCCGACGACGTGGCCGCGACCACACGGGTTCTTGATGCCCAGGACGGGCCGACGATTCTCGTGGGGCACTCGTGGGGTGGCACGGTCGTGACGGAGGCGGGCAATCACAAGAACGCCGCAGGTCTCGTTTACGTTGCCGCACTGATTCCCGATTCGGGGCAGACCTCTGGTGAGCAGTACGAAGGTTTCGCCGGGACACCCGAATTCGTGATCGACATCGCTGAGGACGGCTTCGGCCAGCTGCGACGCGGAACGTTTGCGAACGGCTTCGCGGCGGACGCGAGCGAGGCAGACGCGGCGTTCCTCGAAGCGGCGCAGGTGCCGGTGAACATGGCAGTGTTCGGGGAGCCCGTGACGGAGGCTGCCTGGCACGTCAAGCCGAGCTGGGCAGTAATCGCCACGGAGGACAAGGCCTTCGACCAGGCGATGCTGCAGTTCATGGCACAGCGCGCCAACGCGCGGATCACGACGACGCCGGGAAGTCACGCTGTCTATATGACGCGGGCCGATGTGGTTTCCGATGTCATCGCGATGGCCGCCCAGAACGCCCTTTTTGGCGCGGCTTGAGCTGGACCAGAGATGGGCCGGCTCGGTAGCGAGTCGGCCCATCTCACGTGGTGGAGAGGCGAGGGCGTGGTGGGGTTGCGCTCTTAGTTCGTGCGACCGGGCTTTGCCGCTCTGCTGTTTCGTCGCTCTCTAGTTGCCGGCTTCAAGTGAAAAATATGCTGGTGGAGATGCAATCCCATTTGCCTGGATGCTTACGCTGTGGATTCCCGGGTAGTACGTGCGGGTGGTGATCGGCCTGAAGGAGTGCGTTTTGATGATCTCGACGCTCTCCCCCGGCGCGATACCTCGGGTAGCGAGCTTGAAAGTCTTGCGGCTGGTCGAACCGTTAGCGCGCACGAATCCGACCACATAGTCGATGGCCACATTCGCCGGGACAGACCCATGGTTGGCGACACGTCCTGCGAACTCGAGGCTCCCACCCCAACTGAGACTGGGTCGGCTGAGCCTCGGGGCCTCAACCGTCAGATCCGTGCCCGCGAAACCGACGAGCGTCAGAGCCACTGGGTCGGCACGTTTGATCAGCGTTCGAAGCCCGTGCCTGGTTACCCAGGCCGTGTTCGAGTCGGGTTGTGCCGCCCAGCGCCGTGCTGCATCTGTCGCTGCCGCCGCGTCGACCCTGCTGAGGTCATTGAGATGATTCGCCGTAGATCGGCGGACATATTCGGAAGGGTCACGGTATGCGGCGTCGAGGATTGCGCCAGTGGCTCGAGGATGGTCGATCAGCCAGGCGACTTTGCGCGCCCACGGCAGGTATGCACGCGATCCCTCGGTCGCGAGCCGACGAACGTGCTCGTTCTCGTTCGTGACCCATGACGTCATCTGGTCGACAGCCCTTTCTGGTCGCGCGTTCAGCATGTCGCGGATTGCGAACTCGCTGCTCAGCCGGGGCGTGAGGCGCGCGAGCAGGGCCATCCCGGAATCGAAGTCGTGAGTAGTTGCGCTCGCCAGGGCACTCGCGCTTACGGCCTCCGTCACAGGCCAGATCATCCAGCCGGCAAAATCTGGGAGCTCGAGAGCCTCCGTGATGACGGACTGCATGTTGTCGAAGCCGGCCGGCACATCATCCAGCACAGCGTCGCGAACCATGCTCACTCGATCGCGTAACCGTTGATCAGCGAGGGCACCCTGTGCTTTCTTCAGCGCCGTTGACTCGAACAAAGGTGAGGCCGCGCTCATGCTGGCGGCCAATGCCGCAACGACGCTGGGGTTGATCAATTCGTCCATCGACCCCACGAGGCAACTCCGATCTCTTTGACGAGGATGACCTCGTCTCTACTGATTGGTCTACTTTATCATTTACTGTCTGAGCGGACAATAAAGAAGCTGTCCCTGACGACAGGGATTACACTCAACCCCATGAGCGCTGACGAACCCTTCGCAGGAAAGCGACGCGTCGCTGCGGACTTTCCCTACCGGTCCGAGCTGCTCGCGAATCTCAGCGCGCTGATCCTCCTCTGGGACTCACCCGCACTGCAGGGCCAGATTCTTGCCAAGTCGGGGGCGGAGGTCGACCAGGCCTCTCACGCAGCTCTTCGCCACCTGGCGGCGTGGGGCCCGATGCGCCCCACGGCCATGTCGGATGTTCTCGGAACTGGCGCTTCTCACGTCAGCAAAATCGTTGGCCGCCTCGAGGACAGCGGGTTGGTGTCGCGATCCACCGATCCGAGCGACGGGCGAGCGACTCTCATCAGCCTCACTGAAGCTGGCGAGGAAGCGGCCCGAGGCGTGTATGAGCTGGGGGATCGGATGATCAACGAGGTGCTCGAGGGATGGTCGCCCGAAGACGTGGCCGCATACACCTCCCTCACTCAACGCTTTGTGGCCGATGCGATCAACGCGGCTGACCAGATGCTTGAACGGGGCCTTCGCCCGCTGGTTCCCTAGATCAGACGGTCCGCCTGACGGTGGGACCAAGTCAAAGAGGCCACCCCCAATGGGAGGTGGCCTCTTACTTTTGCGTCGATGGGTTACACCGATGCAGCTGCGAAATCGAGCTTGGCGATCTGCCCCTCGGCGTCGAGGTGGAACTGGTACTCCAGCTCCACGACTCCACCCGGGAAGTCACCCTCGAGGCGGTATGACGCCCCGACCATGCCGTCGACCTCACGTGCCCCGAGGAACGAGAGCGTGGTGGTGAACAGGTTGATGCTGTTGCGGATCCACGCGTTGATCTCGTCGCGGCCGCGGTACGTGTGGCCTTCGTCGCTCACCACTGCGTTCTCCGTGAAAAGGCTCTCGACCTTCTCCGCGTCGCGACCCTGCCAACCGTCCACGAAGCCGAGCACGGCGGCCGGCAGAGTGGTCTTGTCCAGTTTCGTTTCCATCTTTCTTTCTTTCCTCTCTTCGTGCACGAGGGTTCTCGTACGCTGCGCTGGCCGCACGCGGGTGCCAGCCTGACCGCGGCTCCTCTAGGAAACCGTCCTACAGGACAGTAACATAGATGCTGTCCGTCCGGACAGGAAATTGGGAGATTGTTGTTGATGGAGAATCTCGCTGGTCATAGCGGCGAACGCGAGCGCCGGGGGTTGCGTTGATATCGAATGGTGGGCACGACGAATCCGCGTCCGATGCTCTGGGAATGCGGTGGAACGGCCAGCGTGTCGATGCGATCACACCGGGAACACTTCCCGGCCTGGCAAAGATCTCTCACCTGATTCGTAGCGTTCGGTCGCCCGAGTTCCAGAACGTCACGTTTCATGAAGTACTTGCGAGGTCAGCACTCAATCACGTGCCAGTGGGATCGCGGATGCTCCCTGGCGAGTGGACCGTCAACCCGTATCGTGGCTGCACCCACGCATGCTCCTACTGCTATGCGCGGCCAACCCACGACTACCTGGGTCTCGGGATGACTGAGGACTTCGAGAACGAGATCATCGTCAAGACGAACATCGTCGAGGTGCTCCGACGTGAACTCAAGCGAAAGAAGGACGCGCCTCCGCGCGTGTCACTCGGAACGAGCACAGACCCCTACCAGCGAGCTGAGGGTCGCTACAGCCTCATGCCGGGCATCATCCAGGCGCTGGGTGATGCCCGCATTCCCTTTTCGATACTGACCAAGGGCACGCTGATACGGCGGGATCTTGCCTTACTGGCCTCCGTCAATGAGACGACTCGAGTGGAGCCCGGGCTGTCGATCTCGCTGGTCGATGACCAACTTCAGCGGAGCCTGGAACCGGGAACGCCAAGCACGGCAGCCCGTCTCCAGACGGTCAGTGACATTCGCAGCGCGGGCCTCGATTGCACTGTCTTCGTTGCGCCCATCCTGCCCATCCTCGGCGACCGGCCAGAGCAACTTGAAGCGATGGTGAGGTCGATTGCCGACGCCGGCGCCACGAGCGTGCTCTATACCTCCCTGTTCCTGCCGCCGAAAGTGAAGCCGGGCTTCTTCCAGTGGTTGGGACGATACGCGCCAGACTTGGTTCCGGAGTACCGGACGCTGTATGCGGGCGGCGCGAACCTGCCCGGCGACTATTCGGGCCGCTTGAGGGTGCACATGCGCGACCTGTTGGAGAAGTATGGATTGCCTCTGTCTCAGTCCACGACTGGACGGAAGTTCGGGCTTCAGGGCGCGCAGAAGCCTGAAGCGGGAGAAGCTGCTCAGCCGACGCTCTTTTGAGGTGGGCGGTTGGTGCTCGTGCTGAGACAGGTGGTGGGCCCGGAGGGATTTGACGCCCCACAGTGCCACCCGCGTACACAACGCAAAAATCCCCGCCAAGAATGGCGGGGATTTTTCCGATGTGCGCCCGGAGGGATTTGAACCCCCGGCCTATTGATCCGTAGTCAATTGCTCTATCCGCTGAGCTACGGGCGCATGTGGCTTATTTGCCAACCTGAAGACTATACCAGCGATCTGCGGTGCCGGAGGTCAGGGTGGGCGCGGTCAGGGGGTTGGCTCGTCCGTTTCGAGGCGGTCGGCCTTGGCAGCGGCGCGAACGGCGCCCATGGAGGCCACGACCACGAGGGCGATGCCCGCAGCATCCGCCCACGAGAGGGCCTGCCCGAGAATGAAGAGGCCCGCGAGCGCCGCAAGCGCCGGGGCAAGGCTCAGCAGGATCGAGAACGCGGATGCGGGAAGCCGCCGCAGCGCGATGAGCTCAAGCCCGTACGGCACAGCCGACGAGAGCACGGCGATCGCGACACCGAGCAGCAGCACCCACGGCTGCACGAGCGCGAGACCCGCGCTGCCGATGCCGAACGGGAGGATCGCGATCGCGCCGATCACCATTGCGAAAGCGAGACCGTCGAGGCGGCCGAACGCTGCGCCCGTGCGCGCCGACAGCAGGATGTAGCCGGCCCAGGCCGCACCGGCACCGGCGGCGAACACCACACCGAGCGGGTCGAGCTCACTCGCGCCGCCGCAGCCCACAACGGCAACTCCCGCGAACGCGAGCACCGCCCACAGCCAGCTCGAGGCCCGACGGCTCACGATCACGGAGAGGATCAGCGGCCCGAGGATCTCGATCGTCAGGGTCACCCCGAGGTGCAGCCGCTCGAGCGCCAGGTAGAAGAGTGCGTTCATGCCGGCGAGCACGAGGCCGAAGGCGAGCACGGTCATCCAGTCGCTTCGACTGCGCTTGCGCACCGACGGTCGGAAGATCGCGAGAAGAATGAGCGCCGAGAACACCAGGCGCAGCGTGACCATGCCGATCGGGCCCACCTGGGGGAACACCGTCACCGCGATGGCAGCACCGATCTCCTGGCAGACGAGACCGAGCACGACGATGCCAGCAGAACCCACTACCCCGCCGCGCGCCGCCTTCACTTCACCAGCGTACGTGAGGCGGCAGACAGCGGATGCACGGCCTCTCAGTGCTCCGGGACGCTCACCGCGAACGGCTCGCTCTCCCCCTCCGCCGCTGGCGATTCGTATGTCACGATGAGCTCGTACTCGCCCGCTCGCAGCGGCTGGATGTGCTCCTCCACATCGCCGCACTCGGTGCGACCGTCCACCAGGCTCGCGGTCGACGTGAGCCGGGATGCCCCACCCCAGTCAGCCCAGAACGTGAACCGGCACGTGCCGCCGGACTCCTCGATCCCCTCCACGTACGCGGAGGCCCTGAGGAACCCGTCGGCGTCGACGGCCGCCGCGATCACCACGGGCTCGACGACGCGGGGATCCTGCGAGGCTGGAGCGCAGCCGGCGAGCACCAGGGGGGTGAGGAGCGACGCGATCAGCTTCACCGGGCATCCAGCAGCTTGACCTGTCGCACGAGCGCGACCTGGCGGTACGAAGCGTCGATGAGTTCGGCGACCAGCTCCCAGTCGAGGTCCGGGTCGTCGATTCCGATCCCCAGCCAGCCGTTCTTGCCACCCCAGTACGGCGGGTCGAAGATGCGCGCGTCCTGTCGGAGTGCCGGTGCATCCTCCGGGTCGGGCTTGAACACGACCGCATGCCCGAGGCCCCGCGGCGACGAGACGCTAGCGAAGATCTTCTTGCCCGCCCGGAACGTGGGATGCCCCCATGCCTCGACCTCGATGGCCTCGGGCAGCGCCAGGCAGAGTCGCCTCACCCGCTCCACGAGTGGGTCGCCCACCTCGAAGGCACTGGGATGCTCGGCCATGCCAACACGCTAGCGCTGGCCCCCGACCGACGGAACTACCAGGCCTCCGGCGGCGCCGTCACCACGGGCACCTCGGTGTACGACCAGTGCGTGCCGTTGTTGTACATGCCGGATGCCCAGCCGGAGAACCAGATCGCGTTCTCGGTCTGGGCGGTCGGGGCATCCGCCCGGAACGCCGCGACGATGCCCGAGTACTTGGGCAGCGTGTTGAGTGCCTCCGCCGCATTCTCCGCGGCGAGCACGAGGTTGTCGTAGCTGCCGAGACCGCCACCACCACCGGAACCCCAACCGTTGTTGAGGGGGTTGTTGCGGTTCCACCAGTCGTCGACGTAGTTCTCCTGGCGCATCCACCGCGTGAAGACGGTCACATTGTTGTCGGTGATCGGGAACCCGCCGAGCAGCAGCACGAGCTTCGCCCAGTCGTAATTGGTGCCGCCGGCCACGAGGGTGTCGACGCCGGGAGTCGCACCGTAACCGTCGCGCGTGATGGATGTGGCGGCGACATCCTCGTCGACCTTCATGCTCTGCGCGTTCTGCTCGATGAACCACTGCAGCTCGTCCGACTCCGAGGGCATCGGCGGCGGCGCGACAGCGGTGAGCGCGGCAAGAGCGAATGCGACGACGGCCGCCGCGAGGCCGAGCACTCCGCGAGCAGCACGGGATGCCGCGCCTGGCTGCGGGGCGGAACCGGGCCTGGTGCGTGAGAACCGCGAGAGAAAAGTAGGGGGAGTCATCGTGTAGCGAGCCTGTTCGCTGGCGTATGAACGTCGCCGGAGGACGCCAGAGTACCAGCACCTTCGCGCTGCACAGTGTGCTCCAGAACGCTGGGAGCTTGCAGAGGATTCCATTGACGAAAGCTCGCCTCAGGAGGAGGGTGGGCCCATGACTCCGGATGCCCCGACCCCAGCCCGCAATGTCGTGCTCGTTCACGGTGCCTACGCCGATGGCTCCTCGTGGGCCGACGTCATTCCGCTGCTCCAGGAGAAGGGACTCACCGTCACCGCAGTGCAGAACCCGTTGACGAGCCTTGCGGATGACGCGGCAGCGACCACCCGCGCGCTCGACCTGCAGGACGGCCCCACCGTGCTCGCGGGTCACTCGTGGGCCGGCACCGTCATCAGCCAGGCGGGCGATCACCCGCTCGTCTCGGCGCTCGTCTATGTGTCGGCGAGGGCTCCGGAGGTCGATGAGGACTATGCCGCTCTCGCCGCGCAGTTCCCCACGCCACCGGCATCCGCTGGCCTGCAGAAGCGCGACGGGTTCGCGCAGCTGTCGGAGGAAGCCTTCCTCGAGAGCTTCGCGAACGGGGTGGACCCGGTTCGCGCTCGCGTGCTCTACGCGACCCAGGGGCCGATCGCAGACACCCTCTTCGCTTCGCGCACGACAGTCGCCGCGTGGCACGACAAGCCCACCTTCTACTCGGTCTCGAAGCAGGATCGCACGACCTCGCCCGAACTCGAACGACACGTTGCTGCACGGATGGGAGCAGAGACGATCGAGGTCGACGGCGGTCACCTCGCGATGGTCACCCACCCTGAGGAGATCGCGAGCCTGATCCTGCGCGCGGCCGGAATCGCCGTCTAGTCGACCGGGGACCTATCCGAAGCGACCGTTCACGTAGTCGTGCGTGCGAGGGTCGATAGGGCTCTCGAAGAGCATCTTGGTATCGCCCTGCTCGACGATCGCGCCGGGGGTTCCCTGTGCGGCGAGGAAGAACGCGCAGTTGTCGGAGACGCGCTGGGCCTGCTGCATGTTGTGGGTCACGATGACGATCGTCACCTCGTGCGCGAGCTCGAGCATGGTCTCCTCGATGACGCGCGTGGAGGTGGGGTCGAGCGCTGAGCACGGCTCGTCCATGAGGAGCACGCGGGGGCGCACAGCGAGTGAACGTGCGATACACAGGCGCTGCTGCTGGCCACCGGAGAGGCCACCGCCCGGCTGGCGCAAACGATCGCGCACCTCCTTCCAGAGCCCGGCCTTCGTCAGGCTCGACTCGACGAGCAGATCCTTCTCGTCGCGGTTGGCACGGGTTCCCGTGAGCTTGAGGCCCGCGATCACGTTGTCGTAGATCGACATGGCGGGGAACGGGTTCGGCTTCTGGAAGACCATGCCGATCTCGCGGCGAGCGGCAGTGAGCCTACGGTTCGCGCTGTAGATGTCCTCACCGTCGAGCAGCACCTCGCCGGCGAGCGACGCCGACGGAATCATCTCGTGCATGCGGTTGAGGATGCGCAGGAACGTCGACTTGCCACAACCCGAGGGGCCGATGAGCGCGGTGACCTTGCCAGCCTCCATCGTCAGGTCGACGCGATCGAGCACCTTGCGGTCGCCGAACCACGCGGAGATCGAGCGCGCATCGAGGGTGGCGAGTGCGGGGAGTTCCGGCTGCGACGGGATGCCGGTCGGCAGCGAGAGCTCGGCCGGCTGCTGTGGCTCGATGAACGCGCGGAACTCCTGGGTCACCGTGAGCGGCTTCTCCTCGACCGGTGCGAACGGCTCGAGTTCGGCCGCCGGCTGTTCGACGGCCTCGATCTCGAGCTCGGCTACAGTTTCAGGCTCGGCGACGATCTCGGGCTCGGGCTCCTCGGTCGGCGTCACGGTGCTCGCCGCGCTGGAGGCCCGTCGCGGAACCCTCTTCTTGGCGGGCCGCTTGGCCTTGGGGGCGACGGATGCCGCGGGCGCGGCCGTCTCGGCATCGTTCGGCTCGACGACGGACTCGATCTCGGGTGAGTCGGTCGCGGTGTTGGTCTCTGGCACAGTCACGTGAGTCTCCGGGAAATCTTCTACAGCAGGTTGGGAAGCATGGACATGGCGGCACTCGCAGTGGCGGCGCCGAGGGCGAGCAGTACGGGAACCGTGATGACCCAGGTCTGCCAGACGCCCCAACGGCCGCGCACCCAGCGGAGCGCGATCGTGGCGATGGCGAGCCACTGGAACCAGAACAGCACCGGCAGCCAGTCGGTCTGGGCCGAGCCCATGGCGAGCTCCGAGGCATCCAGGATCTTGTCGGTGTAGACGGCGGCTGGCGTCTCGAAGACCTCGGAGACGAGCGCTGCGTCGACGTGCAGCACACCACTCGGGGCGAGCGGTGTTCCGTCGGCGGTGATGAGCTCGAGCATGCCCTCGCCCTTCTCGAGCGGCTCGGACAGCAGGTCGCCTTCCCGGCGGAAGTTGAAGACCTCGTACGTGCTCGTGCCTTGCGCCGTGGTGACCTGAATAGTGTCGCCGACCTCGAGTGCGCTGAGGTTGCGGAACGGGCCGCCGTACGTGGCCTGCCTGCCCATGATGATGGACCGGCCCTCCTGGCCCGGCATGACGGTGTCACGGCGGTGCCCGACCGCTGCGAGCAGGTCATCCGGCCGCGTGCCCTGCACGAACACCTCACGAACGCCGATCGAGTCGATCGTCAACGTGCCGATGGGCGTGCCGTTCGGCACGAGGTTTTCGTCGACGTCGAGCTGGCCGAGGGGCGCGGTGGCCTGGGCGAGCTCGACACGCAGCGCCTCGTAGAGCAGGTACTGGCCACGAGAGTGCTGGAGCCAGCCGACGAGGGTGACGTGGGCCACGAAGCCGAGCGACAGCGCGGCGATGAGGGTCCACACGACGCCGACCCACCATCGGATCTGGCGAGGGTTCGGGCGCGACCGTGGCGGCTTCTGCTGGGTGGGCTGGCGCTGCAGCCACATCGGGAACCGTTGCATGGGGTCCGGCGGTGGGAAGGATGGCGCGGATGCAGCGACCTCGAGCTGCGTCAGGGTCGCGGCATCCACCGACTCCCCTACTTCGCCCGCTGGCACATCGGTTCTCGGAAGGTCTGTCACGGTCACGATGGTGAATCCTCACTGGCACCGCGGCCGCTGAACAGGCGGCCGATCGGTTCCCGGTAGCTGATCGCAAGAGCGACGAGCGAGACGGCGAGCACCCCGAGCACGAGGAACACCCACTCCATGCCGGGAGCGCCGGATGCTGGCGGGGCTACGACCACGAAGGTCGCGTTGGTGACGTGGTCGGAGTCCCAGCCAGTCGCCTCGATCACGTGGTCGCCGGGGCGGATCTCCTCGGGCACCTTGAACTCCGCCACCGCGACGCCCTCGTCATCGGCGACGAAACTGTCGACGACGATCGGCCCGCGGTAGAGCACGAACTGCACCTTCTCGCCCGGGGCGTTGCCCACGGAGCGCGCGATGACCCAGTCCCCTGCGGCCACGCGCTCGTTGTCGAGCTCCATGCCCTCGGCCTCGTCCCCGGGCATGGCGGGGGCCACGGGGCTACCGTCGGCGGGAGGTGGCGCGGTGGTCGCGGAGGGGCTCGGCGTCGGAGTCGAACTGGCTGAGGCTGTCGGAGTCGGAGTCGGCGTCGGCGTCTCCGCGAGCGCGGCCCCACCGAACCCCAGCGCGAGAGCTGCGCCGAGCGCGATCGTGACTGTGGACAGGCGGAGTGCCGTCATGGGGTGCGGCCTCATGCTGCACCTCCGCGCGTCATCGGTGGGTTCGGCTGGCGGATGCTGCGCGCCGCGACCTCGTCGATCAGCTGGTAGCCGCGCGCCCTGGCGCCGGAGATGTAGCGGATCGCGATGAACAGCACCGCCGCGACAACCAGCACGATGAGCAAGAGCGTCCACGAGATCGCGGGTGCGAGGGTGTGGGCGATCGCCTCCGGGTAGACGACGGTGTAGTTGGTGGAGGTCTCCGGCACGATCGCGCCTTCGGCAACGGGTTCAGGCGTGGTGGCGGGCTCCTGTGGTGCGTCGGTCGCGGCATCCGTCGATGCGGCCGGAGTCGGGGCCGTTGGAGCAACCGGAGCACCGGCGGCGACCGCCTCCGTCACGGGGTCGGGGTCGCCGGGCTTCACCGAGACGACCGAGACGTCGGCCCACGCAAGCAGCAGGGGCGGGATGCCGGGAGCCTCAGCACTCACCCGCACGGCCTGGGTCGGCATCAGGTTGAGGACCGGCTCCGGCCTCAGGGTGGCGAAGGTGATGCCGAACGGGCCGGTCACGACGATGGACTGGTAGAGGTCGACCCGGGTGTTTCCGGAGTTCGCCACGTCGTATCGAACGCTGAAGGTGCCGGGTGCGAAGGGGTTCCACGAGGGGCTGAAGGCGCTGGCCGTACCCGTCACGGTCACCTCGGGTTCACGGATGCCCGAGACGGCGATGAACACGGCGACGCCCGACTGTGCCGCAACGTCGGGAGCTGAGTCGATCACGAACCCGCCAGCGGTGGACTCGACCACGGCAAGCCCTGCCGCGTAGTCACCCGTTTCGATGTTGCCCGGCACAGTGATCGTGACCGGAACGACGGCGGATGCGCCGGCGTCGAGCACGATCGCCTGGTAGCCCACGGCGATCCAGCGGCCGGAGGCCACGGACTTCTGCTCGGTCGGTACGAGCTCCAGGGTTCCGGATTCGGTGTTCGCGGCATCCACAGCGCGAAGCTCGAAGCGCGCCTGCGTACTGGCGTGGTTGGTGACGACGACGCTGTCCTGAACGGCGGCTCCGGCATCCATCGAGACCTCGATCGCTGCCCTCGGCTGGTCACCGACCGGCGCGGGTGCGATCGTCACAGAGGGGGTCGCGCCGAACGCTGCGGGCGCTGCCGCAAGAGGGGCGAGCGCAAGCACCGCCACGAGGGCGGCCGCGCCCACCACGCGGGCGAAGTTCGTCAAGACCATCAAAAACTCATCGGGTTAGGTGTTGGTCCCCACTGCGGGGCCACTCCGTTGTGGAGCGACCCCGCAGGAGGCTGGTGTTGCTATCTGGTGCTCAGCGGTGTTCCTACACGCAGGGCGTGAGGGCCTCCACCTTCGCGTCGAGCGACGGCAGGCCGCCAAGCAGCACGATCTTCGTGACGCCGAGTGCCTCGATGGATGCGAGGACCGAGGCGGGCACACAGTCGGTACGCGTCGTGAACATCGGTGCGTTCTCGGCACCGGCTCGCGCGCCACCGGCGAGCGCATCGGGGAAGTTCAACCCCGTTGCGAGATATGCCGTGTCGGCCGTGGGGAACGCATCGTTGCTGATCAGCACGCTCGTCTCGAAACGGTCCGTGCCACCGAAACGCTCAACGTCGTAGAGAACGTCGAGCTGCGCCTCGATGCCGTTGCTGACCGTGGCATTTGTGCCGGCGATCTTGACGTTGTCGACACCAAGCTTGCTGATCGCAGACATGGTTGCCGCGTCGAGCGATGGATCGGTTCCGCGCACCAGCACGACGGGACCGTCGTACTGGGCCGCCGCGGGCGATGCCGCGAGTGCGTCGGGGAAGTTCAGACCCGTCACCACGTAGGCGTTGTCAGTGCTGCCGGCGCCGAAGGCGTCCGCAGCGATCCGACGCGAGGTGTCGAAGCGGTCGACTCCGCCGAGGCGGGTCACCGTCGGGGCGAATGACAGGCCCTTGAGTGCCTTCTCGACAGTCGCGCCGACGGAGGCCGTCGATCCGACGATCACGATCTTGGCCGGGTGAAGGCGCTTGAGTTCGGTGATCACCGAGGCAGGGACCTCATTGGGATCCGTCAGCAGCACGGGCACACCGAAGTGAGCCGCTGCTGCGGACGCGCTCAGAGCGTCGGGGTAGCCGAGGCCCGTTGCGATGTAGACGCGGTCGACGCCGGGCTGGAAGGCCTGGGCGACGCTGACTGACGTGTCGTACCGGTTGGCGCCAGCGATACGCGTGACCGTGGGTTCGGTCGGCGCGGAGACGACCGACCAGGCGCCACTCGTGGCGTTATAGGTCATGTCGAGGCTCACGTACGGGTCCGTCGAACGGTTCGGCTGGGCATCCGAAGCGAAGAAGTAGTAACGGAGCTCGAAGGCGCCGCTCTGCAGTCCGCTCAGCGCGTTCAGCTGCTTGTTGCTGACGTACGTGTTCGTCGGGATGATCGAACGGTCGAGGTTGATCGGGCTGCCGTCGAACCCGTTCGCACCGGCCGTGACGGCCATGCTGGGTCGACGGGCCTGCGCGATCGCACCGATCTCGGTGCCGCCCTGGTAGACGAACGTGCCGCTCAGTGCGCGGTAGCCCTCGGGGGCGCCAGTGCTCACGGCGATGCCCGTGAGGAAGTTGGCGTCCGAGACGTTACCCGAGGTGGGTGTGACTGTGATGGTTCCGGGGATCTCGGCTGCGGACGCGGACTGCGCCACCGCCAAGCCACCGGCCATCACGGCGCCGGCAATGGCCAGCGCAGCGAAGCTCTTAATGGTTTTCATTCCAGTGATTCCTTAGTGGTCTGGAGCGGCGGTTAGAAGCTGTAGCCCTGCTTGTACGTGGTGGTGTTACCGCACAGCGAGCCGATCGTGCCGAAGCCGTACTGGCGAATCGTGGAGCCGGCCTGGCAGACGCTGGACGACGTGCCCACGAACGTCTGCTGGAGCTGGACGTCAGCAGCAGAGGAGCCCGTGAGGCGAGCCGTCGAGACGACGTTGAAGACGAGACGGGTGATGGGGAACGACGAGTTCAGCTCGATGCCGCCACCCTCGACGGGCACGAACGGCTTGATGGTGCCGATCCGGCCGAGCTCGATGTTTCCGCGACGCTCTGCGACGGTCGTCGGAAGCGAGGCGTGGTTACCCTGCGCGATGTACTGGGCAACCGAGAAGGGAACGATGTCGCCCTTGCCGGTGACGAAGTTTCCGTTGTGCTCCTGGACCGTGTTGCCGAGGTCCGTCGCCACGCCACCCTGGTTGATGTTCGCCTCGGTCAGGCCGAGCTGGGCGATCCAGAAGGAGCGGGTTCCCGAACCGGTCTGCGGGAGCAGGGGGCGGATCGTCACGGACTGGAAGTTGGCGTCGGTGTAGGTCGTGACCGTGCCGCGGTAGATGTTGCGGAGCGTGAAGGGCGCGGGGCTGATCGAGTCCTGGTTTGCCTCACCCTTGGCGATATCGCGGGGGAAGTCGCTTGCGGCGCTTACGGCGTACGTGACGGCGTCACGTGCGAAGGGGATGAAGGTGAGCTGCGAACCGGGAAGCGAGCCGGACGGCGCGCTCGACGAGCGGGCGAAGTCGACCTGGCCCGTGATGTCGACGCCGGAGCCTGCCGGGTACTTGTCGGTGGTGTTCGGGTTGATGGACGCCGTCAGGGCCTTCTGGCCTGCGCCGGAGCCGTTCGGGCGGCTGAAGGTCGCACCACCAGAACGCGTCTGGATGGTCGTGCTACCGACCGCATCGTACGATCCGATGGCCGGGACGACGGTGGCGATGCCGGCGACGAGGCCCTCGGTGGTGTCAGAACCGACACCCACCAGCGGCTTGTAGTCGGTCGGGTCGGCCATGGCCGGCGCAGCTGCGCCGAACGCCATCGCCGCTACTATGAGTGCTGCGACTGCGCTCACGCGCAGCGTGCTCTTCTTGTGCATCATTCTCCAAGGTGTTGTGGGTATCGTGCCCCTGTATGGCGGCCGTTCTTGGCCTTGCCCCCCATTGGCTTAGCGGTTCGATGGGGGGCTCTTCTTTCGGGCTGAGGCAGATACCCGAAAGCAGGTTCTTGTGCTCCTAGGGCAGCCCCCTGAACAGGAAGGGGCCGATCAGGAAGCCGAGGAATCCGATCACGAGCGCGATCACGAGCGCGCCGCTGGCGATCGCGGACGTCGAGGACGTGCGGTTGTCGCTGTCCGTGAAGGCGGGGGCCGCGACGGCCTGCTCGTCCTTCGTGGTCGTCGGAGTGGTGGGAGTGGTTGTCGTTGTCTTCGTGGTGGTCGACGTCGGGGTTGTGGGCTTGGTGATCGCCGTTCCGCCCGAGGCGGGCGCCGTGGGGTCGACGTACGCGCGGATCTGTGACACCGCGGCCTCAGCCTCGGCCACGAGCTCGCGGGGAAGCGGCAGGTAGCCGTACGGCAGCTGGCCGATGGCCGTGCCAGTGACCTGCCCGTTCGTGGTCACCTGGGTGATCATCGACGCGTACTTCTCACGGCTCTCGCTGTCGCTACCCGAGACGTTGACCGCGGCGTAGGTCACGATCGTCATGGGGTAGCCTCCGCTGGTCACCTTGCCGGGGTCGACTTGGCGCACCGTGTCGAGGGTGGTTGGGGCGAGCGCGGTGAGCGCTCCGGACATCCCCTCGGTCGTCGGCGCAACGATCTCGTCGCTGTTCGGGATCGACAACGATGCGACGCTCAGGCTGTATCGGCGCGCCGACGGGCTGTCGGTGATCGTGATCATGAACTTGTCGCCCGGGAGCTGCGTGCCGGAGCTCACCCAGTCACCGGTCTCTCCCGCGGAGTTGAGCTTGTTGCCATCCCATACGGTCTTCGAGTTGGGCGTTCCACGGAACGACTGGCGTGCTCCGGAGAGCAGGTTTTCGGAGTACGGGGCGAACTGGATGCTGCCGAAGCGCGACTTCTCGACGCCCAGGTGCAACGGGATGAGGCTCTCATCGTTCTTGGGGAACGAGTCGAGCACGACATCGGCGAGGCTGCGCGGTGTGCCGTCGAGGTTGGTGAGGCCCACTTCGCGCGTGACCGGGCTGTCGCCGAGGTCCGTGCCGTCGGCCGCGAGATACCAGGGGATGGATGCACCGGGGTTGCCCTTGGGCAGGTAGTACGGGTTGACCGTCATGCCCCAGTCGTCGGGCTCTCCGTCGAGGAAGCGCCGGGCATCCTCATCCGCGAGGATCCACCGCCAGACCTGCTTGATCGCGTCTGCGCCGGACGGGCCGGGAAGCACGATGGCCGGGTTGTTCGTGAACTGGGAGTAGTTGTCGGGGTTGAGCTGCTGGAACTCCTTGTCCTGCGAGAGGTAGTTGTACGAGCGGTTCACCTCGCCAAGGTGGGAGAACGGCCTGCTCACATCGGAGGAGTTGGATGGCACGGTGAACTTGTACGACTGCGTGAGCAGCTTCGCGACCAGGCGTGGCGAGAGGTTGAGGTTCTCGACTCGGCCATTCGCGCCCTCGGCCATGAAGCCGATGACGACGCTCGATACGCCGACTGGCGCGTAGACGAGGGTGGTCTTGGTGAGCTGGGTGCGCTCTTCTTCATTGAGCAACTCGCCGGGACTCACCGGGTACCCCGTGTAGGCCAGTTTTGGACCGGCTCCGGTGGCGATCACCTGCGCACGCGCGACCGAATCCGGGTTGGTCGCGAAGCTGTAGGTCACCTCGGTGGACTGGCACAGGGCCGGCTGCCACGAGATCATGGCGCTGATCATGAGCTGCGAGCCGATGACGCCCTTCTCCTTGCTGCCCTTCGGGCAGGCAGCGCTCGTGGGTTGGAAGTCGAGCGGAACGACGATCCGGTTGTCCCAGTAGTCGCACTTGTCGCTGATGGGGCTGCCGCCCTGCACCGCGTTCGCACGCCACTTCGTGTACGGGTAGTACCCGTTCTCTGGGTCGTAGCCGTTCTCGGGATCGATGTGGTTGTTCGGGTCGCGGAAGCTGCTGCACGCGGTTCCGCCGCCGAAGTGGCTACCGCGGGGAACCACGACCAGCCAGCAGCGGTTGTTGCCGTCGCTGCCGCATCCGAGCTGCGGTGCCTGGATGGAGGTCTGGGCCTCGAAGTCGAAGTAGCCTGTGCCGTCGACGCCGACTCGCGCGCTCGTGACCTCGTTGGTGCTTGCAGCGCCGATCTCCTCGAGGAGCGGGTAGGTGTCGTTGCCGTCGACGCGCACGATGCGGCCGGTGATCGAGCCACCACCGCGGGGCTTGAACGGCACGTCTGTCACGTTCGTCGCACCGGGGTCCCAGGCGTCGGGGCCGACACGGAACGTGTTGTCGGGCACGACGATCGAGCCGAACCCGGCGAGCCCCCTGCCGCCCCACTGGCACGTCTCGCGGAAGTCATCGGCCTCCGGGTCGCCCCAGCACTGCATGGCCTGGAGGTAGTTCTGTGCGTTCGTGATCATCGTGCCGTCGGAGCTGTACGAGCGGGTTCCGGCGAAACCGTCGATGTTCACGCGAACGGCCTGATCGATGAGCCCCGTTGTCTGCGAGACGGTGACGGACAGGTTCTTGAAGTCGCCGAAATGCCCGCTTGCGGTGTCGCGCTCCGGCTGGAACTCGCTTGCCGAGCTCGTGTCGCCGTTCCAGGCAACGGTGAGCGCGGAGTCGGTGGACACTGGCGTGTACTCCGTGGACGCCGGCGGGGTCGCGTCGGCCGGAATCGCCGTCCCGGGAAGCACAGCGAGCGCTCCCACCAGGAATGCGACGAGGGACATCGCGACTACACCTCGACCAGACACGGCGCTCACGCTAGGCCTCCTCACTCGACGACGACTCACCAGAACGTTTCCTGCCCAAGGCCGGCAGATGAATCTTGGGGATGCGGCTCCCGAGCGGCGTGCGCGGCAGGCCCCTGTTGGCGTAGGCGTGCTGCCTCTGCCTGGCGAAGATGGGCGGCAGCAGGGTGACCACGAGGATGCCGACGGCACCGAGTGCCATGAACGCCATGGTCCAGCGCGACAGCCCCAGGGCCGGCAGCTCGGTCGGTGACCCCGTCACGACGAGCGAGCCAGCGATGGCGCCGCCGACCGATCCCTCGACAACGTTCTCGACTGCGGTCGAGCCAGCCGCAGCGCCGCTCGTCGTGCCGGCCACGGTGGTCGATCCGGTCGTCGACGTGTTGGCCGCGTCGGAGCGCGTGCCGCTCGTGTCGGGGGTCGCCTCCGCCGCGCCACCAGTACCGGTGAGGCACTGGTCGGCACCCTTCTTGTCGCACTCGGGCGGCATGGGCGCCTCGTTGGCGAGCTTGTTGGTGCCGTCAGGGGAGAACGTCGGGTTGTTGCATCCGCTGATGTCCTTGACGTACGGATCGCCGCCGGGGATCTTCTTGACCTGCTCGAGGCCCGCGGATGCCAGGTTCACAGGCAGCGGGGAGTACCCGAGCACCTCGGCCTGCTGCTGGCCCTCGCAGAGGAAGTAGGCCGTGAAGTCGGCGAGCGTGAGCCCCTTGTTCTCGGTGAAGTTCGACTCGAGGGCGGTGGGGGCGATCATGTACGAGTACGACGACAGCGGGTACGTGCGCGGGTCAGCGCTTGTGTAGACGCCGCCGAGGTTTGCCGTGAGGAAGTCGGGGGACGTGGCATCCGTGTTGATCACGGCGGAGAGCAGCGACACGGCGACGTTCGATGCCGATGGCTCCGTGTAATAGCCGGAGGCGTTCAGCACCTTCGCGACGGGCAGCCGCGCGTTGAGCGCGTACGACTCCTCGACGTAGGTGATCGAGCCGACCGACTGGTCCTGCTTGACGAAGCCCGCGACACCGTCGGAACCGCTCTGCGCGACGAAGGCCGAGCCCGCGATGACGGGGAAGTTCGAGGTGATGCCGCAGTTGGCGCGGCCGGCGCGCGCGCAATAGTCCTGCCAGATGCCGCCGTGCTCGGAACGCATCCACGACGTGAGCTGCGCTGTCGTACCTGAGCCGTCCGAACGCACGACGGGCACGATCTGAACGGCGGGCAGGGCGAGCTTGGGGTTGTCGGCGAGGATCGCCGGGTCGTTCCACTTGGTGATGACGCCCGTGAAGATCTTGGCGACGACATCGCCGGAGAGGCGCAGGTTGGTGACGCGCTGGCCGCCGATGACGAGGTTGTACATGAACGCGGTACCACCGGCCACGATCGGCACGTACACGAACTGCCGGTTCGGTCGCGGGTCAGGGCTGTCGCTGCCAGCGAGCTGGTAGGGGATCTCGGAGACGGCGAAGTCGACCGTTCCCTGCGAGAACTGCTGACGACCGGCCGACGAGCCGCCGGCGTCGAAGTTGACGGTCCACTGGTAGTTGGCCGAGACGTTGCGGATCCACTGCTGGAGCGCGTTGGCCGACCAGGTGGAGCCGGACCCCGAGACGGGGTAGTGCGTGGAGCCGACGGCGGAGGCCCCCGAGGCGCCAACGAGAGCTGGCACGACGACGGCGATCAACGCCAGCACGGCGACGAGTCTGCGACTGCGCGCTCTGGTTCTCACTGGTCTTCCTTCGTGGGCGGTGGCGGCTGGCTGCCGGGCGGTGGGCTGTCGTTCTGCACTGCGACCTGGTTCGTCGTGCCCGGTCTCGCGAGCAGTCGTCGCCACGGGAGCACGCTCGGCATCTCGATACCGAGCTCCCTGGCCTTGAAGCGGTAGTCGTCGTCGCGGGACTGGCGGGTCTTGGCACGACGCTGGCGCGCGGAGAACTGGCCGGGGCCGCGGCCACCGATCGCGCGCGCGAGAGCGAACAGGATGAGCACGAGGATCATCAGCACCGCGGCGGTGCCGAAACCTCGGGAGATCATCGAGAGCTCGGGCGACTTCACGAAGGTGAACGTCGTGAGGGGAAGCGACGTCATCGGGCCGCTGAACGGGTTGAGGTTGAGGAACGTCGTCGACCCGGCGGTGAGCAACACGGGCGAGGTCTCGCCGATGCCTCGCGCCGTGCCGAGGATGATCGCGGTCGTGAGCCCCGAACGCGCGGTGGGCAGCGTTACCGTCCACACGGTGCGCCAGTTGGACGAACCGAGCGCGCGAGCGGCCTCCTTGAGGGTGCCGGGCACGAGCCTCAGCACGACATCGGCCGAGCGGATGATGATGGGCAGCATCATCACGGTGACCGCGAGCGACGCGGCGAAACCCGACCGGTTGAAGCCGAGACCGACGATGACCGTTGCGTAGATGAAGAGGCCGGCGACGATCGAGGGCAGCGCGGTCATCGCCTCGACGACGGTGCGCACGAACCGGGAGAAGCGCCCGGGGAACTCGCTCATGAACACTGCAGTCGCGAGCCCCAGCGGGATGCTGATCGCGAGGGCGATCGTGATCATGATGAGCGTTCCGACGACCGCGTGGATGATTCCACCGTCGCTCAGCGGATCGAGCGGGCCGGCGTTCGCCATGTCCTGCGTGAAGAAGTTCAGGTGGCTGAGCGCCTCGAGTCCGCGCTGGAACGTATAGAGCACCACCGAGAACAGCGCGAGCAGCAGCAGGAACGCGAGCGAGTGCATGATCACGGCAACGAAGCGGTCCCGCACCGTCGGGCGGTTCTCGTCGAAAGCGGTCAGGAGCGTGAAGAACACCAGGAAGCTGCCGTAGGCGATGAGGTAGAACCCCAACTCGCCCTGCAGGGGAAGCACGAAGGTGTAGAGCCAGGCGGTGAGACCCAGGGCCGCGGCGGCGGATCCGAGCATCCGGATGACGTCGATGGAGCGAATGGTCGACGTGTTGCGTCGAACCTCAGCGCCGGTGAGCTCTGGCTTGGTGGGGAGTACTGAGGTCATGCGTCACTCGAGCTTCCGGAACGACTGCGGGCGATGATCGACGATGCGCCGAAGTTGACGACGAGCGTGACGAGGAAGAGCACGAGACCGGCCGCCATGAGCGCGGAGATCTCGAAATCGGATGCCTCGCTGTAGCGCAGCGCGATGAGTGCCGAGATCGAGTTCGACCCCTTCTCGAGGATGTGGGGCTGGATCACGAAGACCGGCGAGATGATCAGGTAGACCGCGATCGTCTCGCCGAGGGCACGCCCGAGGCCAAGCATCGTGCCACCGATGATGCCGCCCCGACCGAAGGGCAGCACGACGCTGCCGATCATTCCCCACTTGGTCGCGCCGAGTGCCAGGGCGCCCTCGCGCTCCCCGATGGGCGCCTGCATGAAGACCTCGCGCATGATCGAGCTCGCGATGGGCGCGACCATGAGTGCGACGACGATGCCCGCGATGAACGTGGATGCCGCGAACACCGTCGGGCTCGCGAGGGGGTCCGAGGCGTCGAAGCCGTCGACGGCGAAGATCGGGATCCAACCGAAGTAGGTGGAGATCCACTCGGAGACGGGAAGGATCAGCGGCGTGAGGAAGAAGAGGCCCCACAGGCCGTAGACGATGCTGGGCACCGCGGCCATGAGGTCGACGATCGAGACGAGGGCCGACCGGATGCGCAGCGGTGCGTACTCGCTGATGTAGAGCGCGGTTCCGAGGGCGAGGGGCAGCGCGACCGTGATCGCGGTGATGGCGATGAAGAATGTGCCAGCGAGAACGGCCGCGATGCCGAAGTTGCCGGAGTTCGGGTCCCACGCCTGAACGGTGAGGAACCCGAGGCCGGCGGACTGCAGTGCTTGGTAGCCCTGGTAGAGGAGGAAGAGCCCCACGAGGGACATGATCGTGAGCACGATCGTTCCGGCACCCCGGGAGATGAAACCGAAGATGAGGTCGGAGCGGTCATCCTTGCTCACGAGCTTGCGCGGCTTCACCTCGGGCGCGGCATCCGTCGGCTTCGTGCCCTCGTCGTCCAGCACCGGACGCTCGAGATCGGTACTAGTCGACACGGCTGCGCTCACCACCCATCAGTGCTGGATCGGTCAGGCGGGCGCCATCATGCAGCCTCGCGCCGGCGAGCGCGGTGATGGCAAGCTTGATGGAGTGGCGACGATCGCGATCGTTGTTGTACCAGCGAGCGCACGTGACGACGGGTCGGCCGTCGATCGTGCCGAACCATCCGTAGACGCCGCGGCCACCCTCGCTCACCATCGCGATCTCGATGCTGTCCGCGGCGTCGACAGCCGCCTGCGCGTTCTCGCGTGACCCCTCGAAGCTGTCGAGGATGTCAGCACCTCTCGCGAGCTCTCGATTGTTGGCGGACACCAGCTGCCACACCACATTGCCGGTGGGGCGTTCGACGGGCACGGGTTCGCCCCCTGCGGAGATGACGCGACTCGAATGGGTCGCCCAAGGCATGAGCTTGGCGCTGTCCGGGGTGAGGAAGCGCACGAAGACGATGCGGGGTCCAGCCGACATGGCTCTGTGACTTCCTCTTGACGTGCTTGCGGGCCTTTGGAGTAAAGGGGGGCGACCCCAACTACGGGCCTCGCGCACGCATACAGCAACAGTCGCCAACATGAACAGTTCGTGTCGTCGCGTTCGTTCATGCGTCGGATGCCGCGCGTTAATATCGGTGGCTCACTGTTGCTCGTTGTGAGTTACCCGATCCTCGGGCGCACCGCCGGTCTGGCCCTGCTGCCCCTCGCACTTCTCGCGGGCTGTACGCCCGGCGAGCCCGCCCCGACCGAGACCTACGACGCGGGGCCCACCCCGACGCCGGAGCCGTCGGTGACCGCCGAGGCGATCGGTGACGACGCCGTGCTCGTGATCCGTGCGACGGCGACGGATGCCGCGGGCGCTGCCCTCGAGCTGCAGTACCAGGTGCGATTGCCCTCGCCGTGGGACTACGAGGGAACACAGAACCTGCCCCTCGGCATGATCCAGGATTGCGGCGGTGAACTCGACGACAGCCGCATCGCGGCCGAGCAGTGGAGCTTCACCCGCGGCAACCTCACGGCGATTCCCGTGAAGGACGCCGACGAATGGGACGGGTCATCCATCGCGGTCGAGCCGACCGCCGGTGATCGATTTGTGGCTGGGCGCCTCATCCTCGCGACCACGGCCGACGGTTCCGTGCCCTGCCACGTCGACAAGAGCTTCACGGCGCCGGGCGCCGGTGCTCTGGCTGTCGGAGTCGCCGGCGACGCCTCATCCCGTACCGCCTGGGCTGGCATGCAGTGGGGCTTCCGCACGACGGACGCCAGGCTCTCCGACTGCACCTTCGAGGTCACCGAGCTCGGCAAGCAGTACGGCGCGGGCGCCGGCTGGGTCGAGAAGGCGGATGCCTCGACCTGCGTCGTCGGGCCGTAGCGCTTGCGACCTCGGCCGGGGGCGGTTGTCTCTGGCCTTCAGTCCAGCCGGCCTCGGTCCAGCTGGTTTCAGTCCAGCTGGATGATGCGCGGACCCTCGGCCGACCCGAGCGCGGTGGTCAACGTTGAAGGGCGAAGCGCGAGGTTGGCCTTGCTCCAGGCTCCCCCGTTGTCGCGCAGCACCACGAACACGCGGTCGGCATCGGCGACGGTCACCTGAACGGCGTCACCGACGCGCACGGCGGTGAGCGTTCCGGTGGTCGAGACCCCGAGGCTCTCCGTCTGCCAGCCGAGCTTGTCGGCCCAGGCGCGCTGGATGACGCCGTCCTGCACCCAGAACACCTCGGGCCAACCGCGTCCGTTGACGGCGGCAGTCACCGGGCCGGATGCCGCAATCATCGTGGACTGCGTGTGCCAGCCCTGGTTGTCACCCCAGGTCTCCTGCAGCGTGCCATCCTTCACGGAGTAGACGGTCGGCCAGAGACCGCCGATGTTGACAGCCGCGAGTGACCCGCTGAGGGTCTCGCCGGTCGGCATGTACTGCCAACCGACGCTCGTGCGCACGATCATCACGAGCTGGCCGTTCGACCCGGCCATGATGTACGGCTTGCCGTTGCCCATATCCGCGACGGAGAGGGATGACCCGTCCGCGGCGAGCCCCGTGTCGGACTGCTTCCAGCCGTTCGCGTCGTAGCTCGCGACCTTGAGCAGCCCGTCCTCCACGAGAACGATCTCCAGGGAGCTGCCGGTCTGGAGTGCGGCGATGGATGTCGCGGCCGGGGTGAGGCCGGTCTGCGTCGTGACCCACTGCCCGCTGATCGGGTCGGTCACGCGCATCGTGGGCGCTGCGGCAATGGCCGCCGGAACCCCGTAGTGAATGAAGTTGGAGACCCGCGTGGCATCCACCGTGCGGAAGGTCAGCTGGCCCGTCTGCGAACCACCGAACCAGAAGTCCTCGGAGACCACGATGGTTCCGTCGGCGTTGACCTGCTCGACGTAGGCGACGTGTCCGAGGCTGCTGTAGCCGAAGCTTCCACCGACCCAGTGGGCGACCGATCCGACTGTCGGCACGTTGTCGACGGCGAAACCGTCGGCGATCGCGCGCTCGGCCCACGTGGTCGCGTTGCCCGGGTTGCTCGGCGGGCGTTCGATTCCGCCGCGGATGAGCTTCCACGCGACGTAGTTGGTGCAGTTGTGTCCGGGGTCCATGCCCCAGAACGAGCCGGAGTTGTCTGCGCCACGCGCGCCGAGCCACTGGAAGCCGTCGCAGAGGTCGCCGACGCAGTCACCGAACGTCGGAGTGCCGACGGGCGTGGAGTAGCCGGGAGCCACGTACTCGGGCTCGATCACCGGCGGCAGGGCCGGCGTCTCCGAGGTCGGCGGTGTGGTCGGTGCGTCCTCGGCGTGGGCAGCAACGGGGGCACTGAACGCGAGCCCCACCGCGAGGAGGGAGGCGAGAGCCAGGCCGCGCACGGCTGCACCGGGACGCCCGGATTCGGGATGGAACGGACGCATGACGTTCATGATTCCATCGGCGCAGGGGCCGGTTTCGGGTTTCGTGTGACTGTTGTCGAGCCGGTCACGGCCCGTTAACGTGCTGGTAAGACTGGCTCTCGCTCGGCGAACATCCAGCGCACGAGTGCCCAGGAGAGCGCTGCCCCCAGCAGCTGCGCAGCGATGTAGCCAGGGGCGGACGAGGGCGCGATCCCCGCGAAGGTGTCGCTGAACATGCGCCCGATGGTGATCGCGGGGTTGGCGAAGCTCGAGGAGCTCGTGAAGAAGTACGCGGCACCGATGTACGCGCCGACGGCCCACGGCGTGACATGGGCTCGCCCCGTCCTCGCGAGAGCGAAGATGACGAGGATGAGCCCCGCAGTGGCCACAACCTCCGAAAGGAAGGTGGGTGGTGACATCCGTTCGGTGGTGCTGAGGGAGATCGCTGAGCCGCCGAACATGAGGTTCGCGAGGACGGCTCCGGCGATGCATCCGACGATCTGGGTCGGAATGTAGAACGCGGTGTCGCGCCACGAACGCAGGCCCATCGCAGAGTCGACTATCGACACGACCGGATTGAAGTGCGCGCCGCTGACGGTGGCGAACACGAGGATGAGCACGGGGAGGCCGAGAGCAGTCGCGATCGCGTTCTCGAGTAGCTGGAGGCCGACGTCGCCCGGCGAGAGGCGCTGGGCCGCGATGCCGGAACCGATGACGAGGGCCGCGAGCAGGGCGCTGCCGAGGAACTCCGCGGCGAGGCGGCGGAGCAGGCTCGCGGTCATTCGCTGATGAGCAGCCGTGAGAGTGAATCGAGGGCGCCGGGTACGAGCGCGTAGTAGGCCCAGGTTCCGCGCTGCGAGCGCGTGACGAACCCTCCCTCGGTGAGCACTTTCAGGTGGTGCGAGACGGTCGGCTGGCCCACATCGAGCGCGTCGGTGAGGTCGCAGACGCACGCCTCCTGGCCCTCGGAGGCCGCAATGATCGAGAGCAGCCGCAGGCGCGAGGGGTCGGCGATGGCCTTGAGCGAGCGGGCGAGATCGGTGGCCTGCGCCTGGTCGAGCGGTTCGCGCGTGAGGGGTGCGCAGCACGCGGCGGCGTCGATCACGGGCAGGAGTGTCATGGTGCTCATGCCAGACAGGCTAGTGGATATTGACAGTCATCGATATAGCGCGGGATACTCGTGCATCGACGATCATCGATGAAGGAGCAGGATGACCCTGATCGACCTCACCGCGCCGCCCGCCACATCGGCGCGGCTCGATGCTCTTCCCGTGGCGATCATCGGTGCGGGCCCCATCGGCCTCGCCGCCGCCGCGCACCTCGTGGAGCGCGGGCGCGACGTCGTGATCCTCGAGGCGGGCGACTCCGTCGCAAGCAGTGTGCGCGACTGGGGTCACATCCGCCTCTTCTCGCCGTGGAGCGAGCTCATCGATCCCGCCGCGCGACGCCTGCTCGAGGCGAGTGGCTGGAGCGCACCGGCATCGGATGTTGCGCCCTACGGCATCGACCTGGTGACGCAGTATCTTGAGCCCCTGGCATCCCTCCCCGCCATCGCGTCGCGCGTGCGCCTCAGCACTGCCGTCGACGCTGTGACGCGCGAGGGCATGGACCGCACACGCACGGCAGGGCGCGCGACCACTCCCTTCGCGCTACGCGTGCGTGGCGCGGACGGCGTGAGCGAACTGCTGGCCGGAGCCGTCATCGATGCGTCGGGCACCTACCGCACGAGCAACAGCCTCGGGTCGAACGGGCTCGATCCGCTCGGCTTCGCGGAGGTCGCCGACCGGGTCACGCCAGCGATGCCCAACGTGCTGGGCGCCGAGCGCGAGCGTTTCGCGGGCAAGCACGTGCTCGTGGTTGGTGCCGGGCACTCCGCGGCCAACACCCTCATCAACCTGGCCAGCCTGATTCGGGATGAGCCGAGCACGACCGTGACGTGGGCGATTCGCAACGCGTCTGCTGCTCGCATCACGGCATCCGATTCCGACGGGCTGCCGGGGCGTGCGTCGCTCGGTTCCCGCGTAGCTACGTACGTGGATCGCGGGCTGATCGACCTCGTGACCGGATTCGAGATCGTTGCGCTGTCCGACCTGAATGGTCGGGTGGATGTCACGGGCCTACGCAACGGCGAGCTGGAACACATCACGGCCGATGTCGTCGTGCGCGCCACGGGCTTCCGGCCGAACCTCGACATCCTCCGCGAGGTACGCCTCGACCTCGACGAGATCGTGGAGGCACCGCGCCGTCTCGCGCCGCTCATCGACCCGAATGTGCACACGTGCGGAACGGTCGAGCCACACGGCTTCGCCGAACTGCGGCAGCCGGAACCGAACTTCTTCCTCGCCGGCATGAAGAGCTACGGTCGCGCGCCGACGTTCCTGCTCGCGACCGGCCACGAGCAGGTGCGCTCGATCGCGGCCTACCTCACGGGCGACCTTGGTGTTGCAAGCGAGGTGCGGATCGAGCTGCCGGCGACGGGCGTGTGCTCGACGGTGGCAGCCGATGGCACGGGCTGCTGCTGACCCGAAAAATGTCGGTGGCCTCTGCTCAACTAGAGGCATGAACACCCCAAGTCTCACCGTCGCGGAGCCGCCACTGCTCCTCGACGAGACGTTCCCCGAGACACGGGTGTTGTTCGGGATGGCACGTGCCGAAGTCGCCCAGCTGTCCGCCACCCGCGCCATCGCGGAACAGTGGGCGGCCATCGCAGATACCCTCCGCGAGGCGCGTGACTTCCCCTCCGTGTTCGTCGAGAACCTCCGCCCGGATGATGACGCATCCGAACTCGCAGTGCGAGCGGCCGCCGCCGATCTCGCTGTCCGTCTGGGCATGACCGAGAACGCTGTGCGGAATCACGCGTACGAAGCGGAACTGCTGCGCACCCGTACTCCGCGGGTGTGGGAATGGTTCCGGGAGGGTGAGTTCTCTGTCCCTAACGCCCACACCGTCGCCGACCTCGTCTCCAACCTCCCCGAGGACGCGTGGGATGCGTTCGACACCGCCATGACCGAGCACCGACTGCTCGCCCCGCCGAGGTTCCGCGCCCGGGCTCGCGCGGTGGCCTCCCGTCTCGGCCAGGCAACCCTCACCGAACGCCACCTGCGAGCCGCGAAGGAGCGTCGGGTGTGGATGGAACCCGCGTTCAACGGCATGGCGTGGCTGAACCTGCATCTGACCATCGATCAGTGTCGTCGTGCGTTCGCGACCATCGACCGGATGGCCCGCACCCTCCACGTCCCCGGCGAGACCCGCACCCTGAACCAACTCCGGGCCGATGTTGCCGCCGACCTCCTCGGTGGTGTCCTCGGCAGCAGCAACACCCGCGGCACCGGTGTCTCTGTGGCGGTGACTGTCCCGGTGATGACTCTCCTCGGCCTGGAGGACACCCCTGGCACCCTCGACGGTCTCACCCCGATCGATGCGGATACCGCCCGCCGCCTGGCAGGTCACGCCCCGTCGTTCACAAGAATCCTCACCCACCCGATCACCGGCACGGTGTTGGACATCGACCGCAACCCCGAACACATCCCGGCCGACCTGCTGCGGTGGCAGCGCCTGATGCATCCGATCTGCGACTTCCCCGGCTGCGGCAGACCCTCCGCCGAGTGCGACATCGACCACACCATCGCCAAAGCCGACGGCGGCACCACCAGCGATACCAACGTCGGGCCGCTGTGCCGAAACCACCACCGGGTCAAACACCACACCAAATGGTCCCTGACGAGGGATGCCACCGGCATCACCTGGACCAGCCCCACCGGCCACACCACCCACGGCGACCCACCACCCTTCTAACCAGCCCCGCCCGCAACCGGGGCGCGCACTCCGGCTCCAACTCGGTGGTTCCTCCGCCTGCTCATAGACTCCCGTCTATGGATCACGCACCCGGCGACACCACCGCTCCCACGCTGGGGGCGGCGGCACTCGACCGCGCTGCGGCCGAGCACATCGCGCGAAACCTGCGTGCCATCGCCGACCCCACGCGCATTCAGATCCTCCGGCTCATCCTCGACACCCCTGGCGGCCGCCGTCCGGTCACCGAACTCGCGACCGAGCTCGGCCTTTCGCAGCCGACCGTGAGCCACCACCTCAAGACCATGGCCGACGAGGGCGTGCTCGATCGCGAGCAGGTCGGCCGCACCGTCTGGTACTCCGTGGCTCCGCAGCGCGTGTCGGAGGTCTACGACGCCGTGCGAACCAGGGATGCCACCGACTCGGTATCGCCCGAGGCCCTCGCGCGCATCACCCAGGATCTCGCCACGCGATTCCGCGGCACCTTCTCGGCCGAGACGGTGCGCGACTACGTCGCCGAGAGCGCGGTCCTCCTCTCCGAGCGCTCGCACATCACGAATCGCCTCCCGTCCCTCACCGCCCAGTTCGCGGGCGATCGCCTGCGCGCCCTCGCGGACGCTGACGGCCTCGAGACCGGGGATGTCCCCGACATCCTGTTCGTCTGCGTGCAGAACGCGGGCCGCTCCCAGCTGGCCTCCGCGATCCTCCGCTCGCTCGCGGGTGACACGGTTCGAGTTCTCACCGCGGGCTCCGAACCGGCAGGCAGCATCAACCCCCTCATAGTCGCCGCCCTCGATGAGGTCGGCATTCCGGTCGGCGGGGAGTACCCGAAGCCGCTCACCGACGAGGTCGTGCGTGCCGCCGACTACGTGATCACGATGGGATGCGGCGACGCGTGCCCCATCTACCCCGGCCGCAAGTATCTCGACTGGGATCTGCCCGACCCTGCGACGATGACGCTCGACGGGGTGCGTGAGGTGCGTGACGAGATAGATCGACGGGTGCGCGAACTCCTCGCCGACGTGAACGCGGGGTGAATTCATCCGCACCCCATCGCTAACGCATAGATGTCGGTCTATGCTTTTTCCATGACCACCACCGATAAGCCCGTCGTCCTCTTCGTCTGCATCCACAACGCTGGCCGTTCCCAGATGGCCGCCGGTTACATGCGCGAGCTCTCCGGCGGCGCGGTCGAGGTGCGCTCCGGCGGCTCCGAGCCGGGCGACCAGATCAACCCGATCGCCGTGCAGGCCATGGCCGAGGAGGGCATCGACATCTCCCAGGCCGTGCCGCAGCTCATGACCACCGAGCAGGTCCGCGAGTCCGACGTTGTCATCACGATGGGTTGCGGCGACGTGTGCCCGATCTTCCCTGGCAAGCGCTACGAGGACTGGGAGCTCGTCGACCCCAAGGGCAAGTCGATCGACGAGGTGCGCCCCATCCGCGACGACATCAAGCAGCGCATCCAGGCCCTCCTCTCCGAGATCCTCCCCAGCGCGTAAGTTCGAGGGATGACACTCCCCCGAACGATCGCCCGCTGGCTGCTCGGTCTCGGCCTCATCTTCGCGGGCACCGGCCATCTCACGTTCGCGCGCGAGGCGTTCGTCGCGCAGGTGCCGAAGTGGCTGCCGCTTCCGGTGGACTTCGTGGTCGTGGCATCCGGTGTCGTCGAGATAGCGCTGGGGGTCGCACTTCTCATTCTCGTCAAGCACCGCGTGGCCGTGGGATGGATCGTCGCCGCGTTCTTCGTCGCTGTGTTCCCGGGCAACATCGAGCAGTTCGTGAGTCGCACGGACTCGTTCGGGCTGAACGATGACGTGAGTCGCGGCATCCGCCTGCTGTTCCAGCCACTGCTGGTGATCTGGGCGCTCTGGTGCACGGGAGCGTGGCGCGCCTTCCGCGAGCGCAGACGCCGCCAGCGGGTCGGCGGCGAGTGAGCCTCGCCCGGTAAACTGGAGTTCTGGTGTGCCGGGAAGTCTGGTCGGCGGGTTGGTCTTCACGACAGCTCTGACTTTCGACGCTCCCCGAAAGGGATCATGACTCCTGAGCCCGGCACGACCCCTGAGCCACACGGCACCGAGAAGACCGGCCCCGCCGTCGCACACGCGGTTGACGACCACACCCCGCCGCAGCAGGCACCACATTCCATCTGGCGGGGCCTGCACCAGACCCTCCAGAGCGACACCATCGGCGGTGCGCTGCTCCTCGGGGCAACCGTTCTTGCGTTGGTGCTCGCCAACACTCCCCTCGCACCGGTCTACCAAGGCGTGCGCGACTTCACCTTCGGGCCCGAGGCGTTGCACCTCAACCTCTCGGTGGGCGCGTGGGCAGCCGACGGTCTGCTCGCGATCTTCTTCTTCGTGGTGGGCCTCGAGCTCAAGGAGGAGTTCGTCGTCGGCAAGCTCCGCAACCCGCGCACGGCGATCCTTCCCATCGCCGCTGCGGTAGGCGGCGTCATCACGCCCGCGCTCCTCTACGTGCTCATCAACCTCAGCGCGGGGCCAGCTGCCCTGAACGGCTGGGCGATCCCGGCCGCGACAGACATTGCTTTCGCGGTCGCCGTGATCGCCGTCGTCGGGCGATTCCTGCCGCCAGCCCTCCGCGTGTTTCTCCTCACCCTCGCTGTGGTCGACGACCTGCTGGCCATCTCGATCATCGCGATCTTCTACACGAGCGACCTCGAGATCGTTCCTCTCCTGCTCGCGATCATCCCGCTCGCGCTCTTCACCGTCGCGGTGCGCTTCGGCATCCGCCAGTGGTGGGTCCTGCTCCCGCTGGCCGTCACAACGTGGGCGCTCGTGCACGCGTCCGGCATCCACGCGACAGTCGCTGGCGTGCTGCTCGGGTTCGTCGTGCCGGTCGTTGCGACCAAGCGCGCGCGAGTCCAGGTCGGCACGGATGCCACGGGCAAGCCCCTCTACGACGGCATGGCCGCGCACTTCGCCGACCGCTGGGGCTCCGTGTCGACGGCCTTCGCCGTTCCGGTCTTCGCGTTCTTCGCCGCTGGTGTCTCCGTCGGGGGGCTCGCGGGTCTCACGGAGTCGTTCCAGGACACGATCGCGCTCGGCATCATCGCGGGTCTCGTGCTCGGCAAGGCGATCGGCATCACGGGGACGACCCTGCTCGTGACGCGACTCCCGGGCCTCCAGATCGACCCGAGCCTGAAGTGGGTCGACATCCTCGGCATGTCGTTCGTGGCGGGCATCGGCTTCACCGTCTCGCTGCTCGTGGGAGAGCTCTCGTTCGGCGCCGGCAGTGCATCCGACGACCACGTGAAGGTGGGCGTGCTCGCAGGCTCGCTCATCGCAGCGCTCATCGGCTCGCTGATCCTCGGCATCCGCAACCGCCACTATCGCCGCACGACGCCCGAGTTCTAGGTCGTGCGGCGTGGTTACAGTGAAGTGGTGACCATGCCCGGCTTCACCCCAGCATCGCGCGAGTTCTTCACGCGTGACGCCCTCGAGCTCGCGCCCGACCTGCTCGGCTGCTACCTCGAGCACACCACCGACGACGGCACGGTCGCCATCATCATCACCGAGATGGAGGCCTACACCGGCGAGCGCGACCCCGGTTCGCACGCCTTCCGCGGCAAGACCGCGCGCAACGCCACCATGTTCGGCGAGGCCGGTCACCTGTACGCCTACTTCACGTACGGGATGCACTACGCGATCAACGTCGTGGCCGGGGAGGTCGGGCATCCCTACGGATGTCTCGTGCGCGCCGGCCGCGTCGTGGAGGGCGCCGAGCTCGCCAGACGCCGCCGCACCAAACCCGCGAGGGTGAGCGCCCTCCCTGACCGAGATCTCGCGAGGGGTCCGGGTAACCTCGCTCAGGCCCTCGGCGCGAACCTCAGCAATGATGGCGACGACCTGCTGGGCGGCTCGTGGCGACTGCTCCTCCCCGACGCGAAGCCCTCCGTGAGCACCGGCCCGCGAGTTGGCGTGAGCGGCCCGGGCGGCGACGGCGTGGCCTTCCCGTGGCGCTACTGGATCACCGATGATCCGACCGTGAGCGCGTACAAGCCCGGCGCCGTGCGCGTGCGCGACTCGCCGCTCGCGTAGTGCGTAGCGGTCAGCGCGGCTGCGTCCCTCGTCGCACGACGGCAGCGCTGCGGGCGGGCAGCACCACGCCGGCATCCTTCAGCGCGACACCGTCGACGGTCGCCAGCACGAGCTCGGATGCCGCCACCGGCACCGAACACGCGACCTCCGCGAAGTTCAGCACCACTGCCAATTCACCGCGGCCGAACCACAACCAGCCCGACTCATCCGAGACGACCTCCGCCGGGAACGACGCATCACTGAACTCCCCGTGCGCGTGACGCAGCGCCGCGAGCTCACGATACAGCGACAACAGCCGCGCGTGGGCCGGGGCATCCAGTTCGCGCCAGTCGAGCTTGGACCTCGTGAACGTCTCAGGGTCCTGCGGATCTGGCACGAGCGCCGGGTCCCAACCGTGATCCGCGAACTCCGCGAGGCGCCCCTCCGCGGTCGCTCGACCGAGTTCCGGCTCGGGATGCGACGTGAAGAACTGCCACGGAGTCGATGCGCCCCACTCCTGGCCCATGAAGAGCATGGGTGTGAATGGCCCGAGGAGCGCAAGCACGGCCTCGATCCGGAGGGACTTCTCGTCCAAGTATTGCGACGGCCGGTCGCCGGCGGCGCGGTTGCCGATCTGGTCGTGGTCCTGGGTGAAGGTCACGAGCCGCCAGCTGGGTATCGCGGCGGTATCGATCGGGTACCCGTGATCGCGACCACGGAACGACGAGTAGGTGCCGTCGTGGAAGAACCCGCCGCGCAGCACCTTCGCGAGCGCGGCGGGAGCCGTGAAGTCCTCGTAGTACCCGAAGGTCTCACCCGTCACCGCGACGTGTACCGCGTGGTGGTAGTCGTCGTCCCACTGGGCGGTGAGGCCGAACCCACCGAGCCCCCGCGGGGTGATGAGTTTCGGGTCATTGAGGTCGGACTCCGCGATGAGGATGATGGGCCGCCCGAGTTCGAGGGCGAGTGCATCCGTCATCGCCGAGAGCTCCGCCAGCAGGTGCTCCTCACCCTCGTCGAGCATTGCGTGCACGGCATCGAGCCGCAGCGCGTCGACGTGGTAATCGCGCAGCCACATGAGCGCGTTGTCGAGGATGTAGCGGCGAACCTCGGCCGAGTACTCCCCATCGAGGTTCACTGAGTCCCCCCAGCTGTTACGGCTCCCACCGATGTACGGACCGAAGAGCCCGAGGTAGTTGCCGCTCGGCCCGAGGTGGTTGTAGACGGCGTCCTGCACGACGGCAAGGCCGCGCGTGTGGCACGCGTCGACGAAGCGCTGGTAGGCCTCCGGGCCGCCGTAGCTCTCCTGCACCGCGAACCACAGGACTCCGTCGTAACCCCAGTTGTGCGTTCCGTTGAAGGCGTTGACGGGCAGCACCTCGACGAAGGTCACCCCGAGTTCGACGAGGTGGTCGAGCCTCTCGATGGCCGAATCGAGCGTGCCCTCCGGCGTGAAGGTTCCGATGTGCAACTCGTAGATGAGACCGCCCTTGAGGTCGCGGCCAGCCCACGCGTCATCCGACCAGGCGAACTCGGACGGGTCGAACGTGCGCGAGAGGCCGTGCACACCCTCGGGCTGCCGCCGCGAGCGCGGGTCGGGCACAGCCGTCTCCGCGCCATCGACGCGATAGCCGTAGTCCACACCGCTACGCCACTCGACGTGCTCGACGGGCTCCCACCAGTCGTCGTCGCGCTTGCGCATCCCGACGGTCACCCCGTCGACGACGATGCTCATGCTCTGCGCCGTCGGCCCCCACACGTCGTAACTCGTGTTCGCGTCGAACACGCGACTCACGCCAGATCCGCCGGGCTGGAGGCTCATCGCACTGCCAGCAGGGCTACGGGATAGCGACCGAGAACGGATGCCACGTGCAGCTCGCCGCCCTGGTGCACCTCACCCGTGATCACATCGACCATCTCGCGCTGGGGCAGCAGCACGGTGGTGTCACCCCACCCGCCGGCGGCCGCGAGCCCGACGGGCAGCCGGGTGGCGAGCGTCACCGCGCCACCCCGGTCGAAGGCGACGAGGTGATCGGCGCGATCGCCCACGACCGTGAGCGGGGCGTAACGGGTGAAGAGGTCTGGCCGGTCGCGGCGCAGCCTGAGGGCGCGGGAGGTCACGAGCAGCTTCGCGTGACCGGACTCGTTGATGGCTGGGAGGGCACCGGAGTCCAGGCTCTGCAGGGCTGACCGTCGCTCGTCGAAGTCGACGGGTCGGCGGTTGTCCGGATCGACGAGCGAGGTCTCCCACAGCTCGCTGCCCTGGTAGACGTCCGGCACTCCCGGGCCGGTGAGCTGCAGCAGCTTGGCGGAGAGCGAGTTGCTCCAGCCGGGAGCCGCTATCGCCTCGACGATCGATTCGATCTCGGCCCGGGCATCCGGAGCATCGAAGGCCGCGTCGACGAGCGCTGCGAGCTTCGCCTCGAACTCCTCATTTGGCGCTGTCCACGACGTCGAGACGCCGGCCTCGCGCGAGGCCTTGATCGAGTATTCATGGAGCCGCTCGCGCGACGCCGGCCACGCACCGATGATCGACTCCCACAGCAGGTTCTCGAGTGGGCCGTCATCGAGCGGTGCCGTCGCGCGGAGAGCGCTGAGCGTCTGGCGCCACCGCTCGGGCAGCTCCGAGAGCACGTCGATGCGGGCGCGCACGTCCTCGCCGCGCTTCGTATCGTGAGTGGTGAGCGTCGTGAGCGACGCGGGGAAGGTCGCCTGGCGCTTCTCCTGCCTGGCGTGGAACTCGTCGATGTCGATCGAGAACTCCGCAGGGTCGCCTCCGACCTCGGTCAGCGAGGCCAGGCGCGCGTAGCGGTAGAACGCGGTGTCCTCGACGCCCTTGGCCATGACCATGCCGGTGGTCTGCTGCAGTCGCTGGGCCGCCGGATGCGCGGGGTCGCGCAGCACGTCGCCGAGCGCGACGAGTGTCTCTGCGAGGTCCGGCCTGCGGGCCTCTGCCTCGATGAGCGCGGTATCGAGATGCTCGACGCCATACGGCAGGTAGCTGCGGTACACCGGGAAGCAGGCTGTGACCTCGGCGATGGCATCCGCCGCATCCTCGATGTCGGGCACGAGGCGTGCGATGCGCAGGACCTCGGAGTGCAGAATGCCGTCGGCGATGCCGCGGCGCGTGTCATGGATCAGGTCGTGCCATTCGGGGGCTGCGTCGTCGTGAAGACTCGCATCGAGCCTGTCGAGGCGCACACGACCGCGCGGGTCGACGAGCACGCGGTCGATGTCCGAGAGGGCGTCATACCCCGTGGTGCCGGCGGCCTGCCAGTGCGGCGGCAGCGGCTCATCCCCCTCGAGGATCTTCTCCACGAGCACGTACGGCGAGCCGGTCGCGCGCGCGAGGTCATCGAGGTAGCCACCCGGATCGAGCAGGCCGTCGGGATGATCGACCCGCAGCCCATCGACGAGACCCTCCGTGAACCAGCGCACGATCTCCGCGTGCGACTCCTCGAACACCCAGGGCACCTCGACGCGGATCGCCGCGAGCGAGTTGACGGCGAAGAAGCGCCGGTAGTTGAGTTCGGAGTCGGCGCGCCGCCAGTCGACCAGCTCATAGCTCTGTCGATCGTGCACCTCGGCGGGTGTGCCATCGAGGGTGCCGGGAGCGATGGGGAACCGCTGACCGAAGTAGTCGAGCTCCCCGTCGACGATCGCGAGGTCGTCCAGCGGTGAGGATGCCCCCTCCGACGCGTCACCCAGCACGGGAAGGCGAATCCGCCCACCCCCGAAATCCCAGTCGATATCGAAGGCCTCCGCGTAACGGGACGCACGACCCAGGGTGAGCAGGTCCCACCACCAGCCGTTCTCGCGAGGCACCGCCACGCCCACGTGGTTCGGCACGATGTCGACGATCACGCCGAGACCGGCAGCCCGCGCCGCGCTGGATGCTGCCGCGAGTCCCTCTCCACCGCCGCGGGATGGATCGACCCGCGAGTGGTCGACGACGTCGTAGCCGTGGTCTGATCCCGTGGTCGCCTCGAGCAGCGGCGAGAAGTAGACCCAGTCCGCACCGAGGAGGCGCAAGTAGTCGACGAGCTTCGCCGCCGCGAAGAGATCGAACCCCTCGCGAATCTGCAGCCGATAGGTGGAGAGGGGAACGGTCATGACGCTACGAGAACCATCATCGAGCGCGACGTGAGTGTGAGGCCCGCCTCCGCCTCGAGAGTGCTGCCGGAGTTCGAGCCCGCGAGGTCGGCCGTGTCGATCGCGACCGACCAGGACGCCCCGTATTCGGCTGGCGGCAGCGTGAAGTTGACGTCCACCTCGGAGGCGTTGAAGAGCAGGAGCACGTTGGCGTCCGTGACGCGCTGGCCCCGGGCATCCCTGCCCCGAATTCCCTGGCCGTTGAGGAAGGCGGTTGCCGCCTTCACAAAGTCGGCGTCCCAGTCGTCGTCGGTCATGGCGGAGCCGTCGGGGCTCAGCCACTCGAGGTCGGGCAGCGGCTCGCCGGCCCCACGCGTGACCGGGCGCCCGTTGAAGAAGCGGATGCGACGGAACGTCGGGTGCTCGGCGCGCAGCTTCGCCACCGCAGCGGTGAACTCGACGAGGCCCTCGTCAGCGTCGTCCCAGTGAATCCACGAGATCTCGGAGTCCTGCGCATAGGTGTTGTTGTTGCCCTGCTGGGTGCGTCCGAGCTCGTCGCCGTGAGCGATCATCGGCACACCCTGCGACAGCAGGAGCGTTGCGAGGAAGTTGCGCTGCTGGCGGCCTCGAATGGCGAGCACCGCCTCGTCGTCCGTCTCGCCCTCCACGCCGCCGTTCCACGATCGGTTGTGCGATTCGCCGTCCTGCGAGTCCTCGCCGTTGGCCTCGTTGTGCTTCTCGTTGTACGACACGAGGTCGTGCAGCGTGAACCCGTCGTGCGCCGTGACGAAGTTGATGGATGCCACGGGCCGCCTCCCCTCACCCTCGTACAGGTCAGCGGACCCACCGAGCCGCTCCGCGAACTCCCCGATCGTCGCCGGCTCGCCGCGCCAGAAGTCGCGCACCGTGTCGCGGAACTTGCCGTTCCATTCGGTCCACTGCGGGGGGAAGTTGCCGACCTGGTAGCCGCCGGGGCCCACATCCCAGGGCTCGGCGATGAGCTTGACCTGCGAGACGATCGGGTCCTGCTGCACGAGCTCGAAGAACGTCGAGAGCTTGTCGACGTCGAAGAACTCGCGCGCGAGGGTCGCGGCGAGGTCGAAGCGGAACCCGTCGACGTGCATCTCGGTCACCCAGTACCGCAGCGAGTCCATGATGAGTTGCAGCGAGTGCGGGTGGCGCACGTTGAAGGTGTTACCGGTGCCCGTGTAGTCCATGTAGAACTGCGGGTCGTCCTCGACGAGGCGGTAGTAGCCGGCGTTGTCGATGCCGCGGAACGAGAGCGTAGGCCCGAGGTGATTGCCCTCCGCCGTGTGGTTGTAGACGACGTCGAGGATGACCTCGATCCCCGCCTCGTGCAGGGCTCGGACCATCGATTTGAACTCGTCGACCTGCTGCCCGAGGTCGCCGTCGGACGAGTAGCCGGAGTGCGGCGCGAAGAAGCCGATCGTGTTGTAGCCCCAGTAGTTCGAGAGCCCCTTGTCTTGCAGGGTCGAGTCGTTGACGAACTGGTGCACGGGCATGAGCTCGATCGCGGTGACGCCGATCTTCTGCAGGTGGGCGATGACCGAGGGGTGTGCGACAGCGCTGTAGGTTCCGCGCTGGTGCTCAGGCACGTCGGGGTGCAGCTCGGTGAGCCCCTTGACGTGGGCTTCGTAGATGACCGTGTTGTTGTACGGGATGCCCGGACGCGTGTCACCCGACCAGTCGAACTCACCGTCGACCACGACGCCCAGCATCATGTGCGAGGCAGAGTCCTCGTCGTTGCGCGAGTCCGGGTCGCCGAAGGTGTACCCGAAGAGCGACTGGTCCCAGTCGATTTCGCCACAGGTCGCCTTGGCGTAGGGGTCGAGCAGCAGCTTGTTGGGGTTGGCACGCAGGCCCTTGGCCGGGTCATACTCGCCGTACACGCGGTAGCCATACCGCTGGCCGGCACGGATGCCGGGCACGAAGACGTGCCAGACATAGGCATCCACTTCGACGACGGGCAGCCGGGTCTCGGAGCCGTCCTCGTCGAAGAGGCACAGCTCGACCTTCTCGGCGATCTCGCTGAAGAGTGCGAAGTTCGTTCCCTCGGACTTGAGGGTTGCCCCCAAGGGGAACGGCGATCCTGGCCAGGTTTCCACGCTTCTCCTTGCAGTGCGCGCGGCACGGTGAGTGCATACGCAGTAGTGGTGAGAGCACGAGCGTACGTGGCTGGACGGACGCCGTCGGGGGCTTGCCAGCCAGTCGTACGCACGCTAGTACGCCACCCCTGGAGTCAGTGCTAGCGGACTGACGCCCGCGGATCAAGCCCTGATATCGCCGCGACCGCTCACCTACCGTGAGACCATGCCCCGCTTGATCACTGCCGACGTCAGCGCAGACTCCTCCCCCAGCGGCACCGTGCAGGTGCGCTTCGCCACCACGAGGGCACTCATGACTGCCGCCGACACGGCCGTGCTGCTCATCACCGATGCGTCAGGGTCGGAGTTCGGCATCCGTCTCGAACGCGGTCGCGTGACCGACGTGCACCTGTGGGATGTCGACAGGCTGCTGCGCCAGGGCCTCCCCACGCAGAACGTGGTGATCAGCGATGGAGCGATCCGCTGCGACATCCCGAAGGAGATTCTTCCGCGGATCTCCGGCCCCCTCGACCTCTCCGCGGCGCTCATCGTGAACGGTGCACTCGTGCAGTCGGGCTTCCCCGTGACGGTGTCAACCCCCGACCGGCCAGCTACACCACGACCTATGGTCGATACCCACGCAAGGGAAGGACAGATCCATGGCTGAGACAACCACCAAGAGCTCAACGGGCGCAGGTCGTGCGGGAGCGCGACAGACCCGCCGGCAGAACGCGGAGAAGGGGTTCATTGCCTCGAAGACCCTCCTCGACAACCTGCAGAAGGTGCTCGTCGACCTCCTCGAACTCCAGATGCAGGGCAAGCAGGCCCACTGGAACGTGGTGGGCAAGAACTTCAGGGACACGCACCGCGTGCTCGACGAGATCATCGAGGATGCCCGTACCTTCAGCGACACGATCGCTGAGCGCATGCGTGCGCTCCACGGAGTTCCGGACGGCCGCAGCGACACCGTTGCGGACACCACGTCCCTGCCCGAGTACCCGAACGGCGAGGTCGACACGGCCGAGACCGTCGACCTCATCACCGAGCGCCTCGAGGCGACGATCGAGACCTGCCGCGACGTGCACGACGATGTCGACGATGAGGACCCGACGAGCGCCGACCTGCTCCACGCCATCATCGAGCGACTCGAGCAGTTCGCGTGGATGGTCTCCGCGGAGAATCGCACGCCCACCAAAGCCAAGTAGCCGGTCACATGATCGAACACCTCGCCGTGGTCATCCCGGTGCGCAACGAGGGGGAGCGCCTCGGTGCCTGCCTTCGGTCGGTGCGCCAGGCGGTCGCCGCGCTGAGAGTGGAGCGCCGCGTGCACGTACGGGTGGTCGTCGTTCTCGACTCGTGCACAGATGACTCGCACGACATCGCTGCCGAGTTCGCCGACGTCACGAGGGTGCACACGGGCTACTCGAACGTGGGCGCGGCTCGCGCGACGGGAGCACGCTGGGCACTCCAGGCACTTCGGGGCGCGCCGGAACTCACGTGGATAGCAAACACCGACGCCGACTCGACCGTGCCGGACAGCTGGCTGGTCGACCAGCTCGACCATGCGGAACGCGGCACCGATGTGACCCTCGGATCCGTCGAACCCGTGCTCGCGGAGCTGTCGGTCGGGCAGCGCGCAGCATGGCACCTCGCGCATCCCCAGGGCCCAGAGGTGGGTACCGTGCACGGCGCGAACCTGGGGGTTCGTGCATCCGCGTACCTCGCAGTCGGCGGGTTCACAGCGCAGGCGGAGCACGAGGATGTGCGACTGGTCGAGGCCGTGCGAGCGGCAGGCGGGGTGGTGGCAGAGCTCGGGGGCCAACCCGTGCACACCTCGGGTCGCAGCATCGGGCGCACACCCGGGGGCTACGCCGGGTACCTCGCGGCGCTCGAACCGGTGGCGGTGGGCTAGGTGGGAGCGGTACTGCTGGGCAGCGCCGCTCCGGATGCCCCGTGGCGCGAGCACCTCGATGAGGTTGCCGCCCGCGCATCCGTCGCCGCCGACGACGTACCCGCCTCCCTCGCGCTTGCCCGCGACCTCGGCGGCGGCGCCCCCTCGCCGGGCTCAGGCCACACCCGCGAACTCTGGGAACTGCTCGCCACCGTGGCGAGCGCCGACCTGACCACTGCACGCGTGCTCGAGCCCCACCTCGATGCGCTCGCGATCCGCGAGCAGGCCGCTCTCATGCCAGCCACCGACAGCACGTGGGGTGTGTTTGCGGCGGAGGGGCCGGGCGTGGCCGTGACCGCCACGGAGCACCAGGGCGGATGGCGCCTCAAGGGCACGAAGCCGTGGTGCTCTCTCGCTGGCGATCTCGATCGCGCGCTGATCACCGCTCACACCACTGCCGCAGACGGCACGGCATCCCGCCGACTGTTCGAGATCGATCTCCGCAGCCCCGGCGTGACCGTGGCGAGCGGGGGGTGGGTGGCCAGGGGTCTGTCGAGTGTGCGCAGTGAGGGTGTCGAACTCGACGGCGTGCCCGCGAGCCCCGTCGGCGAGGATGGCTGGTATCTCACCCGTGCGGGTTTCGCCTGGGGTGGGATGGGGGTTGCCGCCGTCTGGTACGGCGGCGTTGTTGCACTCGCTCGCACGCTCCACGCCAAACTCAGTTCTCGCGATCCCGACCAGATCGGCCTGATGCTGCTCGGCGAGGTCGATGTTCTCGTGCACTCCTGCCGAGTGGTGCTCGCGGATGCCGCGGCCAGCGTGGACGGCGGAAGCGGGCATCCGGAGCTCCTCGCGCAGCGCGTGCGCAGCACCGTGAGCGCTGCCGCCGAACGCGTGTCGACTCTCGTCGGCCATGCGATGGGCCCTGCACCGCTCGCCCTCGATGAGGAGCACGCCCGACGCATTGCCGACCTCGCGCTCTACATTCGCCAGGATCACGCCGAGCGCGACCTGGCGCGCCTCGGGTCGATCGTGCTCGAGGCAGGAGCAGCGCCGTGGTGAGTGACGCCGTGATGACCGAGAGCGATGCCGTGGCGTTCGACCATCGCGACGCTGGCACGCCCGAAGAGGAGTGGAGAGCGAGCGACCGCTGGGCATCGGTGCCGTGGTCGGATGCCCGGGGCTTCGATCACGCTCTTGTGGTGGCAGCGCATCCCGACGACGAGACGCTCGGTGCAGGAGCCCTGCTCGCACGGCTCCGTCGAGCGGGCACACGAGTGACCATCGTGCTGGCCACCCGCGGTGAGGGCGCCTACTCGGTCGATACCTCGCTGCAGCGGGTGGCCGAGTTCCATGCCGCGGTGAGCCGCGTCGCCCCGGAGTGCACGATCGTCGACCTCGGCCTGCCCGATGGCGGCCTGCGCGATCACGAACGCGTGCTCGAGAGCGGCATCCGCGCCTGCGGTCCGGCCGACCTGGTCGTGGCCCCCTGGCGCGGTGATGCCCACGGCGACCATGACGCCGCCGGGGATGCCGCGACGAGAGTCGCCAGCACGCACGGTGCCCTTCTCCTCGAGTACCCGGTGTGGCTCTGGCACTGGGCTGCTCCCCACGACCCGCGTATCCCCTGGTCGAGCTTCGTGCGAGTGCCGCAGAGTGGCGCCGACCGGCGCGCCAAGAACTCGGCCCTAGAGTCCTACGCAAGCCAGAGCTCGCCCCCTCCCGGCGAGGAACCGATCCTTCACCCCGGCATGCTCGCCCATTTCACGCGAGACTGGGAGACCTTCGTGAGGACTGAACCGTGAGCCTCGATGCCAGATACTTCGACGAGCTCTACGACCGTCGCGATGACCCGTGGTCACTCGCCGAGCGGTGGTACGAGAGGCGCAAGCGATCGCTCACGATGGGCATCCTGCCGAAGGAGCGGTACGCGAGCGCTCTGGAGATCGGATGCTCGGTCGGGGTGCTCACGGAGCAACTCGCCCAGCGCTGCGACCACCTGCTCGCAACCGACATCGCGCAGAAACCCGTCTCGCTCACGCAGCAAAGACTCGACTCGACCGAACACCGGAGCGACGTCGATGTGCGAGTCATGCGTGCACCGGCCGAATGGCCGCAGGATCGCTTCGACCTCGTCGTTCTCTCCGAGGTCGGCTACTACCTCGACGAGGGCGAGCTCGCACTTCTTGGCCGGCAGAGCGCGAGCAGTCTCACGCCCGGGGGCGTCGTCGTCGCGTGCCACTGGCGTCATCCCGTCAGCGATTACCCGCTGAGGGGTGACCGCGTGCACGAGATCCTCATCGAGTCATCCGGGCTTATTCCGCTCGGGGAATACGTCGACGAGGACTTCAGGTTGGCCGTGCTCGCCCCTCCCGGAACCCCGTCCGTCGGCACCGCTGAGGGTCTTACGTCATAACTCCGGTCGTGGGCCAAGTCAACCACTGCCGTTCGATTGACCCGACGCGTAGACAGGGACCATGAGAGCACTTACGTGGCAGGGAACCGGATCAGTCAGCGTCGAGCAAGTTCCGGAGGCGATCCTCACCGCCCCGACGGATGTCGTCATCAGCGTCACCTCCACGGCCATCTGCGGCTCAGACCTACACCTGCTCAACGTGCTCGGGCCGTTCATGCACAAGCACGACGTGATGGGCCACGAGCCCATGGGCATCGTGCTCGAGGTGGGCGACGAGGTGCAGAACCTTCGCCCAGGCGACCGCGTCGTCGTGCCCTTCGTGATCGCCTGCGGCTACTGCTACATGTGCACGCGGGGACTCACGACCCAGTGCGAGACCACCCAGAACCGTGAGCAGAAGACGGGAGCGAGCCTCTACGGCTACACCGAGCTCTACGGCCAGGTGCCCGGCGGCCAGGCCGAACTGCTCACCGTCCACCACGCCGACTTCAACGCGATGAAGATCAACAGCGACCTGCCGGATGACCGGTACCTGTTCCTCAGCGACATCCTCCCGACCGCGTGGCAGGGCGTCGAGTACGCGAACGTGCCAGAGGGCGGCACGTTGCTCGTGCTCGGCCTCGGCCCCGTGGGGCAATTCGCGTCGCGCATCGGACGCCACCGCGGCTACCGCGTGATCGCGGTCGACCTCGTGCCGGAACGCCGCGCCATGGCCGAGCGGCACGGCATCGAAACACTCGACCTCACGGATGACCTCCTGCAGCAGATCCTCGACCGCACCGACGGGCGCGGGCCGCACTCGGTGGTCGATGCTGTCGGCATGGAGGCGCACGGCAGCCCCGTGGCATCCTTCGCGCAGAGTGCCGTCGGGATGCTGCCGAGCGCTGCCTCCAAGAAGCTCGCCAAAACCCTCGCGGTCGACCGGCTCGCCGCACTCATGATGGCGATCGAGACGGTTCAGCGCGGCGGAACGGTCTCGCTGAGCGGTGTGTACGGCGGCGTCGCGGACCCCATGCCGATGATGACGATGTTCGACAAGCAGATCAGGCTCGCGATGGGCCAGTGCAATGTGCACCGCTGGATCCCAGACCTCTGGCCGCTCGTCGAGGACCCGACCGACCCCCTCGGTGTGACGGACCTCGTGACCCACCGGGTATCGCTCGACGACGCTCCGGACATGTACGAGATCTTCGGCAAGAAGGAGGACGGCTGCATCAAGGTGGTGCTCGAGCCGTGAGGTCGCGGCCATGAAGCTCGTCTTCAGCTGGTGGCTGCTCGTCGTCGGCGTCGGGCTTGCGTTGATGCTCCTCGTCGCCTTCAGCGGGCGGTGACGCCGTGCGCAGACTAAGGCCACACTCGCTGAGCATCTTCTTTGCCGTGCTCTTCGTCGCGACGCTCGTCGGGCAGTCCTTCGCAGGGCTCGCGGCCTTCAACCACGACCAGCTCGCGCACGGCGGCGAGCCGACGACCTACTGGTCCCTCGTGACCTCGTCGGCCTTCGTGGTGGATGTCGCGGAGAACTGGCAGTCCGAGTTCCTCCAGTTCTTCGTCTTCATCCTCGCCACGATCTGGCTCGTGCAGAAGGGGTCTGGCGAGTCGAAGAAACCGGGCGACGAGGGAATCGGCACCGACCGCGACCAGCTCATCGGACCGCACGCCCGCAAGGATTCGCCCCGCTGGGCTCGCGCTGGGGGATGGCGCGCCGTCGTGTACTCGAACTCTCTCCTCCTCGTGATGGGCGCGATCTTCCTCTCCTCCTGGTGGATCCAGTCGGTCGCCGGCCAGGTCGTGTACAACCAGGAGCAGGCTGAGCACGGGATGCCCGACGTCACGTGGCTCGGCTACGTGGCATCCGCCGACTTCTGGAACAGAACCCTCCAGAACTGGCAGTCCGAGTTCCTCGCCGTTGGCTGCATGGTGGCCTTCTCGATCTACCTGCGCCAACGGGGATCATCCGAATCGAAGCCCGTCGGCACGCCGCATCACACCGCATCGATCGAGAGTGACTGAGCGGCACTGTCAACCCCTACCCGCTCAGCGGGCGGGAACCTAGCGTGGAACTACCGCAAACGTTCTGAGGAGAGGCGCCACCATGGCCCAGGTAATCGAAGCAATCGACGTCAACGTTCCCGTTCACATCTCGTACAACCAGTGGACCCAATTCGAGACGTTCCCGAAGTTCCTCAGCATGGTCGACTCGATCACGCAGGTGGACGACAAGACGAACCACTGGACCGTCACGATCGCGGGAGCCACACGCGAGTTCGACACGGTCATCACCGAGCAGATCCCGGACGACCGCATCGCCTGGACGAGCACGGGCGGCGAGGTCGACCACGCGGGCGTCGTCACCTTCCACAAGCTCAGTGACACCACCTCGCGCGTGACGGTGCAGATCGACTGGGAGCCGGAGGGCTTCATCGAGAGCGCGGGTGCTGCACTGCACATCCCGAACGCCGCCGTGAAGTCTGAGCTCTCGAACTTCAAGGACTACATCGACGCCCACGGCATCGCCGACGGCGCCTGGCGGGGCACGGTCGAGAACTAACGGCGTGTCGAACCCCTTCGCTGCTGCGGGCAACCACGAGATACTGACACAGTGTTCCGTAGTTGCCGCACGCGAAGGGGTTTGCCATGAAGAAGTCACGATGGATGTTCGGAGCAGCCCTCATCGCTGTTCCCCTCCTGCTCGCGGGCTGCGTGGCCAGTGTCGAGAACTTCAGGGGCGAGCCGGAGGAGTTCGCCGGTGAGGCCGGCGGCGACGCGGAATCGGGCGTGCAGGCCTTCTGGCTCCACGAGGGTGCACAACTGGCCGTCACGATCTCCGGCAGCTCGACGTGTCCCTACATCGCCTCGGGCATCACCGTTCTCGAGACGGCCGACGAGGGCAACCGTATCTCGGTCGACGTCCCGCCGATGACGGATGAGCCGTGCACGATGGACTTCGTTCCTCACACCACGGTGTTCTCCACTCCCGGCACCATCACCACTACGAAGCCGCTCACGATCGAGGTCATGGACACCGAGATCGAGCTGCCCATCAAATAGCTGTCACGGATGCAGGGTCAATACTGTCCTTGTTGGTGACGACACTCACGACAGGATGACCCATGACCGCTGACAACGAATTCCCCGACGCCGCTGGATACCCCGACGGCAAGGGCACCCTCGACGAGGGCACCGGAGCCACAACACCGGCGCCCGAAGCAGAAGCACTCAACGAACCGAGCACCGATCGCGATGCCGATATCGTCGTGACCTCGGATGACGCGGCAGGCGTCTACCGCGCGACCCTGGGTGACAACGAGATCGCCGTGATGCACGTCACCCGCGGAGACGACGAGGTGCTCACGATCACCTCCACCGTCGTCGATCCTGCCGTGCGCGACAGGGGGATCGCGACATCCTTCATCGCGCATGTCCTCGACCAACTGGGCGAGAGCGGAACGCGCATCATCGTGGAGTGCCCGATGGTGGAGGCGTTCCTCGAGAGCCACCCCGAATACGCGCACCTGCGCGCCTGACTTCGGGGAACATCCGCGGCTGCAAGGGCCGCGTGAGGATTGCGCCCGAGCGCGTGAGGATTCCGTAAGGACCGGCGAGAGACCGCGTGCCCGAGCGTTGACTGAACTCCGTGACCCGGCGGTTCATCCGACTGGTCATGCCCGAGCGCCACCGCGAGCGGGCTCACCGTTGGACGGAGTTCTCTCGTGCTTGACGTCGTGTTCATCGCCGGCATCCTCGCGCTCGTCGCGCTGGTGGCCCTCGTTGCCAAGGGGGTCGAGAAGCTGTGATCTTCTTCGAGATCCTCGGCGCAGTGCTGGCCCTCGCCGCAATCGGCTACCTACTGGTCGCCCTCGTGAAGCCGGAGCGCTTCTGATGACGATCTGGCTCCTCATCGCCCAGCTCGCTACCCTGGCACTCGCGCTGGCGCTCGTCTTCCGCCCCCTCGGCAACTACATGGCGGCAGTCTTCACTGGCCGCAAAGACCTCGCGGTCGAGCGTGGCTTCTACCGTCTGATCGGTGTGCGGTCGGATGCCGACCCCGAGCTGCGCGAACAGAGCTGGCCGGCGTACCTGCGTTCGGTGCTCGCGTTCTCCGCGGCGGGCATCGTGCTGGTCTACCTCCTCCAGCGGGTGCAGCAGGTGCTCCCCTATTCGCTGGGACTGCCGCCCACGAGCGAGCACCTCGCCTTCAACACGGCGATCTCGTTCGTGACCAACACCAACTCGCAGTCCTACTCGCCGGAGCTCACCCTCGGCTACACGGTGCAGCTCACCGGTCTCGCCGTGCAAAACTTCGTCTCGGCAGCCGTGGGCATCGCGGTCGCCGTCGCCCTCATGCGCGGCCTCGCCTACCGGCGCTCCGGCACGATCGGCAACTTCTGGGTCGACCTCACGCGCGGAACGCTGCGCATCCTGCTGCCCTTCGCGGTGCTCTCGACGATCGTGCTGCTCGCGGGCGGCGTCATCCAGAACTTCAACGGCTTCCAGGAGATCTCCACGATCACCGGCGGCACACAGGTGATCCCCGGAGGCCCCGTCGCATCGCAGGAGGCCATCAAGATCCTCGGCACGAACGGCGGCGGATTCTTCAACGTGAACTCCGCGCACCCGTTCGAGAACTCCACCGCGTGGACGTCCCTCGTGCAGGTCTTCCTGATGCTCGTCATCCCGTTCGCGCTTGCCCGCACCTTCGGCCGGATCGTCGGCGACGACCGCCAGGGTTACGCGATCGCGGGCACGATGGGGCTGCTCTACGTGGCATCCGTCTCGCTCATGACCTGGGCGGAACTCGCAGGCGCCGGAACTGCTCCGCAGCTCGCCGGAGCCGCGATGGAGGGCAAGGAGGCACGTTTCGGCATCATCGGATCGACGATCTTCGGCACCACGTCGACGATCACGTCGACCGGCGCGGTCAACTCGATGCACGACAGCTTCACCTCGCTCGGCGGCGGAACAGCTCTCGTCAACATGATGCTCGGCGAGGTGGCTCCCGGCGGTGTCGGTGCCGGAATCTACGGCATCCTGATCGTCGCGATCATCGCCGTCTTCATCGCTGGCCTCATGGTCGGTCGCACGCCCGAGTACCTCGGTAAGAAGATCGGGGCGCGGGAGATCAAGCTCGCGAGCCTCTACATCCTCACCACCCCGACGCTCGTCCTCGCGGGCACCGCTCTGAGCTTCGCGATCCCCGCGGTCCGAGAGGATGTCACGACCACCTCGATCTGGAACCCGGGGCTGCACGGCTTCACTGAGGTGCTCTACGCCTTCACGTCTGCGGCGAACAACAACGGATCGGCGTTCGCCGGTCTCACCGCGAACACCCCGTGGTTCAACACCGCGCTCGGCGTTGCCATGATGCTCGGCCGGTTCCTGCCGATCGTCTTCGTGCTCGCCCTGGCCGGCTCGCTCGCCGCACAGGACAAGCTGCCGGTCACCTCGGGCACGCTCCCGACGCACCGCCCGCAGTTCGTCGGCCTGCTCATCGGAACGATCGTCATCGTCTCCGCACTCACGTATTTCCCCGTACTCGCGCTAGGTCCGCTAGCGGAAGGACTGCAGTAATCATGAACACGTTCGTCAGCGCTCTCCCTGGAGCGTTCCGCAAACTCGATCCGCGACAGATGTGGCGCAACCCCGTCATGTTCATCGTCGAGATCGGCGCGGTGCTCACCACGATCATCGCGATCGCTGAGCCGTTCCTGGGCGGCTCCTCCACCCTCGCCCCCTCCTTCACCGTCGGTATCGCCGTCTGGCTGTGGATCACCGTGCTGTTCGCCAACCTCGCTGAGTCCGTCGCCGAAGGACGCGGAAAGGCCCAGGCCGCAAGCCTGCGCCAGACCCGCACCTCGACGATCGCGCACAAGGTGGGTGGCCCCGATGGTGACCCACAGCGCAGCGAGGATATCCCTTCCTCCGAGCTGACCCTCGGCGACTACGTTGTGGTCTCGGCCGGCGAAATCATCCCGGGAGACGGCGACATCGTCTGGGGCATCGCTTCGGTGGACGAGTCGGCCATCACCGGTGAGTCCGCCCCGGTCATCCGGGAGCACGGCGGCGACCGCAGCGCGGTCACCGGCGGCACCCGCGTGCTCTCCGACCGCATCGTGGTCGAGATCACCTCGAAGCCCGGCGAGACCTTCGTCGACCGCATGATCCGCCTGGTGGAGGGTGCCTCGCGACAGAAGACACCCAACGAGATCGCACTCAACATCCTGCTTGCGGCACTCTCGATCGTCTTCCTCGTGGTGGTGCTCACGCTCAACCCGATCGCCTCGTACGCGGGCGGTGCCACCACCATCCCTGTGCTCATCGCGCTCCTGGTCACGCTCATCCCGACGACGATCGGCGCGCTGCTGAGCGCCATCGGCATCGCCGGAATGGACCGCCTCGTGCAGCACAACGTGCTCGCGATGTCGGGCAGGGCGGTCGAAGCTGCCGGGGACGTCACCACCCTCCTGCTCGACAAGACGGGAACTATCACCTACGGCAACCGCCAGGCCTCCGAGTTCGTACCGGTCGGCGACGCATCGCTCGCGGAACTCGTGCGCGCTGCGCGTCTCGCCTCCCTGAGCGACCCGACGCCCGAGGGCAGTTCGGTTGTCACCCTCGCCGATTCGATGGGGGCGGCATCCGAGACAGCACCGGTCGACGCTGTCATCGTGCCGTTCACGGCCCAGACGCGCATGAGCGGTCTCGACCTGCCCGACGGCAGCGAGGTGCGCAAGGGCGCGGGTTCGATGGTCGCGACCTGGGTCGGATCGGTGCCCTCGGCCACCGCAGCCGAACTCGACGAGGTCGTCACGGATGTCTCGCAGTCGGGTGGCACGCCGCTCATGGTCGCGACGCGGTCCGCCGACGGTGCCGCTCGAGTGCTCGGCGTCATCCACCTCAAGGACGTCGTCAAGGACGGACTGCGCGAGAGGTTCTCCGAGTTGCGGGCGATGGGCATCCGTACGGTCATGATCACCGGCGACAACCCGCTGACAGCCCAGGCGATCGCGACGGAGGCGGGAGTCGACGACTTCCTCGCCGAGGCGACGCCGGAGGACAAGATGGAGCTCATCAAGCGGGAGCAGGCCGGTGGCAACCTCGTCGCCATGACGGGTGACGGCACCAACGATGCACCCGCACTCGCGCAGGCGGATGTCGGTGTCGCGATGAACACGGGAACCTCCGCCGCGAAGGAGGCCGGCAACATGGTCGACCTCGACTCCGACCCGACGAAGCTCATCGACATCGTGCGCATCGGCAAGCAATTGCTCATCACGCGCGGCTCGCTCACGACGTTCTCGATCGCCAACGATGTGGCGAAGTACTTCGCGATCATCCCCGCGATGTTCGCCGCGGTCTTCCCGGGCCTCGCGGTGCTCAACATCATGGGGTTGCACTCCCCGGCATCCGCGATCCTGAGCGCGATCATCTTCAATGCGCTCGTGATCGTCGCCCTGATCCCGCTCGCTCTCCGCGGCGTGCGCTACCGCCCGCTGTCGGCGAGCAAGCTGCTCGGTCGCAACCTCCTCCTCTACGGACTCGGTGGAATCATCGCGCCCTTCATCGGTATCAAGCTCATCGACCTCGTCGTGGCCCTGATCCCCGGCTTCTAGAAACCACGAAAGAAGAACATCATGAAGAACTTCCGCCAGACCTGGACCGCGGTGCGTGCACTGCTCATCCTCACGGTCGTACTGGGGCTCGCCTATCCCCTCGCCATGACGGGCATCGCGCAGCTCGCCTTCACCAACAACGCCAACGGGCAGCTCGTGCGCGTCGACGGCGAAGTCGTCGGGTCCGCGATCATCGGTCAGTCCTTCACGGATGCCGACGGTGCTGCCCTCCCCGAGTGGTTCCAATCACGTCCCTCTGCCGCCGGCGACGGCTACGACGGTGGCGCATCGAGCGGCTCTAACTACGGACCGGAGAACGAGGACCTCATCGCCGCGATCGGCGAGCGCCAGGCCGCGATCGCCGAACTCGAGGGAGTGACCGTCGCCGAGATCCCTGCGGATGCGGTGACAGCATCCGGCTCGGGACTCGACCCGCACATCAGCCCGGAGTATGCGCGGTTGCAGGTCGACCGGGTGGCGCAGGCTCGTGGCATCCCGAGCGAGGATGTCGCGAAACTGGTCGAGTCTATGATTCAGGGACGCGACCTCGGCTACCTCGGCGAGCCGACCGTGAACGTTCTGAAGCTCAACATCGCACTCGCGGAAATGGATGGGTAGCGCATGACCAGGGGTCGGCTTCGAGTGATGCTCGGGGCAGCTCCTGGCGTCGGCAAGACGTTCGCCATGCTCGAGGAGGGTCGCCGCCTCGAGGCAGCCGGCAGGGATGTGGTCGTCGCGGTCGTGGAAACCCACGGCCGCGCGGCCACTGCCGCGTTGGTGGAGGGGCTCGAGGTCACGCCTCGTCGGAGTATCGAGCACAGGGGCGTGACGCTCGACGAGATGGATCTCGAAGCGGTGCTCGCCCGGCACCCCGACGTCGCCCTCGTGGATGAGCTCGCCCACACCAATGCGCCGGGGTCCCCCCACGAGAAGCGCTGGCAGGATGTCGAGGCGCTTCTCGACGCGGGCATCGACGTGATCTCGACCGTCAACATCCAGCACATCGAGTCGTTGAACGATGTGGTTCGGCAGATCACAGGAGTCGCCCAGCGCGAGACCATCCCCGACGCGGCCCTCCGCGGCGCCGACCAGATCGAGCTCGTCGATCTCGCTCCCCAGGCCCTGCGCGACCGCCTCACCGAGGGCGTGGTCTACCCGGCGGCGCGAGTGGATGCCGCGCTCTCGAACTACTTCAGGCTCGGCAACCTCACCGCCCTTCGCGAGCTCGCGCTGCTCTGGCTCGCCGACGAGGTGGACTCCGCCCTGCGCCGCTACCGCGCGGAGAAGGGCATCGACTCCGCCTGGAACGCGCGCGAGCGCGTGGTCGTCGCACTGACCGGTGGACGCGAGGGCGAGACCCTCCTTCGACGGGGGGCGCGCATCGCCTCCCGCGCGAGCGGTGGCGAGCTCTTCGCCGTCCATGTGAGCGCCGCCGACGGCCTCACGGAGAGCAACCCGGCGATCCTCGCCGGTCAGCGCGCGCTCGTCGAAACCCTCGGGGGCAGCTTCCACCAGGTGGTGGGTGAGCAGATCCCCCGGGCCCTGGTGGAGTTCGCGCGCTCGGTCGAGGCCACCCAGCTCGTCGTCGGTGTGAGCAGGCGCTCAACCCTCGCGAGACTGTTCACTGGCCCCGGCACGGCCGCGACCGTCATCCGCGAGGCAGGCGACATCGACGTCCACATCGTGTCGCACGCGGAGGCGGGCTCACGACGGCTGCCCTCCCTCGGGGGCGCACTGTCGGTGAAGCGGCGCCTTGCGGGATTCGCCTTCGCTCTGTTGGGGCTACCGCTGCTCACCCTCCTGCTCACGAGTTTCCGCAGCGACGAGTCGATCACGAGCGACGTGCTGGCGTTCCAACTGTTCGTGGTGGTCGTCGCGCTCATCGGCGGCATCTGGCCGGCCGTCGCCTCGGCGATCGCAGCCGGGGTGCTGCTCGACTTCTTCTTCGTCGACCCGCTCTACACGATCACGATCTCCGACCCGTTGCACCTCCTCGCCCTCGTGATCTTCGTGGTGGTCGCCGTACTCGTGTCGATCGTCGTCGACCAGGCCGCGCGCCGCTCGAGGGTCGCCTCCCGCGCTGCCGCCGAGTCCGAGACCCTCGCGAGCATCGCCGGCAGCGTGCTCAGCGGGCAGGATGCGCTGGAGGCCCTCGTCACCCGGCTGCGTGAGTCGTTCGGCATGACGAGTGTCATTTTGCGATCGCGCGGGGCCGCGATCTACACGGCGACGGATGCAGCGCTCGCCTCCGATTCCGACGTCGAGACCAACCTCCCCCTCGGTTCCCACGCGAGTCTCTACCTGCGCGGGCGACCGTTGCCCGACTCCGATCGGCGCATCCTCGGCGCGTTCCTCTCCCAGATCGAGACGGCGCTCACCCAGCGGGAGCTGGCCAGCGAAGCGGAGAGCATGAGGCCGGTCGCCGAGGCGGACCGCCTGCGCACCGCCCTTCTCGCGGCCGTGGGGCACGACCTTCGTCGTCCGCTCGCCGCGGCCACCGCCGCCGTCACGAGCCTGCGCTCCGCCGATGTGGCCTTGAGCGAGGCGGATCGGGCCGAGCTGCTCGAAGCCGCAGAGGAGAGTCTCGGGTCACTGGCATCCCTCGTGACCAAGCTGCTCGATGCGAGCCGACTCCAGGCGGGGGTACTCGGGGTCTCACTCGTGGAGGTGTCCCTCGACGAGGTGGTTCTGGGCGCGCTCGACGAGCTGGGCCTCGCCCCGGGGGAGGTGCGGCTCGAGCTCGACGCGGCAACGCCGGTGAGCGCCGATCCCACCCTGTTGCAGCGTGCGGTCGTGAACCTCCTCGCCAACGCGCTCCGCTTCTCGCCCCCCGACGTGCCCCCGATCATCACGACGAGCGAGTTCGGCAGCCGCGTGCAGTTGCGCGTCATCGACGCGGGGCCGGGCATCCCGGTCGAAAGACGCGAGGATGTCTTCATGCCCTTCCAACGACTCGGCGACACCGACAACACCACCGGTGTCGGCCTCGGCCTCGCCCTGTCGAAGGGCTTCGTCGAGGCGATGGGCGGCACGCTCGAGGCCGAGGACACCCCGGGCGGTGGACTCACCATGGTCGTAGATCTGCCTTCTGCCGCAGAAAGCGACGCGGCATGAAGGTACTGGTCGCCGACGATGATGCCCAGATGCTCAGGGCCGTGCGCATCACCCTCGCTGCCCGCGGCTACGACGTCGTCACCGCCTCCGACGGCACCGCCGCCCTCGATGCAGCGATCTCCTCGCACCCCGACCTGGTCGTGCTCGACCTCGGGATGCCCGGACTCACCGGCATCGAGGTGATCGAGGCACTACGGGGCTGGACCCAGGTGCCGATCCTCGTCGTCTCGGGGCGCAGCGAATCCTGGGACAAAGTGGAGGCGCTGGACGCTGGCGCCGACGACTACGTCACCAAGCCCTTCTCCGCCGACGAACTGCTCGCCCGCATCCGTGCGCTCACCCGGCGCAGCCCAGCAGCCACCGACGAACCGGTGGTCACGTTCGGCGACGTGACCGTCGATCTGGCTGCGCATCTGGTCACGCGGGAGGGAACCCCGGTGCGGCTGACCCCGACGGAGTGGCGTTTGCTCGAGGTGCTGCTGCGCAATCACGACAGGCTCGTCACGCGCGAAACTCTCCTCACCGAGGTGTGGGGTCCGCAGTACACCACCGACACGGGATACCTTCGGCTGTACGTAGCGCAGTTGCGCAAGAAGCTGGAGGCCGAACCATCCGCTCCGCGTCACCTCCTCACCGAGGCGGGCATGGGCTACCGCTTCAGTTCGGCCGCCGTCACGTGAAAGAGAGAATCCGGTGAAAGAGGCGGCAACCATCGCCGAGGTGCTGAGCATCGTCGGCATCGTGGGCGGGCTCATGGTTGGGCTGCTGTGGTTGGTGTTCCGCCTCGCGCGCGGCCGCTGGGTCGCGGCCCCCGCCGAGATCGTCGACGACGAGCTGCGCTGGATGCTGCCGGACGGCACGGTGCACAGCTGGTCGATGGAGCACCTGCCCATGCCCGCGGATGCCGCGATCCCCCTCGAAGCCCAGTCCGAAGCCGGCGACCTCGAGATCCACTACCGCTCGCGCCGCCCCTTCGAGCCGCACCTCGAGGCGGTGGCGCACGATGAGAAGGCACTGCGCCTCGTCACGCTGCTCCTGCTCGGCGTCGGGGTCGTCGCGTTCGTCGCCTCCACGATCCTCGGGTGGGTGGGGTAGCGCCTCGCGCTCAGACCAACAGCGCCACCTAGTGTAGGAACGTGAGCAATGAGCCCGCGGAACAAAGTCGTCGCGAGAAGTACGCGGAACAGACCCGCCAGGACGTCATCTCCTCCGCTCGGTCGCTCTTCTCCTCTGCCGGCTTCACCGCGACCACCGTCGATGCGATCGCTCGCGCTGCCGGGGTCTCTCCCGCCACCGTCTACGCGCAGTGTGGCGGCAAGGAAGGGCTGCTCGGAAGCCTGATCGATCTGTGGACGGCGGGAGACGCTGTGCAGCAGATCGTCGAGCACTGCGCGGAGGAACACGATCCGCGCGCCATGCTCGACGTCCTCGCCGCGGGCTACCGACGGATCTACGAGGAGTCCGGTGACATCATCCGCATCGTGACGGATGCCGCGCCCAGCGCGACGACCGCCCGCGACTTCCTCGACGTCGCGAACGAACGACATCTTGACGCACTGAGGCAGATCGTCGGCGCGATCGGTACAGAACTGATCGATGGGCTCACCGTCGATGACGCCGCCCGGATCGTGTTCTTCCACTTCCGGTACGAGCAGTTCGTGCTCGCTGCCGAGTGGTTCGGTTGGGGCGAGGAAGCCGCCGCGCGCTGGATCACGGAGCGCATCGCGGCATCCATTCTCTCGCCGAGCACGCCCGGGCCCCGGCCGTAGCGACGAGTTTGCCTCTAGTGGCTGGAGTACGACTCTAGCTAAGCTGGCCGCGCGTTGCTTCACAGGGGAACTCAGCGCCATGTGGGCTGGAACGCGCCCGTCGCAGCATCGCTTGGCTGCAGGACCACAACTCAGGAGGTTCATCATCATGGCAACACCCACCATCGTTCTTGTCCACGGTGCCTTCGCGGATGCCGCGAGCTGGGCACCGGTCACGCGGGAGCTCCTCGACCGGGGTTACGCGGTACGAGTCCCCGCGAGCTACAACCGGAGCCTCGTCAGCGATGCGGCGTACATCCGCGAATTCGTCGAGCAGATCGAGGGGCCCGTCGTCCTCGCCGGTCACTCCTACGGAGCGGGCGTGGCCGGGGTGGCCGGTCTCGCCTCGAACGTTGTCGGACTCGTCGCGGTCGCCGGTTATGTACTCGAGGAGGGCGAAACCCTCGGACAGCTGCAGGGCCGATTCCCCGATTCCCCGCTCGCGCCGAACCTCGTACTGTCGGACGTCAGCACAGAGGGCACCGGCAAGGACGTGACAGTGAATATCGCAGAGTTCCCGGCGATCTTCGCCAAGGGGCTCGATCCCGCCGTCGCCGAAGTACTCGCCGTGTCACAGCGACCGCTGTTCGCTGGCGTCTTCGACGAACCCGCGCCCGCGCTCGCGTGGACTTCGCTTCCGAGTTGGGGGATCGTCTCCGCCGCCGACCGCACGATCAACCCGGATGTGGAACGCTTCGGCTACCAGCGCGCTGGCTTCCGGGAGGTGGTGGAACTCGACGCTCCGCACCTCGTCATGCAGACGCATCCGAAGGATGTCGCGGACCTCATCGAGCGCGCGGTGAAGGGCTCCTCCTCCTGACCGTCGCCCTCCCGCGTCCACGGGTCGTGGCCAAACCGGGCATGATCGACGGAACGACGTACGGGCACAGGGAGGCCACAGTGACCGAGTACGAGCTCGCTCCGGAATCGCCCTTCGCGCTGCTCAGCGCCCAGGAGACACGCGTCTGGTACGCCTACATGAAGGTGCAGCTGCGGCTCCGGTACGAGATGAACCGGCAGCTTCGTGCCGACCACGGGCTCTCCCTCGCGGACTACGACCTGCTCGTGGCGCTCGTGAGCGACGAGGATGGCGCGCTCACGATGTCGAGCCTCGCCACACGAGTCGGCTGGGAACGCAGTCGGGTGAGTCACCAGACGCGACGGATGACGGAACGGGGCCTCGTGCGGGTCGGGACCAGCTCAACGGATAAGCGGGCGACAGTCGTGACGCTGACGGAAGAGGGCCGTGCGACCCTCGCAGCAGTCGCGCCCGGTCACATCGAACTCGTGCGCACGATGTTCCTCGACGCGCTCGACGACGCCCAGAAGAGCGATCTCGCCGCGGCGTTCGAGGGCATCTACGAGCGCCTCATCGAGCACGGCACGCTTCCGCGCCCGGTCGATCATCCGTAGCGGTTACGACGTGAGGAAGGTGTACACCTTCGCGATGTGGTCATCCACGATGAAGCCGATGTCCATACCCGTCACGACGGGCGGCTGACCCTCCGGACCGAAACCCCACGCGAGGTACGCCAGGTCGTTGTTCTCGTGCACCTCGCCGGACGGGGTGAACACGAAGCCGGGTGCTCCGTCGAGGATCGATTGCGCCTTCGCGACCAGCGCGTCTCGCCCGGTGACGACCTCCTCGGGATCGAGGAACACGACGTCGGTTGTGTACACGCGCGCGGCAGCGGCGGCACGCTTCTCCGGATCACGCTCGCCGAACACCTCGAGCAGGTTGGCGTGCATGAGTTCTGAGTGCTTGGTCACGGGGGCTCCTCTGATTGCGTGATATGTCACGTAATCTACGAGCCGGGCTGCCGTTGGTCAAGCGCACGGGCGGATACGCTGCAGGGATGATCCGCCACACCGTGCTCTTCCGACTCCACCACGATGCCGGGTCGGAGGCGGAGGCAAGGTTCCTCACCTCTGCCCGGACCCTCGCGAACATTCCAGGAGTCACCAACTTCGTGCAGCTCCGAGTGATCGACGCCGACGACTTCGACTACGCGTTCTCGATGGACTTCGTCGATCACGCCGCGTACGACGGGTACAACGGGCATCCCGAGCACACGGCCTTCGTGGCCGATCGGTGGGTGCCGGAGGTCGCTGCGTTCCGCGAGCTCGACTACACGCCGCTCGGTTAGGAGCCGTTCTCCGGCTCCATGTACCACTCGGTGAAGTGGCGCGCCCGACCATCCGGCGCGAACGTGATCACCCAGAGATTGTCGTACGTTGCCCGGGGCGTGCCGTCCGCGTCGAGGTAGACCGTGCGCCCCTGGATGGTGGCAACGTCACCTTCCTCGGCGAGCGGATGCCACTCCCAGGTGGTCTCGTTTGGAGCATCCGCCGCATCCAACCACCCCTTCACGATCGCCTCGATGCCGCGCGCGGCCTCGGGATCGTTCGGGCGGAACTCGTACACCGCATCGTCGGTGAACAGGGCACGGATGTCGGCGGGATCGTTCGACTGCCATGCCGTGCGGTAGCCGTCGACCCAGTTCGTTACGCGTTCGCTCATGCCTCTGTTGTACCCGTTAGCACCGACCCTGCCCACCCCTGAGTGAGGCGTGGGACCCAGACGCTAGGGCCCCGCACAGCCCGGAGCCCTAGCTGAACGTCGTCGCCGCCTGGGGTGCGACTGCGTCGTCGCGAACACGGTACGTCGCGACCTCTCGTTTCGTATGCCCCTCGGATTGAGGATTGACGCATGTACCCCGGCGGGAGCGTGGGCGACGTGCAGCGCTATCGATCCTTGGCGTCCGCTTCGCTAACGATGTCGCGCGCCCACTTGACCAAGTTGGCGGCATCGCTTGCGCTGATGGCATCGGATCCGTATTGCACGGGCGTCTTCTGCGTGAGCAGTCGCGCCAGACTGTTCCCCGCCTTTGTTGATGGATGTGTGGCCTGCCTCAGAAGGCTAATTGCGTGAGCATGATCATCCCCCGAGCTGCGCAATCCCAGCACGAGCCCACATATGGCATCGGCCGCTGCGATCCCGGCAAGAATTGCGTTCGAACCCGCAACCTTGTTCTCGGCTGGCGCTCCTGAGTCGAGAAGCTCGGCCGCGTCGAGGTAGAGGTGCGCTTCCTTCAATCGTGCGCGAGCGCCCGCCTTGTCAAGGTCGACTGTTCGGGCCTTTCTAGACATGAGCGGACTTCTCGGCATCGAGCGCGCGGAGTAAATGTTCGAACGCGGGTCCGACGAGAACCACCGCGTCACCACGAATCGACACTGCGACAGGATCGGCGCGTTCAATCCAGTCCCGAAGCCACGATCGAGTCGCGTTGAAGATGTGTCCGTCGTTGCCGGTCCATAACCTGATCTGCTCGCTGAGATTGTGGGCAAAATCTACGATCTCATCATCAGCGGTGTCATCTGGGTAGACGACAAGCACATCGATGTCGGAGTCCGGGGTGGCCGACCTGAGCGCGAATGATCCGTAGAGGTATGCCGCGAGTTCATTCCGCTCCGCAAACCGGCTCCGTATGCGGTCGAGCAGCTCGCGCCGGGCGTTTACTGCCAACTCAATTGCTGGCCACAGCACATGGTCGCGGTTTCCCATCCAGAGTGCCGACTTACCTCGGATGGTCGAGCGCACCAGCCCTGAATCGGCTAGACGTGCGAGTGCCTTCCGCACGCCGTACGGCGACGCCGATTCGATGAGGTGGTGGATCTGCGGCGCGCTGTACTCGGTGTCTGCTCCGGCAAGAACTCGGAGCACTTCAGCCTCGACCGGAGAGGCGATGGTGCGGAGAGGGGACTCGAGATCCATCGCCCCAGTATGCAACTCAAGGTGCATTACTGCAACCTAGGTTGCGTTGTTGCAACTCAAGTTGCATCAACGCATGCGACTGCAGAGCGATTGCTCAAGCCACTAACTGGTGGCTCGGCATGTCCGTCGACCCAGCGGGGGGGGCTCCGGTTGTCGGTCGGCCGCAGAAACAAGGATTTGACTCCCCACCGAGGCTTCGCGTCCGCCCGGCTCTGCACAACGAAAAAACCGCCCAGGAGGGCGGTGTTTTCGCTCTGCGGAGACGGAGGGAATTGAACCCTCGGTCCCCATTAAGGGGACTCCACCCCTTAGCAGGGCCTCTGTTTCTTAATCAGGGCCGACCCTATGCGCCCAAGGCTCCCGGAAACACTCCTCACACCGCACTATCGGTTTCTTGGGCACACAGGGGGGACACGGGGAACGAGCGCCTCCACGCGTTGAATGGCCCCTCAAAACTCGCGCCTCGGCAAGACCTTTAGATACGGGCTGGAATATGGTTCGGAATATTTTACGGACTGCCGAACGCAATATGGTACGCTGACGGGGTGCCGTATGAAGAAGCAGGAGACGTCTTAGAAGTGCTCCGCACTGCCCGCGGTCTGACCCAGATGCAGCTTGCCGAGAAGACAGGAATCTCGCAGGCGGCACTCTCCAAGCTCGAGGCGAATACAGTGTCGCTCGACGACGAACGGGCATCCACTATCGCGGCGGCGCTTGACGTTCCCGTTTCCCTCTTGGGCGAACGCATCGGCGACGGCGCACGGATTTACCACCGAAAGCGGGCGTCGCTTCCCATCACCGCAGACAAGCGCATCCGGGCCACAGCACTGGTGCTCCAGGCCCAAGTGTCGTCCCTGCTAGGCACTTCCAAGCCGGCGTTGACGTTGACCAAACGTCCCCTGCCAGCGGATCACCTCTACACGCCGGCAGACCGTGCCCGCGAGGCGCGCAATGATCTCGGCTTGGGCACAGGACCAATCATCAATCTCGTGAACGTGCTGGAAGCTGCGGGCGTGCTGGTCGTCCGTGATGATCTGAAGACGCTGCAGGTGGACGCGATCGCGGTCTGGCCGGAGAGCACATCGCCGGTGGTCTTCCTCTCCGACCAAGCCCCGGCCGATCGCCAACGCTTTACTACCGCTCACGAACTCGGACACGCAGTGATGCATGACATCCCGTCCGAGAACCAGGAGCGCGAGGCAGATGAGTTCGCCGCGGAGTTCCTGATGCCCAGGAAGAGTATTCTTCCTGAACTCGACGACATCTCATTCGGTCACTTGGTTCAGTTGAAAGCCAAGTGGGGTGTATCTATTGCCGCTTTAGCCCGTCGCGCAGTCGACCTTAATAAGATGACCGACCGGCAGTTCCGAAACTTCAACATCCATATGGCCTCCACTGGGATGAACCGAGTGGAACCCCAACCCCTCACCCCCGAACATCCTTCACTCGTTGGCCGCTTCATCCGGGACCAGCTTGTCTCCGGTAACTCGATAGACCGTCTTGCGCAATCCGCGCAGATGACCCGCAACAGCTTCACCCAGCAGTTCGCATTGGAGATGTCATGAGCCTTACCCAGCAGACCATCGCGCCCGACGCGGACCCGAAAACATTCTCGGCCTTGGCCGCCCTCACCGACCGGTTGTTCACCATCGCCAGCTCGAACTATATGGCGGCAGCCTTCCACGTGAGCGAGGAGGTCGGCGGGCTCGCCCTCGCCGCTGGCCAGGATGCCCTGAAGCACCTGCGCAAGGTGCGTGCTGCCCACCCGGCGATGATCCTCGCCGTCGAATCACGTGCCTATGAGACCTACGCAACGGAGGAAGTGCCGTTCATCATGCACGACGATGATGGGCTATTCGGGGATCCACTCACCGACCTGATCAATGGCCAGCTCGACGCCGGAGCCTCGTTCGCGATCCTGCCCGCCGGATATGTCGCGGCGGGCGACACTGACACCCTTCGCGCGATTGCTGACCGATCCAACCTCGTCGAACGTGACGACGTGACGCTCCTCCTGGTGTTGGACCCACAGTTCCTCGAAAACGACCTTCAGACCCTCATCGCTGTGATCAACAGCATCCAGCACCCGGTCTTGGTCGCGTTCGGCGCCAAGTCGAACCCCCTGTCGTCAAAGAAGAAGCGCGCCAGCTACCGCGAGCTCTTCGCGAAGACGCGCCGGGCGTTCCCTTGGCGCACCGACATCGCCGGCATCGACGCGATGGTGTTCGGTGCACGCGGAGCCGGCGTGGGCATGCTCCCATCTCAGCGCCGCGCGAACCTCCCAAACACCAAAGGCTTCTCGCCCGACAAGTCCGACCTGTCGCCCAACATGCTGCTCGGCAACCTCCTCCGCTACATCAAGAGCTCGCACCTACGACGCCTGTTTGCGAGCATTACACCACCCACGTGCCCTTGCGGCGCGTGCAAGGGGCGAGCGATCGATCGGTTGAGTGCGAGTGACGCCGACCGTCTCCAGGGTCATCTTCACGACATGCTCGAGATGCAGTCACTCCACGCAGACCTTCTTGCGGCCGAGGACAAGCACGCTTGGTGGGACGCACGCCTGGCGCTGGCAGTCGGGGACGCTGAAGCACTCGGCGCAAAGGTCGGCCAGAAGGTGGCCGTCCCCGCCTATGTCACTGAATGGCAGAAAAAGCCGGCGAAAGAGCCCGCGCCTGCTCGCTGAGCCACGACGCGTAAACGCACTCCGCGAACTGCCACGACACCACCGTGTATCTCTCGGCCGCGAGCGGGACGGCCGGAACCAGTTGCTCGTCACCGACGCTGAGGCCGATACCGAACCATTCGTACTCCCAAGCAGCTAGTTCCCGATCCCGCGGCATGGACGAAAGCTGGATGTGCCGGGGCGATAGCCCTGCGAACCGGCTGATGAAGCCCTGGCCCTGACGCCATGAGGTCGCCGTTGCGGAGGTCAAGATCGGGGTGATCGGAATACCCAGCCGCCGCTCAGATATGGGCTCCTGCGAAAGTAGGTTCAACCTCGCGTAGCGAGTCTCCGCACCCCACCCGTTCTCGAGTCGACGCTGATGCTCGACTTCGTTGAGACCAAATCGAACCGTGGCAGTGCCTTTGCGTCCCTCAAGGGCGGTCTGGAGTACTGCGTCTTCGGCGATCACCGACACCCGTTCAACCACCTCGGTGGGGGCTACGTCTGGACACGGCCCATCCCCTTTTCCATCTCCGGAAGCATCTCACATGCCGCCGCGTTCGACGTGCCGACCGCACGTCGTCGTTCCGTTTCAGAGTACCGGGGCGCGATTCGTTTATGGGCAGATCCGGACTCGGCCCGTAACCTCCGCACAGTCAGGTAGGCGCGGGCCCCCATCTTCTAGGGTCAGACCATGAGCGAGATCAAGCACACCCTCGGAGCGCAGCTGGTGGACGCCAGCGGTGGAGACACCATACCTATCCTGGAGCCCGGCGGCGCAAGAGTCGTAGGGATCGGTGTCCAGGGGGTGGCGGAGCTGGGGAATCTCGTCAGCCGCATGAACGACATGGGGGAAGTGATCGCATACTGCGACGCATACATGGACGCGCTCGGCAGATCCGACAACTCCGAAGAGATTCGTCGGGCTCTGTGGAAGTCTGCGGTCGCAAGCTACGGTCGAGCGTTCTCACACGACTCGCGGCGACAGGGGAAACTCGATCTGAAGGCCCTGGCAGGTCTGCCAGGGCACCCGCTTGTCGCGCACCAATACTTCATCGCGCTGCGCAACAAGTTCGTTGCACACTCGGACAGCACGCTTGAGGAGGTAAAGGTCGGCGCCGTGCTTGGTCGGGACGAGCCGCCACGGATCACAGGCCTGTACGTCGTACACGCTGCCGCCCAGCTCCTCGATGACGAAGGGGCCGCGGTTCTGAGGAGACTCGCCAACGCCTTCATCGAGTGGGCTCAACGACGTTCGACTGAACTACAGGCGGGAATCCTGGCGGGTGTGCAGTCACTCGACCCCGCGCCGTTCTATGCCCAACCCGATCTCACATACGAGATGCCGATGGCAGACGCGTTGATCACGTTCGACTAACACGGGTCAGAGGGACGCGCAGCGAACCAACGTTGATCGTTGATCAACCACACTCGCCACCGGGGCAAGTCCAGCACCCCGACAGCGATGAGCAATGGCGACGGACCGTCCACCGTTTCGCGTTCCGCCCAGCTCCCCCAGCCAAACACGGGGTGCCCATCAATATCGAACGGTGATCGGGCAGTGCAGAATGACTGTCACCTACACAATCCACGGAGGACGCCGAATGTCAGATGCCAGCGGTATCGGCGGCTCCGCCAATGAACTGGGAAGCCGGCATCGGGCCGGAGTCGCCGCCTACCTTGCTATCCATGGCCTCGTCGACCGGCCGCTGCTCGGCCGGCCCGGAGCCGTCCCAGTCGCCCTCAGCCTGGAGGCCGCAGAGGCCGTCGACGACATCGTGTGCAGAATGCTCGACGAGACCAGTTGGTTCCTTCAGAGCAAACGCAAGGCCGGTAAGAGCGCCGCCCTGCGCGCCGCCGCTCGCCAGTGGGCGCTGCAGAATCTCGCCGACGGTGATCGCGTCGCCCTCGTCGCCCGCCGCCTCCAAGGGATCCTCGACGGCCTGCAGCGTCAGATCGAGCAAACGATCCGCGGCGACCCGATCACTGACAGCGCACGAGACAACGTCACCACGTTCAGCGGCATCCTGCGCGACGAGGGCGCGGACCATGCGGACGAACTCCTCGAACGCGTCCAGCTCATCGAGTGGCGGGTCGAAGATCCGGGCGACGCCGATCTCGAGGCGGGCATCGCGATGCTCGCTGGCACTATCGTCCCGAATCACCAAGCCCCCCACGCGTTCGGGGTGCTGCGGGACCGGATGCAACTGGCCGCCAGCCGCCGAGAGACCACCACCTCTCGGGAGTGGATCGACTGTCTAGTCGAGGCCGGACTCGAGGTGTACGCCGACGGCAACGGCACCCGCGGTGCACGAGAGCGCGCCCGCCAGTTGGCTGTCGGTAGCTATCGCGCCATGCTTGCGGGTCGCGAAAACCGACTCGACCTTTCTGCCCTCGTGACCGAAGTCCCCGAGATCGTGGTCGACGACGCGCTCCACGGCTGGGAGGTCTCGTGGGACACTAGCGAGCACGGCCAACTCAACAAGACAGACGTGCTCAACGTCGTCCGCGCCACACCGCGATTCGTCATTGCCGGCCTTCCTGGCATGGGGAAATCCGAACTCATGCGGCAGATCGCCGCGCGGGTCGCCGGCGAAGCCCTCGCACCGCTGCCGGTCCACGTCGATCTCCGCCACATCACTGCGGACGTGCACACGTCGGCCGACCTCACTCTGGACCTGCTACTCGACCGACCCTCTCGCTCTGTCACCGGACAGGACCCCGACGTCCTCAAAGCCGCGCTGACCGACGCGGTCCTCCACGGCCAGTCCATCCTCCAGATCGACGGACTGGACGAAGCCCAGCGAGCACGTGGTCAGGTCGCTGCGGGGCTCGCTCGACTCCTCGTCGAGCTACCCAACGAAACCGGGCTGATCCTCACCACTCGCGACAGCGCGCTCCCCGCTGCGAACCAGCTGCACCTGCCGCTCGTCCGCCTCGAAACTCCCGGCAACTTGCGCGATGCCATGATCGGGCTCATCAGGGCCCTTGCACCCCTTTCTGTCCCGGCTGCCGACGCCGCCGAGTGGACGGAGTCCAAGAGCGAGGAACTGACTGATGCCTTCAGCACGCACGAAGACGTCTGGAAGGTTCCCCTGCTCGCCACGCTCGCGACCGTTCGCCTCGTGTCAGGCCGTGGTGCGACTACCTCCGTGGCGGTGCTCCTCAACCAGGTCATCGAGGACAGCGTCATCGAACGGGAACTCCGCCGGGCGATGGGACGAGATGACCTCAATAGTGCCCTCAGTCCCGAGATGCTCCTAGCCGGTTTCGCTGCCATCGGCCACGAGCTGATCGGCGCTGCCTCGATCACCACCACGAACGCGATCGCCGCGGTCCGTGATTCGCTGCACGAGTGGAACCTCGCATCGCCTCTCGAGAACACGATCGCCGACCAGATTGTCACCTTCTGGGACGAGCGCGTCGGCGTGTTCGTCGAGAATGGTGACGGAATCGTCCCTCGCAGCCGCCAGTTCGCGGAGCTTGCGGAAGTGCGTTGGCTGACAGACAGGGACGAGGATGCCCGCCGCGAGTGGCTCCTGCAGGCGATCGACGACGACGGCTACGAGAACGCAGTCTCGCTCGCTACCTCGATAGATCGGGTCGTGCGCGCCGCTCTCATCGACGCCGCAGCCCGCGAGGGCGGCAATACCTCGCGGGACCGCGCCGCGACCTGGCTGGCTCGCCAGTGGGAGACGTGGTCCGATGACCCCAGCCAGCAACTCCAAGTGATCGACGTGCTCGCAGATGCGGCCGAGGATCGGCTGCCGCCCGCCATCGAAGCCAACGGGATACTGAGGACGCTTGAGGCGAACCGGCAGCGCTCCGACGGCGGGGGATGGGCTTTCGTCCTGTCGCTCGTCAACGCCCCCCGTCATCCGGATACCGACTCGCATCGCCGGGAGCGCGTCGCTGCCCTCGGCCTCGCCCCGGGGCGGCGCTCCATTGTCACCGCCCTGACCGGTCTCATCGATGCGGAGGAACAGGCTCGACCGCTCGACGCCGAGACCCTCGCGGCGGTTGAAGAGGTCATCAATACTCCGCGCCCCACCAAGCCAGAATCCCGCTACAACGAGGAGGGCGCCCTCGTTATCGGCTCGTCCCTGAGCTACGTGACCGGCGTCGGCGAGATTGCCGAGCGGAGCATCGAGTTCCTAGACCAGCTAGGTGCTGACGCCCCCGACACCCTCCACCGCGTAGGAAGGCAGCAGTCGATGCGGCAGTACGGGCGTATCAGCAGACGTCTGCTCGCGCTGGGTTATCACGATCCGGAACCGTTGGGATCCGGGATCGCTATCCCTCCGGAATGGATGGAGCTCCGCGACGATCACGATGGTCTCGGATGGTTGCTGCGAGAACTCGACCAGCTCGCACCAGTCGGTGATAAGGAACTGCATGACTCGTGGCGCTATCCGGAACTCGGACGGCTCGTCGCAGCGCTCGGCTACGCCGAGACATCGATGGCCGGCTTCGTCGGCGCTGCACAGGAGAAGAGTGCAGTCCTCCAGGTCTGGCTCGCCGCCCATATTGAAGCCTTCCGTCTCGATAAGGACCTGCTCGCCCGAGAGGCGCGTCAACTTCTCGGAGCGCCCGATGCCGAGGCAGTGAGTGACAGTGTGATCTATGGGCGACGTCAGCCGAATGAACTGCCGAACGTGATCAGCGAAGCCACAGCTCTCGGCCTTGTGCCAGCGTTCCAATCGCGCTCGGAGTGGATCGTCAACAGCAGCTTTCGCCTCCTCACCGAAGCGCGCTACCCGGCCGTCGCCACAGCCCTTTCCGAGATCCCCGGTCCCACATCATGGCGCAACAGATTCGAGCGCAGCGTCGCGATGATCCTCAACTCCGCCGATCGTGAGGCTGCAGTAGAAACGATGACCGAATCCGAGAACACGGCGATCCGAGCAGCCACAGGCGCGATTCTCCGTGCGGGACTCGTGCTCCGGCCCGACCTTCTGGACCAGCTGCGCCTTGATCCCGATGGCGAAGTCCGGCACCACTCGGGCGGTGACCCTCACACGGCAGAAGCATGGACCTGTCCGTCATGCGGTGAGGTCAACCAGCCGGATCGAACCTCGTGCTCGCGGTGCCATGTCGTCGCCTCCTGGCGCTAGATCGGCGAACCAAGAACCTCCCCGCTACGGCACGACTGCGCGAGCGATCGCCACCTTACCAAAGTGGAGTATCTAGCCGCACTTTGAGCCTCTGATCAGGTTTTTTCTGAGGCGAGCGACCAACAGCGGCGTCTGTGCGGCCCCTGCGTGTCCCCACGAGGACACCCAGGGAACACAAAATATCCGCCATTCGAGGAATCTCGAGCCTTGGCAAAGAGGCAAGAAAGCGCGTTTGACCAGCATTTTCAGAGCGGAGACGGAGGGATTTGAACCCTCGGTCCCCATTAAGGGGACTCCACCTTAGCAGGGTGGTGCACTCGGCCGGACTATGCGACGTCTCCAGTACTCGAGCAATCATAGCCGCACGACAGGAGCCGAGCGACACAGGTTGTTCGACCTACTCGTTGGCCACCGAGCAGGTGTAATCAGCGGCCGTCTGGCCGTTGACACCATCGAGAACCGGCTTCTCGACCGGCGCTACGGGCTCGGTCGGCGTTGCGCTCGGGTCGGTCTCCGGAGTGGTCGGCGTCGTGGGCTCTTCGGCGACCGGGGCGTTGGGGTCGGTGGTCGAGCCCCGACCATCGCCGGCCTGGGCAAGCCCGAAGGGCTGGTCAGCCAGAACGTAGGCCATGAGCTGGTCGCCCGTGAAGAAGTCCGGCTGCACCTTGCCGGTGTACACACCGCTGCCGCCCGTCGTGCCCGGGTACTGAACGAACGTGACGTTCGCCGGCGGGATGTCCTTCAGCGCCAGCGCGATCGACACCATGGTGTCGAGGCTTCCGAGGCTCGACGAGAGCTGCATGCTCGACAGGGCCGCATTCGCGAGGTCGTAGACCTTCTTCGGGTCGGAGAGCGTCTCCTCACCCTGCAGCTTGCGCACGAGGGATGACAGGTACACCTGCTGCGACGAGATGCGGGTCAGGTCGCTGCCGTCGCCGACACCCTCACGCGAACGAAGGAAGGCGAGGGCATCCACGCCGCGGAGCTCGTAGGTTCCAGCCTGCTCGATGTAGAGGCCGGTGTTGGGGTCGTCGATGGGGCCCGTGACACACACCGGAACGCCGCCGACCGCATCACCCATGGCAATGACACCGTTGAACGTGATCAGGCCAGCGAACTGGATCGGCAGACCTGTGAGAAGCGACACCGTCTGTGCAACGCAGTCGAGCCCGCCGTAGTACAGCGCGACGTTGATGGGTTCGGTCGAGAAGCCCTTGGCGTCGCCGTCTTCATCGACGCACTCCGGGATGTCCACGACCATGTCGCGCGGGAAAGAGATCGCGACCGCGTTCGTCTGGTCCTGCGAGACGTGAAGCAGCATGTTGACGTCGTTGAGCTGCCCGCTCTCCTCCTCGGCGTCACCGCCGATGCCGTCCTGGCCCTGGCGGGTGTCGCTACCCACGATGAGGATGTTGAACCCGCCGTCGATGGCGCCGATCTGCGGCAACGGACCCTCGGTCGGCTGCGTGAGCTCGACGGTCGGCGCGATCTTCGAGGTGAGCGAGTTCACCACGACGGCACTGACGGATGCCCCGGAGATGAGCACCACGGCGAGTGATGCACCGATGATCTGCAGAACCAGCGGCCAGGCACGGTGACGCTTCAGTCGGCCGTGACGCGCAATGCCGGGGGTCGCTGAACGCAACTCGGCCCTCGGTCGCAACTCGCTCATCACTTATCCCTTCGTGCCCGTTAACGGGCTTCACACACTCTGACGGGGCTAGTTCGTAGACCCGGCAGACAGTAGAGGCAGAGCGGAGGGCGTGGGATTCGAACCCACGAGACATTTCTGCCCACCAGTTTTCAAGACTGGCTCCATCGGCCACTCGGACAGCCCTCCCGGCATGACCAGTGCCCGAGTTTAGCCGAAAGGGGCTCGGAGACCCTGACAATCCGGCGAGAGGGGGCCTAGTAGTCGTTCGAAACAGAGCAGCGATACTCGTCGGCGGTCACTCCCGGCACGCCGGTGAGTACGGGGCGATCCACCACCTCGGCCTCCGGATCCGTTGTCGCGACGGGCGCATTCGGGTCGTCCACGCTGCCGTGGGCGATCTCGGCGTCCGGCACGAACGGCTGGTCGGCGGCGACGTACGAGATCAGTTGGTCACCGAGTTCACGGTCGGGCTGCACCTTGCCCGCGTACACACCGTCGCCTCCCGTCGACCCCGGGTACTGCACGAACGCGACGTTCTCGATGGGGATGTCCTTGAGCGCCAGGGCGATCGACGCCATCGTGTCGAGAGACGCGAGGCTCGGCGAGAGTTGCATGCTCTGCAGCGCGGCCTTCGAGAGGTTGTAGACCTTGCCGAGATCTCCGAGAGTGCCAGCGCTCTTGAGCGTGCGCACGAGTGAGGAGAGGTAGACCTGCTGCGACGAGATGCGAGTGAGGTCGGACCCGTCGCCCACGTGCTCGCGCGTACGGAGGAAGGCGAGTGCATCCACGCCCAGCAGCGTGTATGTGCCAGCCTGATCGATGACGAGGCCCGTGTTGTTGTCGTGAATGGGTCCGTCGACGCAGACGGGAACCCCGCCGATCGCATCACCCATGGCGATGACGCCGGTGAAGTCAATGGTGCCGGCGAACTGGATCGGCAGGCCGGTGAGCTCGGTGATGGTCATCGCGACGCAGTTGAGCCCGCCGGCAGAGAGCGCCTCGTTGAGCGGCTGGGTCGTGTAGTCCTTGACCGTGCCGTCGTCGGCCGGGCACTCGGGGATGTCGACCACCATGTCACGGGGGAACGAGATCACGACCGCATTCGTCTGGTCCTGGGAGACGTGCATGAGGATGTTGACGTCGTTGAGGTTCGCGGATTCATCGTCGTAGCTGCCGCCGATACCGTTCTGGCCGAGGCGGGTGTCGCTGCCGACGATGAGGATGTTGAACCCGCCCTCGATCGCACCGATGGCGGGAATCGGCGGGGCGTCGGGCTCACCGAGCGGCACCGTTTCGATCTCCGAGGTGAGGCTGTTCAGCACGACAGCACCTACGGCGGCAGTGCTCACCAGCACGGTCGCGAGGGATGCCGCGACAATGGCCAGCACGGTGGGCCAGCCCCGCGACCGCCTCAACTGGCCGTGCCGCGCAATTCCGGGGGGCGCCGAACGCAGCTCGGATCGCGGACGCAATTCACTCATAGGGCCGAAACCCTACGCGCGCTGACCTCAGTGAAGCTGGGAATTGTTCGGCAAAGCCGTGAGAGCTGCCGCGACGCCGTCCTCGAGGTCGGTGCCGGTGACCTCGTTGGAGGCAGCGATGACCTCGTCCGGCGCCTGACCCATCGCCACGCCGCGGCCCTCGGCCGCCGCCCACTCGAGCATGTCGATGTCGTTGCGGCCATCACCGACAGCGAGCACGGAGGAGCGCGGGATGCCCAGCAGATCCCGAACCCGTTCGAGTGCTGTCGACTTGTTCACGCCGTCGGGTGCGATGTCGAGCCACGCGGTCCACCCCACGTTGTAGCTGACCTTGTGGAGGCCCATCCGTTCCACGACCGAGAGGAAGTCCTCGATCGCGTGACCGGGTGAGATCACGACGACGCGAGTAGCGAGGCCCGCGCTGAGCTGCTCGAACTCGACGGCCTCCGAGACGGCTCCGAGCGTGCCATCCGGGAACCAGCCCGTGTACTTGTAGTGCCCGTTCTCGTCCTCGACGGCGTAGTTGGCAGAGCCGAGGTTCTCGCGGATCGTCTCCAGCACTTCGCTCGGGTCGAACGACTCCACGTGGAAACGCGAGTAGCCGAGCACGGCGTCCGGGTCGCGGCGCAGCGTGATCGCGCCGTTCGAGCAGACCACGTACTCGGGCTGGATGCCGAGGCGCTCCAGAATCGGCAGCGTCATCGCGACGGAGCGGCCCGTCGCGAGGGTGACCTCGTGGCCGGCATCCCGCGCGGTCTGCACAGCGCTAACCACGGCGTCGCTCAGGTGGCCATTCTCGTGGAGAACCGTGCCGTCGATATCGAGGGCGACGAGCCAGCGTTTGCCGTCGCGGGAGGGTTCGCTCACGGGGCGAGTACCTCGAGGCCCCCGAGGTACGGACGCAGGGCATCCGGCACGATGACCGAGCCATCGGCCTGCTGGTGCGTCTCGAGGATCGCCACGAGCCAGCGGGTCGTCGCGAGCGTTCCGTTGAGGGTCGCGACGGGAGCCGTCTTGCCCGACTCGGTGCGGTAGCGGATGTCGAGGCGACGCGCCTGGTACGTCGTGCAGTTGCTGGTGCTCGTGAGCTCACGGTACGTGCCCTGCGTGGGAACCCACGCCTCCACGTCGAACTTGCGGGCCGCGCTCGAGCCGAGATCGCCGGCAGCCACGTCGATCACGCGGTAGCTGAGCCCGCAGGCCTGCAGCATCGACTCCTGGAAGCTCAGCAGGCGCTCGTGCTCGGTCTCGGCATCTTCCGGGAGCACGTAACTGAACATCTCGAGCTTGTTGAACTGGTGAACGCGAAGGATGCCGCGGTTGTCCTTACCGGCAGAGCCAGCCTCACGCCGGTAGCAGGTCGACCATCCGGCGTAGCGCAGCGGACCGTCGCTGAGGTCGAGGATCTCGTCGGAGTGGTACCCGGCGAGCGCCACCTCACTCGTTCCCGTGAGGTAGAGGTCGTCGTCCTTGTCGAGGTGGTAGACCTCGTCGGCGTGCTCGCCGAGGAACCCGGTGCCCGCCATGATCTCGGGGCGCACGAGTGTCGGCGTGATGAGTGGAGTGAAACTGTGCTTGATCGCGGTGTCGAGGCCGAGGTTCATGAGCGCGATCTCGAGGCGCGCACCGAGGCCCTTCAGGAAGTAGAAGCGACTGCCGGAGACCTTCACGCCGCGCGCGATGTCGATGACGTCCAGGAGCTCGCCGATCTCGACGTGGTCGCGCGGCTCGAAGTCGAACTGGCTCGGGGTGCCGTGCTCGCGCAGGAGCACCCAGTCGTCCTCGCCACCCGCCGGTACGCCGTCGATCGTGACATTGCCGATCGAACCCGCCAGCTTCGTGAACTCGAGTTCTGCATCCGTCGCCGACTGCTGCGCTGCCTTCACACGGGCGGCAAGCTCCTGGGCCTGGGCGACGAGCGCTTTCTTCTCCTCTTTGGGGGCGGCGGCCACCGTCTTACCGAAGAGGTTCTGCTCGGCCCGGAGCGTCTCGAACTCGTTGATCGACGAGCGACGGAAGGCATCCGCGGCGACAGCTCTATCCACAAGGTCGACGGACGCTCCTCGTGAGGCCTGCGAACGGCGAACGGCATCCGGATTCTCGCGCAACAACTGGGGGTCGATCACCACCCCAGCCTACCCAGCGAGGCAGTAGCGTTAGCACGTGACCAACCCCGGGAAATCAGATGCAAAGCCCATAGCAGCAGTCATCTACAACCCGATCAAGGTGGATGCCGAGAAGCTCAAGACCGCCGTCGGCGACGCCGCGACCGATGCAGGGTGGGGCAACACGCTGTGGTTCGAGACCACGGAGGAGGACACCGGCCAGGGCGTCACCGGTTCCGCGCTGCGCCGCGGGGCCACCGTGGTGCTCGCAGCGGGTGGGGATGGCACGGTCCGAGCCGTCGCCGAGGCGTTACGCGAGACGGGCATCCCGTTGGTCGTCCTGCCGAGCGGAACGGGCAACCTGCTCGCACGCAACCTCGAGTTGCCGCTGACGGATCTGGATGCCGCGGTCGCCGCGGCGTTCACGGGAACGGACCGCCCCATCGACCTCGGCATGGCCGACATCACGCGGCCGGATGGATCGTCTGAGGAGCACGCATTCCTCGTCATGGCTGGGCTTGGGCTCGATGCCAAGATGATCAAGAACACCAACTCGAAGCTCAAGAAGGCCGTCGGCTGGCTCGCCTACATCGACGGCATCGCGCGCTCACTCCCGGAGCTGAAGCCCGTGCGCCTGTCGTACCGTCTCGACGCCGGCCCGACCCGCTCGATGAGCGTGCACACGATCCTCATCGGAAACTGCGGCGTTCTGCCCGGTGGCCTCCTCCTCATGCCGGACGCCAAGCCGGATGACGGACTTCTGGATGTCGCCGCCCTCCGCCCGCGCGGACCCTTTGGCTGGGCCAAGGTGTGGCGCAAAGTCGCGTGGGAGAACGGCGTGCTGCGCAAGTCCAAGGTCGGCCGCAAGATCATCGATCTCTCCAAAGACGTGCGGGATGTCGCGTACTTCACCACGCGCGACATGACGATGACCGTCGAGCACCCCCAGGAGTTCCAGCTCGACGGCGACGAGTTCGGCGAGGCCAGCACGGTGCGCGTCTGGGTGGACGCCGGTGCCCTCACGGTGCGCGTCCCCGTGCCTGCGTAGCTGCACAGCAACACCCCTGCACCCCTGCACCCCTGCACCCAAACCGCGAGTGTTCCGAAAGTGCCCTATTGGAGCGCTTCATAAAGGCACTTTCGGAACACTCAGCTTTGTTTCAGCGCCGTGCGGATGCGTCCCAGCAGCTCTGCGGGATCCTTCAGGTCGTCGGAGTTCAGCTCCAGGATGCGCCAGCCTTGCAGCTCGAGCCTCGTGCGGCGGGTCATGTCTTTGCGCCACTGGTTGCGTGATCGGTGGTAATCGCCCTGGTACTCCAGGATCACCTTGTAGTCAGCGAACAGAAAGTCTGGCCGCACGCACTTGCCCGTCGTCGAGTCGGTGAGAGTGCGATTGATCTCTGGTAGCGGGAGCCCGGATGTCGCGATCAACACTCTCAACCGGGACTCCGGCCTCGATTCCGCGCGTTCGCTCAACAGACCTATCGCCTCTCGCGCTAGTCGGACCCCGCGTTGCCCCTCGTTCCGCGCAAGAACTCGCGCCAGCTGAACTCGGTCGGTGAGGGGTGCCGCGTGGTGGATGAAGTAGTCGCCGACCGCGACGAGATCTCCCAGGTCGAGGTGAGCGGCGAGGTCGAACCATGTCCGTGCGGGAGTTGTCAGTGGGAGATCACCCCACGACGTCACATCCCCGTCGTCGACGTCCATTCGGTGGCCGACGACGCTACGCGAGTGAAGCCGTGGAGATGGTGACGGCACGCCAACGTGAAGTCGCTCGTCTTGCTCGATGCGGAGGGGAAGCGGCGCGCCCCAGAGCAACGCCGCTGTGGTGTGACAAAAGAACGACCGCTCAGGAACCCTCAGAAGGAGCATCCTGCACCGCTCGAGGAGGGTGGGCGTGACCCCTCCTGAATGCCTCACGCCGTGAATGCTGCGATCAAGATCACTCGCGCGCAATCGCTTCTTGGGTACGCCTGCTTCGAGCGCTTCACGCGTAGAGAACTGTTCTGGAAGCTTCGGGAGGGGGTTGGGCGTACGCACCCCAGCACAATGCCGTGCCGGGGCGCGTTGGGTGTCAAACCTTCCACACCCTCGCCGAGTGTTCCGAAAGTGCCCTTTTGAGCGCGCTCAAAGCGGCACTTTCGGAACACTCGGCGCTGGGGCGTGGGTGGCGGTGGGGGGGGTGGGGTGGCGTGGGTGGAGGTGGCGCTAGCGGGAGCTACGGTCCCAGGAGGCCGCGCAGCCAGGCGCGGGCGTCCACGAACGAGTCGTTGCCGTAGCGCGGCGAGACGGTGATGGGCTGCTTGTCCGCACGTGGGTAGCTGCCCAGGAACATCACGTTGGGCGAGAAGCGCTTGAGTCCCAGCAGCGCGTCGGCGACCCGTTCGTCGAGGATGTGGCCGTCCAGGTCGATCACGAAGCGGTAGCGCCCCAGGGCATCACCGATGGGGCGCGACTCGAGCAGCGACATGTTCACACCGCGGGTGGCGAACTGCTCGAGCATCTCGAGGAGACGGCCGGCCGTGTCATCCGGCAGCTCGGCGATGATCGACGTCTTGTCCGCACCGGTTGGTGCAGGCAATGCGACCGAGTCAGACACGAGGGAGACCAACACGAAACGCGTGACAGCGTTCGGGTTGTCGCCGATGCCCTCTGCGAGCACGGTGAGGTCGTGGTAGTCGGTGATTCCGGGGGGCGCGACCGCGGCATCCGCGAGCGATCCGTCGAGCAGGGATGCCGCGGCGGCCACGTTCGACGTGGCCGGTATGTGCCCGTGCCCCACGAGATTGGCCTCCAGCCACTTGTGGGTCTGGGAGTACGCGACCGGATGCGCGTTGACGACCTTCACGTCGGCGAGGGTGGTTCCGTTCCGGGCGACCAGCACGAAGTTCACCGGAACGAGGTACTCGCCGATGATCCGCAGGCCCGGGATGGTCGCGAGCGCATCCTGGGTGGCGCTCACGCCGCCCTCGATGGAGTTCTCGATCGCGATCATGGCAGCGATGCTGCGCCCGGTGATGACGTCGTCGAGCGCCTCGCCCACGTTGTTGACAGGGCGCCAGGTCTTGCCGACCGCCGACGGAACCTGCTTCAGTGCGGCCTCCGTGAACGTGCCAGCGGGGCCGAGGTAGGAGTAGGTCTCGTCCGGCGCGGTGGTCGGCGCTTGCTCGTCGGTCCGGGGCATGGCCCCGAGTTTAGGCGCAGACTGGTGCCATGACCGCCCTCGCCGCCCCCATCGCCCGCATGATCGAGGCCACCAATGCCGGAGACACTGAGGCATTTCTCGACTGTTTCACGCCGGATGCCTACCTCGAGGACTGGGGTCGCGGCTTCACGGGCCGCGACGGCATCGCGAGCTGGAACCGCACCGACAACATCGGCAAGAACGCGCACTTCGAGGCGATCGGCGTCACGGGCGATGACACACATCAGGTCGTCACGATCGTGGTGACGGGTGGCGGCTACAACGGCACCGGCCCCATCGAGTTCGACATGCGCGACGACCTGATCTCGCGACTGGTCATCTCTGCCGATTAGCGCTCCACCTGCCAGACTGGGCAGCATGAACGATCGCGCAGGGCAGCCGGCCGCAGCATCCGACCTCATCAACGTGCACGAGCTGGTGCAGGCCTACTTCGACAGGGTTCCGGATGTCACGATCCCGGAGCAGCGAGTCGTCTTCGGCACGAGCGGCCACCGTGGCTCATCCCTCGACACGGCCTTCAATGACACCCACATCGCGGCCATCACGCAGGCCATCGTGGAGTACCGCGCGAGCCAGGGCATCACGGGCCCGCTCTTCATCGGCAGCGACACCCATGGGCTCTCCCGCCCGGCGCAGACCACCGCCCTCGAAGTGCTCGGCGCGAACGGTGTTCGGGCGCTCGTTGACGAGTTCGACGACTACGTGCCGACGCCGGCGCTGAGCCACGCGATCATCAAGTACAACGCCGAGGGCCACGGCGATCAAGCCGACGGCATCGTCATCACCCCGAGCCACAACCCGCCCCGTGACGGCGGCTTCAAGTACAACCCCCCACACGGCGGCCCCGCCGACAGTGATGCGACCGGCTGGATCGCCGATCGCGCGAACGCCATCATCGAGGCTGGCAGCGTCGACGTGAAGCGTGCGGAGCCCTCGCAGGTCGAGACGTACGACTTCCGTGGCGCCTACGTCGACGACCTCGTGAACATCATCGACATGGACGCGATCGCCAAGGCAGGTCTGCGCATCGGTGCGGACCCGCTGGGTGGCGCGAGCGTCAACTACTGGTCGCTCATCGCCGAGCGCTATGGCCTCGACGGCCAGGACGGCCGCAGCAGCCTCACGGTCGTCAATCCGCTCGTCGACCCTGCGTGGGCGTTCATGACGCTCGACTGGGACGGCAAGATCCGCATGGACCCGTCGTCGCCGAGCGCGATGGCCTCGGTTGTCGCGAAGGCGGGGGACTTCGACATCCTCACCGGCAACGACGCTGACGCCGACCGGCACGGCATCGTCACGCCCGACGGCGGCCTCATGAACCCCAACCACTTCCTCGCCGTGGCCATCCAGTACCTGTACACGCACCGCCCGGACTGGAAGCCGGATGCCGCGATCGGCAAGACACTCGTGTCCAGCTCGATGATCGACCGGGTCGCGGCATCCCTCGGTCGCACCCTGTGGGAGGTGCCCGTCGGGTTCAAGTGGTTCGTTCCGGGTCTCGTCGACGGCAGCGTCGGCTTCGGCGGCGAGGAGAGCGCTGGCGCGAGCTTCCTGCGCCTGAATGGCACGGCGTGGACGACCGATAAGGACGGCATCCTGCTCGCCCTGCTCGCGAGTGAGATCCGCGCGGTGACGGGTAAGTCGCCGTCGCAGCTGTATGCCGAGTTGGTTGAGCAGTTCGGCGACCCGGCTTACGAACGCATCGATGCCGCAGCATCCAAGGAGCAGAAGGCGCGCCTCGGCAAGCTCAGCGGGGATGCGATCTCCGCGACGGAGCTCGCTGGCGAAGCAATCACGGCCAAGCTCTCCCACGCGCCGGGCAATGGGGCTGCGATCGGCGGGCTGAAGGTCACGACCGACAACGCCTGGTTCGCTGCCCGCCCGAGCGGCACGGAGGACGTGTACAAGATCTACGCGGAGTCGTTCCTCGGCTGGGATCACCTTCGCCAGGTGCAGGCGGAGGCCAAGGCCATCGTGGATGCGGCCCTGCAGGGCTAGCGCCTCAGCGCAGCACCACTCCGTAGTCGGGGGCCGGGGGTAGCCCGAAGAACTCCTCGAGGGTCTTCACGCCGGTCGTGTACATCTCGGTGGCGAGCTCCACTCCCACATAGCGCAGGTGATACGGCTCGTATTCGTACCCCGTAATGGGCGTCATGCCGTCCTGGTAGCGCACGATGAACCCGAAGCGGTGCGCGTTCTCCGCGATCCACGCAGCATGCGGCGTGTCACCCCAGCACGGTTCGAGTGCGCAGCCCTGGTCGGGCAACGCGTTGACGTCGATCGCGAGACCGGTCTGGTGTTCGCTGTGCCCGGGGCGGGCGCTCGTGAGGTCGGCCGCCTCCTGGCCGAGGCTGGAGACCCACCCGGCGTACACCTCCTCCTGCACCGCGTAGCTGCGATAGGCGCTCTGGGCCTGCAGCTCGAGCCCCGTCTCCGCGGTGATCGCGGCGAACATCTGCACAGCGGCATCCGATGCTGCCTGTCGGAGGAAGGGCTCGTTGATGTACGGCACGGGCACCGGAACGATGTCGGGTGCCTCGTAGCCGACCGTCGTGAGCGGGCGCTGCTTGTTGACGACGACCCAGTAGCTGGCGGGATCGTCGATTGACTGCGCCGCCTTGTCGAACCCCGCCGGGGTGGGCGTCGGTGTTGGCGTGGGAGTCGGCGTTGGCGACGGTGTCGACGTGGGGGTGGGCTTCGGTGGTGGTGGTGCGCTCGGCTGCAACGCCATCACGACCGCGACGATGGCTGCAATGGCGACGACACCCGAGACGGTCGCGATGATGACCGCGCGGCGCGTGCGCACCTGACGCGAGGGGCGATTGCGCGGGCGGAGTTCAGACACGAATCGATCCTAAAGCGGGCGACTCCGCGGGGGACGGGCTTCACGCGAGGCTCCAGATGTACACGTGGGCGGCGCTGCTGCCCTGCTCCGCGAGCGCATCGTCGATCGACCGGTACGTCGAATCCACGTTGTGCCCGACCATCTCGATACTCGCATCGCCGTTCACGCGCGAGATCACCTGCGCGTGATCGAGTGACCCATCGCCCTCCCAGTCGAAGACGACGACATCGCCGACCTTCGCGCGCTCTCGCTCGGAGTACTCGAGCCGCACCGCGCCGTACTCCGGATGCCCGGCGAGCCAGTCATCGAACGATGGCACATGCACGAAGGGGTCGGCCCAGTCCACCTGCGCATCGTTGAACCACTCGGCGTGAGGAACCCAGCCCCGCGCGACGAGCGTCTGGCTGACGAAATTCATGCAGTCGCCGCCCCACTCGTTGAAGTTGCCGAAGGAGGCGGTGTTGTAGTCGTTCCAGTGGCGAAAGGCGTACTCAAGCTGTCGGTCCACAGCAGTGGTGGTGACGTAGGTCCACTCGAGATCGGATGCCACGGCGTCATCCCCCACGAAGACCTCGACGTCGACCGTTCCTGACGTGTACCCCACGGCGTTCGGAGCCGCGAGGGTGATCGACCCATTCGCGACGCGCCCGAGTTCGACTGGTACTCCATCGACCTCGACGGATGTCACGGCGGTGAGCCCGCGTCCGGTGATGGTCATCGTCTCCCCGCCAACGAGCGCACCCTGAGCCGGCTCGAGTGCCTCGACCACGGGGGCGGGCGCTGTGGACATGGCGCGCGCCCCGGATTCCGGCTCGGGCACGAGATCGTTCGCGGTGAGCAGGAGCAGGATCGCGAGTACGCCGTAGAGCGGAGGCCGGAGTGACGGGAAGTCGATCATCCCTATCGACCATACGTCGACACCCTTTGGACACCCTGAAGACGTTTACATGTTGCCTGCGCAGGGTGTAAGTTTGCAGTCTACGCAATCTTTCAGGAGTACATCTATGTCCAGCACTACCTCGCGAGGCAAGCAGCAGGCCCAGGCCATCGCTGATGCCGGCGGCGTCATGACTCACCGGCAGATCCTGCTGGTGATCGCCGGCCTCATGGCCGGAATGTTCCTCTCGTCACTCGACCAGACGATCGTCGGCACCTCGATGCGCACCATCGCCGACGACCTGGACGGCCTGAGCCTCCAGGCCTGGGTCACCACCGCGTACCTGATCACCTCCACGATCGCCACACCCATCTACGGCAAGCTCAGCGACATCTTCGGCCGCCGCCCGCTGTTCATCATCGCGATCGTGATCTTCCTCATCGGCTCCATCGCCGCTGGATTCGCCGGCTCGATGTACCAGCTCGCGATCTTCCGTGCGCTGCAGGGGCTCGGTGCTGGTGGTCTGCTCGCACTGCCGCTCGCCATCATGGGCGACATCCTCGCTCCGCGCGAGCGCGCCAAGTACCAGGGCTACTTCCTCGCCGTCTTCGGCATCTCGAGCGTCGTCGGCCCGCTCATCGGCGGCCTGCTCTCCGGAACCCCCGAGATCCTGTTCGTCACCGGATGGCGCTGGGTCTTCCTGATCAACCTTCCAATCGGCATCATCGCCCTTGCCGTCGTGACCCGGTTCCTCCACATCCCGCACACGAAGCGCAAGGTGCGCATCGACTGGTGGGGTGCTGCCACCGTCGTGCTCGCACTCGTGCCGCTGCTGCTCGTGGCCGAGCAGGGTCGCGAGTGGGGTTGGGACTCGATCGGTGCCTTCGTCTGCTACGGCCTCGGCGCGATCGGTATCGCCGCCTTCATCCTGAGCGAGAAGCTCATGGGCGATGACGCGCTCATCCCGCTCAAGCTCTTCAAGAACGCCACGTTCTCGGTCGCGACCGTGCTCGGCGTCTTCGTCGGCTTCGGCATGTTCGGCGCCATGATGACCATCCCGCTCTACTACCAGCTCGTGGCCGGCGCCACTCCGACCGAGAGCGGCTTCCTCATGCTGCCGATGATCCTCGGCCTCATGATCTCGTCGATCGTGAGCGGCCAGATCATCTCCCGCACGGGCAAGTACGCGATCTTCCCGAAGACCGGAACGGCGCTCATGCTCGTCGGATTCTTCTGGCTGACCTTCCTCACCGTCGACAAGCCGGTGATCTGGATGATGACGGGAACGTTCTTCATCGGCCTCGGCCTCGGCCAGCTCATGCAGACACTCACGATCGCGTCGCAGAACTCGGTCGGCCCGCGCGATATCGGCGTGGCGACGAGCTCGTCGACATTCTTCCGCCAGATCGGTGGAACCCTGGGTGTCGCGGTGCTGTTCTCCGTGCTCTTCACGCGCATCCCCGAGACGATCGCCACGGCGTTCGCGAGCGCGGGTGTCAAGAAGGACCTGGCGGCTGCCCTCGCAGACCCGAACGTGGTCGCTGACCCCGCGAACAAGGGAATCCTCGACCTCCTCCAGCAGGGGCAGAACGGCGGATCGCTCGGTGACGCACTCAACGGTGACACGTCGTTCCTGAACGGCGCGGACCCGCGTCTGTCTGCCCCGTTCCTCGACGGCTTCAACAACGCCACAGTCACCGTCTACTGGGTGGCCCTCGCGGTGGTCGCGCTGGCCTTCATCCTCTCGTGGTTCCTGCGTCCGGCGCCCCTGCGCCAGAAGTCGGCTCTGCAGGAGGCGGCCGACGACGAGGCAGCGGTGCAGGCTGATCTCGCGGCGGCATCGACGGCATCGCTCATCGCACCGGTGGCCGCAGAAACGTCCGAGGCAGCACTCCCGGAGTCCGGCGACGGCGGGCGGGTCACCCCGAAGCCCTAGTGCAGCCGGAACGTTGTACGTTGGCACGACGACGACGTACCAGGGAGCACAGCGATGTCCAAGAGTTCTCAGCGCAAGCAGCGCGCGTTGCGGCGGGTTGAGGGCACCACGACGACGACGAGTCGCGCGGATGCCACCCCCGCCGCAACACGCAGCACCACTGCGAACGCGGCTGGCGTGGCATCCCCTGCCCCCCTCATGACGCGCCGCCAGATCCTGCTCGTGATCGCCGGCCTCATGGCCGGCGTGTTCCTCTCGTCGCTCGACCAGACCATCGTGAGCACGTCGATGCGCACGATCGCCGACGACCTCGACGGACTGAGCCTGCAGGCGTGGGTGGCGACGGCGTACCTGATCACGTCCACGATCAGCACGCCGATCTACGGCAAGCTCAGCGACATCTTCGGCAGGCGGCTGCCGCTCATCATCGCAATCCTGGTCTTCCTCGCCGGGTCGATTTTGGCCGGGTTCGCCGGGTCGATGTACGACCTTGCGATCTTCCGGGCCATCCAGGGACTGGGGGCTGGCGGTCTCATCGCGCTGCCACTGGCCATCATGGGTGACCTGCTGCCCCCCAGGGAGCGCGCGAAGGCCCAGGGCTACTTCCTCGCGGTGTTCGGCCTGTCGAGCGTTGCGGGCCCGCTGCTCGGTGGGCTGTTCGCCGGCACGCCGGAGATCCTCGGTGTCGATGGCTGGCGTTGGGTGTTCCTGCTCAACCTGCCGGTAGGACTTGCGGCCCTCGGCCTCGTGCTGCGGTTCCTGCACCTGCCGGTATCGAGGCGACGGGTGCGCATCGACTGGCTGGGCGCCACCGCGGTCATCGTCGCTCTCGTGCCACTCCTGCTCATTGCGGAATCCGGCCGCGACTGGGGATGGGCCTCACCCGCTGCCCTGGCCTGCTACGCGCTCGGCGTCGTGGGCATCATCGCGTTCATCATCATCGAGAGGCGCATGGGCGATGATGCACTCATCCCGCTGAAGCTCTTCGGCAACGACACCTTCCGCATGGCGACCATCCTCGGTGTCTTCGTCGGTTTCGGCATGTTCGGCTCCATGCTGACTGCCCCGCTCTACCTCCAGATCGTCAATGGGTCCAACCCCGTCGTGAGCGGCCTGCAGATGCTGCCGATGCTCGTCGGGCTCATGACGGCGTCGATCGTCACCGGCCAGATCATCGGGCGCACGGGGCAGTACGGCATCTTCTTCCGTACCGGTACGGCGTCGCTGGCCCTCGGCTTCCTCTGGCTGACGTTCCTCACGGCAGACAAACCTGCGGTCTGGATGATGGTCGGCACCTTCATCATCGGTCTCGGGCTCGGCCAGCTGCTGCAGACGCTCACGATCGCGTCGCAGAACTCGGTGGGCCCCCGTGACCTGGGTGTCGCGACGAGCTCCTCGACCTTCTTCCGCTCGCTCGGAGGAACCCTCGGCGTCTCCGTGATGTTCTCGATCCTGTTCACCCGACTGCCAGGAGCAATCGAGGCGTTCGCCGACCAGCCGGCGAACAAACGGGCCCTCCTGAACGCTTTGTCGGAAGGTCAGGTGCGCACCAACCAGGCCAATGACGCGATCATCGACATCCTCTCGGCCGGCGCAGACAGCAAGGCCGCGGAGGACGCGTTCGACAGCAGTTCGACGTTCCTCACCTATGCCGACGAGCGCCTCACACTGCCCTTCCGCGAGGGCTTCAATGACGCCGCCGTGACGATGTACTGGGTGGGACTCGCGGTCATGATCATCGCCTTCGTGATCAGTTTCTTCATCAAGACTGCGCCGCTTCGCGACAAGTCCGCGCTCGAGGAAGCGGCGGACGAGGCATCCGATTCCGCCCTGGGCGAGGGTGTCGGCAAAGAAATTTCCGAGCGAATCTGACGCCTGCGATCCCCGGAAACACGGGGATGCGTCGGATAGCAAGCGCTTGCGGTCGTGGGAGCGCTCTCACCCAGTAGTTGACAGGGTTTGAGACCCGTGCATAGTCTTGGCCGAAATCTCGTGGGAGCGCTCCCACGAAGGTCCACCGTTGCACCCAAACCTTCAACCACGCACACAAAGGAGTGACCGTGAGAACCTCACGACGCACCGTGGCCGCAGCACTCGCTGGAGCCGCAACCATCGCCCTCTTGGCCACCGGATGCGCCCCCAGCGGCGACTCGGCGGATGGCACGACCGAACTGACCCTCGCCACCTTCAACGACTTCGGCTACACCGACGAGCTGCTGGCCGAGTTCACTGCGGAGACCGGAATCACGGTCATCCACAACAAGGCGGCGACCTCGAACGACGCCCGCGCCAACTACTTCCAGAAGCTCGGCAAGACCGGCCTCGCCGACGTCGAGGCCGTCGAGATCGACTGGTTCACCGAGGCCATGCAGTACTCCGACCTGCTCGCCCCCGTGCCGGACGACCTCAAGGGCCGCTGGCTCGACTGGAAGGAAGCCGCGGCAACCGACCCCGATGGCAACCTCATCGCGTACGGCACCGACATCGGCCCGCAGGGCATCTGCTACCGCGGCGACCTCTTCGCCGCAGCGGGCCTGCCGACCGACCGCGAGGCCGTTGCTGACCTCTTCCCGACCTGGGACGCCTTCTTCGAGGTCGGCGCGCAGTACACCGCGGCCACCGGTAAGCCGTTCATCGACTCCGCCAACTCGGTGCTCCAGGGCATCGTGAACCAGCTCGAGCTCGCCTACGAGGAGCCGGACGGCGCGATCATCGCCACGGAGAACCCCGACATCAAGGACGCGTACAACACCGTCGTGGAGAAGGCCATCCCGATCTCGGCATTCCCCGCCCAGTGGAGCGAGGACTGGAACGCCTCCATGGCCAACGGCGAGTTCGCCGCCATGCTCTGCCCCGGCTGGATGCAGGGCATCATCTCGGGCAACGCACCCGACGTCACCGGCTGGGACATCGCGAACGCGTTCCCCGGCGGCGGCGGCAACTGGGGCGGCTCGTACCTGACGGTTCCGGCCAACGGCGCCAACGTCGAGGCAGCCCAGCAGCTCGCTGACTGGCTCACCTCGCCCGAGACGCAGATCAAGGCGTTCCTGAACGCTGGCACGTTCCCCAGCCAGCCCGACGCCTACTCGGATGCCGCGCTCACGGGCTTCACGAACGAGTACTTCAACGACGCACCCACCGGCGAGATCGGTATCGACCGCGCCGAGGCCGTGACCGTGTCGACCTACAAGGGACCGAAGTACTTCCAGTTCCACGATGCCCTCCAGAACGCGGTCACCCGCGTCTTCGATGGCCTCGAGTCGCCGGAGCAGTCCTGGGACACGTGGGTGACTGAGGTCTCCGCCTTCTAGTTCCCACTCCAGGGGGTGCGGGTGGCTGTCCCCGCCGCCCGCACCCCCGAACTCTGCCCCCGCCATCGACAGGAATCCCTTGTGACTACCACCCAGCCGAGAGTGATCTCGTTCTCCCAGCGCCTCAGCAAGTGGGACCTGAAGTTCTCCCCGTACCTCTACATCTCCCCCTTCTTCATCCTCTTCGCCATCGTCGGCGTCTTCCCGATCATCTTCACGGGCGTCATCTCGTTCATGGACTGGGACCTCGTGCGCGGCTCCGGCACCTTCGTCGGCTTCGACCAGTACATCTGGATCCTCGAGCAGCCCCACTTCTGGACGGCGCTGCGCAACACGTTCAGCATCTTCCTGCTGTCGACGGTGCCCCAGCTCGTGCTTGCGATCTTCATCGCGACCATGCTCGACCGCCACATCCGGGCCAAGACGTTCTGGCGCATGAGCACACTGCTCCCCTACGTCGTCGCCCCCGTCGCCGTCGGCCTCATCTTCACCGTGATCTTCGCCGACAAGTTCGGAATCGTGAACACCAACCTGGAGGCGCTGGGCCTCCAGCCGATCCCGTGGCACACCGACCCGTTCTGGAGCCACGTCGCCATTGCGACGATGGTCAACTACCGCTGGACCGGTTACAACGCCCTCATCCTGTTGGCCGCCATGCAGGCCATCAACCGCGACTACTACGAGGCAGCAGCCATCGATGGTGCTGGAGTCTTCCGTCAGTTCTGGAGCATTACGCTCCCCTCGCTCCGCCCGACCCTGATCTTCGTCGTGATCACCTCCACGATCGGAGGCCTGCAGATCTTCGACGAGCCCCGCGTCTTCGACCAGTTCGGTCGGGGTGGCGCCGGTCAACAGTGGCTGACCATCTCGCTCTATCTCTATGACATCGGTTGGGGCCAATGGAACTTCGGCAGGGCTGCAGCCATGGCGTGGATCCTCTTTCTCATCATCGTCACCATCGGCCTCATCAACCTCGCCATCACGCGCACCCTGCTGCGCACGGAGGGCACCCGGTCGGGAGTCGACAGCCCCAAGCGCAGAAAGAAGGTGGGTGCGCGATGAGCATCGGTACCAACCCCCCGCTCGCGATCGTCGAGGAGGGCATCCCGAATGCCGCTGCTCGCAAGCGCGGAGCACGCACTATCCGGATTCGCGGCGCTCGCCCGAGCATGTGGGTGTACATCGCGCTCGGCGTCGTGTTCGTGGCATCCGCGTTCCCCTTCTACTTCTCGTTCCTGATCGGATCGGGGGATGCCTCGACCCTGCGTGACCCCGGATTCTTCCCGGCGGGCAACTTCGTCGCCAATGCGCTCAAGGTCATGAGCGACCCAGCGGTGAACTTCTGGGCAGCGCTCTGGAACAGCATCTACAGCTCCGTGCTCATCGCCGTCGCCGTCGTGATCTCGTCGACACTCGCTGGCTGGGCATTCGCCAAGCTCAAGTTCGCCGGCGGCAGCGCCCTGCTCGTCTTCGTCGTGGCCACGATGGCTGTGCCACTGCAGCTCGGTGTGGTGCCGCTCTACATCCTGTTCGCCCAGCTCGGCTGGACCGGCCAGATCGGCGCGATCATCATCCCGGCACTCACGAGCGCCTTCGGGGTGTTCTGGATGACGCAGTACCTGCGCCAGGCCGTGCCCGACGAGCTCATCGAGGCTGCCCGCGTCGACGGCGCGACGATGATCCGCACCTTCTGGACCGTTGGCGTCGTCGCCGCGCGCCCGGCGGCCGCCATGTTGTTCCTCTTCACGTTCGTGACCGCGTGGAACAACTTCTTCTGGCCGTTCATCGTGCTCGACCGCCAGAACCCGACGCTGCCCGTTGCACTGTCGCTTCTCCAGTCGAACTACTTCGTGGACTATTCGATAGTGCTCGCCGGTGTTATTCTCGCCACCATTCCCCTGCTTCTGCTGTTCGTGTTCGCGGGCAAGCAGCTCGTCAGCGGGATCATGGCAGGAGCGGTAAAGGGCTGACGATGACCTCACTCGACCAGGGGCAGCTTGCCCCGCGCTTCGCGCGCAATCGCCCGTTCCCCACCGACTTCCTCTTCGGTGCCGCCACGGCGGCCTACCAGATCGAGGGCGCTGCCCACGAGGATGGCCGCACCGACTCCATCTGGGACGCCTTCTGCCGCGTGCCCGGTGCCGTCGTCGGCATGGACAACGGTGACGTCGCCTGCGACCACTACCACCGCTACCGCGACGACGTCGGCCTCATGGCAGACCTCGGGCTTCAGACCTACCGCTTCTCCACGTCGTGGTCGCGCGTCTGCCCCGATGGAGGGCCGGTGAATGCGGCCGGGATCGACTTCTACTCCCGGCTCGTCGATGAACTGCTGGGTCGCGGCATCCTGCCCTGGCTCACGCTCTACCACTGGGACATGCCGCAGGCCCTCGAGGAGAAGGGCGGCTGGCCGAATCGCGACACCGCCTACCGTTTTCTCGACTACTCACTCGCCGTGCACGACGCCCTCGGCGATCGCGTCAAGAACTGGACCACCCTCAACGAGCCGTGGTGCGCGTCGTTCCTCAGCTACATCGGTGGTGAGCACGCTCCGGGCAGGCAGGAGCCGACCGCCGGTCTCGCGGCCGGACACCACCTGCTGCTCGCGCACGGTCTCGTCATCGAGGAGTTGCGCGCCCGCGACCCCGAGCTGAAGCTCGGCATCACGCTCAACCTCACGGTCGCCGATCCTGTCGACCCGAGCGACCCGGCCGATCTCGACGCAGCGCGCCGCATCGATGGGCAGTTCAACCGGTTCTTCCTCGACCCGATCTTCCGGGGCGAGTACCCGACGGACCTGCTCGAGGATGTCGCGCACCTTGGTTTCGAGCCGTTCGTGCAGCCCGGCGACCTCGCGACCATCTCGGCGCCCATCGACATGCTGGGCATCAACTACTACCACGGCGAACTCGTGGGAGGGCACCCGCCGCAGGGGGCGACCATGAGCACCCAGGCCCCGAGCGAGCGCCCCAAACGCTCGCCCTTCCCCGCGGCGGATGGCGTCTACTGGCACCTTCGCGACCTGCCCTTGACCGCGATGCAGTGGGAGGTGCAGCCCGAGGGGCTCACCCGTCTGCTCAAGCGCATCCACGAGGAGTACGCGGGGCCTGCCGGCGTGAGCCTTGCCGTCACCGAGAACGGCGCGGCCTACGACGACGTCGTGTCAGCGGATGGCTCGGTGCGGGACGAGGATCGTGTGGCGTTCCTCGAGGTGCACCTGGGTGCCATCCTCGATGCCATCGATGAGGGCGTGCCCGTGCACGGCTACTTCTACTGGTCGCTCATGGACAACTTCGAGTGGGCGTGGGGCTACGACAAGCGCTTCGGCATCGTGCGCGTCGACTACGACACGCTCGAGCGCACGCCGAAAGACAGCGCGCTCGCGTACCGCAGCATCATCGCGGGTCGCGCGCTGTAACGACTGGCTAGACTCAACCTCCATGACGATCGAGCGCCCGACCCGGCGCGAAGCACCGACCCTCGAAGCGGTCGCCGCCGAGGCCGGCGTCTCGCGCTCGACGGTCTCGCGCGTGGTCAACGGGTCGAGCCACGTGAGCCCGGATGTGGTGCTCACGGTGAACGACGCGATCGAGCGACTCGGCTACATCCCCAACCGCGCGGCACGCTCACTCGCCAACCGCAGGACGATGGCGATCGCGCTCGTGGTTCCCGAAGAGGTGCAGCGCTTCTTCGGTGACCCCTTCTTCTCCGAGGTCATGCAGGGCATCATCACGGTCATCGAGGGCAGCGACTACGTGCTCAACCTGCAGCTCGCGAAGCCCGACGCCCCCTCATCCAAGACGATCCGCTATCTGCTCGGCGGCAATGTCGACGGCGCGATCGTCGTCTCCCACCACTCGGGCGACGAGTTCTTCACCCGTCTGGATGCCACGATCCCCGTGGTCTTCGGTGGTCGTCCGTTCCGCCCTGAGTCGGGCACCGGCGCGACCCCCGACAACAACTACGTTGACGTGGACAACACCGCAGGCGCAGCACTCGGCACCCAGCACCTCATCGACATCGGGCGGCGCACGATTGCGACGATCGCCGGGCCCACGAACATGCAGGCGGCGGTCGACCGCAGGGATGGCTGGGCCAGCGCGCTCGAGGATGCCGGGCTCGATGCATCCCTCGTCGCCTACGGTGACTTCACCATGGCGGGAGGAGGCGCTGCGATGCGCGAGCTCCTCGAGCGCAACGCAGCGATCGACGGCGTGTTCGTCGCGAGCGACCTCATGGCCAGGGGTGCGATCTCAGCGCTCCGGGCGCAGGGCAAGCGAGTGCCGGAGGATGTCGCGGTGGTGGGCTTCGACGACAGCTCCGCTGCCACGAACGGAGAGATCGGGCTCACGACCGTTCACCAGCCATCGCGGCAGATGGGCACCGAGATGGCGCTCATGCTGCTCGACCTGGTGAGCGGCGATCCTACGGAACGCGAGCGTGTGCTTCCCACTCGTCTGGTGGTTCGCGAGAGCGCGTAGGCTTACCGCATGGCTACCGAGGTTGTGCAGGACGTGTCCATGAGCCGGTTCGAATTGCTCGTGGACGGTGTGCAGGCCGGGATCTCCGACTACGTGCAGGACGACGAGAAGATCGTGTTCCTGCACACCGAGATCGATCCCGCCTTCCGTGGCAAGGGGCTCGGCGATGAGATCGCCCGCGGAGCTCTCAACCTCGTGCGCGCTGAGTCCGGTCGTCGCGTCGTCGCCCGGTGCCCCTTCATCAAGAAGTGGATCAACGAGCACCCGGACTACCAGGATCTGCTCACGCGCTGACACCGCCCCGCGAGTTCGCGAGGCGCTCTCGTTATGAATTCGTTATGGATGTGCTGACCAGCGACTGACGGCGTGTCGTCGTGGTGGCCCGCGGCACCGACATCCGTCGCCAGCGTACGACGAAGGAGAGCCCTCGCCGTTGTGCGCACGTATCGTGCGTGGATGAGCGAAAATTGAACCGATCCATCGCGCCTTGCGGATTTCCCGCACGTTATCTGCGCTACAGGTCGTTCTAGCAGAACAGCTCGTTCCACCCTGAAAAGTGACCTTTACTTCGTAACACGCTGAAACACGTCCGAAACTCGTCGACCCTATTTTCGCGGGAGAAGTACTCCTTTCCGCGTGCGCAGTTTCAGCGCGCGGGAATCTCCCATCCCCATTCACCTTGCAAACCCAGGAGTCCCCGTGACACGACCCGGCGCTGCGCGTCTACGCGCGCTTGCCCTCATTCCTCTGGTTGTTGCGTCGATGCTGCTCCCCGTTGCGGCCACCAGTGCAATCGCCGCACCAGTGCCGACGGCTGTATCTGCAGCAGACACCGCCATCCCAGATCCCATGGACCGTGGCAGCTACACGCCAGCGGTCATCCAGGAGACCAAGCTCGGCCTCGTCTCACTGCAGGAGCCGAACTCCTCCGGCACGGCCCCCGGCACCGGTCAGGCCCAGTCGCCCGAGAACCTGCAGATCCGCGGCCAGCTCTTCTATCCGGCCGACCGCAGCGAGCCATCGCCCGTTCTCGTGCTCCTGCACGGCAACCACGGATCGTGTGACGCCGGCCAGAACTCGGCCACGGCCAGCTGCACAGCCTTCAAGCGCAACGAAGCCGGCTACGCCTACCTCGCCGAGAACCTCGCGACCTGGGGCTACACGACCTTCTCGGTCTCGCAGGACCAGATGATGATGCGCCAGGACAACAACAAGGGCAAGGGCATGCACCAGCGCCGCCTGCTCATCGCCGGAGCGCTCGATGCACTCAGCGCAGCCAACGAGCCCGGCGGACTTGCCGTCGACGCCAACACGACGATCGGCACGACCCTCGTGGGCAAGCTCGACATGACCCGCATCGGCCTCATGGGCCACTCGCGCGGTGGTGACGGCGTCACGAGCTTCATCGACTACAACCGCACCCGCACCGACGGACCTCGCTACCCCCTGCGCGGCGTGATCTCGCTCGCTCCCGTGGACTACGAGCGCAAGGCTCCGTACGGCGTGCCGTACATGACCATCCTTCCCTGGTGCGACGGTGACGTCTCCAACCTCCAGGGCGCTCGCTTCTTCGAGCGCGGCCAGTACATCAACGGTGACAACGCCTTCCCGCTCATCCAGTCGTCCCAGCAGGGTGCGATTCACAACTGGTACAACACCGTCTGGTTCGCCGACGGCAGCCAGGACGGCGGCACCGTGGTGGATGCCGCGTGTGGCAACTCGCAGCCGGACAGCAACACCAACGTCCAGCCGAACAACCTGCGCCTGAGCGGTGCAGCCAGCTACAGCCCCAAGTCGTACGTGCTCGACAACTCCGACACCTACAACCCGCTCGTCAACACCAAGATCTCCGGTGACGCCGCGCGCATGGGTGACCAGGAGAAGATCGGCCTCGCAACGATGTCCGCTTTCTTCCGCCGCTACGTCGGTGGTGAGGGTGCCTTCGAGCCGTACATGACGGGTGAACTCTCGACGAGCGACTCGCACCTGCAGATTCCTGCGTCCGCCTGCCCGACGAGCGTGTCCGCCACGCGCATCGAGTGTGAGGAAGTCGTCTCGACGAGCTACTTCCCGCCGGCATCTGAGCGCGTCGACCTGATCCGCCCCGAGGTGGAGAACCCGCTGACGCTCAACGCACTCGGTGGATCGCTGACGGCCCAGGGCTTCGCCTACCCCTACGTCGACAACGGTGGTGTGTCGCTGCCCGCAGTGACCGCGAACGGACTCGACTGGTGCAACCCTGAGCCCGATCACTTCGCGCCGACCCAGCTCGGTCTGACCACGCAGCCCACGGGCGCCAAGGCCTGCCCCCTTCCGGGCAAGGCTGCCCTGGGTGGACAGAACGGCACGCGCGAGAACTCGCCGATCAACCACTCGTACGGTCGCCAGCTGGCGGTCGCGTGGGACGCGAGCACCCCAGCAACGCTGACGGCCGAGATCCCGCTCACGTCGAAGGACATGAGCGGACTCAAGGCACTCTCGATGGGCGCTGACGTCAACTTCTTCGACACCCGCAACCCGGGTTCGACGCGGTTCGACTCGAACAACCAGCCCCTCCCGGTGGCCTACAGCCCCGCGTCGACGACCCAGGACTTCATGATCGTCCTGGTCGACACCGAGGGCAACGAGGCGAAGGTCAACGCGGCCGACGAGCGCTGGGGCAATGCCCTTCACATGTCGACCGGCACGGCGACGGCGCGCACGCACATCGTGCTCGACCAGATCCGCGTTCCGCTGAGCGAGTTCACCGCACAGGGTGTCGACATCGCGTCGCTCGACCGTCTCGAGCTGCGCTTCGGCGTCGATGGAACCCCGACCTCGGGATCCATCCAGCTCGCGGATGTTCGTTTCCAGGAGGCAGCGACCGAAACGCCGCTCATCCTCTCGGATGGCACCGCGCTGAACCAGGGTGCCGGCCACGGCGCTCCTGCCACCGGCCCGAACCCGGCCGACTACCTCTTCGACTACGACAACGCACCGGGTGAGGTGACTCTCGTCGACACGACCGGCAACCAGGCTGCGAACACGACGTGGGTCGTCGACAACGACCGCGTCGAGTGCCCGAACGCCAACTTCACGTCCATTCAGCAGGCGGTCAACTTCGCTTCGCCGTGGGACACGATCGTGGTGTGCGCTGGCACGTACGAGGAGAGCTCGACGCCCATCAACACAACGTCGGGAAGCCCGTCGCAGAGCGGCTCGAAGAACGGTCTGACCATCACCAAGCCGCTGCGCATCAAGGGTGCAGGGGCCGACAAGGTCACGATCATGCCGACGCAGACCCTCACCACTCTCGCCGGTACGGCACCGTACCTGCGTGACGGTGGCGGCAACGTCATCACGGTCTCGCGCCAGTCCCTCGGCTCGACGGACAGCAACGAGCTGTTCCTCGACCTCTCCGGTGTGACCGTCTCCACGGGCAACGTCGTCGCAGAAGCTGGCATCGCCTACTTCGGCGCGGCCGGTCGCGTGTCTGACAGCGTCATCACGGCGGGCACCGCTGGCACTCTCGGCTGGGGCGTCGTCAAGACCGGCGTCATCGTGGGATCCGGCAGCAAGGGCACGGTCGAGACCGAGCTCACCGTCGCAGACAGCGTGGTGACGGGCTTCACGTCCGGCGGCATCCTGTTCGATGGTGGACGCGGAACCGACGGCAATGCGACGAACACGCAGCGCTCGGGAATCATCCAGCACGGCTACGTGACCAACACGGTTGTCACGGCGCCCACCGGAACCGTTCCAGAGGCAGGCATCAAGTACACCAACGGATTCGACGGATTCGTCAAGGGCAGCCGCATCACCGGTAACAACTACGGTGTGCTGCTGACCGACGCGAAGACGGAGACCGCGGGCGCACTGAGCCTCAGTGGCAACGTCATCACGAGCAACGGATTCGCCGTGTACAACGCGAACGCGGCAAACACCGCCGTTCGTGAAGGCGCACCGGTCACCGTGAGCGGGAGCTACCTCGGCGCGGGCGACCCCGTCGTGGGCGGCCCGGCAGACCCGTCGACCGGCATCGAAGCCATCTCCGGCCTCGACACCACGAGCTCACCGACGGTCATCGTCACCGAGCGCGCGACGGCGACCATCGAGTCCGTGCCGACCACTGTCGGAGCGATCGACGACGCCAACCCGACGTCGGCTCTCCTCGAGCCTGCGGGTGGGCGCGTGCTCGTGGGCGAGACGCTCACTCCGCTCGTTCGTGCGAAGGATGACTTCGCGGTGAGCTCCGTGACGCTTCTGGCCAACGGCACTCCCGTCGCTACCGAGCTCGTGTCGCCGTACAGGTTCTCCTGGACGGCAGGCGAGACGGACCGCGGCACGGACGTCGTACTCACGGCGGTCGTGACCGACGCCAACGGTCACCAGACCGCGTCCGACCCGATCACGGTGAACGTGCCGCGGGTCGACCAGGTGATCGAGCGCGTCGCTGGCGAGAACCGCTATGCCACCACCGCGAAGATCTCGCAGGCTGCCTACCCCTCTGGCGCCGACGTGATCTACGTCGCCAACGGTGAGGCGTTCCCCGACGCGCTGTCCGCAGGACCGGCAGCCGCGTTCGAGGGCGGCCCGCTGCTCCTCGTTCGCCCCACCTCGGTGCCGGCCGAGATCTCCGCGGAGATCACGCGCCTCAACCCGAGCCGGATCGTCGTCGTCGGCGGCACGCCGTCGGTCAGCGACGCGGTGTACACCACGCTGGCGGGCCTCGTTGCTCCTGACCAGATCAAGCGCATCGCCGGTGTCGACCGTTTCGAGACCTCGCGTCTCATCGCGGAAGATACCTTCGGTGAGAGCGGATCGGCCTCGGTCTACCTCGCGACGGGCCTGAAGTTCCCCGACGCGTTGTCTGCCGGAGCTGCAGCGGGTGCGAACGATGCGCCGGTCATCCTGGTCCGTGGCACGGACACCAGCCTCGACGACGCGACGGGAGACCTCATTGAGTCGCTCGACGCGACGCGGATTCGAGTGCTGGGCGACCCCGCATCGGTGACGGCAGAGCTGTTCGATGACATCGACAACATCACGCCGGACACCACGCGACTCGCTGGACCCAACCGGTACGAGACGGCGCGAGTGATCAACGCCGACTCGTTCACCACGGCGGATCACGTGCTGCTGGCGACGGGAGGAAACTTCCCGGATGCACTCGCTGGTTCGGCGTGGGCGGCCAAGGCCGGACTCCCGGTCTTCCTCGTGCCGACCGATTGTGTTCCCCAGGGCGTCATCGCCGACATCGAGGCGCTCGGCGCGACGAAGGTCACCCTGCTGGGTGGCATCCCGTCGCTGAGCGCAGCGGTGGAGGAGTTCACGGCCTGCGAGGCGTAATCACAACGCAGAAGTAACACAGCAACGCCAGGGGCGGTGGGGAAACTCACCGCCCCTGGTGGCGTTAAGCGGCGCGGCCGTCCGTGCGCTCCGCGCCGCCGTACTCAGCCGCGAGCGGGGACGACGACGGGGCGACCGTCGACGAGGTGCAGGTTCACGGGCAGGCCGTAGACACGCTCGACCCGCTCGGCCGTGAGCACGTCAGCGGGCGAGCCGAGGGCTTCGAGGCGGCCGCTCGAGACCAGTGCGATGCGGTCTGCGTACGCGCCGGCGAGGCTCAGGTCGTGCAGCACGACCACGACGGCGCAGCCGCTCTCGGCGAGCGCACGCGCCTGGCGCATGACGTCCTCCTGGTGGCGCAGGTCGAGGGCCGCTGTCGGCTCATCGAGAAAGACGATGGGCGCCCGCTGCGCGAGGACCCTCGCGAGTGAGACGCGAGCGCGTTCTCCGCCGGAGAGGGCGGTGTAGCGGCGCTCGGCGAGGTGGGTGACGTCCGCGGCATCCATCGCCTCCTGCACGGCCTGGATGTCGTCGCGGCCCTCGATCGAGCGGGCCCACGGGCTCCTGCCCATCGAGACGACCTCGACCACCCTGAACGGAAAGCTCACCTGGTTGTCCTGGGTGAGCACGCTGCGCAGCTTGGCGAGGTCCGCGTGACGGATGCCACCGAGCTCGCGCCCATCGAGCGTGACGCTTCCGCGGCTCGGTCGCCGTTCGCCGCTGAGCACTCCGAGCAGGGTGGACTTTCCGGCGCCGTTGGGCCCGACGAGCGCGAGCACCTCGCCCACGTTCACGCCGATGCTGACGTCGTCGAGCACCGTGTGCCCGTCGAGGTCGACACCCACGCCATTCGCGATGATGCGCGAGGTGACGTTCGTGGCGCGGTTCATGCCCACCCCCCGCTGCGCTTGCGCTGCCTCAGCAGCAGGAAGAAGAAGAACGGCCCGCCGACGAGCGAGGTGACGAGACCGATCGGCAGGTCGGCGCCGGTCACGACCGAACGCGCGATGAGGTCGGAGTAGACGAGGAGGGCGCCGCCACCGAAGGCGCTCGCCACCAGGAGAGCGCGGTGGGCCGGGCCGATGATCATCCTGATGAGGTGCGGCACGACGAGCCCCACGAACGCGATGATGCCGCAGAAGGCGACGGCCACGCCTGTGAGCAGGGCGACGAGCACGATGGAGCCGATACGGAGCGCCTCGACGTTGACGCCGAGGTGCCGCGCGTTGCGTTCGCCCAGTGTGAGGAGGTCGTAGCGGCGGCCGAGTGCCACGGCGACTATGGTGCCGACCACGGCCACCGGCAGCACGATGCTCACCTCGCTCCACAGCGACCCGTTGAGCGAACCGAGCTGCCAGAACACGATCTGCTCGCGACTGCCGGAGTCCGCCATGAAGAGGAGGAACGCGAGGCCCGCACCAGCGAAGGCGTTGACGGCGATGCCGGTCAGCAGCAGGGTCACGACCTCGGTGCGCCCGTTCGCCCGCGACATCGCATAGACGAGGAGGGTTGCGCCGAGGCCACCCGCGAAGGCGAACACGGCGATGCTGCCGCTCCCGAAGGCGGCGACGCCGAGCACGATCGCGACGGCGGCACCGAGCGCACCACCCGCCGAGACTCCGACGACTCCCGGCTCGGCGAGGGGGTTGCCGAAGATGGCCTGCATCACTGCGCCGGCGACGGCGAGCGCTGCTCCCACGGCGAGCGCCATCACGATGCGCGGGAAGCGCACGACCCACAGTGTCGACTCCACGATGGGGTCGGTCGGTGCCCAGCCGTTCGGGATGCCCATTCCCCGCAGCACGGACCCGACGACTTCACCGGGCGTCACAGGCAGCTGCCCGAGCACCGCGGAGAGCACGATGCCCCCCACGAGCAGAACGGCGAGACCGGCGGTGAGGAGGATGTATCGGCCGCGGTGACTCACGGAACCCGGTACAGCCATTCCTGCGTGCCGAACTTCTCCTTCACGAGCTCGTCGGCACGGGCGGACTCCTCCGGCGTGATCTCGCTGGGGGTGAGGCCGTAGAGGGTCCGGAAGGTGTCGACCATCCGGTCGATGATCTCCTCGCGGGGCAGTCCGGTCTGGCTGCGCAACGGGTCGACGCGCTTGTTCGCGCTCACGACGCCCTTGTCGCTGATCTTCTCGCGGCCGATGCGAAGCACCTCGACCATGCGGTCGCCGTCCATGTCGTAGCTCATCGTGACGTGGTGGAGCACTGCTCCGGTACCGAGACGCTTCTGTGCTGCTCCACCGATCTTGCCGGTTGGGCTCGTGATGTCGTTGAGAGGTACGTAGCTCGCACCGATGCCGAGCGATTTGAGGGCGGAGATCACCCATTCGTCGAGGAACGCGTAGGAGTCGGCGAAGCTCATGCCCTGCACGAGGTCGGTGGGGGCGTAGATCGAGTAGGTGATCACGCTGCCGGCCTCCATGAACATCGCGCCGCCGCCGGACACGCGACGCACGACGTCCATGCCGTACTTGGCGGCGTTGTCGAGATCGACCTCGTTCTTGACGGACTGGAAGCTGCCGAGCACCACGGCGGGGCGGTCCCACTGCCAGATGCGCAGGGTCGGCTTGCGGCGGCCGGCACCCACCTCCTCGGCGAGCACCTGGTCGACAGCCATCTGCACGACGGGGGCGAGGGGCGGGCCCTGGATGAGCTGCCAGTCGTAGTCCCGCCAGTCCGTGGCCTTCTGAAGGGCGCGGCGCACCGTGGTCGCGACGGCCTCGGGGGAGAACCCCAGCAGGAGGGCGTCAGCGGGCAGACCGGAGCGCACGGCTGCGGCGATGGTCGCGGCATCCGACTCAGCGGACAGGCCGGTGATGGCCGCGTTGATCGCGTCGAGCGCGGAGTCTGGTTCGAGGAAGAAGTCGCCGGCGAGGCGCACATTCGCGAGCGCGCCATCGACGACATCGAGATCGACCACGACGAGCTTGCCGCCGGGCACCTTGAATTCGCCGTGCATCGTTAGCCTCCTTGCGGCCCGGGTCATCGCGCCGCGTAGCGCGGCCGCTTAGGTAAGCCTAACTGTTGGGTGGTAGCCCTATCCTGCCCGCACGAAGACGTCGTCGAGAGTGACGGGTTGCAGCCCCCGATCGCGCAGGATGCCCGTGAGTTGCGGCATCACCGCAACCACCGTCGGGTAGTTGGCGTGACCGATCACGACGTGCTGTGGCAGAAGCCATTCCGTGGCGAACTGCACGAGTTGCGGTTCCGTGATGAGGCCGGCGTCGGCTAGCGATCCGTACCAGAGCACGCACGTCGTGTAACCGACGGAGGATGCCGCGGCCAGCACCCGATCGTCGTACCTCCCGAACGGCGGCCGGAAGTACGGCTTCGCGGAGACGCCGAAGATGGACACGATGAAGTCCTCATTGGTCGAGAGCTCATCGATGATCTGCTGGTCACTCGCGGTGGTCAGGTCTGCGTGCGACCACGTGTGGTTGGCCATCTGAGCTCGCCCGTCGGCGATGAGCGGAGCGAGCGCAGCGGCGTTCTCTGACCACGAGGGCAGCGACCCCGTCACGAAGAACGTCACCCGCATGCTCGTCTCCTCGATCCAGCGCACGTAGCCCGCGACCGTCTCCGAGCTGCCGCCGTCGTCGACGGTGAGCGCGATCAGGTTGCCCTCGCCAGGAAGATCGGTGATGATGCTCGGCGCGGCGACGCGCTCGAGGCTCGGCGTCGCGAAGTCGAAGGGCAGCGCGACGGGCTGCGGGATGCTCGGCGGCAGCCTGCGCGGATGCTGCAGTAGAGCCGACCCTCTCGGCAGGGGTGCCGCCGCGACCGCGGCAGGTGACGTACTCGCGAGCGTGCCAGCAAGGAACGACGCCCCGCCCGCTCCGAGCAGGCCGAGGCTGCCCAAGAGGAATGTCCGCCGTCGCACGGCCAGACTCTACGCGATATGAATGCTTTTCGGTATCAGGCGGAGGGATGAGTCGGATCAGATGCTTCGGCCTGCGCCAGCGACTCCAGAAGTGTCGCGATGTCCTTCGCGAGCGTCTCCACGGCCGTGCGGGACGCGGGAAACATACCCCCCGGCCCTCGCCCGAACACGGGTAGCGGCAGCACGACGGGATCTGAAGCGACATCCTGACTCACGCGGATCTCAATTCCGGCCTGGTTGGTGTACGTCCCGGTCAGGCGCGATGCGCGCACATCGACGAGCGCCTGTCGCGGTACATCGATGATGGTCTGGGGCCGGAGCGAGGACCCGCCGACGATTCTCAAGCCATCGCGGTCGATTACCACGCTCAGCACCATGGGCATGCTTCGGCTGACGTATCTGCCAGTCAGCTCGGAGAGCGCGGGGATGAGACCGTGATCGCGGCCGGTGGTCCAGGAAACGGCATCCTCGGACCCCTGCCGCAACTCAGCGTTCCGCCGTCTCGCGCTGTTTCCCATCGCTGCGAGAATCGTCGTGAATACAGCCAGTATTCCTACAACGAGAAGTGCCATTCTCCAGCCCAGCGACGGCGACCCCGCTCGGCTGATGGTGACGACGAGGTTCGCCACGCTCACGACAATGAAAGCTGTCCACAGCGCTCCCGCCAGCCACGTCCGCTGCACGGCTACACCCGCTCCGGCACGAACTCGCCGTGCCCCTGCTGCACGAGCCTCGCCCTCAGGCGCTCCGCCGCGGCATCCAGATCAGCGTGCTTCGCGCCGCGGTCGATGCCCGTGTGGCTGTACTCGAAGACCGTCCACGATGGCCAGACGTGCAGATGGGAGTGCGGCACCATGTAGCCCTCGTACATGAGGCCCACCCTGGGCGAGTTCCACTCGGCCTGCTGTGCCAGGCCGATCAGGCGCCCGACGCGGAAGATGTGCATGGCGGCCTCCTCCGAGAGGTCGGTCCAGCTGTCGACCTCCTCGACCGGGATCACCAGGGCATGGCCCGGCCGTCGCGGCTCGATCGTGAGGATCGCGAAGCACGTGTCGTCGCGCCAGAGGAAGCGACCAGGAGAGGAGCCCTCGAGGATATGGGTGAAGACGGAGCTCATGACGGCGTGTGTGCGTCCAACCATGCGATGAGATCGGCGACGACCTCGTCGCGGTTGGTCTCGTTGAGCACCTCGTGGCGCGCACCCGGGTAGACGATGGCCGTGACATCCGAGAGCTTCGATCGCTCGACGTAGTCGCGGGAGAGTTTGGCGATGCTCTTCTCGCCGCCGAGCGAGTCCTCGCTGCCGATGAGGATGAGCACGGGCAGGTCGTGCTCGATGTTCTTGGCGGGGCGACCGAGCAGGCGGGCGCCGTCGACGAGACCGAAGAGCTTGGATGCCGCGGCGTAGAAGGTGAGCGGATCGTCCGAGAACGCCTGGGCTACGGCGGGGTCGCGGCTGAGCCACTCGTTGCCTGTCGTGCCGAGGTGCTTGAACGCCTTGTTGAGGTCGCCAGCGTTCATGTCAGTGAGGGTGCGGTAGGCGGTGCCGACGAGCACCATGCCGTCGTAGTTCGCCGAGTGGTTGTTGAGGATCATCTGCAGCATGAGCGAGCCCCATGACTGACCGAGGGCGATGAGCGGGATGCCGGGGTTCTGCTCCCGCACGATGCCGGTGAACTGCTCGATCGCGGCGACCGTCGCACGCATGCCCCCGACGCCGAGCCTGCCGAGCTTGCTCGTGTCGCCGCCGTACTGCTCGAGGCCGGTCTGCCCGTGTCCGCGGTGGTCGTCGGCCCAGACCGAGTAGCCGGCGTTCACGAGCTCGGCGGCGAGCGTCTCGTAGCGCAGGGCGTGGTCACCCAGTCCGTGGACGAGCTGGATGACGGCCTTCGGGTTGGCTGCCACCCACGAGTAGTAGTGAATCGTGACGCCCTGGGCATCGACGTACGTGGCGTCATGCCTGACCGGGATGAATGTGGGCACGGCTGCCTCCTCGCTGTGACCATGGTACGGGCGAAGGGAATAGTTAGCGCAACTAATTTGCTATGCTAAGTAATAATGACTGACTCTCCTGACACCGCTGACGATATGCGCATCGCCGTCATGCGCCTCGCGCGCCGCATGCGTATCGAGCGAGTCGACGGGGATGTCACCGACGGCCAGCTCTCCGTGCTCTTCGTGCTCGCCAAGCACGGCGCGCAGACCGCTGGCGCCCTCAGCGAGCACGATCGCGTGAGCGCACCGTCGATGACGCGCACCGTGAGCGCCCTCGTGGACGCCGGGCTCGTCTCCCGAGCCACCGCGCCGGACGACGGCCGCAAGGTGCTCGTGGATCTCACCGAGGCGGGGCGACGCATCGTCGTAGAGACGCGGGAACGTCGCATCGCCTGGTTCAACCGACAGCTCGAGAGCCTCAGTGCCGATGAGCAGCGCACACTGTTGGCGGCAACACCGATCATCCGCGCGCTCGCCGACTCGTGAGCGCGATGTTCCGCAGCCTCCGGGTTGCGAACTACCGCCTGTGGTTCGCGGGTGCACTCGTGTCGAACACGGGCGCCTGGATGCAGCGCACCGCGCAGGACTGGATCGTGCTCACCGAACTCACCGACAACGATGCGGCGGCGCTCGGCATCACGATGGCGCTGCAGTTCGGTCCACTGCTGCTTCTCATGCCGGTCGCTGGGCTCATCGCCGACCGCTTCGACCGCAAGCGCGTGCTGGCCTGGACGCAGGGCGCGCAGCTCGTGCTCGCGCTGGGGCTCGGCATCCTCGTGGTCACGGGTGTCGCGACGCTGCCGATCGTCTACGCGTTCGCGCTCGGCCTTGGCATCGCGACGGCGATCGATGCGCCCGTTCGGCAGTCCTTCGTGTCGGAGCTCGTGGGGGATGCCGATCTCCCGAACGCCGTCGCGCTCAACTCGATGTCGTTTCAGGGCGCACGGCTGGTCGGCCCGGCACTCGCCGGTGTGCTCGTCGCGATCATCGGCGCCGGACCGGTCTTCCTCATCAATGCCGCGTCGTTCGCGGGTGTGCTCACCTCGCTGTTCTTCATCCGTCGGGCCCGACTGATCGCTTCACCGAAACTCGTGCGCGGCCGGGGCCAGATTCGCGAGGGCCTTGCCTACGTTCGCTCGCGGCCGGACCTCGTCGTCGTGCTCACGATCGTGTTCATCATCGGCACGTTCGGCTTCAATTTTCCGATTCTCGTCTCCACGATGTCGACGGTGGAGTTCGGCGGCGGGTCTGAGCAGTTCGGCATCCTGTCGTCGGTGATTGCGATCGGCTCACTCGTCGGCTCGCTGCTGGCGGCACGACGGGATCGCGCGCGGCTCGGGCTCGTGATCGTGGGCGCGGCCGCCTTCGGCATCACGTGTGCGATTGGTGCCCTGTCGCCCTCCCTGTGGTTCTTCGGGGCGGCGCTGCTGGTCGTCGGTGCCGCGGGTCTCACCACGATGAACACCGCGAACGCGTACGTGCAGACCACCACCGACCCCGCCGTCCGCGGTCGCGTCATGGCGCTCTACCTCGCGCTCTTCGCCGGAGGTACCCCGCTCGGAGCGCCGATCGTCGGCTGGGCGGCGAATGAGCTCGGGCCGCGCTGGGCCGTCGGTATCGCCGCGGCATCCGGCATCGTTGCCGCGCTCATCGGGGCGGCGTGGCTCGTGTTCGGTCGAGGGATGCGCGTGGCCAGGCAACCCGGAACCCGCTTCGGCCTCGCCCTCAGCTTCGCGCCAACCCGCGCCGATGAGCGGGAGCTCGCCACGCAGGAGATCGCGATCGTCGAGACGACCGAGCGCCGCACGAGTTAGCCGCGGAGTGGACGTCGCTCAGCGACGCATCCCTCGCGCCGGCCGCAGTGCCGCGCGCATGTACAAACGCCCGCGCGGTCGTCACACCTCAGCGCGGGACAGCCTGCCCAGCTCGTCGGCGAGCGCGATCACGACGTCATCCACATGGAGGATGCCACGCACATCAGCGCTGCCCGTTGCGGCGATCGCGTTCGAGACTGCCGCAACGACGGCGGGCGCTCGACCAGCGTCGAGAGCGAGCGGATGCACGTACGACTGCCGCGCGACAGCCCTGGTGTTGCCGAGCAGCTGGGCCGCTGCCTCGATCGCGATGAGGTCAGGACGGCGCGACCCGGCAGGGCGCGACGGTGCAGCGCCGGCCGAGATTGCCGCAGCCGTCGCTGTGCCGCCCCAGGTGCGGAAGGTCTTGGCGGTGGCAGGAGCAGTGGTGGAGGCGTGGATGTAGGAGTTCACGACGGAGCTCGTCACGGCGTGGGTTCCGCCCTTCGCGGCAACGGAGAACAGCGGAGCGCTGGAGCTGGGTGCCGCTCGCAGCAACTCGTCGATCACCGCGGAGACCTCGGCGTCGGTGACCGTGACGTGCCACGGCAGGTGCTCCTTGCCGATGAACGTGAACTCGATATCGTCGCCGCTGCGTCGAATGTGCTCGGCGGTCAACGTGGTTAGCCCGTAGGTGTGATTGTCGCGGGCGTAGCGTTCGGAGCCGATACGGAACAGGCCGCGGTCGAGCAGCCGCACGACAGCCGCCGTGACCCGCCTCACCCGCGCGGCATCGGCGCCGTGAGGATCGCGGTCGGCGGGGTTCGAGAGGTGCTCGCCGACGTGACGTCGGAGGGTTGGCAGGCCGCGCCCGAAGAGCAGCAGATGGTCGAACTTGTGGGTGGCGGCATCCGCTTCCGCCGCAGCGGAGTAGCGGTACTGCGTTCGGCCCCTCGCGTCCACGCCCGTCGCCTGCACACGCGCATCAGGATCGGTGGAAGCCCACACGTCTCGCCACGCGGGCGGGATGCCGAGAGCCCTCAGTCGCGCGAGGGTGGCGGCATCCACCACGGGCGCGTGCTCGTCGTCCACCCACCCCGCGGGAGTGCGGTGCAACCCGCTGGCACGGCAGAGGCGCGTGGCGGAGTGCGCGAGATCGGACACCGTCCCACGGTAGCGCGCTGGCGGAAGATCAGCAGCGGGCGTGGGCGCTCACCCCGGGATGGGCCCGACCACTCGACAGGGGTTGCCGACCGCAATGACATTCGCGGGGATGTCCTTCGTGACGACCGAGCCCGCTCCGATGATGCTGTTGTCGCCGATCGTGACGCCGGGCGTGATGGTGACGGAACCCCCAAGCCAGACGTTGTTGCCGATCGTCACGGGCTCGGGCAGCTCCCAGCCGTCGAGTCTGCGCGGGATGTCGCGAGCGTGGTTCGGCGTGTAGATGCCGCATCGCGGGCCGATGAGACAGTCACTGCCGATCGCGACGAGTCCGCCACCGATCACGAGGAAGTCGGCGTTGATGAAGGTGCGATCGCCGATCATCAGGCGTGTGCCGTAGTCGATCATCACGGGCGGCCGGAAGTCGACGCCAGCCCCCGCACCGGGGATGAGGTCGTGGAAGAGACGCTCGGCCTCGACCTGGTTGTCGTAGTAGATGCGGTTGATGGTCGTGCACGTCGAGTGCGCGTCGAACGTCAACTCCTGCAGGGCCGGAGAGGTGCGGTAGCGGATCCAGTCGCCCGCGACGAGACGCTGCAGATCCTCATCCTCAGCGAGGAGCGCCTCGAAGCGCTCGGTACGGTCCTGCGTCATAACGCCTCCTCGGCATTTGTTGGCTATTTCAACATATACCGATTCGGACGCTACGTCTCCCTCGTAATCTCCACCTTGACGAACAGCGTGCTCCCGAAGGGGCCGGCGTACACACCCCGAAGAGGCGGAACGTCGTTGTAGTCACGGCCCCGCCCGACGAGCACGTGGCGATCGCCGATGTCGATGAGGTTGGTCGGGTCGAAGCCGCGCCATCCGTCTCCGCAGAACCACTCGACCCACGCGTGCGATTCGCCCGCGACGGTCTCGCCGATCGCGGCATCGGGCTTCGGATGCAGGTAGCCAGACACATAGCGCGCCGGGATGCCCACGTGCCTGAGTGCCCCCAGCGCGAGGTGCGTGATGTCCTGGCAGACGCCCTTGCGCACGGCCCACGCCTCCGCGGCCGTCGAGGTCACGGCGGTGACCCCCTGCACGTACTCCATCGCACTGCCCAGAGCGGTGCTGATGGCGAGCGCGGCCTCACACGGGTTCGACGTGGAGTTCGCGATCTCGCGGGCGAGATCCTGCACCTCCACCGGCGGCGCGGTGCGAGCCGTCTGCTTGAGCTGCTCCACGGTCGAGGTGGTGCGCTCCGCGGCCTCGGCGAGAGCATCCCAATCGAGTCCGCGATCGACGTGCTGCGAGTCGCGCACCTCGACGAGGCTCGTAGCGGTCAGCGAAAGCTCCTTGTGGGGCGTGAGGATCTCGAACGACGAGACGCGCGAGCCCCAGTAGTCGACGTAGTTGTGGTGACTGGAGATCGGCAGGATCTCGAGGTTCGCGAAGAGCACGAGCTGCCCATCCGAGCTCACCGGGAGCATGCGCGCCTCGTTGTACGACGCCGTGACGTCGCCGCCGTAGTGGAAGCCCGTCATGTGTTTGATACGGAGCCGGTTCACGTGGTCTCACCTACCCAGCTCGGTGCCACCTGCGTCGGGAAGTACCGCTGGCGGATTGCCTCCGACGCGGCACTCGTTGCCGACTGAACGTTGTCCATGTGCATCGTGAGGTCCTCGAGGATTTCGCTGATCGGACGGTACTCGAGCTCACTGCGGATCTGGCCGAGCAGGCGCTGCGCCTGGTCGGAGACGCCGACACGATCACTGCGGGGCTCGATCTCCTTGAGGCAGTTCTCCGCGCGCCGCACCGAGAACAGGATGCTGCGGGGGAAGAGCCGATCGAGCAGCAGGAACTCCGCCGCATTCCGCGCACTCGGCACGCCCCGGTACGTGCGCAGGTACGCCTCGTACGCGCCACAGGAGCGGAGGATCGTTGTCCAGCTGGGGCCACTCGCCTCGGTGAGGGAGCGCGTGGCCAGAAGCCGGGCCGTCATGTCCGCGCGTTCGATGCTGCGGCCGAGGGTGAAGAACTGCCACGCCTCGTCGCGGCTCGTCGCCGATTCGATGATGCCGACGGCGAGAGCGGAGCGCTCCCTGACCCAGCCGAAGAACTCGTGAACCTTGTCGCTCGACACCTTGCGAGGCATCCGTGCTCGCGTCGTGTTGAGGCACTCCCACAGCTCGGTGCTGACGATCTCGCGGGCGCGCCTGGCGTTCTCGCGGGCTGCGCCGAGGGAGAAGGCGATGGATGCCGGCTCGTTGCGGTCGACGGCGAGCACGGTGAGGATGTCCTGGCGCGTGAGCACGGTGTCCTCGGGTTCCGGGCTGCCCATGACGCTCAGGAGCGAGCGGCAGGCGAGGTCCTCCTCGATCCATGGGTCCTCGAGGAGGAGCTGGAGGTGGACGTCGAGGATGCGGGCCGTGCCATCGGCGCGTTCGACGTAGCGGCCGATCCAGAAGAGTGACTCTGCGATACGGGAGAGCATCAGTCGGCCTCGCCGTCTCGGGATACTTCGGTGGCTTGTTGTTGCTGCTGCTCCTGCTGGCCCTGGCCGAGCGGCCGGTCGGCCGGCGCGTGATCCTGCAGGTGTGCCTTGAGCATCTCTGGGGTGATGATCGCAATCGACTCGGTCGCGGCCGCCTGGCCGGCGACGAGGCCCTGGATGCTGTGGCGCGCGATCTGCAGCGGGTCCTGGCCCACCACCCAGGTGTCCTTCGAGCCTCCACCCTGCGACGAGTTCACTACGAGCTCACCCTCGGGCAGCGCGACGCGCGTGAGGCCGCCGGGCAGCACCCACATGTCCTCGCCGTCGTTGACGGCGAACGGGCGGAGGTCGGCGTGACGCGGTCGCATGCCGTCGTCCACGAGCGTCGGAATCGTCGAGAGCTGAACGACGGGCTGGGCGATCCAGCCACGCGGGTCTCGGAGGAGGCGACCACGCAGCTCGTCGAGCTCCTGCTTCGAGGCATCCGGACCGATCACGAGGCCCTTGCCGCCGGAGCCATCGACCGGCTTCACCACGAGCTCGTCGAGCCGGTCGAGCACCTCTTCGAGCGCACCCTTGTCTTCGAGGCGCCAGGTCTGCACGTTGGGCAGGAGCGCATCCTCACCGAGGTAGTACTTGATGAGATCGGGCAGGTACGTGTACACGAGCTTGTCGTCGGCCACACCGTTGCCGACCGCGTTGGCGATCGTGACGTTGCCGAGGCGAGCCGCAAGCATGAGACCGGGGCTGCCGAGCATGGAGTCCGCGCGGAACTGCAGCGGGTCGAGGAACTCGTCGTCCACACGGCGGTAGATCACGTCGACGCGTGTGGGCCCGGCGGTTGTGCGCATCCACACGCGCCCGCCCGAGCAGAACAGGTCGCGACCCTCCACGAGTTCGACACCCATGAGGCGCGCGAGCAGCGTGTGCTCGAAGTACGCGGAGTTGTAGACGCCAGGCGTGAGCACGACGACCGTCGGGTCCTCGACGCCGGCGGGGGCGGATGCCCGCAGCGCACCCAGCAGCTTGTGCGGGTAGTCGCCGACCGGCCGCACCCGCATCGACACGAACAACTCTGGCAGGGTCTGCGCCATCACGCGGCGGTTGGAGATCACGTAGCTGACGCCGGATGGCACGCGTACGTTGTCTTCGAGAACCCGCCACGCGCCCTGCTCGTCACGGATGAGGTCGATTCCCGACACCTGGATGCGCACACCGTTCGCCGGCTCGATGCCCGCGGCTTCGCGGTGGAAGTGCGCGGAACTCGTGATGAGCCCGGCGGGGATCACGCCGTCCTTGACGGCGTTCTGCTTTCCGTAGATGTCTGAGAGGAACGCCTCAAGCGCACGAACGCGCTGCTTGATGCCGGCTTCGACGGACAGCCACTCGGCCTGGTCGATGACCCTGGGCACGGCATCCAGGGGGAACGGACGCTCCTCGCCGGCGAAGTCGAAGGTCACACCCTGTGCGAGGTAGCTCGCGCCGAGCGCCTCGGTGCGGCCGCGGAGTTCGTCCTGAGTCATCTGCGCGAGTGCCGACTGGATCTCGCGGTAGGACTCGCGCGCCTTGCCGGGGGAGTCGAACATCTCGTCCCACGCGCGCGTGCCTGGCCTCTTCGTGGCGGTGGTGCCATAGCCGTCGAACAGGTCTGCCATGGGATGAGCTTAGGCGCGCAGTGTTGCGGCGTTGTTTCAGCCGCGCGGCCTGCAGATGGCGGGGTGCCCCGCGGAGGGTGCCGTTCTCACGTAGGTCATGGTCCCGTAACGCTTCGGCCCCTTGCCAGCAGCTTTTGGACGGGACGGTGAGGAAGCTGCGCTTGCAGCACTTCCCGTTTCTCTGAGAGGACACATTTATGCGGTCATCCCGCACCCCCCGGCGTTTGCGCGGAGCGGCGACTTCGGTCGCCGTCGCGCTCCTCGCCGCCTGCCTCATCCCGGCGTCGCCGGCGCTCGCGGCATCGGCCGTCACGTCAGGCTCCGACGCCACCCCTGAGCGCATCGTGCTCAATCCTCCGCAGGACCCGTCGACGAGCCAGGCCTTCACCTGGCGCACGGGCGGCGACGTGACCGGCGGTGCCGTGCACATCCGCGCCGTCGGCACGAGCACATGGCGAGTCGTGGATGCCCGCGCCAATGAGGTTCTGCAGAGCGCCGGCATCCCCACGCGCACCCACTCGGTCACCGTCGACGCCCTGACAGCCGGCACGGAATACGAGTACTTCGTCGGCACCGAAGGCGCCCTGAGCACCACATACCGGTTCACCACGGCGAGCGCACCCGGTGAGGACTTCACCTTCATCTACTTCGGCGATGCGCAGAACGAACTGACCGCCAAGTGGACACCGGTCGTGAAGGCCGCCTACGACCGTTTCCCCGAGGCCATCGGCACCGTGAACGCCGGCGACCTCGTCAACAGGTCGGGCAACGACTCCGAGTGGACCGAGTGGTTCGGTGCCATGGACAGCTACAGCCAGACGACGAACGTCATCGCAGCGCCCGGCAACCACGAGTACTCCGGTGACGCGTTCCTCAAGAACTGGAAGTCGAACTTCGAGTACCCGCTCAACGGACCAGTGGGAACTGCCGCATCCGGCACATCCCAGGCCGCGATCCAGGAGGCGGCGTACCGCAGCCACATGCAGACCGCGCTCGGTGAGACGGCCTACTTCACCGACTACCAGGGCGTGCGCTTCATCTCGCTCAACGCCACGATCAACGAGAGCCTGATCACGCCGGCGAACCTTCCGTCGTGCCTCATCGGCTGCCCGGACCCGGCCAAGCTGTGGCTGGACATGCAGGCGGAATGGCTCGACGAGGTACTCACGAGCAACCCCAACAAGTGGTCCGCCGTCGTCTTTCACCAGCCCGTGTTCTCCACGGCGGAGGGGCGTGACGAGGTCGACATCCGCGAGGCATGGCTGCCGGTCTTCCAGCGCAACGACATCGACCTCGTGCTCATGGGTCACGACCACACCTACGCACGCGGGTACGTGAACTCGGATGCCACGGCAACACCCGGCATCACGACCGGTCCGGTCTACGCGGTGTCCGTCTCCGGCCCCAAGTACTACGAGCAGCAGCCCGTCGACGACAACGTGTGGACCCAGAACGGCGCGACCCAGGTCGTGCGTGCAGGTCACACCTCGACGTTCCAGGGCATTCGCGTGACCGATGACCAGCTCTTCTACGAGGCTGTCGTCGCCGCGAAGTGGGACGACCAGTCGACCACCACGGTTCCCGTCGGTGGCGTGCTGGATTCGTTCACGATCACGAAGTACGACAACGGCACGAAGTACGTGACCGAGACCGGAGTCACGGTCCCCGCGCCAGGCGAGGTCGTGCCCGGCGGGCCAACCGCCCCCGAGGAGCAGGGCTCGACGCCCGCCACGGTTCCGCTCGGTCACGAGGTCGTCGGCTCCTTCACGAGCGCAACAGTCACCTCTCCTGGCGCGTCCGCGTTCGACGCCAAGCGCCAGAAGCTCTACGTCTCCGACCAGGCCGGACTCGGCACGGTGCAGGCGATCGACGTTGCGACCGGTGCAGTAGCGCACGAGTTCACGGTGGGCTCGCCCGTCGTCGACATGGTCTACGAGCCCGACCTGGCCGGGTTCTCCCCCGCGTACCCGGCTGTGATCGTGGCGACCGAGGATGACAGGATCGCCGGTTACTCGGTGCACCCCTCGAACTTCGGCACCAAGATCTTCGAGGAGCAGTTCCCCGCGGGCATCCGCGGCGTCACCATCGACCAAGTGCCCGACCTCGCCTACGTCGCACTGGAGACGGGCATCATCGAGACGTACGACTTCAAGGCCGACAAGCACCTCGCCGAGACGCCGGTCGCGAACAACGTCCAGCGCCTGCGCCTCGATCCTGTGACGAGCAACCTCTACGCGACGTTCGACTCGGAGACGAGCGGCTCGACCGGCCTGCGGATCTACGCGACGCGCAACGGCGTCACCGAGCTGAAGAGCTACGCACTGGATGCCGGCGCAACGAGCCTCGACCTCGATACGTCACAGGGTCTCGTGTACGTCGGTCACCGCACCACGGGCATCTCGGTCGTTGACCCCGTCGCCGAAACGGTGGCGCGGGCATCCGACCCGTCCTTCGGTACGGGTGTCGAGGGCGTCGCAGTCGACAGGAGCAAGGGCCTCATCTACGCCTCGAGCAGCTCGTCGCAGCCGGCGCCGATCGTCGTGATCGGCCGCCAGCAGGCGCCGCGAGTCACCCAGGCGCCCGTCGCGGTATCCGCGGAGAAGGGCACGACGGTCACGTTCCAGGCCCACGCGTTCAGCGTGCCCGCACCCCAGACGACGTGGCAGACCCGAGTGGCTGGCACGACCGACTGGACCGCTGTCGACGGCGCCGCCGGTGACACCCTCGAGGTCGTCGCCGGTGCGAAGAGCACGCAGTACCGCGCGGTGTTCTCGAACACCATCGGAGGCACTGCGTACGAGACCACGTCGACGAGTGCGACGCTCACGGTTCCGTCGACGGTCGACCGCGTGTCTGGTGCTAACCGCTTCGAGACCGCGGTGGACATCTCCGAGGCGTCCTACCCGGATGGCGCGGACGTCGTGTACATCGCCAACGGCAACAACTACCCGGACGCGCTGTCGGCGGGCCCTGCCGCAGCCTTCGAGGGTGGTCCGCTGTTGCTCGTGGCGCCGGATTCCCTTCCGTCCGTCGTCTCTGCGGAGATCTCGCGTCTCGCCCCCTCGCGCATCGTCGTCGTCGGCGGCCTGCCGTCGGTGGGTGCAGCGGTGTACGACCAGTTGGATGCTCAGGTGGCTGACATCACGCGTCTGGCCGGTGCCAACCGCTACGAGACCTCGCGCCTGGTTGCCGACCACGCGTTCGGCGCTTCCGGTGCCGAGATGGCGTACATCTCGACGGGCCTGAAGTTCCCCGACGCCCTGATGGCCGGTGGAGCGGCAGGTGCCAATGACGCCCCGGTGATCCTGGTCGACGGTGGAGCAGCCGACCTGGATGCGGAGACCGCAGCACTGCTGACCGGGCTCGGCACGACGGACACTCGGGTTCTGGGCGACACCAACTCGGTGACGGCCGGCATCTTCTCCGATGTCGACGCCATCACCGACGCCGTGCGCCTGGCTGGCGCCAACCGCTACGACACGGCTCGGGCGATCAACGCCGACGCGTTCGCGACGGCTGATCGCGCGTTCCTCGCGACGGGATTGAACTATCCGGACGCGCTGGCGGGCTCGGCGTGGGCGGGCGCACAGGGTGCACCCCTGTTCGCCGCGACCACCACCTGCGTTCCCGGCGCCGTCATCGACGACCTCGAGGCCCTCGGTGTGACGCACGTCACGCTGCTGGGCGGCGAGCCGTCGCTCTCGCAGGCCGTGTTCGCACTGACCCGCTGCTGATAGAAATCAGCACTAGCTAAACCAACGATGGCCGTCGTGGCCGTCGGACAGGCCAGCGCCTGCCGACGCCGCGGCGGCCATCCGCGTTTCGGGATGCCGCGGCGGCGTGGAGCGCGACGCAGCACAGCGCAGACGACGAAGGGGCGGTGGCCTCAGCCGCCGCCCCTTCGTGTGCAGTCAGATCAGGCGCGGGCGCGGGTGCGACGAACGAGCACCACACCGGCAGCAGCCACGAGAAGTGCTGCCAGGCCGACGATGCCGAGAGTCGAGGCATCCGAACCGGTGTTGGCGAGCACGGGACCAGCCGGCGCGAGCGGCGCCGTTGGAACTACGGGCACGACGGGAGTCGGCTCGGGAGTGACCGGCGTGGTGCCCCAGCCCACAACGGGGAGTCCCTCGGGGAGGCCCGCTACGAGGCGGCCGGTGAACTCGTTGTACTCGGCGGTCTGCTGGCCGGCGAGCTCGAAGGCGGCCGATGCACCTGCTTCGTCCTGGCTGGCCGGGATCACCATGTTGGTGAAGTTGACGAAGTTCTTCGTCTCCCCCGCTTCGAACGACGAGTCCTCCGAGTAGGTCACGGCCGGGTGGTTGTCGCCGATGATGCCGGCGTCGGGCGACGATCCGTTCGGAGCCCAGACCTCGGTCTCGACGACCGATGTGCCGTCGGGGTGGTGCGAGACGTAGCCGGTGTCGTCGGCGGAGACCGTGCTACCGCCACTCGAGGTGACGAACCCCGGGTCGCCCTGCGTGCCCGTGTAACCGTCGTAGTAGTAGGCGTAGAGGCCCTCGGGAATCTCGATGGCCGCGTCAGTCTCGTTGGTGATGGTGACGTGCTGGCGCAGGAGGTAGCCGAGGCCCGACTCCGCGTAGAAACGGAACGAGAGCGAGGCCGTCAGCCCCGAAGTACCGAAGGGCGCTTCCGGGCAGTCGACGGTGAGGTCACCGTTGGACTCCACGACGACCTCCGCGTCAGCGATGCCCGCTCCGCAGTAGAGGTAGTCGTCGATGTAGAACTCCGCCGGGTAGTAGATGTACCCGCTGGAGTTGTAGACGTCTGCGGCATCCCAGCCGTAGGCGAGACCGTACTGGTCGATCTGCCAGTGGGCGCCGCCGATCGTGACGACGCCGCCACCGTCGACGGTGGGTTCTGCTGCGAGCGCGGGCGAAGCCGCTCCCAGGACAAGGGCGAGGACAGCGGCGGAGCCTACCGTCAGAGTTGCTGCGCTGCGGATGCGATTCATCCCGTCAGGCTAGGGCACCGTGTACCCCACGGTCTCCCCCCTGTGCGGGGGTGCTCGCGGTGTGGCCGGCGGCCCTGGCATCCGCCGGCCACATCCGCGTCAAACGAATGGTCAGCGCGTGATCTCGTCGAGGTGCAGCATGCGCGCGAGGTTCTTGTCGAGTTCGTCGTCGCGGAAGATCTTCTTCCAGTCGTCCTTGATGATCGACTCTCGGCCGTAGTCCATCGCGATCAGGCAGGCGTCGCTGAACGGGTTCGACCCCTTCAGGGTGTTGGCGAGCGCGACCTGCGTGTGGCCCAACAGGATGCTGCGAGCAGCCTCACGCGGAACACCCATAGTGTTCACGGTCTCCTCGAGGGCCTCAGCGAGCAAGGCACCGATCATGCAGGCGACGGTCTCGACGAGCGTCGGCTCGAGCTGGGCGAGCTGCTTGACCGTGACCCAGTGCACGTCGATGACGGGCGCGAAGATCACGCGCACGACGGCCTCGAGGATCTCCTTCTTGGCGGGGTCGTCGGACTCGATCGCGGCGATCGCATCCTGCGGCGCTGCGATCCCGCCGAACGTGTCCGCGTACTCCTCCGGCGTGTGGCGCTCGAGGAACACCGACGGGTGGCACGGGTGCGTGACGCCCTGGATGATGTCGTCGCGAGTGGCGAGCAGGCCGGCGTACGCTGCCGCCGGGTCGAGCGTGAGCATGATCGCGCCGGACTTCATCTGCCCGATCACAGCCTTCGACACGGCAGCGAGCGCCAGGTCGGGCACGGCGAGCACGACGACGTCGGCCTCGGCGACCGCGGCATCCGTGTCGGTGAGAGTGCGACCTGCCGCGGTGACGCGCTCCTGGCCGGCCGGCGAGTTCTCGCTGTAGAAGACGGTGTGAGCGGTCTGCACGAGGTTGTTGGACACGCGCATGCCCATCTTGCCGCCGGCCCCGATGACCGCGATGGTGAGGTTGTCGACGATGGTGAGGTTGTCGCTCATGATTCTGTGCTCCTTGCTTGGTGTGACGCTTGGTATGACGTGAGGTACGCGATGTTGCGTGAGTTCCAGAGGTTCTCGAGGGCGGCCGTCACCTCGTAGCTGCCGCGCCAGGTGAGCCAGTGCTCTATCACCTGGTTGATGCCGCGCGCTTCGGGCTGCACGGTCGAGACGAGGTGGTCGTAGTCGAGCAGGCCGGTGCCGAGTTCGACGCCCTCGAGCGTGAATCCGACCCAGCCGCCGCGGCGTGAGAAGGCGAAGTCCTTGACGTGGATGCCCAGCACATACGGTGCCGTACGCTCCACGACATCCTTCGGGAGCTCGAGGGCCGCGACGGAGTTGGCGGGGTCGAGGCAGATGCCGAGGGCATCGCTGCCCACGGACTCTACGAGGGAGACGAGGTCGGCGGATGCCACCTGCTCGTAGGTCTCGAGAGCGAGGGCCACTCCGGCCCTCTCGTACGCGGGAAGCGCCGTGCGCAGCAGCTCCTCGGCCTCGCCCATGGTCGGCTGGTGGTCTGCCGTGTTCACCATGCTGCGGACCAGGGATGCCCCGAGTGTCTCAGCGAGTCCGGCAAAGGTCGCAAGGTGCTCGACCTGGACGCCCCTCGTGCCGAGCTCGAGGGTGAGCCCGAGATCGTCGGCGAGGGAACGGGTGTCGCGCAGTTCTGCCGCCGAGAACGCGAGAAGCGGGAGGTAGTCACAGATCTGGAAGAGATCGACACCGGCCTCGCGCGTGCGGCGCAGCATGTCTGCGAGGGTGAGTGGCTCCGGCGCCTCGGAGGAGTGCTGCCAGAAGAAGGAGTACGTCGACAGGCCGATCATGCTGTGGCCATCTCGAGTGCAGCGGCCTCGTCGAGCACGGCCGCGAGCGCAGCAGGCTCGTGGGCGAACCGGCCGAGGAAGAGCCCGTCCACCGCGTCGCCGAGGGTCGTGAGCAGGCCGGGGCCCGCGCTACCGCCGTAGATGACCGAACCCTCGCGCCCGATCCTGGCCAGGTGCTCCCGCAGGGCCACGGTCACGATGGAGATGTGCGTTGCATCCGCCGGCTGCGCCGCACCGATCGCCCAGACGGGCTCGTACGCCGCGATGATGCGGCCGGCCGGCGCGTCCTCGAGCGCGGAGTCGAGCTGCGAGATGACCTCGAGTGCCGCGATCGCTGGTGCGGCACGCTCCTCCTCCCCGATGCACAGCACCGGGGTGAGGCCGTTGCGCAGTGCCGCAGTGGTCTTGCCCGCAACGATCTCGTCCGTCTCGTGGAACAGGCGGCGACGTTCGGCGTGGCCGACCTCGGCGACGCGAACGCCGAGCTCGGCGAGCTCCGCCCCGCTCACCTCGCCGGTCAGGGCCCCGGAGTCGGCCCACGAGAGGTCCTGCGCTCCGACGAGCACGCCCGTGCCCGCGAAGGCCTCGAGCGCTCCCGGAATCGAGGGGAAGGAGGGGATCACGAAGAGCTCGACATCACCCGACTGCACGGCACGACTGGCGCGCGCGACATCCGCGACCATCGCGAACCAGGCCTGGGCTGCGGCGTGCCCGAAGTACATCTTCAGGCTCACCCCGATCGAGCGGGTCATCAGCGTGCGCCGGTCTTCTCGTACTCGCTGAGCACGGCGACCTTCTCGGCGCTCGCGCTGGTCTCATCGAAGCGGTGGGTGAGCCACTCGCGCACGAGGCGGCGAGCGAGCTCCGGGCCGATCACGCGCTGGCCGAGGGCGAGCACCTGGGCGTTGTTCGAGAGCACAAGGCGCTCGACCGAGAAGCTGTCGTGGGCGACGGATGCCCGGATCCCGGGCACCTTGTTCGCCGCCATGGCCACACCCATGCCCGTGCCGCACACGAGTAGCCCGCGGTCGGCAGCGCCAGCCGCGATGGTCTCACCGACCGCGACCCCGATGGTCGGGTAGGCGGTGTGTCCATCGGCGTTCACGCCGACGTCAGTCACGGACTCCACGAGGTCGCTCGCGAGGAGGTCCTTCTTGAGGAGTTCCTTGTACTCGTAGCCGGCGTCATCCGACCCGATCACGATGCGGAGCTTGTTCATGAGTTGTCCTGTTCTGGTGTGGTGGCAGCAAGCACGATCGCGATGCGCTGCGTGATGAGAGCGAGTGAGTGGGCGCCGGCATCCGGTGTGCCGAGGCTCTTCTCGGCGTGGGGCCGGGCGCGGCCCATCCTGGGCAAGAGGTGCGCCGTATCTGCAGCCGCCCTGGTGGCGGCATCGGCGGAGGTCGTCCATGCGGCCGTGAGGCCCCTACCTCCGTCGATCTCGCGGGACAGCGTGTCGGCGAAGGGAACGAGGGTATCCACCATCGTCTTGTCACCGACGACAGCGCCGAAGCCGAGGATCGCGTTCTTCGCCGCCTGCACTCCGGCACCGACGGCGGCCGCGCTGGGGGAACTCTCGTTGCCGAGCTCCGCGCCCACTGCGCGGAGTGCGGCTCCCCAGAGCGCCCCCGAGGTTCCCCCAGCACGGTCGGACCAGGCATCGCCGGCCCGTTCGAGAAGCGATCGAGCGCCGGCGCCCAGTTCGAGCGCCTCGAGCGCCGCCGCCTGTGCTGCGTGCGAGCCGCGCTGCATCCCGATGCCGTGGTCGCCGTCGCCGGCGACGGCATCGATTCGGCCGAGCTCGTCGACGTTCTCGTCGATCACCGCAGCGATCGCCTCGATCGCGAGGTACGCGGTACGCGCGGCCTCCTGCGATTCGATGCTCGCCACGGGGAGCGCCACCGACGCCGTGTCGGTGGTCTCGATGAAGGCCGCCTGCTCGACGAACCCCACGGATCCCTTGCGGTACGCGGGGGTGTCGGCCGGCGCGCGCCAGAACCGCTCGAGTTCGCCGTCGGGCTCAGACCCGAGCCAGAACAGCGTGAGCGATGCCCCGGCCATGTCGAAGCTCGTCACGAGCTCGCCCACCTCCGGTTCGACGACCGTGACACCGGCCTCGTCCAGCAGGGCCGCGATCCGGAGGTAGACGACGAAGAGCTCCTCGTACTTCACGGAGCCCAGTCCGTTGAGGATGACGGCGACCCGCTGACCGCGCGCCTCGTCGATGCCATCGGGAAGCTCGCCGAGGAGCGCGCTGACGAAGAGTTCCGCGAGACCGTCGGCCGTCGGAACATCGGTCTCGTCGATGCCGGGCTCGCCGTGGATGCCGATACCGACGCCCATACGACCCTCTGGCACGGTGAAGAGGGGGGCGTCGGCACCCGGGAGCGTGCATCCCGTGAAGGCGACACCGAACGAGCGCGTGCGGTCGTTCGCGAGCGTCGCCACCCGCACGACCTCGTCGAGCGAGTAGCCGGCCTCGGATGCCGCGGCGGCAGTCTTGAACACGGTGAGGTCTCCCGCGATCCCCCGCCGCTTGTGCCTCTCGGCCACGGGAGCGCTCGCGATGTCGTCGGTCACGACGACCGTGCGGCAGTCGATGCCGTCGTCGATCAGGCGATTCTGTGCCGCGGTGAAGTTCAAGACGTCGCCCGCGTAGTTGCCGTAGGTCAGCAGGATGCCGCCGCCGAGGTTCGCGGCAGTGGCGACACTGTGCACCTGCTGCATCGAGGGTGAGGCGAACAGGTTGCCCATCGCCGCACCGTGGGCGAGACCCTGCCCGACGATGCCGCCGAAGGCGGGGTAGTGGCCGGAGCCACCGCCCGTGACGACGGCGACGGTGCCGGGGGTGGAGACCGTGCTCCGCACGACGCCGCCCGTCACGCGACGGACCTGCGCGCTATTGGCAGCGACGAAGCCGTCGATCATCTCGTCGGCGAAGGCCGCGGGATCGTTGAACAGGCGGGTCATGGTGAGCTCCGGTGGTGCTGGTGGGCGTGAAAGGAGGAGGAGCCGGGGCGGCCAGCGTGCCGGCCGCCCCGGGAGGAGGAGGTGTTACTTGGAGAGGACCAGCTCGGGCGTCAGCGCCTTCTTGTTGCGCGACGACAGGGCGAGCATGAGCACCGCGGAGAGCAGCATGAAGCCACCGACGATGAACATGGGTGCCGTGTAGCTGGGCTCACCGTTGGTGCTCGTCGCGTCGGCCACGAGACCCGTGATGTACGGGGCAGAGAAGCCGGCGAGGTTGCCGATGGTGTTGATGAGCGCGATGCCCGCGGCAGCGGCTGCACCGGTGAGGAACTTCGTGGGCAGCGTCCAGAAGTTGGGCAGCGCCGAGAAGATCGCCATGGCGGTGATCGCGATGACGGCGATCGTGGCAGCAGGGGAGCCGGCGTACAGCGCGAACGGGATGCTGATGGCGCCGACGAGGGCCGGAATCACGATGTGCCAGGTCTTGAGACCACGGCGCGAGGCATCCCGCGACCAGAAGTACAGGGCGATGGCCGCCGGGATGTACGGGATGGCCGTGATGAGGCCCTTCTGGAACACGTCGAACTCGGTGCCGAACTGCTCCTGGAAGCCGCCGATGATCGTCGGGAGGAAGAAGCCCAGGGCGTAGAGACCGTAGATGAATCCGAAGTAGATTCCGGCGAGCATCCAGACCCGGCCGGACTTGAAGGCGTCGCGGATGCGGTGCGAGTTGTTGACCTTCTCGGTGGCCGCGCGCTCGGCGGCGAGCACCTCGGTGAGCCAAACCTGCTCCTCGGTGGTGAGCCACTTGGCGTCGGCCGGCTTGTCCTTGAGGTAGAACCAGGCGATGATTCCGACGATGATCGCGGGGATCGCGACGCCCATGAACATGAAGCGCCAGCCCTCGAGGCCGAAGAACAGGCCGTGCTGCTGGATGAGCCAGCCGGCGAAAGGCGCACCGATGACGGTCGTGAGGGGCTGCGCCAGGTAGAACAGCGCGAGGATCTTGGAGCGGTGCTCTGCCGGCACCCAGAGGCTCAGGAAGAGGATCGCGCCGGGGAAGAAGCCTGCCTCGGCGACACCCAGGATGAAGCGGAGCGCGACGAGCTGCTCGAAGTTCTGCACCCACGTGAAGAGCAGCGCGACGATACCCCAGCTGACCATGATGCGGGCGAGCCACTTGCGCGCACCGAAGCGGTGGAGCGCGAGGTTCGACGGCACCTCCAACAGGATGTAGCCGATGAAGAAGACGCCAGAGGCGAACCCGAACTGGGCTGCCGACAGGAGCAGGTCATCGTTCATGCCGTTCGGTGCGGCGAATCCGATCGCAGTGCGGTCGAGGTAGTTGATGAAGAACATCAGGGCCACGAACGGCACAAGCCGGACGGCGACCTTCTTGATGGCGGATTTCTCGACGGCAGACTGCACGCGAGGTTGGGTGGTGGTGTCCACATTGACTCCTTCGGTGAGGGAAAAGGTGCAACCCCATCAGCCGGTGAACATCTGCGGTCGCGAGGACGAGTATTCTCCGCGTTCCCGTTTTTGTCAACCGGTTGACCAATTTGTGTATCTCTCGGCTCCTCCCGCCGGTTGCTAGCCTTGCTTACATGCCTGCATATCCCAAGGATTCCTCTGCGGAGATCGCGGCATCCATCGGCTCCCTCGACTCGGGAACGGCCGTCTCCGGCGTTGCGAAGCGACTGCTCGAGATCTTCACGCGGGGCGACATCGAGGCAGGCACACGTCTGCCACCGGAGCGACAGCTTGCCTCGACACTCGGGGTGGGACGCTCAGCAGTGCGTGAAGCACTTGCCGCACTCGAGATCCTCGGCATCGTCGACGTGCGCCCCGGCTCTGGCACCTACCTTCGCGGCAGTGCGAGCGAGCTCCTCCCCCAGACGCTCAGCTGGGGGCTCATGCTCGACGAGCCCAAGACGCGTGAGCTCATCGAGGTGCGTGGTGCCCTCGAGATCTACGCCGCCCGGCTCGCTGCGACTCGAATGACTGACGAAGGCATCGCAAGCCTCGGGGAACGCGTCGACGAGATGCGCGCCAACCTCGACAACCTCCCCGCCTTCGTCGACGCCGACCTGCAGTTCCACCTCGAGCTCGCCAGGAGCACAGACAACTCGGTGCTCCTCGACCTCCTGCAGAGCATCCGCTCGCTGCTGCGCGTGTGGGTCGACCGCGCTGTGCAGGATCCGGGCGAGGCCCAGGCGGCCATCGAGGAGCACGCTGCGGTGCAGGCAGCGATCGCCACGCGCGATCCGGATGCCGCGGCATCCGCCATGGCAGTGCACATGCACACCGCCGGCCGCCGTCTCGAGGGCGCCCTCGAGCTGTGAACCCCCGCCCCCTGGCGCCCGGGCCGAGCGCGCACGGATCGCGCAACGACGGTAGTACCGTGTCAGGGAGACGACGCCAAGGGGTGCGATGAGCTGGGTCTACCCGTCGAGCGAAGCAGCGGTGACGACGCGGCTCGGGGTGGAGAGCGCCTTCTTCGCCGTCGCCACCGGATTTCTCGCCGGTGCGATCGTCGGGATAGCGCTCGAAAGGAACTCACCGGAGACGACGTGGGCGTCCTTCCTTCCGATCGTCGGTCTCTGGCTGCTACTGCTCGCCGCCCGGCGCTGGCGAGCAGCTCCTGTGGCTGTCGGAGCGGCCATGCTCCTGTCGGCCGGCGTGCTCGTGTGGCTGATGGCAGGGTCACACCCGGCGCGTGAAGCGAGCCTCGCGGTGATTGCCTGCGTCATCGCCGTGACCGCACTCGGGAGCAATCTCGACAGGTGGACTGGTGCTGTAGGAACGCTCGTCGGCTACGCGGTCGCCCAGGGCGCAGTTCTGCTCAGCGCCGCGCCGACGTTCGATATCGCCCCCCTCATCGTGGCGATCACTGTCGCGGCCTACTACGCGATGCTCGCGGCCCTCCGCCATTCCTCTCGGGCGCTCGGCGAGCGCCTCGAGTTCGCCACACTCACCGATATCGCCGCCGACGAGCGTCGCACGCTCGAACTGCAGTCGCGAGCGCTCGTCCATGACACGATGCTCAGCGAGCTCGCCGCGATCTCCCTCATGACCCCCGGCCAGCTCTCTCCCGCGGCTCGCTCGAGCATCCAGTCGAGCCTCGACTCGGTGCGGCGCGCCGTTGCCGCCTCGCCAGCCACCGGCTCCGACGGTATTGCCGCCGCCATGGACGCTCTCGTCGAGCGGCTCAGCAACGCGGGAGTTGCCGTGACGATCAGCGGCGACCCCACCGTGATCGACCTCCTCACAGCGCCTGCGAGGGATGCCCTGCTGCTGGCAACGCACCAGGCCCTAGTGAACGTCGCCGCCCACTCCGGCTCCGATCACGCCGAGCTGTCGCTGTCACACAGCGGCACGTCCGTGGTCGCCATGATCGTGGACGACGGAGTGGGATTCGACGCGAGCACGGTCCCCGAGGATCGCTTCGGCTTCCGTGAGTCGATCCAGGGCAGGGTGGAGGCCGTTGGCGGGAGCGCCCGCATCCTGAGCAGCCCGGGGCTCGGTACATCCGTGATCCTCGTCTTCACAGTGGTGGCGGACGACGCATGACCGGCAACACGACGGCCGCACGGCGGCTGAGCAGGGGTCGGCCCGCCTGGCTCGACACACCGCAGACGCTCGACCCGCTCGGTGGCATCACCGCGCGGTACTTCGCGGCAGCCAGCACGGGCATCGCGGGGGGCGTCGTCGTTCTCATGCTGGCTGTCTTCAGCCCCTCCATCACCTCGCTCCCGCTGCAGGCCGTCGCGCTCGTCGCTTTCACCGCGGCTGCCGTGAGTAACCTCCAGGGCGTCGACCCCAACCGGTTCCCGTACGGACCGCTGCGCCATGCCCTGCTCCACGCGCTCATGCTCGTGGCGTTCGCCTTCGACTGTGCGAGCCGCGAGCCCGGCGCCACCGGAGCCTGGGGGGCGATCGCCCTCACGATCCTGCTCGTGGTCATGGGATCGTTCCGCCCGTGGGTCGAGATCGCTGTGGCCACCGCTGCGTCTGCCGTCGGGGTGGGGATCATCGCCTCCGTCGCCGGTGCGGAGCAGGATCACGTTCTGGCCTATGTCGTTCCGCTGGTCGCCGTTGGCGCTGGAGCGGCCGCCTTCTCGCGCGTGCTCGTGACCAGGGTCAGGGCGTGGCAGCGCGTCAACGAGCACACCGTCGACACCGAGCGGGCGAGCATCCGGGCAAGCGAGGAGGCCGAGGCGATCGCGCGCCGCAGCGAGCTCGTCAACTACCGCGTCGGGCCCTTTCTCGAGCAGATCCTCGAGGCCGACAACGTGACACCCGTCGACATTGCGAGAGCACGCGGGCTCGCCACGACGCTGCGCACCATGCTGCTGCGCAGCGCGCGCGAGTCGTGGCTGGCCGAGCTCGTCGACGACCTGGATGACCCCGACCGCCTGCTCGACACTCTCAACGCCGACCAGCGCAGGGTGATCGGCGCAGGGCTCGCAGAAGCACGATTCTCTGCACCCCTGGTGCCCGGCACGGTTCGAGCGGTCCTGAGTGCTGGTCCCCCGCGCAGCCTGCGCATTACCGCGCGGCTCGATACCGACGTCGAGAGCAACCCGGGCAGGAGGCGAGCCGCCTACAGCGCAGTGCTCCGATACGCGTTCCCGGTGTCGAGGCTCGAGGTGCGCGAGGACGGCCTGGAGCTCTACGTCGAGTTCGACGAGCCCCCGAAGCTGGTCTGACATTACTGGCAGGTTAAGGCCCTGTAAATGATCGCTACTCACGGCGTTCTGAGCCCTCCAGCCCTGCCAGCATCGGGATGTGAACACCACACCCGAACCCGAGGTGCGCGAAGAGATCGCACCGCACGTCGTCGTCCTTTTCGGTGCAGCGGGAGACCTCGCACGCCGCAAGCTGCTGCCGGGGCTCGCCCACCTCGTGTTGTCGGCGCTGGCACCCGACATCCGTGTCGTCGGCACATCCCTTGAGGACCACACCGACGAATCGTTCCGCGAGATGGCGCTCGACGCCGTGGCCCAGTTCTCGACGAGGCCACTGAGCGACCAGCAGAAGAAGGTGTTCGCGACGCGGCTCACCTACGTGCCGACCGGGAGCGGACCGGATGCCCTCGCCGCCGCGGTGCACGAGGCGGAGAAGGCCCTCGGGCCCGGCACGAGAAGGCTCCACTACCTGAGCGTGCCGCCACGCGCCGCGCTTGCCGTGATCAGGACCCTCGACAGCGCCGGCCTCGTCGAGGGCTCGCGCGTCATCATGGAGAAGCCGTTCGGCACCGACCTCGCGAGTGCGATCGACCTCAACGCGCAGGTGCACGAGGTGTTCGACGAGTCGCAGATCTTCCGTATCGACCACTTCCTCGGCAAGGAGCCAGCGCAGAACATCCTGGCGTTCCGCTTCGCGAACGGGCTCTTCGAGCCCATCTGGAACCGCAACTTCATCGACCACGTGCAGATCGATGTGCCGGAGAAGCTCAACCTCGATGGCCGGGCCGGGTTCTACGAGGCCACCGGCGCGTACCGCGACATGGTGGTGACGCACCTCTTCCAGGTGCTCGCGTTCATGGCGATGGAGCCGCCGACGGCCCTCGAACCGCGCGCGATCAGCGAGGAGAAGAACAAGGTCTTCCGCTCCATGCAGCCCCTCGAACCCGAGAACGTCGTGCGCGGCCAGTACGGCGGATACCGCGACGAGGCCGGGGTCGACCCCGAATCGGAGACCGAGACGTTCGTCGCCCTCAAGGTGTTCATCGACAACTGGCGATGGGCCGGCGTGCCGTTCTACCTGCGCACGGGAAAGCGGATGGCGGAGGGCCAGCGCATCATCTCGATCGCGTTCCACGAGCCCCCGAAGAGCATGTTCCCGTCGGGCTCCGGCATCGGCGAGCACGGGCCGGACCACCTCACCTTCGACCTCGCCGATGCGTCGAAGGTGTCACTCTCGTTCTATGGAAAGCGCCCGGGGCCCGGCATGAAACTCGACAAGCTGTCGATGCAGTTCTCGCTCAGCGAGGTCGACCAGGTCGGCGACGTGCTCGAGGCGTACGAACGTCTCATCCTCGACGCGATGCGCGGTGACCACACGTTGTTCACGACGGCCGCCGACATCGAGCGCCTCTGGGAGGTCTCCGCACCACTTCTCGAGAACCCCGGAAAGGTGCGCCCGTACTTCCCCGGAACCTGGGGACCCGACGCGATCCACCAGCTCATCGCGCCCCATGCGTGGCGTCTGCCGTTCGAGAGGGTGTGGCGCGAGAAGAAGTAAGTCCCAGTACTGGCGCGAGAAGTAACGTGGGGGGCATGAGTGGAAGCATCCTCGTCCTTCCCGGCGGCGGTTACGCGCGCCTTGCCCCACACGAGGGCGAGCCCGTGGCCGAGTGGCTGCGCGGGCTCGGGTGGGATGCCCGGGTCGTGGCGTATCCCGTGGGCACGCGGCATCCCGGCCCGCTGCATGCGGTGCAGCGTGAGATCGCCGTGGAGCGCGCGGCGGGTCATTCGATCGTCGGCGTGCTGGGGTTCTCGGCCGGTGGGCACCTCGCCGGGCACGCTGCCCTCACGGCTCCGGGCGCCGACTTCGCTGTGCTCTGCTACCCGGTCGTGAGCATGGAGGCGCGCACTCACCGCGGCTCGCGCGACAACCTTTTGGGGCCACGGCCCTGGCCGTGGACGAAGCGCGCCCTCTCACTCGATCGGATGGTGACATCCGAGGCGCCGCCCATGTTCATCTGGACGACCGGGGAGGATGCCTCGGTCGAACCGGTCGATCACAGCTACCGGCTGGGCGCGGCGCTTGCCCGCCACGGTGTGCCTCACGACCTGCACGTCTTCGCCGACGGCGCGCACGGCCTCGGCTTCGCGGAGGGCCTCCCCGCCTCCGCGTGGCGCGGGCTCTGCGAGCGCTGGCTGGCGCAGCGCCTCCCACGCTAACGCCCGACAACCTCACAAACAGCGCGCTGATGTACGAGCTGCGTGCACATTTTCGCGCCGGTCGTACATCAGCGCGCTCTTTGTGAGAGGTGGCGGGTCGTGTGACCAGCGGATGCGGGATGCACCGGCCCGGCATGCTCGCGCTCGCTGCTGCGCGGGCGCTGCTACGCGTCGAACTCCTCCAGCACGAAGAGGGGGATCTCGCGATCCGTCTTTTTCTGGTAGTCGGCGTAGGGCGGATAGGCGGCAACGGCCCGCTCCCACCAGATCGCGCGCTCCTCGCCGCTGATCTCGCGCGCCAGGTAGTCCTTCTTGACCGCGCCATCCTGCAGCTCGACGTGCGGCTGCTTCACGATGTTGTAGTACCAGACGGGGTTCTTCGGCGCGCCCCCGAGGGATGCCACAACGGCGTACACCCCGTCGTGCTCGACACGCATGAGGGCCGTCTTGCGCAGCATCCCGGACTTGGCTCCGACCGTGGTCAACACGATGACGGGCATGCCGCGAAGGTCGCCGCCCTCGGCGCCTCCCGTGGCCTCATACTTCTCGGCCTGCTCGCGGGCCCAGTCTGACGTGCTCGGTGCGTATTCTCCCTGAAGTGGCATGTACCTAGTCAAACACGGCGCACGCGGGGGTGGTCTCGCCAGGCGGGCATCGTGGCCATGTACGCGAGCGTGTCCTGCTCGATCTGCTCCCGCGAAGCATCCGGAGTGGCGCGTGCCTGCCAGGAGGTCATGCGCTCGAAGCGGGTGTCGAAGTCCTGTAGGGCGCCGGTCTCGTCGGTGCACTGTGCACAGTAGCGTCCGGACTCGATGGGCATGCCGCAGCTCTCGCAGCGTGTGTCAGCCATGGGGGTTCCTCTCGTGGGTGGTGGGGGCAGCGGCGACGAGCTGGCGAAGCGCATCAAGGAGCGACAAGGCGTCGGCTGGTGGCATCCGTTCGAAGGCCTCGGCCAGGAGGTCAACACCGAGCACGCGCTCGTCGGCCTGCAGCGCCTCGACACCGCTCGGGGTGATCCAGACCAGAGTTCGCCTGCGGTCCTCGGTGTCGGTGCGGCGTTCGATGAGACCCTTGCCCTCGAGCTGCGTGACGATGTCACTCACGACCGACTGGGCACGATCGAGGTGGAGGGATGCCTCGCCCACGGTCACCGGACCACTCAACGAAAGATGCGTGAGTACCGCCCACGAGGCACCGGTGAGCCCGCTGTGGCGGCCATCCCGACGATGGAAGGCGCGGTAGGTCTCGCGAAAGAGCTGCTCGAACTCGGTGGCCGGACTGGACATGGGGATACTCTGCGCCCGACAGAATCCATCGTCAATCCCGATGGATTCAGCAGTGCTCGTACACGTGCTCCGGGTCGCCTGCCGGCGCCAGGTCGCGGTCGCGCAGGATCGTGGATGCCGGGGTCTCAGGGTCCGCGCAGATCTGCTCGAACGAGCGCTCGAGGTCGTCCGCGTACTCGATATCGATCACACGCTGGCCGTAGGCGGCGGTGTAGTCGGAACACTCGCGATACCGCGCGCACTCCTCGGCGACCGCGAACGTGAAACCGATCTCGGGCCCGCGCTCCCCCAGCTGCGGCGTGTTCTTCTGACCCGCCTCGAGGCCGGCTGCCGTCGCGCGCTGCACAAGAAGCGTCGCAAAGGCGACCGCATCGTCGAGGTCGAGCATCCCGTCTGAACGCGTATAGGAATCGAGGTTGTCGAACTCCACGGCGTCGAAGCCGAAGCTCGCACAGCGGGTGATCGACTCGCCGATGATGGCGGATGCCCGTTCCCGCTGCTCCGCCGTGGAGATGTCGAGCAGCGTCTCGTCTGGCCAGTTCGGGTCGATGAGCGGTGCACCGGCCTCGTCATGCAGGAGCAGGGCATCCGGCCAGTCGGCGCCCGGCTGGGTCTGGAACCCGTTGACGTAGCAGATGTCGTAGACGCCGGCCGGCCGCTCCTGGCTGTCACGCGCGACGATGCCGACACCGCCGGACGGATCGTACGCGCCGCCGAGTTGGTAGTCGACCCGCGCGCCGTCGGGAAAGCCCGCGGCACACCCGGCGAGCAGCAGCGCAGAAGCGACGACTGCCGCTACGGCCGGCCTTGCACCCACAGCGGAGCCTCACCCGGAGGCAGAATGCGCACGTCGGGCGCCTCGTCGATGGCCCTCTCGGCGCCAGCGGGGTTGTACGTCACGAGGATGTGCAAGGGAACCCACCCCGTGTTGTGCGTCGAGTGCAGTACATTCCGCGGAACGTATATGCCGTCGCCGGCCGCGATCGGGAACTCGTCCGAGTCGCCCACGGTCTGGGTGCCCGTACCCGAGATGACGTAGATCGTCTCCTCGGCATCGGGATGCGTGTGCCGCTCGTGACCCTTGCCCGGGTACACCACCACCTCGCACATGGTGATGCCCGTACCGGGGTCGGTCTCCGGGGAGACGAGCCACTTGATCGTTCCCCAGTCGAGCACGCGCGTTGGCACGTCATCGGGGCGGGTCATCGCACGTCGCCCTCGAACGAGATCGCCTTGAACTCCTCGATCTGCTCACGGATGCCGCGTTCCGTGGGCAACCGCTCGGCCGACGAGGCACCGTAGAAGCCGTGCACCCCCGTCGTGTTCTGCAGCACGTAGGCGGCGTCGGATGGCTCGGCGATCGGGCCGCCGTGGCAGATGACCAGCACGTCGGGGTTGATGGCGGTCGCGGCATCCGCGATCTCCTGCACCTTGCCCACCGACTCCTCGAGCGTCACCGCCGTGGTCTTGGCGCCGATCGTGCCCATGGTGGTGAGGCCCATGTGCGCGACGACGATGTCGGCGCCCGCCTCGGTCATGGCGACGGTCGACTCCACGTCGAACACGTAGGGGGTCGTGAGCAGGTCGCGCTCCGCCGCGAGCCGCACCATGTCGACCTCGAGTGAGTAGCTCATGCCGGTCTCCTCGAGGTTCTGGCGGAACAGCCCGTCGATCAGTCCGACGGTCGGGAAGTTCTGCACACCCGTGAAGCCCATGCGCTTGAGGTCGTCGAGGAAGTGCCCCATGATCCGGAACGGGTCCGTGCCGTTCACGCCCGCGATGACGGGGGTGTCCTGCACGATCGGCAGCACCTCGCGCGCCATGTCGACGACGACCTGGTTGGCATCCCCGTAGGCGAGCAGGCCGCTGAGCGACCCGCGCCCCGCCATCCGATAGCGACCCGAGTTGTAGATGATGATCATGTCGACGCCGCCGGCCTCCTCGGACTTCGCCGAGATGCCCGTTCCCGCGCCGGCCCCGATGATGGGCCTGCCAGCCGCGACCTGCGCGCGGAGGCGTTCGAGGGCGGTTGCTCTGTCGATCATGCTTCTCCTTGGTGTTCTCTGATGAGGGCGTGGAGCGAGTCCGCCGCCTGGTGTGCCAGCGTCTCGTCGTTGATGTGGTCGTCGCTCACGATGACCGGGATGCCCGCTGCCGCCTCGATTACGGCGGCGAAGAGTGCCTCGTCCGCTTCCTCGTCGCGGAACGGCATGCCGTCAGCGTCGAGCGCGGAGACGCCCCCGCGCGGAACGATGAGCACCGTGCGCGCCTGCCCCGCGAGCTTGTTGCCGAGGCGCTGCCCCAGCTCGGCATTCTCCTCGACCGTCGTTCGCATGAGCGTGATCGTGGGGTTGTGTACGTAGAGCAGGCGGTCGTCGAAGTGTGCAGGCACGCTCTCGCGCGGCCCGAAGTTGACCATGTCGAGCGCGCCGAGGCTCACGACCTGCGGCACCCCGGCGGCCGCCGCCGCTGTCACGCGGTCCGGGCCCGCGCTGAGGATGCCGCCGACGAGGTCATCGGCGAGCTCGGTCGTCGTGAGGTCGAGCACCCCGGCGAGCATGCCGGAGCGCGCGAGTGACTCGAGCGCGCGTCCGCCAGACCCCGTCGCATGGAACACGAGCACCTCGTACCCGAGCTGCTCGAGACGCTGGCGGGCGGCATCCACCGCCGGTGTCGTCACTCCGAACATGGATGCTGCAACCAGCGGTCGCTCGTCGGCCTCCGGTTGCTGGCCCCGCGCCGTATGGGCTCCGGCCATCGCCGCGATCGCGGCGGCCGCGTTACCGAGCACCGCACGGGAGACCTGGTTGATCCCGGCGATGTCGACGACCGAGTACATGAGCGTGACGTCGCTCGCGCCCACGTAGGGCGTGACGTCTCCCGAGGCCATCGTCGACACGATCAGTTTCGGCAGGCCGATGGGCAGATCGCGCACGGCACGGGCGGCGATGGATGACCCGCCACTTCCGCCGAGCGCGAGTACGCCGTTCAGGCGGCCCTCCTCGAACAGGTGCTGGGTGATCGCTGCGGCACCCTCACCCATGACGGTCACGGCGGCACCCCGGTCGTTCGCCGCGATGAGGGTGTCGATGTCGCTACCGGCGGCGCGGGCCAGCGCCTCCCGGGGGAAGTCGATGGGCGAGTCGAAGCCGTGCGGTTCGTGGGTTCCGGCATCCAGCACCACGACGTCGACGTCATGCTCGGCCAGCCGGTCGGCCATCCACTGGTACTCGGAACCCTTGGTGTCGAGCGTGCCGACGAGAGCCACGGTGGGGCGGATGTTCATCGCGTGGTTCTCCATCGAACGTGTTGGCCTGCGAGACGAGCCTAACCCCCGCGAAAAGCCACTTCCTGGGCAGAATCACGCCTCAAGCGCCCGCAAGTGGCTTTTTGTGGGGGTTGTGAGGGTTAGGCGGGGCCGAGGAGATTGGCCGCCACCGTCGCGTGCACCGACTCGGTGTCGCTCGGGTGGTAGATGCCGGCGAGCACGTCGCGCTGGAGGCGCGCCAGTTCCGAGGCGCTGCGGTACCCGCCGCCGCCCGCGGAACGCATCGCCTGGTCGACGACGTAGCGCGCCGTCTCCGTGGCGCGGTGCTTGGCGCCCGTGAGGAGGCGGAACCAGTCAGCTCCGTGATCGGCGAGCTCATCGACATCCCGGGCCAGCGTCTCGAGCTGGGGCGCGAGGGCGTCGAGGGCGAGCGCGGCGTCCGCGATGCGCCACCGGAAGTCGGGGTCTTTGTCGTAGGTCAGACCCGTCTTGAGGCTCGTGCGCCTCGTGACGGCCTCGACGGCGAGCTCGAGCGCGCGGTCGGCGATGCCCGCGTACACGCTGCCGATGAGCAGCAGGAAGTTCGAGAAGATCCCGAAGACGAAGGGGTCGGCGTTCGGCCCCACCGGCAGGATGCGCGCAACCCGCTCAGAGGGAACGAACACGCCATCGAGCACCGTCGACTGGCTCTGGCTCGCGCGCATGCCGAGGGTGTCCCAGTCGTCCTTGGCGTGCCAGCCCGGGGTGTCCCGGGTGATGAACCCGTGGATGAGCTGGTCGCCCTGCTCGCCACTGTGCTTGCCGAATATGCCGAGGCGCGTCCACGCCGGCGAGAGCGACGTGAAGATCTTCGTGCCCGTGAAGGCGTAACCACCTTCGACGGTGTCGACCGTGGTGAGCGAGTCCCAGAGCACGAGATCGTTGCCCTGCTCGCTGTTGCCGAAGGCGAAGAGCTCACCGGATGCCGCGTCATCCAGCACCCACTGGAGCGAGTCGTCACCGCGATCCTTGAGCACCCGTGCGACCCCTACCCACACGAGGTGCATGTTGATGGCGAGCGCCGTCGCCGGTGCGTAGGCGGCGAGCATCCGCTGGTCGCGTGCCGTCTCGAGGAGACTTCGCGGCGCGAGATAACCGGCGGCTCGCAGCTCGTCGAGATCCTCATGGAAGAACGCGTTGTCGCGGTCGTATCCCGCAGCTCGCGAACGGATGCGCAGCAGCAACTCCTCAGTCAGCACGCTCATGTGCACAACGCTACGCCCCCGATGTCGTAGATCCAGCTGCGTCGCCGGGGACCCCGGCGCGCGACCGTCCCCGACGATGTAGCTGGAGCTGCCTCAGACCCCGGCCGCCGCCGTGAACTCGCTCGTGACGAGCTCGCTCGCGACCTGCTCGCCGTCGTCCGTGACGAAGGCCAGGTGCACTGGGGTGCCCGTCGACGCCTCGACGAATCGCGCCGTCGGGCCCTGCGGGAGGCCGCGATGCGCGTCACCCCACTCGGTGATCGCCGCGAGCACCGGACGCAGGTCAAGCCCCGCCGCGGTGAGCACGTACTCCTCCCGCTCGCGAGAGTTCTCGTCACGATAGGCACGCTTGGTCATCACGCCGTTCTCGACGAGCACACCGAGACGCGCGGCGAGGATGTCACGGGCGATGCCGAGCCCGTCGCGAAAGTCACTGAACCGCGTCGTACCGCGGAACGCCTCACGCAGGATCAGGAGGGTCCACTTCTCGCCGATGACCTCGAGGCTCCGCGCGATCGAGCACCGGGCATTGAAGGCTGCTGCATCCATGTGTCCACTGTACCTGAGTTGGATAATCCGACTAAGGATGCTAGGTTGTGACTTCCAACCCAGCTAGGAGCCATCATGATCTCGAACGCCGTAGTACTTGTCACCGGAGCGAACGGAGGCCTGGGAGCGGAGTTCGTACAGCAGGCACTCGATCTGGGCGCCGCGAAGGTGTACGCGACCGCCCGCACTCCCCGCACGTGGGACGACGAGAGGGTCGTTCCGCTCGCGCTGGACGTGACCGACGAGGCATCCGTCGCCGAGGTGGCAGCGCTCGCGGGCGACACGACGATCGTGATCAACAACGCCGGCGTCGGAGGGAACGTGCCGATCGCGACCGGGGGAACCTCCGGCATCCGCGCCGTCTTCGAGACGAATGTCTTCGGAGCGATCAACGTTGCGCAGGCGTTCGCGCCGGTGCTCGCGCGCAACGGCGGAGGCGCGCTCGTCGACGTGCACTCACTGCTGAGCTGGCTCGGGGTGGCCGGTGCCTACAGCGCCTCGAAGGCGGCGTTCTGGTCGCTCACCAACTCGCTGCGCCTGGAGCTCGCCCCGGCGGGAACCCACGTCATGGGCCTGCACCTCGGCTACACCGACACCCCCATGGTGGCCGACGTCACCTCCCCCAAGAACGACCCGGCCGATGTCGTGCGGCAGGCCTACGCTGGCCTCGAAGCTGGAGAGTTCGAAGTGCTCGCCGACGAGGCATCCGCCCGCGTCAAGCAGGGTCTGGCAGCTCCGATCACGACGCTCTACCCGCAGCTCGCCGCCAGCTAGACCCGCCCCCACCCGTCATCCGAGTCAGAGCAGCGCTGCCGCAATCGCTCGCACGCCAGCCTCGACCTCCGCGAAAGAAGTGGAGAGTGGGGAGAGGCCCAGACGGATGCCGTCGGGCCTGCGGAAATCCGGGATGACGCCGGCCGTCCACAGCGACGGCATGATCTCGGCGAATCGCGGGTGGTCGATCGTGATGTGGCCGCCGCGGCGGGAGGCATCACGCGGCGAGGCGAGCGTGGCATCCGGCAGCAGCTCATCGACGAGGGCGATCGCGCATTCCGTCAGCGCGACAGACTTGGCGCGCACGGCGTCGAGACCGGCCTCGTCGATGAGCGCGATCATGTCGCGCAGCGGCTGCATGCCGATGATCGGTGGCGTGCCGCTCAGGAACCCGCGGATGCCCGCAGCAGCCTCATATCCCTGTCCCATCTCGAACGGGGTTGCCGACCCCAGCCAGCCCTGAATCGGTTGGCGCAGCTGCGACTGCAACTCCTCCCGCACATAGAGGAACGCCGGGGCCCCCGGCCCGCCGTTCAGGTACTTGTACCCGCAGCCCACGGCGAGGTCGACGCCCCACTCGTCGAGCGGAGTGGGCACGACGCCAGCGGAGTGGCAGAGGTCCCAGATCACGAGGGCGCCCGCGTCGTGCACGATCTGCGTGATTGCGGGGATGTCGGCGAACCACGCCGAGCGGTAGGCAACCGAGCTGAACACCGCGACTGCCGTTGCCGGGCCCACGACCTCGGCCACGAGTTCCGGCGTCACGCCCGCGTCGTGGGCCGTGTCGATCCAGCGCACGGTGAGCCCGCGGTCGCGCGCGATGCCCTCGACGATGTAGCGGTCGGTGGGGAAGTTGTCGCGGTCGATCACGATCTCGGTCCGCCCCGGGCGCGCATCCAGTGCGGCTCGCAGGAGTTTGTAGATCACGACGGTGGTGGAGTCGGCTATGGCGACCTGCCCGGGAGCAGCGCCCAGCGCCACGCGGCCGAGGTCGTCGCCGATCTGGAGCGGGAGGTCGAGCCATCCTTCGTCCCAGCCTCGAATGAGCCGCCCGCCCCACTCTTCCCGCGCGAACGCGGCGAGCCTGTCGACGGATGCCGTCAGCGGCCGCCCGAGCGAATTCCCGTCGAGGTAGGCCACGAGCCCGTCACTGCCCACGAACCGCTCACGGTAGCCCGCCAACTCATCGGCAGAATCGAGTTCTGAGGCAAGCACGACTAGCCGATCTGGGCTCGGGCGGCGTCGAGCACGTCCAGAATGGCGATCGTGTCGTCGAGCGTGTGCAGTGGCGACTCGGTGAGGCCGTCCGCGATGTGCTGCGCGACCGCGACCGCCTGGTAGCTCAGCCCGTCGCGCCAGCGGAAGCTATTCGGGTCGCGGTACTCGGCGACCACCGTCTCGTCCACGAGAACCCTGAACGAACTCGGCCCCATGAACTCGTGCGGATAGTCGACGCGCGCCGCGGTCCCGCTGATGGTCGCCGCGAGCGGGGTCGCCACGAGCATGCTCGTCGTGAGTACGGCCTGGCCGCGATCGGCGTAGTCCAGGATGACGGCGGCCTGGGCATCCACTCCCGTGCTGGTGAGTGAGCCGCTCGCGGTCACCCGCTGCGGCGCACCCTTGACGAAGTGCGCGAACCAGGCCGGGTACACCCCGACATCGAGCAGCGCACCGCCGCCGAGCGCGGGGTTGTAGGCGCGTCCGGCGGGGTCGGTGTCGAAGACCGCGCCGAAGTCGGCCGTGACCGTGAGCACCTCGCCGAGCGCGCCGTCGCGCAACAGTGCGTCCACGACGGTCGTCTGCGGCAGGAATCGCGACCACATCGCTTCCATCGCGAAGACTCCGGCAGCTCGCGCGGCCTCCGCGAGCGTGCGCGCCTCCGCAGCACTGATGCCGATGGGCTTCTCGACGAGCACGTGCTTGCCCGCCGCGATCGCGAGCAGGGCGAGCTTCAGGTGCTCGGTGTGGGGCGGCGCGATGTAGACGACGTCGACTTCGGGGTCGGCGACGAGTTGCTCGTACGAGCCGTAGGCCTGCGGGATGCCGTGCTTGCTCGCGAAAGCTTCTGCGCGGTCGAGTGACCTCGAGGCGACGGCGACAACCCGCTGGTCGGTGTGCGAGTGAAGGGCGGCGGTCCAGTCATCCGCGATCCCCCCGGGCGCAAGGATGCCCCATCGCTGCACAGCGCCGCCGCGCAAGGGGGTGTGGGTACTGGGAGGCAGGATCATCCTCTGACCCTACTTGCCCCGTGACGTGCCCACTTCGGAGAGTGTTTCCGCGCTCGCACCCACCGAAGTGGGCACGTCACGGTAGATACCCCGGGGTATGCGACACGCCGCACCGAGAGGTATCAGGTGCGGCGTGTCGGTCTTGATGTGTGCAGCCCCGCACGCGGTGCGGGATGCACAAGCTCAGCGGTTCGCGAGAAGCTCCAGCTCCTCTGCAAGCTGCGCGACGGCCCAGTCGATGTCCTCTTCGGAGACGACGATGGGCGGCGCGAAACGGATGGTGGAGCCGTGGGTGTCCTTGACGAGGATGCCGCGATCCATGAGCAGCTCGCACACCTCCCGCCCGGTCGCAAGCGCCGGGTCGATGTCGACACCGGCCCAGAGGCCAGCCCCACGGACTGCCGTGACACCGTGGCCGACGAGCGCGTTCAGCCCCGCGTGGAGGCGGTCACCCAGCTCGGTCGCGCGCTTCTGCATCTCACCCGTCGCGAGCAGATCGACGACAGCGAGGCCGACGGCCGCGGCGAGCGGGTTGCCGCCGAAGGTCGAGCCGTGCTCGCCGGGCTGCAGCACACCGAGGATGTCGGAGTTCCCCACCACTGCGCTGACCGGAACGATGCCGCCGCCGAGCGCCTTGCCGAGCAGGTACAGGTCGGGAACGACGCCGGAGCGGTCGCACGCGAAGGTCGTACCGGTGCGCCCGAGCCCCGACTGGATCTCGTCGGCGATCATGAGCACGTTCCTGCGCCGCGTGATCTCGCGCACGGCCGGCAGGTAGTCGGCGGGCGGAACGAGGATGCCCGCCTCACCCTGAATCGGCTCGAGCAGAACTGCGACCGTCGTGTCGTCGATGGCGGCCTCGAGCGCTGCCGCGTCGCCGTAGGGCACGACCACGAATCCGGGCGTGAACGGACCGAAGTCCGCGCGCGCCTGCTCGTCGGTCGAGAAGCTCACGATCGTCGTGGTGCGTCCATGGAAGTTGCCGTCCATCACGATGATCGTGGCCTGGCCCTGCGGCACGCCCTTGACCCGGTAGCCCCAGGCCCGGGCGACCTTGACCGCCGACTCGACGGCCTCGGCGCCGGTGTTCATGGGCAGCACCATGTCTTTGCCGGCGAGCTGGGCGAGCGCCTCAGCGAACGGCTCGAGCCGATCGTTGTGGAACGCACGGCTCGTGAGGGTGATGCGATCGAGCTGCTCCTTGGCTGCGGCGATGAGCGCAGGATGCCCGTGGCCGAAGTTCACCGCGGAGTACGCCGCGAGGCAATCGAGGTACTTGCGGCCCGTGACATCCGTGACCCAGGCGCCCTCGCCGGACGCCACGACCACCGGCAGGGGGTGGTAGTTGTGCGCGAGGTGGGCGTCGATCTCGGTGACTACCATCGCAGTTCCAATGTGCAGCACTTGACGCCGCCACCGCCGAGCAGCAGCTCGGAGAGGTCGACGCCGATGGGGTTGTAGCCGCGCTCGCGCAGCTGGCGCTCGAAGTCCTTCGCGCGGGAGGCGATCACGACGTTGTAGCCGTCGCTGAACGAGTTGAGGCCGAGCACTGCCGCATCCTCCTCGGTGACGAGAATCGCGTCGGGGTAGCGCTCCTGCAGGATCGCGAGTGACGCGTCGTCGAACGCGATCGGCAGGTACGCGATGTTGGCCGGGGCGGTGCCGCGCCCGTCGTCGAGCACGGCGATCGCGGTGTCGAGGTGGTAGAAGCTCGGGTTGACGAGCTGGAGGGAGATGACCTCGCGGCCGAAGATGCCGGCGAGCTCCTGGTGGCTGTTGCTCGCGCTGCGGAAGCCCTGGCCAGCGAGGATCACGTCGCCGACGAGGAGGAAATCGCCCTCACCCTCGTTCACCTCGACGGGCTTGTGCACCTCGTAGCCCTGCGTGCCGAACCACTCCATGTAGGCGGGCCCCTCCGGCTGACGCTCGGCGTAGGTGAAGCTCGCGCCGTACGCCTTGCCGTCGAGCACGAAGCCGCCGTTCGCGGCGTAGACCATGTCGGGCAGGCCCTCGACGGGGTCGATGAGGTGAACGTCAAACCCGAGCTCGAGGTAGGTGCGGTAGAGCACGTCCCACTGCGCAACCGCGGTCGCGGTGCTCGTCGGGTCCTCAGGGTGCATCCAGGGGTTGATCCTGTAGCTCACCGTGAAGTGCTCCGGGCGGCACATGAGCACCGACTTACGTGAGGGAGTACGCTGCACGGGGGATGCCGTGGGTTCAGTCATGGTCATGAACCCAGTGTTTCACGCACCTATCCGCAATGTCAGAGCTTTGAGCGCATCAAACGCGCGCGTAAGGGTGGCACCGCACAAAAAACGGTCGTACACTGTGCCCATGGACAGCCTTGATCACGGCATCATCGACCTCCTCCGCCAGAATGCCCGCGCGGGCTACGCAGATATCGGTGGTGTGGTGGGGCTGTCGGCCTCCGCCGTGAAACGCCGGGTGGACCGGTTGGTGGCGGATGGCGTCATCCGGGCATTCACGATTCAGGTCGACCCGACGGTCGACGGGATGGGCACGGAGGCCTACGTTGAGCTGTTCTGCCGTGGCACCGTGGCGCCGGAGGAGCTCAAGCGAATTCTCACGGGTGTTCCAGAGGTCGTGGATGCCGGTACGGTGACGGGCTCGGCGGACGCCATCGTGCACATGCGCTCCCGCGACATCGCCTCGCTCGAGCTGGCCCTGGAACGCGTGAGGAACGCCCCGAACGTCGACCACACGCGCAGCGCGATCGTGCTCTCGCGTCTCATCCACCGCAATCACGACTAGGTGGATGACGTGACCGATTCCTGGCGGCGCCCCGCAACCCAGAGCGCGATCACCTTCGAGATCGACCCGCAGGGTGCCGTGCCGCCGTTCGAGCAGATCAAGGCGCAGCTCGTGGCCCGCGTCGGCGAGGGCCAGCTCATCGCCGGCACCAAGCTTCCCGCCGTGCGCCAGCTCGCGACCGACTTGGGCATCGCTCCGAACACCGTCGCGAGGGCGTATCGCGAGCTCGAGGCGGACGGGTTCGTCGAGACGCGCGGACGCAACGGCACCGTGATCAAGGCTAGGCCGGGCGACGCGGATGCCCTCCTCCAGGTCGCCGCGACCGAGTATGCCGCGCGGGCCGCCGCCCTCGGGGTTGCCCCCGAGCAGGCTCTCGCCTACGTGACCGCCGCCCTGCGCTCTGGTGCCGAAAACTAAGGAGACCTTCGGCCACCGTGCACGGAACGCGGCGTTTCGCTGTCGTTCCGCGAGAATCTCCTTAGTTTTCGGCACCCGAACCGGGGGATGCACCGACGAGAGTCACGCGGAGGCCGAGCTCCGCTCCACCCACTCGATGAGGGTGCGGTAGCTGTCATCCACTCGCGTCGATCCGCGTGTGATGAAGAAGTCGAGGTACAGGCCGAGCAGGGTGGCGACGATGAGGCGCCCCTCGCGGGTCGCGCGCTCGGCGTCGAGGCCTTCGTGCATGCCGAGCGCTGTGAGACCCGCGGCGAAGTTGTCGAGGTCGGAGTTCAGGGCCGAGATCTCGAGATCCGGGTTCTCGGCTGCGGCGTTCGAGAGCGTGAAGAGCAGCTGCGTCTGGAGGCGGTTGTTGGGGTCGCGGAACTGCTCCCAGGTCCAACGGATGGCCTCGGCTCGACTCGCGGGGCGGCGGCCGCCGAACTGCGCGATGTATTCGATGCTCAGCTGCCGCATCACGTAGCCGAGGAGCTGCTCGCGTGTGCCGAAGTAGTAACCGAGCATGCGGTGGCTGGTGTCAGCACCCTGCGCGAGCTGGCGGAGCGAGAGGTCGACTCGGCCCTCTTTTCGGATGTGGGCGAGCACCTTCAGGAGAAGATCGTGGGCGCGGCTACCGGGGACGGGCATCCCGTCGCTGGGTACGTTTGCCGAGCCATCCACCGGTTAAGGGTACGCGACCCCACTTGACCACCAGTTTCCCACTGGAACATACTGGCCCCATGTTTGGTATCGGCAAGAAGGCCTGGGAGCCCGCAGAGGCGACGATCGTGCTCGTCAACATCAAGAGGGTCTCGAGCGACGGCCTCACGCCGACGCGCGAATGGGCCGCCGACGTGCGCCGCGCTGACGGCACCGTCACGCGCGCGAAGATCGACGAACCACGCTGGGTCACCGACTTCTGGCCGCCGGATGCGGGAGCCGTCGTCAAGGTCGAGGTGGACCCCGCATCGGGTGCCGTGCGCTTCGACGTGAAGAACGATCCCCAGCTGTCGGTGAAGGGTCGCGAAAAGGCACAGGCCGACGCGTTCAAGGCCGCGCTCGGCGAGTAGCGAGCCGCGCTGCGACTCGCGCCTAGATCTCCAGCGCGATCATCGAACGGTCGGGGTTGCCGAAGCGGTGCGCCGTGACCGTCACCGCCTGCTCGCGCAGGAACGTGAGCAGCTCGATCCGGCCAGAAGTCGTCACGGGCCCCGAGTAGATCGCAACGTCCGGCGAGCCACCCGTTGCCTCGGCGAGAGCACGGGCGTCGCCGCCGATGAGGCGCACGCGACCGGTGAGGCGCGGCGCTCGCGCGAGGAACGCGGCATCCGTCTCGATCATCACGTCGCGCACGCGCGCGGAGGGCGTGTCGTCGGAGAACGACTGCACGAGGGCCGCAGGCAGCGGCAGCGCAGAACTGATGCTCACAAGAGCGCCGGCCCGGGATGCCGCGGCGATCAGCCGCACGAGGTGCCCGAGCGACTCCCCCTCCGACAGGCGCAGGGTGACCTCGGCTGGCCGGTACCGCAGAACGTTACGTTCGACGCCCAGGTTCGAGGCATCCCGTGCGACGCCGAGTTCGGACGCCCAGGCTCGCTCGTCGCTCAGCGCTGCACGCCGAACGCGATCGAACTCGGGGAAGTCGAGCCCACCCTGACCGTGGCGGATCACCTCTCCGACGCTCGCCGAGACGCCCTTCAGCGTGATGTTCGCGACGGGCTCTTTCTCGATCGGCTCCCACCGGCCGAGCGTGAGCACGTAGTTGGGGCCGCCGGCCTTGGCACCCGTGCCGACCGTCGAGCGCTTCCAACCACCGAAGGGCTGGCGCTGCACGATCGCACCGGTGATGCCGCGGTTGACGTAGAGGTTGCCCGCCTCGACTCGATCGAGCCAGCGCGAGACCTCCGCAGGGTCGAGCGAGTGGATGCCCGCGGTGAGCCCGTAATCACTGCCGTTCTGCAGGTCGATCGCCTCGTCGAGGGTGCGCGCCGTCATCACGCCGAGGATCGGACCGAAGTACTCGGTGCGGTGGAACTCGCTGCCGGCCTGCACGCCCGTGCGCACGCCGGGCGACCAGAGGCGGTTGGTGTCGTCGAGCGGGCGCGGCTCGACGAGCCAGCTCTCACCATCGCCGAGCTGCGTGAGCCCTCGCAGGAGTTTTCCCGTCGGGGCCTCGATCAGCGGTCCGACGACAGAAGTGGAGTCCTGCGGGTATCCGACGTGCAGCGTGCGCACGGCATCCACGAGCTGGCGCTGGAAGCGCTCACTGCGCGCCACGGACCCGACGAGGATGACGAGCGACGCAGCCGAGCACTTCTGTCCGGCGTGACCGAACGCACTGCGCACGATGTCGCCGACCGCGAGGTCGAGGTCGGCCGTCGGCGTCACGATGATGGCGTTCTTGCCGCTCGTCTCCGCCAGCAGCGGCAGATCGGCTCGCCAGGAGCGGAACAGCGCGGCCGTCTCGTAGGCACCGGTGAGAATCACGCGGTCGACGCGCGGGTGCGAGATGAGCTGGCGCCCGAGGTCACCCTCCTCCACGTCGACGAGCGTGACGAGCTCGCGCGGGATGCCCGCTTCCCAGAGCGCCTCGACCATGACAGCACCACTGCGGCGCGCCTGGGGCGCTGGCTTGATCACGACCGCAGAGCCCGCGGCGAGCGCGGCCAGCACCGAACCGGCGGGAATCGCGACGGGGAAGTTCCAGGGCGGAGCGACAACGGTGAGGCGGGGCGGCACGTAGGTGGCGTCCTCGATCGTGTCCAACTCGGCCGCGCGCTCCGCGTAGTAGTGGGCGAAGTCGACCGTCTCGCTCACCTCGACGTCGGCTTCAGCGAGGGTCTTGCCGGTCTCGCTCGCCATCACCTCGATGAGTCGGCCGCGGAACGCGGCAAGCACGTCGCCAGCGTCGTGCAGCAGGCGTGCGCGATCAGCGCCCGGGGTCGCACCCCACGCTTCGCCCGCCCGCGCGGCCAGCTCGATGCGCTGTTCGAGGGTCTGGGCATCCTGAACGAGCGCCACGGCGATCGTGCCAGCACCGAGGCGCGAGTCGGCGCTGCGAGCGAGCACACGCACACCCCAGTCACGGTTGGCCGGCAGCGACGAGTCGGTGTCCGGCTCGTTCTCGAACCCGCTCTCGGGGGCGACCTCGAGCACGGATGCCCGATCCTGCGTTCGACGCGGGCCGAGCTCGATCTCGCCCATGCGCTCGAGCGAGGCACTGAACCGGCCGGCCTCGCGCGTGAACACGTCCCTCGACGTCGCGAGCTCGAACAGTCCGGACATGATGTTCTCGGGAGACGCGTTCTCCTCGAGGCGGCGAATCAGGTAGCTGATGGCCGAGTCTAACTCCGAAGGATGCACGACCGGCGTGTACAGGCGGAGCCCTCCGACATCCCGCCGCACGACCTCCGACTGCGCCGTCGCCATGCCGAGCAGCATCTCGAACTCGACGCGCGACTCGACGCGACGCTGCTTCGACAACAGCCACGACCAGGCCACATCGAAGAGGTTGTGGCTGGCGATGCCGATGCGCACTGCGTCGGTGTTCTCCGGCGTCAGGGCGGCGTCGAGCACGCGCTTGAAGCTCGCGTCGGTGTCGACCTTGGAGTCCCACGTCGCGAGGGGCCAGCCGTGCATCCGTGCATCGACGCGTTCCATCGCGAGGTTCGCACCCTTCACGACGCGCACCTTGATTCCGGCGCCGCCTCCAGCGCGTCGACGTTTGGCCCACTCCGTGAGGCCCTGGAGTGCGCCAACCGCATCGGGGAGGTACGCCTGCAGCACGATGCCGGCTTCGAGATTGCGCAGTTGCGGCTGGTCGAGCAGCCGCTGGAACACCGCGATGGTCAGACCGAGATCGCGGTACTCCTCCATGTCGAGATTGATGAACTTCTGCACCGGGCGCGAGACCGCGTACTCGTAGAGCGGCGTCAGGCGCTCGACGACGTAGTCGACGGTCTCGTCGAACGCCCAGCCATTGAGTTGCGCCGCGATCGAGGAGACCTTGATCGAAACGTAGTCGACGTCGTCGCGCTCGAGCAGTTCGCGCGTGCGGTCGAGTCGTCGCGTGGCCTCACGCTCGCCGAGCACGGCCTCGCCGAGGAGGTTGATGTTGAGGTCGCGTCCGCTCGCGCGCAGGCGGGCCAGTGACTTGTCGAGACGGGAGGGCGTCGCGTCGATCACGAGGTGCGACACCATGTCGCGCAGAGCCCAGCGCGCGATCGGCACGATCGGCCAGGGCAGGATGGGCGCGAAACCGCCGCCGATGAGGATCGCGGTACGCAGGTACCAGGGTAGGAACGCGGGGATGCGACGGCTTAACCTCTCGAGGTTGCGACCGGCGACGCGCAAGTCCTCCGGGCGCACGACGGAGTCGACGAAGCCGAGCGCGAACTCGAGGCCGCGCGGGTCCTTGAGGAGCCCGGCGAGACGCTCGCCCGCGGCATCCGTGCGCTCCTTGGACGACTCACGCAGCCAGCGCTCGACAGTGCTGATGGTCTCGTCGTGAAGCTCGGGATGCATGATTCCGAGCCTAATCACGCAAGCTGTGACAATGACCGCCGAACAGCGCAGGATTACTGTGCCGTTCGGCGGTCATTCGCAAGAATGCCCCGCGTTCGTTACGCGGCGAGCGCCTCGGCATCCGCGCGCACCGTACGGAGCGCACCGGACCACGCCTCGAGCTGGTCGAACAGGGTCGCGAGCGGTGCCTCGTGGTGGGGGATCGGCTTCAGCGTCGCGTACGCCTCGAAGTCGGTGAGGAGCGAGATGCCGACCTGCTGGCGAACATCCGCCATCTGCAGCTCTCCGACGATGAGGCGGAGGTGCTCGACGGCACGGGCCCCGCTCGCTGCGGCGCCGTAGCTCACGAAACCGACGGCCTTGTTGTTCCATTCGCCGTAGATGAAGTCGATGGCGTTCTTGAGCGCGCCGGAGGTGGAGTGGTTGTACTCGGGCGTCACAATGACGTACCCGTCGTAGGAGGCGATCGTCTCGGCCCAGGCCCGCGTGTGCTCATTGGCGTAGATGCCCTGCGATGCGGGAATCGCCTCATCGAGGTGCGGAAGGTTGTAGTCGGCGATGTCCACGAGTTCATAGACGACGCCATCCCGCTTACCCGCCTGCTCAACTACCCACTCGGCGACCTGAGCACCGTTGCGACCCGGGCGAGTGCTACCGAGGATGATTCCGATTCTGAGCTCTGACATTGACGTCCTTTCGAAGAAGTTGACGTGTCACCATAACTCTAGATAGATGACATGTCAACTAGCCGGTATGATGGTGTGATGGCAGGCGCCCTCGACGAAGAAGAGCTCGATGTGTGGCGTGCGTTCTCGCTCATGCGTCGTCAGCTCGACCTCACCCTCGAGCGTCGACTGCAGGCCGACGCTGGCATCTCCTCCGCCGATTTCGCGGTGCTCGTCTCGCTCCAGGAGGAGCCGACTCGCCGGCTTCGCGCTGGTCGAATCGCCGACCTGATCGGCTGGGAGAAGAGCCGCGTCTCCCACCAGCTCAAGCGCATGGTGCAACGCGGTCTCGTCACGCGCGAGGAGTGCGGTGACGATGCCCGCGGCGTGTGGATCTCGCTCACCGGCGACGGCAGCCGTGCGGTGCTCTCCGCCCTCCGCGACCACTCTGACGCGATTCGCGACAACTTCTTCACCCTCCTCACGCCGGAGGAGCGGGCGACCATCGAGAGCGTCTCGTATCGCGTGCTCGACCGCATCAACCCGCCGATCTGCGACGCCGAGAACACCGATACCGAGAACGCCGGTGACGGCGACAGCTGACGACACCCGCGACGTCGTCGTCGTGGGCGGAGGGCACAACGGGCTCGCCGCCGCCGCCTACCTCGCGGCCGCCGGCAAGCGCGTCACGGTGCTCGAACGCCTGCCCTCCGTCGGTGGCGCCGCGGTCTCCGCGCAGGCCTTCGACGGGGTGGATGCCCGGCTGTCGCGATACTCGTACCTCGTGTCACTGCTTCCCAGCCGCATCATCCGTGACCTCGGCCTCGACATCCGTCTCGCCCGTCGCCGCTACTCGAGCTACACGCCCGACCCGACCCGACCGGGCACCGGCCTTCTCATCGACAACGCGGATGCCGCTGCCACGGCCGCCGCGCTCGGTGCAGACGATCGCGGCTGGCAGTCGTTCTACTCCGGCACCGCGCGGGCGGCCAAGGCCCTCTTCCCCACGGTGACGGAACCACTGCTCACGCGAACCGAAGCGCGCCAGGCGCTCGGCGACGACGCCCTCTGGGACTGGCTCGTGGAGCGGCCCGTCGGCGAGGCCATCTCGCAGCACTTCGTCAGTGACGTGGTGCGTGGGGTCGCTCTGACCGATGCGCTCATCGGAACTTTCGCGCCCAACATCGACCCGGCACTCGACGCCAACCGGTGCTTCCTGTACCACGTGATCGGCGGCGGAACGGGCGACTGGGATGTGCCCGTCGGCGGCATGGGTGCCGTTTCCGGCGAACTCGCGAGGGCAGCACGCCTGGCCGGCGCGGAGATCGTCACGGGGGCCGAGGTCACGTCGATCACGCCGGAGGGAGACGTCACCTACCGGCTCGGTGACTCGGAGCGCACCGTGCACGCGACGTGGGTGCTCGCGAACACGGCACCGGCGGTGCTCGCCCGGTTGGTGGGCGACGACGTCGAGCTCCAGCCCGAGGGCGCGCAGGTCAAGGTCAACCTTCTCGTGAAGCGGCTGCCGCGGCTTCTCGACTCGTCCGTCGACCCCGCGGCGGCATTCGGCGGCACGTTCCACATCAACGAGACGTGGACGCAGCTGGATGCGGCGTACCGGAGCGCCGCGAGTGGAGCCCTGCCCGGCCCCCTGCCGTGTGAGATCTACTGTCACTCGTTGACGGATCCGAGCATCCTGTCGTCCGAGCTGCAGGCCGCCGGCGCCCAGACGCTTACCGTGTTCGGTCTGCACACACCGCATCGACTCGTGACAGAGGAGAGCAACGACACCGTGCGCGCGCAGCTGCAGCAGTCCGTGCTCGATTCGCTGAACTCCGTACTCGCCGAACCCATCGACGACCTGCTGCTGACGGACGCCGCGGGCGCACCCACGATCGAGACCAAGACCACCCTCGACCTCGAGCACGCACTCGCCATGCCGGGTGGCAACATCTTCCACGGGCCGCTCGCGTGGCCGTTCGTGGAGGACGATGCCGAGCTCGCGACGCCCGCACAGCGCTGGGGCGTTGCGACGCGGCATCCGCGGATCCTGTTGTGCGGCTCGGGCGCCCAACGCGGCGGCGCTGTGAGCGCGATCGGTGGACACAACGCCGCGATGGCCGTGCTCGAGAGTTCGAACTAGGGTCAAATCATGGCTCTCCACGCGAACGGCAGGGTGGTGCGGGATGCACTCGGACTCGAGCTGATCGTCGAGCGACGTGTTCCGCTCAGCGGGGCGGAGACGTGGGAGTGGCTCACGGCATCCGCGCGGCTGAAGAAGTGGATCGGACCTCGCCGAGGTAGGGCCGTCGTGGGCGGCACCCTCGATCTGACGATGACCGCAGAGGAGGGCTCTCCGACCTCGACCCTCACCCTCGAGGCCTGTGAGCCCGGAACCCGCTACACGGTGGCGTTCGGCGAGAGCGCCGACGCGTGGCGAGTCACCATCGCGATCGCGGATCTCGGGTCGTCGACCGCGGTGTACCTCAAGCAGCGGCTCACGTCCGCGCGTGATGCCGGCAGCATCGGCCCCGGCTGGGAGTGGTACCTCGATCGGATGCTCGCCGCCATCGCCGGGACGGACATGCCCGACTTCGACGAGTACCTCACGGTGCAGCGCCCGTACTACGAGCGCCTGGCCATGGACGGCGACCCCGTGCCGTGGCCCCCGAGCTGAGTAGGCCCGCTACTACTTCGCAGCGACCGGCGCCGTCGCCCTCAACGCACGCGCGAGCGACTGCGCGTCATACGGCCCGACATGGCGGTGGCCGTTGACGAAGAACGTCGGCACCGCCGTGATGTCCATGGCCTCGGCATCCAGGATGTCGTCCTGCACTCGGTTCGCCACCTCTGACGAGCGCAGATCCTCGGCGAAGCGTTCGGTGTCGAGGCCGAGGTCGCTGGCGCGCCTCAGGATGTCGCGGGGCATCTGGTGATCCTGGTCGGCGAACAGCGACCGACCGTAGGGGAAGAACTGCCCCTGCAACGATGCGGCCTCCGCGGCCTCGGCGCCGGCGATCGCGTTCGGGTGGTAGTCGACGAGTGGCGCGTGACGCCAGACGTAACGCAGCTCGTCGCCGAGCATCTCGCGCAGCTCCTCGATGGCACCGGACGCCTTCGAGCAGAACGAGCACTGGTAGTCGCCGTACTCGACGAGCGTCAGGGGAGCATCCACCGGCCCGGAGATGTGGTCGCGCTTGGGGTCGACGGGGCGCACGAGCACGGAGCCCACCTCCTCGTCGCCGCGGCTGCCGTCGGTGATCCTGAAGATGATCGTTCCGAGCAGGAAGGCGATGACGGATGCCGCGAGCACTCCCACCCGCGCCTCGTTCTGGGCATCGGCATCGTCGATAGCGAGGTCGATGATGAAGAGGGAGATGGTGAAACCGATGCCGCAGAGCGCTGCACCTCCGGCAATGCGACCGAGGGTCAGACCCGGGCCGAACTCGCCGAGTTTCAGGAGCTTGATCACGGCTGATGCGCCGTAGACCCCGACGAGTTTGCCCACGACGAGACCGACGACGACACCCCACGTGATGGGTGACATGAACGCCGCGGCGAGGATCTCGCCGTTGATGAGCACGCCAGCGTTGGCGAGAGCGAACAGCGGAAGGATGACGAAGGCGATGTACGGCGCGTAGGCGGACTGCAGTCGCTCGTTGATCGAGATCGACTCGCGCAGGCTGTTGGCGGCGAGGCGTGCGTACTCGGAGTTCGGCGACTGCCGGAACATGTGCGCGAGATCGAGTGCCTGCTCGACGTCGCGGCGATCCGGACGGTAGACGGGCACCAACAGCGCGATCGCGACGCCCGCGAGCGTCGGATGCACGCCCGACGCGAGGAACGCGAGCCAGACGATGATCGCGAGCGTGACGTAGATCGGCCCGCGACCCCGCTGCAGGTACCGCGTGAAGAAGATGCCGGCGAGACCCACTGCGCCGATCACGAGGGGCAGTGGCGAGAAGTTGTCGGTGTAGACGAAGGCGATGATGCTGAGCGCCCCGATGTCGTCGACCACGGCGAGGGTGAGGAGGAAGAGACGAAGTCGCCCGGGCGCGCGGGGCCCGATGAGCGCCAGGGCGCCGACGAGGAACGCGGTGTCGGTCGAGATCACCACACCCCACGCGTGCACCTGGCCGGAGTCGAGGTTGAACAGCACGAAGATGAGCGCGGGAATCGCGAGACCTGCGATCGCGGCCGCGACAGGCACGACCGCGCGCGACCACTTCGTCAGCTCGCCGATTGCGAACTCGCGGCGCACCTCCAGGCCGACCGAGAAGAAGAAGATCGCCATGAGGGCGTCGTTGACGAGGGCGTGCAGGGTGAACTCGAACTGGAGGTTGTCGACGCCCACCATGACGTGGGTCTCCCAGAACTGGTGATACGAGTCACCGGGGAGGTTCGCCCAGACCACCGCGATAACGGTGGCCAGAAGCAGCAGGATCGCCCCGAGTCGCACCTCGCCGAGCGCGCGCAGCTTGTCCGCAATCGAGCGATGCTTGTGGGGATGGTTGTGCGGTTCAAGCGGATCAGGCGACCGCTGGATGATCGTGAGCTGGGTCATCGGGGCTCCCTCGACGGGGGCGGGCAGAAGATGAACACAGTATGGCGCAGGATCGCGCGGGCATCGCAGGGCGGACTACTCCCAGATGCTGGGGGCCTCGGCGCGCGTGCTCGGCAGTGCGACGTCGGCGGCCCAGCGCTGCACCCAGGCCGGTGGCGGGAAGGCCGCGGCATCCACCTCGAGCAGTCGCGTGAGATCGTCGATGCTCACGACCCCGCCGCCCTTGCGGAGGAACCGGCCGCGCGTCATGGCCTGGGCGTAGATCTCGCCGTCGACCACGAAGCGCTGCTCGCAGTACACGGCGCGCTCGTCGATGCCGACGATGCGCGTCTCGAGATCGAAGCGCTGCCACGGCTGCAGCGACTTGCGGAACGAGATCGTCTCGTTGGCCATCACGGGGTACATGCCGAGGGCGTTGAGGCGCTTCCACGAGCCGGTACGCACGAGCAGGTCCATGCGGCCGAGATCCATGATCGAGAGGTACACGCCGTTGTTCATGTGCCCGAGAACGTCGAGGTCGGTGGGGAGCACGCGCAGGCGCACGCGACTGACTGCCGTGGCATCCAGGGCGCTCGCCCGGCGGCTGCGCAGCATGTGGAGGAGGGTGCGGAAGAGGAGGTGCACGCGAGCAGGCTAGCCCTCGATCGGCGGAGGTCCCCAGCGGATTGGAGGGGCCCCACAAGTCGCACGCACGTGCCCGGACATGCAACTGCGCCCCCGCACAGTGTGAGGGGGCGCAGTTGTAAAAGACGTTACGGGCAGGTGATGGAGGTGCCGTCCGTGGTCTGGTACACGCCGGGGTCCATGCCCTCACAGAGGGTGGCGTAGGCGCCACCGACGATGAGCGTGGGAAGCACGATCGCGAGGATGATGCCGAGCACGAGGAACACGAAGCCGAGGATGATGGCCACGGTCGCCGGGGTGTTCTTGACGCCGGCCTTCTTCGACTGGCTGCGCGCGACGAAGCCGAGGATGATGCCGATGAGTGAGAAGAAGAACGAGACGATCAGCGCGACGATGCCGAGCGTCTTGCCGTCGGAGGCAGGCGCGGCTGCCGGTGCGGGCGGTACAGGTGCCGATGCGGGGGGTGTCACGTCAGTCATAGCGAGCTCCTTGTTCTGAGGGGATGACTCTCGTGAGTCGATGTGCCCCACACCCTATCGGTGGCGCAGCGCTGTGCACCATCGGTTGACAGCGACACGGCATGATGGGTACATGAGCATTGGCATCCTCACGAGTGGCGGCGACTGTCCCGGACTGAACGCGGTGATCCGCGGTGCGGTCCTCAAGGGCATCCAGATCTACGGCAAAGAGTTCGTCGGATTCAAGGACGGCTGGCGTGGTGTCGTCGAAGGGGATGTCGTTCCCCTCGAGCGCAAAGACATCCAGGGCATCGCCAAACAGGGTGGCACCATCCTCGGCACGAGCCGCACCAACCCCTTCGAGGGCGATGGCGGGCCGGAACGCGTCAAGGAGAACATGGAGCGCCTCGGCGTCGAGTCCCTCATCGCAATCGGCGGCGAGGGAACTCTCGCGGCGGCGAAGCGCCTCACCGATGCCGGCATCAACATCGTGGGCGTGCCGAAGACGGTCGACAACGACCTCTCCGCCACCGACTACACGTTCGGCTTCGACACCGCGACCCAGATCGCGACCGACGCCATGGACCGCCTCCGCACCACCGGCGACTCGCACGGCCGCTGCATGGTCGCCGAGGTCATGGGTCGTCACGTCGGATGGATCGCCCTCCATTCCGGCATGGCTGCGGGTGCTCACGCGATCCTCATCCCCGAGCAGCGCACGAGCATGGACCAGATCATCGAGTGGGTGCAGTCCGCCCGCGACCGCGGGCGTGCCCCACTGGTTGTCGTGGCCGAGGGATTCAAGCTCGACACGATGGATGACGCGCACTCCGAGCGCGGCCTCGACGCGTTCGGCCGCCCCCGTCTCGGTGGCATCGGCGACGTGCTCGCCCCCGAGATCGAGGCGCGCACGGGCATCGAGACGCGTGCAACGACGCTGGGTCACATCCAGCGCGGTGGCACGCCCACCTCCTACGACCGCGTGCTGGCCACCCGCTACGGCATGGCCGCCGTTGACTCCGTGGTGCACAACCGCTGGGGCCGCATGGTCTCGCTGAGCGGCACGACGATCACGCACGTCGCGTTCGAGGATGCCCTCGGCAAGCTCAACGTCGTGCCTCAGTCGCGCTACGACGAGGCCGCGATCCTCTTCGGTTAGTCGCTCCGCGCCGCGCGAGGTCTACGCTGGCGGCATGAACACTGGCCTGCTTGTCGCGTCGACGGTCCTCGTGGGGATCGCCGTGCTCATCCACCTCTACATCTTCGTCCTCGAGAGCGTCCGCTGGCGCGAGCCCAAGACCTGGCGCACGTTCGGCGTGGCGAGTCAGGCTGACGCCGACACGGTTCGCCCCATGGCCTTCAACCAGGGCTTCTACAACCTGTTCCTCGCCATCGGTTCCGCGATCGGGCTGGTTCTGCTCTGGGCTGGGATGCCCGAGGCTGGCGCCGCGCTCGTGTTGCTGGCCGCGGGAAGCATGGTCGCAGCAGCGCTCGTACTCATCCTCAGCTCGCCGAAGCTCGCCAGGGCGGCCGCCATTCAGGGCCTCGCACCACTCCTGGGAATCATCGCGCTCCTGATCGCGCTGAGCGCACAGTGACCGACTTCAACAGCCAGATCATCGCCGACTTCCGAGCCAATGGAGGCTATGTCGGCGCCCCCTTCAACAGCGACCAGCTCGTTCTCCTCCACCACGTTGGTGCGAAGTCGGGGGTGACCCGCGTGAGCCCGGTCATGAGCTTCCCCGACGACGACGGCTGGGTGGTCGTGGCATCCAAGGGCGGCGCGCCCGACAACCCCGCGTGGTACTACAACCTGCTCGCGAACCCGGAGACGGAGATCGAGTTCGGCACGGAGACGATCCCCGTGCGGGCGTCGGAGATCGAGCAGCCCGAGCGGGACCGCCGGTGGGCCGACATCACGGCGGTGAACGCCGGCTTCGCGAGCTACGAGCGCAAGACCGACCGCGTCATCCCGCTCGTGCGCCTCACTCGGCGCTAGCGCGTAGCCCGGTCGACGAGCGCGTCGATCAGTGAGTCCGAGGAGCGGTCCTCGGCGATGACATCCACGCGCAGGCCGGCAGCGCGAGCATCGAAGGCCGTGCGGGGGCCGATGCAGGCCACGATGATTCCCTCGGGCAGCGGCGCCAGTTGCTCGGCGATCTGCCGGGCAACGGACCCCGAGCTCACCAGGATCGCCGACATGCGGCCGGATGCGACATCCGTTCGCACGGCATCCGAGACGGGCACCCCCACCGTGCGATAGGCCGCAACGAAGTCGGCAGTCAACCCGAGCTTGCGGATTCCGGAGACGAGCGTGGGCTCCGCGATGTCGGACTGCGGGATGAGCACGCGGCCCTCGATCGCCGACGACGGCCACTCCTTGACGAGGCCGCGAGCGGAGTTGTCATTCTGCGGCACGAAGTCGACGCGGTAGCCAGCGAGCTGAAGTGCGGCAGCAGTTGTCTCGCCGACCGCGGCGACCTGGGTGTTCTCGGGCAGCACGACTCCGTGGCCCGCGAGCACATCGACGGTCGTTGCGCTCGTCACGATGAGCCAGTCGTACTGGCCGTCGGCGAGTTCGTAGAGGGCGTTGGCGAGAGCTGCGCCGTCATCCGCGCTCGCGAAGTTGATCATGGGGGCTATGACGGGGATAGCGCCGAGGCTGCGGAGGCGGGCAGCAACGCCATCGCCCCACTTACCCCCGCGCGGCACGAGCACGCGCCAGCGGTTCAGGGGTTTCGGATCCATGCGACTATCCTCCACCGGACGCGGATGAGGCGCCAATCGAGGCGCTCTTGCGCGCTGCGATCAGCTGTATGGTGCTCAGCGGCTGCAGGTCAGTCGTCGCTGAAGATCGCCCACGCCACAAGGCCCGCGACGACGACCGCTGCACCGACGGCGCCCACGATCCACGGCACGGGGTTGGCCTCGTACGAAGCCTTGGCCTTCGTCGTCAACTCGCCCACGCGCTTGGGAACGTTCAGCCTGTCCTCGATCTGGTCGAGCGTCTCGGTCAGGCCTGCACGCGCGGCGGCAACTCGCTCTTCGATGGGTACGTCACTCATGTCAGTCTTCCCTTCCTACGCCCTGAATTGCTCGAACATCCTGCTTGATGCTGTCGATGGAGTCAGCCGGGCCCTTGGAGCCACGCTTGAGCGATGCCATGCCGATGGCGACGAGGATGCCCGCGATCACCAGCAGGGCACCGCCGACGATGAGCGCAGCAGCCCAGGGTGCGAGCACCTCCGAGAGCCCGAGGATCGCCGCAGTGATGAACACTGCGAGCGAGAAGAAGAGCACAGTCGCGGCGGCGGCGAGGAGACCGATTCCGATGCCCGCCTGAGCGAGGCGGTGGATGAGCTCCTGCTTGAGCTGCTCGATCTCGCTGCGCACCAGGTCCATGAAGAAGCCCGGAAGATCGGCGATGAGCGAGAACAGCGATCGCTTGCGAGGGGGAACGCTGGCCATGACGGTTACTTCGCCGCGCTGGTCGTGCTGCGCTTCGTCGTCGAGCTCTTGGCCGCAGTCGACTTCGCGGCGGGCTTGCTCGCGGTGGTCTTGGCGGGAGCCTTGGAACCGGAGACCTGCGAGACGACCTTCTTCGCGCCATCCGCGAGGAACTCGGCCACGTCGGGCGCCTTGTCCTTCACGAAGTCCTGGGCGTCATCGACGCGCTTCTGCACTCGCGGGTCGTTCCAGAACTTCGACGCCGTCGCCTTGATCTGCTCGTACTTCTCGCGCCCGGCACGGGTGCCGAGTACGTAGCCGACCCCCAGGCCGACCACGAACAGGATTTTGCCTCGCATGGATGCTCCTTCGTTCGACAGTCGCGGTGCTAGTGGTAAAAGACTAGCCCTGTACTGCTTATGCCGCTCAGGGAATGCAGGGGGTTGACAACTCAGGCTGGTGGCGTCGCGCCCGCTGCAGCTCGCGCGGCCGCTGGCAGGGCATCGAGAATGCGCGTGACCGCTGCGTCATCGTGGGCGGCCGACACGAACCACGCCTCGAACACGCTCGGCGGCAACGAGACGCCAGCGTCGAGCATCGCGTGGAAGAAGGGCGGGTACCGGAACGACTGCTGCTGCTTCACCTCCGCGTACGTGCGAGGGGGCGTGGCCGAGAAGAAGATCGAGAAGAGGTTTCCCGCGTGCTGCACGGAGTGCTCGACGCCCTCCGCGGCGAGGGCTGCGGATGCCGCCTCGGCGATCGTGGTAGCCGTGGCATCGAGGTGGGCGTAGACCGCGGCATCCGCGGCCCGCAGCGTCGCGAGGCCCGCAGCGACGGCGACCGGATTGCCGCTCAGGGTTCCCGCCTGGTAGACGGGGCCGAGCGGGGCGAGGAGGTCCATGATCTCGGTGCGTCCGCCGAGGGCGGCGAGGGGCAGGCCGCCGCCGATGACCTTGCCGTAGGTCACGAGGTCGGGAACATACGAGTCGTCGAGGCCGAGCCATCCTGACGGGCTCACGCGGAAGCCCGTGAGCACCTCGTCGAGGATCACTAGGGCACCGTGCTCATGCGCGATGCGCGTGAGTTCCGCGTTGAAGCCGGGGTCGGGAGGCACGACACCCATGTTGGCGGCCGCCGCCTCGACGATGACCGCGGCGATCTCGGAGCCGCGCTCGGCGAAGAGGGCGCGCACCGCATCGAGGTCGTTGTAGCCGATCACGACGGTCTGGGCGGCGACAGCGGAGGGCACGCCTGCGGAGCCCGGGATGGCGAGGGTCGCGAGGCCGGAGCCAGCCTCGGCGAGGAGGCCGTCGGAGTGGCCGTGATAATGGCCGGCGAACTTCACGAGCAGGTCGCGACCGGTTGCTCCTCGCGCGAGGCGAATCGCGGTCATCGTCGCCTCGGTGCCCGTGGAGACGAGGCGCAGCTTACCGAGGAGGTGAGAGCCGACGCGATCACGCACGAGCTCGGCGAGTTCGGTCTCGCCGGGGGTGGATGCACCGAAGCCGAGGCCGCGGGAGGCGGCATCCTGTACCGCCTTGATCACGTCGGGGTGCGCGTGACCGAGGATCGCAGGGCCCCACGAACTGACGAGGTCGACGTACTCGCGCCCCTCGATATCGGTCACGTAAGGGCCGGTCGCCGAGACGTAGGAGCGGGGTGCGCCGCCCACGGACCCGAAGGCGCGCACCGGGGAGTTGACGCCACCGGGAAGGACCGCGCGGGCGCGGTCGAAGGCCTGTTCGTTGGTCGTCATCGGAGCAGTCTCGCCACATCGGTTGGGTAGTGCCGGAGCAGCCTCGCCACTTCTGTTGCGTAGTAGGTGAGCACGGCATCCGCACCTGCGCGACGGATGCTCGTGAGTGACTCGACCACGGCGCGCTGCCGGTCGATCCAGCCGTTCGCTGCGGCGGCCTCGATCATCGCGTACTCGCCGGACACCTGGTACGCCCACACGGGAACCGGGCTGATCGCGGCCGCGTCGGCGAGCACATCGAGGTAGCTCATCGCCGGCTTGACCATCACGATGTCGGCGCCCTCCTCGACATCGAGCAGCACCTCGCGGATGCCCTCGCGTCGGTTCGCCGGGTCCTGCTGGTAGCTGCGCCGGTCGCCCTGGAGGGAGGACTGCACCGCCTCACGGAAGGGGCCGTAGAACGCCGACGCGTACTTGGCGGCGTAACCGAGCAAGGGGGTGTCGGGGTGGCCAGCGGCATCCAGCGCGTCGCGGACCGCGGCAACCTGGCCGTCCATCATGCCGCTCAGGCCCAGCAGCTGGGAGCCTGATTCGGCCTGCGCGATGCCCATCTCGCGGTAGCGCTCGAGGCTCGCGTCGTTGTCGACGCGGCCCGCGGCATCCGGAACCCCGCAGTGGCCGTGGTCGGTGAACTCGTCGAGGCAGAGGTCGGTCTGCACCACGAGCGCATCGCCAGCCTCGGCGACGGCGGCTCGCGTGGCGACATTGAGGATGCCGTCGGGGTCGGTAGCGCCGGAGCCCACAGCATCCTTGTGCTCCGGAACGCCGAAGAGCATCACGCCGCCGACACCGAGTGATGCCGCCTCAGCGATCGCCGCCTTCATGGAGTCGAGCGAGTGCTGGAGCACGCCCGGCATCGACGAAATGGGCAGCGGCTCGGTCAGCCCTTCGCGCACGAACATCGGGAGGATGAGCTCGGCGGGGTGGAGGCGCGTCTCGGCGACGAGGCGACGCATGGCCGGTGTTGCGCGAAGTCGGCGGGGGCGGACGATCATGATGCCCCGATCAGCCCTGCTGCGCCCAGGTCGAAGAGCTCCTTGGCCACGCGCTCGGCGACATCGCCCGCAGGGTCCTTCGTGTCGGAGACGTAGAGGGCGTGCGAGCTCGTGAGGCGGTCGGCACCGTCCGCGCTGTAGACGCGGGCAGAGAGGAAGAGCATGCCGTCGTCGATGAGGGCGTGCGCGGCGACGGGGGCCGAGCATCCGGCTTCCAGAAGTGCGAGCGTGCGACGCTCGGCGTCCACGATGATGCGGGATGTCGCGTGGTCGAGCGCCTTGGCGAGCTTCTCCTCGCCCGTCCGAACCTCGATCGCCAGGGCACCCTGGCCGGGGGCGGTCGGCCACCAGTCGATACTGAGGAAGTCGGTCACGGCGTCGAGCCTCCCGAGGCGCGTGAGGCCAGCGACGGCGAGCACGACAGCATCGAGTTCGCCCGAGGCGACCTTGCCGAGGCGCGTATCCACGTTGCCGCGGATGTCGACGACCTCGAGGTCGGGACGGCGGGCGTGCAGCTGCGCGACACGACGGGGCGAGCCTGTGCCGACCCGGGCGCCGTCGGGGAGAGTGTCGAGAGTGAAGCCGTCGCGTGCACACAGTGCGTCACGGGCATCCTCTCGCTTCGGAATCGCTGCGATCGTGAGGCCGGTGACGGGTGCCGTGGGCAGGTCTTTGAGGGAGTGCACCACCACGTCGCACTCGCCCGCGAGCAGCGCGTCGCGAAGGGCGCTCGCGAAGACGCCCGTGCCGCCGAGGCTCGCGAGGGACTCCGTCGAGCGGTCGCCCTCGGTCGAGATCGTGATGATCTCGGTCGCAGCGCCCGTCTTGGCGGTGAGACTCGCGGCAACCGCACGCGTCTGGGCGAGCGCGAGGGCGCTGCCACGGGTTCCGACACGAATGACGGTCATGGCGCGATCCCTGCAAGCGCGGGCTTGAAGCCGAGGCGCACGTTCTCGCAGCAGCCCGGGCGGCACACGTCGTACCAGGGGCCGAGCTCGGTGAGGGCCGGACGCTCGGCGGTCGGGATTCCGTCGCGACGCTCGAGGACGAGGTCGACGAGACCGCTCACGAAGGCCGCGTGCACACCGGGCGTCGGCACGCGCACCGCGGTGATGCCGTTCTCCTCAGAGGTCTCGAGGGCCTCGGTGTCGAGATCCCACTTGACCTCCATGTGATCCGAGATGAAGCCGAGGGGCACGATGACGAGACCCTTCACGCCCTGTGCGGCGAGCTCGACGATGCGGTCGTTGATGTCGGGCTCGAGCCACGGCTGCGTGGGCGGGCCGGAGCGGGACTGGTAGACGAGGTCCCAGGGGATGCCGTCGGCCACCTCGTGGATGACGACCTCGGCCACTGCCAGATGCTGGGCGGCGTAGGCGCCACCCTCGCCGAAGTCACGGTCGCGCGGGCCACTGCGCGTCGCATCATCCGTGGGCACGGAGTGCGTCGCGAAGAGCACGTGGATCTGTTCGCGCGGGATGCCCTGCTCCTGCAGCGCGGCGATGCCGTCACGCGTTCCCTCGATGAAGGGCTCCACGAACCCCGGATGGTCGAAGAACTGGCGCACCTTGTCGACCTCGATCACGCCGCCGAGACCGGTCTCCTCGAGGGCCATCGCGTAGTCCTCGCGGTACTGCCGGCAGCTCGAGTAACTCGAGTACGCGCTGGTGCCCACGGCGATGAGCTTGGTGAAACCGCGCTCGTTCGCTTCGGTGAGCGCGTCGCGCAGGTACGGATCCCAGTTGCGGTTGCCCCACAGCACGGGCAGGTCGATGCCGCGCTTGGCGAGTTCCGCCTCGAGGGCGGCCTTGAGCTCGCGGTTCTGGTCGTTGATGGGGCTCACGCCGCCGAACGCGCGGTAGTGGTGCGCGACCTCCTCGAGCCGCTCCTCGGGGATGCCGCGACCCCGGGTCACATTGCGCAGGAACGGAATCACGTCGTCCTGGCCCTCGGGCCCACCGAAGCTTGCGAGCAGGATCGCGTCGTAGGCGACCGGCACTTCGACGTGCTCCGGCCCGGATGCCGCCGCGGGCGTTGCGCCGGGCACCAGCTGCTCGGCCTGACCATTCGTCATCGTCATGACAGCACCTCTGCGATCTCGTCGACGCGGATGCGGCGACCGGTGTAGAACGGGATCTCCTCGCGAACGTGCAGCCGGGCATCCGTCTGCCTCAGGTGACGCATGAGGTCGACGAGGTCGACGAGCTCCGGGGCCTCGAGCGGAAGGATCCACTCGTAGTCGCCGAGGGCGAAGGCGGCGACCGTGTTGGCGAGCACCTGCGGGTACTCGGAGCCCTTGCGCCCGTGGTCGGCGAGCATCGCCTTGCGCTCGTCGTCGGGCAGCAGGTACCACTCGTAGGAGCGCACGAACGGGTACACCGTGAGCCACGCCTCGGGCTCCTTGCCGCGCAGGAACGCAGGCACGTGGCTGCGCGTGAACTCGGCCTCGCGGTGCACGCCCATGGCGTTCCAGGCGGGGAGGAGGGTCTTGAGGGGCTCGCTGCGGCGGAGTTCGCGGAGTGCCCACTGCAGCGTCTCGGGCTTCTCGCCGTGCATCCAGATCATGAGATCGGCGTCGGCGCGCATGGATGACACGTCGTAGAAGCCGCGGATCGTGACGCCCGCCGCCTCCACCGCCGCGATCGCGGGGGCGAGGTCGCCCGCGCCCGCTGGAGTGCTGCCGTCCCTGCGGAGTACCGCCCACAGTGTGTAGCCGAGTGGCTCGTCTGTCATCGTTCCATCCTCGCACTCTCTACACGCTGTAGAAAACTGGCAGTCTCGTGCGGTTGACGCACTGCGAGAGTGCACTTGCGGCGAGTTGATGCCGCGGCGACCAGCCACAACCGCGTACTCGGACTCGTGACATCCGCACTCCGCCGGGCGAGAGTGCACTTCGGCACGGCAAACGACGGCGGCACTAGTCGCAACTGCGTACTCGCCAACGGTGTGGATGATGCGGGTGGTGCGCTGGCGTGGCCGCGCAGAATTCTCGGGTGACTCGCAGGAGGCAGCTGCCGCCGGAGCTCGGCGAAGCGTTCGCGGCGCGGTGGATGCCGCGGACACCCGTCACAACTGCGTAGTCGGCTCGGGGTCGGCGCCCGGGGCGAGCAGCGCGGCGGCCGTGCGTTCGGCGTGGGCGACGATGCCCGCGATGCCGGAGCCTCCGACGGTCTCGCCGACCACGATGTGGTCGGTCGGGGTCGTGAGGGGGGCCGGGCGGGTCCACTCCACGCGGGCGAAGTCGAGGATCGCGGCTGGAGGCAGCTCCGTGCCGAGGAGGGCCGCGGCATCCGTTCGGGCGGTCTCTGCGAGGTCCTCAGGCGCATCGTCGTACGACAGTCGCAGCACGTGCTTGCCCTCGGCCCGCTCTCGCAGCCAGTCCCACTTGGCGGTCGAATGTGTGAGGGCGCGGGCACGGATGCCGCGAGCCCCAGCAGCAACGAGCACTCCCGTGCCGCGGGGTGCTGCGTCCAACCGCGGCGCATCCACGACGAGGGTTGCGACGACCACGTTCCGCCCGGCGACGGGTGCCACGATGCCGGGAGCCGCCACGATCACCGTGCCGGGCAGGCCATCGAGCGACGTCACCCGCCGGCCCAGCTCGACGGTCACCCCGTAGGTCTCGAGGTCGGCCTCAAGCTCGGTGACGAGCCGGTTCACGCCTCCGCGGATGCCCTCCACGGCCGACCCGGCCGGGGCTGCCGCTCGCAGCGATCGCACGGCAGCGGCGAGCGTGCCCTCCTGACCGTAGGCGTGTCTCAGCCCGCTGACGCGGTCGATCGACAGGTCGTCGGGGTGCGTCGAGTAGACGCCGTGCACCACGGGCGCGACGAGTCTGTTGAGAACGCCAGCGCCCATGCGGCGTCGCACGAGCTGGCCCACCGTGAGCGACTTGCGTGCCCAGAGGGAGGGGATGAGGGAGTCGAGTTGAGCGCGGAATGCCGCGGCACCACCGACGACGGCGATGACATCCGCGGCGAGGGGAGTGCCCGGGATGCCCAGCAGCGCAGCATCCGGCAGGGGCACGGCGGCACCCGACTCGGGTTGCAGCCAGGCACCCATCGACGACGGCGCGACCACCTGGTCACCGAGTCCGATCTCCGCAGCGAGGGCCGCGACCGTTCCGCCGCGGATCGCGAAGCTCTCGGCACCCGCATCGAGATCGAGGCCGCCGACAGTGTGCCGGGCGACCGTTCCGCCGAGGTGATCGGATGCCTCGAGCAGCGTCACGGCGCGGCCGGCCATAGCCAAGCGGCGAGCGACAATGAGCCCTCCGATGCCACCACCGACGACGGTGAAGTCAGTCATGGGCATTCATCGCGAGTGCACCAGTTCCACGATGCGGGTGAGCACATCCGGGTCAGTCTCCGGGGGCACGCCGTGACCCAGGTTGACGATGTGCGCCGGCGCGAGCATCCCGCGGTCGAGAACATCGAGCACATGGGCCTCGAGCACCTTCCAGGGCGCACCGAGCAGCGCGGGGTCGAGGTTGCCCTGCAGCGGCACGCCACCACCCAACCGACGCTCGGCCTCGTCGAGCGGGATGCGCCAATCCACACCCATCACGTCGACACCGACGTTGTACATCGCTCGCAGCACCTCGCCACTGCCCACTCCGAAGTGCACGCGCGGCACGTCGAGCCCGCGCAGGTGCGACAGCGCGCGAGCGGAGTGCGGGGCGACGCGGCGCACGTACTGCTGCTCGCTGAGTGACCCGACCCACGAGTCGAAGAGCTGTGCTGCGGATGCCCCGGCCAGCACCTGTGCGCGGAGGAACTGCCCCGTGACATCCGCACACCAGTTGAGGAGCGTCGCCCACGTGTGGGGGTCGGAGTACATGAGGGTTCGGGCGCGCAGCTGGTCCTTGGACGGGCCGCCCTCGACGAGATAGGAGGCGAGGGTGAACGGTGCGCCCGCGAAGCCGATGAGCGGGGTGGTTCCGAGCTCCGCGACCGTGAGGGCGACAGCCTCGGTGATGGGCGCGAGGGCCTCGGGGTCGAGTGGGCGGAGGGCCAGAACATCCGCTGCCGTGCGGATCGGGTTCGCGATGACCGGCCCCTTGCCGGGAACGATCTCCACGTCGACACCGGCGAGCTTCACGGGAATCACGATGTCGCTGAAGAAGATCGCCGAGTCGACACCGTGACGACGCACGGGCTGCAACGTGATCTCGCTCGCGAGCGAGGGCGTGAGGCAGGCGTCGAGCATCTGGTTGCCGACGCGCAGCTCGCGGTACTCGGGGAGAGAGCGGCCGGCCTGGCGCATGAACCAGACAGGGGTGACCTCGGGGCGGTCGCCGCGATAAGCCCTGATCAGGGACGAGGTCGCGGTGCGTCCGTCGACGAGCGGATGGCTTGCGGGGAGAGTCACCGGTTAACCCTACCCACTAGAGCGTCCAAGTTAATTAGGTTAGGCTCCCCTAACATCCCAACCGAAAGGAACCCTTTGAGTCTCCTGCGCCCGATCGGCCTGGTGGCAATCGCCACCCTCGCCGTCTCGCTCACCGCCTGCTCCGCCACCGCTCCCGCCGAGACTTCCGGCGCATCCGACGGGGTCTTCCCCGTCACGATCGAGCACGTCTACGGTACGACGACGATCGAGTCCCAACCTGAGCGTGTGGCGACCGTGGCGTGGGCGAACCACGAGGTTCCGCTGGCTCTCGGGATCGTGCCTGTAGGCATGAGCAAGGCGACCTGGGGCGACGACGACAACGACGGTGTGCTGCCGTGGGTCGAGGACAAGCTCGAGGAGCTCGGCGCCGAGACGCCCGTGCTGTTCGACGAGACCGACGGGATCGACTTCGAGGCCGTTGCCGACACCCAGCCCGACGTGATCCTCGCCTCCTACTCGGGCATCACGCAGGAGGAGTACGACACGCTCTCGAAGATCGCGCCCGTCGTGGCGTACCCGGATGTCGCGTGGGGCACCTCGATGAACGAGATGATTCGCATGAACTCCACCGCGCTGGGCCTCGCCGACGAGGGTGAGGCGCTCATCGACGAACTCGACGGCGAGATCGCCAGTGCCCTCGCCGAGTACCCGCAGCTCGACGGCAAGAAGGTGCTGTTCGCCTACCTCGACCCGTCAGACCTCAGCCAGGTCGGGTTCTACACGAGCCACGACACGCGCCCCGGGTTCCTCGAGAGCATCGGGCTGCCCGCGCCCACGATCGTCGCGGACGAGTCGGCAGGCACCGATGAGTTCTACGTCACGGTGAGCTCCGAGGCGGCCGACCGATTTGCCGACGTGGACGTGTTCGTGACGTACGGCGAGGCCGATGGCTCGATCATCCAGCAGCTGCAGGCGGACCCACTGCTCTCGAAGATCCCCGCGATCGCCGAGGGCCGCATCGCGATCCTCGAGAACTCCACCCCCCTCGCGGCCTCGGCGAACCCCTCGCCGCTGTCGATCGGATGGGGCGTCAGCGACTACTTCGGCGTGCTCGCGGCACCACTCAGCTAGTGACCGCTGGCACCAGCACGCTGCCGGGTACCGCACGTCGTGAGACGCTGCGGCGCCCGGCAGCGGTGCGCCTGGGCTGGCTGCTGGCAGGGGTGGGCCTGCTGGTCGTGCTGTGCGCGGCATCCCTCGTGTTCGGTGCTCGGGATGTCTCGATCACCGACCTGTTCGCGGCGTTCTCCGGCAGCGACACCACGTTCGGAGAGGCTGCCGTCATCAAGCGGATTCCCCGCACGGTGTTGGCCGTGCTCGTGGGTGCAGCGCTCGCGATCGCGGGGGCGAGCATGCAGGGCGTCACGCGCAACCCGTTGGCAGACCCCGGCATCCTCGGTGTCTCGTCCGGCGCTGCCCTCGCTGTCGTGATCGGCATCGCGGCGTTCGGGCTCAGCGAACCGTACGGGATGGTCGGCCTCGCCATCGCGGGAGCGGCGCTGGCCGCCGTCGGTGTGTACACGGTGGGATCGCTGGGACGCGGTGGTGCGACACCGCTCAAGCTGACCCTCGCAGGCGCGGCCGTGTCGGCCGCACTGAGCTCGCTCGTGAGTGCGATCCTCCTGCCGCGCGTCGACGTGCTCACGCTGTACCAGTTCTGGCAGATCGGCGGCGTCGGCGGTGCGGACTGGGGCCGCATCGGAGTGATCGCGCCGATCCTTCTTCTTGGCGTGGTGCTCTGCTTCCTCAGCGCCCGCGGCATGAACATGCTCGCGCTCGGCGACGACCTCGCGTCCGGCCTCGGCGAGCGCGTCCTGCGCACCCGCCTCCTCGCGGCGATCGGCGCGATCGTACTCGCCGGCGCTGCGACCGCGATCGCCGGGCCCATCGGGTTCGTCGGACTCGTGGTGCCCCACGTGTGCCGGTTGCTCATCGGCACGGACTTCCGTTGGCTGCTGCCCTTCTCCGCGGTGCTCGGCGCCGCGCTTCTCGTCGCGGCCGACGTGCTCGGCCGCGTTGTCGCGCGGCCGGAGGAGATTCAGGTGGGCATCATCACCGCCGTCATCGGCGCTCCCTTCTTCATCTGGATCGTGCGCAGGCAGCGGGTGCGCGAGCTATGACCGCCGTCGTTCTTCTCGGTCGTCGGCGGCGCGCGCAACGATCCCTCACGCTTCTCATCGTCTTTGCCGCGATCGTGGTCGTCGTCTTCGCTGTCAGTCTCATGGTCGGCAACACCGTCTACTCGTTCAGCGACGTGCTGCGAGTGCTGTTCGGCGAGCAGGTGCCGGGCGCGAGCTTCACGGTCGGCGAGCTGCGTCTCCCCCGGGCGACGCTTGGCCTCCTTGCTGGCCTCAGCTTCGGGATGGCTGGGGTCACCTTCCAGACGATGCTCCGCAACCCGCTCGCCTCGCCCGATGTCATCGGCATCAGCGCCGGCGCGAGCGCCGCGGCCGTCGTCGGGATCGTGGTGTTCTCGTTGAACGAGACGACCGTGTCGTTGCTCGCGTTGGCAGCTGCTCTGGCGACCGCCGGCGCGATCTACCTGTTGTCTCACCGCGGCGAGTTCTCGGGCATCCGGCTGATTCTCATCGGCATCGGCATCGCCGCGGTGCTCGAGAGCGTGGTGGCCTACGTGCTCTCGAGGGCTGCGCAGTGGGACCTGCAGGTTGCCATGCAGTGGCTCGCGGGCAGCCTCAACGGTGCCGGCTGGTCGCGGGTGGCGCCCGTGGCCCTCACGTGCCTGATCGCCGTGCCGGTGTTGCTCGTTCTGCAGCGGCCACTCGGAGCCCTGCGGCTCGGGGATGACGCGGCATCCGCTCTCGGCGTCGGCGTGCAGCGCACCCGCATCGGTCTCATCGTGGCTGCCGTCTGCCTGCTCGCCGTGGCGACGGCCTCGACGGGGCCCATCGCCTTCGTCGCGTTCATGTCCGGGCCGATCGCTGCGCGCATCTGGGGGCCGGGCTCGAACCTGCTGGTTCCCGCCGGACTCGTCGGCGCGCTGCTCGTGCTCTCGGCCGACTTCCTCGGGCAGTTCGCACTCGACAACCGCTACCCCGTCGGCGTGATCACGGGTGTGCTCGGTGCTCCCTACCTCGTCTACCTGCTCATCCGAATGAACCGCAACGGAGGCTCGATATGACCAGCGAACGCACGCTCCGTGCGGAGTCGCTCACCCTCGCGTATGGCGATCGCACCGTCGTCGAGGGGCTCGACTACACGGTCGCGCCCGGCAAGATCACGGCGATCGTGGGGGCGAACGGATGCGGCAAGTCCACACTCCTGCGCGCGCTCGCCCGACTCCTCTCCCCCGCCGCAGGGCACGTGCTCCTCGACGGAACGGACCCACGCACTCGCCCCTCCAAGGAAGTCGCACGTATCGTCGGCCTGCTCCCCCAGAGCCCGGTCGCGCCCGAGGGCATCGTCGTCTCCGACCTCGTGGGCCGCGGGCGGCACCCGCACCAGAACGCGTTCTCGCGATGGAGCGCGGCCGACTACGAGGCCGTGACCGCGGCACTTGAGGCCACCGACACGCTGGAGCTGGCCGACCGCGCGGTCGACGAGCTCTCCGGCGGGCAGCGGCAGCGGGTGTGGATCGCCATGGCGCTCGCCCAGGACACCGACATCCTGCTGCTCGATGAGCCGACCACCTTCCTGGACGTCGCACACCAAGTGGAGGTGCTCGACCTGCTGACCGATCTGAATCGCTCGCGCGGCACCACGATCGTCATGGTGCTGCACGACCTCAACCTCGCCGCGCGATACGCGGACGAGCTCGTCGTGATGCGTGAGGGGGCGATCCTCGCGACCGGGGAGCCCCGCGGCATCCTGACGTCCGACCTGGTGCGCGAGGCGTTCGGCCTCGAAAGCACGATCATCCCCGACCCCGTGTCCGGCGATCCACTCGTGATCCCGGCAGGAAGGCACCATGTCCGCTGACACACTGGTCTCCCCGTTCCTCCTCGCTCGCGCCACCGTCACGGGAGTCGAACGGGTGTCGCCGAGCTTCGTGCGCGTGACGTTGGGCGGCCCCGAGATCGCGGATCTCGGCACGCCGGGCCGCATGCTCGACCAGCGCATCAAGCTCATCTTCCCGAGCCCCGGTGCCCCGCTGCCGTCGCTCGCGGGCACCGCCGACTGGTACCAGGAGTGGCTCGCCCTCCCCGAGGAGACCCGCGGCTCGATGCGCACCTACTCGATCCGCGACCTCACGGTGGATGCCGCGGCCACCACTCTCACGGTCGACTTCGTACTCCACCTCGACCCGACCTCCACGGGCCCGGCCTCGCTCTGGGCCAGCGCCGCCACTCCGGGCGACGAGATCCTCGTGCTCGGACCGCGCCGCGAGCGCTTCGACGGCGGCGGCATCGAGTACCTGCCGGGCGATGCGGGCTCGATCCTGCTCGCAGGGGACGAGACTGCGGCTCCTGCCATCGCTCGGATACTGGAGGACTCCCCGGCAACCACCCGGGGGGCCGCGTTCATCGAGGTGCCGGAGGCGGGTGACATCCTGCCGATCGCTGCCCCGGCCGGCGTCGCGATCACGTGGTTGCCGCGAGGGGGCAAAGCTCATGGGGAGGCTCTCATTCCTGCTGTGCTCGAACATCTGGGCTCCCAGCCTGTCGACTCTGCACCCGAGGCACTGCCCGAGGGCGAGCTTCTGTGGGAGACCCCCACCTTCTCCGGGCTTGGGGAGGAGACCACGTCGGGCGCGGTTCACGCCGACCGCCACTTCTGGATCGCGGGTGAGAGCGGCGTCGTCACGACCCTCCGCCGCCACCTCGTGAAGGGCCTCGGCATCGATCGCAGCCAGGTCGCGTTCATGGGCTACTGGCGCAAGGGCGTGGCGATGCGCGGGTAGCTGTCGTTCAGCCGGCCGGGGTTAGCATGGGCTAGTGCTTCTGTGCCTGAGTTCCAACCATCAGAACGCATCGTTCGACCTCCTCGACACGCTCTCCGTGATCGCCGAAGACACCACGCTTCAGCTCGTGAACTCGTCCGACTTCGTCACCGGTGCGGTCGTGCTCGCCACGTGCAATCGCTTCGAGGCCTACCTCGACATCGACGAGCCGCTGACGGCAGCGACCGCAGTGGCTGTGGTCTCCATGCTCGAGGCACTCAGTGACTCGAGCGGCATTCCGGTGACCGAGCTGCGGGCATCCATTCAGGTGCACCAGGGCACGGATGTCGCGGCCCACCTCTTCGCGGTCACCTCCGGTCTCGAGTCCGTCGTCGTCGGCGAGGACGAGATCGCGGGCCAGGTTGCCACGGCCCTCGGCCGCGCACGCCTCGGCGGAACCACGAGCCGCGACCTCGAACGCCTCTTCCAGCGCGCCACTCGCACGAGCCGCGGCGTGAAGAACCAGACGGCCCTCGGTGGTGCTGGCCGCTCCCTCGTGCGCCTCGCGCTGGAGCTTGCCTCCAGCCGCATCGACGACTGGTCGCGCATGCGCGTGCTGCTCGTCGGCACCGGCCAGTACGCGGCAACGACCGTCGCGGCCCTCCGCAACCTCGGCGCTTCCGACATCCGCGTGCACTCCCCGCGCGGACGCGGCGCCCCCTTCGCCGCCAAGTACGACCTCACCGTGAGCGACGACTTCGAGGTCGACGTGATCATCGCGTGCACCGCGAACGTCGTGCTCGGCGTCGACCGGTTCCCGGGCCGCAATGGGCGCCTCGTGATCGACCTCGGCCTGCCACGCAACGTCGACCCCGCGGTCGCCTTCATCCCCGGCGTCGAGATGCTCGACCTCGAAACCATCAGCCTCCACGCCCCCCTCGAACAGCTCACCGCTCACGACGACGCCCGGGCCATGGTTCGGGATGCCGCGCACCAGTTCGCCGCGGACACCGCCGCCGAACCCGCCATCGTCGCCCTCCGCAGCCACGTGTTCGACGTCCTCGACGACGAACTGGCGCGAGCCGCCACCCCCGAGGTGGAGCGGGCACTCAAGCACTTCGCGAGCGTGCTCGTTCACGCGCCGTCGGTGCGCGCACGGGAGCTGGCCGCTGAGGGTCGGTTGGACGAGTTTGTGGCGGGGTTGAGCGCTGTGTTCAACGTGGCGCCCGGGGTCGCGGCATCCGCGGAGGCGCGGTGCGAGGTTGGTGGGGCGTAGGTGACCAGTCTGCCTCATGACGCGCGCCTTGGATTAGCCTCCAGCTCACGCCTAAGGGCTAACAGAATGTCGGTTTTCTGTTGTGTCCGAGGATTACCAGCAGCTGCGAAAGCAGCACGCGCGCCTTCCTAGTGCGGCCCCGCGCCAAACCGAGCACGGATTACCGCCGCGAGGTTCGCGGCTTCGTCGAATGGATGCTGGTCCCCGGTCCCCGAACGGTATAAAACGAATGACCATGCTCTCCGTCAGAATACTGACCATCGGGACAAGCTGCCCTCTGAGCTCGACGGACGCCACGGCCGTCCGTACCTCACCCGACAACTCGGTGACGCGACGTGACGAATGAAGCCGTAGCGCTTCACCCCCGACATCCAGGTAACCCTTGACCATGTCGGTGGCGCGAACCGTTGACCTCTCACGATATGTCAAGGGGAGAACGATGATCGGCCACACGATCTCGCCGGGCGGGCGTACCTCTCGAGCGACAGTTCTTCTGACAAAAGCTCGACCTACGGTAAGCGGGGGCCAAATAAATAAGGCGAAGATGGAGACGGCAACAAGGACCCATAACAAGTTTGACAACTGAGTCGGCGTTGCCCGAAAAGGGCAAACAGCAACACCGCCGTCCCGGCAATCGCTACATTGACGGCTAGGCCGATGGCCAATGTCACCCACGGACTTTTCATTATCACTGCCCGGATCCTGCGTTCGCCCATGTGTGATCAAGTCCATACCCGTGAGCCCCTTACCTGCCGCACCCAGAGCTTGAGGAACGACCTCCGCGATGATCAAGACTGCGCGAGACCCCCGTGGATGGTACTCCCAATGTGTCCGCAACCAAACTAGCGACGCCGACCATCCAATTGAGCGTCTGCGCTTGGAATTACCCCGCCCGGCATCGTAAATGTCGGGCTCGTACATGTCCGGCCCCGACTTCGGCCTTGCACTGAGGCTGAGGTCATACTTCCACGCAGCATGGCAGCATCCTTCCCCTGACGCTTCCGAGTCCACTCATCGCCGTCGTCTGTCATCTCGCCGGTTAGATCGACCTTATTGATTGGATCAGAGGGGTAGTCGTACGCATGGGCGACGCCCCCTCGACGGGTGCGCGGTGGGGAAGAGCCGGAGCGCGTCGAGATCGACTCGGCCCTCCATCTCGGCGGATGCGATGGAACCCGCATGCTCATAGGGGTTCTGGTGCTCCGGTGGGCTGACCGAACGGGTCAACTCGCAACCGAGGGCCCCACGCCCATTCACTGATGGTCTGCGGCGAGGATCATATCTACGTGCAGGTTCGGATATGACCATGTATGGTCGGTGGCACTCGTAGCGGTGAGGGTTTACTCCGTCCGGTAGGGAGAAGCCGAACTGGAAGGCACTCACCGCCAACAACCCGCCCGTCGAATAAGCACTGCGCCGTGGAGGTCGTCGCGCAGTCAATGACACCGCACCCCACGAGTCAAGGTCATCTGCGAAGAGCGAGAAACTTGGCCGCCAACGCGTTTAATTCGTCACCGTGCGGAGTCAACACCCCGATCCAGATCGGTCGTACCGGTTTGATCACTAGCGCTCGATCGGGCGCAGGGCCGAAAATGGCAAGCCCCTCGTACGCCTTGTCGTTCTCTACGTACTCGACCCGCTCGATGCCAGTGATCTCATCCCAATCTAGCGTGTGAGTTCTCCCGTGCGGGTCGCTCGCCTCGATGACCCGGATACCCCGATCATCCGCGACGATCACAACGAACGCCGAAGCCGGGATCGAATCGGGTGGCCAGGGCCATGCCTTTTTCATGATGTCGGCAGACAAGCGAGGTAACCGCGCCGCGATGGCTGACGCTGTGGAATGCTCTCGCGTCACTCGAGAGTACGCCGACTTGAGGGGCGCCCAATATTTGTCCCAAACTACGAGGCCAGCGGAAACAATGAGCAAGGTCAGTGGGATTCCTATTACCATGCCTATGACCCGGGTCGGGACGCCGTCTTGGATGGTTTTCCACCCGATAACGGCGCAGAAGAGTAAGACCACGCTGAAGGTGGCGATTCTGACTATCCGGGAGTTCCGCTCAAGCCAGCCGCTTATCCAACGCGGTGCATTTCGGTCCCCGAAACGCTTAACATCAGGTTCAATCTCGTCCATGCGTCCCATCTCGATAGATGTAAGCCTCGCCGAAGTTAGAGCTGGGCAACTAGTACGGCCGACTAGGGACTGGGCCGCGGGTGTTACCTGCAACCAGCGCCACCCCACTGACCAAAAGACCAGGAATCGCAGCGAGCGGCCCGGGGTAGGACGTCGTTGCTGAATATGCCAGTGGCGCCCATCCCCATGCTGTCAACATCTCCGCTTGACAGACAGCGTCGACGAGGTAGGCGAGGCAACCATCTACCATTGCGGCAATGCCGAAGGAATCGGAAAGAATGCCAGCGACTTTGGAAATGCCTTGACCGACCGGGTGAGGGGAGAATCCCGCAGCGAAAGAGACAACTCCAAACCCAATGCCCGCCCACCCCTCGATCGTCGACCTGACTGCCAGAATATCGCGAAGCGTCTTGTCGAGGGCGACAAGCGATGGGTCTAACCCCGGCTTCGGCCCAGGGTCCAAACTGAGGTCGTAGTCCCATCCAGCGTCCGCCGCCGCCTTTCCTTGGCGCTTTAATACCCGCTCATACCCATCGGCGGTCATTTCACCGGTGAGGTCGAACTTGTTGACGGGGTCTGCCGGATAGTCGTAAGCGTTCGATACGCCTCCCTCTACGGGGTCGACCGACAAGAACCTTCCGAGCGCTGCTACGTAGACCCTTGCACCCATCTCGATCGAGGCGATTGACCCCGCGTGTTCGTAGAGCTTCTGGTGTTGTCCAACCCAGGCGTGGTCGGCATCACCGTCGAGGTTGTCGGCGACCGTGTCATCCGCACCGGTCGTGCCGATCCTGCCGTCGGCCGCGATGGGCTGACCAAACGGATCGAACCGGAACCGAGCACCCACCCGGACGCCCTCATGGTCTGCGGTGAGGATCACATCTCCGTGCAGGTTCGGATACGACCAGGACTGGTCGGTCGCACTCTTGGCAGTAACGTTCACGCCGCCCGGTAGGGCCAGGCTGAACTGGAACGTGCTGCCCGACTTCACCGCGAACAACCCACCCGACGAGTACAAGTACTGCACCGTGGACGAGGTGGTGCCATCGCTGGTTTCACGGGAAACCACTCGGCCAGTCGCATCCCGCTTATAAGTGATCACCGTGGTGACACCGCCATCAACCACCGTCGTCTTCATGTGACGGTTCTGGTGGTCGAAGACCATCGTCTGGTTGCCCAGCTTGGTCGTATTGCCGTGGGAGTCGTAGACGATCGACGGCGATGAGCCCGCAGTCGTCAGGGCCGCACCAAGTACCGGGTTGGCGTCCTGTTGCACGACCTGTGGGGTTGTCGTGCGCAGACGGTCGGCGTAGTCGTAGCAGTACGACACCTGCGACACGACCACACCGTTCATCGTGTCTTTGAAGCCCGTACGGTTACCCGATCTGCCTGCCTTGTTGTTGATGCATCCGGTTGTATCCGCGAAGGAATACTCGAGCGTGTGCCCGGGTATCGCAGCGGTGACCAAGCGTCCCGCTGCGTCGTAGGCGTAGGTCGAAGTCTCGGACACATCGCGGTCGGTGAGGGTGTTCGACATGATCCGCCCTGACTGCGAACGGACTACCTGATCCTTGACGCGCTCTGTGGAAACTGTTGTCGTGCTCACGGGCCCGGTGGTAATGGTCTCCGTTTCGTAGACAATCTCAATGTCGTCGATCAGGGCGACACCCTCACCCGAGCTGTAGGTGTCAATGACCGAGAACTCGACGAGTTCCGTCGCGGCGCTGGCCTCGAAGCTGTAGGTCATCTGAGTCCACGTGACCTCGTCATCAACTGCCGCATCGAGAGTCACGAGGTCAATGCCCTGGACTGCGACCTTCACCGCAGTGCTGTCGTCGAGCGGGGAGGCGGCCCATGCGGTCACTGTGTACTGCGAGCCCACGGTGAGGTCGCTGAACTCTCTCGTGAGAGTCCCCGGGTGCCTTTGGTTTGGTTGAGCGACCAGCGCTGCGGCTGCGCCTTCGTGCGCTCTCGAATCGAGGGTCTGATCTCCGTTGGAGACCCACCCATCGAAGTCATCCTCCTCAAAGCCATGGCTATACAGCGTTGCCTCGGTGGTCGTCGTACTGAGCTCGCGGGCACGGAAGTCCCACGCCATCGATACGGCCGCACCTGTGGCTGACGGGGCGATTTCAGACAGAGTGCTCCCGTTGAGATAGGTGATCGATTCCAACAGCTTGTTCGTGGCGTACGTGGGATCCGCAACGACAGCGTCGGTCATTCCCAGGACCGGGTTAGTGACCTTGATGCTCTCCACCTTCCCGTCAAGGTCGTAGGTGAAGCTCTGTATGGATTGAGCAGCGCCACCCGCTGCCGTGGTGGTCACAGAAGTGACACGGCCCGTCAAGTCTTGATAGGTCGGCGTGGTGACTGTGTTGAAAACGTCCGTGTATGAGGTAGTCCTCCCCAGCAGGTCGGTAGTGGTGGTGATTTTCGACCCGTTGGGTGACGCGGTCACGGCGTTATCGCTCACGGCAGTAACGAGGCCGGTCGGGGTCCATGTGTAGGTGTACATCGTGGTCCGCCCCGGCTCACCCCCATACGCAGGCACAGTAGTTTTCGTGACCCGTCCCAGTGAATCCCAGTATGTGCACGCCCATGCATCGACGGTCGGGGAAGCAGTCTTGTCGCTTTTCACACCTGCAACGCGGCCCCACTGGTCATAGAGGTACCAAGTGTTGCGTCCTTCGCCGACGACCCCTGTCGGGCTCGGCTCGACAACCTTTCGAAGCAATCCCGCTTGTGGTGTGCCCGGGGCAACCCCGCAGGTTGTGCTCGTCATCTCCGCGAAGGAGGATGACGCGGTGTCGTTGTCAGCGTGATAGCTGTACTGCGTTGCGGCCACGGAGGTCGAGGCCATGCCTTGGGCTACAGGCCCAGGCAGCATCCGCGACGTCCTCCGTAGCCAACCGGTCGTCGCACTGGGAGCCTCGAAGGTCTGAGCTGTCTGCAAAGCGAGGTGGCCTGTGCCCGGATCGACGATCGTCGACGTGGCCGCTCCAAGCCACGGGTGTTCGTACTGGACCGTCGTCACCGCATCAGGCACTGAGGCATCGGAGAGCCCGGACCCTGCGGGAGCGGCATCCTCAGTCGTGACCTTGTTTGCGAGGCCGTAATTGGGCGAGAGCGCGGTGCCCGGCACAGTCTGCCATGGCGTGCTGCCCGGGGGATCCCATCGGAGCAACAACGCAGCGTTGCTGGTGCCCTCGAAGTACTCGACCCGGATTCGCTTGGTCTCATTAGCCGTTGCGGATACTTGCACGACGGTGGTCGACAGCGCCCATGACTGGCTGACCCAGTTGTCTACGACCATCTCGTCGTCGATGTAGACGCGAGTACCATCGTCGGACCCGGTCTGGAACACATACTCGCCGGTCGTTGGGAACGTGACCAGTCCAGTCAGCCTTACGGAGAAGTTGTCCGCGTTTATCCCCTCGTGAGGTGAACCGGTGGTCCAGTCTTGATACACGGTGCCTGGGCTTGTAACCTCGGGGATCCCCAGACTCAACCTTGAAGGCTTACCCGACAGGTTCCTGTTGTTGTACCAAGCTGCATGAAGGCCCTTGAGGGTGCTGTCGTAGTTCGTCTGCGAGTGCGCGGCTACAGTCGCACACTCTGATTTTGGAGTTCGATCCACTTCGTTGAAGCAGCTGATCGGCGCAGGACCATACGTGTCCGTGAGTCGATCCTGCTGGTCGTAATGCATCGTGGACATCCGGCCCCAGCCGTCAATGGTCGACAGTTTGAGGTCATTCGGGCTCCAGGTTGTTGTCGACGTCACGCCCATGATTGAGGTCGCCCCAGACGCGCGCCAAGATTGGTCGAAATCGACTCGACTTGGGGGCGCGTCTTGCTCGAGATCGTCCTTCAATCCCACCGTGTCCACCATGGTGTGACCGCGGCCGATCTCCTGCAGCAAGGCGGGGTTCGTCACACCCGCATCCACGTCGTAGGAGTACTCGTAAGTCTTCTGAGGACGCTTCGCGACGGTAGCACCATCAGGAGCGGGAAGGGTTACCGAAATCAGCTTTCCCTTCGCGTCGTACGCCAGCTCCGTCTTGTGGACGCTGCTTGGAGTAACCGTTGGGTTGGCCGCAAGCCAAGCGTTCATATTGGAGTCGCGAATCGACGTCAATCGGCCCTTCGCGTCGTAGGAGAAGTCAGTGACCTCGTTCCCAGGGTCGATGATCCGCGTGAGCTGCTTGTTTGAGGTGTTGTAGCCGAATCTTGACACCGAAGAGTCCGGGTACAAGATCTTGCACAGCATTCCCGAGGAGTAACCCTGCCCCGTGATTGCGGGGCAGTCCGTCGTCCATGACGTCCCGTAGTAGAAGAACTTGACCGCTCGCTCCGTGGTCGGTACAGGATCCACGACCTTGGTCGCCCTGCCTGTCGAGTCGTACTCGATCCTGGGCTCGGCCGGCTTCATCACATCGGCCGTCGTCGTCGCCGACTCGACCTGTCCAGAAGCGTTGAACTGCGTGACCGTGCCGTCCTCAGATGTCAGAACAACTCGCCCGGCGCCGTCCAGAGACAGAATTCCGAACTCGCCAAAAGGAGGCTTGTATCCGCCGGCTGATTCCTTGGGGTAGGTGTGAATATTCCCGGCAGAGTCTGTCAGCGCCACTGATCCCTCAGAGACCTTCGCCGAGACGTATGCGGATGCCGCACCAGCGATCGGCGTAGAAGCCGACCAGCCCACGGGGAACACCTGTGGTGTCTTGGATAGCCAATCGGATGGCACCTTGATCTTGGCACCGCTCGGAAGCTTCACGTAAAGCGCGACCGCGGCGCCGCCAGTCTGCTCAAAGTACTCGACTCGAATCTTGTACGGTTGCCCCGGAGTTAGCGTTACGGGCGTCCCTGAGTAGGTGAGCTGACCCTCGGAGACATTGGCAACGCCCCATCGATCGATGACCAGTTTCTCGCCACCCGAGTCTGTTACGAAAGCCTTTACTCCATCATCCCGTGAAGCGTCGAACGCGAAACTTCCGTTCGACGCGCCGGTCGGGATCGCGCCGCTCGGAACGGTGATATAGCCCGTCCAGCGCGCCAGGAAGTAGTCGCTCGGGACGCCGTCACCGGGCGATTTTGTTCCCCAGTTCGCGGACACTGCGGCGTCGGTTCGAACGAGCACCGGCGTCCGAGGATTTCCGTCGGCCTTGGTGAACTTGTAATCGGTAGTTGACGTTTGCCCGGTGTTGAGCGCGTTGAAGTATTCGCCGATAAGTCCCCGGTTGTTCTCCTGGGAGCTATAAGTGAACGACATACCCATGCTTCCACCCACGGTCGCGACCGTCGGCGAGCTGAACGAAAGATTGACATTGCCGTTCGCTAGGTTCACCGACACCGGCCCTGCTGTGTCGTACGGTGACGGCCCAGTAGCGCCTTGCCGAAGATCCAACTTGAACTCTCTCGTCCAGATCGGATCCTGAACGACGTCGCCCTTCATGGTGCTCACGCCCCAGACGTACGTGCCACCATTGATAAGAGATCCTGCGGGGGGCCTCCAGTACAGTTCCGGCCCAGCGGTCGGGTCTAACCATCCGGACTGGACGATCATCCCGGTCACACCATCGGCGCCAGTCGCAATCTGGAACTGGTACTTATCGCCTCGCACGGTTGGGAGTGTCACCCTGAAGAATGGCGTCTGGATCGATAGCACCGATTCATCCAGAGGCGTAGCGTTCGTCTCGAGCGCGGATAGCTGGGGGAGATTCGGCACAAAGCTCCGACCCGAAGTCCAGGCGCTGATAGTGGATGTACCTAGATATGTGTCAGCGGAGTCCTTTACTCGGGCCTGCCACTGATACTGCACACTGCCGTCACTGACGATGCCTGGGCCTCGATAGGTGTACTCGCTTTTTACCGTCCACGGAGACTCGTGCACAGTGGTCCAGGATCCTCCGCCAGACGGGCGGCCGATGATCTTGTATTGGTACGAGAGTGAGCTACCGGAGTCAACTGTGCCGGCAACGACAAACTTCGGAGTATTTGAAGTGGACGCACCGCTTGCCGGCGACGTCAGAGACACCGTCGGCATGTTCTTCCAGTACACCGCAATCGCAGTCTGAATGTTCTTGTAGGTGTATAGCCCAGGAGCCTCAGTGCCAGAGAAGGTCAGGTTGTATGAGCCCCAGTTCGTCCGACCGACAGCGGCGAACTTCGCATGGATCGTGTCATTCCCAATCCCGACGCTGTCAGCACCCAACCAAAAACTTGAAAGCAGTGGTCCGGCCGCGCAACTGAAGCTCGGGCTACAGGACGGGTCCGAAACCGCGCCTTCGTACGGCGTGGTCGTACCCTCTCCCGCGTAGCCGACTGCGATATTGGCCCCCAGAACCTGCTTCCCGATCACTTCCGCGAAGTCGAAACGAACCACGGAGCGCCAATAGCGATCGCCCGGATCACGCACATTGCCAATGAGAACCGCATCCGTGCGAATAGTGCCATCGGACTTGAAGGCCTGAATAGCCGCCTGTCCGCTGTTGGTGGTTGGATCGACGAACACTGGATAGACCCTCGAAGGATCGTGCAGCCAGTCCTCGTCAGCAGACAGAGTGAGAAGCCAATCGTTGCCATCTCGTTCGATCTCTGTTTCGAGATTAATGAGCGCAGGTTCGGACTCGCCCTCCACGCCAGAGGAATCCCACACCACCGGAGTGGGAACGTGCAGTTGAATCTCGCCTGCTGGGTCAGTGAAGTTCACGACTCCGAGTTCGTCTACCGAGAGCTCCAAGCCATCGGAGTCAATCCGCCAAGTCCACGATGCTTCGCCGGGTGCGGGCGCTTCTTCAAGTACGAGGGTCTCTTTCACACTCGACTTCGTAACCTCGTACGTCAGATCGATGCCGTCGAATACCTCTGGGTACGTGACTTCGTTACGACCTTCCATCGTGCGAGGGAGAAGCGACCGTGTTGCTTCCGAGGGAGCGGACCCTTCGAGACTGAAAGACACCTCGTAGTCGTCGCGAGTGACTGAGAGTGCACCCGCCTCGTCCGCTGTAGGAGCAAACTCTGGTTGAAGAGGGTGCGCTTCTTGCGAGAGTGACCCGTTCGATTCCGGCTCGACATTCGTTTGGATGTCGACCCACTCGCCGTCTACCTCCGCGTGCACCGGCGTCGGGCTGAAGACGGTGGTGAAGGTGTCATCCGCGTTCTGATAGGTGGTCGACATTTCATCCCGCTCGACGACTTGAGCGGTCTCGGGATCGAAAACGGGCGTCTCAGTCTCGCCGGGGATCACCGCGTTGTTCTTCGTTGGCACGTCGACAGCGTCCAACTCCGGGTAAAACTCACCCTCAGGCACGGTGCCTTCCACAACCTCAAGCGGCTCCGACTCCATCGGCGGTACTAGTTCGCTTACCGGCGTCTCCTCCGTCACCTCAGGTTCGATTACCTCCTCTGCAGAAACCGGCGTCACCAAGGTCCACACGAGAACGAGGGCTGAGAGGACGGCAACTGCCGAGTTCAGGGCATGACGAAAGCGCACGAAGCCTCCAATGGCAGACGGGGTTGTCTACGACAATAGTGAAAGTACTTTCATCTCCGCCCACCCCCAATGAGGGGTCGTCAGGTTCGAACTGGCGCGCATGTCGCGGTGGGCCCACATCCCGTTCCTCAGGTGAAGCTTAGAAACCCCGCGACGCGTTCGTGCAGGCCCCCTCGGCCGGGTGCGAGCGCCCGCAATGAGTCAGCGGTCGAGGCCGTTGGTGGGATCACGAGCCGCGACCGGGCGCGTAGCCGCTGGCGCCAAACCGCGGCGAGGAGTTTCGCTGTCTTCACGCGCACCGCGCTGGTTCGGACACTGGCGGAACCTTCAGCCCATTTGTGCGTGCGTGCAATGCCGCCATGTAATGTCAACCGGCCGCCCCATTACCCTCGAACCATGATCGCCCCCGACTACTTCCGCGACCAGCGGACGCTCGAATCGAGCAACCTCCGGTTCGAGCCGCTCGGCCCGCAGCACTTCGACGGATCGTGGGCGACACTGAACGATGCGGAGTCGCGTCGGCTCGCTGGCATCCGTGTCGAACGCACCGAGCAGGAGCACCTCGAGTGGCTCGCGTCACTAGCGGGCGCTCACGACCGGGCGGACTGGGCCATCGTTCGCGCGGAGGATGGTGAGTTCGTCGGCGAGATCGTGCTGAGCGAGTTCGAGCCGTACAACGAGGCGATGAACCTGCGCATCACGCTCTCGGGTCGGATGTTCGGCCACGGGTACGGCTCGGAGGCGACCAAGGCCGTCGTCGACTACGGGCTCCAGGTCGTGGGACTGCACCGAATCAGTCTGCGCGTCGTCGACTTCAACACGCGGGCGCAGCGGGTCTACTCGAAGGTCGGCTTCCACCCGGAGGGGCTGCTGCGCGACGCCTGGTTCTGGGACGGCGAGTGGTCCGACGTGGTCGTGATGGCGATCGTCGCGGGGCACTAGAGCGTCGAGACTCCAGCGGTGGTGGGTTCGCCCGCCGCGGAAGTCGCCATGGCTGGAGTCTCGGCGAAGCCGTGGCGCGATGCACACGTTCGCGGGGACACGCGGGTGCGGGATGCCCGTAGCCCGCGTGTCGCGAAGGATCGATGCATCCCGCCACAAGAGAAGTAGCAGCGCTACCGCCGCCGGAACCACCCCGCGATAGTACGGATCACCGGGTTGTTCGCCACCGCGAGCAGCAGCGGCAGCATCCGCATCTGCTCCCCAACACCCGGGAAGCGCAGGAGTCGCCGCACCGGCACGGACGCGACCATGTCGAAGATGTTGGCGCCGAACTCGTCGGCTGCTCCGGCCCGACGAACCGCGAGCGACAGCAGTGGCCCGGTCACCGGATGCTCGCGCAACTCTCTCACCGACGACTCCAGCGTCAGCCGCCGGGGCGCCGGCCAGCGCTTGTGGATCACGGCGGAGAGCACGATGTCGTGCGCGTTGTCCCCCACCTCGATGACATACGACCCACCGGGCACGAGCCAGCCGTTGGTGAGGGTGTCCCAGTGGGCGAAGGCGCGATCATCCAGGTCGAACGAGACCACAGCCGAGGCGCCGGGCTCGAGCGTGACCTTCTCAAACCCGCGCAGCTCGCGAACCGGGCGCGAGACGACCGACGGCGCGGGCGACACGTAGAGCTGCACCACGTGCGACCCCGCGCGATCGCCCGTATTCGTCACTCGCACGGAAGCCGAGGCCCCCGACACGACCAGGTCACTGAACGCGAACGTTGTGTACCCGAGCCCGAATCCGAACGGATACCTCACGGGCACCTCGACCGTCTCGTAGTACCGGTACCCCACGAACACGCCCTCGCCGTAGCGTACGACGTCGTTCTCGCCCGGAAAGTTCAGGTAGCTCGGGGTGTCCTGCAGGCGGAACGGGATGCTCTCCGCAATGCGCCCCGAAGGTGCAACCACCCCGAACACGACGTCGGCTACGGCCGGGCCTCCGGCCTGTCCGAGAAGCCACGCCTCCACTATGGACGGCACCGAGTCATGCCACGGCTCAAGTGTCACGACCCCGCCGTTGGTGAGCACGACCACCGTGCGCGGGTTGACCGCGGCGACGGCCTCGATCAACGCGAGCTGGTCGGCGGGCAGGTTGAGGTGGTCCCGGTCGAAGCCCTCGGACTCCTCCATGGGCGGGAGTCCCACGAACAGCACAGCCGCGTCGGCGGAACGCGCGGCATCCACCGCCTCGTGGAGGAGCGCGGCATCCTCGTGCTCGTCGAGGCGGTAACCGGCTGCGAAGGTGACGTCGGCGAGGGCCTCGAACGCGGGGAGTGCAGCGTCCACTCGCGTGGGGTTCACCTGCGAGCTGCCGGCGCCCTGGAAACGTGGTGTGCGGGCGAACTCGCCGATGACGGCGACGCGAGACCCGGGTTCGAGGGGCAGCACCGACCCCTCGTTGCGGAGCAGCACGATCGACTCCGCCGCGGCCTCGCGGGCGAGAGCGTTTCGCTCGGAGACGTCGAGTGGCACCGCGGGCGACGGTGGCGCGCCCCCGGCCAGCACGCCGTCGGCGGCGAGACCGACGGTGCCGGAGCGGAGGCGACGCACGAGCCGGCGCATCCGCTCGACGGAAAGATCGAGTACGTCCTCGTCAAGGACGCCCGAAGAGAGGGCAGCCAGCAACGCCGACTGCGAGTCCTTCTGCGGGCCCGGCATCTCGAGGTCTAGCCCTGCCTGAAGTGCTGGCACCGCACCATCGACGGCACCCCAGTCGGAGAGCACGACTCCCTCGAAACCCCACTCGTCGCGCAGAAGCTCCGTCAGCAGCCAGTGGTTCTCGGCGGCAGGCACACCGTTGATGCGGTTGTACGAGCACATGACCGTCTCGGGCTTCTCGTGCTTCACGATCCGCTCAAACGCCGGCAGGTAGATCTCGCGCAGCGTGCGATCGTCGACCTCAGCGCTCACGGTCATGCGAGCCGTCTCCTGGTTGTTGGCCGCGAAGTGCTTGAGGGATGCCCCGACCCGCCGTGACTGCACGCCGCGAACCCACGCGGCCCCGAGCTCTCCGCTCACGTAGGGATCCTCCGAGAAGTACTCGAAGTTGCGACCGCACAGGGGCGAACGCTTGATGTTCACGCCAGGGCCGAGCACGAGGTTCACGCCCTGCTCGACTGCCTCCTCGCCGATGGCCTGCGCGACGCGCTCGATGAGTCCGCGGTTCCAACTGGATGCCAACCCGACGGCTGGCGGATAACACGTGGCTGGCTCGCTACCGCCGAGGCCCAGGTTGTCGCCGGTGTCGGGCTGGTAGCGCAGGCCGTGCGGTCCGTCACTCATCGTGATGGACGGGATGCCGGGAACCTCGGCCGTCGTCCAATAGCTGGCACCCACCACGAGGGAGGTCTTCTGCTCCGGGGTGAGCCGCGTCATGCCGCTACTTTACGGCGCGCATCGTGCGGGATCGCTGCGTTAAATGTCGTCAGGGTCCCCCCGGAATGACCCGGGAAGACCCTGACGAGCTTGCTGTGATTGGTGCTAGGCGCCTACCTGCCGATTAGTCGGCGGTCGGCTTGCGACGCAGGAAGTACAGTCCGAGACCCGTGAGGATCACGAGCAGACCTGCCCACACGACGCCGGCGGATGCCGCGGCACCCGTGAAGGCGAGCTGCGCGGGCGTCGGCTGTGCCGGGGGCACCGCCGAGGCGCACTCACCAGCGGGCAGAGCGAAGCTCAGCACCACCGGTTCATCTGTCCAGGCCTCGTTGAGCGTGTCGTCCTCGTTGGTCGGCGAGGCCACGAGGGTGATCGTGGTGGCCGCGGGCACCTTGTACGTGCCGGCCTCGACGACCGATCCGTTGACCGTCCACGTCACGTCGCCGAACTCGGCGCCGATCGTGTAGCTGCCGGCGGTGGTGCAGGTGAGCGGGGTGGAGTTGTACGCGGGGAGCACGTCGGCGAGGGTCGGCGGCTCGTGCGGTCCGTCACAGAGGGGCGTGGCATCCGGGTACGTGAGGTCGACCACGATCTCGGGGTTCACGTGCAGCGTTGCCGAGGTGATGTTGCGCACCCATGCGAAGTTGCCCGTGGTCTCCTGCCAGGTTCCGTCAGAGAGCTGCTCCCAGCCCGGCCAACCGGTGGCGTTGCCCTCGGCGTCGATGGATGCTCCCGGCCACAGGTTCGCGCCGTTGAGCTCCCACTTGCCCGAGGTCTCGTTGTAGACGAGGTCACCGAGGTCGATGGTCTGCGAGTTGGTGCCATCCGAGAGGATGAGCGTCGCGTGCTTGGTCGGCACCTGGTTGTCGGGGTCGCTCAGCGCTACGGACCACTCGATCCACGGGGCGTTTACCTTGCACTCTCCGGTAGCGGTCGAGCCCGTGAGGGTCGGCGCCTCGGGGGTGCAGTCCACGGCCGAGTCGACTGCGGTGAAGGTCCACGTGTGCGTGTCGCCGGTCCAGTCGTCCGGTGCGGGGTTGGCACCGGCGAGCTTGTAGCCGTTGAGCGCGGTCGCCTTGACCGAGTGCGTGCCGGGCGTGACCGAGGTGAACTCGGCCGTGACCACGACGTCATCGATGCGGTACTCGACGTTGCTGTTGAGTTCGATACGGATCCAGCCCGTGAGGTCGGTCTCGTCGGTGACGTCACAGGTCGATGCAGTGGGATCGGTCACCGTGACGACACAACCCTCTTCGGAGACCTCGCTCGGGTACGGAGCACGCGTGGTGGTCACGGACTCACCCTCCACCCACTCGCCGTAGCCCCAGGTCAGGGTCTCGGTGTCGAAGATCGGCTCAGCGGTGTACGTGGTGGTGACCACGGTCACGACGGTGTCGTCACAGTCGAAGGATGCGACGGGGCGCTCCTCGACCTTCGGCTGCGGCTTCTCGTACGGCGGGCACGGGGTGATCTCGAGCTGGAAGGTCTTGCCTCCAGCGATCACCGTGTACGTGCCTCCGGCGGGGAGGACGTTCGGGGCGTCGACCACGATGCTCTCACCAGCGGCAACCGTGCGGTCGTAGACGCCCTGGAAGCCCTGGAGGGAGAAGGTCACGGGAACGTTGCTGTCCTCGTTGTTGTACGTGATCTTCACGGTGCGGTTGCCCGCGGTGCCATCGGTGAAGTACGCGCACTCGCCGACGACCTTCGAGACGTCAGGAGCCGAGTAGCACTCCTCGTCCTCGCCCGTGAGGTCTGCGCCGGGCGTACCGGTTGCGGTTCCGGGCTTCACGCCCGAGCCATCCGCGCCCCAGTTGATGACGATCGGGTTGCTCGAACGCGGGGTCGAGAGCGTCGAGTAGCCGGGCGTGGCCTGGTGGGTCTGGCCCGAGCCGTACGTGACGGTGACCGTCTCGTCGGAGGGGTTGTAGACCTTCCAGGTGTTGTCAGGGTCGATGGCGCACTCGGGCACGTAGGTGATCGTGAGCGCTACGGAGACGTCATCACAGACGCCCCCCGTGTTCGGTCCGGCCAGGGTGCCCGTGAGCGTCAGCGTGTTCTGACCGTTCGGGAAGAGGTGGCCGGCAGTCGCGGTGGCGGTGACGGAGTAGCTGCTGCCGGTGATGACCGGGGTGCCCCACGTCGCGTTGACGATGGCCCCGAGCACGAGCGACGCGCCGGTCTCACACGTGGGGGTCGTGCTCGATACGACGGCGGAAGCATCCTTGGGGAGTTCGCCACAGGTGACCTCGCCCTGCCAGTGGTAGTTCGTTCCACCGACCTGGGTCCACACGACCTTGTACTGACCGATGTTTGCGGGCCAGTTGGGGTGCGTTGCGTAAGTGAAGGTCTGCGTGCCCGACCACGTGCCTGTGTTGTTGTGGAAGTTGAGGGTGACCTCGCTGGAGAAGTTCACGCCGTACTTGATGCGGATGTTGACGTCGTTTGACTGACCGGCGGGAAGCCCAGTGGGGTAGGTCACCGTGAGCGCATCACAGGTGGGGTCCGGGTACTGCCAGTTCCAGTCGAAGCAACCCGCGGGGAAGCTGTTGAAGGTGACGTTCGAGGTCTGCTCGACCGTGTTACCCGGGCGGAACCACTTCACCGTGATGGTGGTGTTCACGGCGGAGTTCGACGTGACGTGCTGAACGAAGGTGTTCTTCAGCGAGCTCGAGTTGTTGTAGTTCGGGTTCGCGGCGAGGACGGTGCCTACCGGAATGACAGAGTTGTTGGACGCGGTGACCTTGCCCTCGAAGTTCTCGGAGTTGACGACGGTCCACGTGATGTCCCACCCCCCGTCGGATGTACAGGTCGCCTTGGCGGTGACATCCGTGTGGTGGGCGGATGCCGGGGCGGCGACGGCGACGAACGAGAGGCCGAGGGCCAACAGGATCGTGGACGTGACGGCAAGGAACTTCTTCAACACTGGGGGGATCTCCTGGGTAGGGGAGTTCGGGCCGCGCCCAGCGTGGTGCGTCTCGCGGAGGAGTGCGCCTGATCGGGGTAAGGCTCGAGCGCGTTGGTTTTCGGGTTGCAGATCCGTTGCTTTCGGGTACGGACCTGCCCAACGCGCCTTCACCGTAGCATGTCCGCAAAAGGGGGGACAAGCCGAAATATTGGATTGTTACCCGAAAGGGGTACAGATTCGACTACCCCCAGAACGGGGGTCGCAGAATTCCGCGTCAGTGAACGTACTCGAGGATGTCCATTCCGACAGCCCTCATGGCCTCGAGTACGCGCAGCCTCGCCTGCAGTGAGTCGTCGTTGAACTGGATGGAGACGGCGTACGCCACGGCCCGGTTGCTACCGCGCAGGGCGCCCGCCTCGGCGCGCACCCCGGCATCCGTTCCCGTCTTGTTGACGAGAAGAGTGTTGTGGTCAGCGCCGCGGTGCGAGAGCGGGTCGAGGCCGAAGGCACTCGCCACCATCGAGAGGTCACTGCCGAGTGAGAGCCAGCCCATCACGCGCTGGCTCGTCAGCGGATCCACGACCTCGTTGCGAGCCAGCGCCCCGAACAGCCAGCTGAGTTCGGTCGTCGAGCCGACGGAGAGTTGGGGCGCGTCATCCGGCCCACGACTGTCGCGCACGAGGTCGAGTAGCGCGGTGCGCATGAGGCCGAGCGACTCGGTTCTGGCCCGCACTGCGGCTAGGCCCACCTCGCGCAGCAGCACGTTGGTGGCGAGATTGTCGCTCGTGGCAGCCACGAGGGTCGCGAGATCGGCGATGGGGAGGGATGGGGCCTGTAGGTACTGCCAGATACCGGAGTCAGCAACGGCATCCTTTGCCGTCTTGTCGAGGATGCCGTAGCCGGAGAACTCACGATTGGTGAGGCGAGCCGACACCTCGATGAGGAGAAGGATCTTGCCGATGCTCGCGGTGGGAAGCACGATGCGGTCGTCGATCGCCAGCAGCGTCTTGCCCGAGTTGAGATCGATGACACTCGCCGAGACCTGGGCGCCCTCGAAGGCCAGCCGCCCGAGCGCGCCGAAAGTGCCGGAGAAGCTCTCGGCGACTCCGGTACCGGAGTGGCGTGCGACCCTCGGGGCCCGCACGCGCTCCCAGCGCTCTCGGGTTCTGGTGATATCTACCAAATGGTGACGCGATCCTTCGGGTCGAGCCACAGCTCATCGGTCTCGGTCACGCCGAAGCTCTCGTAGAACTCGTCGATGTTGCGCACGATCTGGTTGCAGCGGAACTCGTTGGGCGAGTGCGGGTCGATCGTGAGCAGACGCACGACCTCCTCGTCGCGCGCCTTGATCTGCCAGGCCTGCGCCCACGACAGGAAGAAGCGCTGCGCGCCGGTGAGGCCGTCGATGACGGGCGGCTCCTGCCCGTCGAGCGAGATCAGGTACGCCTTCCACGCGATCGAGAGACCGCCGAGATCGCCGATGTTCTCGCCGATCGTGAGGGCGCCGTTCACGTGGTAGTCGGGAACCTGGCGGGGGGAGAGCTCGTCGTACTGCTCGATGAGGGATGCCGTGCGCTCCTCGAACGCGGCGCGATCCTCCGGCGTCCACCAGTCGGTGAGCTTGCCGTCACCGTCGTACTTCGAGCCCTGGTCATCGAAGCCGTGGCCGATCTCGTGGCCGATGACGGCGCCGATCGCACCGTAGTTGGCTGCGGCATCGCGGTTCTCGTCGAAGAACGGGAACTGCAGGATGGCGGCGGGGAAGACGATCTCGTTGAACCCGGGGTTGTAGTACGCGTTGATCGTCTGGGGGGTCATGAACCACTCGTCGCGATCGAGCGGCTTGCCGATCTTGCCGAGCTCACGCTGGAACTCGAACTCGTTGGTCGCGCGGATGTTGCCGATGAGATCGGCAGCGTCGATCGCCAGGTTCGAGTAGTCGCGCCACTTCACGGGGTAGCCGATCTTGGGCGTGAACTTGCCGAGCTTCTCGAGCGCGCGTTCGCGGGTGGCCTGGCCCATCCACTCGAGCTTCTCGATGCTCTGGCGGTAGGCCTCGACGAGGTTGGCCACGAGCACGTCCATCGCGGCCTTCGCCGCCTCGGGGAAGTGACGCTCCACATAGATGTGACCGACGGCCTCACCGAGCGCACCCTCGACGAGGCTCACCCCGCGCTTCCAGCGGTCGCGCAGCTGCGGCGTTCCCGTCAGGGTGCGCCCGTAGAAATCGAAGTTGGCCTCGACGAAGTCCTGGGAGAGGTAGGCCGCGTTCGAGCGAACCACCTGCCACGCCAGCCAGTCCTGGAGAGCGTCGATGTTGTCGTCGCGCAGCACGGTCTGGAGCCCCTCGAGGAAGCTCGGCTGGCGCACGACGATCTCGTTGAAGGAGTTCTCTGGCACTCCGAGGGCGGTGAGCCAGACATCCATGTCGAGAGAACCGGCGAGGTCGTTGGCCTGCTGCCAGAGCATCGGGTTGTACGTCTTCTCGCTGTCGCGATTGGTGACGTTGTCCCAGTGGTGGGTGGCGAGCTCGGTCTCGAGCGTCATGATGCGGCTGGCGCGGGCGGCAGCGCTCGCTTCACCAGCACCGTCGAGGCCGGCAAGAGCGAGCATCCGCTCGATGAAGGCGACGTACTTGGTGCGGATCTCGGCGAAGTTCTCTTCGCGGTAGTACGACTCGTCGGGCAAGCCGAGGCCAGCCTGCTCGAGGAACACGAGGTAGCGATCGGGCTGGCCGGGGTCGTTGTCGACGAAGGCGGCGAAGAGGCCGGGGGCGCCGCCGCGCTCGAGGCGACCGAGCGTCGCGAGGAACTCCTCGACGGTGGATGCCGCGGCAGCAGTCTCGAGCAGCTCGGCGATCGGCGCCGCACCGAGCGCCTGGATCCGCGCCTCATCCATGAAACTCGCGTAGAGGTCGCCGACCTTGCGCGCCTCGGTGCCGGGCTCTGCCGACTGGGACTCGACGATGATGTCGCGCACCGCCCGCTCGGCCTCCTCGGCCAGGAGATAGAAGGAGCCGTACCGCGCCTTGTCGCTCGGAATCTCGGTGCGCTCGATCCAGCGCTCGTTGACGTGGCGGAACAGGTCGTCCTGGGGGCGGATGCTCGGCTCGAGCTCCTCGGTATCGATGCCAGCTGCAAGAGGGGAGTCGGTCATGCCGAAAGCCTAGTTCGCTCCGGCGACGGGTTCGCTGGGGCCTTAGCGACCGCCGACGAGATTCACGCCGATCGCGGCGATGGTTCCGTACACAACGCCCCAGAGCACGATCGCGATGGACTGCCAGAGGATGACGGCGTTGCGCGGAGCCCCGAACGAGATGATCGCCACAGAGGTGATCTGGCTTGGCAACAGGAAGTGCCCGAGGAGACTGACACCCGGAACGCCGTAGCGATCGAAGCGCGCCCGGAGCTTCTGACGACGTGGGGTGGGCTCCGGCTCCTCGCGATCGCGCGTCACTCGCGACCGCACGCGGTGGCTCGCGAGCACCACAACCAGCATCGAGAGGAGGTTGCCGACGATGGCAGCGGGAATGGCCACGAAGGGCGAGAGCCCTGCGACGACGCCGATGACCGAGCCCACGTACGACTCGACGAACGGGATGGCTCCGAGGGCGATGAGCGCTAACCACTGCAGGGCCGGTGGCAGGCTTTCGGTGAAGTTCTGCAGGGTCTCGAACACGGGGCCTCCTAGTACACTGTGCTAACGGATGATGCCAGATTAGCACAGTGTGCTAGTACGTCGTACTAGAGGTCGGGAGGGCCGAGTGTCTCGTCGTGATGAGATCCTGAACGCCGCACGGGCAGTGGCGGCAGAGGCTGGGGCATCCGCTATCACTGTGCGCTCGGTCGCGACCCGCGCCGGCATCGGGGCGAGCACACTTCGTCACTACTTTCCGACCCAGCGCGACCTGCACGAAGCGGTGTTCGCGGCGGCGTTCGACGCGACCGTTGACGATATGCGCATCCACGACACCGCGATCCCGCCGCGCGAGCGGCTGGGCGAGTGCCTCTGGCAGTTTCTGCGCGTCGTTGATGGCTCGGAGGCCGAGATCGAGGCCTGGCTTGAATCTCTCGTGACGATGGTGAGCACGAGGGCCTCAGCAGAGATGCGGGCCGCATGGTCTGCGTTCGTGCGGCAGGGTCAGGTGCGAGTGGTGGGATGGCTCGACGTGCTGGCCTCCGAGGGCGCCCTGCTGCCCGGCACCACCGAGCGCCACGCACGGATGCTGCTGGCCCTCATTGACGGACTGGCACTGGCGATGATGGTGCCCGACGCCCGACCGACGCCGGCCGAGGTGCGCGAGACCCTCGAGGATGCGGTAGCCGCCGTAGTGCGCTAGCTCAACATCGGGGCACGCTGACCCCAGCGACCGAGCATGAGCACAGCGACCGAGAGCAGCACGCTGCCTGTGACCGCGATCCAGAAATCCATGAAGAACTGCATCACCAGGAACGACGGGATGAACGAGAGCACGGCGGCGACCGCGACCACCGCATTGGGCGGAGTCGCCGTGACCTCCCGCGGCGCCTCCCACCGCCCCACGAGGAACGACAACCCGAACACCGCGGCCAGCACGAGCACATAGAGAAGCGGTCGCGACCACCACCATGCGACGCTTCCCGGCTCGGGGGCTGCCCCGGGGATGAGCAGCGTGATGCCCGTGATGATGAGGATCACCGGCAGGTGCCACAGGTAGATCGTCATGAGGCGGGTGCCCGCGAGAAACACGACGGCTCGTGCCGCGTGCGTATTCATGAGCGCGGCGAGCGCCGGCCGAAGCAGTCGCAGCACGCACGCCTGGGCGACGGCTAGTGCGACGAGCGGCAGGGTCGGGGGGTTGAGATTCGTGAGCATGTCGTCCGAATAGGGCCCCCACGTCGTCAACGGGATGAGGGTGGCGTAGGCGACCGCCGCGATCGCGACCAACTGCCACCAGTGGCGCCGGCCGAACCATCCGTCGGCGTACCAGAAGCCGATCTGCTGCACGAGGAGCCAGACGAAGAAGAGGTTGAGAAGGCCGACCTGCTGGATGCCCGTGCTGTAGCGCACGGCATCCACGACGACCGCACCCGCCAGCAGCACGACGAGCGTGGCCCTGGGCGCACGGGTGTGCCACCCCACCATGAAAGGCACGAGCGCCTGGCACAGCGTGTACGCCGCGAGGAACCACAGGGGTGACGCCGCACCCTGCACGGCCAGGGTCACGAGCTCGGGCGCCACGGCCAGCAGCATCGCCGCGCCGATGACGACCACATAGAAGAGGTACAGCGGCAGTGCGGGCTGCGCGAGACGGAGCACACGATTGCGCACGTAGTCCGCTGCTGTTCCGCCGCGGCGGGTGAGACTTCGCCATGCGGTGATCGACGCAAAGCCGCCCACCACGAAGAAGAGCGGCATGATCTGACCGGCCCAGGTCGCCAGCGGGAACCAGGGCGCCGACCCCACCGGGCTCTCGGTCGGCGTCTGCGCGATGAGCTCGCCGTCGGGGCCGACGCCGACGCCCACCATGAGCAGGTGGATGACCACGACGAGAAGCACGCAGAACACGCGGGCGAGGTCGAGGGTCAGGTCACGCTTCGACAGGTCGATGGATGCTGCGGCGGTCTGCGCCGTCGGAGTGCGTGCCATTCGTCTAGCCTAGGAAGACTCGTGGCTGAGCGGGGGACGTTCCTCCACAGGTGTCGCTGGTACGTTTCTACGTTCTAACGTAGTATCGACGCATGATCGACAATGACACGGATGCCCTTCGCCTCGCGATCACGTCACTCTCCGATCGCGTGGCAGCCCTAGAGGGTGCGCGCAACACGCAGGCCGAGGCGGTGGTGGCGACCGGGGATGCGCTGTGGGCGCTGACGGGGCTCCGCGAACGGCTGGCCGAGCATCCGTCGACCGTGAAGGGTGCCGTGATGATCGTCGGCTCCGTCACCACCCCCACGGGGGCGCCCGTCGAGTGGCAGCAGGGCGCGGGCACCGAGGGACTCTTCGAGGTGGACTGGAGCGAGCGAGCCGCTGGCTTTGCCGCACTCGCCCATCCGGTGCGTCTCGAACTGCTGCGTCACGTCATGTCGGGCACGACGACGACGTCCGGGCTCGCCGCGATCGAATCGCTCGGCACCACAGGACAGTTGCACCACCATCTGAGGCAACTACTGGCAACAGGATGGCTCAAGCAGAGCGGGCGCGGCAGCTACGAGGTGCCCGCGGCGCGCGCGGTGCCGCTCCTGGCCTGCCTCGTGGCGGTGGAACGATGAAGCGCGCGGTGCTCGGGTTCTACCGGTTGCGCGGGGCGATCCTCATCGTGTCCGTCGTGGGGATTCTGGCCACGATTCCGCTACGACTCGTCGCACCATCACTAGGGGACGTGGCGACGATCGTCATCCGGGTGGGCATCGGCGGGTTTGCCCTTGTCGCGGTGCTTGCACTGGTCGGGTGGAGACTGCTGCCGCAGCATCCGCCGGTCACCGTCGCAGCTCCCGTGAGCGGGCGATGGCTCGCGCTCAACAGCCCAGCAACGAAGGTGCCGAGCCACGGCATTCGCGCCTACGGGCAGGCGTACGCGATCGACCTCGTGTTCGACCCGGCCGATGGGTCGCGGCCGGGCTTCGGAGGCACCCCGTTCCGCGCGCCCTCCGAGTACCCCGCGATTGGGCAACCGGTGCTCGCCATGGTCGACGGCGTGGTCGTGACGGCATCCGACGGACTGCGCGACCACCGCGCACGCTCGAACTGGTTCGCTCTCCTCTATATGTTCGCCGAGGGCGCCGTTCGCGAAATCGGCGGCCCGCGCTTCGTGATCGGTAACCACGTCGTGATCCGAACGGATGACGGTGTCTTCGCGCTCGTCGCCCACCTCCGCCGCGGATCCATCGCCGTCGCGCCGGGCGACCGCGTGGTTGCAGGCCAGGTGATCGCCGAGTGCGGCAACTCGGGCAACACGACCGAGCCGCACGTGCACGCGCAACTCATGGACCGGGCGTCGCCGTGGACGGGGCAGGGGATCCCATTCGAGTTCGACGGGGTGCCGGTGCCGGCGGACGGGGAGTACCTGGCCTAGCGCGGCGCCGCCGTCGTATTGCCCACCCGCAGCGATGCCGTGAACGCCTGCGGCTCGGCCGCACCCTCGGTGAGCAGCTCGACCGCAGCACGACCGGCGGCGCGGCCCTTGTCGACCGACGGCTGGGCCATCGTCGTGAGCTCATAGTCGCCTGCGCCCTCGATGCGCACGCCGTCGAAACCGATCACGCTGAGGTCGCGCGGCACCGTGAGCCCAAGCTCCTCGGCCGCACGGATGACACCGAGCGCTAGCAGGTCGCTCTGCGCGATCACCGCCGTGGGCCGCGGCTCCGATGCAAGCGCGGCGCGGCCGGCGACAAGGCCGTCCTCGACCGAACTGCCCCCGGCGACAACCCCCGTCGCGTCGGGGTAGATCTCCCGGGCGCCGCGGATGCGCTCGAGCGTGGTGTGCACCCGGCTGGCCGCCTCGGCATCGGCGGTGAGCGGCCCGGTGGCGTGGGTTCCCTCGAGCGGAAGCGTGACGAGAGCAATACGGCGATGGCCGAGATCGTGGAGGTGGCGGGCGGCCCTGGCCGTGGCATCCCGGTTGTCGAGGTCGATGTGGAGCACGCCATCCATGGGCTCGGCCTCGATGGCGACGATCGGGATGCCGCGCTGCCGGAACGCCGTCACAGGCGCGTCGAGCTCACGGCTGCAGCCGACCATGATGACGCCGTCCACGGGGGCGGCGGCGAGCGTGGCGTGGTTGTCGCCGGTGTCCGTCAGCAGGAGGAGTGAGTAGCCGGCGAGCCCGAGCTCCTCGGAGACTCCGTCGAGCATCGCGATGTTGACCGGGTCACGGAAGGCGTCACTCAGGCGGTCCTCCATGACGACGCCGATGATGCCCGAGCGCCCGCGACGGAGCGACTGTGCACGCGGATCTGGCCCCGCGTAGTTGAGCTGCTCGGCGGCCGCGAGCACCTTCGCCCGGGTGGACTCGGAGACCGGACCGGCCCCGCTGAAGGCGAGCGAGGCGGTCGAGGCGGAGACACCGGCGAGCGCGGCGACGGCCGCGAGCGTGGGGCGCTCTGCGTTCTGGCTTGCCTCGTTCCGCATGGGTTGGTAGCTTAGTCGAATCGATTCGGTCGAATCGATTCGATATGCGCACGAACACCTATGGATGTCATGACTGAGACCCTCACCCACCGCCAGAACATCGCGTGGCGCAATGCCACGTTCGCGGTGTTCGCGCTGCCCGGACTCGTGCTCGCGTCGTGGGCATCGCGCCTCCCCGCGGTGCGTGACGCGCTCGGCATCGGCCTCGACCAGGTGGGCGTTCTCGTCTTCGGTATCGCGGCCGGGTCGATCGTCGGTCTGGTGCTGTCGAGCCACATCATCGCGCGGTTCGGCGCACGCACGACCATCCTTGCGGGCCTCACCGTGGTCTCGGTCGGCGTCGCCGTGGCTGGCATCGGAGCCACCACTGCGGTGTTCGGCGTCGTCTTCCTCGGTCTCTTCATGTTCGGCTTCTCGTCAGGCATCACCGACGTCGCCATGAACGTCTCGGGAGCGGCCAACGAGCGTGCTCTCGGCAAGGCGATCATGCCGATCTTCCATGCCTTCTTCAGCTTCGGAACCATGCTGGGCGCCGGCCTCGGTGCCCTCGCCGCGGCTCTTGCGATTCCCGTCGTCGCACACATGGGCGTGATCGCCGTGCTCGTTCTCGTCGGCGCGCTCTCCACCTTCCGCTTCCTGCAGAGCGAGAAGGTGCTCGAAGACGGCGAGCACCTCCCCGACGATGACCGCACCCAGACCTGGCGCGGTCGCCTGGCCATCTGGCGCGACCCCCGCACCATTCTCATCGGACTGGTGGTGCTGGCCGCCGCCTTCGCGGAGGGCACCGCGAACGACTGGCTGACCCTCGCGATGGTCGACGGCCACGGAGTGGACGAGGCGACGGGCGCCCTCGTGTTCGGAGTGTTCGTCACCGCGATGACAGCGGGTCGCCTCGGCGGCGTCGTGCTGCTGAACAAGTTCGGACGCGTTCCCGTGCTGCGGGCATCCTTCGTTCTCGCGGGCGTCGGCCTGCTCGTGATGATCGTCGTGCCCGACCCGATCGTCGCGACCATCGGCGCTGTCGCGTGGGGCCTCGGGTCTGCACTCGGATTCCCGATCGGGATGTCGGCCGCCGCCGATGACCCGAAGACCGCTGCCGCACGGGTGAGCGCCGTCGCCACGATCGGCTACCTGGCATTCCTCGCGGGCCCGCCGGTCATCGGTGTGTTGGGCGAGCAGGTGGGCATCCTCAACGCCCTTCTCGTCGCGCTCGTACTTTGCGCGATCGGCGTGTTCGTCTCGGGTGCGACGCGTGAGCCGTCGCGCACCGTGGTGAAGGCGGACACCTTCGCCGACCCGGGTGTGCCCTCCGCCTGAGCCCCGCTTCCCGCCCGGCGTGATCCCAAATGCAGGAGTTCCGAGCTGCAGAGGGGTCGTAGTGGCGTTGGCCGAGCATCCGGTGCCGAATCTCCTGCATTTAGGATCGTCCCCGAGGACAAGCGGGCGCTACGCCGACCGTAGACTCGACGGGTGCGTCTCGTTGTTGCCCGGTGTTCCGTTGATTACGCGGGTCGACTCTCGGCGCACCTGCCGCTCGCGACGCGCCTGCTCCTCTTAAAGGCGGATGGCTCCGTGCTCGTGCACTCGGACTCCCTGAGCTACAAGCCACTCAACTGGATGAGCCCGCCCTGCACGATCAGCAGCGTCGAGCCGGACCAGGAGCAGACGGATGCCGGCGTCATCGAGATCTGGAAGGTCGCCCAGGCCAAGACCGCCGACCTTCTCGTGATCTCGATCTACGAGATCCTGCACGACAGCAAGCACGAGCTCGGCATCGACCCCGGCCTGCAGAAGGACGGCGTCGAGGCCCACCTTCAGAAACTGCTCGCCGAGCACATCGAACTTCTGGGCGAGGGCCACCGCCTCGTGCGCCGCGAGTACATGACCGCGATCGGCCCGGTCGACATTCTCGCGACGGATGCCGCGGGCAAGAGTGTCGCCGTCGAGATCAAGCGCCGCGGCGACATCGACGGCGTCGAACAGCTCACCCGGTACCTCGAGCTCATGAACCGCGACCCGCTGCTCGCGCCCGTTGCCGGAGTCTTTGCGGCTCAGGAGATCAAGCCACAAGCGCGCACGTTGGCGGAGGATCGCGGCATCCGCTGCCTCGTGCTCGACTACGACGAGATGCGTGGCATGGACGACTCCCACTCGCGACTGTTCTGAGCCGGATCCGCCTCCTCGGGCAGGGTTCTCGCCGAGTTCGGGATGTGTGCCCGGGCGATGACGACTGCTGCGACAGCCATGAGCACGACGCCGAGCCAGTACGGTGCGGCGTGACTGATGGTCGTGTAGAGCGCGGCGGCGATCAGGGGAGCGATCGTGCTCATCGCCGCGTTGAGCGACTGCGTTGCACCGCCCAACCAGCCCTGCTCGTCGTCACCGACGGCGTTGGACATCGCCCCGTCCATCGCGGCCTGCGATGCTCCCTGCCCTGCCGCCAGAAGGAGGGCCCCGACGATGAACACCCAGGGTTGGGCGAATACGGAGGCGACTATCGCCAAGGCCGCGAGTCCGATCGCCTGGGACACTATCGCGCTGACGATCACGCCCCGTTCTCCCATGCGTGGCAGTAGCACCGCGAGCAGCACGCCCTGAATGAGTATGTCGATGACTCCGACACCCGCGGTGAGCAGACCGATCTGCGTCGGACCCCACTGGATCGAGTCGAGCGCTAGAACGCTGAAGTTGTTCACGAAGAATCCGAACGGCAGTGCCAGGAGGGCGAACCCGATCAGGAGGGCGCGCAGCTCCTTGCGCCCAAAAGCTTCGGCGAAGACCCCGAACGGCTGCACTTGGCGCAGGGTTATCGCGCCCGCCCTGTTGTGCGTTTTCAGGCTCTCCGGCAGCAGGAAGACGCCGAGGATCGCGATGGTGAGGCCGACCGCCGCGGTGACGAAGACCGGCAGCTGCACGCTGATGGCGCCGAGCAGCCCACCCACCGCGGGTCCGATCATCATGCCGATTCCCGACAGGGCACCCAGCATGCCGAACCGCTGGGCGCGCTTCTCGGGCGGCGTGATGTCCGCGAGGTAGGCGAAGAGGGCCGGCATATCGCCTGCGGTGAGGCCCTGGATGACGCGGGCGACGACGAGCACCCACAGCGCGCCACCGATCCCGAAGAGTGCCATCGAGAATGCGCCGCAGAAGGCGGCACCGATGATCACGGGCCGACGCCCGAACCTGTCTGACAAGCGACCGAGGAACGGCGCGACCAGGAACGCGCACAGGCCGTTGACAGCTTCCAGCACGCCAACCCAGATCGCGAGGTCCTGCTCGTGCGATACGTAATGCAGCACCACGAAGGGCAGAACGGGCAGGACGACGGTCATTCCGATGACGGTGAGCATCGTCAGGACGATGAGCATGATCCAGGCGCGGTTCGATGAGCTCGTCGGGGGTGTCTTAGCTTTATTCACTCCGTAAGTGTATCGATACCACTTTCGTTGTCAATCCAGTTTTGAGTCCGATGCGCGGTAAGCTCGCACCATGGCAGCTCAACAACCCGTCGGCCGTCGTGAGCGGAAGAAGGCTGCGACGCGCAAGAGCATCTCGGACGTGGCGACGATGATGTTTCTCGAGCGCGGATTCGACAACGTGAGCATCCGCGAGGTCGCGGATGCCGCGGACGTCTCCCCCACCACGGTCTTCGCGCACTTTCCCCAGAAGGAAGCGCTCGTCTTCGATGAGGACGACGAGCAGCGTGATCACCTCGTCAAGGCCGTGCGGGAGCGCGGGGAGGGCGTCTCCATCAACCGCGCCATCCGCGACTTCTACGCACGGGAGATCAGCGCGAATGTCGATGAGCACGGGGTCGACGTCTCGCGCATCTTCCTGAACTTCCTCAATGAGACCCCGGCGCTGCGCGACTACGCGGCCAAGATGTGGCTGCGTCACGAGGGCGCCCTCGCCGAGGTCATCGCCGACGAACTGGGACTGGAGCATCCCACTGCCGAGATTCGCGTCTACTCCCGCTTCGTGTTGCAGCTGCAGTTGCTCGTGACCGACAGCGATGACCAGCTGGCGACGCTCGAGGCTGGCTTTGCTGTACTGGATCATGGGTGGACCGCCGTCGAATCGAAGACGTCAGACCCCGCTCCATAGACCGGACTCACACCCTGTACTAGTGAGCCCCCCTCGCCTAGAATCGGGGTGGGCAGGGGGGTCAGGAGTGGCCGAGGCAGGCATCGTCGTGCAGGCATCGGATGCAGAGCTCACGCAGCGCATCCGTTCCGGTGACACTCGCGCCTTCGCGGAACTGTGGCAGCGCCACTACCGCCCGGCCTACCGCGCGGCGATGCAGTTCTCCCGCACCATGGAACCCGACGACCTACTCTCCGAGGCCTACCTCCGCGTCTACCAGCAGCTTCTGGCCGGGCGCGGCCCGACCTCCGCGTTCCGCCCGTACCTCTATACGGTCATCCGCAACATCGCGACGACGCGCGGCACCGCACGCACCCTCCCGACCGACCCTCTCGAGGAGGATCCGGAGGATGAGCGCATCGAGGTCGACCCGCTGGTCGCCTCGCTCGAGCGCTCGCTCACGACCCAGGCGTTCCGCTCGCTGCCCGAGCGCTGGCAGACCGTGCTCTGGTACACCGAGATCGAGGGCATGGACCCGCACGAGGTCGCACCGCTGCTCGGGCTCTCGGCCAATGGCGTGGCATCCCTCGCCCTGCGCGCTCGCGAGGGGCTGCGCGAGGCGTGGTTGCAGGCGCACGTGAACGACGCCGGCACCTCGGCGGAGTGCGAATGGGCCGTCTCGAAGATGGGCGGCTACGCGCGCCACACGCTCAGCAGCCGTGACAGCACTCGCATCGAGAAGCACCTCGACGACTGCACGAAGTGCCTGCTCGTGGCAGCCGAGGTGGAAGAGGTGGGGTCGCGACTCGCCCTCGTCCTGATCCCGCTCGCGCTCGGCGGGGTCGCAGGAGCCGGTTACCTGGAGTCGTTGTCACAGCCCACCGCCGTGGCGATGGCTGAGGCGGTCATCCCGTCGCTCCCGCAGGCCGGCGAGACGGCGGCGGGCTCGGATGCCATGGCCCTCCCCCTGCTCGGAACGTTCTCGCTCGCCGTGCTGGCTGGCCGCCGGGCCAAGGTCATCGCCATCGTCGGCGCCGTCATCCTCGTGGGCAGCTTCGCTCTCGGGGTCGGCCGGGCGCTCGACGGCGGGCAGGAACCTCCGGCCGCTCCCGGCATCTCGACCGTTCCGTAGCGCAGGAAAAATTGCCCGAAATAAAGTTCAGAGTTTCGCGACATAGTTGCGCCACCTCGGAGTCCTATCTAATGAAGTGCCCATTACTTCATTCCCGCTCAGGCGGGTCCGGTGGCCGGTATCGCGGAGTCCCCAGCCCAGCGGTACCGGCAACCGGGCGAAGGAACCTCTGATGCCCAAGGTCATGGTCGTGTACGGCACCCGCCCGGAGGCCATCAAGGTTGCGCCGGTCATCACCGCGCTCCAGGCGACGAAGGGCATCGAGCTCGACGTCATCGTCACGGGCCAGCACCGCGCCATGCTCGACCAGGTGAACTCGCTCTTCGGCATCACGCCGCGCGTGGATCTCGACATCATGACGGATCGCCAGAGCCTCACCGGTCTTGCGGCGAAGGCGCTCGAGGGCGTCGGCGGAGTCATCGCGGACGCCCGTCCCGACGCAATCCTCGTGCAGGGTGACACGTCCACGGCCGCAGCTGCGGCCCTCGCCGCCTACTACTCCGGCGTTCCGGTGTTCCATCTCGAGGCCGGCCTGCGCTCCGGTCGTCTCGACTCGCCCTTTCCCGAGGAGGGAAACCGCCGCATCGTGGGGCAGCTGGCCGCCCTGCACTTCGCGCCCACCCCCACGGCGCGCGACAACCTGCTCGCGGAGGGCGTCGCGCCCTCCCGCGTGATCGTGACGGGCAACACCGTGATCGACGCGCTGCTCTACGCGGTGTCGCGACCACCGGAGCTCTCGGACGACATCGGTCGCGTCATCCGCTCTGGCAGGCGCATCATCCTCGTAACCAGCCACCGCCGCGAGTCGTGGGAGAGCGGACTCGCCTCGACGGCACGCGCCATCGGCAGGCTCGTGGATGCCCGCCCCGACATCCACGTGCTGATCCCGCTGCACCGCAACCCGATCGTGCGCGAGGCCTTCGCGACGTGGCTTCCCCCGCACGAGCGCGTGACCGTCGTCGATCCGCTCGATTACCACGAGTTCACCGCGGTCATGGCGGCGAGCCACCTCGTGCTCACCGACTCCGGCGGCGTCCAGGAGGAGGCGCCGAGCCTCGGCCGTCCCGTGCTCGTCACTCGCGACACCACCGAGCGACCGGAGGGTGTCGATGCGGGCGCTGCGCGACTCGTGGGCACCGACGAGGAAGTGATCGTGGCCGAGGTCGGTCGACTTCTCGACGACGAGTCGGCGTACGAGGCGATGGCGCGAGCGGTGAACCCCTACGGCGACGGTGGCGCCGCGATGCGGGTCGCGGCCGCGATCCAGGAGTTCTTCGGCATCGGATCGAGAACCGCCGACTTCGACCCAGGGCTCGCCGTGACCCGAATCGCCGCGCACGCGACGACGAGCGGAATGGACAGCCACATCACGAGCGTCGACGGGAGCAGTGCCTCCGCGAGCGCGATGTGAGGCCCGAGCAGCGTCGTCCAGAAGATCAGCGCGGACCCGAGCAGGAGAAAGAAGGTCGCCCACCCGAGACTCCTGCTGCGCACTGACCGGGTGTGGGCGAAGGCAAGAGCGAGAGCAACGAGGAGGCCCGCGATCTGTCCGGCGGGGATGAGCAGGGGCACGGAGTACAGCACCTGGCTGCCCCACTGCGCGGGCACCCACCGTTGGTCATGCACGAGCTCGCCCTCATCGTCGCGTCGCACGTCGAGGAAGTTGCCGCGGTTCTCGAGCCGAGGGGATGCGAGGGCCGCCATCCCGCGGTCGGCGAGCGCCACCATCCGCTCGGGGTGCGTCACGTGGAACAGCACGACCTGCGTTGCTCCGATCCGCGCGAACGCGGGATCGGCGAACACGCGGGAGGCAGCGACGGATGTCGGGGGTTGCCCACTCGCGTCGGCCAGCCCCTCGTCGAGCCCGAACCATTCGAGGTCCGTCTCGGGCGTCGAACTCGACGGCAGTATGGACCGGAAGATCGAGTCGTACACCTCGGCACTGTGATCGCGAGCGGAGAACGCGGCGACCTGGGCGGCGGCGATCCCGAGCAGCAACACACTCGCGACGATGGCGGGCACTCGCCGCGCAAGACCTCGCGCGAAGGCGCGGCCACGATCGCCGCGGAGAACGCGACCGACCGGCCGCGAGCGCGCCCGCTCGGCATCGCGCAGTCGCGGCACCCACAGCAGACCCGCGATGAACCCCGGCACGAAGGCGAGCGCGATGAGCGAGGTGCTCGTGACGAGTAGCGCGATCACCACGGCGAGGGAGAGCGCGAGGACGCCGCGGGGCGGAACATCGATCGTCGTCACGCGCTCCGCGTACCCGCCCCAGAGGATCAGCAGTGACACGAACGCGGCGAGCACGGCCACGAGCTCGGTGCCCTCGAGGTCGGCCGACACGAAGAAGTCGGCGAAGGAGGCGTCGAGGAGGAAGAAGAGGATGCCACCCGCGACCACGAGGCGGAAGGGCGTCGAGCCCGGGAGGTAGCGGATGAGCGCCACGAGGAGCGCCGCGACCACGAGCGCGAGGAGGGCTCCGAGGATGCGCAGGTCGAGTCCGCCGCCGAAGGGGATCGAGAGCAGGCGAGCTAGCCCGGCGAGCAGATAGTACGAGGAGAAGGGCGGCGCTTCACCCTGTGGGCACGCGAGGCCGTACCATCCGGTCGGCGACCACTGCGGATAGATGGCGAGGCTGGGGTCCGCGAGGAACGGCCGGTCGTTGCCGAGGCCGAGCCCGCACAGCAGCCGGAAGCCGTCGCCGTTGTCACCCATGCCGACGACGCTCGGCACGAACAGCCTGACCATGATGAGTGCGAACGCCACGAGGCCGCCGATGATCGCCGCAACCCAGACGCGCGGCCGATTCTCGAACTCTCCCGGGGAGATGCGCTCGAGCACCCTCCCGATACCCTCGGCAACCGTGATGCGGCGGAGAGTTCGAGCGCGCGCGGTGTGGCGTGCGCGCCGGGTGCCCTCGACCGGGTCGGCCTCACTGTGCGACATCGACGGCCTCCGTCACGACACAGCGCAGCGTGAGGCTGCCATTGGATTCGGTGTGCAGCACACCCGAGACACCCTCGACAGTCCTGCCGGTCAGCGTGCCCCACTCCGATGCTGCCGGAACGCACTGCTGCACGATCTCGAGCTCACTGGGCTCCGCCGTCAGCGGTATCCACATGTTGATGTCGCGTGAGACGTGCGGTTCGCTGCACCGCACGTCGGGCAGCTCGTCACTCGACGCGTCGTCGCGGTAACAGCGCAGGAGAGGGTCGGCCTCTCCGGATGCAGCACCGTTGCGAAGGGAGGACTGCAGCACGAGGGGTTCGAACGCCTGCGTCTCTGCCGCCACCACCACGAGGTCGCAGCGCACCCATCGTTCACCGTCGGCCCACTGCTGCGGTGTCGGCAGGAACGCGACGGACGACACCCCGTAGAGCGCCTGCCGGGCGTTCGCTCCGACGTACGCACGCACGACACTGCCGGAGCAGATCTCCTCCGAGATATCGAGTCGCTCCTCGAGGGCTGGGTACCGCGACGAGAATCGGGCAACGGATGCCAGGTCCCCGATCAGGTACGTCTCGGTGGTGTGGTCGGCGCCGCACTCGACGGCGGGAGCGGCGTCGCTCAGGATCTCGAAGTGCTCAGCGCGATCGAGGTTGTGGCACTCCCCCACGACCGGAGCGGGAGCGGTCACGTCCGACGCGACGGGCGACGACAGCGGCGCTGCGGTGCACGCGGCCAGTAGCACTGTGGCGGCGCATCCGATGATCGCCGCGTGCAGGACGCGGCGGCTCAGCATCCCCCGGCTCAGCATCCCCCGGCTCAGAGGCCCCCGACTCAGCGTCGGCCGAACTTCGCCAGCCAGCCGCTGGGGATCGAGACCCTCCCGGTCGTCGCGATCAGCAGGAGCAGCACCAGTGCGGCTGCGGAGCACAACAGCACGAGCACCGATCCGACGTAATGGTGCATCACCTCGAAACCCCCGCGTCCCCACAATTGCAAGGCTACGCCGACGAGCACGAAACGAGCGAGATTCGCACCGATGGCGAGAGGAAGTGCCACGGCGAGTCCGCGCAGCACCCACGCCAGGCGATAGCGGGGAAACAGGAGCAGCAGACCGGCGAGCACAAGAACCGGGGTGGCCAGCACGATCGACGTGCACAACGGCGTGATGAGGAAGCCCAGAACCTCGTCGGTCCCGAGGCCTATAAAGATGAGGTGGTCGTGCGAGGTCGACTTGCCATAGGTGAAGAGTCCCATGATGAACGCGGTGAGTTTCGCCTCGACCGCGATGACGGCAGTCGAATTGAGGGCCATGAGCAGGGCGGTTCCGAGCAGTAGCGCCGCCGCGAGCAGGGAGCCGCGCTGGGAGATCGGTCGCGTCGCCGCCCGCCGACCGTGGGACGCGGGATGCACCTGAGTTGTCATGCTCATGTCTCCCTCGCCACGAGTCGCAGGTTGTCCTGTTCGGCGTTGCGACGCGTCTTGGTCCAGTTGTCCTTGCCGAGCACGAGACGGATGAGGGCCCGCACGACCGAGATGTAGGTCTGGTACATGTAGAGCCAGTACCCGAACGCCCAGCCGATCGCGGCTCCGACACTCGCCTCGCGCGCCACCTGCTGGCGGTAGATGATCGCCCAGATGCCGAAGGGCGCGATACCCGTCACGAGCACGAGCGGGATGAGCCACCACGCCTGGCTGATGAACAACGCGAAGCTGCCGGCGTAGATGGTGCCCGAGGCGACCATGGCGATGAATGCCGCCGGCCAGAGCACGATTCCGGCGAGCTGGATGAAGGGCAGCAGGAGAAAGTAGGTGGCCTCGAGCGACCCCGCGTTCGTGAAGTTCTCCGAGCGGAAGATGCTCGGAAGATAGCGGGCACACTGCATGCCGCCCTGACACCAGCGCACCCGTTGTGTGAGGAGGCGGCGAGTGGATGGCAGTGCCTCCTGCTCGACGTGCGTGTCGTGCATGTACGTGTTCTGGTATCCGGCGAGCACGACGTGGACGCCCAGCTCGTAGTCCTCGAGGAGAGAGCCGTGCCACGGATTGCCCGACATCTGCGAGACCTTGTCGAGGGCAGAGAGCCTGCTGAACTGTCCGTTGCCCCCGAGACCGACGGAGAAGGTGCGGAGGCGCAGGCACTGCATCGCGGCGATGGTGGTGCGGAACTCGATGTCCTGCATCCTGACGAGGTAGCGGCCCCAGGCCTGGTGGAGGCGCGAGCGCTCTCCGTGAAGGGGAGCCGCGTCATCCCGGTTGCTCATCCATACGGCAGCCTGCGCCGCACCGATGGCAGGGTTCGCGAAGGCGCGAGGCCCCGCCGCCTGCCGGAAGGCGTTGGGCGCGAGACGCCCATCCGCATCCACCACGGCGACGATGGTGTGGCTGCGGTCGGCATCGCGCGGCAACCACCGGCTCAGAACCCGGTACGCCTCGTTGAGAGCAGCGCCCTTTCCCTGGCGGGCGTTGGGGCGGTAGCGACGCACGAGGTGCACGAAGGGGTCGACGGATGCCGCGCTCTCGACGATCGACGCCGTCGAGTCATCGCTCGCATCGTCGATGACCCAGACGTGCACCGACGGGAAAGTCGAGCGAAGCCGTTCGATGGTGGCTCCGATCACCGTCACCTCGTCGCGACAGGGCACGAAGACGTGCCAGCCGAACTGGCCAGGGTCCCCCTCCGGATCCTGCTTGCGTCGCAGGAACGGGACCAGGATCAGCAGAACGTAGGCGAGGAACATCACGAGAAGCACGAAGGCGAGCGCCTGTGCGGATTCGCTGGCTGGCATTCCTGCATCCCCTCCCCGATGATCCCGGCCGGCCCGACCCGGCCGGGATCACCCCCAGTGTGAGTGTGTGTTGCTGCTAGGTGTGTCGCGGAGTTCGACGTGCTCGGCTGCGCATCGCGACGCGCACGAGGAGGAACCCGACGACGAGCACCGCGATGGCGATCACGAAATACCATCCGAACGGCAGCGCCAGGCCGGTCGCTGCGAGTCCGCCCCCGATGGGTCCGTAGTTTCCACTCATGTCGGCGTATCCCCTCAGCTTGCCGTTGCGTTGCGGCGACGGCTGGCGAAGACCACGACGGCTCCGAGGGCGGCAGCCCCGAGGATTCCGCCCGCGATCAGCAGGCTCTCCGCGTTGGCGACGGGGATACCGTCGATTCCCGCGTTAGGCCCGACCGTGGCATTGGCGAGCGCGATCTCTGCGATGGCGCCGTCGGTACCGAGACCGATCGTCAGCGCGTTCTGTGTGAACGAGCCATCCGGGTTAGTGGTCTTGTTGTTCACGTCGAGCTGGGCGATGGCGTCGATCGCGTCACCGAGCGGGCCGCCGAGGTCGGCCGCGAGATCGGTGAGGATCGGCGTGATCAGTCCGTTCGCGACGTTGATCGCGGCCTGGAGGGCGACGCCCACGAGCGGGAAGGTCGCGACGAGCGCCGAGACCTCGGTGAGCGTGGCGTTCACAGCGGCCGCGAGCTTCGTCACGAGTGCCGTCGGCAGGTACTCGAGGAGGTTGGTGCCCTCCGGCAGGTCCTGCAGGCTGGCGAATCCACCTGCGGCGAGAAGATCGTCGAGGGTGATCTCGATCGTGCCGCCCGGGGTCACCGGGTTCTCGACCTCGACGCCCGTGAGCGTCTGGACGGTACCGAGGAGGGTGGTGAGCACCGGGGAAAGCTCGCCGAGCGTGCCATCGAGAAGAGTGCCACCGACGTTCACGGAGAGGTCGGCGATCGTGTAGTCGCCCGACGGCGGCACAGCGCCGGTCGGCTGCTGCGCGCTCGCAGCGACGGCTCCGATGCCGATGTCGAGAGTCACCAGGTCGGTCCCTCCGAGCAGCGCGGCCGTCCCGACCTCGATACTGGCCGAGTCCCCAGCACCAGGAGTCCCGAGGTTGCTGCCGGTCGGCGCTGCGTCGAACCCGAGCAGGCTGGGTGCCGAGCTGACGGTTCCGGAGAACGCGACGGACGAGCCATCCGGTCGGGCCTCGGCGTACTGCCCGACCGCGCCCAGCTGGATGAAGCCCGAGTCACCGAAGACATCGACACCGGGGGCGACCTCGATGTTGAGCGCCTGCAGCGCCGTGGCGTCCAGCGGAACGTTGGCGACGACCGTGGGCCCGCCATCCGTGTTGACTGCGGTGGCACCCGCGAGGGTCAGGAGCCCATCGATGGGCGTGCCTCCCAGCGTCGCGGTGAGCAGCCGGCCCTCACCCTGGGAGACGACCGGAGCTGCGGATGCGGCGGAGGGCAACACCAGCACGGCAGCGGTACCGAGGGCCAGTGCGGCGAATGCACCTGTTCGAAGGGTGCGAGAACGGACGACGGAAGTATTCATGGCTGGGATCCTTCTTCTCAGAAGTGGTTGCGGCAGATGCCCCGCTCCCCAGCCAGGTCATCCAGTTGGTCTCAGGATTACACGGACCCGAGCGAACTTCAACCAAAATCCCAAGAAACCAGAAACTGGCTCAGTGCGGGGTACAAAATGCTCGACGAGCTTTCACGAGTTTCGCGCCTCGTGTTCCTCTCTACTGCGCGAGACCGCTTGTACCCCATTTGGGGGGTAGACTGCGACGCATAAAGTGAGGATGCTACCGGTACGTTCGCAGCGCGAAGCCATGGTAGTTTCGCGCTTCCGCCACGGCGAGCGTGATTGGGGAGATCATGTTCACCTACATCGCAGCATCCGTGTCCATCGCCGTCACTCGTCTGCGTCGTGACGAGGAAGGTGCGACCGCAGTCGAGTACGGGCTGATCGTCGGCCTGATCGCTGTGGCCATCATCGCCGCAGTGGGGCTGCTCACCGGCGCTCTGCAAGACATGTTCGGGGGCATCGCCGACTTCCTCGGCGATAACACACCGGGCGCGGACTGAGCCGACTTCCACCGGCACTCCACTCTCGCAGCACGTGAAGCGCTTACGAGAGAACCCTGAACGCGGCGCTGCGGCTGTCGAGTTCGCTCTCGTGCTGCCCGTTCTCCTGATCCTCCTCCTCGGCATCGTCGAGTTCGGCACCGCCTACAACGCCCAGATCCTCCTCACGAATGCGGCCCGCGAGGCCGCCAGGAGCATGACCGTCTCGGGAGACGAGGGAGAGGCGGTCGCCGCCGCGGCAGCAGCAACAGCGCCCATCGGCGTGGAGGTCTCGGCGACGGATGTCACGTTCACTGTGACACCCGCTGGGCCCTGCGTGAGCCCGGCAAGACTCAGCGTCGACGTGACAGTACCGAAACCGCTCCTGACCGGCCTTTTCGGTGCATCCATCGCTCTCAGCGGAAAGGCGACGAGACAGTGCGGCGGCTGATTGCGAGAGCGCGACGGGAGGAACAGGGTGCGACAGTCGTCGTGGTCGCGATGACCATGACCGTCGTGCTGATTGTTGCCGCACTCGTCATCGATATCGGCGCGGCGACGGCACGCAGTTCGCAGCTTCAGGATGCCGCGGATGCCGCGGCCATAACCCTCGCCCAGCAGTGCTACGAATCGCCTTCGACCACGGTGCTGAACGGGTGCGATCCCGTCGTTCGATCGGCCTCGACCGCGGTCGCCACGGAGATCGCGCAGGCCACCCTCAACGACGGCGCCGCCGAACTCGTGGGGGCTCCGATCTTCGAGGCCGACAGCGTCACCGTGCAACTCCAGAGTGTGCAACCTTCGCTGTTCTCGTGGGCGGCCGGCGCGGATGACACGGCGGTCGGCGCGAGCGCGGAAGCGCAGTGGAACCCCGGCGCCGTCGCCCTTCCGCTGGCCATCAACGCGTGCTCGCTCCCCGAGGAGGGCGACGACACCGTCTTCATCGGGACCGGTGCCTACAGCGGTGTCGGAGCGCTGCTGTCGTCGATCACGGGCATCCTCGGCGGCGGATCGGTGCCCGAGTACGTGGACAACATCCTCTCGTGCGGAACCAACGTGCTCGCTGGCGGATGGCTTGCCGACGCGAGAGCCGACTGCACCTTCGATCCAAACCTCCAGACCGCCGTCGTCAGCACGCTCGACAAGCTCGTGCCGATCAGCTCGTGCGTCCCCGTGATCCAGACGCTCGTGGGTAAGCGTGTGATCGTGCCGATCTACGACAACGCCACCTCGACGGTGGTCGGCACAGTCCTCGGCAACGTCACGATCGTCCGCTACGCCGAGATCGTCGTGACCGGGTACGACTTCGACGGGCTGCTGGCGATCGGGGACGACGACCTCGTGAGCCCCGTCGGTGGCCCCGACCCCGGTTGCAGCAGTTCGGTGCAGGACTTCCTCGGCGTCGACCTCTCGGGGTTGGGAGCTCTTCTCGAGCTCGCACTGGCTCCGCTGTTCGCCGACCTGCTACCAACACTTCTCGCCTGCCAGGGCCTGCAGGGGCAGCTGGTCGACGCCAACCTGACGCCCGAAGAAGCCAGCGCCGCCCTCATTCCCTACCGACTCGTCGCCTGACCTCCTCCCGAACAGAAAGTCCTGATGAGAACTCGAATAGTCGCCCTCGTGATCGCGATAGTCCTGGCCGTCGTGGGAGGTGTGCTGCTCGTGAACTACGTGCGCGGAGCCGACCAGCGCGCGACCGAGGGCGCGGAGCTCGCTCCGGTGCTCGTGGTGACGACGGAGGTTCCGGCGGGTGCGTCGGCGAACCAGCTCGCGCTGTTCGTGGAGGAACGCTCCGTGCCGAAGGCGTTCCTCGCCGAGGGGGCCATCACGAGCCTCGACGAGCTCACCGATCTCGGTGATCTCGTGACGACAGCGGTGCTGGTGCCGGGCGAACAGGTGGTGAGCGGGAGATTCGCGTCAGCGGATTCGGTCGTCGATCAGGGCGGGTCGGTTCTCATCCCCGAGGGACTCCAGGAGGTCTCGGTCTCGCTCGACGCCCCGCGCGTACTCGATGGCCGACTGACGCCGGGCGACACCGTGGGCATCTACGTGAGCGTCGAGGGGGACGGAACGACACCCCGCCAGACACGTCCGCTGCTGGAGCAGGTGCTCGTCACGGCGGTCTCCGGTGGCACAGCAGTTGCAGAGGATGGCACGATCACCGGGACGCAGGGCACCGTCACCGTCACCGTGGCGGTCTCCGAGCGCGATGCCCAAGCGATCATCTACGCGCGTGAGTACGCGCAACTCTGGTTCACGAAACAGAACCCCGACACGGCCCCGAGCGTGCGCACGCCCTTCACCGTGCAGGAGCTCCTGACATGACGCGCGTCGTGCTCATCGGACCGGACAGTGCCCTGGAGGACCAGGCGAGGCTGCTGCTCGGCGAGCAGATGCTCGTCATCGCACCCGCCGAGACGGATCTTCTGCTCACCCGACTCCTCCGGCTCGAGGTGCGACCCCACCTCGTGGTCTTCGGTGCCTACGTGCCGCCGTCGCAGAGCGTCGAACTCGCGCGATCCCTCCGACTGACCGTGCCGACCCTCGCCGTCGCCGGCTCGCGAGTCGACCTGTCCGCCGAGGACGCCGCGGCGGGAATCGCGTTCGCGCTGCCGCTGAACGCCGAACTCGAGGATGTCGACGCGCTCTTCGTGGAGGCATCGGATCGGGCCGCGCGCGCCGCATCCCAACTGTCCTCGCCTCGTGAGCTGCGCCCGCGAGGCGAAATCGTCGTCGTGACCGCACCGAAGGGCGGCGTCGGCAAGACGACGATCGCCACCAACATCGCGCTCGTGCTTGCCGCGATCCGTCCCCACGAAACGGTTCTCGTCGACCTCGACCTGCAGTTCGGCGACGTCGCGGAGGCGCTCGCCCTCAAGCCCATGAGCTCGATGACCGAGGCCGTCGGGTCAGCGGCATCCCGTGACGTGCTCCTCGTCAAGCACACCCTGACGATGCACTCGAGCGGGCTGCTCGTGCTCGCCGCTCCACCATCGCCCGTTCACGCCGACCGCATCGAGGCGAGGGATGTCGCGGTCGTTCTGCGCCAACTCGCCCAGGAGTACGCCTACGTGGTGGTCGACACGGCGCCGGGATTGTCGGAGCACACCCTCGCGGCCATCGACGAGGCCTCCCAGGTGGTCACGGTGACGAGCCCGGATGTCACGAGCATCAACGGCTTGGCCAAGGAGCTGGCCGTACTGCGCGAGCTGGGCATGCTTCCCACCCAGCATCACCTCGTGGTCAACATGACCGACCGCAGGTCGGCTCGCCCCAGCGAGATCGAGTCGGCCCTCGGCGACGCCGTGACCCTCGCCGTGCCGCGGTCGAACGCCGTGGGCCGGTCGACCAATCGAGGGGTTCCGGTGGTTCTCGACAGCCCACGCGACAAAGCATCGGCCCGCCTGCGAGCGCTCGGCAAGCTCATCGACGCTGCAGAGGACCGCCGCAGATCGTCAGGACGAAAGGATGCACGATGAGTCTCTCTGAACGCCTGGATGCCGCTCGCAACCGTCGGCAACCCGGGCCTCTCGTCAATCCGGCGCCCACGCAGACGCCGCTCCCCGCGTGGCCGATAGCGCAGGTGCCACAGCAGACCGAACCCGCACCACCGCCTGAGCTTCCTCCACCGCCCGCCCCGGTAGCGCAACCGGAGCCGCTCCCCGACGCGCCCGAGGAGTCACCGGAGTACGTCACCCTGCGGCAGCAGATCTCGGATGTGCTCACCGACCGCATCGGCACGCGCATCAACGATGCGCGACTGAGTGAGGCCGAACTCGACGCGGCCGTGCGACGGGAGCTCGCGTCGATCATCGACGAACGCGGAGCCCGCCTCTCCGAGCAGGAGCGCCTCCGTCTCATCCGGGAGCTCGCCGACGAGGCGCTCGGACTGGGCCCGCTCCAGGCCCTGCTCGACGACCCAACGGTGAGCGAGATCATGGTCAACGGGCCCGACCAGATCTACGTCGAGCGTCGTGGTCGCATCCAGCGCGTCTCGACGGGCTTCCGCTCGGAGGATCGGTTGCGTCGCGTCATCGAGCGCATTGTCTCTCGCGTCGGTCGTCGCATCGACGAGTCGTCCCCACTCGTGGATGCCCGGCTCGCCGATGGGTCGCGCGTCAACGCGATCATCCCCCCGCTCGCGGTGAGCGGCCCCTCCCTGACAATCCGCAAGTTCGCGGACGATCCGTACAAGGCCGGCGACCTGGTCGAGCTCGGCACGCTCAGCGAGTCGATGGTCGAGCTGCTCCATGCTGCAGTTCGGGCGCGCCTGAACATCATCGTGTCGGGCGGAACGGGCACGGGAAAGACCACGCTGCTCAACGTGCTCTCGTCGTTCATTCCCCCGGACGAACGCATCGTCACGATCGAGGACTCCGTCGAGCTGCAGTTGCAGCAGGAGCACGTGGTGCGCCTCGAGAGCCGCCCGTCCAACCTCGAGGGGCGTGGGGAGGTCACGATCCGCGACCTCGTGCGCAACTCACTGCGCATGCGGCCCGATCGCATCGTCGTGGGCGAGTGCCGCGGCGGCGAGACGCTCGACATGCTGCAGTCCATGAACACCGGGCACGACGGGTCGCTCTCCACCGTGCACTCGAACTCGCCGCGCGACGCCATCGCGCGCCTCGAGACCCTCGCGCTCATGGCCGGCATGGACCTGCCGCATCGCGCGATCCGCGAGCAGATCGCCTCTGCGGTCGACGTGATCATCCACATCACGCGACTGCGTGATGGCACTCGCCGCGTCACCCACATCACCGAGGTTCTCGGCATGGAGAACGACATCATCACGATGCAGGACGTGTACCGGTTCGACTTCTCTGCTGGCGTGGACTCGTCGGGGCGGTTCCTCGGTACCTCGCAGCCCACCGGCATCCGACCGCGCTTCCTCACGCGTTTCGAGGAGGTGGGCGTGCCCTTCAACGCCGCCGTCTTTGCCGTGTCACCCGTCGAGCCACGATCATCGCAGGATTGGCAATGACCGCCATCCTCGTCGGGCTGCTGCTGCTCTTCGCGGCCGTGGGCATCATCGTGCTCGTCGTCGCCGCTCCCCGCGCGCGCACGTCGGATCACGCATCCGATCGCCTGCGGGAGTGGGGCCGGGTCGCTTCGGCCCGCGCGGACGAGGCGGTCAAGCGCAGCGGGTCGGGCATCGTCGGCCTGGTCGACCTCGCCGGCATCCGGCTGAGCGCCGGGGCCGTCGTTCTGGTCATCGCCGTCTCCGCTGCGGGGGCGGCCGTGTTCGGGATGATCGTTGCCCTGAGCCGACCGTCGCTCATCGCCTGGCTGCTCCCCGTGCTCCTGCCGATCGTCGTCCTCGTGGCAGCGCGTTTTCTCCTGCTCCACCGCATCGAGAAACGACGGCAGGCGTTCGGGGAACAGCTCGAGGGCACCCTGCAGCTACTCGCGAGCGGTCTGCGGGCCGGGCACAGCCTGCAGCGCGCCGTCGACTCGGTGAGCACCGACTCGGCGAGCCCGACGGCTGAGGAGTTCACGCGGGTCGTCAATGAGCACAGGCTCGGACGACCGCTGAGCGACGCGATCCTCTCGGTCGCGACCCGTATGAAGAGCGACGATCTGGAGTGGACGGCCCAAGCCGTCGCCATCCACCGCGAGGTCGGCGGCAACCTCGGCGAGGTGCTCGACCACGTGGCCGACACCATCCGCGAGCGCCAGCAGATCCGGCGGCAGGTCGCCACGCTCAGCTCCGAGGGGCGGGTCTCGGCGATCGTGCTCATGGCACTGCCCGTCGGAATCGCGCTGATCCTGAGTGTGCTCTCCCCCGGGTACCTCGCGATCTTCGTGACGACGCCCCTCGGCATCCTCCTACTCGGCGTGAGCGTCGTGCTCTTCATCGTCGGCAGTCTCTGGCTCCGCGCGATCACACGGATTCGGTTCTGATCGTGTCGTTCGCCCTCGCCATCCTCGGCCCGCTGCTCCTCGCCGCAGCGCTGCCCCTCTTCGTGCTCGCAGCGCTGCCCGGCAGGGGTGCGGTCATAGCAAGACCCCGGGTGGCACCGCGCACCGCGCCGCCGCCGTTCGCCCCTCGCGCCCTCATCCAGCGCATGGAACGCAACCTGCAGCTCGCGGGCCTCAGCAACCAGTGGTCGCTGCGCACGCTCGTCATCGCGAAGCTGCTCCTGCTGCTCGCGGGGCTCGGCATCGCTGTGCTGCTCGTATGGCTGCAGCCCTCCGCGACGATGGCGACCATCGGCGTCATCCTCATCGTCGGCGGGTACTTCGCACCGGATCTGATCGTTCACGGGCGCGCGAAGGAGCGCCAGGATCGCATCCAGCTCGAACTCGCCGACACCCTCGACCAGGTGCTCATCTCGGTGGAGGCGGGCCTCGGCCTCGAGACGGCCATCGACCGGGCAGGCCGGTACGGGAGGGGGCCGCTCGCCGCCGAGCTCGCCCGCACCGTGCAGGACATGCGGGTCGGGGCATCCCGTCGCGAGGCCTACTCAGCACTCGCCGCCCGCACTGACGTCGCGGACCTGCAGCGCTTCGCCCGCGCGATCATGCAGGCCGACGAGTACGGCGTCTCCATCGGCCAGGTCGTACGCACCCAGGCGAAGGACCTGCGGGCCAAGCGCCGCCAGCGCGCGGAGGAGAAGGCGATGCGGGTGCCCGTGCAGGTGCTCTTCCCGCTCATGTTCTGCATCCTGCCGGTGCTCTTCATCATTGTGCTCGGCCCCGCGGTCGCGAACCTCATGCGCTCGTTCGGATCGTTGTAACCGGGCCGCAGCGTAGGCTCGGGATGCCATGACTAGCCCCTACACCTGCATCCTCTTCGACCTCGACGGCACCATCGCCGACTCGGCTCCCGGCATCACCGCGTCGCTCGGCCACGTCTTCGAGCAACTCGGGCTGCCCGTTCCGAGCGAGACTGAACTGCGCGCCTGGGTCGGCCCCCCGCTGCTCGACGCGTTCCGCGATCGCGCCGGGATGACGCCGGAGGAGTCGGCCGTGGCCCTCGCGATCTACCGCGACCACTACATCTCGCGTGGCACCAAATCGAGCCCGATCTTCGACGGCATCCCCGAGGTGCTCAAGGAGATCCACGCGGCGGGAGTGCCACTGTCGCTTGCGACGTCGAAGCCGGAGTTCCCGGCATCCGTGATCCTCGACCACGGCAATCTCACGCAGTACTTCAGGGTGCTCTCTGGTGCCTCGATCGACGAGATCAGGTCGGCGAAGAAGGACGTGATCGCCGAGGCGATCACGCGATTCCGGATGATCGGCGTGGATGTCTCGCGCCCCATCATGATCGGAGACCGCGACTACGACATCGAGGGCGCAGCGGCCAACGGCATCCCGTCGATCTTCGTCGAGTGGGGCTACGGAACCCCGGCGGAAGCCGAAGGTTCACTCACCACGGTCGCAACCCCCGCCGAGCTCATCCCCCTGCTCCTCGGCTAGCCTGCGCCCCGGCTCAGCTCGGGCAGTGCATGCGGGTCGAGCGGTGGTCGGTGCTGCGCTCGAACGTGTGGTCGTCCATCGGGTTGCCGCACAGCGGGCACGGCTTCTGGCCGGTCGGCGGGAGAGGCTCAGTCTCGTACGGCCCCACCTGCGCAGGGCCCATGAAGGGGAAGAGCGCGCGATTGAGACGCTGCCACCAGGCGGGTTTCGGGGTTACTGTGTCCACAAACAATTAGTATACTAACTAAATGACGATTGTCGATGAGAGTCCGCTGGACCCGCTCGCCCTCGACCGCCAGGTGTGCTTCGCCCTCGCCGCGACGTCGCGAGCGGTCATCGGGCTCTACCGCCCGATCCTCGAGCCTCTTGGGCTCACACACCCGCAGTACCTCGTGATGCTCGCCCTCTGGGAGCGGAGCCCCCGCACCGTGCGCGACCTGGGCGAGGCCCTGCTGCTGGAGCCCGCAACCCTGTCGCCCCTGCTCAAGCGGCTCGAGGAGGCCGGCCTGCTCACACGACGGCGCAACCCCGCTGACGAGCGCGCTCTCGACGTGACCCTCACCGATGCGGGCATCGCTCTGCGCAGGCAGGCTGAGGCCGTTCCCGGTCAGGTCGTCGACCGCCTGGGGATGCCGGTGGCCGAGCTCGAGGGCATCCGTGACTCACTCACGGCCCTGCTCGATCACATCCGCTGATATCGCGGTACTTTGCGCGTCCCGCGCCCGCTCGCAGGACCCGCGGCGTGCGCGAACTAGCGCGCGAGCCGCTCCACGACCGCGCCGTAGACGCGCGGCAGACGGGCCGCGAGCGGCACGATCCCGCGGCGCAGAGGTGAGCCCGCCGCGGCCACGAGGCCACTCGTGAGCACCCGGAAGTCGCGCGTCACGCGCTTCCACTCGCGCTCGTACGCCGCGCCACCCACGAGTGAGGCGACCGCGACGCGCGCCTGGTCGAAGCCCAGCCGCAGCCCCTCGCCCGTGATCGCGTCGACGTAGCCGGAGGCGTCGCCCACGAGCAGCACCCGCCCGGACTTCACGCGGGAGGCCCGTTGGCGGAAGGGCCCCGCGCCGCGCCGAGTGCTCGCGGGCGCGGCATCCGTGAGCACGGCCAGCCCGGGTATCGATCGCACCACCGCATCGAAATCGGCGTGCTGCACCCCGAGCATCGCGATCCCGACCGTGTCGGCCGCGACCGGCGTGACGTACACCTCGGCGGCCTCCGCCCAATGCACCTCGATGAAGTCGCTCCAGGGCGCGATCGAGAAGTGCTGACGGATGCCGAACCGCCGCCCACGCGATGGCACCGGTCGATCCAGACCGAGGTCGCGGCGCACGCCGGAGTGGAGGCCATCGCAGGCCAGGAGCCAGGATGCCCGCACCCCAGCAGCAGTCACGCCCGTGTCATCCTGCTCGACCCCGTCGACCCGAGCCTCCACGATCTCCGCCCCGAGTGCGCGGGCTCGATCGGCGAGCGCCGCCTGCAACGCGGTGCGGCGAACACCCCTGCCGACGCCCGTCTCGAACCGGTGGTCGGCGCGTGCGCCGCGAGCGCGATAGCTCACGCCGCGCAGCGGCATGCCCTCCGGGTCGACACCGAGGCGCTGGAGCAGCGGTAGCGCCCCAGGCATGAGTCCCTCACCGCACGCCTTGTCGATCGGACCATCACGGGGTTCGATCACGGCGACGGTGAGACCCGCGAGCCGCGCCTCGATCGCCGCGGCGAGCCCGACTGGTCCGCCACCGGCAATGAGCACGTCGACGTCGTTCACAGCTGACGCAGCGCCCTGTTCTCCGTCGGGATCCTGAAGCCCAGCAGCAGAACGGCGTTCAGCACGGTGAAGGCGATCGCGGTGATCCAGGCCGTGTGTACGAGCGGAAGCGCGATGCCCTCCACCGCGACGACGACGTAGTTGGGGTGACTGAACCAGCGGTAGAGGCCGCGATTGGCGATACGACCCGCGCCGGGAACGACGATCACCCGCGTGTTCCATTGCGGGCCGAGCGAGGCGATGATCCAGTAGCGCGCCGCCTGGCACGCAATCGCGATGACGAGCATCGGCCAGCCGAGCCACGGGATGAACGGTCGCTGAAGCAGCACCACTTCGGCGATGCACGACAGCAGCAACCCCGTGTGGAGCGCCACCATCCAGGGGAAGTGCCGCTGCCCGTATTCGACCCCGCCACGGGCGAACGCCGCGGCAGCATTGCGCTTCGAGACGACGAGCTCGTAGATGCGCTCGCCTCCCGTGGCCAGCACGAAGGCGATGTACAGCGCAACACTCACGGCAACTCCAGCAGCACGAATTCGGCACTGACCCCCGGGCCGAGCGCGAACAGGAGTCCCGAGCCACGGGCACCGGACTCGATCGTGTCGGCAAGCACGTGGAGCACGGCGGACGACGAGAGGTTGCCCACCTTGTCCAGCGACGCCCAGCTCATCGCGAACGCCGAACGGTCGACCTCGAGCGAGCGCTCGAACGCCTCGAGGATGCGCGGCCCACCGGGATGCGCAACCCAGGTCGCGACATCCGTGACGGCCATGCCGTTGTCGCCGAGGAACGCCGCCACCTCCGCGGGGAAGTGCCGCTCGATCACGTCGGCCACCCCCGCGGTGAGCACGATCTCGAAGCCCGTGCCCCCCACGTTCCAGCCGATCACCTCGGTGGAGTCCGGGTAGAACGAGCTCCGTGTGTCCGCGATCCGGATGCCCGGCTCATCCCTCTCGTCGCCCACGAGCACCACGGCCGCTGCCCCGTCCCCGAACAACCCGGTCGCCACGAAGTTGGCCATCGTCTCGTCGTCGCGCTGCAGCGTGAGCGAGCAGAGTTCGACGCTCAGCAACACCCCGACCTCGTGAGGATGACCCGCGAGGTAGTCGTTGACGCGAGCGAGACCAGCGGCTCCCCCAACGCAGCCGAGGCCGAACGACGGCAGCCGCTTGACGTCGGCGCGGAGGCCGAGTCGCTGCACGAGGAGTGCATCGACGGAGGGGGCCGAGATTCCGGTCACTGACGTGAACATCACGAAGTCGACGTCGGGCGGCTCGAGCCCACTGGCCGAGAGGGCCGCCCGCAGTGCGCGCTCCGCGAGATCGGTCGCACAACTGATGAACAGGTCGTTCGACTCACGGAACGTACCGAGCTCGCGGTAGCGCTCGAGTGGCAGCGCCGTGTGCCGCCTGCCGATGCCCGACGCCGCGTGCATCCGTTCGAGTACCGCCCTCTTGCCGGGGGCCGCCGAGATCAGCGGAGCGAGCTCGGCCGTGATCTCAGCCTGGGCGTACGAATAGTCCGGCAGCACGGGGGCGACCGCTGCGATGCGACTCATTCCCCGACGCTACGCCACCGTCGGGCTATTCGGTGACCTTCACCGTGAACTCGAGGGGCTGGATGCCGCCCTGCTCGTTCGTCATGGTGACCTCGGTCTCGCCGACGGCCTTGGCCGTGAAACCGGGGTTGTAGACGGCGGAACCATCCTCTCTGCCCTGCGTGAAGGAGAGGATCGCGCCATCCGCGATCTCCGCGGTGTAGCTGTCGACGGCGAGGTCGCCTGTGTTGATGTTGAGCACCTGCCCGACGACGAGATCGACGCTCGCACCCTGGAGGTCGTTCGCCTCCATGGTCACCGGGGCGATCACGGGAGTGGTCGGCGCGCACGCGGAGAGACTGAAGACCGCCGAGACGACGATGGCTGCGGCAAGGGTGCGAAGAGTATTCATGGGGCCAGTATGTTGCTGGCGTCTTGGGTGATCAAGAACCGCGAACAGGGGTCGCCGTGGTGGCCGCTGGGGATGTCCCCCTTAATGACGGCTGGCGTCGACCCGTGTACCCCGATAGCCTTGGTGCACTGCGGGTTATCAGGGGTGGTGAACCGCGGGTTTCACAGTCAGGGGGTCTGAGTGCGATCACACATCGGTAAGACGCTGGCCACGATCGTGGTTGCAGCGCTTCTCTCTCTCGGGGTAGTCGTCCCGGCGCACGCGGCAAGCGGGCCAGCGGGGGATGTCTTCACCCTCCTCAACCAGCAGCGTGCCGCAAACGGCCTCGGCGCGCTGCTCACCGACCCGACGCTCGACTATGCAGCGCAGACATGGGCGCAATACCTGGCAGACGCGGGCCTGTTCCAGCACAGCAGCGCCGACTGGCGCTCGAGCATCATCTCCGGCGCCGGGTGGACTTTCTCCGGCGAGAACATCGCAGCCGGGCACACCTCGGCGAGCCAGGTGATGAATGCCTGGATGAATTCCGATGGCCACCGGGCCAACATCCTGAACTCCAGTTACGTCGGAGTCGGGATCGGCTATGTCAAGGGTGGTCCGTACGGGCACTACTGGGTGCAGATCTTCGCGGGTAGCCAGCCCCGCGTCATCCCCGGCAATGCGCCCGTCATCTCGGGTTCGGCCACTGCGGGCGGCACGCTGAATGCGTCCTTGAGCGGGTGGCCGTCCGACGTGGGGCTCACCTGGCGGTGGGAGTCGAACGGAGGAGCCATCCCCGGGGCGACCTCGTCGACGTACAAGCCGAGCCTCACCGACATCGGCAACAGGATCACGGTGACAGTGACGGGCGCGAAGTCCGGGTACTACTCGGCGTCGAAGACATCCGCTGCAACCGCGCCCGTCTCCGGCGCTGTGACCTCGTCACGCCTCGCCGGCAGCAATCGCTACGACACCTCCGCGGTCATCTCCCAGAGCGGATTCGCTCCGGGAGTGCCGGTCGCCTACGTGGCTTCGGGCCTGGGCTTCCCCGACGCGCTCGGCGCCGCCCCCGCTGCATCCCAGCTCGGCGGCCCGCTGCTGTTGACGGATACCAGCACGCTCCCGCCTTCCGTCGACCAGGAGCTGCGCCGCCTTCAGCCAGGACGCATCGTGGTAGTCGGCGGTACTCCTTCGGTGGATGACGCGGTTGTTGCCCAACTCAACGCGATCGCCCCCACATCCAGGATCGCCGGCACCGATCGGTTCGACACCTCTCGCGCCATCGTTTCCGACGCCTTCTCCTCCGCGTCGGTCGCGTACATCGCCACCGGGCTCGGATTCCCGGATGCTCTCACCGCGAGTGCCGCGGCAGCCCGCGTCAACGGACCCGTGCTCCTGGTGAACGGCGGGATGCCGACCCTCGACTCATCAACCGTGCAGGTATTGCAGTCGCTGGGGGTCACGACGGTGCGAATCGTCGGAGGAAGCGAGACCGTGAGCAATGGCATCCAAGCGGCGCTCGCGAGCGCTGGATTCTCGGTCAGTCGCCTCGCCGGTTCGAACCGTTACGAGACGGCGAATGCGATCAACGCGCAGGCCTTCGGTTCTGCTCCGTTGATCTACGTCGCCTCGGGCGAGACGTTCCCCGACGCGCTTGCCGGGGCCGCTCTCGCGGGCAGCAAAGATGCTCCGATGTATCTCACGTCGAGCGGATGCATCCCCGAGCCGGTATCGCAGGCGATCACGAAGGTGGGAGCGACGCAGGTCGTTCTGCTGGGCGGAACGCCCTCGCTCGGCGCGGGGGTCGCGAACTTCGACCGCTGCTAGGGCGACGGTAGGAGGGATCCGCCGTACTTGGAGTTGATGCCCGCAAGCGTCGCCGCCATGATGCGATGGCGGAGCTGGTTGCCCGCAACCTCGGCGTAGGCGTACTGCGCTAGCGGGAACTCACCGACGGTGTTGCCCACCCATACGGCAGTGGCCACGCGGGTGGTCGAGGTCACGATCCACGTCTGGATGGAGTCGTCGGTGGTGCCGGTCTTACCGAGCACGGGGATGCCGTCACCCGGGTTCGACGCGGAGCCCGTGCCGCCCGTCATGACGCCCTGGAGTGCGATGGATGCCTGGGCGGCAATCTCCGGCGCGATCGCCTGACGACAGTCTTTCGACTGCCCTGGCAGCTCGAGGTTGTCGGGCGTGACGACCTTGTCGAGCACGATCGGCTTGCAGTAGACACCACCTGCAGCGATGGCCGCGTAGGCTCCGGCCATGCTCAGCGGCGTGACCTGGTTGGTGCCGAGCACGGAGGAGGGGTTGGTCCACAGCGGGTCGCCGTCCGCGCGCTCGACGCCGAGCGACTCGGCGGCAGCGCGGATCGCACAAAGGTCGAGCTTGAGGGCCATCGAGATGAAGGCGCCGTTGACGGAGCCCGCCGTCGCGGACTGCACCGACATCGATCCGCCGCCACCGGAATCGTTCTTGAACGGGTACGGTCCACCCCACGGCCCGCGGCTGTCGGCGCAGGTGTCGACGAACGCGGACTGCTGCACCGTTCTCGCTGACCCGTCGACGGACTCGGAGAGCTTGTGCCCCGCCTGCAGCCAGGCGATCAGCGTGAAGAGCTTGTATGTGGAGCCGGACTGGAAGCCCGACGACCCGCCATAGGCATACGAGGTGTTGTAGTTGACTGCGGATGTGCCGGGCCCACCACCCTCGCTGCTGTCGTCGAACGTCTTGTTCTCGGCCATCGTGAGGATGCGGCCGGTGCCCACCTCGACGGATGTGGTTGCCGCACCCAGCGCGAAGCCCGGCTCATTGCCCGGTGCCCAGTAGTTCGTGTAATCGCTCGCGGCCGTCTGGATGTCGAGATCGAGGGTCGTGTAGAGGTCGTAGCCGCCCTGGCTCCAGTTCTGGGCTCGCTCGACCGGAGTTGCCCCGAGGGCCTCGAAGCTCTCGATGTTCTTCACGACGTAGTCGCAGAACCAGCGCGCCTGCACCTTGGCGTTGACGCAGCCGCTGCCACCCTCGACCGGGGCAAGGGTTGAGGCATCCACCGGCAACGCAAGCGCGGTGTCGAGCTCGTTCTTCGTGATGCTGCCGACGTCGTACATCGCGCGGAGGATCACGTCGCGGCGCTTCTGGTTGGCCGCGAAGTTCTCGGGGTTGTCGAGTCCGCGCTCGCCCGGGTACTGCACGATCGCGATGAGGCTCGCCGCCTGCTCGAGCGTGAGGTCTCTCGCGGGGCGCGAGTAGTACCGCTGTGCAGCGGCCTCGATGCCGTAGGTGTTGTCGCCGAAGAACGAGATGTTCAGGTACGCGGTGATGATCTCGCGCTTGGTGTACCGCTTCTCGAGACCGATCGCGTACTTCATCTCCGCGAGCTTGCGCTCGAAGCTCTGGGCCGTGGCATCCGCGTACGCCGCGTCGCGCAGCACCCCTGTCGGCTGCTCGAGTGCCCGCTGCACAAAGAGGTTCTTGACGAGCTGCATCGTGATCGTGGATGCACCGCTGTCGACACCGCTCTTGATGAAGTTGCCGAGCACAGCACGCATGACGGAGTTCGAGTCGACGCCGTTGTGCTGATAGAAACGGTGATCCTCACCGTCGATGGCCGCGGCGATCGCGAACGGCGAGATCTCGTCGTAGTCGACGGCCTGGCGGTTCTGCAGGTAGACGGTGGCGATCGGGGTGTAGCCGTTGATGTTGCCGGGCGCCGCCGACTGGGCCCAGATCGTGTTGCGCTCGTTCGGGCGATCGACGACGAGGTACTCGGGCAGCTCCTCGAAAATGCCTGTCGTGCTCGCGGCAACGACACCGGTGACACCGACGACGGGCGCGGCGCCGAGCGCAACGAGCATGCCACCGAGGAGGCTCAATCCCACGATCCCCGCTACGCCCTTGAGCACGCGCGAGAAACCGTTCTCGGGCTTGCGCACTGACGGGTGGTGGCGGAGGTACCAGGGCCTCGTGTCCTTCACCACTACCTCACCACCTTCTTGCCGCCACCGGCGGCCCTGTCGAGCGCATTCGAAAACATCGTCGCACGTTCCAGTTCAGCGAAAATGGGAGTCACCACAAGGTCTCGTGCAACCACGTCGACCTGCGCCAGGAGTGATCTGCGAGCCCGTCGCCTGCGGAACGCTGCAACACCCCCACCGATTGCAGCTCCCGCTATGCCCAGCGTGACTCCGAGCAGAACTCCCCCCAGTATAAGTAGCGTTGTGAGTGGCCACCCCTCGACTGTGGGAACCTTCGGCGCACTGATACCGATGGTGGGGAGAAGACCGAGCGCGAGTAGCCACAGCACCCCGGCGAGCGCAGCGAGGATCGACACCCACTGCAGGATCGAGAACAGCACCCACCACCAGGAGGCGCGCGTCGGCAGCACCGTGCGTGCGATCGCGAGGTCGAGCGATCCAGGAAGACGGTCGAGGGCGCGGGAGGCCGTGTCACGGATGCTCGCCCGCCAGTTCTCCGCCAGTGGCTTGGCCGCGGCATCCGCGTAGCTCCGCACCGCGAGCGACACGCGTGCCTGCGCACCGGCGTTCATGCGCGGCATGCTCGTGCGGTGCAGCTCTGGGTCTGTGCCCTTGCTGCGCCCGAGGCCGAGGCGGGCGAGCGGGTCCGGTCGGAGCCGCAGGATCCACGACACGACGGGCCACCCGGTCGCCTGGCCCGAGCGCTTGCGGTACGAAGCGGCGACGGCTGTTGCCACCGTGTCCGCCCCTGCCGCGACGGCGAGCTGCTCCGTGAGGGCCCCGCGGAGCGAGGGCGCGAGCGGCGCCGGCCGCCCCGGGTTCGGGATCTCCGCGGCGATGGCTGCGGCATCCGCCTCGAGACGTGCCGTGATCGTGGCTTTCTCCGCCGCGAGCAGTCCGATGGCAGCGCGGAGGTCGTCGACGCCCGCACCGGTTGCCGCACTCACCGGGAGCACCCGCACCGACGGCAGTCCGTCTGCGGCGAGAAGACCACGAAGGGACTCGACCACGCGGCCGACCTCAGCGGCGGGCAGAAGGTCGACCTGGTTCAAGACCACGAGAGTCACTGCTCCATGCCGGGAGTACTGCGCGAGGAAGTCGGCATGCAGCACGGCGTCGGCGTACTTCTGGGGGTCGACCACCCACACGAGCACGTCCACCTGTCCGGCGAGCCGCTCGGCCACCTGCCGGTGTGCCAGTTCGATGGAGTCGAAGTCGGGCAGGTCGAGGAGCACGAGCTGGGTCGCCCGCGGGTCGAGCGGCGCCTGGCCGATGTGCCGGTCGCGCACCTCGAGCCAATCCAGGAGGGCGATCGCGCCCGCGGGCTCCCACGTCACCGCGAGCGGCTCCGACGTCGTCGGGCGGCGAACGTGGCTCCGCGCGATCTCGCTGCCGACGAGTGCGTTGAGAAGGCTCGACTTGCCGGAGCCCGTCGCGCCGAAGAGGCCGACGACCGTGTGGTCAGCCGAGAGCGCGCGCCGGCCTTCCGTCCGCGCAACGACGGCGTCGATGCGCCCCAGGAGCGATTCGGATTCGCGGCCCGTTCCGAGCTCCCGGATGTCGCGGAGAGCAGCAATTCGCTCGTCGAGCGTCGCCGGGCTCGGCGTACGACCGCTCATGCCTGCTGCTCCCGCACGGCCGTCACAAGGGATGCCGCGGCCTCCCGCAGACCCTCGGGAGTCGGCCCGCGCCGCACCCCCGCGAGCAACGCCGAGTACCGGTCGGCCTGGGTCGCCAGCAGCGCATCGACACGTGCACCGAGATCGTCGCGCGCGGACTTCGCCAGGCGACGCACGGCATCCTCGCCGAAGATCGTCTCGAGCAACTTCTGGCCGAGCACGGCCGAGCCGCCCGCGATCACCAGCTCTCCGCCGGTCAGACCACCTGTCGAGGCGAACACCACGATCATCAGGGCGACCGTCACGGCATTGAGGCCGAGCGACAGCACGCGAGCGCGCGTGCGCTTACCGCCGACGTTGTCGCTGATCAGCTGCATCACCCCGCCCTGCCAGTCGCGGATCATGGCGGATGCCTGTGCGCCGAAGTCCGGGCTCGGTGCGGAGAGTTCCGCGTGCCCCTCCAGCAGAGCCCGACCCGCGCTGCTGCGCTGGAGTTCACGCCAGGCACCCGCGGCTGCCCGCCCCGCCTGGTCGACGATCACCGCGTGGAGGCCGTGCTCGATCGTCGTCTCGACGTCGACCACGGGCTGTGGCACCCCGCGGAACCATGCGCTCACCGAGTCGCGCGTGCGCGAGAACCACGACTCGACAGTGCGGAACACGTCCGAGGTGCCCACGAAGTCCTGCCAGCGGGCGAGCACCTCGCCGCGCAGCAGTGCGCCGTCCTGGGTGGCTGCGTCGATGCCGGCGTCGGCCGACGAGAACTCGAGGCGCACGGCCTCGTCCGCCTCGTTCGTCCACGCGAGCTGGGCGGCACGCGCGGTCGCGATCCCGTTCACTCGGCGTGCGAGATCCTCGACCGCACCCGTGAGGGTCGCCGCGGCGATCCGTGCGCGCTCCGCCTTGTCGCCCGCGATCCCGGAGAGCCAGTCGCGGATGCCGGCTGCCGCGGCGACCGGCAGCATGCCCGAGTCATCGAGCGGCTGCTCGGTGACGGTGAAGACCGGTGCGGCTCCGAGGCCACGCTCGGCGAGCATCCGGCCGAGGTCCTCACGAACGTCGTCGGCTGCGCCGGGCGGCACGCGGTTGAGCACGACGCCCACGGTGATGGCACGGGATGCCGCGTCATCCAGCAGCCGCCAGGGCACGGCATCCGCGTACCGGTTGGCCGTCGTGACGAAGAGCCAGAGGTCAGCCGCTGCGAGCAGCTGGTTCGCCAGGGCACGATTCTCGTCCGCCACGGAGTCGATGTCGGGGGCGTCGATGATCGCGACCGAGTCGGGGATGCGATCGTCGGCCAGCAGCACGAGCTCGCCGATGCGCGAGGCGTCGGGGGTCTCACCCGCGGTGGACGCCGTCTCGGATGGACCTGCGAGGCGACCTCGCACGCGCGCGAGCCCCGGAAGGATGCGGTCCGAGGCGAACCAACCGGCATCGCTCGGGGCATGCATGAGGATCGGCTGCCGCGTCGTGGGGCGGATGACGCCCGCCCGGGTCACGGGAGAGCCGACGATCGCGTTGACGATCGTCGATTTGCCAGCGCCCGTCGAGCCGCCCACAACAGCAAGGAGCGGCGCATCGAGGTCGGTGAGGCGGGGTCGGATGTAGTCGTCGATCTGACGGACGGCGGCGGCTGCGGCATCCCGAGCCTCGAGCGCACCATCGAGAGGAAGCGGGAGCGAGACGTCACTGAGGGTTGCCCGCACGGCGTCGAGGCGCTCGCGCGCAGTCAGTGCGGGGGGAGTCACCTATAAAGGATGCCTCAGTTTGGCTGGGTTCGCGGTGGAAGTTTTGCGGGTCAGGCCGGCGGAGGAGTGGGAGGGGTGGTTCCCGGTTGCTGGCCCTTGCCGCCACTCAGGAGCTTCCAGATGGCGAAACCCGCACCCGCGAACACGGCGAGGTCATCCGCGAAACCGAGCGGACCCGTGAGCAGCTCAGGGATGACATCGAGCGGCGATACGCCGTAGACGAGCGCGCCGACGGCCACGAGTATGGCTGCTGCTACCTGACGCCCTCGGGACATGTCAACAGCCTAGGCGCGTTCGCCGTTTTCAGTATCGTGGCGGGGAGAACACCTCGCAGACAGGAGCAACCTCCATGCCAAAGCCCAGAACGCTCGCCGCCACCGCCGGTCTCGCGCTCATCGCCGCCACCGCACTGACGGGCTGCTCCATCCTCGGGGATGTCCTCGGCGGCCCTGGCGACGCCGTCAGGGACGAGGAGGGCGCGGTCGTCGAACCCGGCGACGTTGACGTCTTCGCTCTCGCCATCGGTGACTGCTTCGATGACGAGGGAAGCGCCGAGGAGGTCACCTCGGTGCCGATCGTGCCGTGCGACCAACCGCACGACAACGAGGTGTTCCACGAGTTCGAGGTCACCGACACCACGTTCCCGGGGGATGACGAGATCTCCGCCCAGGCCGAAGAGGAATGTGTGGCGGCCTTCGATGCCTTCGCCGGCATCGCCTACCCCGACTCGACACTCGAGGTCTTCACCCTGCGACCGACTTCCATGAGCTGGAAGCAGGGCGACCGTCTCGTGCAGTGCGCGATCTACGACCCGACAACGCAGGTGACGGGAACGCTCAGCAACGCTGCGTACTAGAGGCGATCACCAGAGGTGACGGCGTCCCGAAGGGCGTCCACGATGGCCGTCCCGCGCGGGTCGTTCGCCTCCATGAAATTGGTGACGTAAGCGAAGCCGATCTCCAGCCCGGGCTCGGCAAACGCGACCTGCCCGCCAGCGCCATCGTGGCCAAAACCCTCGGGCGTGAGATATCGCCGCGCCTCTGAGTCGAGCTGGAAGCCCATGCCCCAGCGAGGCCACGGGCCAGGTACGGGGAACACCGGTGCCCCCTCCGTCTGCACCGCCGTTGCCGTCGCGAGGGTTGCCGGGTCGACCAGCACACCGCCGTCAACAGGGCTCACGGTCGCCGACCAGATCGTGGCGAGCGCCCTGGCGCTCGCGATGCCGCCAGCACCGGGAATCTGAGCAGCGTGAACAGCCGGCGCATTGAAGCCGCCGTCCCGTGTGATCAGGCGAGCGTCGAAGGCTCCGCCGAGGGTCATCGCGCGATCGAGCCAGTCGACGGATGCCGGGTCCCGCTCGGCGGCCTGGCGTGCAACCAGCTCGTCCATCGTGGGCCCGGACTGCAGGTGTGCAACGCGGTGCTCCTCGGCCGCCGGCAGGCCGATCCACGCATCGACGCCGAGCGGGAGTGCGATCATCCGCTGGAAGACCTCACTGACCGACTCTCCCGTGACGCGCCGAATGACCTCTCCGATCAGCCACCCCTGTGTGAGCGAGTGGTACGAGTAGCCCTCGCCTGGCGTCCAGAGCGGCTCCTGTGCCGCGAGAAGGCCGGTAGCACGACCCCAGTTGAGAGCGTCGGCGAGGTACATGATCTCGCGTGGTGCGGACAGGCCGGACTGGTGCGTGATGAGGTGACGAACCAGAACACCCGCCTTGCCGGCCTGCGCGAACTCCGGCCAGTAGCGCGAAACCGGTGCGTCGTAGTCAAGCAACCCCTGCTCCACGAGTTTCGCGGCGAGAATCGCCATGAGGCCCTTGGTGCACGAGAAGATGACGGAGATCGTGTCGTCGCTCCATGGTGCATCGGTGCGGTCATCCGCAGTCCCGCCCCAGACGTCGACGACGATCTCGCCGCGATGCAGCACCGTGAGCGCGGCCCCCATCCCCGGGCGACCGGTGAAGCCGGCCTGAAACGCCTCGGCAACCGACTCGAATCCTGCAGCGACGACGCTTCCCGTTGTCTCGATCATGATGCCTTCCTGATGGTGAGTGCGGAGTCGTTCCACTCCAGCGCGAGGGGGTCGGAGAGCCTGCCGATGAACTCCCCATCCGTACCGACGTTCTCGAAGGCGAGGAGCGACCAGCTGCCGTCCCGCCCCTGCACCGCACGGCCGCTGTAGAAGGTGTCCTCGGTGAGTCGAACGGCTTTCGCCGTATCGAAGGGGGTCGCCGGGTCGTCCAGGGCGAGCGCCCAGATTCCGCCGACCTCACCGGATGCCGCGCGACCGCCCGTGACGTGGGCGGTATCGCAGGAGAAGAGCAGTACCCACGTGCCGTCGATCTCGACGAGCTGCGGCACCTCGAGGTGCATGAACCCCGCGCCCGGATCACTCACGGGCGCCGTCACGGTCCATGCGCGCAGATCCTTCGAGACGGCGTGGCCGATCACACCGCGGTCGGCCGCCGCGCCCGACCTACTGCGAGCGGTCACAAGCATGTGCCAGTCGCCGTCGCTGCCCCGGTACACCCAGGGGTCGCGCCAGGCCTCCTCGCGCCACGTGCCATCGGAGAGCACCTCGTACCACCGCGGATCCGCCGAGACGACGACGTCGTGCTGCTTCGTCCACTCGTGGAGGTCGCGGGATGTCGCGAGCCCGATCGTCTCCACGTTGGTGGAGTCATCGCGGCCGAGAAACCTCGACCCCGTGTAGAACATGTGCCAGGTGTCATCCGGCCCTCGCACGATGCTTCCCGTCCACGTCGCGGTCTCGTCGAAGCGCCCGACCCCACCCGGGGTGAGCACGGTGCCGAGGTCGTGCCAGCTGACGAGATCCTCCGAGGTCGCGTGCCCGATGGTCGCGTTGCGGTGCCGAAGGTCGGGGTCGCCGAGCGACTTCGGAGCGCTCAGGTAGTAGAGGTGGTAGACGCCGCTACCGTCGGCGGGCGCGAGCCAGAAGTCCCAGACCCAGCGGTCGTGGAGGGTGAAGGTCATAGCTGTCGTTCGTTTCGTTGAGTCGAGAGGGGGCGTCAGCCCTTGACGGCGCCCTGCAACAGCGCCTTGATGAACTGGCGCTGGAAGATCAGGAAGACGATGATCGCGGGCGTGATGATGATGAGCGCCCCCGCGTTCAGCAGCGGAATGCTCAGGTAGTACTGGCCCTGGAAGAAGGTGAGAGCGCCGGCTACCGTGCGGTTCAGCGGGTCGGCAACGAGCACGACCGGGAGCAGGAACTGGTTCCACGTCCACAGGAACAGCAGGATCGCGAGCGCGGAGAGCGCCGGGGTCGCGAGCGGCAGCTGCACCCTCCGGAACTCCTGCCACATCGTCGCACCATCCATGCGAGCGGCCTCGGAGAGCTCGCGCGGAACCCCGACGAAGTGTGCGCGCATCCAGAACACGCTGAACGGCATGAACAGTCCGATGAGCGGGAAGATGATCGCCCACTGGGTGTTGAGGGTGCCCATCGCCTGCGCCTGGTAGTACAGCGGGATGATGAGAGCCTCGAACGGGATCGTCAGACCCAGCACGAAGAAGATCAGCACTGCTCGGCCACCCTTGACCTCGAGCGAGCCCAGTGCGTAGCCGGCGAGCGTCGAGATCACGAGGCTGATCGGAACGACGCCGAGCACGATGAACACGCTGGACCCCATGAGCTGCCAGACGTGCCCCGTCTCGAAGGCGGTCACGAAGTTGCCCCACTGCGGATCGGTCGGCCACGTGAGACCTGTCGGGTTCTTGTCAGCGGGCTGGAGCGCTGCGGAGATCATGTTGAGGAGCGGGATGAGCGTGAGCACGAGTGCCACGATCAACAGCACCCGCCCGATGAGTGCTTCTGCCTTACCGGTGATCATCGGTCGCCCGTCCTCGTGAGTCGCTGGATGGGAAGCACGCAGGCGAGCACCAGCACCATGAGCACGATGCCGAACGCCGAGGCGAGGCCGACGTCACTCTGGGTGAACCCGATGCGGTAGATCAGCAGGCCGGGAACCATGGTCGCGCGACCCGGGCCACCCTGCGTCGAGGTGTAGATGATGTCGAAGCTGCTGAGGGCCGCGATCACGGTGAGGGTCACGAGCACCGCGATCTCCTGGCGGAGGCCGGGCAGAGTGATGGTGAAGAACTCGCGGAACCAGCCGGCGCCATCGAGACGGATGGCCTCGTAGAGGGATGTGTCGATCTTGCCGATACCCGTCAGGAGCAGCACCGTGCAGAGGCCCGTGAGCACCCACGATCCGATGAGTCCCACCGCCGGGAGGGCCGTCGCGTAGTCGGCGAGCCAGGGCCGGCCGAGCCAGCCGAGTCCGAGCCATCCGAGGATCTGGTTCACAGCACCGGTCTGCGCGTACATCCACGACCAGGCGATACCGGCAGCGGCCAGCGGAATGATCTGCGGCAGGAAGAGGATGGCCTGCGCAACGCTCGAGAACACGCCAGCACGGATGTTGCGAATCAGCGTGGCCAGCACGAGCCCGACACCCACGGGGATGATCGTGAAGAACGCGATCAGCACGAACGCGTTGCCGATCGACGCGAGAAGGTACGGATCGGTGAAGACCTTCACGTAGTTGTCCAACCCGACGAACGTAGAGAAACCGACTCCGTTCCAGTCGTAGAACGAGTACTGCACGCCCATCAGCAGTGGGGCGATCACGAACGCGATGTAAGCGGCGAGCGCCGGAACGAGCAGGAGCCATCCGACGAGGGCCGCCCGCCGGGCCGCTGCTGTCGCAGCGACCCGGCGAGGTGCCGTTGTCATCAGCCGCCGATCTCGCTCTCGTAGAACGCCTGGACGCGCTCCACGAACTCAGCACCGGTGATCTGGCTCGTGACGAGCAGCTGGGACTCGGGGATGATCGAGCCGGCGTAGATACCTGCGGTGGTGTTGGCCATGAAGTCGACCTGTCCGTTCTCCTCGCCGATCTGCGCCGACATCTGCAGCGCCTTCTCGATGAGCGAACCCTCAGCAACCTCGGGGAGGGGCAGGCTCGGGTCTCCGCCGGGCGAGGCGCCCGTGACATCCACGATGATCTGGCGAGCCACCGGGTCGGTGTGAATCCAGTTGAGGAAGTACACGATCTCGTTGAGGTGCTTCGAGCCTGCCGCGACGGAGAACGAGTTGGCCGCACCCATCGCGACGTGACCGTCGCCCTCGTTGATCGGGGGAACGAGGAAGAACGTCACGTTGTCGCCGAGCGCGGTCTGGTAGTTGGCGGCCTCCCAGTTGCCGTTGAAGGTGAAGAGTCCCTCTCCCTCGGAGAATCGGCTCACAAAGGTGAAGTAGTCGATCGCGTTGATGTCGGACGGGAAGTAGCCTGCGTCCGCCCACTTGCGCACGAGCTCGGCACCCTCGACGTTGCCGGGAGTGTTGTAGGTCGCGCCCGGCTCGTTGAACATCCACGACATGAACTCGTCCTTGTCGACGAACTGGTTCATCGCGGCCTGCACGACGAAGTTCACGACGCCGTCCTTGTCACCGGCCATGATCGGCAGGATGCCCGCCGCCTTGGCCTTGGCCATCGCATCCTCGAACTCGACCATCGTCTGCGGCACCTCGGTAACGCCAGCCTGGGCTGCGAGCGTCTCGTTCATGTAGATGCCCGTGATGCTGTAGCCGAGACCCAGCTGGTAGAGCGGACCGGAGCCGCGGATGCCCTCGTCGTTCATGCGGAGCGGCGCGAGCTGCGAGGCGGGCCAGGCATCCCAGCCATAGGCGTCGAAGTACGGGTCGAGGTCGGCGATGAGGCCGTCCTTGACCGTGTCGCCGATGGTGGGGAGACGGATGAGGTCGGGCGGGGTAGCGCTCGCGAGCAGCTTGGGCGCGTTCGCGGTGAGGTTCTGGAAGGTGTCGCGCGTGATGTCGAAGGTGACGTTCGGGTGCTGCTTCGTGAACTCCTCCGTGAGCTTGTCGGTGACCGGGAAGCCGGTCTCGTCCGCGATGGTGAGTGTCACGTCTTCTGTCGTCAGTTCGGTGGAGACCTCGACGCTGTCGGTGGGGGCGGGCGCCGAGCCTCCGGGCGCGCAACCGACGAGGGTGAGGGCGCTCGCGGCCGCGATTGCCGCAAGTGCGAGTGGTGCGCGTCGTGTTCTGGCGCGGGGGCTGTGTAGTGCCATGTCGACTCCTTTGTCCTTGTGATGCAGTCAACACCCGTGCGAGGAGCCACTGGGGCCCATCCATGCTCGGTATCGGGTGCTAAACGGCTTTAGCAGGACCATTGTGCGTCCGCGGCGAAGGGATGTCAAGGGCTGTCAGCTAGCGCACGGTAAGCCAGAATGAATGCATGGCAGGCAAACGAGTAACACTCGCCGACGTGGCGAAACGAGCTGGCCTGTCCACGACCGCAGCGTCGATGATCCTCAACGGGCGGCCGGATACGCGGCTCTCCGAGAAGGCGCACGAACGCGTGCACGCCGCAGCCGCCGAACTCGGCTATCGGCCCAACGTCGCCGCGCGCGGCCTCAGCACGGGCAAGACCCGGACCATCGGATTCGTCTCCGACCTCGTCGCCACCACCCGCTTCGCGAGCGGGCTCATCAAGGGCGCCCTCGAGGCGGCGGAGGCAGCTGGCCACGTCGTGCTCGTCGCCGAAACCGGCGGAGACACCGATCGCGAGGCAGAGGCGATCGCGGCCCTCCTCGACCGCCAGGTCGACGGCATCATCTTCGCCACGATGCGGGCACGGGACCTCTTCGTGCCCGATCTGCCGGATGGCACGGCCGCGGTCATGCTCAATGCGACGAACTCACGGCACCCGGCATCCGTGCTCCCCGACGAGGCCGCGGGCGGCCGCGCAGCCGTGGAACTCCTGGTCGCTGCTGGTCATCGCGAGGGCATCTGCCTGATCGGGCAGAGCGACGAAGCGGAGAAGGAGCTGTTCCGTTCCGCCACCGTGGCGCGCCGGGTCGCCGGCATCCGCGGCGCGATGGCCGACCATGAGATGGTCTTCGTCGCCGAAGAGTCCATCTGGTTGTGGGAGCCACAGAAGGGGTACGAGGCCGTCGAGCGGCTGCTCGGCGAGCGCGACGACATCCGCGCCCTCGTCTGCATGAACGACCGCCTCGCCTTCGGGGCCTACCAGGCGCTACAGGAACGCGGACTCCGCGTGCCGGAGGATGTCTCGATCGTCTCGTTCGACAACGATGAACTCGCGAGCTACCTCCGCCCCGGCCTCACGACCGTGGCACTCCCCCACGAGGCCATGGGCCGCCGTGCCGTCGAGGTGCTGCTGGGCGGCGAGCCCACCGCCGAGGTGCTCGTGCCGATGCCGATCATCGAGCGGGACTCGGTGGCTGCGCCGCGGTAGGGGTGCCGAGAGTTGTACGCCGGTGCGCGAAGGGGGACTTGACTCCCCTACTGAGCCGCCGCGCCGTTGCTTCGCAACGCCACGGACTGCTCAGCGGGGGCCCACGAGCGGTTCGCGAAGCACCCTCGTCCAGCGAAATGAAGAAGGCCGCCCCCTGAGGGACGGCCTTCTTCATTTCGGTGCGCGAGGGGGGACTTGAACCCCCATGCCCTCACGGGCACACGGACCTGAACCGTGCGCGTCTGCCAATTTCGCCACTCGCGCGTACCAGCTAGCGAGATTACCACAGCAGTCACGTCACAGAGGAGGGGGTTCACAGGGCCACCGGCTAACATCATAGAAACCGGCAGCGGCGATCACGGGGAGAGCCTTGGGACTACTGGACAGCTTCGAGCGAGGTCTCGAGCGCGCCGTCAATGGCGCGTTCGCTAAGACCTTTAAGAGCGGTCTGCAGCCCGTGGAGATCACCGCGGCCCTGCGCCGCGAGCTCGACACGAAGGCCGCAGTCGTGTCGCGCGACCGCATCCTCGTTCCCAACAAGTTCACCGTTCGGCTCAGCCCCGTGGACTACGAACGGATGTCAGGGCTCGGCCCGGCACTCATCGACGAACTCGTCGACCTCGTTCAGCGGCACGCCCGCACCCAGCGGTACTCCTTCGCGGGCGGCATCTCGGTCGCGCTGGCCGAGGATCGCCGTCTCTCGCAGGGCATGATCGAGATCCAGTCGGTCAACGTGCAGGGCGCAGTCACGTGGACACCCGTTCTCGAGATCAATGGCACGCGGCATCCCATCACCCGCTCGCGCACCATCATCGGGCGCGGCAGCGACGCCGACATCACCGTCGACGACACCGGAATCTCCCGCAAGCACGTCGAAGTTCTCTGGGACGGCGCGCGTGCACAGGTCAACGATCTGGGGTCGACGAACGGCTCGAAGCTCAACGGTGCACCCGTGGCACGCGCCGCGCTGACGCCGGATTCGGTCATCGACATCGGTCGAACGCGTATCGTGTTCCGGGTGCTCGCCCAGTCCGCAGACGTCGATCCGCCGCGCAACTCCCGCGTGAGCGACGAGACGAGTTGGTTGGGCGGCCTTCAGTGACCGAGATCAGCGAACTCACTCTCCTCGTTCTCCGCATCGCGTTCCTCGCGGTGCTGTGGGGTTTCGTGTTCGCCATCGTCTACGCGCTGCGTAGCGACCTCTTCGGCCAGAAGGTGCGCCGGATGCCCGCTGCCCCAGGTGCCAACGCACCGGCTCCGGCACCGCGCGCCGAAGCTCCCCGCCCCACCGCACCCCAGGGCCCCGTCTTCGCCTCGCGCCTCGTGATCACGTCCGGCGCCAAGGAGGGCCTCGAGATCGTGCTGCCGGACGAGCAGCTCACGATCGGCCGCTCGAGCGAGTCGGGCCTCGTCATCCGCGACGACTACACGTCAACCCACCACGCGCGTCTCCTGCGCTGGCCGGACGGCTGGGTCGTGCAGGATCTCGACTCCACCAACGGCACATTCCTCGACGGCAACCGCATCATCGTTCCCACGGTCATTCCGCTCGGTGCCACGGTGCGCATCGGCACGACGAGCTTCGAACTGCGACGGTAACCCGGTGTCACGAAGCGCAGCGGCCTCCCACGTCGGCAAGGTCCGCGCCAACAACCAGGACAGCGCCTACGCCGGGCGCTATCTCTTCGTTGTGGCCGATGGCATGGGTGGCCACGCTGGCGGCGACGTCGCCTCGGCCATCGCGACCAAGCGCATCGCCGAGACCGACATGCTCTACACCTCCCCCAACGACGCCGAGTTCGCCCTCAAGTCGGCGCTCCTGTCGGCGAACTCGCTTCTTGCGGAGACGGTGTTCGAGCACAACGAGCTCACGGGCATGGGCACGACGGTCAGCAGCATGGTGCGCGTCGGCGACAAGATGGTCATCGCCCACATCGGCGACTCCCGCATCTACCTGGTTCGCGACGGCGCGATGGAGCAGGTCACCGCCGACCACACCTTCGTTCAGCGCCTGGTCGACAGTGGCCGCATCACCGCAGAAGAGGCAGCCGTGCATCCGCGGCGTTCCGTGCTCATGCGGGTGCTCGGCGACGTCGATGCCTCCCCCGAGATCGACACCGCCGTGCACGACACCCGCCCGGGCGACCGCTGGTTGCTGTGCTCGGACGGGCTCTCGAGCTATGTTCCGGAGGAGCGCATCCTCGCCGTTCTCGGTTCGGTGCCGTCGGCTCGCGACGCGGCCGACCGCCTCGTCAAGGAGAGCCTCGACCAGGGCGCACCCGACAACGTGACGGTGGTCGTCGTCGACGTGGATGCCGCGGGCGACGAGTCGTTCGAATCCCCCATCACCGTCGGTTCAGCTGCCCTGCCACTCATGTTCGGCGGGGAGATCGAGCGGCGAGCTCTTCGTCTGCCGAGCCTGCTGCTGCATCCACTCAAGTCGACCCCGCCGGAGGACAGCCACTTCGAGCCGGAGTCCGACGACTACCTGCAGGCCCTCATCCAGGAGGATCGCAAGCGCGCCCGGCGCCGCCGCATCACCTGGCTCGTCTTCCTCGGTCTCGTGATCGCTGCGCTCGTGTTCGCGGCCCTGTTGGGTTACCAGTTCACGCAGCGCCACTACTTCGTGGGTGAGACCGACGGCCGCGTGGCGATCTTCCAGGGCGTGCAGCAGGACGTCGGGCCCATCGAGCTCTCGCACGTCTTCGAGGAGACCACGATCCTCACCGATCAGCTACCGCCCTACTACCGCGCGCAGGTCGAGGCCACGCTGAACGCGTCGGACCTTGAGGACGCGAGACGAATCGTCGAGGAGCTTGCGGATGCCCGCCTCGAACGGTGACTCGGCCATCTCGACGTTCACCTCGAGCATCCGCCTGAAGCTGCGCGAACCCGCGCGGCTGCGCAACGTGGAGCTGCTGCTCGTGCTGTTCGCGCTCGTGATCGTGTTCTCGGCTGTGGTTCTCGTGCAGCTGGGCGCGCTCGGCGAGATCCAGCCGACGATCCTGTCGCTCGTCGGTGTGCTCGCCGTGCTCATTCTCGGGATGCACGTCGCCCTGCGTCTCGTCGCGCGGGAGGCAGACCCGCTCATCCTCCCGATCATCACCGTGCTGAACGGCATGGGCATCGCGATGATCTACCGTCTCGACCTCGCAGAGGGCTACGAGGGGTGGGACAGCGCCGGCGTGCGCCAGATCGTGTGGACGGCGATCGCCATCGTCGTCTCTGGTACCGTGCTCGTGATCGTGCGTAACCACCGTGTGCTGCAGCGCTATCGCTTCATCGCGATGTTCAGCGGCATCCTGCTTCTTCTGCTCCCCATGCTCCCGGTCATCGGAAGCGAGCGCAACGGCGCCCGGCTCTGGATCGAACTCGGGCCGTTCTCGTTCCAGCCGGGAGAACTCGGCAAGGTCGCGCTCGCGATCTTCTTCGCCGGCTACCTCGTGACCGCTCGCGATTCGCTCTCGATGGTCGGCCGCAAGTTCCTCGGGATGCAGCTGCCGCGGGCCCGCGACCTCGGTCCGATCCTCGTGGTGTTCGCGGCATCCATGCTCGTGCTCGTCGTGCAGCGCGACCTCGGCACCGCACTGCTCTACTTCGGTCTCTTCCTCGTGATGCTCTACGTGGCGACCGGGCGGTCGAGTTGGATCGTGCTGGGGCTCTCCCTCTTCGTGCTCGGCGCCTTTGTGGCCAGCCGCACCCTCAGTTACGTCGGCGGCCGGGTCGACGCCTGGCTCGACCCCTTCAATCCGGAGAACTTCGACGCGATCGGCGGAAGTTACCAGCTCGTGCAGGGACTCTTCGGTCTTGCCGCAGGTGGCCTGCTCGGCACGGGGCTGGGTCGTGGCCGGCCCGACATCACCCCGCTCGCGGAGAGCGACTACATCATTGCCGCGCTCGGCGAGGAGATCGGTCTCATCGGCCTCTTCGCGATTCTCGCGCTGTACCTGCTCTTTGTCGCCCGCGGGTTCCGCATCGGCTTCGCCGGCCAGGATGACTTCGGGCGCCTGCTCGGCGTCGGCCTCGCGTTCGTCATCGCCCTGCAGGTCTTCGTGGTCATCGGTGGCGTCACGCGCGTCATCCCGCTGACGGGTCTCACGACGCCCTTCCTCGCGGCGGGCGGCTCCTCGCTCGTGGCCAACTGGATCATCGCCATACTCCTGCTCCGGCTCTCGGACTCCGTGCGCAACCAGCCGCTGCTGGTCATCGACAAGACCGTCGAGAACAGGCTGGTGGTCGGCCAGTGAACAAGGAGCTCAAGCGCGTCAGCATCGTGGTCCTCGCGATGTTCCTCGCCCTCTTCCTCTCGACGATGCTCATCCAGGTGGTCACCTCCGACGGGCTGAGGGCAGACGACCGCAACACGCGAACGCTCTACGCGAGCTACTCGGCGGAGCGGGGGCCGATTCTCGTCGACGGCCAGCCCATCGCCGAGTCGGTTCCCACGACCGACGAGTACAAGTTCCAGCGCACGTACAGCAACCCCCTGCTGTACGCCCCCGTCACGGGCTACTTCACCCTCAACCAGGGCAACACCGGCATCGAGGGCGCACTCAACGACTACCTCTCGGGAACCTCGAACTCCCAGTTCCTCGACGGCATCAACGCCGTGCTCACCGGCCAGAACCCCAAGGGTGCATCGGTCGAGCTCACGATCGACTCCGCTGTGCAGCAGGCCGCGTGGGACGCCCTCGGCGAGCAGAGTGGTGCGGTGATCGCGATCCGCCCCAAGACGGGCGAGATCATCGCGATGGTCTCGAAGCCCACGTTCGACCCGAACCTGTTCGCCGTGCACGACAGCGAACAGGTCATCGCCACCTACAACGCGCTCCTGGATGACCCGGCCGGCCCTCTCTTCAACAGAACCCTCGCCGGCAACCTCAACCCCCCTGGCTCCACCTTCAAGCTCGTGGTTGCCGCCACCGCCCTCGAGTCCGGCAGCTTCACCCCGGAGTCCGAGTTCCCGAACCCCGCGCAGCTGCAACTCCCCGAGAGCGAGAACGTCATCACCAACTCGGGCGGCGACAACTGTGGCGGAACGGCGACGGTGTCTCTCGCTCGCGCCCTGAGCCTCTCCTGCAACATCCCCTTCGCCGAGCTCGGCCTTCAGCTCGGCAGCCAGCAGATCCGCGAGCAGGCCAACAAGTTCGGCTTCAACGAGTCGATCGAAGTTCCGCTCGACTCGACGCCGAGCACCTACCCGCGCGTTCTCGACGACCCACAGACGATGGTCTCCGCCTTCGGCCAGTCCAGCGTGCGGGCCTCCCCACTGCAGATGGCGATGGTGTCGATGGCCATCGCCAACGGCGGTTCACTCATGAAGCCGAACCTCGTGGAGAAGATCCTCTCGCCGGATCTCCGAGTCCTCGAGCAGTTCGAGGCCGAGCAGTTCCGGGAGTCGATGAGCCCGGAGACCGCCGCACAGATTACCCAGATGATGGTCGACTCGGTCGCGAACGGCGCAGCCAGTAATGCCAGAATAGACGGAGTCGATGTCGCGGGTAAGACGGGCACAGCGGAGAACGGCGAGGGCGACCCATATACCCTCTGGTTCACCGGTTTTGCCCCGGCAAATGACCCACAGGTTGCTGTCGCAGTGGTCGTGGAGAACGGAGGCGGACTGGGACAGTCCGGCTCCGGAAACCAGGTCGCTGCACCAATCGCACAGAGAGTACTTGAGGCGGTGCTATTCAAATGAGACCCAGTAGCGGGCTCACTTTTGGGGGCAGATACCAGCTTTCCAGCCGGGTTGCCATCGGTGGAATGGGCGAGGTCTGGCAGGCGACCGACCTCGTCATCGGGCGCACGGTCGCCATCAAGATCCTCAAGGACGAGTACCTTGGCGATCCCGGGTTCCTCGAGCGTTTCCGTGCAGAGGCCCGCCACGCCGCCCTCGTCAACCACGAGGGCATCGCCAACGTCTTCGACTACGGCGAGGAGGACGGCAGCGCGTTCCTCGTGATGGAGCTCGTTCCCGGTGAGGCACTGAGCTCGATCCTGGAGCGCGAGCGCGTGCTCCCCACCGACAAGGTTCTCGACATCGTCGCGCAGACCGCGTTGGCACTGCAGGCCGCGCACGCCGCAGGCCTCGTTCACCGCGACATCAAGCCGGGCAACCTGCTCATCACGCCCGATGGTCGCGTCAAGATCACCGATTTCGGCATCGCACGCATCGCCGACCAGGTGCCCCTCACGGCCACCGGCCAGGTCATGGGAACGGTGCAATACCTGTCGCCCGAGCAGGCCAGCGGGCATCCGGCATCCCCCACCACCGACATCTACTCGCTCGGCATCGTCGCGTACGAGGCACTCGCGGGTAAGCGCCCCTTCACGGGCGAGTCGCAGGTCGCGATCGCCATGGCGCAGATCAACGAGACGCCCCCCGAGCTGCCGGCCACCGTGCCAGAGCCCGTGCGCAACCTCGTCTACGCGTGCATCGCGAAGAACCCGGCCGACCGCCCGGCTTCGGCCGCTCATCTCGCCCGTGCCGCCCAGGCGCTCAGGCGCGGGGATGTCGCGGCCGCCGCCGCGGCGGTGCCCGGCATTCTCGGCTCGCGCAGCCTGGCCGCCGCCGCGGGCGCTGGCTACGGCGCACCCACCGAGGCGACCCGCGTTCTCTCCTCCGTCGGCAGCCCCACCCAGGCGATGCAGGTGCCCGAGGAGGCGGTGGAGGAGAAGAAGCGCAGCCCGTGGACATGGCCACTCATCGCGATCATCGCGATCTTCGCCGTGGTCGTGATCGGAATTCTCATCGCGCTCTTCGCGAGCCCATCGCCGACTCCGAACGAGCCTTCCAAGAGCCCCACCCCCTCCGCCAGCCCCTCGGCGTCGCCGTCTGCGTCACCCTCGCCGAGCCCCACGGTGTCCGACCGCGTGTTCCTCGACGAGGCGCAGTTGCTCGGCAAGACCGAGGACGAGGTTCGTGCGATCCTCTCCGGGCTCGAGCTGAACCTCGAGGCTCGCGACGGTGTGCAGGCCCCCACCAAGGACCAAGAGGGCCTCGCGTCGAGCGTCAACCCGCGAGGCAACGTGCGCAAGGGCGAGGTGATCGTGGTGACGTTCTACACGGCGATCCCCGACCCGGTCGCAACCAAGCCGAACCCGGCCACAGCGGCGCCGGGACCCTGGCTTGCCGGCGAAGAGGTCCCGATCACGTGGCCTGCCTACTCAGGATGCCCGGCCGATCACCCGCTCACGGGCTTCAACTTCCAGGTCACCAACGGCACGGCATCCATAACCAACGTGGTGCCCGCGTCGACGACGACTCTCGACGTTCTGCTGGGCACTCCGGGCACGACAACGGTGGCCTACACGGCGGTCTGCACGGACTTCGAATCGCCGACTTCCGACCCTGTAACGATCACGGTCGGCTAGCAGGTCCGCCTTCTGGCGGACGGCTACACTGACGGGAGATATTGTCGGGTTGGTTCGAGGAGTTCTGTGGTGACTGAAGGCGTTGCATCTGGCGTACGTCTGCTCGCCGGACGCTACGAACTCGGTGACCTGATCGGTCGTGGTGGTATGTCCGACGTTCACGTCGGCATGGACACGCGTCTCGGTCGCCGCGTCGCGGTGAAGCTCCTGAAGCCGTCGCTGGCGAACGATCCCGCCTTCCGCACGCGCTTCCGCCGTGAAGCTCAGGATGCCGCGAAGATGGCGCACCCCACGATCGTGCGCATCTTCGATGCTGGCGAAGAGGTCGTACACGAGCGCAGCGGCGCCGAGTCGCTGCTGCCCTTCATCGTCATGGAGTTCGTCGACGGGCGCCTGCTGCGCGACGTCATCGCCGATGGCCCGCTCGATCCCTCCGAGGCCGCTCGCATCGTCGAGCAGGTGCTCACTGCCCTCGAGTACTCCCACCGCGCCGGCGTCGTGCATCGCGACATCAAGCCGGGCAACATCATGGTCACCGCGAGCGGCCAGGTGAAGGTTATGGACTTCGGCATCGCCCGGGCCATCTCCGACTCCTCAGCCACGATCGCCGAGACCAGCGCGATCGTCGGCACCGCCCAGTACTTCTCCCCCGAGCAGGCCAGGGGCGAGACCGTGGATGCCCGTTCCGACCTGTACTCGACGGGGATCGTGCTCTTCGAGCTCCTCACGGGTCGTGCACCGTTCCGCGGTGAGAACCCCGTCGCGGTCGCCTACCAGCACGTCAACTCGGAGGCCGTGCCACCGAGTTCGCTCAACCCCAGGGTCTCCCCCGCTCTCGACGCCGTGGTTCTGCGTGCGCTCGCGAAGGACCGGTTCGAGCGCTACCAGAGCGCCGCAGACTTCCGCGACGACCTCGAACGTGCGGCCGCCGGCCAAGTGCCGGCTCGCAAGGGGGTCGCCAGCACGGACTTCAACTCGACGCTCTTCGGCGTGAACCCGACGTCGGTGGCCGGCAGTGAAGCCACGATGCGCCAGCTCACGGTCGACAACGACAGTCGCATCGCCCGCACGCAGAACAGGCCCCCCATCGCGTGGATCTGGGCCGGCGTCGTGAGCATGATCGTGATCGTGGCCGCGGTGATCTTCTGGACGTTCAACCTCGCTCCAGCACAGATCGGCGAGAACCTCTCGACCACCATCCCCGACATCGTCGGCCAGAGCTTCGACGACGGCGCGGCAACCCTCGAGGGTGCTGAGCTCGTCGCCCAGAAGTTCACGGAGACCAGCACGACGGTGCCCGAGGGTGCCATCATCCGCACCGACCCCGAGGCTGGAACGACCGTGAACCCCGGCCTGCAGGTCAAGGTCTTCGTCTCGCTCGGCGAGACGCCCGCCCAGGTGCCGAACGTCAACAACCTCCTCGAGGCCGACGCGATCGCCCAGATCGAGGCGAGGGGCCTGCAGTACGGCACCACGAACCAGGAGTACTCGGCCGACCTCGGCGCGGGAATCGTGATCCGCTCCGACCCAGAGGGAGACGCCGAGCGCCGTGCGGATGGTTCGATCATCCGCGAGGGCGATGTGGTGAACCTCTACGTGTCGAACGGACTCGTCGATGTACCCGCCGTGACCGGCAGGCCACTCGCCGAGGCCAACGCCACGCTGACAGCGCTCAAGCTGTCGATCACGACAAACGTCGACTTCAGCTGTTCCGGCAACGTCGTCTCGGCCCAGTCGATCGTGGGCGAGCAGGAGCAGCGATCGGCCATCACGATCCAGGTCTGCGGCGGATCCTGATCCGCCGGCGCGGCATCACGAATGCGCGCGTAACTCAGGGTCGAGCTAGGAGAGCTTGACGAGCGGCGTGAGGTCGCGCGCAGTCTCGGCAGCTTCGGGCAGCCCGGCCGACGCGAGCCAGTTGCCGAGCATCCGGTAGCCGCCCTCGGTGAGCACCGACTCCGGGTGGAACTGCACGCCGTAGATCGGCAGGCTCTCGTGGCGAACACCCATGATGATGCCGGCCTCGGTGCGGGAGTTCACGACGAGGTCGCTCGGCACCGTCGAGTCGACGACCGCGAGTGAGTGGTACCGGGTGGCCGTGAAGGGCTGGGGAACACCATCGTAGAAGCCGCTGTCATCGTGGGTGATGAGCGACGTCTTGCCGTGCATGAGCTCCTCGGCGTGGGTGACCGTCGCGCCCATGGCCTCGGCGATCGCCTGGTGCCCGAGGCATACGCCGAGCAGCGGCTGGCCCGACTCGAGCACGGCCTTGACGATGGGGATGCTCACGCCGGCGTCAGCCGGGGTGCCGGGGCCGGGCGAGAGGAGCACTGCGTCGTAGTCGGCGATGACCGACGACGCGTCGGCCGCACTGAAATCGTCGTTGCGCACGACGGTGGTGTCGGCTCCCAACTGCAGAAGGTAACCGCCGAGGGTGTACACGAAGCTGTCGTAGTTATCGACGACCAATACGCGCGTCATCGGTCTCTCCTTCTCAGCTGCATCGCTAGCCGCCCTCTACGGTCACATCGGATGTCGGGATCATGCCGTTGATCCACGGAAACACCCAGAACACCAGAGCGTACGCGACTGCCGCCACGAGAATCAGCACTAGAACCAGCTTGACCCACCACGGTCCGGGCAGCACCCTCCAGAGAGCGCCGTACATCAGCCCGCCGCCACGGTCTGGGCAATCGCGGCGATCTCGGGCGGGGGGCCGCCGGCGCGCGGGTACCAGGTGTCGTAGACGCCGTAGGCGACGACACGCTCGGCAGCGGTCAACGGCGGGTTGCAGCTCGTGATGGTGATGAGCCGGTCGGTCGGTGCCTGGCCCTCGATGGTCGGAACCGGCTCGAGAACGTTGACGCCCGTGGGCATCACGTACTCCATGGAGCGGAAGATGTACCGGTACCAGCCGGCCTCGGTCTCGATGTAGACGCTGTCGCCGACCTGGAGGTTGACGATGTCTGCGAGCGGTGCTCCCCATCCGGTGCGGTGACCGGCGACGGCGAAGTTGCCGACATCGCCGGGCATCGCGGTATCGGGGTAGTGGCCGATTCCGAAGGCGAGCACGTCGTCAACGCCGATGCCCTCGGCGATGGGGCGCGTGTAGTCGGCGCCGAAGCGGGGGACGATGAGGTTGGCGAAGCGCTCGGCATTGCCTGGCGCGACATCCACGATCGGCGCGCCTGGGTCTGGCCGATCGGGCGGTGCCGCGACGGTCGCCTCACCCTTGTCCCAGTCCTGGCTGAGCTCCTGGGCAACGTGGGTCTGCTCGTCGCCGACAATGAGGTCGTTGATCCAGACCTGCCAGCCGAGAAAGGCGAGAACGAGCACGCCCCCGGTGATGAGTACTTCACCGAGGACGCCAACGACCGTCACCTTGTGACGAGATGCGCGTTCGGCACGTCGTCGCGCAACGCGACCGTCCACGAGAACCATGGGTTGATTGTAACGGGAGAGGCCTGTGCGACCCCAGTGAGTTCGGCTCAAACTGGGGATTCCGAGCGAATCGGCTAGAATCTCTGGCATGGCCCGTACGACTGCACGCACCAAGCCCGAGCGTCCCGCAACTTCCGGCGAGCCGGCTCCGAACCCCGTGTGGTTTAAGCCGGTCATGTTCGGCTTCATGCTTGCCGGCCTGCTCTGGATCATTGTCTTCTATGTGAGCAGCTCCGCGCTCCCGATCCCCGGCATCGACGGGTGGAACCTGGTGATCGGCTTCGGCATCGCGTTCATCGGCTTCCTCATGACGACGCGCTGGCGCTGACCCAACCTCTTCCACTCATAACTACACCGTTGTAGTTATACCCACTGTGGATTCAGCTGTGGATAACTAGCCCGACGATCGTCAGCACGATCAGGGCAACCCCCACGAGCGAGACCATCAGGATCTGCGCGTTCTTCTGCGCGGCCCGGCGTGTGCGCAAGTAGACGAGCGCTACCGCAGCTCCCGCCACGAGACCGCCCACGTGTGCCTGCCACGAGACATTCGGCAGCACGAACCCGATCACGAGGTTCAGCCCGATGATCACCAGCAACTGCACGTTCGTGCCCCCGAGCTTTCGCTGGATCACGAAGAACGCGGCGAAGAGCCCGAAGATCGCACCGGATGCTCCGTACACTGCCCCGTTCGGCGCGAGCAGTAGTACTGCCACCGAGCCCCCGAAGGCACTCAGTAGGTAGAGCGCGATGAAGCGGCCCCTGCCGAGCATCCGTTCGAGCAATGGACCGATGATGAACAGCGAGTACATGTTGAACAGGATGTGCAGGATGCCGCCGTGCAGGAACGCCGAGGTGATCATGGTCCAGGGCAGCTGCTCGGTGAACCTCGGCTGGTACGCGCCGTAGACGGTCACCAGCTGGCCAAAGCCGCCCGGGATGTTCTGCAGGCCGAAGACGACGAGGCAGATCGCGATGATCGACCATGTGACGACGGGCTTGCCGCTGCCTGGCCGGAAGGCCATGGCGATGCGCGACTTGGGGCGGGGCACACTCGCGCGGCCCTCGCGCACGCATTCCGGGCACTGCACACCGACTGCTGCCTGCGTCTGGCACTCCGGACAGATGGTTCTGCCGCAACGCTGGCAGAGCACGTAGCTCTGCCGGTTCGGATGCCGGTAGCAGACGTTACTCGAGGCGCTCGCTGACTCGCTCACCGGTCAGATTTCGCTTCAGACCTGATCGACTCAGACTTCTTCGACACTGACGCTCTCGATGACGACATCCTTGAGCGGCTTGTCGCGGCCGTCGGTCTCGACTGCCTCGATGGCGTCGACAACACGCTTGGACTCCTCGTCGGCGACCTCGCCGAAGATCGTGTGCTTGCCCTGTAGCCACGGCGTGGGAACGGTCGTGATGAAGAACTGCGAACCGTTGGTGCCCTTACCGAAACGCACGCCGGCGTTGGCCATGGCGAGGATGTAGGGCTCACCGAACGTGAGCTCGGGGTGGATCTCGTCATCGAACTCGTAGCCGGGGCCACCGATGCCCTGGCCGAGCGGGTCGCCGGCCTGGAGCATGAAGTCCTTGATGATGCGGTGGAAGATGACGCCGTTGTAGAGCGGGTCGGTCGAGGTGACGCCCGTGCCCGGGTGCTTCCACTCCTTGGTGCCCGTCGCGAGACCGACGAAGTTCGCGACCGTCTTGGGGGCGTGGTTTCCGAGGAGGTTGACGCGGATCGTGCCGTAGTTGGTCACGATCGTTGCTACTGCGGTGTGGTTCGACATAGGGCCAATTCTTGCATGACGTGACAGGATGGATGCTGTCGACAAAAACGACCACGGAGGTTTCGCCATGGCACTATCGCGTAAACGACAGAAGGAACTCAACCGCCTGAAGGGCCAGGCTGAGGACTTGTGGGAGGACCAGAAGGAACTCCTCGACCACGCGTCGCGCGTCGTTCGTGAGGCCAGCCGCCAGGCAGCGAACTACACCAAGGAAGAGGTAGCCCCGCGCGTGCGCGACACCTACCAGGAGAAGGTCGTTCCGGCCGTCGGAGCCGTGGCATCCTCCGCCAGGCACACAGCTCAGAACACGCGCGACCGTCTCGTCGACGACGTGCTGCCGGCCATGTCCTCGGCGCTCGGCACGGCTCTCGCCGCCATCGAGGTGGCGAAGAACAAGCAGGTGCGCGAGGCGATCAGCCGGGCATCCCGTTTCGGCACGGACCTCGGCACCAAGGTCGGGATCATCGAGCCACCCAAGAAGTCCGGGCCCGGCAAGTACATCCTGATCGGCCTCGGCGTCGTGACGGCTGCGGCCGTCGCCTATGCCGCGTGGCAGACCCTGCGGGCAGACGACGACCTGTGGATCGACGACGACGCAGAGGCCCCCGAGGTCACCGAAGAGGCCTGATTTCTTCGGGTCCATACGCGTAGATGAATTTTCCTAGCGATTTGGGTTGATTCGGGACTTCGCAGGCCTATGCTTGCGGAATGGCACGACCTGTACTGACTGTGGACTCCGCATCGCGGACTGCCGTCGGGGCAGAATCCGAAGCCCTCGTCGCCAGTGCGATCGCTGGAATCATCGGCGCGATCGTGGGTGGAATCGTCTTCGCGGGCCGCTCGCCCTCCCTCTGGGGCGGCTGGTCGATCGGGCTTCTCGCTGCCATCACGGTGCTCGCACTGACCGTGATCGCGAGCTACATCGGCTACTGGCGTTCTCGTCACCTGCCTGGCCAGGAATGGCGGCTGAGCCTTGCCCCGTGGAAGTTCATCCTGGACGCCACGAACGTTGCGGCCGTCCATGCCCTGATCTCCGCCATCACCACGATCGCGGTGTTCGTGCTGCTCGCACTGAGCTTTCGCGGGGTCACCCTCGACGGTTGGGTGTCCGCGGCAAGTGTCGCGGCATCCGCCGGCCTCTCGGTCTACCTGGTCTACGTGTCGGTCTCGAAGATCGACACCTCGAAGCTCTCGACGCTCCTGGTGACCTTCATCGCCATCACTACTCTCACGAGCATGGCCACGGCGTCCGACCCGCAGTGGTGGGAGTACCACTTCAGCCTGCTCGGCACGCTCGGCGATACCTCCGCGAGCCTGTTCAACATCTCGCTCATCATCGCCGGGCTGCTCGTGACGACGTTCTCGCTCTACCTTCAGCGCGACATCCACTCGCTCTTCGATCTCGGCGTGCTGCGTTACCGGTGGGCGGCGCGCACCATCTCGGTGCTCTTCGTCGTGATGGGTCTCATGCTCGCGGGAGTTGGCGTCTTCCCCCTCACGGTGAGCGTGCTGCTGCACAACATCTGCGCCGCGGGCATGTCTGTCGCGTTCGGCCTGCTGCTGCTTGCCTCTCCCGTCGTGCTACGCGGGATGCCGTGGACCTTCTTCGCCGTCACCGGCGCCTTCTTCGCGGCCATGGTCGGGTCGGTCGTGCTCTTCGCGGGCACGGGCTACTTCAACCTCACGTTCTTCGAGCTCGTCGTGTTCATCATCATCTTCGGATGGATAGCGACGTTCATACGCTTCCTTGGCGCAACCGTCGAGTCCGCCCGAGGCTCGACACCTTCTGAGAGAGGAGCCGTCCATGGCTCGCAAGATCGATGACGCAGAGGGCGGCCTGCCGCAGTACGCCCTGCCCTACGAGTCGGATGCCCTCGGCAACCTGGTGCGCATCTCAGCGCTGCTGGCCTCACCCTCATTCCATCGCGCGATCTCGTCGTCGACTCCGATTCCCGATGACCCACACGCCGTCTCGGCGATCTACACCCTGGCATCGTGGGGCTCGCTGCGGCCAGGGGCCCTTGCGGTGCGGCTTCACGTCTCTCCGCCGACCGTGAGTCGGCTCGTCGAGAAGTTGTGCGCTGCTGGCCTTGCGAAGCGCGTTGCAGACCCCCTGGACTCGCGCGCGAGCATCGTCGCGCTCACCCCGGAGGGTGCGACTGCGAGCGCCGAGTTGTTTCGCCAGGGCGACCTCATGATGAACTCGCTGCTCGCGGGGTGGACCCCGGAGGATCGCGAGCAGCTCACCGTGCTCCTCGAGCGTCTCGCGACGACGATGTCTTCGCGCACCGCGCTCGTCGTGCGTTAGGCGGGTACTGCTCTCGTGTAGCGCAGCTGCACGAGCCCGGTGTCGAACGTCTCCGAGCTCTCGAGACGCAGATCGAGCGACGGAATACCGAGCCCGAACAGCGGGATGCCGCGGCCGAGGATGCGCGGAACCACCGAGATCACAATGTCGTCGATGAGCCCAGCGGCCAGGAACGAACGGATGGTCGCCCCGCCGTCCACGTAGATGCGACGCACCCCCTCCGCTCCAAGCCGGGCGACGAGTGTCGCCGGGTCATCCGAGGAGAACTCCTCGCCATTCGCGGACTCCTGCGGCGAGCCGCTGGTGAGCACGACGACCCGCTGGCCGCCGTAAGGCCATGCCGCGAAACCCAACCCGACCTCGTAGGTAGCTCGCCCCATGACTACGGCGTCGACGGAGGCGATGAACTCGCCGTAGCCGTAGTCGGTCGTGGGATCCTCGACGACCGCGAGAAAGTCGAGGGCACCGTCATCCTCAGCTATGAAGCCATCAAGACTGGTGGCGATGAAGACGGAGCAGCGGGGATTCACCCACTCAGTGTGGTGCCATCGGTCGACACAGCACGATGGCCGCTCCGGCACCGGTCAAACCGGCGGCCGGAACGGCCATCGTGTTACTGCGCTAGCGCCAGCGGATTAAGCGCACGCCGTCAGGCTCTCCACTGCGACGCTGAGCGACGGAATCCCGCCGAGGAGCGTCACGTGCGTCGCGCCAAGGGCCTCGATGTCGTCGAGCACGCCCTGCGGAACACAGGTGCGATTCACCACGAACATCGGGATCCCCGCCGAGGCAGCCCATGCAGAACCAGTCAAGGCATCCGGGAATCCTTCGCCCGTCGCCAGCAGCACGTGCTCGACACTCTCAAACGCATCCGCATTGATCGCGCGTGCGGTGTCGTAGCGGTTGATGCCCGCCAGACGCTGCGTGGTCGCGATCCCGCCGAGGTCGGCGAAGATGCCGTCCGAGACGGAGAGGTTGCTGCCGAGCACCTTGATGGTCTCGACTCCGAGCTCATCCAGCAGGCCGGCTGTGCTCGAGTCGAGGTCGGCGCCTCCACCCGGCACCAGGATCACCGGGGCATCGAACATTCCCGCAGCGGCACCACCCGTCAGCGCGTCGGGGAAGTTGGTCCCCGTCGCGATGTACGCGGTCGTCGCGCCACTCTCACCAAACACGCTGGCGGCGATCATCCGGGATGTCTCGAACCTGTCGTTGCCCGCGATGCGCTCGATCGAGCCGGGAAGGCTCTCCAGCTGGCTGTAGACCGAGGCTGCGACCGAGGGCGTGCCACCCACAACAACGATGTGGTCGGGAGCAAGACGCGTGATCTCCGTCGACACCGACGTGGGGAGCACGGTGGTAGGTACGAGGAGCAACGGGCCACCGGCAAACGCTGCCGCGGGGCCTGCCGAGAGCGCATCCGGGTAGTTCTGGCCGTCGGCGATGAACACCACGTCAGCTCCCTCCGGGTACGCCGCCTGCGAGACGCCGACCGCCGTCGCATACCGGTCAGAACCGGCGATGCGGTCGATGTCCATGCCGGGCACGACCGAACCGATCTCCTGCGTGCCGACAGTGCTGGTGTTGCCAGCGACGTCGACGGCACGGAACGACACCGTCTCGGCGGTGTTGCCCACGGTGACCGGCGAGGTGTAGCTCGTCCAGGCATCCGCAGCGTCTCCGGAGAGCCGGTACTCGATGCGCGCGACGCCACTGGTGGCATCGGTTGCCGTGAGAGTCACGGTGCGGTCGGAGAGGCTGGCCGACGCCGTCGGTGCCGTGGCATCCACCTTGAACTCGACCGATCCCGGCGTCGCGCTCTGGTCGGTGCTCGTGCTCGCCCGGTACTGCACCTCGTGCTCACCATCGGCCGAGACGACGACTCCCGTCGTGTACTCCAGCCAGCCAGCGGCGTCGACGTTGTACTCGCGGTACACGGTGCCGTTGCCTCCCGTGGTGTCGACGGTGACCGTGACCGGGCTGGTGTACCAGCCGGCCGCGCCGTTCGGCGTTGCGGGGGACAGGGTCGAGGTGACCTCGAACTGCTCATCCTCGATCACCCGGAAGTAGTCGAAGAAGGCGGTAGCGGAGATCTGGCCCTGGCTGGAGTTGCCGAGTGCGTAGAGACCGACTCGCGCGTTAGCGAGGGCCGTGTTGCTCACGGTCGAACTGAACTGCGTCCAGGTCGTGCCATCCGGGCTCGAGTAGGCGGTGAAGGTCGTTCCCACCTTTTCGAGCCGGAGGTGCACGATGCCGTTGGACGGCGCAGGCGCGTTCGGCTGCGGCTCCTGCACCGTGCCGCCGATCTCGCTCCTCATCTCGAGGTTGCGCGCCACCGGCGAACCGCCCTGGTTGGTCGAGACGAGGTCCAACTTCACGTAGTTGTTGTCGTCGCCGTACAGGATGATGCCGCCCTGGTGGTACTGGCGGTCGAAGTCCGAACCATCGAGCTTCGTCTCGACCACCCAGTCACCCGCTGGCTGCGGCTGGAGGATGAAGTTCGGCACTCCCGCGTCGGCACCGTAGATGTCGTTGGCGGTCGTGTCGATCTGGAGCGATCCTCCCTGCACCCGGTACCCAGCGGGCTGCGGGTTCACCACCTGCCAGCGGCAGGAGTTGAGGGTGGAACCATCGAACTCGTCGTTCGGGTCCGCTGCGGGGAGCGTGTCATCCGGTGTGATGTAGAACCAGTCGTACTTCGCATCGATGATCGGCAGGTTCGCCGTCTGCTCCGAGGTGGAGCCGAGCGTGAGCAGGCCGATCCTCGGGTCGTCGACACCCGACAGCGGGAAGCTGTTGCCCACCGCCGTGAAGTTCACGCCATCGCTCGAGTACGAAGCCGAGAGGTTCGTACCGTCGCTCTGCAGTCGAACGAAGTAGTCGTCCGGGAACGCCGCGCCAACCGCTGGCGAGTTCTGCTCCACCGGCGTTGCGTTGTCCTCCTTCAGGAACTGGAACACACGCTGCGCGCTGTTGCCCTCGGCACTCATCGAGATCATGACGATCTTGAAGTAGTTGTCGTCGTTCTGGTACAGCGTGATTCCCGACTGCTGCCACTGGGTGCGAGCCGCGAAGTTGATCTTCGCGGTTGCGCTCCAGCTGCCGTCAGGGGCGTCCTGAAGCACGATGTTCGGCGTGGTTCCACCACCCGAGTGGATGTCGGAACGCGCTGCCGGGATGGTCAGCGCACCACCGGACACCACGAGGTTCTGGTTCGGTCGAACGATCGAGTTCCAGCGCGCCGTGTCGAGGGTTGTGCCATCGAAACCGTCGGAGCGACCAGCGAGGCACATTCCCGAAAGGGCGTCGGTGACCGTGATCACCCGCGACTCCTCGGTGTACGCGCCGCGGGCATCCGTCGCACGAACCGTCAGCTGGTACTGCCCGGCGGTGTCGTACACGAACGACTCAGACCCGTCTCCTGGCACGAAGCCGTCGCCGGTTCCCGAGTTCCACAGGAACGTCACGGGACCATCGCCCTCGACCGCGTCCGGGTCGGTTGCGGTGATCGTGGCGTTCACCGTGAGCGGCGCTTCACCCGACGTGCGGTCGACGTCGAAGTCCACCACGGGGCGCTCATTGCTCGGCAGGCCATCTCCGATGAACTCGACCCAGTTGACGTTCGCCCCTCCCGCGGTGAGCACGAAGTAGAGAGTGCCCGTGCCCTGCGGAAGGTCGTCAATGAAGTCACCCTCGAAGTCCGAGTAGACCTGCCACTGGGTGCCATTGCCACTCGGACCGAAGGCCACGTTTGCGATCGTCGGACCAGTCGGCGAGTCCCAGCGCACCGCGAAGTTTGCCGAGCCCGGGAACCCCTTGGCCAATCTCATCGACACGGAGTCGAGACCCTGCAGGTTGAATGGCTCGAACGAGAACCAGTCACCGACCTCGATGTTTCCGAGGTTGCGACCACCACCGGCAGAGTCGCCGGTGTTCTCGACGCGCACGCCGTCATCGGCGCCACCGGTACCACCAACGCGGCCGGTCTCGTCGAAGTACTCGGCCTGCATGAGCGAGGGGTTGAGAACGGTCTGCGCGAAGCCCGTGAGAGGAGTTCCCGCGAGACCGCCGTCATCGATGTAGCTCACGTTGACGACCCAGAACAGGTTCGCCTCGAGACCGTGTCCGGCATCACGAGCGGTCTGGAAGCTACCTTCACAGCCGAACTGCTCACCGAAGTCGTGGTTGTGCGAATCGTGACCGAGGGCCGGGAGTACGCGAACCTTCGAGCAGTCGATCGGGCCGCTGGCATCCGGATCGTTCACCGTCACCTCGTACGCGATCTGGTCTCCCCACTCGAAGACACCGCCGCTCTGCGGGAAGGTGATCGACACCTGCGGAACCGCGTTGCCGACGATGATCGGAACCGTCGCGACGGCGACCTTGCCCTCCTCATCCGTCACGGTGAGCGTCACGTTGTAGGTGCCGATCGTCGTGAACGTGTGAGTCGGGTCCGCCTCGGTCGTCGTCGGCGATCCATCCTGGAAGTTCCACTCGATCGTGAAGTCCTTGGCCAGCGGATGACGCGTGCCATCGCTGTTGAACTGCACCGTCAGCGGGGCCGCGGCCCCGTTGCTGATGTTGGATCCCGCTCGCGCGATCGGCGAGGGGCTGCCCTGGATGTAGTCGATCTTGTAGACGCCGGAGTCACCGGTCGAGCCGCCGAACTCCGAACCCCAGTCGATGATGTAGAGCGCGCCATCCGGGCCGAACTCGAAGTCCATCGAGCGGTTCCAACGCTGGTCGACGGGGAGGCTCGGATCGAAGATGCCCGGCATCATGCGGTCGATGTCGACCACACGGCTGCCTGCTTCACCGGGTGCATCCCGGTTCAGCTGGAAGGAGTACATCTTGCCCTGGTTCCACTCGCCGAAGAGCGCGCGGCCATCCCAGTACTCCGGCCACTTCACATCGGAGTCGAGGTCAGGGTCGAAGTCGTACACCGGTCCACCCATGGGTGCACCACTGCCGCCGATCTCCGGCACGTTGGTGGGGCTCAGGCCGTTCTCCATCCAGAGCTCTGCCGTAATGACGGGCGGGAGGTTCGTCAGACCCGTGTTGTTCGGGCTGTTGTTGATGGGGGAGGTGAGGCTGAACGCTGCACCCGACGTCGTCGTCGCGAAGTTGTAGTCGCGGTAGGGCTTGGTTCCGACAACGTACGGCCAGCCGTAGTTGCCCGGCTCGTCGACGATGTTCCACTCGACGGTTCCTGCAGGCCCGCGGGTCGCGCTCGGTGCTCCTGCATCCGGCCCGTAGTCACCGACGAGCAGGTTGCCCGACTTCGGGTCGAGCCCGATGCGGAAGGGGTTGCGGAAGCCCATGGCGTAGACCTCGGGGCGGGTCTTGTCCGTCGTGTCAGCCGCTTCGTCGAAGAGGTTGCCCGCGGGGATCGTGTAGCCACCCTCGTCTGTCGGGGTGATGCGGATCACCTTTCCACGGAGGTCATTGGTGTTGCCGGAGGAACGCTGCGCGTCGTAGTCCTGGCGACCGGCCCGCTCGTCGATCGGCGCGTAGCCGTCCGACTCGAACGGGTTGGTGTTGTCGCCAGTAGCGAGAACGAGGTTGCCGTCGTTGTCGAAGAGCATGTCTCCACCCGCGTGACAGCACGTGTTGCGCTGGGTGGTGATCTTCAGGAGCGTCTTCTCGGATGCGATGTCGAACGTGTTCGACGTGAAGTTGTAGGTGAAGCGGGACAGTCGGTTGTGCGGACCTTCCTCCGGCGTCACGGTGTTGGGCGACCAGTAGAAGTAGCCCCAGCCGTTCTCGTCGAAGTCCGGGTCGAGCACGATACCGAGGAGGCCGTCCTCGTTGCCCTGCGTCACGGGAAGGTTGAGCGCCGTCGTCTTGGTGTGGGTGCCTGCTTCGATGCGCTGGACGCGCCCGTTGCGCTCGATGAAGAACACGGTTCCCGACTCCTCACCGGCCTGCACGATGTCGAGAGCCATGGGGTTGTCGGTGTTCTCGTCGAGAACGACCTTCTCGTAGTTCTCACTCTGCGAAGCGGAGCATCCGGAGGGCACTGCTCCCGCGGCGATCTTGATTCCACCGAGGAGGTGCTTCAGGAAGTCCGGCTCCGTGTACGAGGCATTCGTGTGGCCCATTCCCGTGTACCACGAGCGGCCGCCGTCGAACTCCTGGCACCACGCAATCGGGTGCTCGACTCCGTCGGTGCCTCCCGTGTAGCTCGACTCGACGAGCGAGAGGAGAGTGTGCACCTTGTCCGTCTGGAAGTTGCGGAAGTTGTACCACTCGTCGAAGCGCTGCCACGTGTCGCCGGTGAGGTGTTCGGTCGAGGGGTTCACGCGGTCGTTGATCTTGAGGGTGGCGTTCTGCTCGGCGGGATGCCCGTCGAAGTACGCACCGACCAGCTGGTTGTACCAGGGCCAGTCGTACTCGCCGTCCGTGGCCGCGTGGATGCCCGCGAAGCCACCACCGTTGCGGATGTACGTCTCGAATGTGGTCTGCTGCTCTGCGGTGAAGAAGTCACCGGTGGTCGAGTTGAAGACGACGGCGTCGTACGTGGCGAGGTTCTCGGCGCCCGCGGCATTGAAGGTCGTGTCGTCCTCGGTGAAGTCGACCTCGAAGTTGTTCGCCGTGGCCATCGTCTGGATGGCAGCGTTGGCGCTCTCGATGGCACCGTGGCGGAATCCGGCCGTCTTGGAGAAGACGAGTACGCGGAAGTCGATCGCTGCCTGGGCGGGCGCTGCGACGGCAATGTCGAGCGACAGGGGAACTGCAAGGCCGAGAGTCATGGCGACCGCTGTGACCAGCGCAAGACCCCTTCTTCGAGTTCGTTTCGGGGCTCTGGGTGAAGAGAGCGCTGTGTTGGTCATGAACGGACCTCCGTGGGGACGAATGGGGGAACCATTGGCCTCGCGTCGCTGATCCGCAACCGATCGCCAATGATCGGATCTTTCTGGCGTGATGCTAGATGTGCTTCACGTTGTTGTCAAACACAAATTCAGCGTTATTGGCCACGCGGTCGGCGAAAGAACTGTTCTGAACACAGTTATTCCGCCGGAACCACTAGACCGAGGTGCCGCGCTGACGGCCGGAGCGCCGCACGACAAACACTGCAATGGTCAGAGCAATGGCGACGAGCGCTGCCGCGCCGGCGGCGAGCAGGATGGGACGCAGGGCGTCGGTGGCGCCACCCCCGGTCGCCGTGTCTGGCGGCGTCTGGTCGGCGATGACCACCGCGACATCCTGGGTGACCTCCGCCGCCACCGGGTCCGTCACCCGCACCGTGACGGTCCAGTCGCCCGCTGTCAGGGGAGCTCCCTCGGCGACCCAGAAACCCTCGCCCTCCGGGGCGGACACCATGGCGACGGGTCCAACGAGCGAGCCGTCCGCCGCCACCGCAGTCATCTCCGGATTGATGACAGCCACGACGGGATGCCCGTCCTCGATGTACTTCGCCGCCACTTGGATCAGGCCAGTGCCGTCCTGGCTCAGCTGCAATTCCATGTCCCCGCCGTGCGCGCTGGCCGGGGACACGGGAGCCACGAGTGATGGTGCAACGGTCAAGCCCAGCGCCAGAAGAAGAATGATGAAAAGCGCTGGTGGGCGCCGTGGCGATCGGGCGACGGTGGTCTTTGTCTGCATGGTCAACTCCAGGATGATGTGCGGGTTCGGCTCTCGACAGTGAGAGCGCGCCGTCATGCGGTGGCGGTGGCGGCGACGCCCACGATCCGACGCAGGGATGAATCGGCTTCCGCCTGGCCTCGTGCTGGCGGGACGTGCCGCGAGCTCGACAGGTCCGGTACCTCGGAACTTCGGCGCTCCGCTGCCCCGATCGACGAGGGGTTGGCCAGCAACGGGCCGAAGACGAGCTCGGCGGCACCCACAAGGGACGCGTTTCGGCCGAGTTCGGCCGCCACGACTTCGACCCCGCTCTCGGCCCCGATCATGGCCCCGCTCCCGATCAAGCGCGCGAAGACCTCGGGGCAGGCGGAATGCAGGGCACCGAGGAAACCACCCAGCACGATGCGCCGAGTGTTGAAGGTGTTGACCGCATTGCGGAGCGCGACCAGGAGGTAGCCGGCCTGTCGCGTGACCTCGACGCGAACCGGGTCGTCGGCCGGCGCGGTGGACAGATGGTCGTGCAGGCGCTCGTCGAGGAGGTGAGAGCTCGGGTCATCGAGGCCGAGCAGTTCGAGCAGCGGTGCGCGTCGCACCTCGGTCTCGAGGCATCCGCTCGACCCGCAATGGCACTCCGAACCCGCACTGTTGACGAGTGTGTGGCCGAGCTCGCCCGCGAAACCGTGGACTCCGGACAGGAGCGCGCCGTCGACGATGATGCCCCCGCCGATGCCGCTGGCGCCGCCGTTGAGGAAGATCATGTCGGTCGCGCCCCGCCCAGCGCCGAAGGTGTATTCCGCGATCGCCCCGCAGGTCGCGTCGTTGGCGGCGAAGACCTCGTACCCGGTGGACTCGGCCAGCCGCCGCGACACCGGTTCGTCACGCCAGGCGAGGTGCGGCGCGAGCCCGACCATTCCGTCGGAGGCTCGTACGAGCCCCGGTACGGCCATCCCGACCCCGAGGATCTGGTAGCCGCCGGCGCTCGACGCTGTCATGCCCTCGACGATGGCCGTGACGACGTTCACGACTTCCCGGGCGGACGGCAAGCGCACGTTGTCGTAGCGGATGCGACGCAGCACTCTGCCGCCGAGCGTGACGACTCCGATGGTCATCGCGTCGACGTCGGGCTTCACGGTGATTGCGGTGATCGCAGGATTGGTCGTGATGACGAGGCTCGGCCGCCCCACCTGCTTGGTGGACTCGGGGAGGCTCTCGATGACGAGCCCCCGATCGACCAGCTCGGAGACGAGCGCGGCGATCGTCGAGCGATTCAGCCCCAGCTCCCGGGTGAGTTCTGCGCGCGAGAGTTGCCCGTGCCGATGGACGAGGCCGAGCACGAGCGACAGGTTCGTGCGCCGGAGGTGGTCGAGGTTCTTGCCTTTGTTCGGCGTCTGGTCGGGCACCCGCAGGAGACCACTCGCGTCGATGCTGGGCACGCGATGCTCCTCTCCGTCGACCAATATCTCGTGAGCCACAACAATACCCGGGACATCGGATGTTTCAAGAGAAACGTGATGAAAAAATGCCTAGAATCCGCGATTGCTGATGGTATGTATGACCACTGTTATCGGATCAATCGAGCGCGGGCGAGGTCGAGAGCTGTCTCAGCGATCGCCTGACTCGTCGCGGAGTCGCGGAACCACAGCGGAACGGCGACGGTCGAGATGCCCTCGGCTTCAAGCGGGGCGACGGCCGCGGCATCCACCTCGTCGACGAGCCAGCCGTCGAGCAGCCCACCATCGCGTCGCGACCCGAGGTAGCGCGCGACGGCGAGCGCGGAGGTCTCCACGCCCACCGCGGTGAGGCACTGGTCGGCCATACCGCGCACGACGGCACCACCGATGATGGGAGAGACGCCGATCACCGGCGCGGATGCCCGCCCCACGGCTTCACGGACGCCCGGGATCGACAGCACAGGATCAAGCGAGACGATCGGGTTGGAGGGCGCGAGCAGAATAACGTCTGCCGCGGCGATCGCCGCGATCACCCCCGGTGCTGGCCGTGCGGCCTCGACTCCGCGGGAGAGGAAGGCAGTGGGCGCGAGCGCCGCGCGGTGTCGCGTCCACCACTCCTGGAAGTGCAGTTCACCCTCGGAGGTGACCACGTGGGTCTCCACCTCGTCGTCGGTGACAGGCAGCATGCGAACACCGACGGGCCAGCGTGCGGTCATGCGCTCGACGACCGCAGAGAGCGGAAGGCCGTCGCGAAGAAGGGCTGTGCGCGTGATGTGCGCCCCGAGGTCGAGGTCGCCGAGAGTGAACCAGGGCCAGCCGACGCCCCACTCCTTCAGCTCAGCCGACACGCGTTCGGTATCGCCGACGCGACCCCATCCGCGCTGCACATCGTTGACGCCGGCGAGCGCGTACATGACGGTGTCGAGGTCGGGTGTGATGCGCAGGCCGGCCAGCCACATGTCGTCGCCAACGTTGATGATCGAGTTCACCGTGGCGGGGTGAGGCGTGGTCGCGAGATGGTCACGCAGGCCGAGAAGGAAGCGCGCGTTGCCGACTCCGCCCCCGAGAACCGTGATGGTACGGATGTCTTCCACTGCTCGATTCTGGCACGCACCCGAATGCCCATCCCGGAGTGCCCGGTGAGGGCCGGGGGATAATGGCGCCATGGCTACGCGAGAGATCACCATCGACAACCTCAGCGAGACGATCACCGACGGCGACATCGTTCTCCTCGACTTCTGGGCGGAATGGTGCGGACCGTGCCGGATGTTCGGGCCGATCTTCGAGAAGGCCTCCGAGCAGAACTCCGACATCGTGTTCGGCAAGATCGACACCGAAGACCAGCGCGAACTCGCCTCTGGGCTGCAGATCACCTCGATCCCCACGCTCATGGCCTTCCGCGACGGCATCCTCGTGTTCCGGCAGCCGGGCGCACTCGGCCAGGCACAGCTCGACCAGCTGATCGACGGTGTGAAGGGCCTCGACATGGACGCGGTGCGCGAGCAGGTCGCCGCCCAGGAAGCGGCCGGCGGCAGCAGCCAGGAGAGCTAGTAGCCCCTCAGAGTGGGTGGTGCCGAGGCGGGCCTCACGCTGCCATGATGAAGGTGTCTCGCGGCGCACGAGATCACCCGACATCCACGCCTAGGGAGCATGATGCCCGGACTGTCCCGACGTCAGTTCCTCGCCGCGGCATCCGCACTTGCAGCCGCGACGGGTCTCGAGCTCGACCCGCTCGCCCGGCGCCTCGCGGCCGCCTCGACGCCCGCGATCGAGGCCCCGAGCACTCTTCTACAGACTGTGCTGCAGGGTGGGATCGTCTCCCGGCAGTACCGCTCGCTCGTGGCGGGCCCGGGAGAGCCGTACATCCCCCGACTCGACGTGCTCGGCCGGCAGGCCGGGAGCAACCGTTCGACCGCACGACGGTCACTGCTCTATCTGGCCCACCTCTCGGACATGCACGTGATCGAGGCCCAGTCACCGGGCCGCATAGAGCCGATGATCGTGCAGAACCACTCGTCGTGGGCCTCTGCCTTCCACCCGCATGATCCCCTCAGCCCCCACGTGACGGCCGCCATGGTGAAGGCGTTCTCCGACCTTCGCTACAGCCCGCTCACGGGCGCCCCGATGACGGCGGCGATCGTCACGGGCGACAGCGCCGACATGCACTCTCACAAAGAGCTGCGCTGGTACATCGACATTCTCGACGGGGTACCCGTCGATCCCACCGCAGGCATCGGCGACACGTACACGGGAGTGCAGGCGTGGGCGGACGCCGTCTGGGCCTACCGACCGAACGATCCGACTGGCGGAGACTTCGGCGACTACGGGTTCCCGAGGCTGCCCGATCTTCTCGACGAGGCGATCCGCACGCCGATCGCCTCGGTCGGGATGCCCGCCCCCTGGTACGCCGTTTACGGAAACCACGACACGCTCCTGCTCGGAACGTTCGATGTGAGTTCGCAGCTGAAGGCGCTGGCCGTGGGCGGTCAGAAGTCGTACTCGCTGGAGGGCACGGCATCCATGGCCCTGAACGGGTACGCCTCGACGGCGAGCCCCCTCCAGCGGGTGGTCGATGCCCTCGGTGTCCAGTTCGGTCGACCAGGATTCCGGCCGGTGCCGTCTGACCCCGAGCGGTTCCTCTTCGAGCAGGTCGACTTCATGGCGCAGCACTTCCTCACCGAGAGCGCGCCCGGGCCGGTGGGCCACGGGTTCACCAAGCGCAACCTGGAGACCGGTGAGACCTGGTGGAAGGCCGACCTCACCCCGAACGTGCGCGCGTTCGGGCTAGACACCTGCAATCAGGTCGCCGGGCCCGACGGCGCCGTGCCCGACGTGCAGTTCCAATGGCTGCGGCGGGAGCTCGAGGCCGCAACCGCGGAGAACAAGCTCGCGCTCGTCTTCAGCCACCACAATTCCCTGACTCTCGAGAACCGCGCGCAGCGCCCTGGCCAGGAGCAGGTGCTGCACGGCGCTGAGGAGTTCATCGACCTTCTCCTCGAGTACCCGGTGGTCGTCGGCTGGCTCAACGGGCACACGCACCTCAACCAGATCCTCGCCCACCCCGGGCCGAGGGGCGGCTTCTGGGAGGTGACGACCGCGTCGTGCATCGACTTCCCACAGCAGCAACAGGTTGTCGAGATCGTCGACAACCGCGATGGCACGCTCTCGCTCTTCACCACGGTCGTCGATCACGCGTCCCCCGTGACCCCCGGCTCGAGTGGGTCCTACCTCGACCTCGCCGCACAGAGCCGCGAGCTTGCGGTCAACGACTGGGCGGCGTTCCCGCTCATGCGTCGCGGTTCTCCGCTCGACCGCAACACCGAGCTGCTGGTGAAGGCGCCGTTCGACCTGTCGACGATCACGGATGCAGCCCTCGAGTCGCAGCACATGACGGCCCGCGCGCGCATCGCCGCCTACGAGAAGGGGCTCGACTCGTGAGGCGGCTCGCCGTGCTCGCCGCCGTCCTCGTGCTGCTGTCGGGGTGCTCGGAGATCGCCGCGATCGCGCCGGTGGGAGGCAACCGACTCTCGGACGTGCGGTACGCGGCCCTCGATGTGCTCGTCGACCGCGAGATCGCGATCCTGACTGCTCCGGTGTGCTCGGTCTCCGAGGACAAGGCCGTGACATGCGAGGGCGAAACCGTCGATGGCGAGGTCATCACCGTCACCTCGACGGCCGACAACCAGGCGAACGTGACGATCGAGATCGGGTCGGAGCCGCTCTTCACCGGGGTCATCCAGGACGTTCTGGATGACGCGATGCGGAGAACCTCGTGAAGCCGCTGCTGCTCGCGGCGATCGTCGTCGGGCATGCCGTTATCCAGGGGTTGCTCGTGCTGGCCGACCCTGTGCCCTCCGCCGCACCGGGGTTCATCGTGCTGGTGCTCGCGTCGCTCGTCGCGCTCATCCTCGCGACCTGGGCGGCGTTGCTCGTGCTCTCGGGCCCCACCGCGCGGAGGTTGCGAACTCTCGCCTGGGTTGCGGCCGCCGTGATCGTGACCGCGGCGCTCTCCGTGCTGTCGCCACTGCTTGCCCCGGTGGGACTCGTGCTCGCGCTGATCGTCGTTCCGGCCGCAACGACCGGGGATGTCGTCGACGGGTTCCGCGCGTTCCGTCGCACGCCCGTGCGCCACGTGCTGGCGATCCTCGGCGTGATTCTTGCGTGCGTGGTGGCGTGGGTGGTCGCGCTGCTTCTCGGACTGCTCGTGACGGGGGTTGCGGCATCCGTCGCCACGTGGCTCTGCTTCGGGTTGCTCGGGGCGCTCGTCCTCACCGCGTGGGTGAGGTTCGTGCGGCGCTAACCCGGCCGGCGCTAGCTCGGCCGCTCGGCCGCGAGGAACAAGCACTCCATGGCGACCTGGGCAGCGAGACTGCCGGTGATTCCGAGGTGGTCGTGGGGCGGGCTCACGGTGTTGATGTCGAACGCGACGAAGTCTAGCCCGCGCAGTCCGCGCAGGATCTGGAGACCCTCGCGCGCGGTGATGCCACCCCAGGACGGCGTGACGACGCCGGGGGAGACCGAAGGGTCGAAGACATCCATGTCCCAGCACAGGTAGATGGGTACGTCGGCGAACTTCTCGCGGATGCGTTCGAGTAGCGCCGGCACACCCATCGCCGTGAGCTCGTTCATCGTGATGACCTCGTAGCCGAGGTCGCGCGCCGTCTGGTTGACGCCGGGTACCCCGCGGAAGTCGGTGTCGCGCATGCCGACGTGGAGGGATGCTCCGGGGTCGGCGATGCCCTCGGTGACCGAGTGGATGAAGGTGTTCGCGTTGTTGTAGTCGTAGGGGTAGATGCCGTCGTACGCGTCGGTGTGAGCGTCGAAGTGGAGGATCGCGAAGTCCCGACCGAGGTGCTTCTGGAGCGCGCGCAGTTGCGGCAGCGTGACCGCCCCGTCGCCACCGAAGGTCAGCGGGGTCACGCCGGCCGCGACGATCTCGCTCACCGCGCTCTCGACTGCGGCGAAGCTCGTCTCGACGTCGCCCGGCAGCACATCGGCATCACCGATATCCACAACGCCGAGCTCCGAGAGGATGTCGACGCCGAAGCCATCGAGGTGCTCGGCGACGAGCGCGGAGTGGGTGCGCACGTGGGCGGGGCCGCTCCGCGCGCCCACCCTGGTGGGGTGGTATCCCATGTCGAAGGGCACGCCCATCACGGCGACACTGCTGCCGGTGAGGTCACGAGTGGCAGCGACGCCGAAGAGGGTTCCGACGGGGGTCAGGCGCGTGGCATCCATGCTCCGGATGCTAGGCCCCTCCCGTTGCTGGCGTGTTTCGTGCAGTACGGCGCACGAACCCGTGGTGCAGTATGAGCGCATGCCGACTCCTGTTCGCACCGCCGCCCTGCTCGCCTGCATGCTCGTGCTGTCGGGATGCGCTGGCGCCATGCCCGCCCCGAGCCCGAGCCCGAGCCCGACGCAGACCTTTTCGCCGATCACCGTCGAGGAACTCGGAGCCGGTGAGGAACCCGACGGCGTGGATGTGGATGTCGAAGGACCCACCCAGGTGGTGTTCCGCAGGATCACCATCGCCCCCGGAGCCGGCACCGGCGAGCACTGCCACGCCGGCAACCTCGTGGCCGTCGTCGAAGAGGGCACCTTCACGCACTACGCGCCCGTCTACCCCGACGGCGTTCGTGTCTATACGGCCGGGGAGTCGATTATCGAGGGCTCCGGCTACGTTCACCAGGGCGTCAACGAGAGCGATGAGGATGTCGTGCTGCTCGTGACCTACGTGATCGAGGAGGGCCAGCCGCTCTCGCAGACCGACCTCTCGCTCTGCGACAGCTGAGCGACTCCTCTTTTTACCCCCGCGAGAAGCCACCTTTTCGCACAGAACCCCCGCGAGAAGCACGACAAGCGGCTTTTCGCGGGGGTTCGTGTGACTAGCTACTTACGCACACGGCGTGAGCAGGCGCACCTCCGCACTGAGCGAGGGCTCGCCTCCGAGGAGTGTGACCTGCGTGGCGCCGAGATCTTCGATGTCGTCGAGCACACCCTGCGGAACGCAGGTGGGCTGCACGACGAACAGCGGCGCACCGACCGACCCCGCCCACGCGGAACCCGCGAGCGCGTCGGGGAAGTTCGTGCCCGTCGACAGGAACACCCGGTCCGCGGTCGTGAACGCGTCGGCGTTGATCGCCCGCGCGGTCTCGTAGCGGTTCGGCCCGGCGAGGCGCTCGGTCGCAGCGATTGCCTGCAGGTCGGTGACGATGCCGTCCGACACGCTCGCGTTGCTTCCGAGCACCTTGATCGTCTCGACACCGAGGGTCTCCAGCAGGTCAGCCGTCTGCGACGTCAGGTCTGCACTCGCACCGTCCACGAGGATCACAGGTGCATCGTGCGCTCCGGCGGCAGCTCCACCCGTGAGGGCATCCGGGAAGTTGAGACCCGTGGAGACATAGGCGGTCGTGGCGCCGTCGTCCCCGAAGAAGCTCGCGGCGACCATGCGGGATGTCTCGTACCTGTCGGCACCGGCAATCCGCTCGATCGTCCCCGGAAGGCTGTCGAGGTGGTTGTATGCAGCGGCCGAGACGGACGGCGTGCCGCCTATCACGACGATGCGCGACGGGTTGAGACGGTTGATCTCGTCCGTCACCGCCTGCGGGACCGAGTCGGTCGGCACGAGCAGCAGGGGACCACCCGCGAAGGCGGCAGCAGGACCAGCCGACAGTGCGTCGGGGTAGGTCTGACCGTTCGCGACCAGCACGACGTCCGCGCCATCCGGGTAGGACTGCTGGGAGACGCCCACCGCAGTGGTGTACCGGCTGTCACCGGCGACGCGATCGACCGAGATCTCTGCGCCCGGAACGTTCCGGCTGTCGACGTCGCTGACGTTGCCGGCGGCATCTGTCGCGCGGAACTCCACGGTCTCGGCAGCAGGGCCCACGGTGAGCGGACCGGTGTACTCGGTCCACTGCGGGTCAGGGTCACCCGGGAGTCGGTACTCGACGAGAGTGACGCCGCTCGTGGCATCCGTCGCCTCGATCGTGACCGTTCGGCCACTGAGGGTCGAGGTCACGGCGGGAGCAACGCTGTCGATCGTGATGGTCTTGACCACCTCGTCTGACGTGTTGCCGTCATCGTCCACCGCACGGAAGGTGACCACGGAGGTTCCCTCGTCGGAGATGACGAGCGGCTGGGTCAGCGGAGCGTACGCGCCGTCGCCGACCTTGTACTCCACGTCCGCGGCACCGGCACCGGCGGTTCCCGTCGCAGTGAGGGTGACCGGGCCGGTCCACCAACCGCCGAGGCCATCTGCTGCCGCGGGGTTGACCGTGACCGCGACCTCGGGCTTCGGCTGCTCGATCTTCAGCTCACTGAAGATGTTGATCGCCGACTGGGTGGTGTTGTGAGAACTCGAGAAGATGCCGCCATCCTGCACGGCGGTGGCGCCGGTCAGGGTGATCGCCGTTCCCACCTGGATGTAGTTGGCACCGTCGTAGGAGTAGTACGCCCTGGCCTGGTCCCCGTCGCGGACGAGCTTCACCCAGATCGCACGGAACAGGTCAGCGCTCGCGGTGGCCGACCCATCGATACGACCGTTTCCATTCGAGTCCCACTGGAACACGACGCCGGAGCTGCGGGTCACCGCGAGGATCGCGTAGCCGGGTGAGACGTCCTGCTGGGTCATGTCGTTGCGGATCATGACACCGGACTTGGCGTTCGCGTTCGTGTCATTCAGTGAATCGACGCGAGCCGACACCGAGGTACCCGAGGTGACCGAGTCCGGCTCGTAGATTGCTCCGAAGTCGTCGTCGTTGGTCCAGACATCCGCACCGGCCGCGCGGATGCCGTAGCTGTCGCCCACCTGACCGAAGAACGAACTCGTCGCTCCCCCGGCGGTCGTGAGGTACGGCGCGGCGATCGGGCCGCTGTCACCACACGCTGGATCCTCGGTCACGAGGTTCGAGTTGAAGTGGGTACGGTACTCGGGCGCAGCGCCTGCCTCACAGATCACCTGGAGTGCACCGGCCGGCCAGGCTGTTCCCGTCACGGTGATGTTGCCCGTGACGGTCATGCTGTTCGACGACTGGTTCGGGATGGACGTGCCTCCCGAGTTGGTCCAGTTGCCGGTGATCGTGTTGTTGCTCGTGTTCGTGGCGCCGTAGGAGTTGTTGAAGTACCAGGGGTTGGTGCCCTGCATCACGTTCTCCCGGTACGTCGCGTACCGGGTTCCTTCGTCCGCATAGAGACCAACACCACCGGCGTTGTAGACGTAGTTGCGGTCGGTCACCGAGCCGGGTGTCGCCGACAGGTTGTAGATCGAGCCTCCGTCGCTGAACTTCGCCTTGGAGTGGTGAACGCGGTTCGCGCCGACCCGGCCGTCCTTGAGGGTGGTCGGTGTCGTGTAACGGGTGTTCCAGTTGTAGTAACCGCGGTTCGTGTACTCGCCGGAGCCGCCCTCATCGTTCATCCCCCAGCCGTAGCCAGTGTCGATCGCGTCGTACGAGACGTTCGACACCTCGTTGTTCACGATCTGCGAGTTGGTGACGTAGGTCGTGAGGATGCCCGAGTTGTCCTTGTACTCGAAGGCAGCACGGTTCACGGTGTTGTTGGTGATGTAGATGTCCTTGTTGGTCATCCGTACGTCGCTCGGGTGGTGAGCATCCGGGCGGTTTCCGCCAACGAAGACACCGTGACCGCCGACCTCGGTGAAGAGGTTGCCGTCGACGTGGATGTTGCTGGCTCCCAGGCCGACGCCCGAGAGCGCCGCGTTCGCATCATTACCGATACCGAGCGCCGAGGACCCGAGGTTCACGAATGTGTTCGACGAGAACGTCACGTTACTCGCCGCGGACACCTGCACTGCCGCAGGCTGCTGGTACCACGTCGTGCGCGCACGCTCGAACTGCTCGCACCCGCGTGAGCACGAGGTGAAGGCGTCCGCCGGACGGTAGGGGTAGTTGTCCTTGATGAAGGAGCCGTTCTGCTGGGTGGCGTACCCATCGGTGGTCGGTCCGAGCCAGGAGGTTCCGGTGAAGGTGATACCACTGAACTCGAGGTTCTTCAGGGGCGCGTCATACGTGCCACCGATGCTCGCCAGAACCTCAAGCCGCGGGAGCTCCACGTCGAGAGTGTTCGGGTCGACGCCGACTCCGGGCTTGTAGTAGAGCTTGCCCTCGTCTGGGTCGATGTACCACTCGCCGACCTCGTCGACGAAGGCGAGGGAGTTGTTGAAGAAGTAGCTGGATGCCGCGAGGAACGAGTTCTGCGGTGTGTCCCAGCCCCACGTGTTGTTGTTCCACGACGGCTGCTCCATCGTCACCACGTTGTTGGTGATGCTCGCAACGGGTGAGTAGCGGTTGGTGAAGTCGCCGCGGCTCTCGAACTCGAGGCGATCCTGGTCTGGCAGGGTGTTGAGGAAGTCGAGGGCTGCGTTGTTGATGGTCATGCCCGACGACGTGAACGTGATGTACGCATTGTTCGTGACGCGGAAGGCAGCTTTCTGCGCTGCGACCTTGTTCACGTACAGCTGCCGGGTGTCGAGCCCGACCGGGGTGTTAGCGACGTAGATGTTCTTCGCTGCGTCGTGCACTGTCCACCCGGAGACCGGGGTTGCTCCCGTGAAGACCGGCTTGGCGCCGTCCGCAGCGGTCCAGCGCACGGTGCTCCCGTCGCGCCCTCCGTCTGCCTCGCGGAAGATCAGGGTCTCATCGACCGTGTACGTGCCGTCTGCCACCTCGACCGTGATGTCACCGGTCGGCGCAGCCTCGAAGGCACGCACATAGGCCTGGGCTCCCTCGATCGAACAGGGTGCAGCGACCGAGCACACGCTGCCCGATCCACCCGGGGCAACGTGAATCGTCGACGTATCGGCGAACGCGGGTTGCGCAACGGTGATGGATGTCGCCAACACGGCACCGGCCGCGAGCAACGCCAACTTTCTTGAACCTAGCTTCATTGGTGGTCCTCTTGTGTCTACGAGAGACGATCCCGCTCGCGTGGAGCCTTCGTTGGCGCCCAACCCACGACAGCGTGGGGCGAGGGACTCGCCGACCCGAATGAGTCGTAATGTCACACATCATACGATTGACGTATTACGACCACAAGACTCGACCCCCGATTGGGGGTGAAAAACGGCGCGACAAAATGCTCCCACACGGGGAGTCGTCGGCGTGTAATTCAGGAACGCGGGCGGAGCCGGAGCTCCTGCATCCCGCCGTCCACCGCGATCGACGTGCCCGTCGTCGATCCCGAACGCGGGCTCGCGAGGTACGCGACCGCGTCCGCGATCTCGTCGGGGCGCACCAAACGGCCATGCGGCTGGCGGGCCTCGAGGGCAGCGCGCTCCGCGATCGGGTCGTCTGCGGCATCCATGAGTCGAGCAACCCACGGGGTGTCAGCGGTGCCGGGATTGACGCAGTTCACCCTGATGCCCTGCGCGAGGTGGTCCGCGGCCATCGCTCGCGTCAGCCCGAGGACCGCGCCCTTGCCCGCACTGTAGAGGGCGCGCTGGGGCAGGCCGGCGGTGGCAGCAATCGAGCCGAGGTTGACGATGGATGCCGCGGGCGAGACCAGGAGGTGGGGCATCGCCGCGCGTGCCACTCGTGCGATTCCGGTGACATTGACGCTGAGTACTCGCGCCCAGTCCTCGTCGCTGTTGTCGACGACCGTTCCGATGGAACTGATGGCCGCATTGTTCACGACGATGTCGATCCGCCCGAGTCGCTCGGCGACCTCGGCGACCGCCGCGCTCACCGAGGCCTCGTCGCCGAGGTCGGCGCGCACCCACAGGTGGTCGTGATCGCCCTGGTTCAGATCGAGCACGGCGATGGTCGCCCCGCCTGCAGCCAGGCGGTCGGCGATCGCTGCACCGATCCCCTGTGCTCCGCCGGTGACGATCGCCACCAGCCCATCGAACTCGGTTGCGTCAGGCATCGACGAACTCCTGTCTCTGGTGGCCGAGGCCCTCGATCTCGATCTCGCAGACGTCGCCTGCGGAGAGGTACGGGAACCGGCCGGACAGCGCTACACCCTCCGGTGTGCCGGTCAGCACGAGATCTCCTGGGTCGAGCACCATGTACTGGCTGAGGTGCCAGATGATGAAGTCGACATCGAAGATGAGGTCGGCCGTTGTCGAGTCCTGGCGCGGTTCGCCATTCACCCACGAGCGCAGACGCAGGTTTCGGTAGTCCACTTCGTCTGGCGTGACGAGCCAGGGCCCCGTGGGGTTGAAGCCTGCCGCCGACTTGCCCTTCGACCACTGGCCGCCGGATTCCTCGAGCTGGAAGGCGCGCTCGGACAGGTCGTTGGCTGTGACGAAGCCGGCGATGTGATCGATGCTCTCCGACGGGTCCGCGAGGTACGACGCCCGCGTGCCGATCACGACCCCGAGCTCGACCTCCCAGTCGGTCTTCACGCTCCGTCGAGGAATCGCGACGGTGTCGTTCGGCCCGACGACGGTGTTGGGGGTCTTGAGGAACAGGATCGGGATGGTGGGCGGAGCCGACCCGGACTCCGCTGCGTGGGCCGCGTAGTTCATGCCGATGCAGACGACGGCGCCCGGCCTCGCGATGGGGGCACCGATGCGCTCGGACTCGGCGACATCGAGTCGGGTGAGCGAGCCGGCGGATGCCGCGGCCCGCACTTTCTCGACGCGGTCGGAGGCGAGGAACTCCCCGTCGATCTCCTGCGTGAACTCGGAGATGTCGTAATAGGAGCCGTCGGAGAGGAGGGCTGGGCGCTCGGACCCTGCTGCGCCAAGTCGCGCGAACTTCATGTGGTTTCCTTCGTCGTCGAATCGATCCCTCAAGCGATAACATCCGACTATATAGCCGATGCTCACCGGGGGAACCCCGTGATGGTCGGTCGCATCGAACACGTTGACACCGATACATCCGATGTCTATGCTGGCCCTGCGCCAAAGGAGGCACTAGGTGAGCACAATCGTCGCCATCGATACCAGCGATGTGAGGTTTCCGACCTCGACCATGCTGGATGGTTCAGACGCGATGAACCCCGACCCGGATTACTCGGCAGCCTACGTGCGCATTCGCACCGATGCCGAAGACGAGCTATCGGGCCACGGATTCGTCTTCACGATCGGTCGCGGCAACGACGTGCAGGAGGCCGCCATCCGTGCCCTCGAGTCGTATCTCGTTGGCCGCAACGTCGAGGACCTTCTCGCCTCGATGGGAGAGACCTGGCGCTGGTTGGTCTACGACTCGCAGCTCCGCTGGCTCGGCCCGGAGAAGGGCGTCATGCACATGGCCATCGGAGCCGTGATCAATGCGCTCTGGGATCTCAAGGCCAAGCGCGCCGGGCTTCCCCTCTGGCAGTTGCTGGCGAGGATGTCACCGGAAGAGATCGTCGACCTCGTCGACTTCCGCTACCTGACCGACGTGCTCACGCGTGATCAAGCCCTCGAGATCCTGCGCGGCGCCGAAGCCGGCCGGGCAGATCGCCAGTCGCAGCTGCTCGCCTCCGGGTACCCCGGATACACGACGACCCCGGGATGGCTCGGCTACGACGACGAGAAGCTCGTACGTCTGTCCCGCGAGGCCGTCGCCGACGGATTCACTCAAATCAAGCTCAAGGTGGGCGCTAATCTCGAAGACGATGTCCGTCGTCTGGCTCTGGCCCGATCTGCAGTCGGACCAGACATAGGGATCGCCGTGGATGCCAACCAGCGCTGGGAGGTCAGTGAGGCGATTGGTTGGATCTCCCAACTCGCCGCATACGACATCGCCTGGGTGGAGGAGCCCACCAATCCGGATGACGTGCTCGCGCACGCGGCCATCTCGCGAGCGATCTCACCGATCCGCGTAGCGACGGGCGAGCACATGGCCAATCGCGTGATGTTCAAGCAGTTCCTTCAGGCCGATGCCCTTCAGGTCGTGCAGATCGATGCGACGCGGGTCGCGGGTGTCAACGAGAACATCGCCATCCTTCTGCTTGCGGCTCGCTTCGGCGTTCCCGTCTGCCCACACGCTGGCGGGGTCGGGCTGTGCGAAATGGTGCAGCACCTCTCGTACTTCGACTTCATCGCGGTCTCCGGCTCCACCTCCGGTCGAGTCATCGAGTTCGTCGATCACCTCCACGAGCACTTCGTCACACCGGTCGAGGTTCACGACGGCCGTTACTGGCCGCCCCTCACGCCCGGCTCCGGGGCGGAGATGCTCGACGCGAGCCGACTCGAGTTTGCGCTGATACCCCATGCCTGATCTCGCCATCGGCTCGCTCGGCTACGGCGCAGCGAACCTCGGGAACTTCAATCGCGTGCTCACGGATGACGCGTGCTGGGAGATCCTCGAAGCGGCCTGGGAGAGCGGCATCCGCTACTACGACACCGCACCCCACTACGGGCTCGGGCTCTCGGAGCGGCGGCTCGGAGCCTTTCTCGCCACCCGGCCGAGGGACGAGTACATCGTCTCCACCAAAGTCGGCCGGCTCCTTCGCCCGAACCCGGGCGGTGAGGACACCCTCGACCTCGACAACGACTTCCACGTGCTGACGACCGTGCGGCGCGAGTGGGATCTCTCGGCGGACGGCGTGCGGGCGAGCCTCGACGAGTCGCTCGAGCGGCTCGGTCTCGACAGCGTCGACATCCTCTACGTGCACGACCCGGAGCGACACGACCTCGCGCAGGGCATCCGGGAGGCCCTTCCCGCAGCAGCCGCATTGCGCGACGAAGGACTCGTCGCCTCAGTCGGAGTCGGGTCGATGGTCAATGAGGCCCTCCTCCGATCGGTCGAGTCGGGATTCGCTGACGTGTTGATGGTGGCCGGCCGCTACACCCTCGCCGACGATGGGGCAGCGGACGACGTACTGCCTGCGTGCGAGCGTTTCGGAGTATCGGTCGTCGCTGCAGCGATCTTCAACGGAGGTCTCACTGCCAGGAACACCCCGAGCGAGACCTCGTCGTTCGACTATGAGACGGTCAGACCGGACCGTCTCGCGAGGGTGCAGCGCATCGCGGCCGTCTGCGGGGACTTCGGCATCGACCTGCCCACCGCGGCCCTGCACTTCCCCTTCCTCAGCCCCGTCGTGAGCACGGTGGTGGTCGGCGGGAGCTCGCCCACCCAGGTTCGCCAAACCGTCGAACGACTGGAGCAATCGATACCGGCCGAGTTGTGGCAGGCGCTCAGGGCAGAGGAGCTGCTTCCGGCATGACCACTGCCCCCCTGCGCATCGACGCGCACCTGCATCTGTGGGATCTCGAGCTCGGAGAGTACGCCTGGCTCGGGCCCGATGCTGGCGATCTCCACGCGAGCTTCCGAGCGGCGGATGTCGCCCCCGCGCTCGAGCGCGCCGGGATAGACGGGGCCGTTCTGGTACAGGCTGAGGATTCCGTCGCCGATACGGAATACCTCCTCGACGTGGCATCCGGGGCGCCGTGGGTTCTCGCCGTGGTGGGTTGGGTACAGCTGGACAACCCGGATGCCGCGATCACCCAGCTCGACACGTACTCCACCCGCGCCGCACTGCGGGGCATCCGGCACCTCGTGCACGACGACCCCCGACAGGACTTCCTGAGGATGTCGCCGGTACGAGACTCCCTTCGTGAGGTGGCGGCTCGCGGCCTCGCCTTCGACGTGCCCGACTCGTGGCCACATCACCTCGGCGACATCCCGCGCCTCGCCGATGACCTGCCCGAGCTCACCATCGTCATCGACCACCTCGCCAAGCCTCCGCGTGACACCGATGAACGATCGGCTTGGCTCGTTGCCCTGACGGATGCCGCGTCCCGCCCCAACACGGTGGCGAAGCTCTCGGGGCTCGCCTCGTCGGTGCCCGAGTACACCGCCCAGTACCTCGAACCGCTGTGGAACGTGGCGCTCGACCTGTTCGGTCCCTCCCGCCTCCTCTGGGGAAGCGACTGGCCGGTGTCCGGTCGTGACTACGCCAGCATCACCAATCCACTTCGCGCCCTCGTCGCGACCCTCTCGGCGCCGGAACAGGACTCGATCCTCGGCTCGACCGCCGCACGCGTGTACCGAATCCCGGAGGTGGCCCGATGACCGACGCCAGAGCAACGAGCGGGGAAGGGGTGCCGCCGCTCCTGCAGATCGTGGGTGCAAGCCAGCACTTCCCCGGCGTGAAGGCCCTCGACGGGGTCGACCTCGACCTGCGTCGCGGCGAGGTGCTGGCACTCGTGGGCGAGAACGGCGCCGGCAAGTCCACACTCATGAAGCTGCTCTCCGGCATCTACATCCCCGACGCCGGTGAGTTCTTCCTCGACGGCGAGCGCATAGAGCTGAGCAGCCCGAAGCAGGCGCAGGAGCTCGGCATCAGCATCATCCATCAGGAGTTCAACCTGATGCCCGACCTCACGATCGCGCAGAACATCTTCATCGGCCGGGAGCCGCGCAGCGCTGGCGTGTTCCTTCGCGACCGCGCTCTCGAGCGCAAGACCGCCGAGCTTCTCGATCGCCTCGGCCTCTCGCTCGACCCCGGACAGCGCGTGAGCGAACTCACGGTCGCCAAGCAGCAGATGGTCGAGATCGCCAAGGCCCTGAGCTACGACTCGCGGGTGCTGATCATGGACGAACCCACCGCGGCGCTCAACGACGCAGAGGTCGAGGCGCTCTTCGATCTGATCCGCCGGTTCACGACGCCGGAGACCGGCGTGATCTACATCTCCCACCGCATGCACGAGCTCAAGGAGATCAGCGATCGCATCACGGTCCTGAGAGACGGCGAGTACGTCGCCACCGTCGCTACCGCAACGACGCCACCCGCCGAGGTCATCTCGCTCATGGTCGGTCGCGTGATCGAGGGCGAGCAGCGGCCGGCGGCGAGCGCAGAGGGTGTTGACGACATCGTGCTGTCGGTGCAGGGTCTCAGCACGAAGGCGCTGCTTCGGGATATCTCGTTCGACCTGCGACGCGGTGAGATCCTCGGTTTCGCCGGCCTCATGGGCGCCGGCCGCACCGAAGTCGCTCGCGCGATCGTGGGCGCCGATCGAATCTCGTCAGGATCCCTCGTTCTCAAGGGCAAGGCAGTGACGATCTCGAGCCCGGCAGAGGCCGCAGCTCTCGGCATCGGATACCTCTCCGAGGATCGCAAGAAACTCGGAGTGCTCCTCGAGCGCAACGTGAGGGAGAACGTCGTGCTGTCCTCCCTCGCCGAGTACGCCAGGGCTCTCGGCTGGATCGACTCCAGGGGAATCGAGGCCACGGGCCGAGAGTACGTGGGCAAGCTGCGGATCAAGACGCCGTCGACATCCGCCCTCGTCAAGAACCTCTCCGGCGGCAACCAGCAGAAGGTCGTCATCGCCAAGTGGCTCGCCAAGGACTGCGACGTGCTCATCTTCGATGAGCCGACCCGAGGAATCGACGTCGGCGCGAAGGACGAGATCTACGCCCTGCTGCGGGAGCTGGCCGGCTCCGGCAAGTCGATCATCATGATCTCCTCCGAGCTACCCGAAGTTCTGCGCATGTCTCACCGCATCGCCGTGATGTGCGAGGGGCGCCTGACCGCGATCCTCGACAACGACGAGGCAACCCAGGAAAACATCATGGATTACGCCACGCGCTTCAGCGCCGACGAAACGGTACAGCAATGAGCACCCCCGCCACGACCCGAACCCCCGCCCTCCTCTCCGCGGCGCGCAACTCGCTCCAACAGGTGCTGGCCTTCGCGAGCCTCATCGCGATCTTCATCTTCTTCTCGATCGTGAGTCCGCACTTCTTCACGGCGAACAACATCGTGAGTGTGCTCACCGCGGCGACGGTCACGGGCATCCTCGCGCTCGGCACGACCTTCGTGATCATTACGGGAGGGATCGACCTCTCCATCGGCACCGGCATGATCCTCTGCGGCGTGATGACTGGTGTCTTCCTGACCTACTGGGGATGGCCGCTGTGGGCCGGTGTCCTCGGTGCCGTGCTTTTCGGCGCGCTCATCGGTTTCATCAACGGCTTCAATGTGTCGATCCTCGGCATTCCGCCCTTCATCGCCACCCTCGGCATGATGCTCATCGCCTCCGGCCTGTCTCTCGTGATCTCCGGTACCAAGCCGATCTACTTCCAGGATCACCCCGACTTCCAGTCGATCATGAACCTCTCGATCATCCCGGGCACGCGGTTCCCGCTCGGTGTGGCCATCTTCATCGCCGTGATCATCGTCTCTGCGGTGATCCTCTCCAAGACGATCGTCGGTCGCTACGCCTTCTCCATCGGCAGCAACGAGGCGGCGACCGAGCTCTCCGGCGTCAATGTGCGCAAGTGGAAGATCCTGATCTACACGATGTCCGGGCTCTTCGTGGGTCTTGCCGGCGTGCTCTCGGCATCGCGACTGAGCTCCGCACAGCCGACGGGTGGCATGGGTCTCGAGCTCGAAGCCATCGCTGCGGTCGTGATCGGCGGCACCTCGCTGCAGGGCGGCAAGGGATCCATCGTCGGAACCGTCATCGGCGCACTCATCATGGCCGTGCTGACCAACGGACTGCGCATCATCTCGGTGCCGCAGGAGTGGCAGTCGGTCGCGGTCGGCTGCGTCATCCTCATCGCCGTCTACCTCGACATGCTCCGCCGGCGCTCGTCGTGACGCTCGCACACAGGTTTCACCATCGCGCGGGGACCATCCCGGTCCACGCCAACCCATAACAGCACCACACCAATCACAGGGAGTTATCAATGAAGAAACGTCTTGTTGGCACGGCTATTGCGATGACAGCAGTAGCAGCACTACTCGCGGGCTGCGCAGGCGGAGCAGCCCCCAGCGGTGACGAGAAGCCCTACATCGCCATCATCTCCAAGGGCTTCCAGCACCAGTTCTGGCAGGCAGTCAAGGCCGGCGCACAGCAGGCCGCCGGCGAGTTCGACGTGGAGATCACGTTCGAGGGCCCCGACACCGAGGCCGATGTCGACCAGCAGATCCAGATGCTGCAGACCGCACTCGACAAGAACCCGGCTGCGATCGGATTCGCTGCACTCGACAGCCAGGCTGCTGGCCCGCTCCTGCAGCAGGCGTCGGATGCCGGCATCCCGGTCATCGCGTTCGACTCGGGTGTCGACAGCGACATCCCGCTGACGACCGCGTCGACCGACAACGTCGCCGCAGCAGGCGAGGCCGCCAAGCACATGATCGAGGCCATCGGAGGCGAGGGCAAGATCGCCGTCGTCGCACACGACCAGACCTCGCTCACTGGCCAGCAGCGTCGTGATGGATTCGTCGACTACATCGCCGAGAACGCCCCGAACGTCGAGATCGTCGACGTGCAGTACGGCGGTGGCGACCAGGCGAAGTCCGCTGACCTCGCGAAGGCGATCATCGCGGCGAACCCCGACCTCAAGGGCATCTACGGCACCAACGAGGGATCGGCGATCGGCGTCGTACAGGCGGTCAAGGAGCTCGGCATCTCGCCCGACGCCCTCGCGGTCGTCGGCTTCGACTCCGGCAAGGCTCAGCTCGACGCGATCCGCGACGGGCTCATGCTGGGTGCCATCACGCAGAACCCTGTCGGCATCGGATACGAGACGGTGAAGGCTGCGGTCGAGGCGATCAACGGCGAGACCCTGCCGAAGACGATCGACACCGGCTTCTACTGGTACGACTCGACCAACATCGATGACCCGACCATTGCGGCGGTTCTCTACGAGTAAGCGGCGCTAGCCGCACGTTCCGGGCGGGCGTTTCCTCTAGGCAACTGGAGGGGACGTCCGCCCTTCGTTGCTCCAGGCACGGAGCCAGTTCTCGACTCCCGACACGTGCACGACGCTGAGGGACTCGGCGAGGCGGGAATCACCTAGCGCGAGAGCCTCGACGATGGCCCTGTGCTCGTCCAGGGTTCGCTCGATGGCGTTCTCCTGGGTGAGACCGCGCCACACGCGCGCGCGGATGGTGCCTCCCGAGAGCGACTCGATGAGGGTCGCGAGGTAGCTGTTGCCCGACAGCGCCGCGATGGACGCGTGGAAGTCCAGGTCGTGGGCGACCAGCCCCTCGATGTCGGTGTGCTGGTCGACGGATCCGATCTGCGCCCGCAGCTCTTCGACGGCCTCCGGTGTGATGTTCTCGGCCGCGAGCGCTGCGGCCGACGGTTCGAGGATCCGACGCACGGCGAAGAGTTCGAGGATCGAGTTGTCGTCGTGGAGGTCGACCACGAAGGAGATCGCCTCGAGCAGGAGTCGTGGGTCGAGGCTCGTGACGTAGGTGCCGTCTCCGCGGCGAACATCGAGCACCTTGATCACCTCGAGGGCTTTCACGGCCTCGCGCAGTGAGCTGCGGGAGAGCCCGAGGTGCTCGCTCAGCTCCTTTTCGGGCGGGAGTCGATCGCCGGGGCCGAGTTCGCCCTGGATGATCATCTCCTTGATCTTGAGGATCGCCTCGTCGGTAACCGCCATGGGGAGAGCCTATCTACCAAGCTTCCAGGGGATCGTGACCTCAGCGGCGAGGCACGAGGCGCTCGAGCTGGGTGACGTGGCGCGGTTCGAGCTCCTCGATGCTCGTGACCCCGAGGAGTTTCATGGTGCGTACCACCTCGGTGGAGAGGATCTGGATGGCGCGATCCACCCCGGCGCGTCCGCCGGCCATGAGCCCGTAGAGGTACGCGCGGCCGATGAGTGTGAACTTCGCGCCGAGGGCGATGGATGCCACGACATCCGCGCCGTTCATGACGCCCGTGTCGACCATGACCTCGACGTCCTTACCCACCTCGCGCACCACTTCCGGCAAGAGGTGGAACGGGATGGGGGCACGATCGAGCTGCCGCCCGCCGTGGTTGGAAAGAAGGATTCCGTCCACTCCGAGCCGTGCCAGTTCCACCGAATCCGGAAGGTTCTGCACGCCCTTGACGACGATCTTGCCGGGCCACATCCCCCGGATGATCTCCAGGTCGGCGAACGAGATGGAGGGATCCATCGCGGAATCGAGCAGTTCACCCACGGTGCCGCCCGTCGAGGAGAGGGAGGCGAACTCGAGCGGAGGCGTGGTGAGGAAGTCGAACCACCACCATGGCCGCGGGATCGCGTTGACGACCGTTCCGACCGTGAGCGCCGGCGGGATGGAGAACCCGTTGCGCTTGTCCCTGAGTCGCGCTCCCGCCACCGGGGTGTCGACCGTGAACATGAGGGTGTCGAACCCTGCGGCCGCGGCCCGCTCGACGAGCGCGTACGAGATCTCCCGCTGGCGCATCACGTACAGCTGGAACCAGTTGCGGCCGTTCGGGTTGGCCGCGCGCACGTTCTCGATCGACGTCGTGCCGAGCGTCGAAAGGGTGAAGGGGATGCCGGCGGCTGCAGCGGCACCGGCCCCCGCGATCTCACCCTCCGTCTGCATGAGACGGGTGAACCCGGTGGGCGCGATGCCGAAGGGCATCGCCGACTGTCCCCCGAGAATGGTGGTCGTGGTGTCCAGGCTGCTCACATCACGCAGGATGTCCGGGTTGAACTGGATGTCCTCGAACGCCTGCCGTGCACGGGCAAGCGACAGTTCAGCCTCGGCCGCGCCATCCGTGTAGTCGAATGCCGCCTTCGGAGTGCGCCGCTTCGCGATGGAACGAAGGTCGTAGATCGTGAGCGCCGAATCGAGCCTGCGCTTCTTCGCATCCAGCGTCGGCGCCTTGAACTTCATGAGCTCGAGGAGCGCCTTGGCCTGGGGGAACTGTCTCGTGACCATCTACCAATCCTGTTTCACAGCCGGCAACGCTGCCACCTCTCACGCATGCTAATGGAGAAGTATGATGTTTACAACGTGAAACACCTATACTTGCCTGCTTGAGGGCAGTTTGCGCACCTATTGATCGGATGGGTAGCGCCCTACGGCGCTGGCGTGGACTCCAGCTCCTCGTCTTCTGTGGTGTCGGAGCCCGAATCATCCGTGCCGTCCACCGCCGGGGCCTCGAACCCGCACTGGTCGATCTCTTGGTCGACCTGGAGCGTCAGCCGCTCCTTTCCGGCCGCGTGCGCATCGGCGACGGTGCCCGAGTAGATCGTGTTGTCCTGCGACTGCAGGTTGACCGCCGAGACGCTCTCGCAGAGGTGGAAGACCTTGCCCGACTTGGTCCAGAACACCAGGTTCTGGCCGGTGATCTCGACGACCTGGTTGGTCTCCGCGTCGTACTGCTCTGTCGATGGCGGATTGATCGACGTGCCGAGGAAGCCGCCGACGAGGAGCAGCGCAATGGCGATACCGCCCGCGACACCCTTCTGCGAACCGCTCATGTCCTTGTTGAGGAAGATCAGGATGATGAGCGGAAGGAATGCCACGACGGTGATGATCGCGCCCAGCTGGTTCTGGATGAAGAACCTCGTCGGGTTCTCGCGTGACGCGGGGTCGAGCCGATTCGCCTGCTTCCAGAGGAGGGAACCGCCGATCGCGAGGCCGGCGATCACGACGAGCCCGCCGATCAGCAGCCACATGTTCGGGGGGCTCTGGCGCAGCACCCAGAAGATCTCGAAGGCCTCGCCACCGATGGCGAGCGCCCAGAGCACGATCGCGATGATGCGGAAGGTGAGGGCTTTGCTCTTGGCTTCGGGAGTCGGCTTCCAGCCCGAGTCCGCGGCCTTCGTCTCCGGCGTCGACTCGACCCGGACAACCTTCTTCGTCGTCTTCTTGCGCTCGGCCACGGTCACTCTCCCTGTCGGCGAATATCGGTTTCAGGATAGTGGTCAACGCGCGACCGCCCGGACCTCCGTGGAGAAGAACTCCCAGGGTCCGGGCGGCCGTCGCCTACCGCGCCATCAGCAACGCGGCGTCAGCACCTCGTCAGCGCGAAGACGTCCGCGTCGAGCGAGGGGATTCCTCCGAGCAGCGTGACCTTCGTTACGCCGAGCGCCTCCAGGTCGTCCAGCACGCCGCCAGGCACGCAGTAGGGGCGGGAGGCGAACAGCGGGGCGCCCTCCGCGCCTGCCCACGCGGAACCCGCGAGTGCATCGGGGAAGTTGTCCCCCGTGGCGAGGAACGCGTGGTCCGCCGACGCGAAGGCATCGAGGTTGATGGCCCGCGCCGTCTCGTAGCGATCATCGCCCGCGAGCCTGATAGTCTCCGCGATCGAGTCGAGCCCGGAGAAGATCCCCTCCGACACCGTCACGTCACTACCGAGCACTCGTACCTCCGTCACGCCCAGCTCCTCGAGCAGGTCAGCGGTCGCAGTATCGAGCGCCGGAGCTTCACCGTTCACGAGGATCACGGGCGCATCGAGCACACCAGCAGCTCCACCCGCGGCGAGCGCATCGGGGAACTTCTGGCCCGTCGCGACGTAGGCGCGAGTGGCCCCCGCCTCGCCGAACGCGTACTCCGCGATCTCTCGCGAGGTCTCGAAACGGTCGGCGCCGAACACGCGGTCCGTCGACTCCGCCATCTCCTCCAGCGCGGTGAAGACCGTCTCGGAGACCGACGGGGTACCGCCGACCACCACGATTCGCTCAGGGTTCAGGCGGCCGATCTCCGCCGCGACGTCCGCAGGGATCTCGTCCGGCCTCACCAGGAGCAGGGGTCCGCCCTCGAAGGATGCCGCGGGACCAGCCGACAACGCATCGGGGTAGTTCTGCCCGTTCGCGATGTACACGACCGGAGCCTCTCCGGGGTAGGACTTCTTGGAGATCTCGATCGCGGTGTGGAAGCGATCTGCACCGAAGACACGATCGACCACGACCTCGCCGTCGCCGGTCTCGACCTCGGGCACCGTGAGCGTTGCCTCAGTGCTGACATTGCCCGCGGCATCCGTCGACCGGGCGGTCACCGTCTGCGCGCTCGTCGAGAGCGACACCGCTGAGGAGTACGCGGTCCACGCACCCCCATCGATGCGGTACTCCACCAGGGCGATCCCGCTCGTCGCGTCGGCCGCCGCGAGGGAGAACGACCGCACCGCCGGGTCCGCCTGGTCGACCGAGAGCGTCGGAGTCACCGTCGGGATGACCGTGTCGATCTTCACCGTCACGCTCTGGGTCGCCGTCGGCGCCCCACCGCCTTCCGATGCCCGGTAGGTGACGACGTTCGAGCCGTTCGTCGACAGTGTCGCCGGCGACGTGTACGTCGTCCACACCGAGGTGTTCACCCCGTACTGGATCGTGTCGCTGGCACTCGATCCGCCCTGCGTTGCCAACGACACCGTCACGGGACTGGTGTACCAGCCGTTCTGGCCGTTGGGGTTCGCGGGGGAGAGGGTGGCACCGACCGTGAGGGGCGCTGGGAAGGCATCCTTCTGCCAGTCCGCTGCCTGAGTCGCTGTCAGTGAGTACGGGAAGACCGCGATCCTGTCGATCGCTCCGACCAGTCGCTCGCCGCCGCCGAGGTTGGCTCCGACAATGATCGTCTGCGGATCGCAGAAGTTGAGTGCTCCCGACACCGTCGAGGTGAAGACGACGCTGTCATTGACTCTCACCGTGACACTGCCTCCGGCACCGAAGACGACCACGAGGTCGAACCAGCTGCCGACGGGCATCGTCGCGGAGGTCGTGTGACCGGAGCCCGCACCGAGCACCCTCAGGTTGTTGGACGGGTTGAGGTCAACCACGAGGCCGAGCGCATCCGACTCCTGGGTCGGGCGGATCTGCAGGATCCGTCGGTACGACGCCTGGCCCGGATCGATGTAGACCTCGGCCGCGACGCTGAACTCGTCGCCCGTTCCCCAGTCGACGGTGGAGGGCATCCTCACCTGGGTCGAGCCATCGAAACGCTGCGCGTCACCGCCCACGCCCGGGGTGGTTCCCCCCGGTCCCGACAGGGTCGGCACGAGGTTGTTGCCTGAGGCATCAGCGATCGGGGTCCCTCCGAGGTTCCACGCGAACAGCGGCGAGGTGCCCTCGAACGACGGGCACACCGGCGGCTCGTCGCTCTCGAGGCCTGCCACCGTCTGCCAGTCGGCGATCTGGTTCGGCGTCAACGCGTAGGGGAAGACGGCCACGCGGTCGACCCATCCCGTGAACCGCTCGCCGCCGCCGTTGTTGGCACCGACGCGAATGCGGGAGTTGCCGCATCCGTTGATTCCCGAATCGGAGAACGACAGTGTGGCGCGCAATTCGCCGTTGAGGTACACGGTGACCACGCCGGTTTCCGCGTAACTGACCACGAGGTTGTTCCACGTGTTCGTCGGCACCTGGATGTTGATGCCGCCGTTCTGGCCAGCGGTGATGAGGCGCAGCGTGTTGCTCGCCGTGATGTCGATCACCAGTCCGATCGCGTCAGCGTCGGTTCCGGGAGGGCGGATGTCGAAGATCCGGCTGTATCCGGTGCGTGCCGGGTCGGTCTTGAACTCGATTGCCCACGTTGACTCGTAGAGCCATCCCACCTCCAGGTCGGATGCAGTGCGCACGTAGGCGTTGCCCGCGAGTCGCTGCGACGAACCACTCGGGCCGTCGGCAACGACGCTGCCGCCGCTGCCGGACACCTCGTAGGGCGCGCCGCTGTCGTTGGTCGTCGGGTCGCCGAGATCCCACGCCACGATCGGATCCGTTCCGGATCTCGGCGGGCACAGGCTCGGCGGACGCACCTTGACGATCGTGCTCTTCGTGAGAGTGGTGTCGCCGGCATCCAGCACCGCCGTGATCTGGGACAGCCTCGACGTCTCGCCGGGGCCGACGTGAACGGCCACCACCTCGGTGTGCGACTCGCCGGGAGCAAGGTTCGGCACGGTGAAGGTGGCCGGAGTGGCCGACCAGTCCCCGATGCCGGACGCCTGCAGGGTGGGAACCTGAACGTCGACCGTGGCTGCCTGGACTGCAGCGCCGATCGCGCGCACGGTCACCTCGACATCGATGTCGTCACCCGTAGCCGCCTCGGCGGGTGCCGAGATCTCGAGCACGACGTCGGCAGCCGCGGTGTAGGTCTCGCCGGCTTCCGCCGTGAAGACGACCGCACCGTTACCGTCGATCGTGAAGGGCACTGCCGCGCCATCACTGTCGACGAGGCCGAACAGTCCGGGGGCGAGGCTTCCGCTGCGCAGACGCAGCTCGCCGCTGTTGGCCGGGGTCACCTCGATGGTCTGGGCGCTGCCGCTCTCCCACGTGGCCGAGACCTCGACGTTGCCGCGGGCCTTCAGGCCCGAGTACGAGCCGTCCGGCCACGCCGTCGGAAGCGCGGGGAGCACGTCGACGATTCCGTCCTGGCTCTGGAGCAGCATCTCGGTGATGCCCGAGGTGGCTCCGTAGTTGCCATCGAGCTGGAACGGCGGGTGGTCGTCCCACAGGTTGTCGAGGGTGCTGCCGCGAAGCAGCTCCTCGAGCATCTTGTGCGAGTGGTCGCCATCGAGGAGGCGTGCCCAGAAGTTGATCTTCCAGGCCTTGCTCCAGCCGGTGCCACCGTCGCCTCGAGCGTTCAGGCTCGTCTCGGCCGCAGCGGCCAGCTCGGGCGAGCTCGTCGTGCTGATGTTGTTCGCGGGGAACAGCGCGAAGAGCTGGCTCACGTGGCGGTGGGTGTTATTGGGGTTGTCGAGAGCCTGCTCGGGCTTCCACTCCATGATCTGGCCCCAGCTGCCGACCGCGAGACCCGGGTCGAGATTCGCGAGGACGTCGTCCACCTCGGTCACGAACGCGGCATCCTCCTCACCGAGGATCGTGCTTGCCTCCTTCGTCATCTGGAAGAGCTGCGTCACGATCTGCTGCGACATCGCGGTGCCGGCAGTGAACGGTCCCTGCTCGGGCGAGAAGCTGGGGGAGACCAGTAGCGTCTCGGTACCGGGGCGCGCGACGAGTTCGTCGAACCAGAACTCCGCGATCGACTTGAACATCGGGTAGGCCCGCTCGCGGAGGAACTCCTCGTCCTGCGTGTAGAGGTAGTGCTCCCAGTAGTGGAGGGCGAGCCAAGCCGCGGCGTCGGGCATCCAGAAGGACTCCGCATAGTTGTGCAGGCCGTTGAAGCCGTACGGGTTGGTCTCGTTGCCGACCACCCAGCCGTCGTTGCCGAAGATCTCGGTCGCGGCGAGTTCGCCCGCGGGAACCATCGAGTCGACGTAGTCGAAGAGTGGGCTCGTGGTTTCGGAGAGGTTGGTGCTCTCGGCCATCCAGTAGTTCATCTGGAGGTTGATGTTGACGTGGTAGTCGGCGTCCCACGGCGGGTTGTTCGACCGGTTCCACACACCCTGCAGGTTCGCGGGCAGCGACCCCGCACGCGACGACGAGATGAGCAGGTAGCGCCCGTACTCGAAGTAGAGCTGCTCGAGGGCACGCTGTTCGGCCGCCGTCAGTGTGCGCGCCTTGTATCCGTCCATAAGTTCATCGGTCGGGATGGCGGGAAGGGATGCATCGAGGTTGAGGTCGACGCGGTCGAAGAGCCCCGTGTAGTCCTCGAGGTGATTCTCGACCAGGGCGTCGTAGCCGAGGGCCGCGGCATCCGTCACGCGCGGAGTGACGATCGAGTTCGGGTTCACGCCGCTGCGGTAGTCGGCGTCGAAGTCGCCCGCGTAGTCGGTCGCTGCTGCGAGAACGAAGACCACCGAGTTCGCGTCCTGCACCTGCACGCGACCGTTCGAGATGTCCGAGCGGGTGCCACCTTCGTTGAGCACCTGCACCTGGGTCTCCCAGCGAAGGCCGTTGTTGCTCAGCGTTCCACTCGAGACCATGCGGCCGCCGGATGACGTCTGCACCACGTTGCTTCGCCCGCTCGGGAGCTGCACGCGCGCGGTGACGTCGATCGCACCGGCCTGGTCCGCGGTGAGGCGAACGACGAGGGCGTCATCAGCGGCACTCACGAAGTACTCGCGCACGTATTGCACCCCGCCGAGCACGTAGCTCGTGGTCACGGTCGCGGTGTCGAGGTCGAGAACCCGCCGGTAGTCCGTCGGGATTCCGGATGCCCCAGTCTCGAGCATCAGGTCACCGAAGGTCTGGTACGAGCCGAAGTTCTGTTTCGGCGCACCCAGCGCTGACGCTGCGGCCGCAGGGGTGACGGCGCCGGTCTGCCAGATCTGCTGCTGAAGCGCAGCGATCTCGTCCTCCTTGTTGCCATTGATGCCGTAGTTGTACCCGCCCTGTGCGCCAGGGCCGCCCGTCCACAGCGTCTTCTCGTTGAACTGGATTTGCTCGGTGGCGACGGTGCCGAAGACGGTCGCACCGAGCGCACCGTTACCGATCGGCAGCGCGCGATCCTCCCACTCGCGCTGCAGATCGCCAGCGTTGACGTTGAGCGGTTCATCGAACCAGATGGTGGACGTTCCGGCGCCCACCTCCGGCACGGCAACGGCAGCCAGGGCTGCGGGTACTGGCTGGGCTATGGCCGAAACGGAGCCGGTTGCCGCGAGAGCGGCCGAGATAAGCAGCGCGAGAGAGACTCGTGCGCCGCGCAGGGTTGACGACATTGTCGGGGGACCTCCACAGTGAGGACAGACGCGGGTGAGGGGTAAACCTCAGATGATTGCTAGCTACGAAACAGGAGCAGACGGTGAATTGTCAACCTCAAGGCATCAGATCGGGCATATTCATCCGATGTGAGCGGTCTCATCGTCGAAAAGTGGAGACCAAACAACAAAGACCCCACCGATGATGGGGTCTTCTTCGTTGTGGAGCCTAGGAGAATCCCCGCTTAGCCGCCGCCAGACGGCTTCGCCGTCCGGCGGACTGCGGCGCGTGGGCCCATTCGATTCGCAGCACACATACAAACGAAGAAGACCCCACCGATGATGGGGTCTTCTTCGTTGTGGAGCCTAGGAGAATCGAACTCCTGACCTCCTGCTTGCAAAGCAGGCGCTCTACCAATTGAGCTAAGGCCCCGTGCTAGCTGGCGCGCCGCCGCTTCTGCGGCGCGCATTCGTTTGGCCGGCCGCGCGCGAGCGCCCGGCCAAACGCGGCTGCCGAACCTTGAAGGGTCGGCGTGCGCGGCTGTTTAGTTGTGAGGGGAGGAATCTCTTGTGGAGATTCCAGTGGGGGTACCAGGACTTGAACCTGGGACCTCTTCATTATCAGTGAAGCGCTCTAACCGCCTGAGCTATACCCCCGGAAAGGCAGATACGAGAGTATCGCACCCGCCCCGTTTCCTCTAATCGGACTGTAGATCTCGATACGATCGCGCGGCAGGCGCGATCACTCGATCTGAGTCGGCGCCGAGCGGTGCTCGACGCGCGACTCAATTGTTCGTGAAGCCCACCAGCAGTCCACCGGTGATACGAACGCTGAAGTTGTAGAGCAGCGCCGCGATCGCACCGAGCGCCGTACCGACGACAGTGTTGAGCAGGGCCACCACGATCGCGAACAGTGCGACCTGCGCGAGCGAGAAGTCAGAGGCGATGTCGAACTCCGGGTTGCCCAGGATGTCCTTCATGATGTCGTTCAGCGAACCGAAGATGCCCGTCGAGTTCAGCACGATCCAGAGGAGGATCGTCGCCACGACGAGGATGATGCCGAGGCACACCGCGACGAGGAACGAGAACTTCACTGCCGACCAGAAGTCGATGTACACGAGCTTGAGGCGCACCTGTTTGGTGGCCACCGTGCGCTGCGACTTGCGCTGCAGCTTCTCCGCGACACTACTCATCTACTGATTCGTCCTTCCCAGTGGCTTCGGGTGCCGGGCCAGTTTCGGCCTCGTCATCCGCGTCCTGATTGTCCAGATTCCGCTCACTATTGCGAGCAATCGCGATGATTCTGTCTTCGTCGGCGAATCGAGCGAACACGACGCCCATGGTGTCACGACCCTTGGCCGGAACCTCAGCGACAGACGAGCGTACCACCTTGCCACTGGCAAGAACCACAAGGACCTCGTCCTCCTCGCCCACGATGAGAGCGCCAGCGAGGTCGCCGCGGTCGTCGTTGAGCTTCGCCACCTTGATGCCGAGACCGCCGCGGCCCTGCACCCGGTACTGGTCTGCGGCGGTGCGCTTCGCGTAGCCACCCTCCGTCACGACGAACACGTAACCCTCGTCGCTGACGACGGATGCCGCGAGCAGAGCATCACCAGACCTGAAGTCCATTCCCTTGACGCCGCTGGTGCTCCGCCCCATCGGACGCATTGCCGAATCCGTTGCGGTGAACCTGATGGACATACCCTTGCGCGACACGAGCAGGACGTCCTGGTCCTCGTCGACGAGCATGGCCGAGACCAGCTCGTCCTCCTCGCGCAGGTTGATCGCGATGATGCCGCCAGAACGGTTGGTGTCGTACTCGGCGAGCGCCGTCTTCTTCACCAGCCCACCCCGGGTGGCGAGCACGAGGTATTTCGCCGCCTCGTAGTCACGGATGTCGAGGATCTGCGCGATCTCCTCACCCGGTTGGAGGGCGAGAAGGTTCGCGACGTGCTGGCCCTTCGCGTCGCGGCCAGCCTCCTGCACCTCGTAGGTCTTCGCGCGGTAGACGCGACCGGTGTTGGTGAAGAACAGCAGCCAGTGGTGCGTCGTCGTCACGAAGAACTGCTCGACCACGTCATCCGCCCGCAGCTGGGCGCCACGTACTCCCTTGCCCCCGCGATGCTGGCTTCGGTAGTTGTCGCTGCGCGTGCGCTTGATGTATCCGCCGCGCGTAACGGTGACGACCATCTCCTCCTCGGGGATCAGATCCTCGACGCTCATGTCGCCGTCGAACCCGAAGAGGATCTCGGTGCGACGGTCATCGCCGAAGCGATCGACGATCTCCTGGAGCTCCTCGGTGACGATCTTGCGCTGCTCGGCCGGCGTCTCGAGAATGTGCAGGTAGGTGGCGATGAGTCGCTCCAGCTCCGCGTGCTCGTCGATGATCTTCTGGCGCTCGAGTGCGGCAAGACGGCGCAGCTGCATCTCGAGGATGGCGCGGGCCTGCAGCTCGTCGATCGTGAGCAGCTCCATGAGCCCCTCGCGCGCTGCCTCGGCATCGGCACTGCGACGGATGAGCGCGATGACCTCGTCGAGAGCGTCGAGCGCCTTGAGGTAGGCGACGAGGATGTGCATCCGCTCCTCGGCCTTGCGCAGGCGGAAGCGTGTGCGGCGCACGATCACGTCGAGCTGGTGGTCGATCCAGTGACCGATGAATCCGTCGAGCGCGAGGGTGCGCGGGATGCCATCGACGATGGCGAGCATGTTCGCGCCGAAGTTGTCCTGCAGCTGCGTGTGCTTGTAGAGGTTGTTGAGCACCACCTTCGCGACGGCGTCGCGCTTGAGCACGACGACGAGTCGCTGGCCGGTACGGCCGGAGGTCTCATCACGGATGTCCGCGATCCCGCCGACCTTGCCCTCCTTGACGAGCTCGGCGATCTTCAATGCGAGGTTGTCGGGGTTGACCTGGTAGGGCAGCTCGGTGATCACGAGACACGTGCGGCCCTGCAGCTCCTCCACGGCGACAACCGCGCGCATCGTGATCGAACCGCGACCGGTGCGGTAGGCGTCCTGGATTCCCTTGACTCCGAGAATCTGCGCTCCCGTGGGGAAGTCCGGCCCCTTGATGCGCTGGATGAGGGCCTCGAGAAGCTCCTCGCGCGTGGCATCCGGGTTCTCGAGCGCCCAGATGGCGCCGGCGGCGACCTCGCGCAGGTTGTGGGGCGGGATGTTGGTGGCCATACCGACGGCGATACCGACCGAGCCGTTCACCAGCAGGTTCGGGAACCGCGAGGGGAGCACGACAGGTTCCTGGGTGCGACCGTCGTAGTTGTCCTGGAAGTCGACGGTCTCCTCGTCGATGTCCCTGACCATCTCCATCGCCAGCGGAGCCATCTTGGTCTCGGTGTACCGGTGGGCGGCAGCACCGTCGTTGCCGGCGGAACCGAAGTTGCCCTGGCCGAGCGCGAGCGGGTAGCGCAGGCTCCACGGCTGGACGAGTCGAACAAGTGCGTCGTAGACGGAGGAGTCACCGTGCGGGTGGAATTGCCCCATGACCTCGCCGATGACGCGGGTGCACTTGGAGAATCCCTTGTCGGGGCGGTAACCGCCGTCGTACATCGCGTAGATGACCCGACGATGCACGGGCTTGAGCCCGTCTTCGACGCGCGGAAGCGCGCGACCGACGATCACGCTCATCGCGTAGTCGAGGTACGAACGCTGCATCTCGAGCTGGAGGTCGACCTGGTCGACCTTGTCGTGACGGTCGTCGACGACCGCGTTCTCGAACGTGGGCTCTACTGGAGTTTCTTCGTCAGCCATTGGTGCTGTCCGTTCTACGTCGGTGCAGGTCTAAGGTCTCGGTACGCCGGCCGGTAAGGCCGGCTACTCGACCTTGATCGGATGATCGCTGCGCGCTCATCGCGATCAAATGTCCAGGAAGCGAACGTCTTTGGCGTTGCGCTGGATGAAGCTCCTGCGCAGCTCGACGTCTTCGCCCATGAGCGTCGAGAAGATCTCGTCGGCCGCCGCCGCGTCATCCAGGGTGACCTGAAGGAGAGTGCGGGTTGCGGGGTCCATCGTCGTCTCCCACAGCTCGGAGTAGTCCATCTCGCCAAGACCCTTGTAGCGCTGGATGCCGCTGTCCTTCGGCATGCGCTTTCCGCCAGCAAGTCCGTCAGCGACGACGACATCCCGCTCGCGATCGCTGAACACGAACTGGTGCTCAGCGTTGGTCCACTTGATGCGGTACAGCGGCGGCTGCGCGAGGTACACGTAGCCGGCGTCGATGAGCGGGCGCATGTAGCGGAAGAGCAGCGTCAGGATGAGCGTGGTGATGTGCTGGCCGTCGACATCGGCATCGGCCATGAGCACGATCTTGTGGTACCTGGCCTTCTCGGGGTTGAAGTCCTCCCCGATGCCGGCGCCGAACGCGGTGATCATCGCCTGCACCTCGTTGTTGGCGAGGGCGCGATCAAGGCGCGCCTTCTCGACGTTCAGGATCTTGCCGCGGAGCGGGAGGATCGCCTGGAACTCGGGGTTGCGGCCCGCGACGGCCGACCCGCCTGCCGAGTCGCCCTCGACGAGGAAGATCTCGGAGAGGGAGGGGTCGTTGCTCGAGCAGTCGCGCAGCTTGCCCGGCATTCCACCCGATTCGAGTAGTCCCTTGCGGCGCGTGTTCTCGCGCGCCTTGCGTGCGGCGATCCGGGCGGCGGCGGCCTGCATCGCCTTGCGAATCACATCGCGCGCCTGCGTGGGGTTGCGATCGAACCAGTCAGCGAGCTGCTGGCCGGCGACGCGCTGCACGAAAGCCTTCGCCTCGGTGTTGCCGAGCTTGGTCTTGGTCTGGCCTTCGAACTGCGGTTCGCCGAGCTTGACCGAGATGACTGCTGTCAGACCCTCGCGAACGTCATCACCGGAGAGGTTCTCGTCCTTCTCCTTGATGATGTTCTTCTCGCGCGCGTAGCGATTGACGAGAGTGGTGAGTGCGGCCCGGAAGCCCTCCTCGTGCGTTCCGCCCTCGTGGGTGTTGATCGTGTTCGCGTAGGTGTGGACGCTCTCGGTGTATCCGTTCGTCCACTGCATCGCGACCTCGAGCGAGATCTTGCGCTCGGTGTCCTCGGACTCGAACGCGATGATGTCCGGGTGGATCAGGTCGTTCTTCTTGGCCCGGTTGAGGTACTCGACGTAGTCGACGAGTCCTCGCTCGTACATGTAGCTGACCGAGGTCTCTTCTTCGCCACGCTCATCCGTGAGGGTGATGCGCAGTCCCTTGTTGAGGAACGCCATCTGCTGGAACCGCGCGCGGAGGGTCTCGAAGTCGTACTCGACGGTCTCGAAGATGTCGGGGTTCGCCCAGAAGGTCTGCGTCGTACCGGTTTCATCGGATGCCTCGCCCTGGGCGAGGGGAGCCGTGGGAACACCGTTCTCGAAACTCATGCGCCAGACGTGACCCTGGCGTCGAACCTCGGTGTCGACCTCGCGCGACAGCGCGTTGACGACGGAGATACCGACACCGTGGAGACCACCGGACACCGCGTAGCCACCGCCGCCGAACTTTCCACCCGCATGGAGGATCGTCATGACGACCTCGACGGTCGACTTGTTCTGCTGCTTGTTGATGTCGACGGGGATGCCGCGGCCGTTGTCAGACACTCGCACTCCACCATCGCGGCGAAGCGTGACAGCGATCGTGTCGCAGTACCCGGCGAGTGCCTCATCGACAGAGTTATCCACAACCTCATACACAAGGTGGTGAAGTCCGCGCGGGCCCGTCGAGCCGATGTACATACCAGGGCGCTTGCGAACAGCTTCGAGACCCTCGAGGATCTGGATCTGGTCGGCGCCGTAATCGCTGTCGACGTGACTACTGGTGAGGCCGGATTCTGGCAGGTTCTCGGGGGACGTATCTGTCATATCGAAGTGTGGCTCCTGCCGGTTTCTCGTGCGCGTCATTCGGGCAGGAAGACTCCCACTGGAGCGGAACCCGACGACCACTCCATTCTACCAAATTCGAGCGCCCGATCGGCCCTAGACGCCCCTCTGACGAGATTTCGTAGGCGGGGTGACCAGATTTGACTACTTATCCGTAGGTATCGCGTGGACCCCGGCCTGGAATTGATCTGGGGCCCCGTTTCCAGGAAGGAACACCCGGCCCGTCAAACCGCACGGACTGGATCCCCGCGTCAGGGAACGCCGTGGCGATAGTCGTCGTGACCTGGGAACGCATCAGTCGGAGTTGTGTCGCCCATGCCGTCGAGTCGCACTGGATCGTGAGAACGCCATCCTCGATCCCCACCGGGCGGGCGTGCTCGGCCGTCTCGGCACCCACGATCTCCGCCCAGCGTGAGATGAGGTCGGACTGCGCCAGCGGCGAGGTCCATCCCATCTTCGAAGCGAGCACGTCCATGACGTCCGAGATGCCATGGGGGTCGCGTCCTTCACCGAAGGGAACGGTTGCGCCATCCACACGTTCGCGCCTCTTCCGTGCGGTGGACGAACGCATCGACGGGTCGCCGAAGACCTTGCGGAATCTCAGGTAGACGGAGACGTGCTCGGGGTCGGGTGCATCCGTCATTCCTCGACTACCTTGCCCGCCCGGATTCGTACGACGTGAGTGGCGAGTTCCGACGGAACATCGTCGAACACCGCCGCCGTGATGAGAACCTGCTCGAAGTCTGCGACCGCTGATCCGAGGCGCGACCGCCGGGATTCGTCGAGTTCCGCGAAAACATCGTCGAGCACCAGCACGGGATCACCCGAGGATGACTCCCGCCTGAGCACGGCCGCGCACGCGAGTTTCAGCGCGAGCGCGAACGACCACGACTCGCCATGACTGGCGTAGCCGCGCGCCGGCATCCCATTGAGTCCGAGCACGAGGTCGTCGCGATGAGGGCCGGCGAGGGTGACGCCCCTGTCCAGTTCTGCGCGCCGCAGGCGCGCGAGCGAATTTCTGAAATCGGTGGTCACCCGCTCGACGGACGGCACCTCGTCGACGGTTGCGGATGACTCGTTCTCGTCGGAATCCGGATTGCTGGCCAGAATGCTCAACTGGCTCGACAGAGTTGCCGCGTGGTCGGCGCCCGCTATCGCGGCGTAGGCACGTTCCACTTCCGGCGCGAGTTCGGAGACCAACTGTGCGCGGGCACGGATGAGTTCGGTACCGAGGGACACGAGCCGGTCATCCCAGATCTCGAGCGTGCCGAGCTGGTTCTCCTTGATCCCCGACGACCGGGCCGACTTGAGCAGGGTGTTTCGCTGCCGCAACACCCTCTCGTAGTCGGCAAGTACTCCGCTCATCCGCGGTGCTCTCAGAACGAGCAACTCGTCCATGAAGCGCCGGCGACCCGAGGGCTCGCCGCGCACGAGTGCAAGATCCTCGGGGGCGAACAGAACGCGCGAGAAATAGCGGGGGAGCTCGCGGGTCTTGATGGCTGAGCGGTTGACTTGCGCTCGGTTCGGCGACGACCGGTTGAGTTCGACCTCCGCCAGGAGCTCACGACCGTCGTGGGCGAGACGCGCGCGAATGATCGCCGTCTCCTGACCCTGCCGAATCATCGCTTGGTCGCTCGACACCCGGTGGGAGCCGAGCGTGCTCAGATACCCGAGCGACTCCACGAGATTGGTCTTGCCCTGGCCGTTGCTTCCCACGAACAGGTTGGGGCCAGGCAGCAACTCGACGTCAAGCGACGTGTAGTTACGAAAATCGGAGAGTGTGAGGTGCGTGACGATCACGCGAATCAGCTCTTGCGAACAGCATGCCCACCGAATTGGTTGCGAAGAGCAGCCACAGCCTTCATCGCGGGCGAATCCTTCTGCCGGGAGACGAAGCGCGCGAAGATGGCCGCACTGATCGTCGGAACCGGAACGGCGCGGTCGAGTGCGTCGTGGACAGTCCAGCGACCCTCACCCGAATCCTCGACGTAACCGGAGATCTCGTGGAAGTCGGGATCCTCTTCGAGGGCCTTCACCAGAAGATCGAGTAGCCAGGAGCGCACGACGGTTCCGCGCTTCCATGCCTTGAAGGTCCCCGGAACGTTGTGCACGAGGTCATCGCGGTTCTCGAGGAGTTCGTAACCCTCGGCCCACGCCTGCATGAGTGCGTACTCGATACCGTTGTGCACCATCTTGACGTAGTGGCCCGCGCCGATCTTGCCCGCGTGCACGAAACCCTCGTCGCGCGGACCCTCTGGACGCAACGCATCGAAGATGGGCATCGCATACTCGATGTCCTTGGCGTCACCGCCAGCCATGAGGCCGTAGCCGTTCTCGAGACCCCAGATTCCACCGGAGACTCCGACGTCGATGAAGCGGATGCCCTTGGTTGCGAGAAACTCCGAGTGCACGGCGTCATCGGTGAAGCGGGAGTTGCCTCCGTCGATCACGAGGTCGCCGGGACTCAGCACCTCCGACACCTGGTTGATCACGTCATCCGTGATCTTCCCGGACGGCACCATCACCCAGATCACGCGGGGCGCCGGGAGGGCGGCCGCGAGAGCTGCGAGATCCGGCACATCCGTGACCTCCGCGTTCGGGTCGAAGCCGGTGACCTCGACGCCGTTCTTGCGCAGGCGGGCACGCATGTTGTTGCCCATTTTGCCCAGCCCGATAATTCCGATGTGCATCAGGTATTCCTCGAAGTAGTCGTTAGCGCAGCAGAAGATTCGGCTGCAGGAGGTACTTGTAGTTGTCTGCACCAGGCTGATCCTTCGAGGACTGGCTGGTGATCAGAACGGGCCCGGGCTTGTTCGGGTTCTCCGTCTTCGTGAAGGAGATGCGCACGAACTCGGAGTGAACCGACGCCAAGCCATCGAGCAGGAACTGCGGCTTGAGCGATACGACGGTGTCTGATCCGGTGAGGAACGCATCGATCGACTCCGATGCTTGCGCCTGCTCGGATCCGATGGCCTCCAGGGTGAGCCCGTCGATCGTGAAGCTGAAGCGGAGCGCCGCTTCACGTTCGAGCACGAGGGACACTCGACGAACCGACTCGATGAGCTCGGCCGTGTTGAGAACCGCGTAGTTGTCGACATCCTCGGGGAAGAGCCGCTTCACGGGCGGGAAGTTGCCCTTGATGAGCAACGAGGTGACCGTCTTGTTGTCGGCCTGGAATGCGATGAGCTCTCGCTCGTCGGAGTTCGTGATCGCAACCGAGATCGTTCCGCCGTGTCCGAACGTCTTGCCGATCTCGGTGAGTGTGCGCGCCGGAACGAGTGCGGTCGCCTGGCTGATACCGGAGGATCCGGCATCCCACTCGATCTCGCGAACCGCGACGCGGTAACGGTCGGTCGCGACGAGCGACAGGCTGTTCTCCGATACCTCGAGCTGAACTCCCGTGATCACGGGGGTCACATCATCGCGGGATGCCGCGACCGCCACTTGCGAGATCGCCGCTGCGAAATCTTCGGCCTTCAGGAGACCAGCGTTCTCGGAGACCTCGGGAAGTGTCGGGTACTCCTCGACCGGCATGCTCAGAAGCGTGAAGTTCGCGGACCCACATGTGACGACGATCCGACCATCCTCTGTGGCAAAGGTGACCGGGGCATTGGGGAGGCGACTGGCGATGTCTGCGAGGAGTCGACCCGAGACGAGCGCGGTGCCGGCTTCGTCCACCTGGGCCGAGACCTGTGTACGGGCGGATACCTCGTAGTCGAACGACGAGAGGGTTATGCCATCAGCTGTGGCCTCGATGAGTACACCACTCAGAATCGGAAGTGTTGTTCTCTGCGGGAGGAGCTTGACGGCGAACGAGACTGCTTCACTGAAGACGTCACGGTTGACCTGAAACTTCACGGAAACACCCCTCACCCGTTCGATGGTCTGGGCGTTAATACTTGCACAGGAGGGTGTCGCTCGGGCTCCAAGGGTTATCCCCTGAAAATTCTGGTTTAACCAAGGACAACATTCTTAACCGTTGTGGAAGGTGTGAGTAACCTCGTCGAGCCCGCTCAATAGCTGGAAACTACAACCGTGTGAGATGTTGAGGAGCAGTAGGACGGCGTGGGGATAGAACAAGCCTCATCAATGAACTCGATTCGTTTTCCACAGAATCTCGTTTCCCATCAACAGGCCGCCCCGCGTGTCTCCACAGTTATGCACAGGTTCTCCACAGTGTGAAGAATCGGGTATGGTGCCGGCCGACGTCAGCCGCGGTTGTTCTGCTTGATGCGACTGGTCAGTTCCGTGACCTGGTTGTAGATCGAGCGCCGTTCTTTCATGAGCTCGGTGATCTTCTTGTTCGCGTACATCACGGTGGTGTGGTCGCGATTTCCGAAGAGCTGGCCGATCTTGGGAAGCGAGAGGTTCGTCATCTCCCTGCACAGGTACATGGCGATCTGTCGCGCTGTCGCCACAGCCTGCGACCGGGAAGACCCGTACAGATCGTCGACAGTCAGCTTGAAGTACTCCGCGGTGTGGTTGATGATGTCGACCGGCGCGATGACGTTGTCGTCGTCCAGGGTGATGAGGTCCTTGAGCACCGTCTGCACGAGGGCCATGTCGACCGGCTGGCGATTGAGACTCGCGAAGGCGGTCACTCGGATGAGAGTGCCCTCCAGCTCGCGGATGTTGGACGAGACCTTCGAGGCCATGTACTCGAGGATGTCGGGCGAGACCTGGAGCTTCTCGCTCTGCGCCTTCTTGCGCAGGATCGCGATGCGAGTTTCGAGGTCGGGCGCCTGTACGTCGGTGATGAGGCCCCACTCGAAGCGCGACCGCATCCTGTCTTCGAACCCGGTGAGGTGCTTCGGCGGGAGGTCGCTCGTGATGACCACCTGCTTGTTGTGGTCGTGGAGTGTGTTGAACGTGTGGAAGAACGCCTCCTGGGTGGAGTCCTTGCCCTGGAGGAACTGGATGTCGTCGATCAGGAGGATGTCGATCTCGCGGTACCTCGACTGGAAGACCGACGCCCTGTTGTTGGCGATCGAGTTGATGAAGTCGTTCGTGAATTCCTCTGAACTCACATATCGGACTCGGATGCCCGGGTAGAGGCTCTCGGCGTAATGACCGATCGCGTGCAGGAGGTGGGTCTTGCCGAGACCGGAGTCGCCATAGATGAAGAGCGGGTTGTAGGCCTTGGCCGGCGCCTCGGCCACGGCGACGGCCGCGGCGTGGGCAAACCGGTTCGAGCCGCCGATGACGAAGTTGTCGAAGTTGTACTTCGGGTTCAGCCGTGAATCGGAGCGACCGGTCTGCCTGGTGTCGGGAACTATGGTCGGCTCGATGTATGCGGCCTGCTCCGTGAGGTCCGGCACCTGGTCGAGGGAATCGTGCTGGATGTCTGGATTCACGACGATCGCGAAGTTGATGACTTCTTGGTCGTCGCTGAGGCCGGCGATCGCATTGAGCAGGGGCACGCGGATGCGCTGCTCGAGCATCCCGCGGGTCAACTCATTGGGGACCTCGAGGTAGAGGGTTCCGCCCATGATTCCCTTGGGCTCCACCAAGTTCACGAACCCCATGAGCTGGGGGGTGATTCGGTCGTCCGATGACAAGCGGCCCAGCACTGAACGCCAGATCTCCTGGGTCGGGTCCGTTCCATCCGACATGTCTGCCCTACATCCTCAAGCGTCTTATTCACATAGTTATCCACCGCTGTGGGATGATGAACAACCTAGAGTTGGCCTCATCCCCCCGGGCAGATGGCTGGCCTTTACCTTAGTTCTCCACAGGGCATGGTTACCAACCTCGGAGTGTCCACATGTGGATAAACGGGGAATGTTTGACCCTTTGGATTTAACCCCGTAGCTTTAATCAGTTGACTTCCGGCCCGGAGGGCCACATTTCTGCGGATTCCCGCTGCGCTTTGGAGATACCACTATGAGCAAGAGAACGTTCCAGCCGAACAACCGACGTCGTGCGAAGGTACACGGATTCCGTCTTCGCATGCGCACCCGCGCCGGACGCGCCATCCTGGCCGCTCGTCGTCGCAAGGGTCGCACCGAACTCTCCGCGTAGTACTCGCTCGTGCTTGCCAGACCGAACCGGGTGACACAGCCAAGCGACTTCAAAGCGGTTGTGCGTAGGGGTCGTCGGTTCGTCTCGGACACGATGGTGCTCTACGTGCTCCCCACGGAGAGCGATGTGTCCAGGTTCGGTTTCATCGTGACCAAAGCGGTAGGCGGCGCAGTCGTGCGCAATTCCGTTCGTCGCAGGCTTCGGGCAGCGAGCTATGAGCTGCTGTCGTCGGTGGGCGGCGGCAGTGATGTCGTGGTGCGAGCATTACCAGCTTCTGCCGAGGCTCCGTGGGCTACCCTTCACTCGGAGATCGCTCAAGGTCTCGGCACGATAGCGAGGAGACGATGAACAGCGCTGTAGCGTTTGCGCTTCTCGTGCCGCGGAATGTCTGTGTTGCGATACTCACCGCGTACCGCGCCGTGATCTCTCCTCTCTATGGCGACGTCTGCAGGTACTACCCGTCCTGTTCGCACTACACACTTCAGGCCATTCAGCAGCACGGTGTGTTCCGGGGGGTCTGGCTCGGATCGCGTCGGATCGCCCGCTGCCACCCCTGGGCGGAAGGCGGCATCGATGATGTTCCTGCCCGCTCCCACGATCGCTACCGGGTGACCCGTTCCGGTTTCGTTGTCGCGTCAAGCCACGGAAGGGGCTAACCCGCACATGGACATTCTGAGTTTCTTCGGCACACTTCTCACGCCGATCAAGTGGGTCATCGAGGCAATCCTCGTGGCCTTCCACACCGGTCTCACTGCTATCGGTCTCGACCCCGCGGCCGGCATTACATGGGTTCTCTCCATCGTGGGACTCGTTCTCGTGGTGCGCGCGGCCCTCATTCCGATCTTCGTGCGTCAGATCAAGAGCCAGCGTCGCATGCTCGAGGTGGCTCCGCAGCTCAAGAAGATCCAGGACAAGTACAAGGGCAAGAAAGACCAGTTCTCCCGCGAGGCCATGTCCCGCGAGACGATGGAGCTCTACAAGAAGACGGGCACCAACCCTCTCAGCTCCTGCCTGCCGCTCCTGCTTCAGATGCCGATCTTCTTCGGCTTGTTCTCCGTGCTCAACGATGCTCAGCACAGCAAGCGCGGGGTGGGGCTTCTCAATGAGGCCCTGTCGGCGCAGTTCGCCAACGCGGAGATCCTCGGTGCTCCCCTGCGTCTCTCGATCAGCACCGCCGGTGGTAACACCACGGTCATCGTCATCGCAGTGATCATGGTGATTCTCATGACGGGCTCGCAGTTCATCACGCAGCTGCAGATCATGTCGAAGAACCAGTCGGCCGAGATGAAGGCCAGCCCGATGTACCGCCAGCAGCGCATCCTGCTGTACTTGCTCCCCCTGGTGTTCGCCTTCTCCGGATTCACCTTCCCGCTCGGCGTGATGACGTACTGGCTGGTGTCGAACTTCTGGACAATGGGCCAGCAGTTCCTCGTCATTCGCAACATGCCGACGCCCGGCAGTGAGGCAGCCCTCGCGCGTGAGGCGCGCCTCGCCAAGCGCAACCAGCGCAAGGGTGTCGTCGAGGAGACCCCCGAGGGAGACCTCATCGTCGAGGAACCGAAGAAGCCCCAACGCCAGCAGCCGGTCAGCAAGAACCGCGCCAAGAAGCAGAACAAGAAGTGAGTGACGTGACTGAGACACAGATCGCCAGCGACAATGCACCCGAGGCTGGCACAGATGCCGAGCCCACCGTCGACCAGCTCGAAGAAGAGGGTGACATTGCGGCCGACTACATCGAGGAGCTTCTCGACATCGCCGACCTCGATGGCGACATCGAGATCGAGGCTCGTGGTGGTCGGTCCTACATCTCTGTGACGGCGACTGAGCCGGACAGCCTTCGCGTGTTGGCTAAGCCCGAGACGGTCGGAGCGCTGCAGGAGCTGACGCGCATCGCGGTTCAGGCCAAGACCGGTTCGTTCTCCCGGCTCATTCTCGACATCGGTGGATCCCGGGACGCTCGCGCGGCCGAGCTTGCCGCCTTGGTCGACCGGGCTATCGAGCGCATCGAGGGGGGCGCGGAGTCCGCGTCCCTGCCTCCCATGTCGTCGTACGAGCGCAAGCTGGTTCACGACATCGTGGCCGAGCGCGGCTTTGTGTCTGGTTCGCAGGGCGAGGGTCGCGACCGCCACACGGTCATCACTCGATAGGCCAATGTTTCACGTGAAACACTCCGGCATTCAACGCCGATGTTTCACGTGAAACCATCTGGCAGTGCAGGCAGGGTTGTGCTGAGATACCAGCTACGGAGGGGGTGTTAGTCGTGGTCGAACAAGAACCGTCATACGCCGCCGATCTGTTCGGGGATCGAATAGACGTTGCTCGTCAGTTCACTGCCGATCTCGCCCGTCGCGGTGAAGAGCTAGGACTCATCGGTCCCCTCGAGCTCCCGCGGCTGTGGTCGCGCCATATCGTGAACAGCGTGCTGCCGGCACCTCTACTCACGGCGGGTCGAGTGGGGGACATCGGTAGCGGCGCAGGGTTGCCGGGTCTCGTGCTGGCGATTGCTCGTCCGGACTCGCACTTGATCCTGATCGAGCCGATGGAGCGACGCACTGACTGGTTGAGGTCCGAAGCCGACGCTCTGGGCCTCGACAACGTCACGGTCATCCGCGCTCGCGCCGAAGAGGCGAAGCTGGACGAGCCCCTGGATCAGGTCACCGCCCGAGCTGTGACAGCGCTGTCCAAGCTCATTCCGATCACGGTTCCTCTGGTTCGTTCGGGTGGGGAGCTCCTCTTCATGAAGGGCGAACGAGTGAACGACGAGGTGGATGCTGCGGCAAAAGTCATCCGCAAGGCCCGCCTCACCGATGTGTCCGTGCTCGTGCTCGGGGAGGGGATAACCCCCGAAGTCACGAGATTGTTTAGAGCTACAGTGGTCTGATCGCCGCTCCGTTTCCTGCCCTTCCGGGCTCCAGTCATTCGTAAGGTTTCACGTGAAACATCCTGACGGCCTTGAAGCCGACACCGCGACGTTCGATGAGTCGACACCGCTAGCCCGCGAGCTCGCCGACCTCACACGGCGCCGCATGGCAATCGCGGCAGAGCGCCTACCCCTTCCCGAGAAGCCCCGCATCTTCACGGTGGCCAACCAGAAGGGTGGCGTAGGCAAGACCACGACGACAGTCAACATCGCGGCGGCGCTTGCCCGCGGGGGAGCGCGGGTCCTAGTGATCGATCTCGACCCACAAGGCAACGCGTCCACGGCGCTCGGTATTGAGCACCGCGCCGAAACAGCGAGCGTCTACGACGTTCTCGTCAATGACTCGCCAGTGGCCGACGTGATCCAGAAGAGCCCGGAGTTCGAGGGCCTCTACTGCGTACCCGCCACCATTCACCTTGCGGGCGCGGAGATCGAACTCGTATCGCTCGTTGCCCGCGAGCAGCGGCTTCGCACGCCCCTCGATGCCTTCCTCGCGCAGTCCGAGAACCCTTTCCACTACGTCTTCATCGATTGCCCGCCATCGTTGGGCCTCCTGACGATCAACGCGTTCGTCGCGGCACGCGAAGTCCTGATCCCGATCCAGTGCGAGTACTACGCGCTGGAGGGGCTGAGCCAGCTCCTCAGCAACATCCAGTTGATCGAGAAGCATCTCAACCCGCGACTCTCGGTCTCGACCATCCTCATGACCATGTACGACTCGCGCACGAACCTTGCCAACCAGGTGGTGCAGGATGTGCGCGAGCACTTCCCCGAGCAGGTGCTCGACACGCTCATCCCGCGGTCCGTGCGCATCTCGGAGGCGCCGAGTTATGGACAGAGCGTCGTGAGCTACGACTCCGGATCCCCGGGATCGTTGTCGTACCTCGAAGCCGCAGCAGAGATCGCACGACGAGGAGCACCCGACTAATGGCAGCCCCCAAGCGAACAGGCCTCGGTCGAGGCATCGGCGCCCTCATCCCGACGGCGGACGACACGGCGCGCCCTGTGGACGTCTTCTTCCCCGAGGCAGACAGTGGGCTGGCCGCCGTGCCCGGCCTACGGCTCGCCAATATCGCGCTCGACGAGATCGTGCCGAACCCGCAGCAGCCACGAACGGAGTTCCGCGAGTCGGACCTGGCGGAGCTGATCGTTTCAATCCGTGAGTTCGGGGTGCTTCAGCCGATCGTTGTGCGACCTCTCGCCGACGCACAGCCAGGCGGCCCCCAGTACGAGCTGATCATGGGGGAGCGCCGTCTCCGTGCCAGCAAGCAGGTCGGCACGGGAACGATTCCCGCTGTCATCAAGAACACCGCCGATGAGGACATGCTTCGGGATGCCCTCCTCGAGAACATCCATCGCGCCAACCTCAACCCGATCGACGAGGCCTCCGCTTACCAGCAGTTGCTCGCCGATTTCGGCGTCACCCAGGACCAGCTCGCGCAGCGCATCGGTCGATCCCGTCCGCAGATCACCAACACCCTCCGCCTGCTCAAGCTCCCCGAGGTGGTGCGCAATCGCGTAGCCGCTGGCGTGCTCACCGCTGGGCACGCTCGCGCGATCCTCGCGGCCGGCGACGAGTCCGCAATGGAGAAGCTTGCCGACAAGATCGTGAACGAGGAGCTCTCGGTGCGTGCTGCCGAGGCGATTGTGTCGACCGCTCCGCCCAAACCCGTGCGCGCGAAGCCCGTGGCGGGCGGCCGCCAGGGCCAGCTCGATGAGATCGCAGAGGCCCTGAGCGACCGTCTCGACACCAGGGTCAAGGTCGCGCTCGGAGCCAACAAGGGGCAGATCGTCATCGAGTTCGCGACTGTGGGAGATCTCAACAGGATCCTCGCGGAGCTCGGTCAGCCCGGCTTCTCACGCTGACGCCGTCGTGATCATCGCTCTGGATGACCCGACGGGTGCCGATGTGAGGCCGCTCCTCGAGGAGCACCTCCGCGACATGTGGGCCACGTCACCGCCGGAGAGCGTGCACGCCCTCGAGCCTGAAACGCTGGCCGGGCCGGACATCGCCTTCTTCACGGTCCGCGACGACGGGATGGTCATGGGATGCGGAGCCCTCAAGCACCTCAATGACACCCACGGCGAGCTCAAGTCGATGCGCACATCGACGGAGGCTCGTGGCCGCGGGGTGGCATCGAGCCTCCTCGACCACCTTCTCGCCGTCGCGAGGGAGCGTGGATACGAGCGCGTGAGCCTCGAGACGGGTGCGGAGGACTACTTCGAGCCAGCGCGTCGCCTGTACGCGCGATACGGGTTCACGCCGTGCGCGCCCTTTGCCGACTACACCGATGACCCGAACTCGGTGTACATGAGCAGGGCGCTGTAGCGAGATCTCGAACTAGGCGCGCGACTCAGCGATCGCGGCATCCGCGAGTGCCTTGTAGACCCAGCCGAGGTCGTGCCCGGCCGATTCGAGCGCCTGCGGCAGGATGGACGTCTCGGTGAGCCCGGGCAGCACGTTCGCCTCGAGGAACCACGGGGTGCCGGCACCGTCGACGATGATGTCCACGCGCGAGAGGTGGCGCAGGCCCAGTGCCGAGTGCGCGGCAAGTGCCGTCTCCGCGGCCCGGGCGGCCACCTCGGGGGAGATGCGTGCCGGAACGAAGAACCGCGTCTCACCGGCGTTGTAGCGTGCCTCGAAGCTGTACACGCCAGACAGTGGCACGATCTCCACCGCAGGCAGCGCTACCGGACCGTCTCCCGTGTCGATGATCCCGACGGCGATCTCGGTTCCCGTGATCTTCTGCTCGATGAGTGCCACGTCGCAGTAGGTGTACGCGTCGACCATCGCGCGCGGAAGCAGGGATCGGTCGTCGACCATCGTCACGCCCTGGGCCGAGCCGCCCTGGGCCGGCTTCACCACGAGCGGCCCGGAGAACTCGTCGGAGATCTCCTCCAGGATGCTGTGGGCTCCGAGCTCACGGAAGGCGTCCCGGGGGAGCGTGATGGAGGCAGGCGTCATAACCCCTGCGCGGGCCACGATGGTCTTCGCGGTCGGTTTGTCCCACGCGAGACGCGCGGCGTCGGAACGTGAGCCCACATACGGGATACCGATGAAGTCCAGGAGACCACGGAGCGCGCCATCCTCACCGCTCGCTCCGTGGAGGGCCGGCCACACGACGTCCGGTCGGCTCTCGCGCAGGTAGTGGAGGAGGCTCGCGTCGGGGTCGCGGAGCTCGACAGCGAGGCCGTGCTCGGCGAGGCTGTCGGCGACGCGGCGACCCGATCGCAGCGAGACATCCCGCTCGTGGGAAATGCCGCCGGAGAGAACGAGAATTCGTGGGGAGTCCGACATTGTTCCTTAGCCGAGGTTCGCGGGCGGGCTGATGATGTTCTCGTTCGGGCGTACCGTGCGCAGTGGCGCGGTCTGCGAGAACGTGGTGAGCAGCTCGAGCTCACCGTTGACGACAGTCGAGAGGCGACGGATGCCCTCCCTGATGAACTCCGGAGTGGGGTAGCAGAACGACAGCCGCAGGTTGGTGCGCCCGTTGCCATCCGCGAAGAACGCGGTGCCCGGCGTATAGGCGACGAGCTCCTTGACCGCGCGCGGCAGCATCGACTTGGAGTCGAGGTTCTCGGGGAGGGTAACCCACACGTAGAAGCCGCCGTTGGGATGGGTCCAGCTGAGATCGGGGAGGTAGTCGTCGAGCGCGGCGAGCATGGCATCCCGACGCTCACGGTAGACACCGCGAAACACGTCGATCTGCGCCTTCCAATCGACCGACGACAGGTACTCGCTGACGATGCTCTGAGTGAAGGAGCTGGGGGAGAGAACCGCGGCCTCGTTAGCCAATATGAGTTTCTCTCGGATGGCGTGAGGTGCCAACACCCACCCGAGACGGAAGCCGGGCGCGAGAGTCTTCGAGAAGGTGCCGAGGTAGATGACGCCGTCCTCCTCGACCGAGCGCATCGCGTGGGGAGCGGGGGAGTCGAAGTAGAGCAGGCCGTAGGGGTTGTCCTCGAGCACGAGGATGTTGTGGGCCCGGCAGATCTCGAGCACGCGCAGCCGACGTTCCCAGGTGAGCGTGACACCCGACGGATTGCCGAAGGTGGGCACCGTGTACAGGAACTTGATCGTGCGTCCCTCGGCCTTGAGGGCGAGGATGCGCTCCTCGAGAGCTTCGGGGATGAGCCCGAACTCGTCGATCTCGACGTGGCTCACCTGCGCCTGGAACGATTTGAACACCGTGAGCGCCGTCACGTAACTGGGGGCTTCGGCGAGCACGACGTCACCGGGGTTCACGAAGAGCTTCGTGACGAGCTCGAGCGCGTGCTGCGATCCCGTGGTGACGACGACGTCGTCGACGCCTCCACGGATCCCCTCGAGCGCCATGACCTCGAGGATGTGCTCGCGGAGGGCGGGCATCCCCTGTCCTGAGCCGTACTGGAGGGCCATCGGGCCGGAATCGCGCATAGTGCGCTCGAAGGCGCCCGCGATGAGATCCTGGGGGAGGGCGGAGACGAAGGGCATGCCGCCGGCGAGTGACACGACCTCCGGGCGCGACGCGACGGCGAACAGGGCTCGGACCTCCGAGGCGGCGAGACCCGCCGTGCGGTCGGCATAGTGGGAGTACCACTGGTCGAGATTGTTGCCCTGGTTCGTCATGCGCTGTCCTGTTCAGTCGCGAAGTTCTCAGAATACCTACCGAACGGCAAAAACCCCGCTCCTCCGAGGAGGAACGGGGCCAGTGCTACGTGATTGGCTCTGCCGGGTTACCCCGTGGAAGCGGCGACCTGCGCGGCGCTTCCACGGAATGTGCGCCGCAGGGGCGGCGGCGCACCAGCTAGCTCAGCTCTACGCCAGGAACTCCGCCAGGTCGGCCTCGAGGGCGGGCTTCGGCTTGGCTCCGATGACGGTCTTGACGACCTCGCCGCCACGGAAGACCTTCATCGCCGGGATCGACGTGATCTGGTACTTCATGGCCATCTGCGGGTTGTCGTCGACGTTGAGCTTGACGATCTTGATCTTGTCCGAGTTCTCAGAGGCGATCTGGTCGAGGATCGGGGAGACCGCGCGACACGGGCCACACCACTCGGCCCAGAAGTCGACCATGATCGTGTCGGACGAGTTGAGAACCTCGTCGGCGAACGTGGCGTCGGTGACATCCTTGGCGTTAGACATTCTGTTTCTTCCTTCTGTTGTGAATTCTTGTGGGATCTTCGATCAGACCGCGGCCAGCGCGAGCTTGTCTGTGGGCAACGACGCGAGGTAGTGCTCGGTGTCGAGTGCTGCGACCGTTCCGGATGCCGCGGCGGTGACCGCCTGGCGGTACGTGGGGTCGATCACGTCGCCCGCGGCGAAGACACCGGGGATGTTCGTGCGCGACGTGCGACCGTGGACCGCGATCGTGCCATCGGGGTTGAGGTCGAGCTGGCCGTGCACGAGGTGCGTGCGGGGGTCGGCGCCGATGGCGACGAACATGCCGCTGAGGTCGATGGTGGTCTCCGTGCCATCCTCGACGTCCACGACGCCGATGCCGGTCACGAGCTCGTCACCGTAGACGTGCTTGACCTCTTTGTTCCAGAGGAACTCGATCTTCGGGTTGGCGAAGGCGCGGTCCTGCATCGTCTTGGAAGCGCGAAGCGAGTCCTTGCGGTGCACAACGTAGACCTTGTCGGCGAACTTGGTGAGGAAGGTTGCCTCCTCCATGGCGGAGTCTCCACCGCCGACGACGGCAACCGTCTTCTCGCGGAAGAAGAATCCGTCGCAGGTCGCACACCACGAGACACCCATGCCACTCAGGCGGGCCTCATCCTCAAGGCCGAGCTTGCGGTAGGCGGAACCCGTCGCGAAGATGATCGACAGTGCCTCGAGCACGTCTCCGTTGCCAAGGTGAACCCGCTTGACGTCGCCCTCGAGTTCGAGCTTCACGACGTCGTCGTAGATGACGTCAGCGCCGAACTTCTCGGACTGCGCGAGCATCTTCGACATGAGGTCGGGGCCCTGGATTCCCTCGGGAAAGCCGGGGAAGTTCTCGACCTCGGTGGTCTTCATGAGCTCGCCACCGGCCTCGACCGAGCTCGCGATGACCAGCGGGTTCATGTTGGCGCGGGCAGCGTAGATCGCGGCCGTGTAGCCGGCGGGGCCCGATCCGATGATGATCACTTGGCGCATGACGTTGCGACTCCTCAGTTGGTTCGTCCGGTACAACACATCGTAGTGACCGGCTATTCCATCGGTTCGTGGCCGAAGCGCGAACGGATGGGCGCGACGAACGCCCGAAGTTCGGGGTTGCGCGCGATCCACAGGATCCCGCCGTAGACGACAGCCATGGCAAGCCCGGCCACAGCCATCGTTGCAAGCCCACCGAGGCGACTGGATGACCCGAACCCGCCGTCCGTGAAGCCGCCGAGTGCGAGCACGACCACTGCGCCGATGAGGCCCGCCACCACCGCCGAGCCGAAGTACTGCAGGGTGCGAATGAGCACGCGGCGGGCATCCAGGCCCTGGAGTCGACCGCGGAGAAGCCAGGCCGCGACGAACGTCTGGATGGCCGTGGCCACGCTCATGACGAGCGCGATACCCACGGCGATCGCCGTCGTCGGCGCCATGGCCACCAGAAGCACGCCCGCCACGAAGATGACGGACTGCAGCACCTGCAGGAAGAACACGGTGCGTGTGTCATCGAGCGAGTAGAAGACCCGCTGCAGCAGGAAGAGCACGGTGAAGGGGATGAGTCCCACGAGGTAGGCCACGATGACCGTCGCGAGGGCGGTGACATCCTCGAAGTCGCCACCGAACACTGCGCTGAAAGGAACAGACAGCACGGCGAGCCCCACGGTGGAGAAGACCATGATGAGCAGGATGACGCGCAGCGCTGCCGAGAGGTCGGTGCGAACATCCGCGAGCCTGCCGTCGCGCGCGTGGGCGCTCATGCGTGTGAAGTAGGCGGTTGCGATCGAGACGGTGACGATCGAGTGGGGCAGCATGAAGATGAGCCACGCGTACTTGAGCACCCCGAGGGAGGCCGTTCCTGTCGCGAGTGTTGCGACCCGGGTCTCGACGATCGCGGCGACCTGGGTGAGCAGGATCATCCCGAACACCCATGCAGCAGCGGTGCCCGTGCGACCGAGACCCACGCCCCGCCAGCGGAAGTTGGGGCGGAACCTCAGGCCGGCCCTCCTCCAGAAGAAGGTGAGCACGATGGCCTGAGCCGCGATTCCGAGAGTCGCGGTGCCGCCGAGAACGGCAATCATCTCGGGGGACCAAGTGGAGGCGTCCCGATGCGCTGGGTCCGGCCCGAAGAGCACGATGAAGAGCGAGATGCCGGCGATGGCGATGACATTGTTGAGCGCGGGAGCCCAGGTGAACGGGCCGAAGATGCCCCGCGCGTTGAGCACCTGGCCGAGCAGGCTGTAGAGCGAGTAGAAGAAGATCTGCGGCAGGCACCAGTACGCGAGGGCGATGGCCAAAGCGATGCCGTCGGCACTGAAACCGCGCTCGCCGGACTGTGCATAGAGGTTGACGAGCAGCGGGGCGGCGAGCGTTGCCACGACGGTGACGATCAGAAAGGCGACGACGCCGAGGGTCACCAGACGATTGATGAAGAGCTGGCCGCCGTCGTCGTGTGTGGCAGCGCGCACGACCTGAGGCACGAGCACTGCGCTGAGCAGGCCACCGGCAATCAGGGCGTAGATGCTGTTGGGAATCTGCGTCGCGAGAGTGAAACCGTCGGCGGCTGCGCCGATGTAGCCGATGGCGCCCGCCAGCACGATCGCGTTGACGAACCCGAGGATGCGCGAGACGATCGTGCCGGACGCGAGCAGTGCGCTGGCGCGGCCGATGCCGCCGGAGCCGGTGCTCATGCGCGCCTACTCATCGCCGTCGAGCGCGTGAGCCTCAGCCCCATCGTCGGCGTGCGACGGGCGGCGGCGGCGGACGATGTTGCGCACCAGTCCTCCAGCGAAGACGAGCACCACCACGGCACCGATCACGAGCACGATCGGTGTCTCCCACCCGGCCTGCACGTTGATCTCGGTGATGGCGGGTTGGCCGATCGACTCTCCCGTTGCGCTCGTGAGCGTCATGACGACCTGGACACTGCCATTGGAGATCGCCTGCACGGGCACCTGCGCGCGCGCCTGGGCCCTCGGCTCAATCGTCACCTCGACGCGCGGCTCCGACACCGCGAGCTTGGCGGTGAGGGGACGCACAGTGAGGCTGACGGTCACGGACTCATCGAGCTGGTTGCTCACGGGAATGGGAAGCGTTCCGTTGTCCGCCAGGAGGGTGAACGGACTCGTGGTGACGATCCCCACAGACGAGAGCAGTGAGTCCGAGCCGTCGATGTGCCGCTGCACGGCAGTGCCCCAGGTGCCTTCGCTGCCGATCCAGCCGACCGAGAGAAGGCCGAGCATCGCGAGCCGACGTGGAGCGGTGATGGTCGAGGCATCCTGAACGATCGTGGCGAACCGGGCATCGGCTGCTTCGGCCACGAGCATGCGACCTGCCTCGGCGAGCCGCTGCTCGCCCTGCGCTCCGGGAATCAGGGTCGCCTCGCTCGAATCACGACCATCGAGTGCCGCGCTCAGTGGTACGAGGGTGACCACGCTCGAGGACTGCAGCAACATGATCGTGGAACCGGCGTTCGTGCCGGGGCGGGGCACCGCCCGGTCGAGGGATGCCACGACACTGCCAGTTCCCGTCTGCGACTGCGCAGCAGCCACAGCCGCCGACTCGACCCCGGGAAGGGTGGACTGCAGCACCTCGATGGTCGACGTGTTCGCGACGGCAGACAGGCGCGAGGTGACGGTGTCGTCGGTGACGATCGTCGAGAGACCGCCGACCGTGACCGCTGGCCCCGCGTTCTCGGAGCGAGAGACGTTCGTGGAGGAGAGGATGACGGAGCTGGCGCCACTGGCGCTGATCGCGCCAAGGTCGGCATCGGCAACCGTGCCGGAGCGCGGCCACACCATGGCGGGGAAGTCGCTGTCCCAGGCGAGGAGGTCTTCGGTGGTGGGAAGCGAGGGAACGGGCGCGTCGGTCGACGAGGGTGTCGGCGTCGGGGTGGAGGAGGCGCTCGGTGAGGGCGTCGGCGTGGTTGCTGGCCCGAAGTTCGCGGGGTCGATGGCGAAGGTGAAGTTCTGGGGCTTCAGGATCACCGGGCTGCCGGCCTGGGTTGCCAGCGTGACATCCGAATCCGCGTAGGAGAGAAGGAAGCTTTCGTTGTTGGCGTTCTGCAGGCGGGTGAGCCACGCGGTCGCGGACGTGGGAGCCGAACTGCCGAGAACGCGGATCGATGCGAGGATCATCGGGTCGATCGCGAGCGTCACAGGGCGGTCGATCGCCGAGTCCAACTGGCGGGACAGGATGCCGGATGCCGACGTGTACTCGGCGAGCTGGTCTGCCCCGACCAGGCCGGTCGCCGTGGGCGGCACGACGATGGGAACGATGATCGCGAGTTCGACCGGTCCCGGGTCTGCGGCTGTCGCGCTGGGTGCACCGACACCCGCGAGCGCCAGTCCGACAGCGAGACTTGCTGCCGCGGCACCCCGGAACATCCGCGCGGCCAACATGGCGAGAAGTCTATTCGTTCGCGCCTGAGAGCCCGTGGGCCGCGCTGCACCGGGGCCGACCCGATCGCACTGTGCCAAGCTTGGGCACCATGGAAAACGTGGCCGCAGCGGTAGCCCGACTCGGCGATGTCGCCGATTCTGCCCCTGTCAGCGCGCTGGCATCGGCGTTCTCTGCCGCCGGCAGGGAACTCGCGCTCGTCGGCGGTCCCGTGCGTGACGCCTTCCTCGGCAGGCCGGTGAAGGACTTGGACTTCACCACGAATGCACTTCCCGACGAGATCCTCGCGCTGGTGAAGCCGATCTCCGACACGCAGTGGGATGTCGGCCGAGACTTCGGCACGATCGCTGCACGCATCGGCGGAATGACCGTCGAGATCACCACGTACCGTGCCGATTCGTACAACGGGGCGACCCGTAAGCCCGTCGTGCAGTTCGGGGACAACCTCGAGGATGACCTCGAGCGCCGGGACTTCACCATCAACGCCATGGCGTTGAGTCTTCCCGAACGCAAGCTCGTCGACCCGTGGGGTGGGCTCGAGCACCTCATGGCTCGCGTCATCACGACGCCGGGGCCGCCGGAAGTCTCCTTCGGTGACGATCCGCTCAGGATGCTGCGTGCAGCGCGTTTCTCCTCGCAGCTCGGGTTCGACGTCGTGCCCGAGACGGTGCAGGCCATGACCGAGCTGGCTCCACGGCTGGAGATCGTGAGCGTGGAGCGCATCAGCGATGAGCTGACGAAGCTCCTGCTCACGGACGACCCCGTGCCGGGCATCCGGCTGCTCGTCGACACCGGCATCGCCGCCCTCGTGCTGCCCGAGATTCCCGCACTGCGCTTGGAGCGCGACGAGCACGCCCACCACAAGGATGTGTATGAGCACACGCTCACGGTGCTGACCCAGGCGATCGACCTCGAGAAATCGCGTGGCCACGAGCCGAGTCTCGAGCTGCGCCTTGCCGCCCTCCTGCATGACATCGGAAAGCCAGCCACCCGACGGATCGAATCGGGCGGGGTCGTCACGTTCCACCACCACGATGTCGTCGGCGCGAAGCTCGCGAGCCGCCGACTCAAGGCGCTGCGCATGTCCAATGACACGATCGCCACGGTGTCACGGCTGGTCGAACTGCACCTCCGGTTCTTCGGATACACGGATGGCGCGTGGACCGACTCAGCCGTACGCCGCTACGTACGCGATGCCGGCGATTACCTCGAGTGGCTGCACATCCTGACGCGCGCCGACGTGACCACGCGCAACGTGCGCAAAGCCGACCGGCTGTCTTTCGCCTACGACGATCTCGAGCAGCGCATCGCGGCGATTCGCGAGGCCGAGGGCATCGCCGCGGTTCGGCCGGATCTCGACGGCGAGGAGATCATGCGCATTCTCGACCTCAAGCCGGGACGCGAAGTGGGGGAGGCCTACCGCTTCCTGCTCGAGTTGCGCCTCGACGAGGGGCCGCTCGGCACCGAGGAGGCAGAGCGTCGCCTCCTTGAGTGGTGGCGTTCTCGCTAGATAACGACTAACCTAGGCAGGTTGTCTTCCGCCGTTCGGTGGATGGCAATCGTCAACACCCTCCTGTTACAGACCGTCTGTAACCGTTCTAGTCCGAAGGAGGTGGGTTTGTGACGCACCAGTATGAACTCATGGTCATCCTCGATCCAGAGATCGATGAGCGCACCGTGGCCCCGAGCCTCGACAAGTTCCTCAATGTCATCCGTACCGATGGTGGATCCATCGACAACGTCGACATCTGGGGCCGCCGTCGCCTGGCCTACGAGATCAACAAGAAGAGCGAAGGCATCTACGCCGTCGTCAACTACACCGCGACGTCTTCTGCGTCGGTCGAGCTCGACCGCCAGCTGAAGCTGTCGGAGGCCGTCATGCGCACCAAGGTGCTGCGTGCCGAAGAGGGCTTCGCCCAGGTTGCCGCAGCCAAGAAGCTCGCCGACGAGAAGGCCGCCCGCAAGGGTGCCGCCAAGCCCGCTGCCGAGGTTGCCGCCGCTCCCGCCAAGACCGAGGCTCCGGCCAAGACCGAGGCTCCTGCAGACGACGCCGCAGCTCCTGCTGCCAAGGACTCCGAGTAGACCATGGCCGGCGAGACCATCATCACCGTTGTGGGTAACCTCACGGCTGACCCCGAGCTGCGCTACACGCAGTCCGGGCTTGCGGTCGCCAACTTCACCATCGCCTCGACCCCGCGCAGCTTCGACCGCGCGAGCAACGACTGGAAGGATGGCGAGGCTCTCTTCCTCCGCGCATCCTGCTGGCGTGAGTTCGCCGAGCACGTCGCGGGTTCGCTGACCAAGGGAAGCCGCGTCATCGCGACCGGCCGCCTCAAGCAGCGTTCCTACGAGACGAAGGAAGGCGAGAAGCGTACGAGCATCGAGCTCGAGGTCGACGAGATCGGCCCGAGCCTGCGCTACGCCACCGCCCAGGTCACGCGCGCAGCGTCATCCCGCGATGGCGGCGGCGCACCGCGCGGCGGCGGCCAGGTCGCCGAGGAGCCGTGGGCAGCAAGCGCGCCCGGTGCCCCCGGCGATTCATGGAACACGCCGGGCAGCTACCCGGACGAGACTCCGTTCTAATTTCTTGGCGCGCAAAGCGGCGCCGATAACAACTTCTAAGGAAACGTAAAACTCATGGCAGGAAAGAGCAGCGGCGACCGCCGCAAGCCGATTCGCAAGGGCAAGGACGGCAAGAACGCCGCCCCCGCCAAGGCGATCCGCGTCGGCGTCATCGATTACAAGGATGTCGCGACGCTTCGTAAGTTCATCTCCGAGCGTGGAAAGATCCGCGCTCGCCGCATCACCGGTGTCTCCGTCCAGGAGCAGCGCCTCATCGCCACGGCCGTCAAGAACGCCCGCGAGATGGCACTGCTTCCCTACGCCGGCTCGGGCCGTTAAGGAGCACCGATATGTCTAAGTTGATCCTCACGCACGAGGTCACCGGCCTCGGTGCCCCCGGCGACGTCGTTGATGTCAAGAACGGTTACGCACGTAACTTCCTCATCCCCCAGGGCTTCGCCGTGGCGTGGACCCGTGGTGGCGAGAAGCAGATCGAGCAGATCAAGTCCGCTCGTGCCGCTCGCGAGCACGCGACGCTCGAAGAGGCCCAGGACCTGAAGGCCCGTATCCAGGCCGTCTCCGTCAAGCTCCCCGTTCGCGTGGGAACCGGCGGACGCCTGTTCGGTTCCGTCAAGCCCGTCGATGTCGCGGCAGCTGTCGCGGCCGCCGGTCTTGGCGAGGTAGACAAGCGCAAGATCGAGATCACCAGCCCGATCAAGGCCATCGGTGAGCACGAGGCAACCGTGCGTCTTCGCGACGACATCGTTGCGACGATCACGCTGCAGGTAGTCGCAGCCAAGTAACACCCTCCACAAGAAAGCGGCGGGCCTTCGGGCGCGCCGCTTTCTTGCGTTCACAGGGGTACATTCGCCGGGTCCCCCCGTGCGGGGCACACGCAGTAGTGATTAAAGCTCGTGGGATCTATGCACAGGATGAAAGTTTGGGAGACAACCCTCAACCCGAAGTCTAAACATGTTTTTACACAGGGGTGTGGATTCAGAAAAGTGCAGATCAGGCCGCATATTCCAGCGGTATCAGGATTGTTATCCCCACCAGCATCCACAGCTTGCCAACACAGCCTGCGGCGTTTCCTGCACTTTTCCCACAAGCCCATCCACAGGCACGGTTGAGGGCAGCGACAGCGCTACCTATGGTTGGGCAGTCCCCCATCCGGGATCGCAACGCACGCGAGATGATCCCGGGAATGTCGGCGGCGAGAGTTACAACTGGGGAACACCGAACTACAGGGGAGGGCCGAATTTGTCCATTGCGCACTTGGGTCTTGCAGGCGACCAAAGGCCTTCAGGCGACGGCGCTGGTACACGTTCGGATCGCGTTCCCCCACACGACCTTCTCGCTGAGCAGAGTGCGATCGGCGGAATGCTCCTGAGCAAGGATGCCGTGGCCGACGCCATCGAGTCCGTCCGTGGTGTCGACTTCTACCTGCCGAAGCACGAGACGATCTACGACGCGATCCTCACGCTGTACTCGCACGGTGAGCCCACCGATGTCATCGCGGTCACCGATGAGCTCACCAAGACCGCGTTGCTGCAGCGTGCTGGCGGAGCCGAATACCTTCACACCCTCACCGCACTCGTTCCTACCGCGGCCAACGCGGGCTTCTACGCCTCGATCGTCGCGGAGAAGGCGGTACTGCGCCGACTCGTCGAGGCGGGCACCCGCATCGTGCAGATGGGCTACGCCTCCGAGGGTGAGGTCGTCGACCTCGTCAACAATGCCCAGGCGGAGATCTACGGTGTGACCGGCGGCGTGCAGGCCGAGGACTATGTTCCGCTCACCGAAGCCGTCACGACCGCGATCGACGAGATCGAGGCTGCGCGCGGCCGCGATGGCCAGATGATCGGTGTGCCCACGGGCTTCACCGAACTCGACGAACTCACCAACGGACTTCACCCCGGCCAGCTCATCATCATCGCTGCGCGACCCGCCATCGGTAAGTCGACGCTCGGCCTCGACATCGCCAGGGCGGCCGCGATCAAGCACGACCTTCCGTCGATCGTGTTCTCCCTCGAGATGGGCCGGAGTGAGATCGCCATGCGACTGCTCTCGGCCGAGGCATCCGTTCCCCTGCAGCACATGCGTAAGGGAACCGTGCACGCCAACGACTGGACCACCATCGCCCAGACCCGCGGCCGCATCAATGACGCTCCGCTCTACATCGACGACAGCCCCAACATGACGCTCGTCGAGATCCGCGCGAAGTGCCGAAGGCTCAAGCAGCGCATCGGGCTCAAGATGGTGATCATCGACTACCTGCAGCTCATGACGAGCGGCAAGAAGGTCGAGTCCCGCCAGCAAGAGGTCTCGGAGTTCTCGCGTGCGCTCAAGCTGCTCGCGAAGGAGCTCGAGGTTCCCGTGATCGCGATCTCCCAGCTGAACCGTGGACCGGAGCAGCGTGCCGACAAGAAGCCGGCGCTCTCCGACCTCCGTGAGTCCGGCTCGATCGAGCAGGACGCCGACATGGTGATTCTCCTCCACCGCGAGAGCGCGTACGAGGCAGACAACGCTCGCGCAGGAGAAGCCGACCTCATCGTGGCAAAGCACCGCAACGGACCGACCCGCACGATCACGGTGGCGTTCACCGGTCACTTCTCGCGGTTCGGGGACATGGCTCCGAGCTAACGTTCCTAGCTGCCGATTCAAAAGCGCTCCGAGTTAGAGTTTCTAGTTGCCAAATCAAGTGCGCTCCGAACTAACGTTCCTAGCTGCCGAGCCAAAGGCGCTCCGACCTCGCCACGCCCGATGTGCCTCTTGTGGAAGTCGTCGCCCAGCCGCCATCCTTAGCTCACCATTGGCAGTGAACGAAGGAGATCATGATGGCGATCGACGACTTGGTCAACAAGGGCAAGGACTTCCTTGAGGCGAACAAGGACAAGATCGACGAGGCGCTCCACAGCGAGCAGGCCGAGCAGGTGAGCGACTCCGCGCTCGACGCAGCGGCCAAGTTCGCAAAGACGCTCGCCCCCGAGGGGCAGCAGGGCACGGTCGACGACGTGCGCGCGACTATCGACAAGTCCATCGGCAACGAGTAGTTGCGCGGGCGTTTCTCGGTTGCACCGCGTAGCGTGGAAAGATGCTGCGAACCCTGACAAGAACCGCTCAATTCGCCGCCGCCGCGCTACTAGTGCTCGCGTGCACGGCGTGCGGACCTCAGTCCGGCCCGCCCGCGACGACCGCACAGGATCAGCAGCAAGAGGTCGTCGATACTGTCATGAAGGCCGACCCATCAGCGTCGAACATTCACGCGTCGAACAGAGTGTCCGGGCTATCGCGAGGCTGGTCGATCGAGATTGACCACGAAGGTGAGGTGACGCCAGAGCTTCTCGAGTCCATCCTCGTGCCAGTCGCTGCGCTCGACTCCAATCCCGTGGACATCACCCTGTACTTCTTCGAACCTGGCACCGACGAGGCGATCGACATCGCGCCAGCCGCTGACCAGCTCGGGGTGCCATGGACGCCCGTCGGTTCGGGCGGCTCCTGGCTCGCAGGGCAGGTGGGGTAGTTGGCCGACTCTCCCGTTGCCACCCAACTCCGCCTCATCGACGGATTCACCACGGATCTCCGCGGGCGCTGGGTATCTCCATCCGGGCCATGACCTCGACAACGTCGTCCTCGATCGCGGGATCGCACACTCGGCGTCTCCGCCGACAGGCCCACCTCCTCGCGGGCTCGACGCTCACCCCGGCACAGGTCGTTGACCGCGCGGTCGCATTCCAAGGACAGGACCTGCGTGCGGTACTCCGAGCGATCGCGATTCGGTCGGCACCGGGTACCACCATTGCCGATGTGGTCGGTGCCTTCGACGACGGCCTACTCGTGCGCTCATGGCCCATGCGGGGCACCCTTTTCGCTACGACTCCTGAGCACCTCGCCCAGCTGCTGAGTCACACGGGCGACCGCCTACTCCGGTCGATGGCCAAGCGCCGGGCCGATCTCGGCCTCGACTCTCTCGTGATCGACAGTGCTCGCGCCGTGCTTCTCGACGCACTCGCCGAGCGACCGCAGAGCCGGGCCGACGTGATGGCGCTCTGGCAGGGCGCCGGAATCGACACGAGCGAGGGCCGCGGCTACCACCTCATCGTGCACCTGGCGATCGAAGGCCTCATCCACTGGGGTCCCTTCGCGGGTGAGGACCAATTGCTTGTAGCCACGCCTGCTCGGGAGCCGGTGACGGATGCCCTTCCCGACGTCGTGCGGTCGATCATCCTGTCGCGCGCACCGATGAGCGAGGCCGACCTCGCATGGTGGACGAAGCTGCCGCTGGGCGTGCTGCGCCCGGCGATCGCCGCAGTGCGAGATCTCGTGCGTGTCGACGTCGAGGGGACGGAGATGCTCATGATCGGGGATCTTCCGGACAACCCCGAACCAGGTGGCGTGGACCTACTCCCCGGATTCGACGAGTGGATCCTCGGCTACGCGGATCGTTCACTCGTCGCCGACGAGGCGGCGATGAGCAGCATGATCCCGGGAGGCAACGGCATCTTCCGACCTGCCGTGCTCATCGACGGAGTTGTCGCGGGCACGTGGCGAGTGCCTATCGTGCGCGGCAAGCCTGGCGAGCCCGTACTCGAACTCGCTCGCGAGCTACGACCGCGGGAACGCCGCGCAGTCGATGCTGCCCTCGACGCCTGGCCGTACGCCTGAGCGCCAGCGGTGAGCTAGATCCCGAGGTCGGCCCGCAGCTTCGCGAGGTAGGCAGCGCCAGCCTCGTCGTGGATGAGGTCGCCTACGGTCTCGACGGAGTAGTCGCGCTCGAGCATCCCGTCGGAGGGGCGCACATCCACGTGGACGGCCTCGTGACCCTCGGCGTGGACTTGATCGGCCATGAGGTAGTCGCTGCGCGAGTCGCCCATGCTCACCCAGCGTGACGGGATCGGCCCGAGGGAGGCGAACCGCTCCAGGGCGCGTTTGGCACCGTGATCCTTGTCGAGCCGCACCGATTCGATGTCGGTGGAGATGATCGTGGGGTCGACCCGGAAGGGGACATCGCCGTGGCCGTCCGGTGCGATTCGGTCCCCGTAGCGGAGTCCGTAACCCAGGTCGGCGATGAGCGAGAAGGCAGCATCCTGGAACGGGCCCTGCGCCGTGAGGTAGGTAGCGGATGCGACATCCGTTCGCTGCTCGACCGAGATCATCGCGCGCTTGGTCTCGTCGAAGAACATGGTGTCGGTGAAGTCCCGCTCGACGAGACTCCGCACGCTCGAGACCGCGTCGTCGCCGAACGCGAGTGCTGTGTCCACCTCGACCTCGCCCATGCCGTCAGCGACGATCGTGGCCCAGGAGCCACCCTTCTCGAAGACTCCGTACATGCGTGCGCCGGGGGTGCGGAGAGCCTCGGCGAGACCAACCTCGAGGAGAGGCGCAACGACGCTGTCACGAATGAACGCGTCGGAGCGTCCGGTGATGAAGGCGATCGGAACACCCGCGGCGACCAGGGCGACGAGATCGGTGAGTATCGAGGGAATCGCCACGGTCCGGGTCACGGGGCTCGCGATGGGGCCGTCGACGTCGAGCAGGAGTCCGAGGTTGGGAAGGTTGTGAGGGTGGGGCTGGGGCACCACGTCAGCCTAGGTGCTCCGGCAACCACGGGGACGGTGGGTGTCGGGTGCTTCGGAATCTAGACTGGAGCCGTGAAGCCATGGATTGCACCGCTCATTCGCGCGGTGCCCGCGATCGTTCTCGCGATCGTCATCACCTTCTCCGCCGACCATTCCGCTAGCCTCGGGCTCTTCACGTTCGGCATCTTCGGCGTGCTGTCGGGGCTTGCGATCGGCATCTTTGCGCTGCGCGGCCCGGCCAGTGCTGAGCGCACCGTGCAACTCATCCAGGCCGCCCTCGGCGTGCTTGCGGGAATCGCCGCGCTCACTGTCACCGCCGGCGGATTGCCCTACCTCGTGCTGGTCGTCAGCGCGTGGGCTGTGACGACCGGATTCCTCGAGAGCTATCTGGGGTTGCGGTCCCGTGGGGAGCCGGGTGCCCGCGATCGGATGTTCCTCGGCGGGCTCACGGTCGTGCTGGCTATCGCCGTTCTCGTCGTACCTCCCGACTACATCCAGCCGTTCGCGTTCGACGAGGTGACCGGTGAGGTCACGGCATCCGTCATCATCGTCGGCCTGCTTGGCGCGTACTGGGCGGTGCTCGGCATTTTTCTCGTGATCGCCGGCATTCCTGTAAAGGACGCCGCGACAAAAACCCCCGTCGAATCGAGCGCACCATGAATGCCCCCTCCCGCCGCGACCGCACGCGCCCCGCAGAGCTGATCGCGATCTCCGCGGGCCTGGCGATCTTCGCGGGCCTCGTCGTGCTCATGTCGACGCGGCAGGTCGTGCTCTCGCTGATCTTCCTCGGGATCGCGTTCATCGTCGCCCTCGTGGTGCTCGCGATGCTCGCGCTCGCGGTGCAGCCGACGGGTGACGAGAAGCTCGACATTCTCGAGCAGGACGACGAACAGAAGGGTCGCGGGCACTAGCCGCGGCATCCACTCGTTCAATCCCGCTGAGGTTTGACGCGTGCGCGCCGGTATGAACGCGCGCGCCCTCATCAAACCTCAGCGAGCGAAGCGTCGCTGAGCGACGTCAGCAGCAACCTCAGTGCTCGATGTAGCGCACCAGGTCGCTGGCCACACCGACGTAGGTGGCCGGGGTGAGCGCACGGAGACGGGCTTTCGCCTCCTCGCCGATGTCGAGCCCGTCGATGAATTCGACGAGCTCGGCCTGGCCGACGCGACGCCCGCGCGTGAGCTCCTTGAGCACCGCGTACGGATCGGCGATCGAGCTGCGACCTGCAGTCACTTCCGCACGGATCACCGTCTGGATGGGCTCGGCGAGCACCTCCCAGTTGGCGTCGAGGTCTGCCGCGAGAGCACCGAGGTCGAGGTCGATCTCCTTGAGACCGCGCTCGATGTTGTCCAGGGCGAGCAGTGAGTGCCCGAGCGCGACACCCACGTTGCGCTGGGTGGTCGAGTCGGTGAGATCGCGCTGGAGTCGGGATGTCACGAGCGTGGCGCCGAGCGAGTCGAGCAGTGCACTCGACAGTTCCAGGTTGGCCTCCGCGTTCTCGAAGCGGATCGGGTTGATCTTGTGCGGCATGGTGGACGATCCGGTGGCACCGGCCTGCGGGATCTGCCGGAAGTAGCCCATCGAGATGTACGTCCACACGTCGGTGCAGAGGTTGTGCAGCACGCGGTTGGCGTGGCTGATGCGCGAATAGAGCTCCGCCTGCCAGTCGTGCGACTCGATCTGGGTGGTGAGAGGGTTCCAGGTGAGGCCGAGGGATGTCACGAACTCCTGCGACGCCGCTGGCCAGTCGAGCTCGGGGTCCGCAGCGAGATGCGCCGAGAACGTACCGGTCGCGCCGCTGAACTTGCCGAGGTACTCGGTCGCCTCGATCTGGCCGAGGATGCGCTCGAGCCGGTACACGACGACCGCGAGCTCCTTGCCCATGGTGGAGGGCGTGGCCGGCTGACCGTGGGTGTGGGAGAGCATCGCGGCATCCCGATGGGTGATCGCGAGCGTGCGCAGTGACTCGATGACGGTCTTGTACTTGGGCAACCATACGTCGCGGACGGCAGCGCTGATGGTGAGTGCGTACGAGAGGTTGTTGATGTCTTCGCTCGTCGCCGCGAAGTGCGTGAGTTCGGCGACGGAGTTGAGGCCGAGGGCGGCGAGCTTCTCGCGGACGAGGTACTCGACGGCCTTCACGTCGTGGCGCGTGGTCGCCTCGAGGGTCGCGAGCCGGTCGATCTCGGGCTGGCCGAACTCGGCGGCGAACTCACGAAGCACTCGCGCCGACTCGTGGTCGAGCCGCTGGCTCCCGAACAGCTCGTGGTCGGTCAGGTAGAGCAACCACTCGACCTCCACACGGACGCGCGCACGGTTGAGGCCCGCCTCCGAGAGATGGTCACCGAGTTCGGACACCGCCGCGCGGTATCGGCCGTCGAGTGGGCTCAGGGGCTGGTCGGGCAGGCTCATGTGGTTCCCTGTCGGATCGCGGGCTTGATCTGGCGGAACAGCGCGGTGCAGGCCCGCGTCGTCATCCCCAGTACGTGGTCGAACATCGCAGCATCGGAGTAGTACGGGTCCGGCACGTCGCCGAGTTCCGCCTGCTCGCTGTCGAAGCTCAAGAGCAACTGTACTTTCGCGCGGTCCTGGTCGGTGGCCGCCCATGCTTTGAGGATGCGCTCCTGGCTCCGGTCGAAGACGACCACCAGGTCGAGGTCCTCGAACCATCCTGGGTCGAACTGCCGCGCCCGGTGACGTGATCCGTCGTAACCCTGTGCCGCGAGGGCGGTCAGGGTGCGTTCGTCGGATCGCTCGCCGACGTGCCAGTCGCCGGTGCCTGCGGACATCACGGCGATGCTCTTCTCCATGCCGGCTCGGCGCACGAGGTCCTTGAAAACTGCCTCGGCCATGGGGGAGCGGCAGATGTTACCCGTGCAAACGAAGCAGATCCGGAAGAGCGCCGATCCGGAGAAGCCACGCTCGAACGTCATGCACCCCATTGTCCCGCAGAATCCCGTCCCCACCAGAGGGTGTTTCAACGAAATTGTGCACCGGATGGATGGGCGCGCCGCTGGTACCGAGCGGTGCGCGGGACGCTGTTGCGATGACGACCCCACAGGATGCCCCCCTGCTCGCCGCGCTTGAGATCCAGCACTCCGCCCTCGGCCCCATTGCCGCGAGGGTGAGCGCGTTGCGGTCGCAACTGGCCACGGCGATGCCACCGGAATGGCGGGGCAGGGCGCGGGATGCGTTCGCCCTCGCCGAGCAGGCGGTGGGTGCGTCCATCGATTCGGCGGAGGACCCCGCTCGGCGTTCCTTCGTACTGACGGGCAGTGCCGTGCGAGCGGTCGTGGCGCGTGGGTGACGTCATCGAGGTGTCCACGGGCGGCGCCGTCGTGGTGACGGAGGAGCTGTCGGCGGCGGCCGCAGTACTCCACGGCATTGCGAACGAGGCGGCGGGCATCCGGGCGGATCTGATCTTCGCAGACCAGGGGGTATCGGCATGGGGTGCCTCAGTGCCACCGGAGGCTCTCGTCGCGGAGCGCGAGATCGAACGGTCGGCCTCGGCGCTCCTTGTCGTGGAGGCCGAGGCGCGGTTCATAGCGCTGTCGCTGGATGCTGCGGCCGGCGGTTACGTCATGGCGGAGGAGGCCGCTCGGCAGCTGCTGGGTGTGGTCATCGATCACGGCGGTGTGCTGCTCGGCACTGTTGCACCGCTGCTCGTTGCACCACTCGCGTGGGGAGGGGTTGGCCTGCTGCTTGCCGGGCCAGACGGGCGCAACGCGTTCTTCAGCAACCCGCTCGTGGTGCGGGCGATCCGGGCGTTGGCATCCGGGGCGGATGACGCGATGCTCTCGCGCCTCGGCATCCCTCCGCAGATCACCTCGATCATCGGCGACCAGGGCCTTGACCTCGCCGGCATCCCGCTCGTCTCAACTGCGATCGCGGGGGCAGGCAGGTCTGTCGGGTTGCTCAAGGAAGGGCCGGTGCGCATTACGGACGAGAAGGTGGTGAGCGATGGGCCGGCGGCGGCTCCCACGGGCTTTCAGGATCGGTTCGATCGGATTCCCATCCCCTCGCAGGACGGCGGTTCGCAAGTGCTCATCGAGACGTATGAGATGGCGGATGGGAGTTCGCGGTACGAGGTGTACGTCGCGGCCACGGTGGACTTCAACCCGGCCGCGGTGGGACAGCCGTGGGACATGGCGAGCAACGTGAGCAACGCGATCGGGCCGGGCAGCGGCTCGTACGACTCTGTCGTCGCTGCCATGGAACGCGCGGGAATCGGCCCCGACGATCCTGTGCAGTTCACGGGCTACTCGCAGGGGGCCGGCACTGCGGCGCAACTTGCGGCCTCCGGTCAGTTCTCCACGCAGGGGCTCGTGACATTCGGCGGCAACACCGGGCAGGTCCCGATACCGCGGGAGGTGCCGACCGTCATTGTCGAACACACGGATGACCTCGTCGCGGCCCTCGGCGGGACACAGGACAACACGCACGCCGTCATCGTCGAGAGGTGGGCCTCGCAGGGCACCGACTTCTCCAGCGCGCCGATCCTGCCCGGGCACCAGCGACCGGGCTACGTCGAGACGGCTGGGCTCATGGATGCGAGCCCCGAAGAACGTCTGCGCGAGACGGCGGCCACGTTGAACGGGTTCGGGGGCGATGGACGGCTCGTGTCATCCGTCGCCTACACGTGCGAGCGAGTTGACGCGCTCCGCTAGCCCGGTGACCGGGCTGGCTCAGCTGAAGCTCAGCGGCGGTCCTTCATGAGGGGGCGCAGCAGGATGCCGATCAGCCAGCTGATGATTCCGAGCACGAGGGCACCCAGCACGCCCCACCAGAAGCCGTTCACGAAGAGACCGAAGCCCGCGAGCGACGAGATCCACGCGACCAGCAGCAGCAGCAATCCGTTGACGATGAGCGAAATGAGGCCGAGCGTGAGGATGTAGAGGGGGAAGGCAACGATGCGGATGAAGTTTCCGATGATGCCGTTGACGATTCCGAAGACGAGTGCCACGAGCAGGTAAGTGAGCACGGTCGCGAAGGTGTCGTCCGGAGCGTAGGACCGAACCGAGACACCCGCAACGATCAGGGTGGTCAGCCACAGGGCCAGGGCGTTGATGAGCACACGAAGCAGGAAGGTCATGGGCACAACTATGCCGTGGGGTCAGCCCCGAGGCAATGAGCGGTGGGCGGTCCGAGTGTCGAGAATAGGCTTGGCCCATGAGCAAGGAGCGAGCGTGACCAACGAACGAGTGCGGCTTCGGCCCGAGATCGAATCGATCGTGCCTTACCGGCAGGGGCGCACGGCGGCTGAGGATGCCTTCAAGCTCTCGTCCAACGAGAATCCCTACCCGCCGCTCCCCGCAGTGCTCGCAGCGATCACCGAGAGCAGCATCAACCGCTACCCCGAGGCCTCCGCGGCCGGCGTGCGAGGTCGCGTCGCCGTGAAGTACGGCATCTCGCCGGAGCAGGTGCAGGTCGGCGCTGGGTCGGTGTCGGTGCTCGCACAACTGATCTCCGCAGCGAGCGCACCGGGCGACGAGGTCGTGTACGCCTGGCGCAGCTTCGAGGCCTACCCGCTGCTGGTGGCCACCGCTGGCTCGACCAGCGTGCAGGTGCCGCTCACCGCCGACGGTCGGCACGACCTCCGCGCGATGGCCGCTGCCATCACCGAGCGCACCCGAGTGGTGATCGTGTGCAGCCCCAACAACCCCACGGGCACGACGGTGACCCGGGTGGAGTTCCTCGAGTTCCTCGCAGCGGTTCCGCCCACCGTGCTCGTCATCCTCGACGAGGCGTATGCCGAGTTCGTCACAGACCCTGATGCTGTTCGCGGTGGGCCACTCGTTGCCGAGCATCCGAACCTCGTCGTCCTGCGTACCTTCTCGAAGGCGTACGGGCTCGCTGGCCTTCGCATCGGTTACGCGGTTGGGGCCGAGTACGTGATGGACGCGGCGCGCGCCGTCGCCATCCCACTCTCGGTCACCGAGCCGGCGCAGCGCGCTGCCATCGTCTCGCTCGACAACGAGGAAGAGCTGCTCGCTCGCGTTGCCGCGCTCGCCGAGTTGAGGGAGCAGGTCGTTGAGGGTCTCGTCGCGCAGGGATGGGATGTTCCCGTTCCGCAGGGCAACTTCGTCTGGTTGCCCACGGGCGACCAGAGCATTGCCGCCGCCGAGGTGTTCGAGCGTCACGGCATCATCGTGCGACCGCTGGGCGAGGGCATCCGTGTCTCCATCGGGGAGGCCGAAGCTGTGGAGAAACTCCTAAGGGCTGCCGAGGAGGTTGTCTCCCTCCAACGAACGGGAGCCGCGACGGCGGGTTAGATTAGAGCAATGGCCTACACCCCGGCGACGATTCAACTTCTCAGCCCGGAGGGGACCATCGTCACGAACGATGCGACCGAGCAGTACCTCCCAATCATCGAGAAGCTCACCGACGAACAGCTGCGCGAGTTTCATCGCCAGATGGTCGTGATCCGCAGGTTCGATGTCGAGGCGGGCAACCTGCAGCGGCAGGGCCAGCTCGGCCTCTGGATTCCCAGCATCGGGCAGGAGGGTGCGCAGGTCGGCTCCGGCTTCGCTGCTCGCAAGCAGGACCACATTTTCCCGGCCTACCGCGAGCACGTCGTCGCACGCATCCGTGGTGTCGAGCCGATGCGCATCATCGAGATGCTGCGAGGGCTGAGCCACGGCGGATGGGACCCGAAGGAGAACGGCAACTTCCACCTCTACACGCTCGTGATCGGGTCGCAGACGTTGCACGCGACGGGCTATGCGATGGGCATCCAGTTCGACGGCGCCACCGCGAGCGGCAATCCAGACACGGATGAGGCTGTCGTCGTGTACTTCGGTGACGGGGCCTCCAGCCAGGGCGATGTCAGCGAGGCCCTGGTCTTCGCGGCCAGCTACCAGACGCCGCAGGTCTTCTTCCTGCAGAACAACCACTGGGCGATCTCGGTTCCCGTCACACGGCAGTCACGCAGCCCCCTCTACCTCCGCGCCTCCGGCTTCGGCATCCCCGGCGTGCAGGTCGACGGCAACGATGTGCTCGCGAGCTATGCGGTCACCACGGCGAACCTCGACGTCGCCCGCTCCGGCGGTGGCCCCGGGTTCATCGAGGCGCTCACGTACCGCATCGGTGCGCACACCACGAGCGACGACCCGAGCAAGTACCGGGATGACTCCGAGCTCGACTTCTGGGTCAAGCACGACCCGATCCCCCGCTTCGAGTCCTACCTGCGTTCACGCGGAGAGGGCGACGCGTTCTTCGCCGAGGTGGCGGAGGAGGGCGAGGACCTCGCTGCCGACGTGCGCCGTCGCACGGTGGAACTCGGCGGACTGCCGAACCAGCAGATCTTCAGCAATGTCTACTCCGAACAGCACTCGCTGATGGAGGAGCAGGCCGCGTGGCTCGAACGGTACGAGGCATCCTTCGAGGAGGCGGGCCAGTGAGCAACGAAACTGCACGGGTCGAATCCCTGAGCATGGCGAAGGCCCTCAACCTGGGGCTCCAGAAGGCGCTCGCCGATGACCCGAAGGTTCTCCTCATGGGTGAGGACATCGGTCGCCTCGGTGGCGTGTTCCGTGTGACCGAGGGGTTGCAGGCGGAGTTCGGCGAGAAGCGCGTTCTCGACACCCCGCTCGCCGAGTCCGGCATCGTCGGTAGCGCGATCGGCCTTGCCATGCGCGGCTACCGCCCGGTCTGCGAGATCCAGTTCGACGGCTTCATCTTCCCTGGCTTCGACCAGATCACGTCCCAGTTGGCGAAGCTCACCTATCGCCACGAGGGCACTCTCAGCATGCCGGTCGTCATCCGGGTGCCGTACGGCGGGCACATCGGGGCGGTCGAGCATCACCAGGAGAGCCCCGAGGCGTACTTCGCGCACACGGCCGGCTTGCGCGTGGTCAGCCCCGCGAGCCCGCACGACGCGTACTGGATGATCCAGGAGGCGATCGCCTCCAACGACCCGGTGCTCTTCTTCGAGCCGAAGAGCCGCTACTGGCCGAAGGGTGAGGTGAACCTGGATGCCCCGGGCATCCCGTTGCACGCCAGCCGTGTCGTGCGCACCGGCACCGAGGTGACACTGCTCGGCTACGGGCCGACCGTGTCGCTGCTTCTGCAGGCCGCGGAGCTCGCCGCCGAGGAGGGCACGAGCGCCGAGGTCATCGACCTGCGTTCGATTTCCCCGATCGACTACGCGCCCATCATCGAGTCGGTGCAGAAGACGGGGCGCATCGTGATCGCACAGGAGGCGCCGGGCTTCGTCTCGGTGGGTTCCGAGATCGCGGCGACGATTGCCGAGCGCTGCTTCTACAACCTCGAAGCACCGGTTCTGCGCGTGGCCGGCTTCGACACCCCGTTCCCGCCAGCCAAACTCGAAACGACCTACCTGCCCGACGTCGACCGCGTTCTTGAAGCTGTCGACCGCGCCATGGCGTACTAAGGAGCTTTCCCTTGTCTGAGTTTTTGCTTCCCGATGTGGGAGAGGGCCTGACCGAGGCCGAGATCGTGGCCTGGAAGGTCAAGGCGGGCGACAGCGTGTCGATCAACCAGGTTCTCGTGGAGATCGAGACCGCCAAGTCCCTCGTCGAGCTGCCGTCCCCCTTCGAAGGCACCGTCGCGGCCCTGCTCGTGGAGGAGGGCCAGACCGTCGAGGTCGGCACCGCCATCATCACGGTCGATGGGGATGTCCCGCCGGCTCCCACGCCCGTGCACGAGCCTGAAGCGGCCGTCGCCGTGAGTGACACTGCTGCGACCGTGGCTGTGGAGGAGAAGTCAGGCGCTGTGCTCGTGGGGTACGGAGCGGGAGGGCACGGCGCATCCCGTCGCAAGCGCGGCGGCGGCACACCGGCCGTTGCGGCTGCTACCCCGGCGGCGGCCACTCCCGCGGCCCGGCCGACCAGTGTTCCTGCTGCCGCGGCATCCCCCGTGATTGCCAAGCCGCCGATCCGCAAGCTCGCCAAGGACCTCGGGGTCGACCTCTCGACGGTGCTCGCCACGGGCCTCGCTGGCGAGGTGACCCGGGACGACGTCATTCGGCAGGCCTCGCAGGCCAGCGTGTTCCGCAACATTGAGACGCCAGAGTGGGGTGCCGAGCGCGAGGAGGTCATCCCGGTCAAGGGTGTGCGCAAGGCGATCGCCACCGCGATGTCGAAGAGTGCGTTCACCGCGCCGCACGTGAGTGTCTTCGTTGACGTGGATGCCACGCGCACGATGGAGTTCGTCAAGCGCTTGAAGAACTCACCCGACTTCGCCGGCATCCGCGTCTCGCCGCTGCTCATCGCCGCGAAGGCCGCGATCTGGGCCATCCGCCGCAACCCCTCCGTGAACTCCACCTTCACCGAGAAGGACATCACGGTGCACCACTACGTCAACCTCGGAATCGCGGCGGCAACGCCCCGGGGGCTCGTCGTGCCGAACATCAAGGACGCTCACCAGCTTTCGCTCAAAGAGCTCGCGCAGTCACTCGAGCAGCTCACGCTGACGGCACGGGATGGCAAGTCCACCCCCGCGGACATGGCGGGCGGCACGTTCACGATCACCAATCTCGGTTCGTTCGGCATGGACACGGGTACCCCGATCCTGAACCCCGGCGAGGTGGGCATCCTCGTGCTCGGCACCATCAAGCAGAAGCCGTGGGTCGTCGACGGCGAGGTGCGTCCGCGCTTCGTCACCACGCTCGGCGGCAGCTTCGACCACCGCGTGGTCGATGGCGATGTCGTCAGCCGGTTCGTCGCGGATGTCGCGAGCGTGCTCGAGGAGCCGGCCCTGCTCCTCGACTGAGCGGTGCTTTCTGGTGCGCCGCCGCCCCTGCGGCGCACATGGGCCGCGCGGGGGTGTGGGCGACGCGCAGGTCGCCGCCCACACGCGCAACTTCCCTTTCTGGTCATAGCTCCAGCCACGTCGCTGGCCACACCGACGACGTAGATGGATCTAGGACGCTGATCAACGTGTTACGGTGTTGATAACGAATCTCATTACCGTTCGCTTAGAAAGCACCATCCATGAAGCACTTCGCCATTCTCGCTGCGTCCGCCCTGCTCCTCGCCGGCTGCGCTGCCACCCCCGCGCCCGAGGCGGAGAGCGACCTCGTCACCGTCGTCGCCTCCACGAACGTGTACGGCAACATCGCGTCATCCGTCGGCCGTGACCTGCTCGAGGTGACCAACATCATCAACAGCCCGTCGCAGGATCCGCACAGCTACGAGGCCTCAGCGCGTGATCGCAAGGCGGTGGATGACGCCGACCTCGTGATCCTCAACGGTGGCGGTTACGACACGTTCATGGAGACCCTGGTCGAGGCATCCGGAACGTCCGCTCCCGTGATCAACGCCGTCGAGGTCTCCGGACTGCTGCCGGAGGGTGCGGCGGATGAGGAGCACGCCGAGGGCGAGGAGGATCACGACCACATCGAGGGCTTCAACGAGCACGTCTGGTACAGCTTCACCGCGATGGGTCGCCTCGCGGACCAGATCGCCACCGATCTCGCGGCCATCGACCCCGACAATGCATCGACCTACGCCGCGAACGCGCAGGAGTTCGTCAACCAGATCGGCCTGCTGCAGGACAAGGCGGAGAGCCTGATCCCCAAGGCTGCTGGTCGATCCGTCGCGCTCACCGAGCCCGTGCCGGGCTACCTCATCGACGCAATCGGTCTCGTCAACGTGACCCCGGCCGCCTTCACTGAGGCGATCGAGGAGGGGTCGGATGTGCCGCCCCTCGCTCTCCAGGAGACGCTCGACCTGATCACCTCGAAGTCGGTGATCATGCTCGGCTACAACGAGCAGACCTCGAGCCCCGAGACCGAGAAGCTGCGGGATGCCGCGGAGGACGCCGACATCGACGTCGCATCGTTCACCGAGACTCTTCCCGACGGCCTCGACTACATCTCGTGGATGACTCGCGTGAACATCGGCCAGATCGAGGAAGCACTCATCTAGTGGCCACACCGGCACTCGAGATCCGAGAGGGCGCGCTCAGCTTCGGCGGGCGCGCCCTGTGGCGCGGGCTCGATCTCACCGTGATGCCGGGGGAGTTCCTCGCCGTGCTCGGTGCGAACGGCTCGGGCAAGACGAGCCTTCTGCGCGCGATTCTCGGGCAGCAGGCGCTCGACTCCGGCACCATCACGGTCGGTGGCGCCGCGGTTCGCCGAGGCGATCGCCGCATCGGGTACATCCCGCAGCAGCGGCTCGTGGCGCCGGGCACTCCGCTTCGCGGGCGCGACCTCGTGACCCTCGGGGTGAACGGGCACCGGTTCGGCCTTCCCTTCACATCGGCTGCCGATCGCGCACGAGTGGACGCTGCGATCGCGTCCGTCGGGGCCACTTCGTATTCGGAGCAGCCCATGGGCTCGCTGAGCGGTGGTGAGCAGCAACGCCTGCGCGTCGCCCAGGCCACGGCATCCGACCCCGTACTGCTCCTGGCCGACGAGCCGCTCACGAGCCTCGACCTCGCCCACCAGCGAGGTGTGTCTGAACTCATCAACCGGCAGCGCCGTGAGCACGAGACCGCCGTCGTGTTCGTCACCCACGACGTGAACCCGGTGCTCAGCATGGTCGACAGGGTGCTGTATCTCGCCCAGGGTCGCTTCACGGTGGGAACCCCTGACGAGGTGCTGCGCTCGGAGGTACTGAGCGACCTGTACGGAACCTCCATCGAAGTGCTGCGCCGGGACGGACGCGTGTTCGTGGCGGGCGCGACGGATGTGGGGCACCACTGATGATCTTCGACTTCAGCGACTACGGCGAGCTGCTCGTGCTCGTGCAGGCATCGGTCTACGCGGGTGCCGTGCTCGGTATCGTGGGCGGCCTCATCGGAGTCTTCGTGATGCAGCGCGACATGGCCTTCGCGGTGCACGGCATCAGCGAGCTCTCCTTCGCGGGAGCGGCAGCCGCGCTCCTGCTCGGGGCGAACGTGGTCATGGGTTCCGTTGTCGGTTCGCTCATTGCGGCGGCGATCATCGGATTACTCGGGGCTCGCGCCAGGGACCGCAACTCGATCATCGGTGTGCTCATGCCGTTTGGCCTGGGTCTCGGCATCCTCTTCCTCGCCCTCTACCCCGGACGCAGTGGTAACAAGTTCGGCCTGCTCACGGGCCAGATCGTCTCGGTCGACTTTCCGCAGCTCGGCGTGCTGATCGGCATCTCGATCGCGGTGCTCGCCGTGCTGCTCGTGATCTGGCGCCCCCTGACGTTCGACAGTCTCGACCCCGATGTGGCTGCCGCCCGCGGGGTTCCGTCGCGCGCGCTGAGCTTCACGTTCATGCTGCTCCTCGGCCTCACGATCGCGGTCTCGGTGCAGGTGATCGGTGCCCTGCTCGTGCTGGCGCTGCTCGTGACCCCGGCCGCCGCGGCGCTGCGGGTGTCGTCGTCGCCGATTCTCGTTCCCGTGCTCAGCATGGTGTTCGGGTTCGTGTCCGCCGTCGGCGGCATCCTGATCGCGATCGGCAGTTCGCTTCCGATCAGCCCCTTCATCACGACCATCTCGTTCGCAATCTACCTCGTCGCCCGCGTGATCGGCATGCGGCGAGGGCCGGTACGTAAGGTGGAAGCATGGCGGTGAAGCGCAACACGTGGCAACGCGAGGCCGTTCGCGAAGCGCTCAGTGAGTCGGAGGCGTTCGTGAGCGCACAGGCGCTGCACTCCGCGCTGCGCGAGGGCGGGTCATCCATCGGTCTCGCCACCGTCTACCGCGCGCTCTCGGATCTCGCGACCGAGGGCGAGGCCGACTCGCTGCAGCAGGAGGGCGAGAGCCTCTACCGCGCCTGCACTCCGGGCACCCACCACCATCACCTGATCTGCCGCAACTGCGGGCTCACGGTCGAGATCGAGGCTGACGCCGTCGAGGAGTGGGCGAGAACGGTTGCTGCCGAGAACGGTTTCACGCAGCCGAACCACGTCGTCGACGTGTTCGGGCTCTGCGCGAACTGCTCGCGATAAGCGGGCCGCGTTGAGAATGACGACGCTCAGCGCCGCTTCGGTCGCGGAGGTTTGGTGACCGCGCGCACGTTCATACAGGCGCGCCGTCTCCAAACCTCAGCGAGGCACGCTCCCGCGAACGCGAGCGGGTCGGTGAAGCCGGGCGGACGACGAGGTGTCAGGCGCTAGGCCTTCTCCGCTCCACGCGCCCGCCACGCCTTGATCGCGAGCTGGGTCGCGGCGAACAGCACGAGGGCCGCGAACAGGATGTGCGAGACGAGCGTGGGCAGCAGGTGTGCCACCACCACGCCGGGGTAGGAGGCGAGGGCCGCAGCGGCGCCCAGAATGAGGCCGTCCATCGGCTTGACGAGTCGCGCGCGGGTGTTCGCGATGGTTCCCGTGATCGACGTGGGGATCATCGCGAGCAGCGACGTGCCCTTGGCGATGAGCTCGCTCACCCCGAACAGCCCGATGAGGGCGGGCACGATGATGACGCCGCCGCCGATACCGAACAGGCCCGAGGCGACTCCGACGAGAAGACCCAGGCCGACGAGGCCCACGATCGACCAGAAGCTGAACTCGATGGATGCATCGGATTCGGGTGCCACGAAGAGCATGCGCGCCGCCACGAGCACGAGCAGCACCACGAACATCCATCGCAGCCAGCCCAGCGACAGCTGACGCAGCAGGCGGGTGCCGATGAGTGCACCGACGATGCCGCCGACGGCGATGATCGCTCCCGCGATGAGGTCGACATGCCCCTGGATGCCGTAGGTGATCGCCCCAACGATGGCCGCGGGCAGCACACCAGCTAGCGAGAGGGCCGCCGCGCGACGCTGGTCGAGCCCGATCAGAAGAATGAGTAGGGGCACCATCAGGATGCCGCCGCCGATGCCGAACGTTCCCGAGAGGAACCCGCCGAGGATGCCGACGCCGACGAGGGACAGGATGCGGCGAGTCATCGCACCAGCGTAGCTGCCGCCAAGCACGCTCTTTTCAGCGTGCGCGCTTCGCCGCGAACGCCATCGCGAGCATGCTGAGCTTCGCGCGCGACAGCGACTCCCCTTGGACGACATCGCGGATGGTCCGCAGAGCGTATGCGGGCCCCTGCACGAGGAACGTCGTCACGACGCTCTCCTCCCATGCGGCAAGCTCGTCCCGGATCTTCTCCGGCGGGCCGACGAGCGCGAGCTCCTCGACGAGCTTCGTCGGGACGGCCGCGATCGCCTCCTTCTTCTTGCCCGCGAGGTACAGCTCCTGGATCACATCGCTCTCGGCCGAATACCCCAGGCGATCGATCACGTCGCGGTGGAAGTTCGCGCCCTTCGCTCCCATGCCGCCGATGTACAGCGCGAGCATGGGTCGCACCAGGTCGGCTGCTGCCTCCACGTCCGGGTGCGGCACGACGGGCATCGGCAGCACCACCTCGAACTGCTCCCGCGGGCTGAGCTCCGGTGCGCGCAGCGCGAAGCCGGCCTCGAGGTTGGTGCGAGCCTCGGCCAGCGCGTTGCGCGACAGCAGGAACGGGATCCACCCGTCCGCGATCTCACCTGCCAGTGCGACGTTCTTCGGTCCCTCTGCCGCGAGGTAGATCGGCAGGTTGGCGCGGAGGGGATGAACGGTGGACTTCAGTGGTTTGCCCAGGTTCGTGGCATCCGCTCCCGTGTAGGGGAGCGGATAGTGCGGGCCCTCGGATGTCACGGGCTCCTGCCGCGCGAGTACCTGTCGCACGATGCCGATGTACTCCCGCGTTCGCGCCAGCGGCTTCGGGTAGGGCTGGCCGTACCATCCCTCGACGACCTGCGGACCGGAGGCGCCGAGGCCCAGGATGAAGCGACCCTCCGACAGGTGGTCGAGGGTGATCGCGGCCATCGCCGCCGCTGCCGGCGGCCGCGCGGAGAGTTGCGCTATCGCGGTGCCGAGCTTGATGCGCTTCGTTCGCGAACCCCACCAGGCGAGCGGGGTGAGGGCGTCGGAGCCGTAGGCCTCGCTCGTCCACACGGACTCGTAGCCGAGGCGCTCGGCGGTGCGGATCGCCTTCAGCGCGTCTTTCGGTGGGCCAGCGCTCCAGTACCCGGTCGAGTAGCCGATACGCATGGTGCCTCCGTTGGTTGCAGCGTGGGGTTCCAGCGTAACTACGGCGCAGGCTCCTCGAGCGCTCCGCTCTCCTGGAACTCCTCCCAGCCCACCTCGCCCTCCGGGTCGGTCATCTCACCGTCTGTTGTCGGCATGTTCTGGCTGTCGAACTGGCCGTCGTCGGCGGTCGGATCTGCTGTCGTTCCTTCGCCCTCGATCTCGATCTGGGCGTTGTCGTGGCGGTCACGCTCGTTCTGCATCTCAGTCCTCACGGGGTTCGTCGTCGAGGGGAACCTCGAGCGACTGCTCGATGACGTCCGCCTCATTTGCTTCGACGCTATCGCTGATCCGGGAGCTCGGTGCGGTGTCGGCCGGCGCCTCCGGGTCGAGGGCCGCGGGGATCTCCGGCCGCGACTGCTCGAGTGCGTCGGCCTCGGGCACTGCGTCCTCGGCGCTGCCGCCGAGGTCGGTGCGGTCCGGGTTGTCGAACAGCGGATCACTGGTCATGATGCGTCCTCCGGTTCACCGGGCGAGTTGGGGCTTGAGCTGGTCGGCGAAGAAGTCGAAGAACGCGTCGGGGTCCGGGCCGCCGTTGAGTAGCGCGATGTGGTCGAATCCCGCATCCGCGAACTCCTTGATCGCGGCAAGGTGCACGGCAGGGTCCGGGCCGACGGCAACGGACTCCCGAAGGTCGTCCTCGCGCACGGTCGACGAAGCAGCGTCAAAGTTGACCGGGTTCGGCAGCTCGGCCATGACCTTCCAGCCCGCCACCGACCACCGCTGCTTCGCCATGAGCTCGGCAAGCGCCTCCTCTTCGGTCGCTGCGTAAGCGAGGGCGACCTCCCCGTAGATGGGTCCCGTGCCGCCCTTGTCGCCGAAGCCCTTCACCAGCGAGGCATCCGGCTCAACCGCGAAGAGTCCGTTGCCGAGCTCCGCCGCGAGGGAGATGGATGCCTCCCCACTGGCGGCCACAGCGATCGCGGGTAGCTCGCTCGGCAGGTCGAACACTCGGGCATCCTCGAGTTGGAGGAACTTTCCTTCGTAGCTCTTGTAGCCCCCCTCCCACAGGAGGCGGATGATCTCGAGAGCCTCGCGCAGCATCGCGTGCCGCTGGCTGACGACCGGCCATCCCCTGCCGATGATGTGCTCGTTGAGGTTCTCGCCCGAGCCCACGCCAAGCGTGAAGCGCCCGTCGGAGATGAGCGCCATGGTCGCGGCAGCCTGCGCGATGATCGCGGGGTGGTATCGCATGGTGGGGCAGGTAACGCCCGTCGCGAGCTCCAGCCGGTCGGTCTTCGCGGCGATCGCCCCGAGGATCGACCACGTGAATCCACTGTGACCCTGCTCCTCGAGCCAAGGATGGAAGTGATCGCTCATCTCCACGAAGTCGAAGCCCACCTCCTCGGCGCGGACGGCTTGGCGGATGAGTTCGCTCGGACTGAAGCCCTCGGTCGCCAGCTTGTAACCGATCTTCATCGCGGCTGACCCTTGTGTGCGTTCTTGGAGTTGTCGCCGTCTGGGCCGAAGTTCTCCGCCTCGTAGGCCCCGTAGCCGTCTGCCGTTTCCTCGGCCTCCGCTACCTCCTCGGACTTCGTCGGCTTGGTGGTGTCGTCGTTCTTCGCGTCAGACATGGTTGCCCCTTCCTGTGTCCACGGTGCGTGATGCAGAGGAGGGGGTCAACCACTACCGCCAGCCGCCCGGCGGGCGTAAGGTACGGTCGCGCTCAGGCCTCGGTGCGACGACGGCCCGCACGTGCGGCGAAGAAGGCCGCGGCCCCGAGGCCGAGAAGCCCGAAGCCGAGCAGTGCGGCCGCCGCGGCATCCGCTGGCCCCGTTGCCGCGAGTGCTGCCGGGCTGACGACCCTGAGGTCGTCGCTGAATGAACGCCCGGACTCGAGCCCGACACCGTGGATGCGGTGCGACCCGATCGCGGCGCTCGCCGCGACCGTCACGGTGGTGCTGAAGCTGCCGGATGCATCGGCCACTGCTGTGCCCAGCTGCACGGTCACGCCTCCGAGCCGCAGCTCCAACCGCACGGCCTCGCCAGGGTGGAAGCCGGATCCCGTCACACCCACGGCATCGCCGCGGACTGCTTCGTCCACCGACGCGGTCACATGGAAGGCGGCCTGCACAGCCGCCGCCGCGAGGGCCGTGAGGTTCGCGACACCCTGCTCGTTGGGGTGGAGGGCGCCGAGCTTCACGCACACGTAGGCGTCTGCCTCGGGAAGGTAGCCGGCCTCGCACGTCGAGGAGTCGAGATTGACGTAGGCGGTGAGCCCCGAGATCCACGGGTCGTCAGAGCAGAGGGTGTTGTTCGCCGAGGAGGCCCAGCTGGAGACGAAGTGGAACCCGTGGGCCTCGGCCTGGCTCTGGAGGGTGGCATCCAGCGCGCCCTCGACGGTGTTGATGAACTCGATGTCTGTGCCCGAGAACGGCACGGCGTTGTCGTTGTCCATGGACGAGAAGCACGCGTCGGTGGCGCTCGCCGGGGCGATCTGGGGATAGCCGACCACGAACACCTGCGCGTTGGGGGCCAGCTGCTTCACCGCGTCGAAAGTGCTCTGGATGCGCGGCTCGACGTCGCCCGAGAGGCGGGTGAAGAGGTCGGCACCGAGGTACGTCGTGTCGTTGCCGAAGTAGTCGGCGCAGTTCGTGACATCCGCGCCCACCTCGTAGTAGAGGTACAGCGGCACGCTGCCGGAGTCGACGTCTTCCCGGATGCACGCGGTGGCGATGTCCGCGAAGCCGAGGTCATTGCCTCCGATCGCGAGCGTGACGACATCGGTGTCGGCGCTCAGCCCCGCGATCTGCAGTTCGGGCGCGGCCATGCCCGAGAGCGTGACCTGCACCTGGTCTCCCGGCGGCAGCTCCGGCAGCGGGTCGGCGCTCACCGGAATCGGAAAGCTCGCACCGCTCGGGTAGCCGAGATTCGCGCTGATCGCGCCGCTGCAGGTCTGATCGGTGAGGGTGAGGTGCAGCGCGGATGCCACGTTGTGCGGGTAATTCGCGTCCGCCTGGTAGCACCCGTTGGGGTCGCCCGCGAAGGGGCTCGTGCTCGAGTACGGCGTGAGGCCGAATCCCGCGGAGTACGAGTCGCCGAGCGAGACGTACTCGAGCCCGTCGAGCTCACCGGGTGCAGCGGCGGTGGCGGGCACGGCTCCGGCCGCGGCGAGGCTTGCGAGAGCGAGCAGGGAAACCCAGGATGCGCGGCGCATGCTCGAAGGCTAGCGAGTCACTCCGGCGAGGCGCCAGAGTCAGTGGTGTACTCGTCGTGCGTTCCGGGCTCGTCCGAGTCGACGACGATGGGCGGGGTCCACTCCTCCGTGGGCTCGTCAGCGTTGCCCTCGGTCTGGTTGTCGGCGGGGCGCGGCTTGTCACCCATCGTGCGTTTCCGCGTCTCCGAAGTCGTGTGCCTCGAAGGCCTTGTGCTCCGGCTGGTGCGATTCGTGGCGCTCAGGCTCGCGGAAGTTGCTCAGCGGCGCCTGCGCGGCGGCCACGGGAGCGTGCCAGTACTCGGGGCCCGCGTTGAACGTGGTGGGTGTGGCATCCATCTCGATCCTCCTCGATCGTGTGGCTTTCACCACAGGATGCTCCTGCCGCGCACGGAAACGTAGGGCTTGATTCCGCGCTGGGGACGCGCTAGCCGACGTACGCTCGAGGGATGACGCCTCCTCTTGTGCGAGTCGTGCGCGGCGACATCACGCAGCAGGCCGTGGACGCGATCGTCAACGCTGCCAGCCCGCAGATGCGCGGCGGCGGGGGAGTGGATGGCGCGATCCACCGGGTCGCGGGGCCAGGGCTTCTGCGAGAGAACGTCGAGCGCTTTCCGCGCGGCCTCCCCGTGGGCGGCGCGGGGTGGACGACGGCGCACGACTTGCCCGCGAGGTGGGTCATCCACGCGGTCGGGCCCGTCCACGGACGCGGTAGTCGCGGGCAGTTGGTGGACGCGTACGCGAACTCGCTGCGGGTCGCGGACGTGTTGGGCGCCGAAACCGTCGCATTCCCCCTGATCAGCGCGGGCGTCTACGGGTGGCCGCGGGTCGACGCGATCCATGCGGGGTTCGACGGGATCGCGACATCCGGCACGTCTGTGCGGGAGGTGATCTTCGTGACGCCCACCGAGGAGGCGACGCGCGAGGTCGAGGTCGCGCTCTGGCGCGTCACGCCCTTGCGCATTCTGCAGTCGGTGCGTGCGCTGCACGAGCGCGGCATCGAGAACGCACGCGTACGGGCGGGAATGAGCCCCTCGGGCATGTACTGGCGTGGCAGTGTCTGGCTCGGCGACCGCGAAGTGGTCGGCTACACCACAGGCAACGGCTCCGATGTGGCGGGCATGGATGTCACGGCCGCCACCACACCGGACGCGCTCGCCGACCACCTCCTCGCGCTCCACCCTGACCTCACGCCCGAGCTCGACCCGGCTTACGCGCAGTGGTACCGCGAACTGATGGCCCTTGTGGAGGAGAGGTATGCGCTCCCCGTCGCGTTCGCGGACTACTTCGATGCGTCGGACGGCTGGGAGGTCGGCTGGGGCAGCGGGGTGCGGGTGCCGCATCCGCCGGACTAGTGACCGGCAAGCCGGTGTCCCTCAGCAAAACCTCCTGGATTACCTGCGCAGGCCTTTGAGCAGTCTTTTGAACCATGTCGAGGCGTTCTCTTCAGGCACGCGAGGGTCGAGAAGTCGAATCTCCCGAGAGGAGCTGACAAGTGTGCCCGTTACGGATCGCGAGGAACACCGCGCAGCGGCACTGCGCACAGACCACTGGCTCAACCTGCTGGGTCGTGCCCACCGGCCGAACGCGGACACTAAGGCGAATAGGAGAACGACGGAAACAGCGAAGCCCAACCTCGCCCCTGCGTCGCCGTAGGCAAGGATGACATTAACGATTGACCACAGAAGCGAACCGGACACAGCGACCGGCATAAGGGTCGAGACAGCTCGAGAATAGCGATCCTGCGAAGTTGAGCGGAGGATCAGGAATAGGAAGTTCGCCGCCGTTAGGAGTGCCGCAACAAGGGCGAAGAGCCCTGCTGCCTGCAGAAGCTCCGTGTAGTTCTGAGGTATACAAGCGATCGTTCCCAACGCAGCACCGGTGAGGACGTTGGCGGCGAACACGAGCAAAACGGGAAGTCGCGTCCGGTATCTGAGGCGTGAGAGCGTGGCGCGCGCCCAAGCTTGTTTCTCCTTCGCAGACTCGAGGCGCACTGCCGGCGAGGCGATGGAGAACTTCCCAAGAGACAGCGCAATGAACACCACGAGTCCTGCCACAGGAGCGAATGCGAACCAGACTCCCCATGCCTGAGGGTTCCTAATGCAATGCACAAGGATGATGGCGCCAAAGAACGTAAGCGTGGCTGCCATCAGTTCCGCAATGAACCCAAGCAAGGCTCTGGTTCTTCCGGCATGCTCCTCATCGTCGCCCAACTCACCTGCGAGCACTGCTACGTAGAACGCCAGAACCACGGCAACAAAGCTGCCGATAGTCCAGTCAAGGTTCTGGATCAGCACCTCACCCGCGACTTGCCACCACGTCAATGCCTCTTCAAGATCACGAGTGCTCGCAGCAGTGATTGCGATAGCGAAGATCGCCAGCACCACGGATATCCCCGCAACCTCGGCAGCAGCCTGTTTGATAGGTCTTGAGCCAATCGCTGTTGGTGATCTCACGCCGCGAGCCTACGACCGACTGCGGACCTTCCTGATAGCCCTCAACTTTGGATTCGGCCCGAAATGTCGCTGACCCCGTTATGCCCCGGCCCCGACCGAAAAGCCTCCGACACCACAGCACCGACCTGCACACCGATCACCAGCCCGAGTACTGTCGTTGCCGCGGTCAGCAGCAGGTCCTCACTGCCAGCCGAGTTCGAGGCGAGCCCACTCACGGCAATTAGCCCCAACGACCCCGGCACCAGCAACCAGAACACCGGCCGGAACGTCACGATCGCCGGCAGGCTCGGCCACCCGCGCTCGACCAGACGCAACCCGGCAAGCAGCACAGCGGCGGTGAGTCCGGCCGCGAAGCCAGCGCCGAGCACCGGCGTGAGGAAGATCGACCCCGCGTAGGCGAGCACCAGCACGACCGTGATCACCAGCGTCACCGGGATGGTCGCGGAGAGGAAGAGACCGACCCCGATCGCGAGCAACGCGACGGCGGGCCATCCGAAGATCGGATCGACGAACTCCGCCGCAGGCCCCGATGGCTCACCCATGATCACGGCGGTCGCCTCCAGCCGCCCGCCAAGGATGCCGACCCCCGCGACCGACCCGGCAGCCAGCAGTGCCCACACCGTCAGCCCCGCGACCAACCGACCACCGCCCGAGACAACGTCTCCCGCGCTCACCTCGATGAGCGCGTTCGTCACGGCAGCCCCCGGAATCAGGATGACGAGTGGTGCTGCGATCGCGAAGAACGGAATCTCCGCGATTCCGAACACCACCGCGGTGAGCCCCACGAGGAGTGCGATCAGCAGGGCCAAGAAGAACGGAAGGATCGCGGCAATGCGCGGGTACCGCCCAGCGACAGTCAGGATGGCGCCCACCAACACGCCCAGCAGAAAGTCGAGCCCCACGGCCCACCAGGGGTTGCCGAGCACGACGGCGATGCAACCGGAGATGAGTCCGCTCCCGAACAGCGACAGCCAGTACGGATACCGCGGATGCATCGTATACACCCGGTCGAGCCCGTCCTGCAGCTCGTGCCACGGCATCCCGCGCTCCGCCTCCGCGGCGAGCTTGCCCACGATGCCCACCTGCTCGAATGTGAACGACGTACCCGTGGATGCCAGCACTCGCGTGCGGTCGCCATCATCCACGAACACGCCCGTGGGTAGGGCGCCCACGGTGAACTCCGCGGAGTTGCTGCGCGCGACCGCCTTCGCGATGCGCGACACGTCGGTGACCGCGTAGCCAGCGTCGAGCAGCGCGACCCCGAGCCGACCGATCGCCTCAACCTCTTCGTCGGGGGCGGGCTCAGCCATGCGGAACCTCGTCGAGCTGCTCGATCGACGCCACCAGATAGGGACTGGCTGAAACGATGTCGCCAGGCTCCGGGGGAGTGATGTGAGGCACGGTGAGAAGTTCGAGCTCGAAGTCGAGGCATCGCACCCTACACACCATGAACTGCTCGCCGGAGAGTTCGTTGGTTCGAACTTGCGATGACAGCACGACGCCGTTGAGGCGGCTGTTTGCGTGGGCATCCGCTGGCGCGTTGAACACGCCGTAGGAAAGAAAGGACTCGGTGGCCATTCTCAGCCCATTGCCATCGCCCGGATCGGCCGAGCGGGGGTCGAGGAGGCTACTTGCTGATTCGGAGAACTGCTCCCCGTCCTTGAAGAATGTCGCGTCTGGTGCAAGCCCGATAATGGAGGCTAGGCCCGACCAAGGGGCCTTGAGTGCGCGGAGCTGCTCAAGTTCGCATGTCAGCTTGGTCACCGTTTGGCCAGCGTCGTCGACCACGTCCGTGATGGCAATGGTCTCGTTGAGTGAGCTGCATTCCTCGAACCTGACTCCTGGTGTACCTGCAAACGAAGGAATGAAGTCGACGAGGCTTTCGTCCTTGAGGACCATCACCAGTCGGGCGCCGCTTGGATCCTGCCACCGGTAGGTCGTCACGTCGCCCGTCGTGCCGATTCGCGCGCCGCGTTCGAAGGCACTCGACAAGAGCTGACGCAGCTCGTCCTGATCCTTGATGCTGAATCCGATACACGAGAGATTGGATGCCACGTGCTGATCGTATAGTGCAGGCGCATTGCACCCCCGCCGCACTTCGCGTACGCTAGACAGGTTGCGCATTTCCGCGCAGACACGTGTGCCTCCCACGCAAGTCCGGGAAGCAGGCACGCCGACAAGTGATCTTGGGTGAGGCATCCCGTAACCGGGTTGTTTCACGGTAACCAGAACAGGAGTACACCCATGGCAGCAAATTGCCAGGTGACCGGAGCCCACCCGGGCTTTGGTAACACCATCTCGCACTCGCACCGCCGCAACAGCCGTCGGTTCGACCCGAACATCCAGAAGAAGAAGTACTACGTACCTTCGCTTCGCCGCACCGTCACGCTGACGCTGTCCGCCAAGGGCATCAAGGTGATCGACGCTCGTGGCATCGAGTCCGTCGTCAAGGATCTCCTTGCACGTGGGGAGAAGATCTAATGGCCAAGCAGCAGGACGTTCGTCCCATCATCAAGCTCCGCTCCACTGCGGGCACGGGCTACACCTACGTGACGAAGAAGAACCGTCGCAACAACCCCGACCGCCTCGTGCTGAAGAAGTACGACCCGGTGATCCGCCAGCACGTTGAATTCCGCGAGGAGCGCTAAGACATGGCCAAGAAGAGCAAGATTGCCAAGAACGAGCAGCGCAAGGTCATCGTCGAGCGCTACGCCGCCCGCCGCCTTGAGCTGAAGAAGGCACTCGTCGACCCGGCGGGTACGGATGAGTCCCGCGAGGCCGCACGCGTGGGTCTCCAGAAGCTCCCGCGCAACGCTTCGCCGGTTCGCGTACGCGGCCGTGACTCTATTGACGGACGCCCCCGCGGTTTCCTCAGCCAGTTCGGCATTTCGCGCGTTCGCTTCCGCGAAATGGCGCACCGGGGCGAATTGCCCGGAATTACCAAGTCAAGCTGGTAGATTTCAGGCGCTAAACCCGCTCCACCTATTGCATGAGTCCGAGGAGGACATTCAATGGCTGACAAGTCACTAAACCGTACCGAGTTTGTCGCGGCAGTTGCCGCAGAGTCTGGCCAGAGCCAGGCCACCGTGAGCGCCGTCGTGGACTCGATCTTCTCCGTGCTCGCCAGCTCGGTGAGCGAGGGCACCAAGGTCTCCATCCCCGGATGGATCGCCGTCGAGCGCACCTTCCGCGCCGCGCGTGCCGGCCGCAACCCACAGACGGGTGAGGCCATCGAGATCAAGGCGAGCAACGGCGTCAAGATCAGCGCCGGCAGCAAGCTGAAGGCTGCAGCCAAGTAATTCCGCTTCACCAGAAGCACGCTCAAGGGCGACGACCGCGAAGGTCGTCGCCCTTTCGCGCTTAAGCTTGACCAGTGCCCCGAACAGTGAAGATCGCCGCCCCCGCGATCCTGATACTCGCGGCACTCGCGACGGTACTGGCCGGACTCGCCTATGGCGGCGGCGCAGCGGCGCCCCTCCTGCTCGACCCCGGCCCCGTCGTTCGTTACGGCCTGCCGATCGCCAAGATGCTCGTCAACATCGGTGCTGCCGGAGCTCTCGGTGCACTAGTGCTCGCGGGTTTCGCGCTCGACTCGAAGCGCCCGGAATACAACAGGGCGCTGGATGTGGCAGCGGGCTCCGCGGCCGTGTGGACCGTGGCATCCGCCACCACCGCGCTCTTCACCTTCATGAGCGTGTTCAGCCAGGAGTTCCGGCTCGACAGTGAGTTCGGCGAACTGCTCGCCAACTTCCTCACCGCAACTGAGCTCGGGCAGGCGTGGCTCACGAGCATGCTCGTCGCCGCGGCGGTCACCGCACTCGCCTTCGCGGTGCGCAACCAGACGGTGCTCGCCTTCGTCGCCCTGCTCGCCGCCTACGGGATGCTGCCCCCCACCCTTCAGGGACACCGCGGTGGCACGGCCGACCACGATGCAGCCTCCACCTCGCTCTTCCTCCACGTGCTCTTCGCGGCAGCGTGGGTCGGCGGACTCCTCACGCTCGTTCTCATCCGCTCGACCGTCGACCGCGCCCGCCTCGCCGTGATTCTCACGCGCTACTCCACGGTGGCCCTCGTGTGTTTCGTGGTGGTCGCCATCTCGGGATACGTGAGCGCGCTCATCCGGGTGCAGAGCATCGAGAACATGTTCACGCCGTACGGCGGTCTCGTCGTCGTCAAGGTGCTCGCGCTCCTCGCCCTCGGCTTGTTCGGTGCAGTGCAACGCCGCTGGATGATCGGCCGGATGTCACGCCCCGCCGCCCGCGAACGGTCCTGGTTCTCTGTGCTCGTACTGGCCGAGATCGCGTTCATGGGAATCGCGACGGGAGCCGCCGCCGCGCTCGCGCGAACGGCCACCCCCGTGACGGAACAGACGGCTGAAGACCTCGCAGACCCGACACCGGCGGAGATCCTCACCGGGCGACCCCTCCCGCCGCCCGCCGACTTCGTCAACTACTTCACCCTGTGGAACATCGACCTGCTCTGGCTGCTCGCGTGCGGCTTCGGCATCTTCTTCTATGTCGCGGCGGTCATCCGTCTGAAGCGCCGCGGCGACACGTGGCCCTGGTATCGCACGGTGCTCTGGATCGCCGGCCTCGTCGTGCTGTTCTGGGCCACGAACGGCGGCGTGAACCTGTACCAGAAGTTCCTGTTCAGCTCGCACATGCTCGGGCACATGACGATCGGCATGATCGTGCCCCTGCTGCTGGTTCCCGGAGCTCCGATCACCCTGGCGCTTCGTGCGATCAAGAAGCGGGATGACGGCAGCCGTGGCATCCGTGAATGGCTCATGCTTCTCGTGCACTCGCGATTCTTCGCGATCCTGGCTAACCCGATCGTTGCTGCGGTGCTGTTCACGGCGTCGCTGTGGGTGTTCTACTACACACCGCTGTTCAGCTTCGCGACGACCAACCACGTCGGGCACGAGTTCATGGTGATCCACTTCCTGCTGGTGGGGTACCTGTTCGTGCAGTCGCTCATCGGCATCGACCCCTCGCCGCAACGGTTCCCCTATCCGGTGCGGCTCGTCATCCTCCTGGCGACGATGGCGTTCCACGCCTTCTTCGGTCTCGCGATCATGACGGGCACCGGCCTGCTGCTCGCGAATTGGTATGGCGCGATGGGATGGGACGGCTTCACCGCCCTGCAGGACCAGCAGTCCGGCGGTGGCATCGCGTGGAGCGTCGGCGAGATCCCGAACGCGATCCTCGCGCTCACGATCGTCTACCTGTGGTCGCGCAGCGATGCGCGCGAGACGAAGAGGCTCGACCGTCAGGCCGACCGAGACGGGGATGCCGAGCTCGAGGCGTACAACAAGATGCTGGCCGAGCGGGCGAAGCGGCGCTAGGCGCTTTACTCGTAGCGGGCGGTGATGAGCAGTTCGTCGCCCGGCAGGAACGCGATCGCGTAGCTCACGGTGAAGGGCACGTCCTCGTCGAACGCGGAGATCGTGCCGTCGAAGAGGCTGCGCACGTCCACGAGAAGGTGTGCGTTGCCCGGGGTGGACGGCACGACCCACTCGCCGGACTGCTCACCCATGCGGATGCTCACCTCCGGGTACTGCACGATCGACCACTCCGGGGTGCTGACGATGCGGTTACTCATCGACTGGCCGAACGGGCAGCCGGTCGGCATGAGGATCTCCTGCGTCGCGCACGTGTCGAGCGAGTCGTTGACATCGGCCTGCACGAGCTCGATCATGTGCGCGTTCGGCTGCACGACGACAGCGGTGGGGATGGATGCCGCGGGCTCCACCACCGGGATGGTGACGGGCGCTGCATCCAGGAACGTGGTCGCGTGCGACAGCGTCACAGCGCCGGGCGTGAACGAGAGGTAACCCTGGGGCTCGTCGGGCGTGGGGGTGACCAGGTCGAGTCCGTTGGCCGTGAAGCGGGCATCCCCGACGACCGTCACGTACACCGTGGACAGCGGCCCGTCGGTGAACGACCACACGGGGAAGAGCCCGAAGTTGCGGCCGGTGGCCACGACCGTGAAGGTGGTGGTTCCTGGAGTGCCGTCCACCTTGTAGGAGACGGTCACGCGGTGGACGCGGTTCTCGACCTCGTCGTCGCTCTCGACCGCGACATCCGTGAGATCCGGCATGGTGTCGCGGCGCAGGAGCGTGTCGACGCCGTCTGAATCGGACGGCACCCCGCCGATGATCTCGAGTGCCCCCGCCGCGTCCTTGCGGGAGAGGGCGTCGAGGTAGGAGGTGACGAAACCCGAGGCGCTGTAGAGCGAGTTGTTGAGCGCGAGCACGGTGATGCCGAAACCACCGAGGATCACTGCCGCGATGACAGACCAGGTGATGATCTCGCGGCGCATGCCCAACATCCTAAGTTGTCCACCTGTGCATCGCTCATGACTGGTCGTGGCGACCGAGGTCGTACAGTGAATGAGTGACAGCCATCGCACTTTCCGCAGAGCAGCAGGCTGTCTTCGACCGTATCGAGACCACGCTCGACCACATCTTCGTCACCGGCCGCGCCGGCACGGGTAAGTCGACGCTGCTGAGCTACCTCGCGGAGAACTCGTCGAAGCAGCTCGTGGTGTGTGCGCCGACCGGGGTCGCCGCCCTCAACGTGGGCGGGCAGACGATCCACTCGCTGTTCCGCCTGCCGATCGGGGTCATCGCCGACCACGACATCGACCAGACCGACGAGCTGCGTCGTCTGCTGAACACGATCGAGACGCTCGTGATCGACGAGGTCTCGATGGTCAACGCCGACCTGCTCGACGCGATCGACAGGTCTCTGCGCCAGGCACGCGGTCGCAAAGACGAGCCGTTCGGCGGCGTGCAGGTCATCCTCTTCGGCGACCCGTACCAGCTGGCGCCCGTGCCGGGGGAGGGCGACGAGCGCGCGTACTTCTCCGACCATTACCGCTCCCTCTGGTTCTTCGACGCGCGAGTGTGGGATGAGACGGATCTCACCATCTACGAGCTCGGGCAGATCCACCGGCAGTCCGACCGCGAGTTCACGTGGATGCTCAACGCCGTGCGCCACGGGTCGGTCACGGCCGAGATCGCAGGCCGCCTCAACGAGATGGGCGCGCGGCCCGCCCCGACGGATGGCGCGATCACCCTGGCCACCACGAACGGCACCGTCACGCGCATCAATGCCACCGAGCTCGCGCGCCTCCCCGGCCGCGCCCTCACCGCGCGTGCGGAGGTCTCCGGCGAGTTCGGCGGACGAGCGTATCCCGCGGACGAGGCGCTCGAGCTCAAGGTGGGTGCGCGCGTGATGTTCCTGCGCAATGACACCCCGTGGGATGGCAGCGCACCCCGCTGGGTCAACGGAACGGTCGGCACCGTGCTCAAGATCGCCGATACCGTGTTCGTCGAGATCGACGGTGTGAAGCAGGAGGTGAAGCCGGCGATCTGGGAGAAGTTCCGTTACAGCTACTCGCCGCTCACCAAGTCGCTGCGCAAAGACATCGTGGCGGAGTTCACGCAGTTTCCGTTGCGGCTCGCGTGGGCCGTGACGATCCACAAGTCACAGGGCAAGAGCTACGACCGCGCGATCATCGACCTCGGCACGCGGTCATTCGCTCCCGGGCAGACGTATGTTGCGCTGAGTCGCCTCACCGACCTCGATGGCCTGTATATGACTCGCCCGTTGCGGCCGAGCGACATCATCGTCGACGAGAACGTGGTGCGCTTCATGGACCGGGTGACGGCGATCCCGGCGATCAAGGCGTAACGCCTGTGCGGATGCGAAGTGGGTAGCGTTAACCCGTGCCTACCTTCTCTGACGACGTCATCGCCGCCGTGCTCCACCACATGAACGACGACCACAACGACGACAGCCAGCTCGTCGCTCGTGCCTTCGGCAGTCCGGATGCCACGAACGCTCGCATGACCACGCTCGACGATCTCGGGGGAACCTGGGCGTACGACGTCGATGGCGCCGAGAAGACGGTGACCGTGCCGTGGTCGAAGCAGATCAGCGAGCGCCCGGAAATCCGGCGCGAGATCGTCTTCGTCTACCGGGCGGCGTGCGAGAAGCTCGGCATCGATTTCCGGGAGCACTGACGTCTCGAAGGCAGTGCCCCAGCGGCCGCCCAGTGAGCTCGAATCATGGTCCCAGCGCCCCGCGGCATCCCACACGCTAAACTGAGGGTTACCTAACCCGCGCAGCTGTCAGGAGTACCCGGTGACCGTCATTCCCTTCTCGCAGGCTCTTCGCGAGCGCACCTGGACTTCGCACGGCGACAGCGAGGGCGCGAGCTTCATGAAGGACCTCATGTCTGGCACCGGTTCGCGCGAGGACTACATCGCTCTCGTCGCCCAGCACTACTTCATCTACGAGGCTCTCGAGGCCGCCGCGGAGAAGTTCGCGGATGACACGCTCGCCTCGCCCTTCATCTCCCCGAGTCTCACGCGCATGCCCGCGCTCGAGCAGGACCTGGAGTTCCTCCTCGGTGCCGACTGGCGCGACCAGATTTCGCCCCTGCCCACGACCGACCGCTACGTGAAGCGCATCAACGAGGTCGCCGCTGACAACTGGGCCGGCGGATTCGTCGCCCACCACTACACGCGCTACATGGGCGACCTGTCGGGCGGCCAGGCCATCGGCCGCCTCATGCAGCGCCACTTCGGCTTCGACACCAACGGCATCGGTTTCTACCTGTTCGACCAGATCGCAAGCCCCAAGGAGTTCAAGGAGACGTACCGCGACCAGCTCGACGCCGTCACGTGGACGGCCGAGGAGCGCGAGCGCGTCATCGACGAGGTGCTGGTGGCCTACCGCTTCAACACCGAGCTGTTCGAAGACCTGAGTGCCGCAAAGGCAGCTGCCTGATCTGAGTCAGACGGCGTCGTGCGCGATGGGCGTGTGCGCTATCGCCGCGGCGCGCGTACGCGCGATGTCCCCGGATGCCACGGCCTCGAGCAGCGCGCGGTGCACCTCGACCGTGTCGGGGCGCACACCCGGGGCTGGCGCTGGGGACACGGCGTAATCCGTGATGAGCATCTCGATGGTGTCGAGCGACTCGGTGTACACGCGGGTGAGGAACGCGTTGCCGCCGATGCGCGCGATCATCTTGTGGAGCCGGAAGATCTCGAGCGTCTCCTCGCGGCCCTTGGGCAGGGCTGCGATCACGAGCAACTGAGATCTCAGCTGCTCCGCCTGTGCAGGGGTGCAGCGTCGCGCGGCCTCGACCGCGACGAGCACTTCGAGTTCGTCGCGGACGGCGACGACGTCGGCGAGTTCGGCTTGAGCACCCGTGGTGCCGACGATGATGTTGCGCAGTCGGAGGGGGGGAGCGGGTGCGCCGACGAAGACGCCGCCGCCCGGTCCGGGCTTGAGCGCGATAACGCCGCCCGACTGCAGGAGCCTGAGTGCCTCGTTGAGCGTGCCCGGCGAGACGGAGAAGCGTGACGCGAGATCGGACTTCGTTCCGAGGGAGTCGCCGGCGGTGAGCCCGCTCCGCTCGATCTCGGATTCCAGCGCGAGCGCCACCGTCTCGGCCTTCGAACCGACTCGCACCAGGTGTCTCCTTTGGTCACTTGACGTATAGATGATAACGATTATGCTGAATTCGCGCACCCCGACTTCACCCAACTTAGCGGGCGGTTTCGGATGAGCAAGGCACGAACCCCTCAAAGGCGAAGGATGATCGATGAAGCTCGGAACGGTCCGCACCGCGGATTCCTCCACGGCCTACTCGCTGCGTGACGGCGAGTACCGGTATCACGATGCCGCCGACGTGCTGGCCCTGGTCGAAGGTGGCCCGTGGAGGCACGAGGACGGGCGCATCGGCGAAGCGCCGGATGCGGCATCCATCGCTCCACCCGTGCTCGGCCCGCGCAAGATCATCTGCGCGGGGCTCAACTACACCGACCACGCGCTCGAAGTGGGCAAGGAGGCGCCGGAGGTGCCCACGCTCTTCGCGAAAGTCGCCACCACGCTCGTCGGCGCGAACGACGCACTCGAACTCCCGGGCGTCAGCACCCGCATCGACTGGGAGGCTGAACTTGCCATCGTCATCGGCAGCGAGGTGCGTCACGCGACGGCCGAGACGGCTGCCGCAGCAATCCTCGGCTACACGGTGCTCAACGACATCAGCATCCGGGACTGGCAGAACCGCACGAGCGAGTGGTTCCAGGGAAAGAACTTCGACCGCACCTGCCCCATCGGTCCGGATGTCACGACCCCCGACGAACTCGATCTCGAGGGTGGCCTCGCCGTGACCTGCTCCGTCAACGGGGAGGTCATGCAGTCGGGGTCGACGTCGGACATGATCTTCAGCCCCGTCGATCTCATCGTGTACATCACCCAGTTCCTGACCCTTCAGCCCGGCGACATCATCGCGACCGGCACGCCCGCAGGCGTAGGGTTCTCCCGCAAGCCGCCGATCTTCCTCACGCCGGGGGATGTCGTCACGACCTCCATCGCGGGCATTGGCGAATTGCACAACGTGTGCGTCGCAGTCGACTGAACCGAGAGACGATCGAGGAGGATCGCATGGGAATCGAATCCACGGGCACGCGGGTGGCCATCGTCACGGGTGGGGCTGGCAGCATCGGGTCCGCCATCGTCCGCGAGCTCGCGGCGGCAGGCCTCCGCGTGTGCGTCGCCGACCTGTCGGCCGAGGCCTGCGATCGCGTGGTCGCCGAGGTGCCCGGTTCGTTCGCGTTCGTCGGGGACCTGTCGGACTCCGCGGTCGTCGAGCAGCTCGTGCGCACCGCTGCCGAGCAGGGCACGCTCGTGGGCCTCGTCAACTCCGTGGGGATCTCGCCCAAGAACGACGGCCGCAAGTTCATGTTCGAGGACATCGACGACGCGGCGTGGGAGCAGATCTTCGCCGTCAACTTCTTCGGCCCCGTGCGCGTGACGCGCGCCGCGCTCGCCCACATGCCCGACGACGCGGGCGCCGCCATCGTTAACATCTCGTCGATCACCGCTCGCATGGGAACGGGCGGCCCGGTGGATGCCACGTTCGCTCCCACACTGCCCTCGTCCTCCCACTACGCCGCAACGAAGGCGGGCATCGCCAACCTCACGCGCTCGCTCTCGCGGGAACTCGCCCCCCGCGGCATCCGTGTGAACGCGGTCGCCCCCGGGTTCATCGCGACGGCCATGACCGCGAGCACCGCGGGCGCGGACGCGATCATCGAGCAGGTTCCGCTGGGCAGGGCCGGTACGCCAGAGGATGTCGCGGCGGTGGTCGCATTCCTGCTGAGCCCCGCGGCGGGCTACGTGACCGGCGCGACGGTCGCCGTCGACGGCGGGATGCTCTCGTGACCGTCGTGATGGTGGGCGTCGGCGCGATGGGCTCGGCGATGGGTGCACGCCTCATCGAGCGTGGGCACGACGTCGTGGGCGTGGATCCCTTCATCGCCCCGGTCGGCGCCGCCGGAACGAGCGTGGACGGGGTTCCTGTGCTCCACTCGCTCGCTGCGGTCAAGGGTCAGGGCACCCGACCCTCGGAGGTGCTGGTGTTCGTGCGCCTCTATGAGCAGGTCGTCTCGGTGCTCGAGGAACTCGAGGCCGACGCGTGGTTCGACGACGTGCCCGTCTCGGTGTTGAGCACCCTCAAGCCCTCGGATGCCCGTGCGCTCGCCGAGCGCTTCGCCACGACCCGCACGATCACCGAGGCCCCGGTCTCCGGTGGCGTCAGCGGAGCGCGCAGCGGCACCCTCACGGTGCTCGTCGCGGGCGCTCCCGGGCCCTGGCTCGCGGACTCCTCTGCCACCGTCTTCCGGTTCGACTCGTACGGACTGCCTGCAGCGGCGAAGCTCCTCAACAACGCCCTCGGGGCAGCCAACGCGCACGCTCTCACAGCAACCGTCGAGCAGGCGGAGGGTCTCGGCCTCGATCCGGCGCAGTTCCTCGACGTCGTGCGGGTCTCGAGCGGTGGCGGGTGGATGGCCGACCACTTCGAGGACTTCCCTGTCGATCTGCTGTGGAAGGACTTCGGACTTCTCCATGACGACTACTCCGTCGCGTTTCCGGCGACGACCATTGACTCAGATCTCCTGAATGCTGTCGCCGAAGCGCGGCAGCGCACCGCCAACACCAGCACGACCACCAGCAACGACGCTGCAGAAAGGTAACCCCATGGTTCTCTCCGCTCCCCACACCGGCACCGCCGAAGCGCTCTGGGCCCTGGACCACGGCTCGCTCACGTATGACGCGAGTCTCGTCGTGCTCGGTGGCTCTGGCGTCAGCGTGCATCCGATCACCTCGTTCCTCATCAAGCACGAGCGCGGCCTCGTGCTGTTCGACACGGGACTCGACCCCGAGGCGGCCGATCGCCAGGTCGAGGAGTACGGCGATCTCGCCTCTGCCTTCGACATGCGCTTCTCCGCCGAGAACCGCGTCGACCGCCAGGTCGAGAAAATGGGCTTCTCGCCGAGCGAGGTGACGCACGTCGTCGTCTCGCACGCCCACTTCGACCACACCGGCGGGCTCAAGCTGTTCCCGAACGCCAAGTTCTACATGGGTCTGGCCGACCTCCGCTTCGTGTTCTGGCCGGATGGCGGAGCCGCTGGTTCGTGCCGCTGGCCCGACATCGAGGCGACCCGCGGGTTCCGCTGGAACCCCGTCGTCGGCGACTACGACCTGTTCGGGGACGGCAGCATCGTCATGCTCTCGCTGCCGGGGCACACGCCGGGCAACTCCGGCCTGCTCGTGCAGCTTCCCGGTGAGACCCTTCTGCTCACGGGCGACACCGTCCACCTCCGCGAGAACATCGAGTGGACCATGCCGATGGGCGGCGATCACAACACGTCGCAGGCCACCGACTCGATCCGCCGCCTGCAGCAGCTCCGCGACGCCTACGACGCGAAGGTCTGGATCGCCCACGACAACCGTGACTGGCTCGCCTTCGGCGGAGCCGGCCGGTACGGGGCCTGACATGGGCGGCATCCTCGTCGACTATCGGTGCCGCACGTGCGGCACCGTCGCTGAACAGCGGGTGCAGCATCCTGCGGCCGCCGTGACCGAGTGTGCGCGTTGCGGTGCCGAGGCGCGACGCGTCTACGGCTTCCGTCTAGGCTCCGGCCGGTCCGCGGATGTCGCGGCGCACGCACCGACGCCTGGCCACGGCCACGATCATCCCGATGCCCTCGGCACCTGCGGTCTGCTGCCGACCGCCGCGCGCGCGTTGACCGCGCGGCTGTCGGGTGACGAGCGCGGACTGGAGCGCGAGTTCCGCGCTCAGGAGCGCATGATCTCCGAGGGAACGCTGACGCCCTCAGCGGGCGTTCACGGTCTTCCCGCTTCGCCCTCGAGCGCCGCCTGAGCTCGGCGACCGAGCTCCCCTCAAGCCCTATTGATCATAACGGTTATAGTCATTATGATCGGAATGACGGGTCAGGCCCGCCATGCACTTCAACGGTGAGGAACATGAACGCAACGGTTGACACCCCGCAGGCCGATGCCCTGCTCGTCGTCGACGCCGTCTCCAAGCGGTTCGACGCCACCCAGGCCCTCGATGGCGTGAGCGTCACGATCTCAGCGGGGGAGACGGTCGGTCTCATCGGCCGCAACGGCGCCGGCAAGTCCACGCTGGTAGCAGCCCTGACAGGACTCATCGAGCCCGACAGCGGCGACATCTTCATCGACGGGTACCGCATAGGCGAGGACGGCGCGCGCGGCGTCATCTCGTGCCTGTACCAGCACAGCACGCTCATCCCCTCACTGAGCGTCACCGAGAACCTCTTCATCGACCGCATCTCCAACGTGCGCGGCGGCCTCATCGACTGGCGTCGGGCGCACACGGATGCCCGTGCCTCCCTTCTCGAGTGGGGCATCGATCTCGACCCCCGCGTGCGCGTCGAAACGCTCACCCTCGAGGAGCGCCAGTCCGTCGAGCTCGCCCGCGCACTCTCGCGCGGCAGCCGCCTGATCATCCTCGACGAACCGACGGCCCAGCTCGACTCACACCAAACGGCCCGCCTCCACGAGCGCATCCACCAGCTCCAGGAGCGCGGCGTGAGCTTCCTCTACATCTCGCACTTCCTCCCGGAGGTGTTCGCGGTGTGCGACCGCGCCGTCGTCTTCCGCGACGGTCGCGCGGTGCTCACCGCCGACGTGTCCGACCTCGACGAACCGACCATCATCCGCGCGATGTCGGGAACGACGGATGGCGCGGTGGCTCAGCATCCCCGTGGCAACCCGGCACTCGCCGCCGCCTCCGAGCCGGTGCTACTCGTGAACGACCTCACGCTCGACGGATTCTTCGGTCCGATCACCTTCGACGCGCGACCCGGACAGGTCGTCGGACTGGCGGGGTCCCTGCGCTCGGGAGCCACCGAGGTGGGCCGCGTGCTCTCCGGCCTCCTCACTCCCACCTCCGGCACCGTCACCGTTCGCGGTGACGCGGTGGTGGCTGGCTCCGTGCGCAGGAGCCTCGCCGCCGGCATCAGCTCGGTGCCGCAGGACCGGCTGCGCGAGGGGCTCTTCCCCGAGCTCGGCGTCGATGAGAATGTCACGGCCACGACGGCAGGGCAACTCGGCAGTCTCGGATTCGTCAGCCCGCGCGCGCGGGCGCAGGCCACCGACCGCATCATCGAGGACTTCGGTGTGAAGACGGAGTCGCGCACCACTCCCATCGGCAGCCTCAGCGGGGGCAACCAGCAGAAGGCGCTATTCGGCAGGGCGTTCGAGTCGCGGCCGTCCGTGCTCGTGCTCGACACCCCCACCGCGGGCGTCGACATCGTGTCGACGGCGGCGATCTTCGATCGACTCGAGCTCGCGTCATCCGAGGGGCTTGCCACCGTCATCGCGTCCAACACGCTGACGGAACTGCGGGCGTGCGACATCGTGCACGTCATGTTCAACGGCCGCATCATCCGCACCTTCCAGAAGGACTGGAGCAGCGAAGACATGATCGCGGCGATCGAAGGAGTCACAGAATCATGAGTGCCAACATCGTCACGCAGGGTACGGATGTCGCGCCCCGACGCCGCGCCAACCCCGTATTCGGCTTCATCAAGGAGTACCCGCTCCTCCCGGTGCTCGTTGTCGCGTTGGTGATCGGATCGCTCGCCAACTCGCTGTTCCTGTCGCCGAGCAACGTCGTCAACATCCTCGCCCAGTCCGCAGTGCTGGGGGTGCTCGTGGTCTCGCAGACGCTCGTGATGCTGACCGGGCGACTCGACCTCTCGACCGAATCGATCGTGACGCTGGCACCCGTTCTCGGTGTGTGGCTGGTCATCCCGATGGCGACGGGCGGCCTCGGCCTCGAGATGGATCCGGTGCTCGGCATCCTCCTCACGATCGTCGTCGGTGGAGTCGTCGGCCTCATCAACGGGGTGCTGGTGATGAAGGTCGGCCTCAACTCGTTCGTCGTCACCCTGGCGATGCTCATCCTGCTCGCGGGCGTCGCGCAGGGCATCGGCGAGGGGCGCACCCTCTACGGCATTCCTGACGCCTATCTCTACCTCGGCTCAGCGATGTGGTTCGGAATCCCGGTCTCGGTCTGGATCGCGGCGCTGTTGTTCATCGTGGCCGGGCTCTTCCTCCGCTATCACCGCGTCGGGCGGTCGCTCTACGCGATCGGCGCGAACGAGCTTGCGGCATCCGCCGCCGCGTTCCCCGTGGCGCGCACCGTCATCGGTGTCTACGTGGTCTCGGGCCTGCTCGCGGGACTCGCCGGCGTGCTGCTCACCGGGCGCCTCGGAGCGGCCACCGCAACCCAGGGCTCCGGCCTGATCTTCTCCGTGCTGGCCGCCTGCGTGATCGGCGGCATCAGCCTCAACGGCGGGCGCGGAACCATGTTGGGTGCTGCCAGCGGCGTGCTGCTGCTCGGAGTCGTCAACAACCTTCTCGTGCTCTCCAACATCCAGTCCTTCTGGATCTCCGCAACCTACGGGCTCATCATCCTTGTCGCCCTCGTGCTCGCCCGGTTCACCAGCGGTCGACGCCAGAAGTGAGTCCGGGCCTCCCGGGCACCCCTCGGAGGCCGTGATCCACAGCAGTACCCACCCGCACCAGATGTACATAAAACAAAGGAGTTAGAAATGTCATTCCTGCCTTCACGCCGACGGGCAGCGGCCCTCGCGACCGCAGCGATCGTCGCCACGGTTGCGCTCACCGGTTGTGCCGCCGGTGGCGGCACCGGCACTGACGCGGGAACCGAGGAGGGCGGCACCGTCATCGGCATCGCCAACGCGTTCCTCGGCAACTCGTTCAACCAGGCCGCCGTCGCACTGCTCACGCAGTACTCGAAGGATGCCGGCTTCTCCCCGCTCGAGCCCACCAACGCCGACGGCGACAGCTCGCAGCAGATCTCGGACGTCCAGAGCCTCATCAGCCGTGGCGCCAAGGGAATCCTGCTCACCCCCAACGACTCCGACGCGCTCGCAGGAGTCGTCGACTCGACGGTGGCCCAGGGCATCCCGGTCGTCACGCCCAACATCGGCGTCAACACCGACAAGGTCTTCGTCAACGTTCGCCCGAGCGGTATCGAGATGGGCACGCTCCAGTGCGAGGCGCTCGAGGGCAATGTTCCGGATGACGCGCAGATCTTCTACGTCGCCGGCTTCCTGAGCGACTCCACGGGCCGGGAACGGTGGGAATCGTTCAGGGATTGCGTTGCCGACAAGTTCCCGGGCGTCACCGTCACCATGAAGGAAGCCAAGTGGGACCCGGTGGAGTCGACGACCATCATCGAGACCGCGTTCGGCTCCGGCCAGCAGTATGACGCGCTCGTGCTCGCGAGCGACTCGGTCTACGGACCGGGCGCGCTGTCGACCCTCAAGAAGTTGAACCTGCTCTTCCCGGTTGGCGAGGACGGCCACATCTATCTGTCGGGCATCGACGGATCGCCCGAGGGCCTGCAGGCCATCCGCGATGGCTTCATGGACAACCTCGTCGCCCAGCCGCTCGTGCAGCAGTGTGAGCAGGCTGTCGCCTACCTCAAGCTCGCGCTTGAGGGTGGCACGGTCAAGGCCGGTCCGACGGACCACGACAGCGAGATCGTCGACGACGGAGGGGTGCTCACCGACTTCATCCCCGCGCTGTTCGTCACGCTCGACAACGTCGATGACGAGGCCATCTGGGGTAACACGGTCTAGTCATGCGCACGCAACAGGGGCCCGACGCGATGCGCCGGGCCCCTGTTGTCTTGTTCGAGGTGTCAGTCGGTGAAAGGGATCTCGATGTCTGCGACATCCTGATTCTCGAGGTTGACCACGATGTTGTCCGGCGTGCGCGTCGTCATCCAGATGAGCTCGACGCTGTTGCTCAGGTTGCCCTCGATGTGGGGAACGAACGGCGGCACGTAGACGAAGTCGCCTTCCTCGAGAATGACGAGGTTCTCGTAGCGATCGCCGAAACGGATGAAACCGCGGCCCTGGTAGACGTAGCCACCGGTCTCGGCCTCACCGTGGTGGTGCGGGTCGGAGATCTCGCCGGGGCCGGTGTGCACCTTGCCGAACCAGAGGCCCTCGACCTCGGTGTTCTCCTTGGCCACACCGGAGATGCGGCGGGCGTTCGCGGTCTGGCCGGGGGCTGCCTGCAAGTCGGCTGCGCGCTGCACGGACAGGGTCTTGAGTTTCTGGCTGGTGTCGGTCACCGGGCACCTCTCTGTGTTGGTGAGATCTCTGCGTTGGAGCGGCGTATCGCCGATTTCCAGTATCGATCTGCCGCCGATTCGTGCTACTCATTGTTGCAAGTTGTTCCGTTCAGCGAGTCAAGAGGGGTGGCATGAGCACACAGGAGCTGCCGCTGCGCATCATCGGCCTCGCCAGCTCGCGCGAGCGCATCGGCATCGGCGATGTCGTTCGTGAGCTGGGCGTGAGCAGGTCGGCGGCCTACCGTGCGCTGCGAACACTCGAGCAGGCGGACTACCTCATGCTCGCTCCGACCGGTCGCGGTTACGGGCCCGGCCCCGCGCTCGTTCACCTCGCGGAGATCGGCGCGATCGACACCGCGGCCAAGCGCCGATGGGCGAGCGTGCTCGACGGCATTCGGGATGCCACGGGCGAGACGGTGCACGCCGCCGTCCTCATCGGCAGCCAGGTGCTCGTCGTGGACGGGCGCAGGTCGGTCAACGAGAACGACATGGGATCCCGCATCGGAATGACCGCGCCCGCCAACTCGATGGCGGCGGGCAAGTTGCTGCTCGCGGCACTGGATGACCGTCTCATCCGTTCGATGATCCCGAGCCCCGACCTGCCCCAGCGCACGAGCCGCACGATCGCGAGCGCGGATGCCCTCGCCGCCGAACTGCGCCAGATACGTCACGACGGGTTCGCCTTCGCGGTGCAGGAATCGGAGAACGGCGTGGATTCGATCGCAGTGCCGCTCGACGGGTCCACCTACCGGGACCGGGTGGCAGCCGTCGTCTCCCTCCAGAGCGATCGGGGTGGCCTTCGCCAGTTGCGGCGCCTCGGCGTGCTTGCGACCGGCGTCATCTCGACCGCCGCAGCCGAGGGAACCGTGCACCCCTGGCGGCTGGCGCGGCGCGCGTCACGCAAGGTCTAGCTCGCGAGGTACTTCTCCAGGAACACCGCGGTGCGAGCGAACGCCAGGCCCGCCGCCCGCGCGTTGATCGCCGCGGGCACGTTCGAGTTCGCGAAGGAGTGCACCGTGCCGAGGTAACTGTGCTCGGTCACGGGGGTTCCGTGATCTTTGAGGCGCTCCACGAACGGGCCGGGCTCCTCGCCGACATCCCACGTGTCGGTCTCCGCCCACTGCAGCAAAACGGGGCACGGGATGACGCCGTGATCTGCGGCGGCGAGGCTCGCGTAGTACGCCACCACGGCATCCACCGCACCGGCCTGGGCGTGGAGCAGCGAGAGCCAGCCGCCGACGGAGAAGCCGACGAGTCCGACCTTCTCGTCGCCGGTGGCCTGCGCGCCCGCGATCGAGTCGTCGATCTCGGCGAGGGCCGTGCTGATCTCGAGGTTCCCCATGAGTTCGCGCGCCGCATCCTCGTCGACCGTGCAGACGCCGTCGTACAGATCGGGAACTGAGACGCGGAACCCTCGGCTCGCCAGCGCCTCCGCGTAGCTCGTCAGCCCTGGCACCCGGCCGTACATGTCGTGCACGACCACAACCACCGGCTTGCCAGCATCGCCGAAGAGCAGGGGTGTGCCCGGCGACGGGATTGGCACGAGCTCGCCCATAGTCGATGGTAACCACAGCCCGCCGGGGCAGGTCGACCCGGCGGTGATTAGCATGAGTGACCATGACCGACCGCCCTTCTCCCCGCTGGCGCACGTGGCTCACCCTTGCCGTGTGTGCGGCGGCGCTGCTCGTGGTGCTGTGGGTAGCCCTCACCGCGTGGGGTGGCATCGCGCACGGGCATCCGGCCTACGCCGTGTTGCTCGGGGTCACGATTGCCGTGTGTGCGCTCGTCGCTGTGCTCGCGGTTCGGTCTCGCACCCGGGAGCCGCGCCAGGGGGCCTGGCGTCTTGTCGGGCGCATCGCGGTCATAGCGCTTGTCGTCGGCTGGATCGCCCTCATCGCGTGGCTCGCCCCGCACACCGCGGTCGAGCCCGCCACCTCGGCCATGGCATCAGACTCGAGTGTGACCGTCGTCGAGACGCCGGACGACATCACCTTCACGCCCGCGGCGGGCAGCAGCGGGCCAGGTGTGTTCTTCCAGCCGGGAGCACTCGTCGACGCGCGGGCCTACGCGGCTGTGCTCCGTCCCCTCGCGCAAGCCGGTCACACCGTCGTCATCACCAAGCAGCCCCTCGGCATCGCATTCCTGGCACTCGGTGCTCTCGATCGCGTTGCGTCACAGCATCCCGAGATCGACACCTGGGTCGTCGGTGGTCACTCGCTCGGCGGCACGGTCGCGGCGATCGAGTCCACCGCAGACGGCGCGGCGGATGTCTCGGGCTTGCTGCTCTTCGCGTCCTACCCGGCCTCGGACATCAGCGACGCCGATCTGGCCGTCGCGTCGATCTCCGGCACGGAAGACGGCTTGTCGACGCCCGCCAAGATCGAGGATTCGCGTGCGAATCTCCCACCGTCGACCCTTTTCATCGTGATCGACGGCGCTTCCCACGCGCAGTTCGGCTCGTACGGACAACAGGCCGGCGACGGAACCCCAACGATCAGCAACGAGGATGCCCGGCAGCAGATCGCGGAGGCCTCGGTGGAGTTCGTCGGCTCGGTGGGGCGGTAGCGCTGGCGCTACGGCGCGATCGCCAGATACTGGTGCACGAAGGCGATGGCCATTCCGCCCTCGCCGACGCCCGCGGCCACACGCTTGACCGAACCGGAGCGCACGTCGCCCGCGGCGAAGATTCCTGGCACGGTCGTCTCCAGTGCGAACGGCTGCCGGGTCTCGCTCCACCCGGTCGCAGCGGGGCCGGTCAGCACGAAACCGTTCGCGTCCCGCTTGATCTCTGCTGGCAGCCAGGATGTCTCGGCGTCAGCGCCGATCATCACGAAGAGCACCTCGGCCTCCCGCCGTGTGGTCGTGCCCGAGCGGTTGTCGGTCACGTCGATCTCAGCGAGGTCGTCGTCGCCGTGGAGAGCGGTGACCTCTGACCGCGTCTCGACGGTGATGTGCGGGTTGGTCGCAATCTGGTCGATGAGGTACTGCGACATGCTCGCCGCGAGTGACTCCCCCCGCACGATGAGCGTCACGGCCTTCGAGTGGCGGGAGAAGAAGATGGCGGCCTGGCCAGCGGAGTTGCCCGCGCCGATGATGTACACGTTCTTGCCGTGCGCGTTGCCCGCGTCGCTCCGCGCGGCCCCGTAGTAGACGCCGTTGCCCACGAAGTGCTCGATGCGCTCCAGCGGGAGGCGACGCCACTCGACGCCCGACGCCAGCAGGATCACCTTGGCCGTGAGCGTCGTACCCCCGTCGAGAGTCACGGTGCGCGCCACGGGATCGATGGCGTCGACCGTGCGCGTGACGACGATCTCGCTGCCGAGGCGCTTCGCCTGCCGCAGCGCCTTCGCGGCCAGCTCGTCCCCCGAGACGCCGAACGGAAACCCTGTGTAGTTCTCGATCCGGGATGACGTTCCCGCCTGCCCGCCGGGCGCGAACCGCTCGACGACCAGCGTGCGCAGGCCCTCGGCAGCACCGTTGACCGCAGCGGTGAGCCCCGTGGGCCCGCCGCCGATGACGATCACGTCGTAGTGCTCATGCTCCGGCTCGACGGAGAGGCCACTCAGGGCAGCGATCTGTCGCACCGTCGGGTTGCTGAGGCGCGTGCCATCCGCCGTCTCGAGCACCGGGAAGTCGGTGAGCTCACCGAGCCGCTCGGCGTTGGCCGGGTCATCCGCATTGACAGACTCGAACTGCACCTGGTTGCGCACGAGGAACGTGCACACGACGTGCACCCGCGGGTCGATCATGGGGCCGATGACCGTGAGCTCGGGGCGGGCGGCCTCGGATGCCAGCTCCCGCAGGTCTCGCATGCGCCCGACCGCGAGCTCACTCAGCGCCTCGTTGATCTGCGGCGCCATCACCGCGAGTTTCACGAGGGGACCGGGCTCGAGTTTCAGCAACCGCGTGGGCTCGACGGCCCCGATGCTCGCCGGGAGCTTGGTGCTGAGAAGCATCGGAACCTCGCCGAACACCTGCCCCGGATGACGCTTGCCCACGACCCGCTCAACGCCGTTCACTTCCTTCGTCAGCTCGGTGCGGCCCTCGATCACGATGAAGAGGGCGCGTTCGTCGCCCTCGCGGCCGGCGAACTCACCCGGCATCAACCGGATGTCCTCGACGGATCGCGCGACGAACTGCAGTTGGTCGTCGGTGAGGTCGGAGAAGAGGGGAACTGAGCGGAGCTCGTCGGGAGAGATCACGAGGGAAATCCTATGAGGACCAGGTCCCAACGTTGTGGAGGAGGACGCGCCGCACGGTCCCGGCGGATGGCGGCGATCGCGGCGTGGCGTCCTCCGGAACGTCACCGCGACGCAGCCACACGAGAGCGGATGACGGGAATCCCCTACTGAGCCGCCACCACGCGGCTACGCCGCGCGGCGGA
>CAYRON010000002.1:0-301124 GCA_964425885.1 uncultured Salinibacterium sp.
GCTCCTCCTTGGCGACGCCGGCGATCTTGAGCGCGAAGCCCATGTTCTCGGCGACCGTCATGTGGGGGTACAGCGCGTAGTTCTGGAACACCATCGCGATGTCGCGGTCCTTCGGCGGCACGTCGGTGACGTTGCGGTCGCCGATGAGGATGCGGCCGTCGTTGACCTCTTCGAGGCCGGCGAGCATGCGCAGAGTGGTGGACTTTCCGCAGCCGGACGGGCCGACGAGAACGAGGAACTCGCCGTCAGCGATCTCGAGGTCGATCTGGTCGACTGCGGGGCGAGTGGATCCCGGGTAGATGCGGGATGCCTTGTCAAAAGTGACTGATGCCATGACTGTATTACTCCTTCACCGGCAGGTACGTGCCGGACGATCCGTAGTGAATGGAAGTGGTGGCCTAAACCACCGTGTCAAGTATGGCACTGTCTGGCTCACAGTCCCCAGTTGGCTAACATCCAGCCACCTCTCCTAGAATTCCGGAGGCGCGTGAAGACAGTGCTTCGCGGAGCCCAGTCGCGATGCGACATACCCCGAATGAATGAGGTCAGAGTGAGTGACTCAGCCGACGACAAGCTCTCGAAGAACGCCAAGCGCGAGGCCGCTCGCGAGAAGGCTCGAGTGAACCGCGAGGAGCAGAAGAAGAAGGAGCGGCGCAACCGCTTCCTCCTCCAGGGCGGAATCGTCGTGGGTGCACTCGCCATCGTCGCCATCGTGGGTCTCGTGATCGTCAACTCGGTCAAGCCGGAGGGGCCCGGGCCGCTCAATATGGCCAGCGACGGCATCCAGATCGGCGAGGGCTATGTCGCCACGCAGACCCCCGCACTTGACCCGGGCGAGACGCCCGTGCCGAACGAGCGCGCCGAGGGCGAGCTCAACATCACGATGTACGTCGACTACCTGTGCCCGATCTGCCGGCAGTTCGAGGAGACCAACGCCGACTACATCTCGAGCCTGCTCGAGAACGGCGGAACGACTCTCGACATCCACCCGATCACCATCCTTGACCGTCTCTCCCAGGGCACCAAATACTCGACCAGGGCGGCAAACGCCGCGTCGTGTGTCGCAAACTCGCAGCCCAACAGCTTCTACGACTATCACCTGCAGCTCTTCGTGCGACAGCCGGAGGAGAACACTGCCGGTCTCAGCGACGACGAGTTGATCGCCCTGCTCGGCGACGCTGGTGTCGAGGACAACGGCCAGATCGCGGATTGCATCAAGAACCAGACGTTCCGGCCCTTCGTCGTGGCATCTACCGATCGCGCGCTGAATGGCCCGATTCCTAACTCCAACGTCGACAAGGTCGAGGGAACGCCGACGGTCATCGTGAACGGACTCAAGTACGAGGGTGCCGTCGACGATCTCGCGTCGTTCCAGGCCTTCGTCGTGAGCGCTGCTGGTGAGACGTTCAACGACGAGGCGAGCACGCCAACCCCGACTCCGACGCCCGCGGGCTGATCGCGGTCAGAGCGGCGACCGTGGTGTGAATCGCTACATCGACGCGCTCTCCGAGTTGCCCACGTCGTCGTGGGATGCATACCTCGTGGAGAACTCGGGGTTGCCGGGGCCTCGCGCGAACCTGGAACTCGTTGACGCGTTCGCCGCGGTGGCGAGCAGGGATGCCGTGCTGGAGCGCGCGGCATCCGCCGATGAGTACCTGCGGTTCTGTGGCACGGAGGCACTCGGTGCGATCCTCGCTACCGATCCGGCAGCGTCAGACATCGTCGCGCTGCTGAAGGAGCGCGCCGCAGACCAATTGTGGCGCGTGCGCGAGGGCGCGGCGCGCGCTCTCCAACTCGTGGGCGATGCCCGCCCTGATGCGCTGTGCTCGCTCGCCGAGGAATGGCAGGATGACGCGAGCCCCTACGTGCGACGTGCCGTGCTTGCCGCGCTCGCCGAGCCACGCCTGCTGGCCGATGACGAGGTATGGCGACGAGCTCTGGAGGCGTGCCGCACCGCCACTGCGCTGATCGTGGATTCGCCGCTGGATGCGCGCAAGGAACCGGCGATGCGCACTCTCCGCCAGGCCCTTGGTTACTGCTGGAGCGTGGTGGTCGCCGCCTCGCCCGAGCGCGGACTGCCCGAGTTTCAGCGGTTGAGGGCGTCGCCTGACGTCGACGTTCAGTGGATCGTCCGGTCGAACCTCACCAAGGCTCGACTTCGTCGACTGCTTCCTGATTGAGCTGAAGCGCAAAGGAAGAGGGCCCTCGCGTGGGGGAAGCGCGAGGGCCCTCGCACCGCAATTCGCCCAAGGCGATGCGGCGTCTCACACGCTGGGGGGAGCGCGGAGTTTACGGGCGCGCCCAGCTGCTGGGCGGCGAAGTGGCGGGGTATCACCTTCTCGGGACTGGCTCGCGTGCGAGCGCACCGGGTCTGGCGCGGTGTCGGGTGGAGAAACCGTAACATGTCCCCCTTAATGCGGACAAGGGGCTTGTGCGCGCTCTCATGACGTGCGATGTTCGGGAGCCCCCTTCGAAGCGCGCAGAATAGTGCGATGCGCCTTGCACTACTCGGGGCAGCGTTACTGCTTCTCGGCGGTGTTGCGCTGGTCACCGGCATCCTTCCTCCAGAGGACGCCCTCGCTGTCGCCGACCGGGTCTGGCCGATCCTGCTCTTCGCGGTGGCGATCACCGTCGTGGCCGAGCTCGCGTCGGAGGCGGGCGTTTTCAGCGCCATCGCCGAGCGCACGGCGCGGGCAGCGCGCGGGCGTGCGTGGCTTCTCTGGATCTTTGTGATCGTGCTCGCGGTGGTCAGCACGGCGTTCCTGAGCCTCGACACCACGGCAGTGCTGCTGACCCCGGTCGTCGTGCTCGTCGCGGCGGCCCACGGGCTACCACCGTTGCCGTTCGCCCTCACGACGGTGTGGCTCGCGAACACTGCATCCCTCGTGCTGCCCGTCTCCAATCTCACCAACCTGCTGTCACTCAACGTGCTCGGCTTCAACGACCCGTACAAGTTCTTCCTGCTGCTGGCGCTGCCTGCGATCGTTGCGATCGTCGTGCCCTGCCTGCTCTTGCTGGTGGTATTCCGCCGCGAACTCGCGACCCGCTTCGAGCCTCAGCCCGCGGCGCCACCGACAGACCGGGTTCTGTTCTGGCTGAGTGCCGCGGTGCTCATCGCCCTGCTGCCGCTGCTGGTCACGGGCATTCCCGTGTGGCTGCCCTCGACGATCGCGGCACTCGTTCTCACGGTGGCGTTCGCCGTGCGCCGCCGCGGCGTGGTGACGTTCTCGCTCGTGCCGTGGCAGCTCGTGGTGTTCGCGTCCGGCCTGTTCCTTGTCGTGGAGGCCGGCCACTCCCTCGGACTGACGACGGTTCTGGCCCAGGTCGCCGGCACTGGCACTGATTTCGGCAGTCTCCTGCGACTGTCGCTCTCGGGCTTGGTTGGATCGAACGTCGTCAACAATCTGCCCGCCTACCTCGCGCTCGAGCCGGTTGCGGGGGAGCCCGTGCGTATCGCGGCACTCCTCATCGGAGTGAACGCGGGTGCTCTCATCACACCGTGGGCGTCGCTCGCGACCCTGCTGTGGCACTCGCGACTGAACGCGCTCGGCGTGGAGATCCGCTGGTCGCGCTACATCCTCCTCGGGCTGCTGGCTGCTCCGCTCACGGTGGTGGCGGCGACAGCGGCGCTCGCGTTCACGTCCTGACTTTCCTTAGGTCGTAGCTCCAGCCGAGCCGTCGGGGATAGGCGCGCGCCGGGGTCTGCGAGGTTGCATCTGGGTCCCTCAGAGGTACGGTAGGTAGATGAGGGAACGTCGACTAGCTGAGGGCATCCTGGTGGCGCTCGCCGTGGGAATGCTGGCGGGATGTGCCTTCCCGTCGGCTTACCCGGATCTGGATCGCGAGGCAGGGTCAGAGGATGCCTTCTCCGATGACTTCGCGGTGAAGTACGAGAGCGAACTCGACAAGATCGACCCGGACTCAGTTCGGCTTGCTGCTCGCGATGGCGACATCGACATCTACCTCATGCGAACGCTCGCGGGAGGCATCTGCCTCGAGATCGATGGAACAGCTACCGAGTCAGGTCTCGCCTGCTCCGACGGGCTCGGGAGCCTCACCTCCGGTTCGCCCGCCGGCACCTATGAAGTGCGGCCCGCTCCGATCTACGAAGAAGACGGATGGCGCATACTCTCCGACAACGTGAGGGTTAAGGTCGAGACATCCGAGAGTCCTCCTCCGGCCGAACCGAATACCGCGCCGTGGGAGTCCACGCCGCGGCCGGTCGACGACTCGGGGGCGCGTGTGGGCGCAGCGGGCGAGGTCACCGATGGAGGTACGGATGCGATGACCTACGTGATCGCGGAGGGGGACACGGCATCCGATATCGCCACGCGGTTCGGGGTCGGCATCGAACAGCTCATCGATGGGGATGGCCAGCGACTCGGCGACTACCCGGCGCTCCATGTGGGCGACCGGATCCAGTTCGGGGCACCGCTCACCGGTGACGACTACGACTGCTTCTTCGGCCTCGCAGAACCGCGCGGCACAGGCGAGAGCTGCTACGCCTAGAAGGCCCCGCGTCTTAAACGCGAGGGCCCGGCTGGCGCGATGCCAGCCGGGCCCTCCACGCGGTCTTACTACTTCTTGAAGACGTCCTTGACGTCCTCGACCTTGTCCTTGGCGGTGGCCTTCGCCTGGTCGGCCTTGCCCTCGGCGACGAGCTTGTCGTTGCCGGTGAGGTTGCCCACAGCTTCCTTGCCCTTACCCAGCAGGTCTTCTGCGGCGTTCTTGATCTTGTCGTCTGCACCCATGATGGGATGTCCTTCCGTTCGTTGTGTGCGTCTCTAGGAGACGCGGTGTTCACGTGCACTTCGTGCACGCACTCCGGTTGTCACGTGAAGCAACACCGGAATCCTTCGTTCGAGCACCTCATCGAGCTGCTCGACTGCCAGTGCGACGTCGTCGCGAAGGCGGGGCAGGTCGCACCCGCTACGGGCGCTGACCGAGACCGCGAGAGCCGGCTCTCGACGCACCCTGTGCGCTGTCACTCGCACCGAGACTGCGTCGGGCTGGCCACCGAGCGCCGCCTTCAGGAGGTCGGATGCCACGCGCACGTCGAACTCGACGTTGCCGTTTTCCGACTCCTCCCGTACGACCAACGCCGTGCGTCCGCGCCCTCGCGTGACGATCCACGCGAGCGAGAGAACGACGGCGACTGCTGCTGCGGCGACGCCGATCCAGAGCCACGTGGCATCCGGGGCCGTCGGCAGCTCAGGGGGAGTGAAGCCCGCCACCGGGTAGGCGCGAAGCCCCACCCACGCGGCCACGGCGAGAGCCACAAGCCCGATGAGCGCGAGGAGTACCCGGTTGCCCACCCTGTTCGATGCACTCATGAGCCCACCACTCCTACCGTTGAGACCGTTGCGGCGACCTGCACACGAGGTGCGGGCGACAGTCGCTCGATGAGGTCGCGCGCTGCGGCCTCCACCTCGGCGCTGTCGACACGGAACCCGCTCGTGGGGGTGACCGCTATCGCTGCACGTCGGCGCGAGATCGTCGTGTGCACGCGCTCGGCGGGCACGGATGCCACGACCCGAGCACTGCGACCGATGGCGCCCGCGAGCACCTGGTCGTCCACCACGATCGCCAGCCGCTCGTGCGGAAGGCTGTGGCGCGCGCGGCGCCCCGGCGTGATCGCGATGAGGATCAGAATCACGCCGAAGAGACCGGCGACCCCGGCAGCGATGAGTGCGTTGACGGAGGGCGCGTTGACCGCCTCCAGCACTGCAGTGGGGGCCAAAAGCAGCGGCGCGAAGCCGAGCGCCGACAGTGCCGATTCGGTCGCCGCGTAGGCGAGGCCGATCGATACCAGAGTGAGCGCGACGATCACCGCGAACGAGCGAGAGCGGTATTGCTCGCGACGCAGAACGCGTCGGTATGTGCGTTGCTCGATCATGAGACCCTCCGTTCCTTCTCGATCTGCACACCCGTGATGCGGAGTGTGACGTTTCCGACCTCGCTGCCGGTCAGGCGCGCGATGTCGTAGGCGATGTCTGCTCTGGCCTGTTCCGATCTCGTGACCAGGCCCTGGTTCGTGCGGCGCGACCCGAGGGGTGCGCTCCGCACGGGGGCGGTGACGGCGACGGCGAGGAGGCCGTTCGTGTCACCCAGTCGAATGGAGACGTTCGCGACATCCACCGCCAACCGGTCTGCCGCCACCCCGCGCGCCACGAGTTCGAGGGCGCGGGGAGCGATCGCAGTACGGCCGGCGACCATCAGGCGCTCCGACGACCCCGGGCCGCCTCGGCGACGGCACGCACATCGAGGCGGCCGGTCGCGATAGCGCCGACCACTCCACCGATGGTGCCGAGCACGGCGACGAGGAGGAAGCCCCAGAAACCGAACTCGAGCGCGACGATCGCCAGGACGACTCCGAGAGCGATGCCGAACACTGTGCCGGTCATGAGACGCGCGCCTCGGTCTCGACGTCGTCCTCACCGGGGATGTGAACGTCGGAGACGGTCACGTTGATCTCGGCGACCTCCATGCCGACGAGCTCCTCGATGGCACGAGCAACCGCGGCACGAACCTCGGCAGCGACCAGCTGCAGCGGCTCGGGGTAGGACACGACGATGGTCACGTCGACGGCCACCTGGGTTTCTCCGACCTCAACCTTGATGCCCTGCGAGAGGTCAGCGCCGCCCATGGCTTCGCGGATCGCACCGACCACGCGAGCAGCTCCGCCACCGAGGGCGTACACGCCCGGCACCTCGCGTGCGGCGATGCCGGCGATCTTGGCGACCACGGGGTCGACGATGACGGTAGAGCCCGTCGCCGACCCGGCGACGATGGCGGTTGCCGTGATGGGGGTCTTCTCGGCCATGCTGTTCTCCTTGGTTCTCAGCCGGGCTTGTGTCCCAGCCATTTGTCGTTGTCCACGTTTATCGTTGACATAGAGCAGACGCAGTGAGTTCGGAGAACGTCACGGTCTGGGTCGAACTTTTTTCCTGTGAGAAAGCTGAGGGTGACGTGGCCACTCTCGACGCAGCCTCCGACGGCATCCTCGCCCAGCGCGCAGGCGGCGGCGACACCGCGGCGTTCGAGGTGCTCGTGCGTCGCCATGGTCCATTCCTGCGGGCCTTCGCGATCCGGCTCACCGGATCATCCGCCGATGCCGACGACGTCGTGCAGGACTCGCTCATCACGGTGTGGAACCGGCTCGAGACGCTCGACGACCCCTCGAAGGTCCGAGCGTGGATGACCAGCATCGTGTCGCGCAGAGCCACCGACATCATCCGTTCCCGCAAGCCCTCCGACGAACTCGAGGACGAATTCGCGGTCGATGAAGGGGAGAGTCCGGATGCCCGAGCCGTGGCATCCTCTCGGCTCGAAGCCCTATCGAAGGTGCTCGAGCGCATGCCAGAGGGTCAGCGCCAGTGCTGGGTGCTCAAGGAGATGGGCGGATACAGCTACGAGGAGATCGGTGAACAACTCGGGATGTCCGTCGTGACCGTCCGGGGCAAGCTTGCGCGAGCTCGTGCCACTGTGGTGAAGGAAATGGAGGCATGGCGATGACCATGGAACCCCCGAACACGGGCAACACCGACTCCGGGATCGGAGGCAGCGGGTACACGCTCGATGACCTGAGCGCTTACCTCGACCGCGACCGCACCCCCGCGATCGCCGCAATCGACGACAACCCGGAGTGCCAGGCGATGCTCGCCTCGATGGAGCGCGTCGGCAACTACGCGCGTGACCTCCTCGCACTGGATGTCACGGAGCATCCCGCGCTGGAGGAGGGGTGGCTCGGCGGTTTGCTGTCGTCGATCAGCCGCGAGGTTCGCGCCGGCCGCGACATCCCGCTGGCCACACCGGACCCGAACACCACGCTCAGTGTCACGGAGGGTGCCGTTCGCGAACTCGTGCGTGCTGCGGGTGACTCGGTGGAGGGCGTGCTGGTCGGCTCGTGCTCGCTGGAGGGAGACGTAACGACGCAGGGAGGCGCCATCCGGGTGTTCCTCACCATCAGCGTCGTGCTGACCGGGCCCGTCCGTGAGCTGGCCGAGGCAGTCCGCCAGCGGGTCTACACCGAACTACTCGCGCACACCGAACTGACGATCGAGAGCATCGACGTGACGGTGAGCGACGTGCACGTGCCGACGGAACCGACAAGTGATGGGACTCAGTCATGACCGACCTCGCGCTTCTCGGACTTGAACTCGACGCTGTCGTTCGGGGAGTGCCAGGAGTCGTGGCGCTGTACTCCGCGCGGCCCGCCATCGTCACTTCCCTCCGCAACCTCACCGCAGCAGAGGACGCGACCTCGCTGGTACAGGTGCAGGAGACCGACGAGGGGCTCTCGATCGTCGCCAGCATCGGCGTCAGCTCGGAGTGGCAGGCGCCCCACACCGCTGCCGTCGTCTCGGCTGCGGTGCTCGACGCTGTGCCGGAGGGCGTGCACGCGCGGGTGCACGTCCGGGTCAGTCGTGTTGAGGTACGCACGGACCGATCGGTCGAAGAGTAGGGCCTTCGTGCTGCGGATGACTGTGACCCTCAGTCGTGCATCCGTGCGCCCTTGACGATGCGATCGACGACGTTGCGTGGGCCGCGCAGGCCGACTCCGACAAGGTCGAGATCCTTAGCGGCCACCACCTCGACGGCGGCGCGGTTGGCTTCATCGTGCCCCGTCGAGAACAACTCGCGAGTGTAGATACTCGGGCGCAGGTCACGCGCGAGAGCCTTGGCGCGTGCGGACGCGAGTACGTCGGCCGCGCCGGTGAGGATCACGATCGGCTGCCTGCTCATGGGGAGGTAGCCGTTTCCGTCGGCGTCCCGGTAGGCCTCTCCGACGATGCCGGGATCGCCGCCGACGATGCCGCTGGTCAGGAACGCGGTGACGTTCAACTCCTGCCACGGCAGCAGGCCCTCGCGGAGAAGAATGACGATCTTCGTGTCGAAGCGGACGGGCGCGGTCTCAGTGGAGTCGGTCACGCTTCGAGTGTCGAGGGTGTGTGGCGCTCGGTCTTGTACGTTTCTTGCATGGAGACCGTGCGGGCGTGGCATCCGAAGGTCCCGCTCGTGCGGGAGGTGCTCACGGCGACGTTCGAGCGTCACGCCTACCCCGCCCACACTCACGACGCGTGGACTGTGCTCTTCATCAACGAAGGGGCAGTCGCGTACACGCTCGACGGCGCCTCCCACCACGCGGTGCCAGCAACCATCACACTCCTGCCGCCGCACGTGCCGCACGACGGTCGTACCGCTGAGCGAGGCAGGCCGTTCCGCAAGCGGGTGCTCTACCTCGAGGAGTCCTGGCTCGCGACCGAGGCGATCGGCGCCGCCGTTGCACGACCCCTCATGGCTCATTCCGGCGCGACGCGCATTCTGGAGGGAATCCACCGGGCGCTGCGAGTGCCGGGAGACGAGATGGCGGCAGAGAGCGGCATCCTCGCTCTCGGCACGGTCGCTCGCGAGCACCTCGGCGGGGCTGTGGCAACCGCGACGGATGCCCCGCTCGCGAGGAAACTGCGTGCGATGCTCGACGACCGATACTCCGAGAGCTTCACGATCACTGACGCAGCCCGCGCCCTCGGAGTCCACCCGAGCCACCTCGTGCGGGTGTTCTCCGCCGCCTACGGGATTCCGCCGCACCGATATGTGACCGCCCGTAGGGTCGACCGCGCTCGCCGTCTTCTGGGTGTCGGCAGACCCGCAGCCGCTGTCGCCGCTGAGGTGGGTTTCCACGACCAGGCTCACATGAACCGGCACTTTCGGAGAGTGCTCGGTACCACGCCCGGCGCATTCGCTCCGTAGGGCTAGAAGCCTGAGGCCAGGAGCCTGTTCGTCTCCTGGCTGCGCGCCCGCTCGCCAGCCTCGATGATCTTCTCCGACGGCTTGCCAATCTTGGGCAGCCAGACGATGAGCTTGCGGTGGTGCCCGCTGAGCTCCTGGTATTCGGTGACGAGGCTCATGCGGGGGAACGTGTTGATCAGCACGGAGTCCGGCACGAGGCGGTCGACGAGTCGGGCCCAGCGCGGCTCGGGCAGCGTTGCATCCTTGCCGTCGCGCTTGGCCCGAAGGTACGCGTTCTTCTGTGCCGTGCGGCGGTAGGCGAGAAGAGTGAGGACGATCGAGAGGATGGTCGCGATCACGAGAAGGGCGAGGACGGGCAGACCGATGATCGGCGGGATCATGAGCAGCACCTGCACGTTCACGACGTCGAGACCATAGAGCAGCACGAGCGAGAGGCCGCCCCAGATGAGCGCGTACTTGAGGCAGACGCGCCCCTGGATGTTGAGGAACTCCTTGCTGTAGTCCCAGTAAACCGCATGGAACGCCTTCTCCATGAACAGGCTCGTGAAGTACTCGAGCACCGTGCCCACCACGAGTCCGAGTCCGAACACGATGAACGGATTGTCGAAATAGGGGAGGAGGGCGAGCGTGATGATGAGGCCGCCTGCCCCGTACAAAAGGTTGAAGGGCAGGTACAGCAGCCCCAGCCGTGACTCGATCACACCGCGGTACTCGATGGTCCAGCAGTAGATCATCTCGGCGATGACGCCGAGAAAGGCGTAGATGAAGAAGAGCCACAGGCCTACGTAGATGCCCCCGACAATCAGTTCGATGCTCATTGTTCCCCCGTGGATGTTTCAGTGATCGGCTGGTGTTCGGTGCGTGCCGCACCCCGTCTGCCCGCGATCGCGCGTTCGACGTGCAGGGCCGGATAGACCCCGAGCAGCACGACCATGGGTGCGAGCAATCGTGGGTCATGGATGCCGTGCTTCTCGTACGTGCGCCGGAACCGCTCCACGTAGAAGAGGTAGTCCTTCGGGCTCGAGTCGAGCCGACGAGCGGACATCCCCGCCTCCATCGCGGAGACGTAGGCGATGCGCTTGCCGGCGAGTGCGAGGTGGATGGCGAGGTCGAGATCCTCGTGCATGAGGTCTTCGCGGTCGTCGTGCACGGTGTCGCGCACGGCCTCCCACGCGTCGCGGCGTAGCGCCATGTTGCTGCCGAACAGGAACACGAAGTCCCCGGCGAGCTTGGCCTGCACCTTGCGGTAGGTGTCGTCGGCCCGGTGTCCGAAGGCGCGCATCGGCATGTCGTAGTAGTCGACGGACCCGCTTGCCGCATCGATCGTTCCGTCGGCGAAAGCGGCCTGCACCTGCTCCACCCAGTTCGGCATGATCGCCGAGTCGGAGTCGATGCGGCCGATCACGTCAGTGGTCGCGGCGTTGAAACCAGCGTTGCGTGTGGCCGTGATGCCCTGCACGTCGTTCTGGTGGATGAGGCGAATATGCGCTTCGGGGAATGCAACGCGCATTGCCTCGACCGCCTGCACCGTGCCATCCGTCGACTTGTTGTTGACGACGATGATCTCGTCGGCCGGCACCGTCTGGTCGATACAGGCCATGAGGCAGTGCCGGATGGTGTCAGCCTCGTTGTAGGCGGGGATGACGATCGAAACCGAGGGCGGCGTGGTCATGGCATGACCCTATCGGCGGCTGGCGGTCATGGGTGGCATGACGAACCGAAGACCTTCTCGCCGGCGAGGTACGTGGCGACGACCTCGATGGAGGGGATGTCCGTGGCATCCACGTCGTAGGGGTTCTTCGCGAGCACCACGAGGTCGGCGAACTTGCCCACCTCGATGCTGCCGACCTCGTGGTCGCTGAACAGCTGCCACGCGGCATCCAGAGTCTGTGCCCGGATCGCCTGGTCGAGCGTGATGCCCTCTGCACCAGGCAGGTGGCGGCCGCTGCGACTCGTTCGGGTCATCGCCACGGCGATGTTGCGCAGGGGCTCTGCCGGCGTGACCGTTCCGTCGTTGTGCAGCGAGATCGTCAGACCCGCGTCGAGGGCCGCCCGGGCGTTCGCCCACGGGCCGCCGTGTTCGGCTCCGAACAGGTCGTCCACAAGCACATCGCCCCAGTAGTAGACGTGATCGATGAGGATGCTCACCGTCACGCCGAGCGAGTGTGCGCGTTCGAACTGGGCCGGAGTCATGGCCCCGACATGCTCGAGTCGCAGTCGGTGGTCGGACCGGGGGTGCCGCGCGAGCAGCGCCTCCCACGTGTCGAGCACCATGTCGACAGCGCGATCGCCGTGCACGTGGCACGCCAGCTGCCAGCCCTGCGGGAAGTACTGCTCCACGATTGCGTCCAACTGCTGACGGTCGTAGTTTGCCGACCCGTGTGACCCCGGCTCCACCCCGATCGAACGAGTCCCGTCGGTGTCGAGGTAGGGAAAAGAGATGAGGATGTTGCCGACCCACGGCGACCCGTCGGCCCAGGTCTTCACGCCCACCTGCCGCACGAGCTCGTCACCGTTCGACGGCTCGACCGTCGTGACCTTGCCGGGCGCGGACATCTCGTAGAGCCGAAGTCGCGCAGTGATGCCGCCGGCCTGCTGTGCTGCGTCGAGTGCCGGGCGCTTCTCCGCGTCCCAGCTCATGTCGCTGACGGTTGTGATTCCGACGGCGTTGAGGCTGCCGAGGTAGTCACGCAGCAGGGTGGGCAGCTCTTTGCCGGCCGTGGCGAGGGTGCCTCCGAGGAGCGCGAAGACCGTACCGACCTCGAAGCCCTTGCCGGTGAGCTGGCCCGCGGCATCCTTCTCCCACTTCGACCCGACAGGGTCCGGGGTGCTTTCGCTGACGCCCGCACGATCGGCGGCGGCGCGATTGAAGTACACGACGTGTCCTGAGTTGTGCAGGATCACGACGGGAGTGCTGCCGCCGATGTCGTCGAGCTCGGCCATGGTCGGATCGGTGAGTCCCTTCTGCAGCAGGCCGTCCCATCCGTTGAAGGCAACGCCCTCCGGATGCTCGGCCACGCCCGCGCGGATCGCCGCCATCACCTCGTCGGCCGTCTCGAGCACGACCGGCCTGATGTCGACGACGTAGTGGCTCAGCACAATGGCGGAGTCCGTCGGATGCCCGTGAGCCTCCACGAACCCGGGCAGGAGCGCGCCGTCTCCGATGTCGACCACCTCAGCGTCGGCGGATGCCTGCTGTCGAACGCTGTCGGCGCTACCGACCGCGGCGACGCGACCGTCGCGCACGAGCACCGCCTCTGCGCGGGGGTTGGTGTCATCCACCGTGATGACGCTTCCGACGAAGAGAGTCTCACTGCCCATGCAGCCACTGTATCGATCGTGAGGGCGGGTCAGGTCCCTGCCGCTGTCGGGGGCCGAGCGTAGCGTCGCAGCATGGACGTCATCCTCATTCCTGGTTTCTGGCTCAACGGCGACTCGTGGGGCGTAGTCACTCAACGCCTTCGCGATGAGGGGCACACGCCGCATCCCGTGACGCTCCCCGGCATGGAATCGAAGGATGCCGACCGCTCGGGCATCACACTGCGCGACAACATCGACGCGGTCATTGCTCTCGTCGACTCGCTGCCCGCCGGCGTCGTGCTCGTTGGGCACAGCGGTGGTGGTGCGATCGCCTCCGGTGTGGTGGATGCCCGACCGGATGCTGTCTCCCGCGTGATCTACGTCGACTCTGGCCCGCTCGGCGAGGGTGACTCCATCAACGATGAGTTGCCCGTGGTCGACGGCGAGATCCCGCTCCCCGACTGGGACGTCTTCGAGGAGGCGGACCTCACGGATCTGACCGACGAGCTGCGGGAGCACTTCCGCGAGATCGCCATCCCGATCCCCGCGCGGCTCGCGAGCGACATGCAGGTGCTGAGTGATCCGCGCCGGTACGACGTTCCCGTCACGGTGATCTGCTGTGAGTTCCCTGCGGCCCAACTCCAGCAGTGGCTGGATGGCGGAGTGCCGTTCGTGGCAGAGCTTGCGGCGATGAAGAATCGCACTCTCATCGATCTCCCTACCGGCCACTGGCCGCAACTCACCAAGCCGGCGGAGCTCGCTGAGGCTGTCGTGACCGCCCTCTAAACGCCCGAAGAACATTCACTCGGCCTCTGGCGCTCGCCGCCGGGCCGCTTTACAGTGGGCGCAAGCGTCCCGAACCCGACGCGCGACGCGATAGAGCGGCCGCCTGCACTCGCGTGGCATCAGGGAGAGGGAACAGACATGTCAGACAAACCAACCATCGTGCTCGTCCACGGAGCGTGGGCCGACGCGTCCAGCTGGACCGCCGTGAGCGTGCCGTTGCAGGCCCAGGGCTACACCGTCTTTGCGCCGCCGAATGAGCTTCGCGGCCTCACGGGCGACGCGGCATACATCGCGTCGTTCCTGGCGCAACGCACCAGCGGACCGGTCGTGCTTGTCGGCCACTCCTACGGCGGCGCCGTGATCACGAATGCGGGTGCGCACGGTGGCGATGTCAAGGCACTGGTCTACGTGGACGCGTTCATCCCCGATGAGGGTGAGACTGTCGTGAGCATCCTTGATGGGTCAGGGTCCGCGCTCGCGGTCGCCGACCCGACGACGGTCCTGGATGTCGCGGGCTACCCCGGTGCGCCCGAGGGTGCCGCGGAGGCGTTCCTCAAGCCGGATACCGTGCACAACTCCTTTGCACAGGACCTCCCCGAAGCGGATCGATGGACGATCGTGGCGCAGCAACGCCCGGCATCCTTCGTCGCCAACGTCACGCCGTCGGCCGCACCAGCGTGGAAGACGATCCCCAGCTGGGCGGTGCTCGGCACGGAGGACCTCGTCATCCCGATTGCAACCCAGCGGCATATGGCCGAGCGAGCCGGGGCAACCGTGACGGAGGTCGCGGCATCCCACGTGTCGATGATCTCGCGGCCCGAGGTCACGCTCGCGGCGATCCAGGCGGCGGTCGACTCGATCTCGTAGGAGAGTCGAGTACGAGTGCAGATTCGACGAGGGACGCTTCCGGCATCATGCGAACGCTTGAAGCGTCCCTCGCCCTTCCCGTGAGCGATCAGTCGTTCAGGTGCTGGATTGCGTAGTCGGCTTCCTCGACGGTGAATCGTTCGCCGTACTCGCTGGTTAGCTGGTCGCGAATCGCTTCGGGCGACATCGCCATCCCGTCCTGATATGACTTCGCCTTCGCTAGCGCGTTGGCATTCCAATCGGCTTGGAGGTTGTCCACTGCATACTGCGCGGCCTCGGCCGAGAACTGCTCCCCGTATTCCGATGTCAACTGGTCGTAGATTCCAGCCTTGCTCATGTGCATCATCTCGGAATAGCTGGCTGCCTTGATGAGGGCCGAGGTGAACTCGACCGGCACCTCAGGCTCCGCCGGAGGGGCGGGTTCTTCCACGACCGGCGCTTCGGTTTCCACCGGCACGGCCGGGGCCTCCTCCACGGGCTCTGTGGTCGAGGACGGACTTGCAGGAGGGGCAACTCGCTCGTCCGAAGCGCTGTTGATCGCAGCACCGAGACCAAGGGTGACCCCGAATGACGTGAGAATGGCGACTCCACCGAGCGCAAGGCCGACGATGGCCAACGGCTTCGATTGCTGACGAGTGAGGGCGAGGATAGCGATAACGACCGCTGCAACACCGACGAGTGCCCCAAGAACTGGCACTAGGCCGACGAGGAAGGCACCGATGCCTACCAGGAGGGCTGTTAGGGCCAGCCCTATCGGCTTTGCCGGGGCGGATTGCTGAGGAAGGGGAGCGCTCTGGGCGGGAGCTTGGGATGGTCCGGGCTGCGGCTCAGGTGAGCCGAGCCCTGGCTGTTCGGGTGTAGTCATGGTGCGAGTATGTCAGAAAATGAGAATGATCCGCGTATTCTTTCGAGCCAGCCGACTGACAGGCCCTTGCCCAATGCTCGAACATATGTTCTACTGTGGGAATGCGGTGGAGCGGGCAGTCAGTGGAAGCCCCTGGAGGCCTGATCGGGCTCCAGGGGTTGGTTCGGTCGGTGCGCACGCCCGAGTTCGCGGGGATGGTGTTCCACGAAGTTGCGGCGAAGAGCGCGCTCAACAAAGTGCCAGGGCAGAGCGCCATGCCGTTCAACTGGACGGTCAATCCTTATAGGGGATGCTCGCACGCGTGCGTCTACTGCTTCGCCCGCGGTACCCACCGCTACCTCGACCTCGATTCTGGTATCGACTTCGATACACAGGTCGTGGTCAAGATGAACGTCGTAGAGGTGCTCCGAGCAGAACTCGCCAAACCGAAGTGGAGGCGCGAGGCCGTCGCGCTCGGTACCAACACCGACCCGTACCAGAGGGCTGAAGGGCGCTACCAGCTGATGCCGGGGATCATCGATGCGCTTGCCGACAGCGGTACGCCGTTCTCCGTGCTCACGAAGGGGACCCTGCTGCGACGGGATTTGCAGCACCTGGTGGCGGCGGCGGAGCGGGTGCCGGTGGATCTCGCCATGTCGATCGCTGTGTTCGATGACGATCTTCAGCAGCAGATCGAACCGGGCACGCCGACAACCGCGGCGCGATTGGCCACGGTGCGTGCCGCCGTCGATGCCGGGTTCGACGTGTCGGTGCTCATGATGCCGTTGCTCCCGTATCTGACCGACACGAAGGCCCACATCGAGTCTGCTCTCGCGGCCTTGCGCGAGGCGGGAGTCACGCGTGTGACCTATGGCGCACTGCACCTGCGGCCCGGTGCACGGGAGTGGTTCCTGTCGTGGCTCGAGCGCGAGCATCCAGAACTCGTCAGCCGCTACCGCACGATGTACGCCGAGTCGTCCTACGCGCCGAAGGCCTACCGGCAGTGGCTCGGCGAGAAGGTCGCGACCCTCATGCGCGCCCAGGGTTTCGATTCGGATGCCCGATGGGTGCGACCGGCGAAGGCCCTGCCCGCGTTCGAGCAGGTGGGTCAGCCCACGTTGTTCTGAGGCGGTGTGATGGTTGTGGTCGTCCAGTGAGGGAGTGTCAGCGTTTTATGAAGGACCATCACTTGCTCTACGCTTGAACTCATGACACTCCAAGACCCGGGAGCGGCGTCACAGACGACCCCGCTCGATCCTCAGCAAACCCCTCAACTCCCATCCCAGCCAGTCGAAGGTCGCAACGTGCTTGCGTTGGTCGCCCTCATCGTCTCTATCGTCGGGTTCATTGCGGCGTGTATCCCGGGCGTTTTCGTGCTGGGCTGGATCCTTCTTCCGATCGCGTTCATTCTTTCGATCGTTTCGCTCTTTATGAAGGGATCGGGAAAGGGCCTCGGTATCGCAGGCCTGATCGTGTCGATCGTTGGAACAATTGTCGCGTTTATCGTCTTCTTCGCCGTTGTAGCGGTTGCCGTTAACGGAGCTTTCAGCGACGAAACGACCGTGACAGAAGATACCTCCGCGGTGGAAGGTGCGACGGAGGAGCCCCCGAGTTCGTCGTCCGAAGCTGGCACTCGCGACAATCCGGTGGCGATCGGCTCGACCATCAGCAGCGACAACTGGTCAGTGGTGGTGAACTCGTACACGGCAGACGGAACCGCGGCAGTTGCTTCCGCAAACTCGTTCAACGAAGCACCCGCAGCCGGGTCTCACTATGAGATCGTGAACTACACGGTCACCTTCACGGGAGAGGACTCGTCGTACGCCGCGGAGGTGGGCGTTGACATCGTGACCAGCGCAGGGAACGTGATTAACAGCTTCGACAACCTCGTAATTCTGAGTGATGGATTCGGGCTCGATGAGCTTTTTGCTGGCGCATCGGCGACAGGTTCTGCAGCGTTCCTAGTCCCCGACGGCGAGTCAGTTCTCATCAGGGTCAAGCCCGGCATTCTTGCCGACGAGGTGTTTGTTTCCCCCTAGAACTGTTTGAAGGGCACTCGCGGCCCCTTTCAGCCAACAAGTCCGGCTGTAGAAGGACCGTTCGTGTGAGCCTGACCCAAGCTGCGCGAGTATCTTCGTGCCATGACGAAACTGCGCGTGCACAACTTCGCGATCTCACTGGACGGGTTCGGTGCGGGCGAGGATCGGTCGTTCGAGGCGCCTTTCGGGCACGCGGGCATGCGGCTCATGGAGTGGTTCTTTCCCACCCGCACGTTCGTGTCGATGAGTGGCCACGACGGCGAGTCCGTCGGTGCCGGCACGTCCGGAGTCGACGATGCGTTCGCGTCGGCGACGAGCGTGGGCATCGGTGCGGAGATCATGGGCCGCGGCAAGTTCGGTCCGCAGATCGGGCCCTGGGAAGACGAAACGTGGAGCGGATGGTGGGGTGAGGAGCCGCCATTCCACTCGCCGGTGGTCGTGCTCACCCACCACGAACGGCCGGACCTCGCCGTGGGGGAGACGACCTTCCTGTTCCGCAATTCCTCCCCGGCAGATGCCCTGGCGCTCGCATCCGAACTCGCTGGCGGCCTCGACGTGCGCCTCGGCGGAGGGGCGACCGTGGTCAGGGAGTTCCTTGAGGCAGACCTCGTCGATCACCTGCACGTGGTGGTCGTGCCGATCATTCTGGGACGCGGACAGCGACTCTGGGATGGCCTTGAGGGTATGGAAGAACGCTTCGATGTCGAGGTGACTCCGTCGCCGAGTGGCGTGGTGCACTACGTGTTCACGCGCAAGCCGGATGCCGCGGAGAACTTTCGCCCGTAACATCCGTCGTGGAAGATGAAGATGTGGCAGACGCAACGGTAACCCTGACGAACACCTTCACCGAAGAGCAGTGGGCGCGCATCCTGCCCTACGCACGCCCGATCGAAGCGGCGGTCGGTGACCTCGTGCTGACCGTCGGTGAGCAGTGGTACCCCCTCGTGCTGGTTGACTCCGGCCTCGTCGAGATCGTTCGACCCGCCAACGCGTGGTTCCCCGAGATCCTTGTGACCACCGTGGGCGAGCGGTCGTACACGGGCGAACTCGGCGTGCTGAGCGGGCAGCGAGCGTTTCTCAACGGGCGAGTGCGCGAAGCGGGCCGGATGCTCGCACTCGACACCAACGCGTTCCGCCGGGTCATGGCGGAGCACGACGACCTGGCCGACCTGCTCCTGCGCGACCTGTGGAAGCGCCGGCAGGGCCTGCTCAACGGTCCGGCCGCGCTCACGCTCAAGATCGTCGGCCCCGAGCGCTCCCGCGAGGTGCTCGCTCTGCGCTCGTACGCCATCCGCCTCGGCCTCGCACACACCTGGCATGACGGCACCGATCATGCGGACGAACTCCAAGACCACGGCATCGGTGCAGCAGAGATGCCCGTCGTCTGGGTGCAGGGCGAGCCGATCCTCCATGCCACTCCCGGCATCGTCGCGGAGAAGCTGGGGCTCGCCTACCAGGAGCCGGAGGATGTCACAGTGGACCTCGCCGTTGTCGGTGCTGGACCGTCCGGCCTCGCTGCGGCCATCTACGGTGCATCCGAGGGCTTGTCGACGGTGTTGCTCGACCGCGTGGCACCCGGTGGTCAGGCATCCGCGACCTCGCGCATCGAGAACTATCTCGGGTTCCCCTTCGGCGTCAGCGGCGGTGAGCTCATCGGCCAGGCGCAGCTGCAGGCCCTGAAGTTCGGTGTGCGAGTCTTCGCGCCCTGCGAGGCGATGGGCCTGGATGCCACGCCCGAGGGCATCACCGTGCAGCTGACCGACGGCTCGAACGTGCACGCACGCGCCGTGATCGTCTCGACAGGTGCGTCGTACCGAGCGCTTCCGCTCGAGCGTTGGGCGGAGTTGGAGGGTGCCGGGATCTACTACTCGGCGACTCCTCTCGAAGCGAAGCAGGTGGCCGGGTCGACTGTCGTCGTGGTCGGCGGCGCGAACTCGGCAGGACAGGCCGCGCTCTTCCTCGCCTCGAACGCATGCTCAGTTCACCTCGTGATTCGCGGAGAGAAGCTCGACGCCAGCATGTCGGCCTACCTCATCGATCGCCTCGCCGACGACCCTCGCGTGACGGTCCACACGCAGACCCAGGTCGCCGCCATCGAGGGCGAGGATGCACTCGAGCGAGTCACGCTCTCGACCGGCGAGGCCATCGACTGTGCCGGCATGTTCTGCTTCATCGGCGCCGAGCCCGCCACCAGCTGGCTCGAGGGGATAGCGACGGATGACCGCGGGTTCCTGGTCACGGGAACGGACGTGCCTCTCGAGGCTGCCGCCGCCTGCCTCGGTCTCCACGGCAGGGACCCGCTCCCGTTCGAGACCAGCGTGCCCTTCGTGTTCGCCACCGGTGACGTTCGGAAGGGCTCGATGAAGCGCGTGGCAGCAGCAGTCGGAGAGGGCTCGAGTGCCGTGGCATCCGTGCACCGCGCGTTTGCGAATGTTGCGCCGGAACCCCGGGTGGTCGCCGGGCTGTGACCTCCGCCGATGAGCGCGAGCTCGACGCCCTGCGCGCGCGTGTGTACGGGCCGACCAGCGCGTCGCAGCCCGACGAGGACGCGGTCCGTCGACTCCACGAGCTGGAGGAGGCCCGGCGGCCGACCGTGCCGCAACGCGCCGAAGTCGTGGAACGAGCACCCGTGGTCGAGATCGCGCCGCCGCCGCCCGCCCGACCGCACCGGGTCGAAGCTGCCCTGCGCTGGACACTGCAGCAGCTCGAGCGCCTACCGAGGCGCGTCGTGTTGATAACGCTCGGTGTTGCCGCTCTCATCACGGTCATCGCCGTCGCCCTGACCCTCGTTCCTCGATTGCACAGTGAGCCGCTCCAGGCTGCGACGGAGGAGATTGAACGGCTCGCGCCCGATCCCGCCTTCGTGATTCCGCGGATGTTCTCGGCCGGTCCGAGCGGCGACGAGGGCATCGAGGCCTTCGAGTCGTTTCACGGCGTGCGTTCGATCGTCGGAACCGGCGGCGGGATGTTCGGTGACGGCTCCGACGAAGACTGTCTCAACATCTTCATCGAAGCCGACATCACCGACCCGGAATCCGACTCGTTCTCGGGCATGATCATGGGCGGATGCGCAGCTGGCGGCTTTCCTGCCATGACCCAGTTCGTGGCAGACCGGGAAGGCTGGCCACAGGAGCTTCGGGAGGCCTTCCCCGACTCGGGCCTGCGCTTCGTCTATGACCCCGAGCGCTCCGAGGTAGTCGTGTACGAGACGAAGCTCTGATGCCGGACTCGGAGATGCAGGATGAGCTCGCCGTGCTCCGCGCGAGGGTGTACGGGCCCGACGCCGACCTCGACCCGGCCGCGATTCGCCGACTGCAGGAGCTCGAGGATGCCCGGCGCCCGCCCCAGCAGCCGGAGGCGGTGGAGGTTCCGGAGCCCATCGCGGCCCCACACGTGCCGGAGCCGGGGCCGGAGCTCGAGCCCGCCCGGGAGCCGCTGGCTCGCACCCTGGCGTCGCAGCTGCGGGGCATCCGCCGCTCGACCGTGCTCATTCTGGTCGCGGTCGTGGCTTTCGTTGCGCTGGTGGTCACGTCATTGACGCTCGTGCAGCGCGTGCAGAGCGACCCGCTGCAGGTCGGGGCGCGTCAGGTCGCCCGCCTCGGCGTTGACGGATCGTTCAGGTTGCCGGACATCTTCCGGGGTGGGGTCAATGGAGACATCAGCACCCAAGGATTCCAGCCGTTCCTCGGGCTGCGAACCGTCGTGACGGCGAGCGGCTTCTTCGGATCTGACTCGGACTCGCCGTGCATCGCGGTCTACCCGGAGGCGAACATCGTCGACCCCGAATCCGACTCGTTCTCGGGCCCGCTCATCGGAGGGTGTGCGATCGGTGGGTTTGCGGCGATCGCCCAGTTCTCGTCCGACCTGAGAGGTTTCCCGGACGAACTGAGCGAGGCCTACCCGGACTACGGGTTCCAGTTCGTCTACGACCGGGTCAACCACGAGGTCGTGGTGTTCGCGTCTCAGTAGCTGGCGCGACCCCTACACCGCGCAACCACGGGTCGTAAACCCTTGCAGCATTCCCAGTCGTGCGATCTACGATCGGGGTGGCCCCTTTTTGGGGTACATGCATGCTCAGGGAGGCTGACGTGGCACACGAGGTGGCACAGGGTGCATTCCCGGCGGCGATCGTCGGAGGCAGGTACCGCGTCGGGGAGCTTCTGGGTCGGGGCGGCATGTCGAGTGTGTATCGAGCGGATGACACGCTCCTTGGTCGCACCGTCGCCATCAAGTTCTTTGCTGAGGGAGCCGACGCCCACGCGGACGCCGCCCGGAAGCGATCGGAGGTGCGGGTTCTCGCGTCGCTGAACCATCCCGCCCTGGTGACCGTCTTCGACGCGAATCTTGATGCCGAGCCAACGGCGTACCTCGTCATGGAGTTCGTCGACGGGCCAGCTCTCCACGAGCGCCTCGAGACTGGCCCCCTGTCCGTCGAGGATGCGATGGGGATGCTCAAGGAGCTCAGCGACGGACTCGAGGCAGTCCACGGCGCTGGAATCGTGCACCGGGACATCAAGCCCTCCAACGTGCTTCTCACCTCATCTCGGGGCGGTCGGGTGCGCGCGAAGCTCGCCGACTTCGGGATCGCGCACCTCGCGGATAGCACTCGCCTGACGATGCCGGGCTCGTTCATGGGCACCGCCGCCTATCTGGCACCCGAGCAACTCAACGGCGACGATCCCGCTCCGAGTGCCGATATCTACTCGCTCGGGCTCGTCATCCTCGAGGCTCTGACCGGTCAGCGGGCCTTTCCGGGGACGGCGGCGCAATCGGCGTCCGCTCGCATCGTCAGCGATCCACCTATACCGGAGTCGGTTCCCGTCGCCTTGCGCGAACTCCTCTCCTCCATGACGGCCCGCAGCCCCGAAGCGCGACCCACCGCCGAGCGAATCGCAGCGCTGGCCGCTCGCGCTGAACGCGACTTTGCCCTCGAGGCACCGTCGGCCGCGGTGGAGACGGCGGCGATGCAACAGGATGAGCCGACTCGTGTTCTCACGGTGCCGGGCGACGGCGACCCCACGCGTGTTCTCACCAGACCGCTTGCCCAAGAGCCCTCCATGCCGGTCAAGGCTCGGAGTTCTTCTCGACGGTGGATGGCTCTCGTTGCGGCAGCCGTTCTCGTCCTCATCGCCGGGGTCGTGATCGCAGCACTGGTATCTGTCCCGGCCCCCGCGCCCACGGCGCCGCAGCTTCCGGCTCTCGAGGAGCCCCTCGGCACTCACGTGGAACAGCTGCTCGAGGCGGTGAGTCCGTGATGCGAGTACTTCGCGCGCTCGTCGTCGCCGTGGCATCCGCGAGCCTGTGTGTCGGATGCGCGGCCCAGCCGGCGATCGACAGCGAGATCAGCGCCGAGCTCCAACAGGAGGTCGTCGATATCGCGAACACCGCTGCCACCGGAGATGCCGCCGCGGCCCTCACCCAACTCGACGCCCTGAATCAGCAGTTGCTCGAGGCCACGTCGCGGGGTGAGGTGAGCAGCGAACGCAGCACCCAGATCGGTGCGGCTATCGAGCTCGTCCGTCAGGATCTGCAGGCCGTCGTGGAAGCCGTAGAACCTGAGCCCGTGCAGCCCGTCGAGCCCGAGGAGCCTGAGAGCGACAAGAAGGGCAAGGACGAGAAGGGAAAGGGCAACGAGAATGGCAAAGGCCCGAAGGGTGGCGGCTAGCGCGCCCCTCCCGTTGTGAGGTGCTACTCCGTGCGGCGAGAGCGGGCGAGCAGCGCGACGGATGCCCCGGCGAGAAGCATCACGAAAGCGCCGAGTGCGGGCATCCCGAAGTCCAGTCCCGTGGATGCCAGTGTCGGCCCTATCGGCGTCGGCGACGGCGTCGGGGTCGGTGGCTCGGTCTCGTAGACGTACATAACGTTGGACGCGTCATCTGTGTCGCCCGAGAAGTAGAGCTTGCCCTGGAACACGGTCATGTTGAACGTGTACTCCGGTGAGCCCTCGAGCACACTGACCTGGCCTGCCGTGATGAGGTTCATGACGGGCAGGTCGTTCGCGAAACCGAGGTAGTACAGGCTGCCGTTGTACTCGGTGTATCGAACGGTCTCCGTGGCTGCACCCGGCACCTCCGTGACGGTGCCGCTCTGGTAACTGAAGACGTTGCCGAACCCGGTAGTGCCGCCGGTGAAGTAGAGCGCTCCGTCGAACACGGTGAGCGCGCCGGCGGATGTCGCGGGCGTGAGGTCCACGGCGGTGAAGGTCGAAGCGCCGTCGAACGAGTACAGCGATCCGTTCGCACCGAAGTAGGCGAGGCCGTCGTAAGCGACGAGCTCGCTCGCGCCGACCGGTGCGCCCGCGACGGGGGCGGCCGGAGCAGCAGGCGTGGCAGGGTCGAACGAGAACAGAGTGCGCGCCTCACCCGGTGTCGGGTCGGTGTCGCCCTCGAAGTAGAGCTTGCCGTTGTAGGTGGAGAGGTAGCGGGGCTCGACGTTGCCGCCGGCGACGGGGGATGCCGCGGACCCGTCGTACTGCCAGAGCTCAACGACCCCGCCGACAGTCGCCTGGAAGTACGCGACGCCACCAATGCTCACGAAGTTATTGGGCGTCTCGAACGGCCCGGGAACTTGCGTGATGGTGGTGCCGTCGTAGGTGAAGAGGCCGTACGAGTACGACGGGAGCGCGTTGATGTCGACGATCGCCTCGAAGATCAACTCGTCGCCCAGCGTGTGGAACTGCATCGGGCCCACGGGCGAGCCCGGCACCTGTGTGAACGTGGAGCCATCGAAGGTGAACAGGCTCGAGTAGACGTCACCCTCGGCCACACCCGAGAGGTAGAGCGCGCCGTTGTGCACGTAGTAGCTCGAGGTGCTCGCGGGGGCACCGACGACCGGAGTGGGCGGTGCGGATGCAGCGCTCGCAGGCGCAGCGCCGGCAAGGGCAACAGCGGCAACGGCGAGGCCAGCCAGCGTGGCAGTGAGGGTGCGGCGCGGAGTCGACACAGGAGTCCTAACGTGAGGTGCTCCCGACGTTAGCAGAGTTTGTTCCGGTGGAACATTTAGTCCGTGCGGACTGCTATGTCCGTTGTCTGTATCACGCGCCTGGCTGAGCAGCGTGATTTGCATGCGGGAGACGAGGTCAAGTCGTGTTCTATCCGAGCCGCGGCATGACTTAGCCGAGCGCCTGCTGAGGATGCATGATTAGGAAATTGAAGGAGCGTTCACTATCCCAAACGGTACGTGCACGCTAGGGACTACCTTGGCGGCGGTCGAAAGGTGAGTTGCTTGATCGTCGAAGAAGATGTGAGGTTTGAGTATTTCCAGAACTGATGCCTTCTCCACCCCGCCAAGGAAGAACGCATCATTGACGGTCACCCCCCACGTCTTCAGACTGCGCACGGCTCTTTCATGGGAGGGGGCATTGCGGGCGGTTACCAAGGCAACGTGCACTCGAATTCTGTAGTCTGCGTCTACTCTTCGCTTCTCTTCTTCCCGTCGTTGGATGCGGTTGATCCCAGCGAGAAGGTTCACCATCGGGCCGTTTTGGTGGGGTTCGTCGATTCGCGTTACCTCATTGTGGTGAAACGCCTCGAGCCCATCCTTCTGCATGACACGCTCGGATGAATCGTCAGCGAGCACGCCGTCGAAGTCGAACGCAATCCGAAGGTCGTTGCTCTCGTCATTTATTGACGAAGTGTCGAGTACCTGGCCAGCGGGATGTCCCAACCGCACCGCTTCCACCACGTCCTTCTCGTCGGCAGACAAGAACAGGGCCATCTTGAAGGCGGGTATGAACTTGTGCGGGGACCGGCCCTGCATAAAGACAGCTCGAGTGATCGCCAACTTGTGATGCTGGATCGAGCGCATTACGCGGAGACCTGTATCGGGATCATTCTTCGAGAGAACGATGACCTCGACGAAAGGTGGCTCGCCGGGTTCCGCGAGATCATTGAGTGATAGAAGGCGGCTGATGAAGGGAAATGCCACTCCTGGCTTGAGGTGAACGTCTATGTTCTCCTCTTGGTACACCCTGTATGGTTCTTCGCCCTGAGTCCTGAAGACTTCGTCTGACTCCGCCAGATCAAACAGCGCGCTCGAGGCAATACCAATTACTAGCTGATTAGTTAGGTCGTATGCCATCAAGCCTCCCAGAACGATGGCGAGCATACCTCGACCCGTCTAAAGGCTGCGTGCGCCCCGCTGGGCCGGCACGGAGGTCGACAAGGTGCGAGTGGGAGATGAGCGTTGGGAGGCGCCGCGGCTTTGCCGACCGAACCTGGCTCCAACAACGGGACAAGTATTCGGCAAACGGGCTCCAGAAAATGCCGCATCGCGACATTTTCTGGAGCCCCCTGTCGGATTCGAACCGACGACCCCCGCTTTACAAGAGCGGTGCTCTGGCCAACTGAGCTAAGGGGGCGCGAACATCGTCCATAGTAGCTAAGTGAGTTCCACCCCGGCGTCGCAGCCCTCCCGTCTGGTCCTGGTCGCGTCGGTGGGCGTGGCCGTGATCAGTGGAGCCCTCACCGCACTCCAGACTCGGGTGAACAGTCAGCTCGCGATCGAGCTGGGTGACGGCATCCTCTCGTCCCTCATCTCGTTCGGCAGTGGACTCCTGATTCTCACAGTCGTCGTGCTTCTCGTGCCGAGCGGACGCCACGGGCTCGCTCGCCTCAACAGATCGGTACGAACGCGGCAGACGCCCTGGTGGTACCTCATCGGCGGCGTCTTCGGCGCGTTCTTCGTCGTGAGCCAGGGCCTCACCGCCACGGTCGTCGGCGTCGCGCTCTTCACGATCGCGGTCGTCGCGACCCAGACCATCACGGGCGCAGTCATCGATCGCGTCGGGCTCGGCGACCTACCCAAGCGTCCCGTCACCGTGCTGCGCGTCGTCGCGTCGCTGCTGGCGCTCGTCGCCGTGGGTTTCGCGGGTGCCGCCGAGTTGCGGGTGGATGTTCCGATCGCGCTGCTCATCCTTCCGCTGCTCGCGGGCGTCGGCGTGGGGTACCAGCAGGCGATCAACGGCCAGGTGCGGTACGTCTCGGAGTCCGCGCTGACAGCGACGTTCCTCAACTTCCTCACGGGCGCGAGCGTGCTCGTCATCGCTGTGATCGTGCACACCCTCGTCGTGGGATGGGTCGCGACCTTCCCGAACAACCCGCTGCTCTATACCGGCGGCGCCATCGGGGTGCTGTTCATCGGGGGAGCGGCCGCCGTCGTGCGCACGATCGGCGTGCTGCTCCTCGGCCTCGGCACGATCGCGGGTCAACTCGTCGGCGCGCTACTTCTCGACCTCGCGATCCCGATCGCGGGCCACCACCTCTCGATCACCACGGTGATCGGCACGCTGCTGACCCTCGTCGCCGTCTCGCTCGCGGTGCTCTCAGCCCAGCGCGCCGAGAATCACAGCACCGACAGGTAGCGCTCCGGGTCGAGCGGCTTGCGCGGCTTGTCCTTGCCCGGGATGACACCCCCGACGTAGAGCCAGCCGAGCAGCTCCTCGTTGTCGGCGAGCTCGTGCATCCGTCGCACCGGCTCCGAACGGGTGTGTCCGCCGGTGCGCCAGAGCACACCCCAGCCGGCGTCGTCGAGCAGGAGGCTCAGGGCGTGCGCGACTCCAGCGGCCGTCGCATCCTGCTCCCACGCGGGAACCTTGAAGCTGGGCTGTCGGCGTGCGACGACAGCGATGAGAAGCGAGGCCCGCAGCGGCTTCTCGGCCAGCGACCGGGCGTCCTTGCCCTCCAGACCACTCGCTTCGACGAACGCCGCGCCCAGGCGCGACCGCGCATCTCCGCGCAGCTCGATGAGGCGCCACGGATGCAGCGACCCATGGTCAGCGACCGTGCCCGCTGCCGCGACCAGCGGAAGCAGCTGCTCGTGCGTGGGTGCATCCTCGGTCACTCGCGAGTGCGACCGACGACGCAGTATCGCCTCGAGGGCTGGAGAAGACACCTACTCGGCAGCCTCGAACGACAGTGAGACCGAGTTCATGCAGAAGCGGTCGCCGGTCGGGGTCGTGGGTGCGTCATCGAAGACGTGACCGAGGTGTGAGCCGCAGTTCGAGCAGCGGACCTCGACGCGCTCCATGCCGAGCGAGGTGTCCTTGACGAGCTCGACCGCGTCCTGCTCGCTCGGGATGTAGAAGCTCGGCCAGCCGCAGTGCGAGTCGAACTTGGCGGTGCTGCGGAACAGTTCCTGCCCACATCCCTTGCACTTGTACACACCGGTGCGGTTCTCGTCGAGCAGCTCGCCGGTCCATGCGCGCTCGGTGGCCGACTGGCGCAGGATGGCGTACTCCTCGGGGGAGAGCTCCTGGCGCCACTCTTCGTCGGTCTTGTTCACGTTGTAGGTCATTGGTTCTCCAGAACGGGGAAAGGTCGTGCTCCATTAAACTCGCGAGCGTGGCCGAATGTTCCGTGATTGTCAGACGCAGCGACGAAATCTCGACCGCTGAACTCTACGCGGTGCTCAAACTCCGCACCGACGTGTTCCTGCTCGAGCAGCATGTCGACGAGGAGGAGCTCGACTGGCGCGACCTCGAGCCCACGACCGTGCACTACTTCGCGCTCGAGGGGCGCGACGCGATCGCCTGCCTCAGGGTGCTCGTCGACGAGGAGCCTGAACACCGGGATGCCCGGCACATCGTCGGGCGTGTGGTCGTGAGTTCCGCGCACCGGGGCAAGGGGCTGGCGCACTCTCTTCTGGCGCGCGCCCTCGAGGACTTCGGTGACAACGCGATGCTCCTGCACGCGCAGGAGTACATCGCACCTCTCTACGCCAGTCACGGGTTCGTCGCATTCGGGGAGGTGTACGAGGAGGCGGGCATCCCGCACCTCTCGATGTACCGCGAGGGTTTAGTAAGGTAATCCTTACCGAAGCTTTGACACGAGAGCGTCTGGGAGCCTAGGGTCGAAGTTAGCTTAGCCTTAGCTAAGTGACTGTCGCCCACTGATGGGCCGCCCCCACCCCAGGAGATTTACCCTCGTGAGTCACGCCTCCGTCCGCTCCAGGACGCTCGCTGCAACCCTGTCCCTCGCACTCGTTCTCGGCGGTAGCCTCGTCGCGACTCAGTCGCAACCCGCGCTCGCCGACGCTGCACCGGTGGTCACCGTCACGCCGTCGTCGAATGTCGACCCCACGATCGAGAACACCTTCACGGTGTCGGGCACCGGTTTCACCGGCGACGGCGCGGCGAACGGCGTCTACGTGCTGCTCGGTTCGGCAACCGCCTGGACCGCGGGTACCCCGCTCCCCGGCGCCGGCTGGATCGCCCAGACCTGGGTTCCTGCGATCACCGACGGTGCCTTCTCGACCACGGTGACCGCCCCTGCTGGGTCGATGGATGCCGCGGGCAGCTACGTCATCGCGACCTCTGCGGCCCACGGACTCTCGCAGACCGACCGCACTCTCGACACCTCGACGGCGATCACCCTCGCCGCCCCCGCAGTCGATCCAGAACCCCAGCCGGACCCGGATCCCGACCCGCAACCTGACCCCGACCCGCAACCTGACCCCGACCCCCAGCCGGAGCCGGAGCCCGAGCCGGACCCCGTGCCGTCAGAGCCGACCGTCTCGGTGTCGAAGGCCGAAGGTCTCTCGCCCGCCGGCGAGACGATCACGATCACGGGAAGGGGCTTCAGCCCGAACGCCCCGGCGACGACGGGCACCCGTCCGCCGCTGGCCAACCAGTTCGGTGGCGCGTACGTCGTGTTCGGCAAGTTCCCCGACAACTGGAAGCCCAGTGCGGGAGTCTCATCGACGCTCCGTAAGGTGGGCGTGCAGAAGTGGGTCGTCGAGCAGGCGAGTCTTGCATCGCTCGGTTCCCAGGCGAGCCTCGGCGTGCCGATCAACGCTGACGGCTCCTTCTCGCTCGACCTGACAGTTGCACCGGGCTACTCCGGTGAACCCGTCACCGGTAACTACGGCATTTACACCTACCCGGGCAGCGGTGCAGCGTACGCGCCGTTCGAGACCTACACCCCCGTCTCCTTCGCGCCACCCACGGCGACGACGACGACCCTCACCTCCGACCCCGCGTCGAGCATTCCCACCGGCGGCTCGGTGACCCTCACGGCAACGGTCAGCCCCGCGGCTGCCGGGTCTGTAACGTTCTCCGACGGGCAGTCCGTTCTCGGCACGACCCCCGTCGCATCCGGTGTCGCGACCATTGTCGCGGAGGGCCTCTCCAAGTCGACCCACAACTTCAGCGCCGTGTTCACGCCGACGAATGCGCTCGCCTGGCTGAGCTCGACGGGCACCCTTGCGCTGCCGGTGGGCGTTCCCGTTCCCACCATCACGGTCTCGAAGACCACCGGCCTTTCGGCTGGCGACACCGTCACGGTGACGGGTACTGGATTCAACCCCCAGCCCCCGGCGACGACGGGCACGCGCCCGCCGCTGGCGAACCAGTTCGGCGGGGCCTATGTCGTGTTCGGCAAGTTCCCCGACAACTGGAAGCCGAGCGCTGGTGTCTCCTCGACGCTGCGCAAGGTGGGAACCCAGAAGTGGGTCGTCGAGCAGGCGAGCCTGGCCTCGTTGGGCTCCCAGTCGAGCCTCGGCGTGCCGATCAACGACGACGGATCGTTCACGCTGCAGCTCACACTGACCCCGGGATACACCGGAGAGCCCGAACTCGGGAACTACGGCATCTACACCTACCCCGGTAGCGGTGCAGCGTATGCACCCTTCGAGACCTACACGCCGGTCAGCTTCGCGCCGACACCCACGGTGACGGTCTCGAAGACCTCGGGACTCACCAATGGTGAGACGGTCACGATCTCGGGCTCGGGCTTCAACCCCCAGCCCCCGGCGACGACGGGCACCCGTCCACCTCTCGCCAATCAGTTCGGTGGCGCGTACGTGGTGTTCGGTAAGTTCCCCGACAACTGGAAGCCGAGCGCCGGCGTCTCGTCGAGCCTCCGCAAGGTCGGAACCCAGAAGTGGGTGGTGAACCAGGAGAGCATCGCCTCCCTCGGATCACAGTCCGGTCTCGGTGTCGCGATCAATCCGGATGGCACGTTCACTCTCGACCTCACCGTGTCGCAGGGCTATTCCGGGGAGCCGGAACTCGGCAATTACGGCATCTATACCTACCCGGGCAGCGGCGCAGCGTACGCGCCGTTCGAGACCTACACGCCGATCAGTTTCGCGCCGACCCCGAAGGTCACCGTCTCGAAGACGGCCGGCCTCTCCGCCAGCGGCGAGACCGTCACCATCTCGGGTTCGGGGTTCAGCCCCCAACCCCCGGCGACGACGGGCACGCGCCCGCCGCTGGCGAACCAGTTCGGTGGCGCCTATGTGGTGTTCGGCAAGTTCCCCGACAACTGGAAGCCCAGTGCCGGCGTCTCGTCGAGCCTCCGCAAGGTCGGAGCCCAGAAGTGGGTGGTGAACCCCGAGAGCATCGCCTCGCTCGGATCGCAGTCGGGTCTCGGTGTTCCCATCAATCCGGATGGCACGTTCACTCTCGATCTCACGGTCGCGACTGGATACGCCGGCGAACCCGAGCTCGGCAACTACGGCATCTACACGTACCCGGGTAGTGGGGCGGCCTACGCCCCATTCGAGACGTACACCCCGATCAGCTTCGCGCCCGTGCCGAAGGTCACGGTCTCGAAGTCCGAGGGTCTGTCTGCGGCAGGCGAGACGATCACGGTGACCGGGTCGGGCTTCAGCCCCCAGCCCCCGGCAACCACGGGCACGCGCCCGCCGTTGTCGGGCCAGTTCGGTGGCGCCTATGTCGTGTTCGGTAAGTTCCCGGACAACTGGAAGCCGAGCGCTGGCGTCTCGTCGAGCCTCCGCAAGGTGGGAACCCAGAAGTGGGTGGTGAACCCCGAGAGCATCGCATCGCTCGGGTCGCAGTCGAGCCTCGGTGTTCCCATCAATCCGGATGGCACGTTCACTCTCGATCTCGCTGTTGCACCCGGATACGCCGGCGAGCCGTTGACCGGCAACTACGGCATCTACACCTACCCCGGCAGTGGTGCGGCCCACGCTCCCTTCGAGACCTACACGCCCATCGCTTTCGGCGCGAGCGTCACCACGACCACGGACCTCACGGCAAGCCCTGCGACGGGGCTCGTCGACGGTCAGTCGACGACGCTCACGGCCACGGTGACTCCGGCCGGTGCCGCCGGTACCGTCACCTTCTCCGACGGTGCGACGCAGATCGACACCGTCACGGTGACCTCGGGCACGGCATCCGTCGAGACCGCGGGGCTCGCCTCGGGAACTCACCAGTTCAGCGCCGTCTTCACACCGACGAACGCGCTCTCGTACAGCCCCTCGACGGGGCAGCTCGCGGTCGAGGTTGCGCAGCCGAACCTCACCAACCCGCTGACGTGGGGTGTCAAGGAGAGCTTCCGTGAGTACATCGAGGGCTCGATCGCGCAGGGCACGATCACCACGGTGGGCACCAGCCGACAGGGCGGACAGTTCGTCTTCGGAAGCAGCGCTGGCGGAACATTCGATGGTGCGACGGCAACGGGCACGGCGAAGTACGCGGGAAGCGTTCGATTCGAGGGTCACGGCGGCTTGCTCGACCTCACGCTCTCCAACCCCGTCGTGAACGTTACGTCGTCGAGTGGCGCGGTGCTCCTGCTGAGCATCAACGGCGCAGAGCCCGTGCCGTTCGCCAACCTCAACCTGGCGGCAGGTACGCGCAGCAGCACGACGAGCACGCTGACCTGGGCGGGGGTGCCAGCATCCCTCACGGCCCAGGGGGCCGCAGCCTTCTCGCTCGGCGGCAGCCCCTTCTACGAGGTGGGTAGCGCGCTCGATCCCGTGACGTTCGTCGTCGCCGCGGTGATTCCGAACCCGCCGAAGGTGACGACGCTCTCGCTGGGCGCGTCGCCCTCGAGTGCAGTGTCGGGCGCGACGGTCACCGTCTCGTCGACCGTGGCGCCGGCGAACCCGGGAACGGTTCGCTTCTATTCGGGTTCGACGCTTCTCGGCAGCCGCAGCGTCACCTCGGCGGCAAGCACCGCGAGCCTCGCGTTCACGGCGGGTGACGTCGGCACGACGACCCTGCGCGCGGAGTTTGCTCCAGCGAGCACGCAGTACCTCCCTTCGACGGCCTCGATCGACTACACGGTGACGGCGCCGCCGATCCCGTCCGTGGCATCAGGTGCGCTCCGGTGGGGCGTGAAAGCCTCGTTCCGCAGCTACATCACGGGCGGAATCGCGAAGGGCGCGATCACCACGAGCGGAGCAGGCTTCGAGGGTGGCGAGTTCGTCTTCGGGCAGTCCACCGGCGGGTCGTTCAGCGCGGCGACAGGCGTCGGCACCTCGAACTACTCTGGCGCCGTTCGGTTCACGGGTCACGACGGGCTACTCGACCTCACGCTCTCGAATCCGGTCGTGAGGGTCGATTCCGCGTCGTCCGGTGCGCTCCTGGTCTCGGTGAACGGTTCCGGGCCGGTGGCGTTCGCGACCCTCGACCTCAGCTCGGGCATCCGCAGCACTCCCGGCAACGCCGTGGCGTGGTCCGGTGTGCCAGCGACGCTCACCGCTGCTGGTGCTTCGGCCTTCTCGCTCGAGGGTTCGACGTTCTACGCCCCCGGCACACAGCTCGACCCGGTCACCTTCATCATCGGTGCACCGAGCAGCGCTGGCTCCGGAGGCGGAGCGGGCGGCGGCACGATCGCCGCCTACGCGGGCGAACGCCAGCCTGAGGCAACGCCTCCGACCACAGAGGGTCTCACCGTCCTGAACCCGGAGAAACTCGTGGCCGGCGGCGAGATCACGATCAGCGGTAAGGGGTTCGAGGCCAACGAGAAGGACATCCTCGTGGTGATCTACTCCGAGCCCACCGTGCTCGCGCGGGACGCGGCGGCAGACGCCAGCGGCCTCGCCACCTGGACCGGCCGGCTGCCCGGCGACCTGACCGGAAAGCACACGATCACCCTGCAGGGCAGCATCAGCCTGGGTGCGGAGATCGAGATCGCACCTCGGGTCTCGGTTGCCGCGGCGGGCTGCGCGGTATCGGATGCCCAGCTCTCCTGGGGCTTCAAGGAGTCGTTCCGCAGCTACATCAGCGGCGCGATCGCCAACGGCGAGTGGACCGTCGCCGACGGCGCCACGTACGAGACCCCGCTGTTCGGCTGGAGCAACGGCGATGGTTCGTACGACGCCGAGACGGCCGAGGGCGCGGTGAAGTTCCCCGGGTCCATCACGTTCACCGGGCATGGCGGCATCCTCAACACGACCGTGTCGAACCCGACGGTGCAGTTTATCGATGCTGACACCGCTGTGCTGCTCCTCGACGTGTCCGGAACAACACAGGAGGGCGAGCCCGTGGACTCCCGCGGCGTCGAGTTCGTGGAGCTCGACCTCAGCGGCACCTCGGTGCTCGCCGATGACATCCTCACCGTCACGGATGCCCCAGCAGTACTCCTGGCTGCGGGTGCCGAGGCCTTCGGGACCTATGGCGCTGGCGAGGAGTTCGACCCGGTGAGCATCCAGTTCACGCTCGACTCTGCGTGTGCGGATGCCGCACCCGCCCCCGAAGCGGAGGCCACCGGAGGCGCGCAGCAGCCCGTGTCGTCGGATGCCACGGTGCCCTGGTGGGCGTGGGCGCTCGGAGCACTCCTCGTTCTGGCCATCATCGCCGCGGTCATCGCGATCGTGCTGGGTCGCCGCCGCCGGGCGTAAAGCCACTGCAACGGCGAAGGCCCCCTCCTCCGGGAGGGGGCCTTCGTGCGTGCGGCGCCGGGCCGAGTACGCACTTCCGACTAGTGCCGCCGGCCCGACTAGTCAGAACTGCAGACTCGAGCGAGCGCCTACTGCCCCGGCGCGTAGATCGCGCGAGCGAGTGCATCGAGCACGGCAGGCGTGCGCGGTCCGAAGCTCAGGATGTCGCCGTCAGCCATGTCGACGAAACGCTTGTGCTGGCCGGCAGAGGTGAGCGCAATGGCGGGCTTCGACGCGAGCAGAGCGTCAACGCCTCCAACGCTGGCGAGGCCGTCCGTCATCACGAGGATGAGGTCCGGGTTGGCGGAGACCATGGCCTCATCGGTCATGGGGCGCTCGCCGACGAGTCCCAGTTCTGCCGCGACATCCACGCCGCCGAGCGAGTCGATGAGCACATCAGCGCCGGACTCCGGGCCGAAGAGGTAGTAGATACCCGAGTTGCCGCGCAGGTACAGGAACAGCATGCGCACCGGCTCGCCGCCCGGCACGATCGCCGCGATCTCGTCGACCTTCTCCTGCACTTGAGTGTCGAGGGATGCCGCGAGCTCGTCGCCAGCGGCGGGTGCGCCGACGGCCGCGCCCACCTGGCGCGCCAGTTCGCCGATGCCGTCGAGGCTCGGTTCGTTCTCTACGAAGACGACGTCGACGCCGGCCTCGCGCAACTGCAGCACGACGTCGATCGGGCCGACCGTGCCATCCGTGATCAGCACATCCGGTCGGAGCGCCAGGATCGCTTCGTTGTTGACCGTGTGACCGCTCGAGGTGATGACGGGGAGGTCATCGAGGCTCGGCACGGTTGTCGAGATGTCGCGGCCCACGAGGTTGTCGCCGAGACCGAGCGCCACGAGGGTCGAGGCGATGGATCCAGCAATGTCCATGGCGATGATGCGGTCGGTGGAGTCCACTGTGACATCCGTGTCGCCATCCAGGTCGTGGGAGACGACGGATGCCGGCAGCTGCTGCTCTGGCGTCGCACCCGCCTCGACGTTCTCCGACGCCAGCACCGCAGTGGACGGGCCCTCGTACGCTCGCGGGTCGTCGAGGATGTCGAGCTGCGCGAGGGGCACGGAGGGGTCGCCCGTCACGGCGGGGGACTGCCCGGGAGACGACACCGGTGCCGAGCATGCACTCAGCGCGACGAGGGCTGCCACTCCGAGCGCGAAGGCGGGCAGAGTCGAGCGCAACTGCATGGAAGCCAATCGTTCGGGAAACCTACTTAGGTAATCCTAAGCTCGTACGGTCGAACGGATGCTGGGAATCCCGTTCTGCTGCGCGCTGCGACCCGGTTCCGGGCCAGCCAGCCCCCTAGTATGAGGCGTCTGGAGGTGGGGATATGGTCGCGCAACCGCAGTACTCGAGTTCTCCGGGCGACGATCTCCCGGAGCGGGAGCAGCGCATCCTCGCCTTCGAAAGGCAGTGGTGGCGTCACGTCGGCGCCAAGGAGGACGCGATCCGCTCGGAGTTCGGACTCAGCGTCGCCCGCTATTATCAACTGCTGAACGCCGTGATCGACCTGCCCGCTGCCGTGCGCCACGATCCCATGCTGGTCAGGAGACTGCTCAGGGCCCGAGATGCTCGAACGAGTGCCCGCGCCGCCAGAGAGTTCAGAACTCTTTCCCCCGACCAGGAATCGAACGACTAGCTATGGCCTCATATCCCAAGGATCGCTACGACGAGCTTCCCGAAGATCTTGCTCGTGTCGGAGCGCACCGCGCACCAGCTCGTCGAGGGCGCGGGTGGATCATCTTCGCGTGGGCGGCACTGGCCACGGGCATCCTGGTATTCGGCGGTCTCTTCGGTATCAGTCGCATCCTCGACATCGACCTCGGCCTCGGCCTCGTCGCGACCGAGGAGTCAACTCCGACGCCCACTCCGACCCCAACTCCCACCGTCGAGCCTGTGACCGACCCCACCACGATCGATCCGGCTCGTGCGTTCACGATCTCGATCTTCAACGGCTCCGCGATCGTCGGTGCCCAGAACACGGTCGGCGACCAGCTCGCGGGCGCAGGGTGGCCCATCGGCACCCGCGCGAACGCCAACGAGGACACCGTGCAGACGACGCACGTCTACTACAGCGACCCGGCAGACGAGGGCATCGCGCTGGGGCTCGTTGTCGCACTGGGATTCGGTGAGGCTGAGCTCGTCGCCCCGGAGGCCTTCCCCGGAGCACCCATCACGATCGTCATCGGTGCCGACTTCCAGCCGGCCGTCACCGAGGGTTGATCTGCGCCGAAATTACACCCCCGGTATCGGGCGTGTTACACGCGTGTTTAACTTTCGCGCCATGGTCGCTCTTGGCCCTTTTCGCCCCGATCTGACGCCCTGTGCTCCGCTACCATCTGGATTCAGCGGCCCCTGTTGGCGGCCGCGATTCACAGCAGGGAGTAAGACATGGCGAACGGAACCGTCAAGTGGTTCAACGCTGAAAAGGGCTACGGCTTCATCACCGTGGACGAGGGTGGACAGGACGTCTTCGTCCACTACTCGGCGATCGACATGGCCGGCTACAAGGTTCTCGAAGAGGGCCAGGCAGTCGTCTTCGAGGTCGGCACCGGCTCGAAGGGACCGCAGGCCGAGGCCGTCAAGCTGGCCTAATTCTTCAGTAGTTTCGGGCGCTCATCGCAACACCGCGAAGGCGACCAAGACCGTGACGGTCACGATGATGACGATCGCGAGCCCGGCACCCGCGCCGATAGCGATCGGATGAGCTTCCCACCACGTGATCCATCGCCTGTCAATGCGCCGCAGCTGAGCCGCGGTGAGTGTCTCCGGGTGATCAACCAGCGGCACCCCTCGTCCGGCGATGTCCTGAGCAACAGCGTCTAACTGGTCGGCGTTCCACAGGAAGCCGGACAGCGTGGTGAGTCGCTTCGTCGGGCCCACTATGAAGGTCATCGGCGCCCCCGGCCACGGCCAGAATCGCGCGCTGCGTAGGACGACGATCTGGTGAACATCGGCGATGCCGAACTTACGTGTGGTGAAACCCTGACGGGCCTCATAGTTACCGTCCCCAAAACGGAGGAGTGATCGCTTCGCGGCTCGCCTGCCGAGTAGCAGCGCGAGGGGGAACCCCACAACAACGATGCCGATCCCGACGAAGCCGAGCACAGTATTACCCACGGCAACCTGTATCGCGTTCGTGGCGAGGAGCACGGGGCCGAGTATGGCAATCGCGATCAGATTCGGCTTGGTCGCGCGCGAGGCCTGTTCCGGAGCTGGCCGAAACTCGATGATGTCGCCCGGTGTGGAGGCGAGGTGCGACGGCTCTGTCATCCGACCAGCCTACGAGGCCGTCGTTTCTTGCACTCACCCCTGTCGAGTGCTAGTTTTTCCTTTGGCACTCGCATGTTCCGAGTGCTAGAGAATTCGTTTGTACGACGTCCGGGAGGGACGAGAAACACACATGGCAAAGATCATTGCTTTCGATGAGGAGGCCCGTCGCGGCCTCGAGCGCGGCCTCAACATCCTGGCCGACGCGGTGAAGGTCACGCTCGGCCCGCGCGGACGTAACGTCGTCCTCGAGAAGAAGTGGGGCGCCCCCACGATCACCAACGATGGTGTCTCCATCGCCAAGGAGATCGAACTCGACGACCCGTACGAGAAGATCGGTGCCGAGCTCGTCAAGGAGGTCGCCAAGAAGACGGATGACGTCGCCGGAGACGGTACGACCACCTCGGTCGTCCTCGCCCAGGCACTCGTCCGCGAGGGCCTGCGCAACGTCGCGGCCGGCGCAGACCCCATCAGCCTCAAGAAGGGCATCGAGAAGGCCGTCGCGGCCGTCATCGAGGCTCTCGTTGCTGGCGCCAAGGAGATCGAGACCAAGGAAGAGATCGCGGCTACCGCGTCCATCTCCGCTGGTGACCCCGAGATCGGCGCACTGATCGCCGAGGCGATCGACAAGGTCGGCAAGGAGGGTGTTGTCACCGTCGAGGAGTCGAACACCTTCGGCACCGAGCTCGAGCTCACCGAGGGCATGCGCTTCGACAAGGGCTACCTGTCGGCGTACTTCGTCACGGACCAGGAGCGCCAGGAGGCGGTCTTCGAGGACCCGTACATCCTCATCGCGAACAGCAAGATCTCCAACATCAAGGACCTGCTGCCCATCGTCGACAAGGTGATCCAGAGCGGCAAGCAGCTCCTCATCATCGCCGAGGACGTGGATGGCGAAGCCCTCGCGACCCTCGTCGTGAACAAGATCCGCGGCATCTTCAAGTCGGTTGCCGTCAAGGCCCCCGGTTTCGGTGACCGTCGCAAGGCTCAGCTCGCCGACATCGCGATCCTCACGGGCGGCCAGGTGATCTCTGAGGAGGTCGGCCTCAAGCTCGAGAACGCCACGCTCGACCTGCTCGGTCGTGCGCGCAAGGTCGTCATCACCAAGGACGAGACCACGATCATCGAGGGTGCGGGTGACGAGGAGGCGATCGCCGGCCGCGTCAAGCAGATCCGTGCCGAGATCGAGAACACCGACAGCGACTACGACCGCGAGAAGCTCCAAGAGCGCCTCGCGAAGCTCGCCGGTGGCGTTGCCGTCATCAAGGCCGGTGCCGCGACCGAGGTCGAGCTCAAGGAGCGCAAGCACCGCATCGAGGACGCCGTGCGTAACGCGAAGGCAGCCGTCGAGGAGGGCATCGTCGCCGGTGGTGGCGTCGCGCTCATCCAGGCCGGCAAGGTCGCCTTCGATGGTGCAGCTGTTCAGGGTCTGGTCGGCGACGAGGCAACCGGTGCGAACATCGTGCGCGTTGCCATCGACGCCCCGCTCAAGCAGATCGCCCTCAACGCGGGCCTCGAGCCCGGTGTTGTCGTCGACAAGGTGCGCAACCTTCCTGCTGGCCAGGGCCTCAACGCGGCCACGGGCGAGTACGTCGACATGCTCGCCTCGGGCATCAACGACCCGGTGAAGGTCACGCGCTCCGCGCTGCAGAACGCCGCGTCGATCGCCGGTCTGTTCCTCACCACTGAGGCAGTCGTCGCCGACAAGCCGGAGAAGAACCCGGCCGTGCCGATGGGTGACCCCTCGGGCGGTATGGACTTCTGACCTAGAGAATGAGGCTTGGCGCTAGCCAAGGCTCATTCGTAAGGTCAGGGTTGAGGAGCGCCGCCCAGGCGGCGCGTCTCGAAACCCAAGCCAACAGAAGGCCGGTCTCCCTCGGGAGGCCGGCCTTCTGCGTTAACCCGATGCCCGAGACGGGCATCGGCGCTGGCGTCGCGGCGAAGGCCAGAAATGGCCTTCGCTCCCAGCTCCAGCGCGCTACCGCACGAACAACCTCGTGTTCGCACTCTCGATCTCGGCGTACTGCTGGCCAGCAAGGGTCAGCGCCTGATTGATCGAGGCGAGGTTCTCCTCCACGCGTTGCTGGGTGGCCTTCCAGTCGGTGACCACTCCCGAGAACGCTGTCGCGGCCTGGCCGCTCCAGGAGCCCTGCAGGTTGGTGAGCTGGCCGTGGAGGCCCGCTACTTCCGCCTGGATGCGGCTGATGGTGTTGCGCACGGAGCCCGTAGCGCTGAGGACGGCTTCACTGTCTACCTGGTATCGAGTCATGGCACGACGGTAGGGCGGCAGCGGCCCGTGCGGCCGGAGCTTAGGGTGCGCCGGGGGGCGCGGCATCCCGAGCGGTGTTGGGGAGGAGCGGAAGCAGCACACGGAACGTCGCGCCACCGCCGGGCGTTTCCACCACCTGCACCTCGCCCCGGTGCGCGTCGACGATGGCCGCCACGATAGCGAGGCCGAGGCCGCTGCCTCCGGTCTCGCGGGTGCGCGAGTTGTCCGCGCGCCAGAAGCGTTCGAAGATCTTCTCCCGGACCTGTGGCGGGATGCCCTCGCCGTGATCGATCACGGCGAGCACCGCGCGCGAGGTCGACGCATCCACCCCGACACCGATCTCGATGGGGCTGCCGTCGGGCGTGAACCGCACCGCGTTGCCGATGAGGTTCGTGAGCACCTGCCGGATCTTGTTCTCCTCGGCCATCACGACGGCACGAAGCTCGGCCGAGGGCTTCGGTAGCTCGGGTACGGCGATCTCCTGAGACGTCGCGCGAGGGGCCGCCGACCGGCGCGCGATACGACGGAGAGCGCTGGCGAACGCGATGGGCCCCGTGGCGAGCGCCGTGACGCCACGCGCCGGAGTTGCAGGCACGGGATCGACCAAGGGGAGCGCCTTGGTCGGCGGGTCGGCCTCGTCCACGAAAGGCTCCGCGGGTGGGAGCTCGAGACCGACGACGGAGACGACTCGTCCGGGGGAGGAAGCCATGGCGTCGAGCGCCGCGTCGTTGGCGAGAGGGATGAGATCCACCTCGGTCAGCGCGAGAGGCTTGGTCTCGTCGAGCCTGGCGAGTTCGAGGAGGTCCTCGACGAGTCCGCCCATGCGGATCGCCTCCTTCTCGATGCGCTCCATCGCCTGCGCGACATCCTCGGGAGTCGTGAGGGCACCCATCCGATACAACTCGGCGTAGCCGCGCACGGAGACGAGCGGCGTGCGCAGCTCGTGGCTCGCGTCACCGACGAATCGGCGCATCTGGTCGATCGTGCGCGCTCGGTCGGCGAAGGCGCGATCGATACGCGAGAGCATTGCGTTGAGCGAGGCGTTGAGGCGTCCCACCTCGGTGTTGGGCACAGCACCAGAGAGACGCTGGTTGAAGTCGCCAGCGGCGAACCGTGCGGCAGTCGCCTCGACATCCCGCAACGGTGCGAAGGTGGATGTCACGAGCAGGCGCGTGAGCGCACCGCCGACGATCACGACCGTGAGGCCGAAGAACAGGAAGATCGCGGCCAGGCGGGCCACGATCACCGAGGTGTCTTTGAGGTCGAGGGCGATGGCGACCGTGTAGTAGTCCATGCCCGTGCTGTCGGTCGCGGGGTACGCGCCGACTCGCCACTGGCCGCCCGCCTCGGTGCTCGGCAGGGTGACTTCATCCTCGATCTGGCTGACTGTTTTGAGGTCGAGACTCTCGACCTCGGGTCGCGGCGAGCCTGCCGGGCGGTTACTGCAGACGATGCCGCCGTTCGAGTCGAGCACTGCGAGATACAGCTCGTTGGGCAGCTGCGACACCGGACACTGCGGATCGGTAGATGATCCGGTCGGCTCGATCGCGCCCAGCTGGGACGCCGCAGAGACGATCTTCGCGTCGACCTCGTCCTGGAGGAAGCCGCGCAGCACCGCCATGGTTCCGACGCCAGCGACGATCAGACCAGCGGTGAGCAGAAGGACCGTGACACCAGTGACCTTGGTGCGCAGCGAGATCCTGTTCCACCACTCGGTCAGATCGTGCACCCCGACAGACTACTTGCCGACTTTGAGCATGTAACCGAAACCGCGCTTGGTCTGGATGAGCGGCTCAGGCGTGAGCTGGTCGAGCTTGCGGCGCAGGTAGGAGATGTAGCTCTCCACGATTCCGGCGTCGCCGTTGAAGTCGTACTCCCACACGTGATCGAGGATCTGCGCCTTCGACAGCACGCGGTTGGGATTGAGCATGAGGTACCGCAGGAGCTTGAACTCGGTGGGGGAGAGCTCCACGGCCTCTTCGCCGACCGTCACCTCGTGGGTGTCCTGGTCCATGGTGAGTTCGCCAGCACGGATGATGGCCTCCTCGTCGTCCTGCATGGTGCGACGCAGGATCGCCTTGATGCGGGCGACGATCTCGTCGAGCGAGAAGGGCTTGGTGACGTAGTCGTCGCCGCCCACGGTGAGGCCGGTGATCTTGTCCTCGGTGTCATCCTTCGCGGTGAGGAAGAGGATGGGGGCCGTGTAACCGGATGCGCGGAGGCGCTTGGTCACACCGAACCCGTTCATGTCGGGGAGCATGACGTCGAGGATGATGAGGTCGGGCTCCTCCTCGAGAACCGCGGAGATCGCCTGTGCGCCGTTGCCGACGGCGCGGACGGCGAAGCCGGCGAAACGCAGGCTCGTGGTGAGGAGGTCGCGGATGTTGGGTTCGTCATCAACGATCAGAATCTTCGGTCCATCAGTCATGAAACTATTATCTGCGTGTTAGCTGGACGTTATCTGGGAGTAATTCGGGTGAAAGTTTTGAGCCAGCGGTGAGGCTCGTCATTCCTCCAGTTGATCGAAGAACGCCGAGACCTCCGCTGCCCACGCCTTCGGCTGCTCCCACGGGCCGAAGTGCCCGCCGCGCTCCATATCGGTCCATCGCACGATCGAGAACCATCGGGCCGCCGATTCGCGGGGAGTGTGCAGGATCTCCCGCGCGAACTCCGCTACGCCCGTCGGCACCTCGACGAACCCGTCGGTCAGCGGCGTCGTGCGTGAGTAGAAGTAGTACCGCGCGGCAGACGCTGACGTCTGCGTGAACCAGTAGATCGAAAGGTTGGTGGCGATCTCCTCGAGCGAGTACGTGCTGAACACGTCATCGTGCTCGAGGTCGCTCCACGCGTGGAACTTCTCGAGCATCCACGAGGCGAGTCCTGCTGGAGAGTCGTTCAGTGCGACGCCGATGGTCTGCGGCTTCGTGCGCTGCTGGTGTCCATAGGCACCTTCTGATGCCTCCCACTCCTGGGAGGAACGGCCCCAGGCACGCTCTGCCTCGGTCATCTCGGAGGGCTCGAGCGCGCGCATCCGTCGCAACGGCACATTGCCGAAGTGCAGTCCACTGACGTGCTCCGGATGCCGCAGCGCAACCTGCTCGGCGATCTGGGCGCCGATATCGGCGCCGTGCACTCCGTACCTCTCGTACCCCAGCGCCGCCATGAGCTCTGCCATCTGGTCGGCCACCACTGCGGGGCCGGACGTCTCCTTCGGGCGAGCGCTGAACCCGTACCCCGGGATGCTCGGAATCACCAGGTCGAATCGTGCTGCCAGCAGCGGCAGTGCTCGTTCGAACCTTACGAACCCATCGGGCCAACCGTGCAGCAGAAGCAGGGGAGTGGCGCCCCGCGTTCCGGCGCGGATCGCGTGCACGCCGCCGACGAGCACCTGCTCGTACTCGTTCCAGCGGGCCTCCGCCGCGCGCCAGTCGTACTCGCCGGCCCAGTACTCGACGAGGCGCTTCAGGTCGGTGAGCGGCGTGCCCTGGCTCCAGTCATCCGTGACCTCGTCGGGCCACCGTGTGTTGCGGAGTCGGTCGCGAAGGTCGTCGACCTCGTGCTGGGGGATGGCAATCGTGAAGGGCGTGATGTCGGCCATAGGGTCAGTATGGACCGGCATACTGACACCGTGACCACTCGAATCCTGTTCATCCGCGCCGTCAACGTGGGTGGGGCGAAGCTGCCGATGGCGGAGTTCCGGGAGCTGCTCGAGCAGCTGGGCGCACGGGATGTGCGCACCTACATTGCCTCGGGCAACGCAGTGTTCGAGCTCGAGGGAGATTCCGATGAGTTCGAGCGGGCGGTGGAGGCGGCGGTGCAGGATCGCTACGGGTACTTTCGCGAGGTCATGACGCGAACCCCGCGCGAGTTGCAGGCCGCGCTCGACGCGCACCCGTTCGACGTGGCCGACGAGGCGCGCTCGTACGTGTCGATGTTGTCGGCGGAGCCCGGAGCGGATGCGCTTGCCGCGGCATCCGCCGTGCGAACGGGTGACGACCAGTGGCGGGTGGTCGGCCGCGAGCTGCACCTGCGCTACGCGAGCGGCGCGGGCCTGGCGACCCTGAGCCAGGAGGCGCTGGCGAAGCGCCTCGGCGTCGCCGCGACGGCCCGCAACCTCCGCACCATCCGCAAGCTGCTCGACCTCGCGCGGTAGCGTTCGAGACTCCATTCGTGGTGACTTTCGCCCAGCGGCACGCCGCCATATGTGGAGTCTCGGTCAGCCTGTGGGCGGTGCGGGGCATCGTGGCGGCGACCGAGGCACGATGTGCGGATGCCGAAACCCCTGCCGTTCGGAGGCGAGCCCTTTCGCGTCTCGGCGGATGGTGCGCCTGGCGTGTCTCGATCCAGGGCGCGCGCCAAGGACCTCATCAGTCCGTTCCACGCTGTGCGCATGCCCGCAACGTCGAATGACGTGCGTTCCTTCTGCAATGCCTACGCCACGTCGATGGCGCCGGACCAATACTTCAGCCACCACACTGCCGCGGCTTTGCACGGGCTTCCGATCGCTCGGACGACTGAGTTGCACGTCACCTCGATGGCGCCGCGACGGGAGCCTCGCGCTCGCGGAGTGATCGGTCATCGGGTCATGCCAGGTCGCGATCGCCTCGTCGAGATTGGCGGATTGCTCGCTTCGGCGCCGGTTGACACCTGGGTCTCCCTGGCGGAGTACCTCTCGGTCGAAGAACTGATCGTTGTGGGAGACGGTCTGGTGAGACGGTGGGAGCCGCTGGCTGCCATGACCGATCTGGAGCGCGCTGTCGCTGCGTGCACAGGTCGTCGAGGGCGCCGCAACCTTATCGAGGCACTGGCGGGGGTCCGGCCGCGCACAGATTCCGCGCGAGAGACTCGGGTGCGTCGGTGGCTCACTAAAGCTGGGCTTCCCGAACCGGTCGTTAACTACGCGATCGTGGAGGAGCGAGGGGTGTTCATCGGATTCGGAGACCTCGCCTTTCCGAGTTTTCGTTTGCTCGTCGAGTACGACGGCGGCCAACACTTCACCGCTGAGCAATCCCAACGCGACATCGATCGCCTCGAGTCCATCATGGCGGTCGGGTGGCGGGTCGTGCGGCTCAACAAGACGCACCCACAAGCCACGGCGGTGAGGCTGGTTCGTGCAGCCCTAGCCCAGCGAGGGTGGCGGCCGTAGCATCCGTTCGCTCGCGAGAGTCCAACGGTGGTGGGTTCAACGTGGCGAGAAGTAGCCACGGCTGGAGTCTCGACTACGCGGCAGCGGCTTCCAGCGCGTCCGCGTCGAGGATGGTGTAGCTGTAGCCCTGTTCGGCGAGGAAGCGCTGGCGGTTCTGGGCGAAGTCCTGGTCGACGGTGTCGCGCGCCACGAGAGTGTAGAAACTCGCAGGGATGCCGCTCTCCTTGGGCCGCAGCAGGCGCCCGAGTCGCTGCGCCTCCTCCTGGCGCGAACCGAACGACCCGGAGACCTGGATCGCCACGGTCGCCTCCGGCAGGTCGACGGAGAAGTTCGCGACCTTGGAGACGACGAGAACCTTGGTCGTGCCATCCCGGAACTCCTGGTACAGCCGCTCGCGCTCGGCGATCGGCGTCGAGCCCGTGAGTGAGGGCGCGCCCAGAATGTCGGAGAGCTGCTCGAGCTGGTCGAGGTACTGCCCGATCACGAGGATGCGCTCGCCCTCGTGTCGCGCGACGAGCTGCTGCACCACCTTGATCTTCTCGGGCGCGGATGCCGCGAACCGATACCTCTCATCGTCTGCTGAGGCCGCGTACTCGAGCCGTTCGCGCTCCGGCAGATCGACGCGCACCTCGAAACAGGCCGCCGGCGAGATGAAGCCCTGCGCCTCGATCTCCTTCCAAGGCGCGTCGAAGCGTTTCGGCCCGATGAGGGAGAACACGTCACCCTCGCGGCCGTCCTCGCGCACGAGAGTTGCGGTGAGTCCGAGGCGACGACGGGCCTGCAACTCGGCCGTGAGCTTGAACACGGGGGCCGGCAGCAGGTGCACCTCGTCGTAGATCACGAGGCCCCAGTCGAGCGCGTCGAGAAGCGCGAGGTGTGCGAACTCGCCCTTTCGTTTGGCGGTGAGGATCTGGTAGGTCGCGATCGTGACCGGCTTGACCTCCTTGACCTGGCCGGAGTACTCGCCGACCTCCTCGTCGGTGAGGGTGGTGCGCTTGAGGATCTCGGCCTTCCACTGGCGTGCCGAGACGGTGTTCGTCACGAGGATGAGTGTCGTGCGGTTCTCGGCAGCCATCGCGCCGAGCCCCACGAGCGTCTTGCCAGCGCCGCAGGGCAGAACCACGACACCCGACCCGTGCTCCGCGAAACCCTGGATCGCGGCGTTCTGGTACGGACGCAGGTGCCAGGATGACTCGTCGAGGTCGATCTCGTGCGGCGAGCCGTCGGTGTAGCCAGCGTGATCCTCCGCGGGCCAGCCGAGCTTGAGCAGCTCCTGCTTGAGTTGTCCACGCGCCCACGCCTGCACGATGTAGGAGTGATCGCCGACCTTGTCGAGTAGTAGCGCCGCCACCTTGCGTGCCCGCGTGATCTCGCTGAGCACCGCGGCATCCTTCGCCGTCAGCACCAGGTTTCCGTGCTCGTCGCGCTCGACGATCAGCCGCCCGTAGCGACCCACTGTCTCGGTGATGTCGACGGACACCGACTGGGGGATGGGGAACTTCGAGTAGCGCTCGAGTGTGGCGAGCATGTCGCTCGCGTCGTGCCCGGCGGCCCGTGCGTTCCAGAGCCCGAGACGGGTTATGCGATACGTGTGGATGTGCTCGGGTGCGCGCTCCAGCTCGGCGAAGACCGCGAGATCGTGCCGGGCATCCTCGGCCTGCGGGTGGGCCACCTCGAGCAGCACGGTGCGGTCGCTCTGCACGATGAGCGGGCCATCAGTCATCCCTCCAGAATACTGCCGACGGCAGCGATCACTGGTGGGCAGCTACTCCCCGACGGGCGCGACCGCGACGATGCTCGTGAGGGGGAGCGTGCGTTCGAGATCGGCTCCGCGGTCGCGGGCGCGCAGGCGCCCACCGGCGACGCTGGCCGGTTCGAGCACATAATCCGAGACACTGCCGCCGGGCATCCGCACGCTCACGACGAGGGCGAACTTGCCACGCGCCGCAATGTCGAGCTGTCGGGCGATCCAGGCGTCACCGGAGTCGACCTCGGGCACGCTCGTGGTGCGAAGCCGCGCGATGAAGTCGCCAGTCGGGTCAGTGTGCTCGGGAATGCGAGCGCGAACGCGTGGCCTGGTCGGCATCACGATGGCTCCTCGATCGTCCTCGGCGGCTACCGGGTAGCGGGCGTCCGCGAGCGAGAAGAACACGACGTCGCGATCGAAGCGACTGGTGAGGCTCACCCCGTCGGAGATCAGGGCGAGGGATGCCACGGACCTGTCCACGGCAAGGGCGCGCAGTATCGTCGCATCCACCGAATGCACTCTCGTGCCGCCGCCTGGCGCGGCAGCAACGCGCACGAGCCCGAATCGCGCAGCGGTCTCCCGCAGCAGGTAGTCGAGGGGCTGCGGGATGCCGGTCAGAGAGATCTCGGTGAGGAACTCGCGCATCGCGTCCGACTGCTCCCCGGCGACCATCGCCCGATCGAGGGATGCCGCGGAGATCCGCCACGTCGTCGCGAGCGCGCGGGCATCGAGGTCGGCGAGGAGTCGCAGGCGTCGTTCGATGGCTGGCGCGAGTGGCCCGGGGGCGACCACGGTGAGGTCACGCTGGAGGTACACCTGGTGCACGACGGGTGGGTAGAGCGCGGTCATCGCAGCGGCCGCGGCATCCATGCCATCGGTGAGCAGTGCGGCGCCGGGGCTGCTGGGCAGGTCACGTGCTGTGATGCCGAGCAGTGCGGCATCCGATTCGAAGACCTCGACCCGCTCGCGCATCCACTCGCCGCCTGCCGGGTACAGCCACGACACGTACTCGTCGAGGCGCTCTCCCCACTGGGCGCGGGCCAGTGCCGCAAGCGCTTCACGGATGTCGGCGGGCACCTGCGCGAGCCAGGCCGCAGCCAGTCGCGCCCACCGTTCGCCCGGGCCCCCAGCCAACCACTCGGTGGCGGAATCCTCTGGGGTCCAGAGACCGCCCTGATGCGCGATGAGGCCGGCTCGTTCCGCGATCTGGATGAGGCGTGGCACTTCGATGAGCTCCACGCGGAGGGCGGTGGCCAGACGCTTGGAGTCGGGGAGCGCGACGCCGCCGCGCGCGAGCTCGTGTGCCGCTTCGCTCTCCAGCGCGATGACGAGTTCGACGATGGCCGACGTCGTCTCGAACGCGCGCTCGGCCGAGAGTGCATCGACGGCGGAGACCTCGTCGCCCACCGCGGGGATCACCGTGGCGGGCCGGGGCGCCGCCGCGAGCGAGCGGAGGTTCGGCAGGCCGCGGCTCGGCCAGGAGTTCACGATCTCATTGACGGGAGTGAGGCTCGTCGCGACGTCGTCGGACAGCACGATGAGACCGCTCGTGGCGAGCAGGGACAGGGCAGCCAGCACACGATCGCCGGGGCCACCGAGCTCGGTCATGCGTCGCGTGATCGACTCACTGCTTGCCGAACCGAGCTCGGCGAGAACGGCGAGAGTCGCGAGGGTGGGCCGATCCAGCCGCGAGAGTGCCGCCTCCACGGAGGTGGCGTCGAGAAGGGCGTCGGCGAGATCGAAGAAATCGCGGATTCCCGTGGGCCTCACGCCCCGGGCATCCAGAAGCTCACGCAGGGCCTGGTCGCTCGACGATCGCAGCTGGCCCGCGAGCAGTAGTGCGCTACTTGCTGGCATCCTTCGACTCACGACCCCTGCGCACGGCGGTGACGACGAGCAGCGCGATGATCAACACCAGCCCGATCGGGAGGCCGATGAGCGGCAGCACGATGATGGTCGGCCAGGGGAACGCACTGAACTGCTCCCCGGTGGTGCCCACGGCCGTGGCGATGATGAGCGCGATGAAGCTGAGCACCGAGAGTCCGACCGATGCCGCGACCATATACGCCAGGATGCGCTCGACAGGGCGGGGTGTCGGGATGTTGTTTGCCACAGGCCCAAGGATACGGGACAGATCGAGACCCTCTAGTCTTGGGGGTACGAGCATAAGGAGTTCCGTCATGCCTACCGGCAAGGTCAAGTTTTACGACGAAGAGAAAGGCTTCGGCTTCATCTCCAGCGATGATGGCCAAGAAGTCTTCCTCCACGCGTCGGCGTTGCCCGCTGGCGTAACCATCAAGGCGGGTGCCCGCCTCGAGTTCGGCATCGCCGATGGGAAGAAGGGCGCGCAGGCACTGTCGGTGCGCGTGCTCGATGCTCCGCCGTCGATGACGAAGCTCAACCGCAAGCCTGCCGACGACATGGCGATCATCATCGAGGATCTCGTCAAGCTCATGGATGGCATCGGCGCTGGCCTCAAGCGCGGCCGCTACCCCGACAAGGCGCACGGCACCAAGATTGCCGCGATGCTGCGTAGGGTCGCGGACGAGCTGGATGCCTGAGCGCATCGTCATGACTGACCAGCACACCGAACTCGCCCGCACCGCGCTCACTGAAATCACACGCCCCGAGACGATCGGCGATCTCCTCAGCGAGACCACCGAGGATGACGGGACCATCACGGTTCGTTTCGCGTCGGCGCTCGCCGGGTACCCGGGCTGGGCGTGGACGGTGTCGCTCGCGGAGATCGAGGGTGAGACGCCGACCGTTCTCGAGGTCGAGTTGATGCCGGGCGAGAACGCCCTGCTCGCGCCCGACTGGGTGCCGTGGTCTGAGCGTCTCGCCGACTACAAGGCCGCGCAGGAGGCCCTCGAGGCGGATGCCGCGGAGGCCGCCGTCGACGAGGAATCCGACGATGACGACGAACTCGATGATGACGACGACGACGATTCCGATGAGGAACTCGACGAAGACGACGTGCTCGGCAACGACGTGCTCCACGGAGGAGACCTCGACGGTGTCGACATCGACGCGCTCGAGGGCGATGACGATGATCTCGATGAGTCTGACGACCTTGATGAGGAGTCAGACGACTCCGAGGGTGATGACGACGACGAAGGCGCAGAGCGCAGCTACTGACTAGCGGCGGTTGCCTCGCCAGTTCGTGTAGAGCAGTCCGATCAGCCCCAGCGTGAGGCCCGCGATGCAGGTCCAGAGCCACCAGCCGCGCCCTGACTCGCCCAACTGGGGGAGGAACAGCAGCAGTACGGCGAGCGCCGCCAGCCACAGCACGATTCCGATGAGTACGGCCTTGCGGTCATCCGTCTTCACCGGCTCAGGGTCGGGTCGCCGTTCGGAGTCCTTCAGCCACAGTCGCACGGCTACGAGGCTACCGCTCACTAGGCTGCTCGCGTGAGGGAGTACTTGCCAAAGCTGCGTCGCAAGTACCAGGCGTGGAGAATTGTGCTCCTCGCCGTCATCTTTTTCTGGGCGGTCGGACCGGTCACGCTCTGGGCGATAAGTCGCACCTCGGCCACCTGGATCGTTGCCGTCGGCATTCCTCTTCACTACGGCGGGGTGCTCGTGATCACCGTCGGGGCGATCGGTGCGCTCTACCTGTTCAGGACTCCGCTGCGGGCGAGGGCAACGCAACTCAGGACGCGTGACAACACCGTGTTCTGTGTAACTCTCGATCCGCTCTGGACTCCCCTAACCAGCCCGGCGGACGTTGAGCTGGGGCCGGGATTTCTGATCGCCGACCGCGAAGGCATTCGCATCGTGGATGACTCGGAACGCGAGATCCTCGTGGCGGCGTGGGACGACATCGACGACGTCCGGCCGGGTCGCGCCCCCAAGCCGATCGCCGTGATCCAACTCGGCCGGGGCGGAGAGACCTCGGAGTGGTGGTTCTATGTGCTTGGTCCGGGAGCATTCCTGCGTCGGGGACGCCACGGTATCGACAGGTTCGTGAAGCGTGTCAGGTCGATGCGACCCGGCGCTCGCGACCAGTCGCTGGTTGAGTAGCCGCGGCGAAGCTACTAGAGGTTCTCGACGACGTACTCGATCGAGGCGATGAGCGCCCGCACATCTGCCGGGTCGATCGCGACGAACGTTGCCACGCGCAGCTGGTTGCGCCCGAGCTTGCGGTAGGGCTCGGTGTCGACGATTCCGTTGGCGCGGAGCGTGGCGGCGACGGCCGCGGCATCCACCGACTCGTCGAAGTCGATCGTGACGACGACCTTCGAGCGGTTGGCCGGGTCGGCAACGAACGGGGTCGCGTAGCTGGATGCATCCGCCCACTCGTACAGCGCCGACGACGACTCAGTCGTGCGTGAGTCGGCCCACGCGAGCCCACCGTTGCCGTTGATCCAGTCGATCTGGTTCTCGAGCAGCAGCAGCGTGCTGAGGGCCGGCGTGTTGAGCGTCTGGTTGAGGCGCGAGTTGTCGATCGCGTTCTTCAGCGACAGGAACTCGGGGATGTAGCGATCCGAGGCCGCGATCGTCTCGACACGCTCGACGGCGGCGGGGGAGAAGAGTGCGAACCACAGGCCGCCATCGGAGGCGAAGTTCTTCTGGGGTGCGAAGTAGTAGACGTCGGCCTGGGAGGAGTCGAAGTCGATGCCACCAGCTGCCGACGTCGCGTCGATGACGGTGAGGGCGTCACCCGGCACGCGCGTGACGGGAGCCATGACACCGGTGGAGGTCTCATTCTGCGGCCAGGCGTAGACGTCGACGTCGTCGAGCTCGACGGACGGTCGGGTTCCGGCATCCGCCTTGATCACGCGGGGGGCGGCGAGGTGCGGGGCAGTCGCGGCCTGCGCGAACTTGGCGCCGAACTCGCCGAAGGTGAGGTGCTCGCTGCGGTTGGCGATGAGGGAGTAGGCCGCGGCATCCCAAAACGCCGTCGATCCGCCGTTACCGAGCACGACCTCGTAGCCCTCGGGAATGCGGAATAGTTCGCCGAGGCCCTCGCGCACGCGACCGACAAGGTTCTTGACCGGGGCCTGGCGGTGGGAGGTTCCGAGGATGGTCGCGCTCGCCGCAAGGTGCTCGAGCTGCTCTGGGCGCACCTTGGAGGGGCCGCAGCCGAACCGTCCGTCGATGGGCAGCAGGTCAAAGGGAATGGTGAGGCTGGGCATGGGGACAATCCTAGATCGCGGCACAGTTAGGCTTGACTCCATGACGGACCTCGTCGACACCACCGAGATGTACCTGCGCACGATCCTCGATCTCGAGGAGGAGCACATCGTGCCGCTGCGCGCGCGCATCTCCGAGCGGCTCGGTCACTCCGGCCCGACGGTGTCGCAGACGATCGCCCGCATGGAGCGCGACGGGCTCGTCGTGGTCGAGGGCGACCGTCACCTCGAGCTCACGGCCGAGGGCCGTTCGCGCGCCGTCCACGTGATGCGCAAGCACCGCCTCGCGGAGCGTCTCCTCTCCGACGTCATCGGCCTCGATTGGGCGTACGTTCACGACGAGGCCTGCCGCTGGGAGCACGTCATGAGTGAGCAGGTCGAGCGCCGGCTGCTCGACATGCTGGGTAATCCCACGGAGTCGCCCTACGGCAACCCGATCCCCGGACTCGAAGAACTCGGCGGCACGCCAGCCCCCGCCTTCATGGACGGCGTCATCAATCTGGTCGACTTCATCGGAGTCGACGGGGATGCCCGCAGCGGCGTCATCCGCAGGCTCGGTGAACCCGTGCAGTTCGAACCGGAGCTGCTGCAGCAGCTGCAGGGCGCCGGTGTCATGCCCGGTGCGACGGCCACATTCTCGGCCGCGGGCTCGTACGTCGCAGTGCAGGTCGACGGCTTCGACGAGGGCCTCGAGCTGCCCAACGAGGTGGCCGTGCACATCTTCGTGGGAGCCTGACTCAGGGCTTTCCCAGCTTCGCGGCGTTACCCGGCCGTGACATAAGCCCCAACCTCGCGTACACTCGCAAGGTCCCCGCGGGCGGAACTGCAAGCCCGGGACCCTGAGTTGAGCGCCTCGCATTAGCCCGTCTCATCCAGGTACGTGAATGAACATACGAAACGGATGGGGCAACAACCTACAGTTGCCGAGGCGCAGGAGGTCAAATCTCTTGACAAATGCAGGACCCGAGAACCACAGCAGGACCGAACTGGCAGTGCAGAAGGCAACCCCCGGCCTCCCCGCATTCGCAACACCCCGATTCACGCGACCCTCGTCGGCGAAGATCCGCTCCGGAGTTCTGAGCGCCGCGGTCATGACTCTCGTTGTACCCGGTCTGTTCGCCACGGTCGCACTGCCGGCCTACGCCATCAGCCCCGTCGACAAGTCCGGCGCTGAGGCATCGACCGAGCTCCAGGCCATGAAGAAGTCGGATGCTCAGAACCTGTCCGTCGCGAGCGCTGCCGCCTCCCTCGCCACAGCGCGCGATGGCTTCAGTGCGACGACGCCGGCCGAGCTCGAGGTTGCACGCGCCGCTGAGGCGGAAGCGGCGGCCGCCGCCGCTGCTGCCGCGGTCGCGGCATCCGGGCCCTCCATCTCCGACCTGCTGGCCAACCCGCCGTACCCGAGCTTCGACCTCGCTGCGGTTGCCGCGGTCGCGCAGCAGTACCAGGGCGTTCCGTACGTGTTCGGCGGCGCAACCCCCGCTGGCTTCGACTGCTCTGGCTTCGTCTCCTACGTCTACGCGCAGTTCGGCATCGCGCTGCCCCACTCGGTGAGCGGTATCGCCGCGAGCGGCACGGCGATCTCGACGGATGCAGCCCTCCCGGGCGACATCGTCACGCTGCCCGGCCACAACGGCATCTACCTCGGCAACGGCATGTTCATCGACGCCCCGGACTACGGCGACGTCGTGCGCATCCGCCCGATCTACGACAGCGGCTACTACATCGTCCGTATCGGCATTTAGCAGTTGCTGGTGCGCCGCCACTGCGGCGCACGGTTCAGCCTCTGTTCACGTCGGCGCAAGGTCACGGTTTGTGTCGCGAGCCTGCTGTTTACCGATTCTGCGTTAGCCTGTAGCCCTCGGAGTAATTGCGTACGAGGAGAGTCCTATGTGCAGCAGGTCCAGCATCCAAACCGTGGATGCTCGTGCCCGCTTCTACATACGGCACACCGGGCAGAGTGCGGCCAGCCGCGCGCGCCAATGAGGCATCGTCTTAGTTGACGGTGCCTTTTTTGTTGCCCGAACATCCTCCTCGCACGTAGCTGGTCCGGGGTAGTCGAACTCGCCTGCAAGCCGTGCAGGCCCTTCGAGAGGATGAGCGTTGCGAACCCTGGTACTGAACGCGGGCTATGAGCCCCTCGCCGTCGTGTCCTTCAAGCGGGCCATCGTGCTCGTCATGAACCAGAAGGCGACGATCGTGGCTGCCGATATGGAGCATCCCGTGTGGGCTGCGGATGGCGCGTGGGAGAGGCCGTCCGTGATCATCCTGCGCAACTACGTGCGCATCCCGAGCGGCCGCCACGTTCCCGTGTCGCGCAGGGGAGTCCTCCGCCGCGACAACAATCGCTGCGGCTACTGCGGTGGCTCGGCCAACACGATTGACCACGTCATGCCGAGGTCTCGTGGCGGCAAGGACAGCTGGGAGAACCTCGTCGCGTGCTGCCTGCGCTGCAACAACATCAAGGGCGACCGCACCCCGGCCGAGATGAACTGGAACCTCAGGACGCAGCCTCGTCCACCGCACGGAACGTCGTGGATGGTTCGCGGTGTGGAGCGCGCACTCCCGGATTGGGAAGAGTACCTCGCACCTGCGGCTTAGCCGAGAATCCATTACGACAAATGGACTTTGTGGTATCGCATCGCTAACCTCGAAGAAGTCCTTACACCCGAAGGGAACTTCATTCGTGGTTGACCGCACGCCATCCAGCAACTTGGATGCGCTGTTCGACCCCGCTTCAGTGCGGGATGTCGATGCCCCGAACCCTCCTCAGGACGTGCAGCACCTCTCGCGTCGCGCGGCTCGCGAAGCAGCGGCATCACGCGTCGCGAGCGTGCCAGTAGCCACGTTCACTCCGGCTGTTCCTACGGTGCAGAAAGCTCCCCGTGCAACGGTTCGCCGGCCGAAGGCTGCTGCGGTGAAGAAGTCACTCACCACCTCTGAGGTGGCTCTGGTGCGGGCATCCCGCAAGGATGCAGCGAAGCGCAACCCGATCAGCGTGCTCGCCGTCATGCTCGCCGTCGGAGGCATGTTCGCGGTCGCCGCACTTCCCGCGTACGCGAGCCAGCAGACGGAGGTCGCCACGACCGCCAGCCTGAAGTCGTCGTCGTCCTCGGTGTCGTCGCCGCTTGCCCAGACCATCGAGGTCGGGGCGGATGTCTCGGCAGTCGATGCTGTGCGTGACGGGTTCCACGCGACCACCCCGGAGCAGCTCGCCGAGGCGAACGAGGATGCCATCCGGGCCGCCGCGAATGAGGCCTACCTTGCCTCGGGCGCTCGTGAGATGGGTGACGACTACCCGTGGCCCTACGAGCTCACCGATGACCAGGGTGGCGGCCTCTCACCCCTCAACTACTACTACCGCGAGTGTGTCGACTTCGTGGCTTGGCGTATCAACCGCGACCAGGGCTACTTCCAAGCGCCGTACAAGTGGGTCTGGTCGAACCTCACGCCTCTCGGCGGCAACGGCAGCCAGTGGCAGAACAACTGGGAGTCGCTGGGGCGCACCGTCTCGAAGACCCCGATCGCCGGTTCCGTGGCGTACACGGGTGGCAACCACGTCGCGTACGTGAAGAGCGTCAACGCTGACGGCACCGTCACCCTCGAGGAGTACAACTACGTGCCCGGCATGTACAGCCAGCGCACGATCCCGGCGTCGTCCGTGGTGTCGTTCCTCTACCCGCCCACGTAGGCACTCCCGCCCTCACCCTCGCGTCGCCTCGCGTCGTCGCCGAGTGTGCCGATATGGCTGTTAAAACGCGTCATATGACAGCCATTTCGGAACACTCGCCGCATCCTGCGTTGCGCAGCGGCCCTAAACTGGATGCACCACGCCTCTGTAGCTCAATGGAAGAGCAACTCCGTCCTAAGGAGCAGGTTGGGGGTTCGAGTCCCTCCAGGGGCACAAAGCAAAGAGCCGCCCATTCGGGCGGCTCTTTGCTTTGTGCCTGTGGGTGGCCCCGCGAACCCCGGGGGTCCCCACCGCAGCAGTCCGAAATGTCGCCGGCGGGCTACTCGCACTGACGTGGTGCCGCGACATTTCGGCGGCAAGGTGGGCCGTCGAGTCCCTCCAGGGGCACATCCGTTCCACAGTCACAACCTCTCGACTACCCTCGACCTCATGAGCGACCGCAACCGCAGTGACGACGTGAACGACGACCTCGACGTCGAGGGCCTGGACCCGGATGACACGCGAGAGCAGTTGCATCCGTCAGCTCCGCTTCCCTCGCAGCCAGACCCCGCCGACGATGACTTCGCGGAGGAGCCTGACTACGAGGTCAACGACGGCTAATCAGCCGGTGATCACGGGCGCTACTCGCAATACCTTCTCCATCGCCTTGCCCTTGTAGAGCTCGTCGACGATCTTGTCGAGGTAGCGGATCTTCTGCATGAGGGGGTCCTCGATCTCTTCGACCCGGATGCCGCAGATCACCCCCGTGATGAGGCCGGCAGCGGGGTTGAGGTGCGCGGCCGCGAAGAAGTCCTCGAACGTGGTGTCCTCCGCGAGATGCTTCTGCAACTCCGCGTCGCTGAAGCCGGTGAGCCAGAGGATGACCTCGTCGAGCTCGGCCTGCGTGCGGCCCTTGCGCTCGAGTTTCGCGAGGTACAGCGGGTACACGCGGCTGACCGGCATGCGAAAGATCCTGCTCATGCCTCCGAGGGTAGACGCCTCAACCGCGCGAGCCTAGCCCCGCGGCAGCAGCGGCTTTTCTGCCCGGACCTTGAGCTGCTGCACCGTCCACGTGTTGCCGTCGGGGTCGCTGAAGGAAAGAGGGTTCCGCCATCCCGCTCATCCAGCACGGTGATCGGACCCGCAGCCACGCCTCGCGAAATCAGTTCCTCGCGGGCACTCGTCGCATCCGAGACCACGAGTTGCAGTCCCCGCAGCGAACCGGGCGTCATCTCGCGGTGGGCCGGGAGGGTGCCGACGACGATCGAGCAGCCGGAACCGCGCGGCGTCAGCTGCGCCATCCGCATGTCGCCCATGGTGGTCTCGTGGTCGAGGTCGAATCCGACCGCATCGCGGTAGAAGGAAATCGCGCGATCGACGTCGCTGACCGGTACCAGTACGACTTCCAAGGTCCAGTCCATCGCAATCCCTTCGGCTGTGCCGCCAGTCGATCACACAATCCCGTCGCGGGGAAGGCCGTCGAGCGCTCGCTGCAGTGCCCTCCGCTCCGCGTCCCCGGATGCCACGGCAAGAGCAACCGCATACTGCTCAGCGGCCTCGTCCAGTCGCCCGCTGCGCCGAAGCAGATCGGCACGAGCTGCGGGTAGGAACGGGTAGCTGCCGAGCGAACCCGCCACGGCGTCGAGGGCTGCGAGCCCGGCATCGGGACCGCGGTCCATGCCCACCGCGATGGCGCGGTTGAGCGAGACGACGGGCGTGGGGGCCACGAGGAGGAGTTGGTCGTAGAGGGCGACGATGGTGGGCCAGTCCGTGGCATCCGCGGTCGGGGCGCTCGCGTGCACCGCGGCGATGGCGGCCTGAAGTCGGTAGGGGCCAGGGCGGGATGGGCGGCCGAGCAGCGCGCCTGCTTCGGCGATGGCCGCGGCATCCCAGAGCGACCTGTCCTGCTCCTCGAGCGTCAGCAGTTCGCCGTTCTGCAGGCGTGCGTGACGGCGGGAGTGCTGCAGCAACATGAGCGCGAGCAGCCCGAGAACCTCGGGCTCGTCGGGCATGAGTTGGGCCAGCGAACGGGTGACTCGAATGGCTTCGTCCGCGACCTCGCTGCGGGCCGTGTAACCCTCATTGAAGGCGAGGTAGAGCACGGCGAGCACGCCGGGAAGGCGCTCCGGTAGCAGATCAGGTGAGGGCACTCGATAGGGGATACCCGCCTGGGTGATCTTGCGTTTGGCTCTCACGATGCGCTGTGCAACGGTGGCCTCCGGCACGAGGAACGCGCGGGCAATCTGCTCCGTCGTGAGTCCGGCGACCGTGCGTAACGTGAGTGCCACCCGGGCCTCCAACGGGAGCGCGGGGTGGCAGCACGTGAAGATGAGGCGCAGGCGATCATCCGGGAAGTCCGGCAGCTCGGGGTCGAGGTGCTCGAGCTCGCTCACGGATGCCACCTCCTCCAGTTTGCGGTCGAGCACGGCCGCGCGGCGCAGGCGGTCGAGCGCGCGATTCTTCGCGACGGTCGTGAGCCACGCGCCCTTGTTGCGCGGGATACCGCCGCGCTCCCAGGTCGAGAGCGCGGCCTCGAACGCCTCCGCCGTGCAGTCCTCCGCGAGCGACCAGTCGCCGGTCACACGGATCAGAGTGGACACCACGCGAGCCCACTCCGACCCGTGCGCGGCTGCGACGGCGTCGCTGACTTCTAGAGCGGCCACACCGGCCGCAACTCGATTCGCCCGAATCGCGCCATCGGATGCTTCGACGCGATCTCGATCGCCTCGTCGAGGTCCGCGGCCTCGATCACGTCGTAGCCGGCGATCCACTCCTTCGACTCCGTGAAGGGTCCATCGGTCACGAGTACCTCGCCGTCGCGCACACGCACGAGCGTGGCATCCTCGACCGGCCGCAGCCGGTCCCCGTGGCGGTGCGCGCCGCGGGCGTGAAGGTCGGCGATCCACTCCTCGATGTTGTCCTGGGCCTTGTCATACTCCTCGGCCTCGGGGTCGGTCGCCACGAACATCATGTATTCCACGGGGTGTCCCTTCGTCGGTGAAACGCTACGACAGGGCGACGAACGAGGGAACGGTATTTCGACATCTCACATCAGCCTGATTCCGAGCGCCGCAGGAATGCGATCGATCCACGGGATGTCGCGCTCCTGCTCGTCTGTGCTGGTTTCCTCGTCCATCGTTGCCTCCTCGCGTCGAGGAGCCACCGTTGCCCCTCTTGCACGAACGACGAACGGCGTGCTGCGGAATCGACAGGTTTGGGCGTCGTGATCGAGACTCCAGCGGTGGTGGGTCCTCGTGGGACAGAAGTCACCACGGCTGGAGTCTCGGTGCGGTAGTTGTGCGCTACTTCTCCGCGCTGCGCCCACACGAGGGCCTGGCGGATGCCGCGGCCAAAGTCCTCGCCGATCCGGCACTCGTCTCCGGAATCTCGGCGCCCCTGACTGGCTCCGCTGCACTCGACCCCGGGGAGGTCTCGGGCATGCTGAGCGAACTCACCGCCGCGCGATCACGCGAGTCACGATGAGCGATGAGGAGTGGCCGGCAGCGGCGATCGAGCGAGGACTGCCGCCCGTCGTCGCGGACTTCTCCTCGGGATGTTCCAGGCCGCTCGCCTCGGCGACTACACCTTGCCGGTCCCGCTCTCGCATTCATTACCGGGCGAGAGCCCCTCCCGGTGGAGCACACGCTGCGCGCCCTGCTCGCGAAGGGCTGAGCGCGCTGACGTTGCGGAGGATGGCGCGCCGCAACGAGATCGCGTGTGCGGGTCGCGGCGGCATGCCGTCCTCCGCAACGCTTCCTCGACACAGTGCGCCCACCCCGAGTGTTCCGATCTGGCTGCTAAAGCCACTGAAATGACAGCCATATCGGAACACTCGGCGAGTCGGGGCCCGCGCAACCAGCGCGCACACGGGAGCTAGCGCCGCCGCCCGCCCAGCACCACGTGCAGCAGTGGCAGGGCCGAGGCACCCATGAGCACCCAGCCGAGTACGTCGTCCGTGGGGCGCAGCAGCACGCCAGCCACGAGAAGCCCGGCGAACACGACGGCCGAGCCCACTCTCGCGACCGCGAGTTCGACGCGGCGCATCCGTCGGTCCAGCTCCGGGGTGCGCACTGCGACCTGCCCGCGGTCGAGCCGCGCTGTGAGCTCGTCGAGCCTCTTCGGCAGTCGTGCCACCGTGTTGGCCAGTGACAGCGCTTGCTGCCCGAGGCCGCGGATGGCGTTCGTGCCACCGCCACTCAGCACCGTACGCGCAAACGGGTCCACTGCATCCCACATGTTGAAGTCGCGGTTGAGTGCACTCGTGACGCCTGAGATGAGCGAGATCGTGCGCACGAGCAGCAGGAAATTTTCGGGCAGCTGGAACGGCAGCGAGCGAATCGTCTCGCCGAAACGCGACGCGAAGACCTCGAGCTCGCGAGGGTCGATGGTCTGCAGCTCGGCCACACCCATGCCGCCGAAGCGATCGAAGAGTGCCGCCATCGCGCGTTCGAGCTCGTCGGTGTCTGTGGTGGGGAGCAGCACGTCGAGGCGCTCAAGCGAGGCGACGAGGGCGCGAGAGTCACGCGCGACCACCGCAAGGATGAAGTCGCGAAGGCCAGCACGCAGTGAGTCACTGATCTCGCCCATCATCCCGAAGTCGATGTACGTGAGGCGCCAGTCGCCCGATTCGAGCGGTGTCACGAAGATGTTGCCCGGGTGCGGATCGGCGTGGAAGAAACCCGCCACGAAGATCTGCTGGAAGGTCGCGCGCGCAAGTTCGGCAGCCACAGCGGCGGGCTCTATGCCCGCTGCAGTGAGGGCCGCGGTGTCGCTGATCTTGATGGCCGTGACATCCGACAGCGTCAACACTCGCAGGGTCGTGCGATCCCAGACGACGACGGGCGCGCGCACTCGGTCGTCGTCGGCGAAGTCGGCAACGAAGCGCTCGGCGCTCGCGCCCTCGTGCAGGTAGTCGATCTCCTCGAGGCTCGTCGCAGCGAACTCCTCGACGAGCGCGGGAGCATCGGCGCGGGATGACACGAGCCGAACCCGCGACAGCCAGCGGGCCACACGACGCAGCGCCGCCAGGTCCACCGCAACGATCGACTCGATGCCGGGTCGCTGCACCTTGACGACGACGTTCTCGAAGCCGAGGTCAGCAGCGATGCCGGGGGAGAGGCGCGCCCTGTGTGCCTGGCCGAGGGAGGCCGCCGCGATGGGCGCGGGCTCGAACGACAGATACGCCTGCTCGAGCGGCATCCCGAGTTCGGCCTCGGCCTGCGCACGAATGCGCTCGAACGACTCGGGTGCCACCTCGTCCTGAAGCCCCTCGAGTTCTCGCGTGATCTCCGGTGGAAGCACATCGAGGCGCGACGACATGAACTGGCCGACCTTGATCATGAGCCCCCCGAGGTCAGCGGCGAGGGCGTGGAAGCGCCTGGCCTGCTTCTGCAGTCGCCGGATGCGCCCGCGCGCCGCGAACGCCCGCAGCCCGAACCGCGGAAGCACGAGCTCGAACCACCACGCCTGAACGAGAACGCGCGAGGCGAACCGCATGATGCGCCGATAGCGAGCGCGATGCATCCGCTCGGGGGGTTCGATATGTGTGCCGTTCTCCGGCATCCCCTCAGTCCTCGGCGAGGATCGCGTAGACCTTGCGGCGAGCCTCATCGATGACGGCGACGGCGCGTTCGGCCTGCTCGGGCGTGCCGCCGTGCGCGACCTGCGCGACGGCCTGCGCGAGCTTGGCGCCGGCTTTCGGGAGGGCGACCTTGGCTTCGGAGTCGTGTGAGCGACGGCTCGACTCCCACGGCAGTGGGCCCGCCTCGCCGGCCGCCTCTCGGCCCGCCGCAGTCAGCGAGTAGACCTTGCGCTCGCCGACCTGTTCGGAGCTCACGAGCCCCTCGTCCGAGAGCAGCTGCAGGGTCGGGTAGATGGAACCGGGGCTCGGCTTCCAGCTGCCGCCCGTGCGGTTCTCGATGGCCTGGATGATCTGGTAGCCGTGCATGGGCTGCTCCACGAGCACGGCGAGGATTGCGGTGCGGATGTCGCCGCGGCCCATGCGGCCGGTCACTCGGGGGGCGAAGGCCTCACGAAGGCCGTCGACGGCCTCCCAGAGGTCGAATCCGGCGGAGGATGAGGTGCGCATGGCGCTTCCTTTCTCGAGCTCGATGGGCGTCGGACGACACCTAGCGATAGTTAACGATACATCGGTACGTCGTGCGTTCGCCGGGAATCATGGGAGCCTTGATTGCGTGAACCTCACCCCAGAAGCCCAGCAGTTCGTGACCGACTACCACCTCGCGACCCTGTCCACGTTCGCGCCCGACGGCACCATCCATGTCGTGCCGGTCGGGTTCACGCTCGTGGATGGCGTGGCCAGGGTCATCACGAGCGGCGGCTCGCAGAAGGTGAAGAACATCGAGCGCAATTCGCACGCCACGATCAGCCAGGTCGAGGGCGCGAAATGGATCACCCTCGTCGGCTCAGCGCGCATCGCGCGGGATGCCGAATCCGTCGCCGAAGCGGTGGAGCTGTACACGGGGCGCTACCGGGCTCCTCGGGTGAACCCCGAGCGCGTGGCGATCCTCATCGACGTCTCGAAGGTCATGTCATCCGCTGGACTCGTCTCTCCCTAGACAGATTCGTCGCTGAGGAAAGTACACGTTCATGACGCACGTTTCTTGAATCTGGCTCTCGAAATGAGCGGATTCACGCTGAAATCACAAAATCTCTGCAAGTTTCTTCGGTGCGACTAGGGGAAACACGCAAGAAATAATCGCTGCTTATGCTCCAGCTCTCACCCCTCCCCGGTATTCGGATCAGCAGGAGCAGCCCGCCATGCATGAGTCATCCCCCCTTCACACCGACCCTTCGTCGCGCACGAAGAGTCGCCGCCGTTCCACCCGAGTCGCTGCGGCCATCACCATCGGCGCCCTGCTCGGCGCAGCTCAGATTCCGCTGGCGACCGCGGCCCTGGCCGATGACGCTCCCATCGCGGGCGGACTGAGCGCTGGCGACAGCCTGTTCCCGAACCAGGGCAACTCGGGCTACGACGCCCTGCACTACGACATCGCCCTCTCCGTCGATGTGGCAGTCTCCAGCACCAACAACGCGGCTGCAACGACGACGTTCTCCGCCGCCACCGCGACGATCCTTGCCCAGACCACCGGGGCACCGCTCTCGTCCTACGCCTTCGACTTCCAGGGCTCGACGAGCACGCTCGCCAACGCGACGCTCAACGTCAACTCGGTCACGGTCAACGGCCAGCCGGCGACGTTCAGCCGTATCGAGAACACCACCGTGAACAACGCGACGACCGACTCCCACAAGCTCATCGTCACACCGTCGGTTCCGGTATCCGGCGAGTTCACGACCGTCGTCAACTACTCGGGTCGTCCGGTCGCGCACACCGATACAGACGGTTCGTCCGAGGGGTGGAACGCCACGACAGACGGAGCGACGTTCGTCAACCAGCCCATCGGTTCGATGACGGCGTTCCCGAACAACAACACTCCACGCGACAAGGCGACGTACACGTTCTCCCTCGACATCCCGACGAAGCTCACGACGTCGGCGCAGTCCGTCGCGTCGAACCCCGGACTGAAGGATGCCGCAGCGGTCAGCAACGGCGAGCTCATCTCCCGCACGCCCAGCGCCGACGGCTCACGCACCACCTGGCTGTGGAACCAGGCCAAGCCCATGGCGAGCGAGCTGTCGCTCATCTCCATCGGCCGCTACGACATGTACACGTCCACCATCGCGCTGGCCAGCGGTCGCAGCATCCCGGAGTGGACGTTCATCGACCCCGCGATCGCGCAGTCGAGCCAGAACACCACGCTGACGACGCGTGCCCAGATGAAGGACATCCTCGACTACCTCGAGTCGAAGTTCGGTCCGTACCCGGGCAACAGCACGGGTCTCGTCACCGATGTCGTGCCGGGCTCCATCAACTACGCCCTCGAGACCCAGGACCGTTCGTTCTTCCCGACCTCCGCTGGCCGCTCGACGACCATTCACGAGATCATGCACCAGTGGTGGGGCGACAACGTCTCTCCCGTCGACTGGAACGACATCTGGCTCAACGAGGGTCCAGCGACCTACTCCGAGAACCTCGTCGCGTACGAGAGTGTCGGAAGCAGCACGACGACCAACGAGAACAGCTACTTCACCTCGTGGAACAACAGCAACGCCTCGAACGCGATGTGGACCGTGCCCACCGCTGGCATGACGCAGGCGTCGCAGCTCTTCGGCTCCCAGGTGTACACGCGCGGTTCGTGGACGCTCGAGGCGCTTCGCACCGCCATCGGCTCAGCAGACTTCAACACGGTCATGTACGAGTGGCAGCATCGCTACGGCGGCACGAGCAAGCGCACGTCCGACTTCATCGCCCTCGCCGAGGAGATCTCGGGGCGCAGCCTGACCGCGTTCTTCCAGCCCTGGCTGTACGGCACCACCAAGGCGCCGTGGCCTGCGAAGTTCAACCTTTCGCTGAGCGCCCCGACGGCTCCGGTCAACCCGGGTGACACCGCGACCTTCACGTTGTCGAGTCGCAACACGGGCAAGGTCGTGCAGAACTCGAGCGTCGTCACGGTGGATGTCACGGGCATCCTCGACAAGGCGGTGCTCGGCACGCTTCCCTCCGGCCTCGTGCTCACCGACAACACCCTGACCTGGACCGTGCCGAGCACGGCAGTCGGCGCAACCTCGACGGCGTCGTTCACCGCGGTGCCGAACTCCGGCACGGCGGGCGCGACGCTCAGCGCAACCGCCCGGGCGAGCACCCTCGGTTCGACCTGCGTGAGCTGCTCGCCGAGCATCGTGATCGGCTCTGAGCCGGTCAGCCCCTCCGCCGTGCCGACCATCTCGGGAACCGCGACAGTCGGCCAGGAGCTCACTGCCGTCACCGATGGCTGGGCAGCAGGCACCACCTTCGCCTACCAGTGGCTGGCGGATGGCACGCCCATCGCCGGCGCGACCGCCTCCACCTACACCCCCGACGGCGCGACCGCGGGCCTGACGATCTCGGTTCGGGTCACGGGTTCGAACGGCTCGCTCTCCCCTGTCACCACGGTGAGCGCGGCCACCAGCGCCGTGGTGAGGCGAGTCCAGTCGCCGCCGGTCCCGACGATCTCCGGTACCCCGCAGTTCGGCAAGCGCTTGACCGCCGAGAGCACCGGCTGGGATCCCGGAACCTATCTCACCTACCAGTGGGCAACGGTGAACAACGGAGTCAGTACGAACGTCGCCGCGGGAAACGGTGGAACTGGGCCGACCTTCGTGCCGACCCTCGCGAACCAGCTCGGGACTACCGTCACCGTCACCGTCACGGGCAACAAGTTCGGAACGACCGCGGTGTCGAAGACGAGCGCGCCCACCGCAGCGATCACCGGTGGCGAATTCGTCTCCACTCCCACGCCGTCGATCAACGGCACCGGCCGCGCCCTCTCGGCGCTCGGCGCCGTGCCCGGTCAGTGGGATGACGGCACCACCCTCACGTACGCGTGGTCGGCCAACGACGCACCGATCAACGGCGCAACGGCATCCACCTACACGCCGACGATCGCACAGATCGGTGCATCGATCACCGTCACTGTGACGGGCACCAAGCCCGGCTTCCCCACGACGTCCAAAACGAGTGCTCCGGTCACGGTCACGCAGGCAGCGCAGGTTCTGCAGCCGACTCCGACGATCACCGGCACTGCCGAGGTCGATAGCCAGCTGACCCTCGTGCCCGGCACTTGGGACGCGGGAACAGCCCAGACGTACCAGTGGCTCGCCGACGACGAGCCGCTCGACGGCGTCACCGGCACGACGTTCACGCCTGACACGACTCTCGTGGGTTCGTTCATCACCGTCGAGGTGACGAGCACCAGGGAGAACTACGTCACGGTCACGAAGACGACGGCAGCCACGGCCGCGGTTGCCGAGGGTGATCTCACTCTCACGCCGGTGCCGACGATCGCTGGGACTCCGAAGTTCGGCGTCGAGCTCGAAGCCACGGTTGGCGAATGGGACTCCGGAACGTCGCTGGCCTACCAGTGGTTCGCTGACGCAACGCCGATTGCGGATGCCACGGACCTGACCTTCACGCCGGGCGTGGCCGAGGTCGGTACCGAGATCACCTTCTCGGCCACCGCGACGAAGACCGGTTACGCGACCACCACCAAGACGAGCGAGCCCACCGCAGAGGTTGCGGCCGGCGACCTCGAGGCGACGCCCGTGCCGACGATCTCGGGCACGCCGAAGGTGGGGGTCACGCTGACGGCAACCCCTGGTGATTGGGATGCCGGCACGGATCTCGCGTACCAGTGGTCGGCAGACGGCCAGGTCATCGACGGCGCTATCGCCGCCGAGTACACTCCGGGTGCCTCCAGGCTCGGTGCGACCCTCACCGTTGCCGTGACCGGAACCAAGCCCGGGTACACGCCGGTCACGAAGACGAGTGACCCCACGGCCGCAGTTGCCGCGGGAAGCCTGAGCGCGACGCCACTGCCGACGATCGTCGGTACCCCGAAGGTCGGTGTGCTCCTCACGGCCCTCCCGGGAACGTGGGATGCCGACACCACTCTCACGTACCAGTGGTACGCGGGTGACCAGCCCATCGCTTCGGCCACGTCGCCGGAGTTCACGCCGGACGCCGCGCAGTTCGGAGCCGTTCTCACCGTCGCTGTCACGGGCACGAAGGTGGGCTACGAGCCGGTGACCAAGACGAGCGAGGCCTCCGCTGCAGTCGCTGCCGGTGACCTGACCGCCTCCCCGGTGCCCACGATCACCGGAACGCCGAAGGTCGACTCGACTCTCACCGCGGTGCCAGGCACCTGGGACTCCGGAACGGTGCTCAGCTACCAGTGGTACGCCGGTGGTCAGCCGATCGCCTCCGCGACGGCCGCGACCTTCACGCCGTCCGCAGCCCAGCTCGACGCGGCGATCACCGTCGCCGTCACGGGCACGAAGACCGGCTACACGCCGATCACCCGCACGAGCGAAGCGACGACGGTAGTGGTGCTCGCGACCATCGCCATCACTCCGACCCCGACCATTACGGGTGTTGTGAGGGTGGGCTCGGCGATCGTCGCAGTGCCCGGGTCATGGACGTCGAACACCGCGCTGGCCTACCAGTGGTTCGCGGGGGCCGACCCCATCGCGGGAGCCACGAGCGCCTCGTACACGCCGACGGCGTCGCACCTGGGTGACATCCTCACGGTCACGGTCACGGGAACGAAGGCGGGCTACGCTCCGGTCACCAAGCGGAGCGCGGCAACGCGCCAGGTGGCGGCGGGAATCATCACGTCATCCATCCCCACCTTCAGCGGCACCGTGAAGGTCGGAGTTCCGGTCACGGCCGTGCCCGGCACCTGGGACCCGAGCGCGCAGCTCGCCTATCGCTGGTACGCCAATGGCACGCTGATCTCCAGTGCGACCGGTCCGAGCTACACGCCCGATGTGGCGAAGGCAGGACAGACGCTCACGGTCTCCGTCACGGGAACCCGCGTTGGATACACGACGATCACGAAGACCAGTGGCGGCGTGGCCGTCACGCCGGCCTCGCTCACGAAGACTCCCGTGCCGACCACCGCAGGAGCTTTCAAGGTGGGCACCGTCGTGACGGCAGTTCCCGGCACGTGGGACACCGGTACCACCTTCACCTACCAGTGGAAGAGGAACGGGGTGTCGATCTCGGGAGCCACAGCGAAGACCTACCAGCTGAAGGCTGCCGACCGTGGGGCTCTTGTCACAGTGACCGTCACGGGTAAGAAGACCGGCTACAGCCCCGTCTCCATGACGACCGCAGGCACGATCGTCATCCGCTAGTCACGCTCGTTCGAACGACGAACCCCGCCCGCCGTCCGGCGCGGCGGGGTTCGTCGTTACTGGGGCTGTTCGTGTGCGTTCGGCGCGGGTAGCGTCTTGTCACAGCACCCGTCCGACGGGGCGGTCGAGTAGCGACGAACAAGGGAGTTCCATGGCCACCTATCTGAATCCCTACCTCAACTTTCGCGAGGGCGCGCGTGAGGCGATGGAGTTCTACCAGTCGGTGTTCGGCGGCGAGCTGAGCGTCATGACCTTCGGCGAGATGCAGATGAGCGACGATCCGGCCGAGTTCGACAAGGTCATGCACTCGCAGCTCGACACCCCGAGTGGACTCGTGCTGCAGGGCGCCGACGTGCCGAACGTCATGGAACTGAACGCCGGGGACAACGTCTCGGTGTCGGTACACGGAGATGACAATGCCGAGCTCCGTCGCTACTGGGACGGCCTGTCCGCCGGCGCGACGATCACCGTGCCGTTCGAGCGAGCCCCGTGGGGCGACCTGTTCGGGATGCTCGTCGACAGGTTCGGCATCCACTGGCTGGTCAACGGGGCGGGGGAGTAGCCACAACGCAGGGGAGAATTGCCACGAGCCATCTGATCCCACCGGACGATTGCGGATACGTCACATGTATGATCTACTACGTATACCGCCGCAATCGGCGGGCTTGTCGTCAACGACGTCGACCCAGAAAGGCACGCGACATGTCATCACAGCATCGCCGACCGTTCACTCGATCCCGCCGCATCCTTGCTGCCACCGCTGCTGTAGCGGTCGCAGGCCTGCTTGCAGCGTGCTCTGGCGGTTCCTCTGAAGTAAATTCCGACTACGGCTTCGCGATTGCGGAGCAGGTAGCAGACAGCCCCATCACCGTCTGGGCGGATGCCACGCGCCAGCCCGCTGTCGAGGCCTTCCAGGCCGCGCACCCCGAGATCAAGGTCGACCTCGTCGTCGATGACGGATCCGCGAGCGGTTCCGCTACCTTCCAGACGAAGATCGCCCTCGCCGACCAGGCCGGCGAGGGCTGGCCGGACGTCGTCTTCTCGACCCAGAACAACGACGCATCATGGGCCTCCAAGGAGGCCAATGGAGTGCAGGCGTTCGCGGCCCCGCTCAACAAGGGCTACTTCGACCAGGACTTCCTCGATGGCTTCACCGCGGGCGCGCTCGACCCTCTGACGGTGGATGACACGGTCTACGGTCTGCGCAACGACCTCGCGCCGGTGCTCTACTGGTACAACCAGGAGCTCATGGACCAGTTCGGTTACACCGTTCCCACCACGTGGGAGGAGTACCAGGCCCTCGGCGACAAGCTCGCCGCAGAGCACCCCGGTTACTTCCTCGGCTCGGTTGGCGACAGCTTCGTTGGACCGTACGTGTACTACTGGGCAGGCGCTGCCCCGATCTTCACGGTCGACGGCGACACCTTCTCGTCCGACGTCAACGCTCCCAACTCGGTGCGTGTGACCGACATGCTCGACCACATGGTCGGCAACGGCAGCCTCGTCCAGGACAGCGTCTTCAGCGCGGACTTCGTGGCGAAGTCCGACAAGCTCGTCGGCATCCCCGGCCCGGCATGGTACGCGGGTGCACTCTTCCAGAACCCCGACAGCGTGAACGCGGCTGAGGGCCAGTGGGGCACCGCAGACCCGCTCTCGTGGGAGGGCGACGACAAGGTCACCGGCAACGTCGGTGGCGGAACCTGGTTCGCCTCCAGCCACTCGCAGAACCTCGAGGCAGTCAAGACGTTCATGGAGTTCATCGTGAGCGACCCCGAGATCGCAGGTACGGGTGGGCTTCCCGCCTACCAGGAGGCCGCAGACACCTGGGTCGCCGACCAGGCATCCAGCGGCTTCTTCGCCGGCGACTTCGAGACTGCGATCAGCACCGCCGCATCCAGCGTGTGGGATGGCTGGGGCTTCCCGAACTTCAGTGCGGAGACCTCGTACTCGAAGGTCATCGTTCCCGCCCTCGCTGAAGGTAAGACGATCGCGGATGTCGCGGATGCGTGGCAGACCGAAATGGAGAATGAAGCACAGGTCGTCGGCTACACGATCCAGTAGCAACGTCTCACCCGATTCGAAACTGATCCGATAAATCCCCATGAGTACTGACACCCAGCTGGCTGCCGAACCCCTCGCGGGTCGGCAGCCAGCCGGCGTGCGCTCCCCGCGCGCCGGCAGCGTCACCCGAACGCAGGCCACCATCGGCCGTGCCTTCGTGAGCGGCTACACACTCTTTCTTCTCGTCTTCGGCATCCTCCCGGCGCTGTACGCGATCTATCTCGCCTTCACCAAGGAGAACGCGTTTGTCGGTGTCGACAACTTCGTGAGGATCTTCAGCGATTACCGCTTCTGGCCCGCGGTGGCCCATGTCGGCGTCTACGTCGTCGTCTGGTTGATCGGCCTGTTGTTCTTCGTGGTGCTGCTGGCACTCATCGTTCACGCCATCAGAGTCCGGTGGTTGTCGAACACCGCCCGCTTCATCTACTACATCCCCGGAGCGCTTGCGGGCGCGGCGAGCGTCATGCTCTGGCTCTTCGTTCTCGATCCCACCGTCAGCCCCGTTTCGTTCATCCTCGAGGCGCTGGGCAACAAGACGCTCGTCGACACCGTGCAACTCGACCAGCTGCCGGTGGTGCTCGCGATCATCGCCTTCTGGACGGGGGCAGGCGGATGGATCGTCATCATGTACGGCGCCCTCAATAACATCAGCACCGATGTGATGGAGGCCGCTCGTATCGACGGTGCGGGTCCGCTGTCGACGGCCTGGTACATCCAGATCCCGCTGCTGCGCAAGTGGATTGCGTACATGGCGATCCTCTCCCTTGCGGCGGGCACGCAGCTCTTCGTCGAGCCACGTGTGCTGTCGCAGGCGACGCGCGGTGTTGTTCCCCAGGACTACTCGCTCAACCAGCTCGCGTTCCTTTACGCGTTCAAGCAGAACGACTTCAACGGCTCTGCCGCGATCTCCCTCGTTCTTCTCGTGGTGGCTCTCGGCCTGTCCGTCTTCTTCGTCTTCCGTGGAGGCCTCTTTGAGCGCGACTAGTCCTGCCGGCACGGCCCTGAAGTGGACGGGCAGGGGCGTTGCAGCAATCATCGTCATCGGCTTTGTGCTGTTCTTCGTCACGCCGATCGTCTGGCTCCTGCTGGCGCCGACAAAGAGCTCGCGCCAGCTTCTGCTCGACGCGCCCTTCTCGGCGGGTGGCTTCGACCAGCTCGCCGCCAACTGGGAGAGCCTCACGAGTTTCCAGAATGGGCTGATCTGGGTGTGGCTCGGCAACGCGGCGTTCTACTCGCTCGCGGCCCTCGTGATCACCCTCGTCATCAGCATCCCGGCCGGATACGCACTCGCCCTCACCGAGTTCAAGGGCAGGCAGCTGCTGCTCGCCATCACCCTGATCGTGATGCTGATCCCGAACACCGCGCTCGTGCTGCCCATCTTCCTCGAGTTGAGCGCAGTCAAACTGGTCGGGTCACCGCTGTCGGTGATCCTGCCGTTCTCGTTCTTCCCGTTCGGTGTCTATCTCACGTACATCTACTTCTCGACGACCGTCTCGCGAGACCTGCTCAACGCAGCGCGCATCGATGGCGCAGGGGAGTTCCGTGTGTTCGCGCAGGTCGCGATGCCGCTGGCCACCCCGGTCATCGCGCTCGTCGGGTTCTTCAGCTTCGTGGGCAACTGGAACAACTACTTCCTCCCGTACGTGATGGTGCCGGGCCGTAAGGCCCCCATCCAGGTCGGCATCGCGGAGCTGCTCTCGAATGTTCCGCAGTTCAACCCGACGAACGCCTCGTCCACCACGATCGACCTGCCCACTCTCGCCCTCGCTACGCTGTTCGCTGTAGCGCCGGTGCTGCTGATCTTCCTGTTCTCGCAGCGATTCCTGGTGTCGGGTATGACTGCGGGAGGAACCAAGGAATGACGCGCAGGTTCGCAATGGCGTGCCGGGTTCGGCCGGAGAAGCGTGCGGAGTATCTCGAGCTGCACTCGGCCGTGTGGCCAGGGGTCGAGGCGATGATCACGGAATGCGGCATCCGCAACTTCACGATCTTCGTGCGCGGCGATGTGCTGTTCGGGTACTACGAGTACGTCGGCGATGATTACGAGGCCGACCAGGCGAAGATGGCCCGCGACCCCGAGACGCAGCGCTGGTGGGCGCGCACCGACCCCTGCCAGATCGGGTTCGACGAGGATGCGCCCGAGGGCACACGCTGGCAGGAGCTCGACGAGGCCTGGCACCTCGACTGACCCCCGGGGCCGACTGAGCCCGGGGGACGAGCCCTACTGTCCCGAGTGGTCCTTGGGCCGGCGGCGGTCCCACGCGTTCGCGATGTGGTCGTGCATGGCGGCGGCCGCGGCATCCGCGTCACCACGGGTGATGGCCTCGAGCACGGAGCGGTGTTCCCCGAGCGTCACGGCCATCGCGTCGGCGCCGTGGTGCCCCGTGAAGCGGCTGCTCTCGCGAGCGCGGGCGAACAGGATGCGCGTGATGTTAGCGGCCAGACGGATGCCGGACTGCTCCATGATCGCGTAGTGGAATGCGGCGTCTGCGTCGTTGTACGAGTCGAAGTCGCCGAGGTGACGTTCGGTCTGCTCGAACAGCAGGCGAAGCTCCTCAGAGAGCTCGGGATTCTGGCGGCGGGCCGCCTCCGCCGCCATTGACGCCTCGAGGCTTGCGCGAACGATCGTGAGTTCATCGAGCACACCGAGGGTGTCGTCGTGGTCCACGAGCGCGGAGAGCACGATGGGGTCGAGCACGTTCCATGAGCTCGGAGGATTGACGGTCGTGCCGCGGCCCTGGGCCACCACCACAAGCCCCTTCTCCTCCACGCGCTTCACGGACTCACGGATGACGGTGCGGCTCACGCCGAATCGTTGGCTGAGGGTGCCTTCCGGCGGGAGGACATCGCCCGGCTGGAGCTCGCCCGTGACGATTGCGGCGACGAGGTCGACCACGACGGCGACGCCCAGTCGCGCCGGGGGCGTGCGTGTCTGAGGCCCTGCCAGCACCGACCGCCTCAGGGGGAGGGGTTCAGAAGCGTGGTCACTCATGCGTCTCAGTGTAGAGCCGGAAGGGCTCAGGCCTGCGGAAGCGCGAAGGGCTCTGCCACGAGCTGGAGTCCGGCGCGATCGGGGCGCACGTGCGGTCCTTCGCTGATGAGCCAGCTCGCGTCTGCTTCGCCGCGCCGCGTGATCGCCTCAGCGTCGACGGTGACGCCGACGCCCGGCGTATCCCCGAGCACGATGCCGCCATCGGCGTACTCGACGTCGATCGTAGTTCCGAAGGGCGCCCCCAGGTCCTGTACCTCTGCGGAGAGGTGGTTGGGAATGGCTGATGCAGCGTGCGCCACAGCGGGGTTCGCGGTGAGGCCAACGGGGCTCATGGGGAGGTCGCGGCTGTTCGCCGCGTGGGCGACGCGGATGAAATGGGTGACGCCCCACACGGCACCGGCCTGGACGACGTCCACTGCTCCAGCGTCGAAGAGCGGGGTGTACTGTTCGAGCCCGGTCAGGTTCTCGCCCGTGGCGACGCCCGCGCGGATCGAGCGCGTCAGGCGCGCGTGGCCCGCGGCGTCCCACCGGCGAAGCGGCTCCTCGATCCACGTGAGGTCGTGGGCGGCCTCGACCGCGGCGATGTGACGCACGGCCTGCTTGAGGTTCCAAGACTCGTTCGCATCGAGCATGAGTGCTGGTCGCGCGGCGTTTGGGCGGAGCGCATCGGAGATGATGCCGAGTCGTCGGATGTCGTCGTCGACGTTGCGACCGCCCTTGAGCTTGCCTGAGCTGAAGCCGCGCTCGGCCATCGTCGTGTAGAACGCGGCGAGCTGCGAGTCGTCCAGTGCGATGTCGAGGCCCGATGCGTACCCCGCGACGTAGCGGTCGGCACTGCCGAGGAGCCGCCAGAGGGGCTCGCCAGCGAGTTTGGCCTTGATGTCCCACAGCGCCATGTCGAAGGTGCCGATGCCGGCGAAGGTGGCTCCGGCGTGACCTGCCTTGAACACTCGGGCGAGCATCCGGTCGTAAAGGGTCGCGACCGCGCGCGGATCCTGCCCGTCCAGCGCAGGGAACAGTTGCTCGAGGTCCTGGTGGGAGCCGAAGCCGACGCCGGTGACGCCTTCGTCGGTGTCGAGCAAAACGAGGGGGACCTCGGTGATTCCCGAGCTCACGAATCCGTTGACGTCTCCGACCGGCCGACCCCAGTCTCGGAAGGTCCGGAGAGCGCGGTATCCAGTTATCTTCATCATCGCCCTTGACGGTCTTGGAGAACGCGACGACCAGTCGCGCTCAAACAGCATACATCACACGTAGGATCAATCCCTAGCGCCGGACGGGGTCATTTCCGCCCAGGAGGTCGAGGTCGGACCGCCGGGGCAGGCTCTCCCAATCGCCGGGTGCCAGACACGCGAACGCGCCAGCGCGCACGGCGGTCGACAGCCGCATCTCGACGGGTTCACCCGCGAGCAGTTCGGCGAGATAGCCAGCGGCGAACGCGTCGCCGGCTCCCACCGTGTCGGCGGGCTCGATGGGGATGGCCGCGACCGTGCTCAGCTCCCCGTCGATGAGGGCGAGGCATCCGTCGCCGCCGAGCTTGACGAGAACCTGCGTCGGCCCGAGGTCGGCGATGCCGTTCGCGAGTTCGGCAGGAGTGGAGCCGTCGACGATGAGCGATGCCTCGTCCGCTCCCGCGAAGACGATGGTCGACCGCCGCGCGATCGCACGGTAGATCTCCGAGGCATCCCTACTGCTCGCCTTCGTGCCGCCGCCCCAGAGCGATGGCCGGTGGTTGATGTCGAACGAGATCGGGATGCCAGCCGCCTCCGCGATATCGAGTGCACGGTCGAGCATGGCTGCAGCCGACTCCGAGATCGCCGAGGTGATTCCCGTGACATGCAGTACGTGCGCCGCTCGGATCGCCTCGACGTCGATGTCGTGCGGGGTCATGCGGCTCGCGGCGCTGCCCGCGCGGTGGTACTCGACCCGCGTTACCCCTGACACGGGCTGTCGTTTGACCATGAGCCCCGTCGGCGCTCCTGGGTCGATGACGACACTCGTACGCACGCCCTCGGCGCGGAGTTCGCGCTGGATGAGCTCACCGGTGCTGTCGGCGCCGAGTCGCCCCATCCACGTGACGTCGCATCCGAGCCTCGCGAGCCCAATGGCAACGTTGCTCTCCGCGCCGCCCATCCCGAGCCGGAAGGTGTCCGGCCTCGGCCCCACGGTGCCGGCGATGAACAGGCCCATCGTCTCGCCGAGGGTCACGACGCCCGACATCAGGCCCTGCCGATCGCCTGCACGGATTCGGCGCTCACGCGCTCGATCGTGGCGAAGTCGCCGGAGGCGATCATCGCGCGCGTGGCCATCCACGATCCGCTGACGGCGGGCACCGCGGCATCCGCGAGGTAAGTGGGTGCCTCGAGGGCTGTGACGCCTCCGCTCGGCACGAAGCCGAGACCCTGAAGGGGAGCGGCGAGTGCGCGGATCGTCGCGAGCCCGCCGAGCTTATCGGCGGGAAAGAACTTGACGGTGTCGATGCCCGCGCGCAGGGCGACGAGGGCCTCCGTTGCGGTGGCAACACCGGGGAGGGAGCCGAGCCCGTGGTCACGCGCGAGGTCGACGATTTCGGCATCGAAACCTGGGCTCACGATAAAAGTCGCCCCTGCCTGCCTCGCGGCCTCGAACTGCTCGGGTCGGATGACGCTTCCCGCGCCGACCGTGAACCCCGGCACCTCGGCCATCGCGCGAATCGCCTCGGCGGCAGCGGGCGTGCGGAACGTCACCTCGGCGCAGTCGATGCCCCCTGCGCTCAGGGCTCGAGCGAGGTCGGCTGCCTGGGCTGCGTCGTCGATCACGATGACGGGCACGATGCGGTGGCCGGCGAGCGACCCAAGCGAGGTCATCGGCCGAGCCATCCGCCGTCGACCGGGAGCGTGATGCCCGAGACGTAATCGGATGCCGACGACGCAAGAAACACGGTCGCTCCCGCGATGTCGCTCGCCTGGCCCCAGCGCCCAGCCGGAATGCGCGCGAGGATCGCCTGGGAGCGGTCGGGGTCATCCTGCAGCGCCTGCGTGTTGTCCGTGGCGATGTAGCCAGGGGCGATGGCGTTGACCGTCACACCGCCCTGGGTCCACTCGTTGGCGAGCGCCTTGGTGAGACCGGCGATTCCGGACTTCGCGGCGGCGTACCCGGGAACCGTGATGCCACCCTGGAAGGAGAGCAGGGACGCGGTGAAGATGACCTTGCCGTACCCGCGCTCGAGCATGCCGCGACCGATGGCCTTGGTCAGCACGAAGGGACTCGTGAGGTCGACCTGCAGCACCTCGTCCCACCACTCCTGCGGGTGCTCGGCAGCTGGCGCCCTGCGAATGGTGCCCGCGTTGTTCACGAGGATGTCGATGGGGCGCGCAGCGAGGTCGTCCGCGAGGGATGCCACGGCCGCAGCATCCGCGAAGTCGCACGAGATCGCCTCGAAGCTGCGACCGCGTGCCCTCACCGCTGTCGCGATCTCGCTGTCGTCGGTGAGTGATGCGCTGACGCCGATGATGTCTGCGCCTGCGTCGGCGAGAGCCTCCGCCATCGCGAAGCCGATGCCGCGTCGGGCCCCGGTCACGACCGCACGTCGGCCGGACAGGTCGAACGAGGCGCTCATTCGCCAGCCCCCAGCTCGACCAGGACCTTGAGGGCGCGACCGTTCTCGAGATCGTCGACACCCTCGGTGATCTGCTCGAGAGGTACGACGCGGCTGATGACCTCGTCGACGGGAATGGTGCCGTCCTGGAGCAGTTCGATGGCCCGCTCGAAGTCGGTGCGCTGGTACACGCGCGCCCCGAGGATGCGCAGCTCCCGCCAGAACACTCGCTGCAGGTCGATCTCGCGCGGCGTCGGGTGGATCGCGACGATCACGACGGTGCCGCGCACCTTCGCGAGGGCGGTGGCGACGAGCACGGCGGCGGGGGCTCCCGACACCTCGAAGACCACATCGGCACCCGCGCCGCCGGTCCAGGCGGTGACCCACTCCGTGGCATCCACGGTTCGCGGGTCGATGGCCTCGAAGCCGAGACGCTCGATCTGGGCTCGACGCTCGGGCTCCGGCTCGCTCACGGCGACGATCGCGCCCTCGCTGCGGGCGACCGACGCGATGAGCACGCCGATGGGGCCGCCGCCGAGCACGACGACCTTGTCGCCCTTCTTCAGTTCGGAGCGGCGCACGTCGTGGACGGCCACAGCCACGGGTTCTGCGAGGGCGGCCGTTCGGAGGGAGAGATCGGAGGGCACCGCGACGAGGAGGTTTGCCGGAACGTTCCAGTACTCCTGGAGCGAGCCGGGGGAGTCGATGCCGACGAAGACGAGGTTCTGGCAGATGTGGTTGTTGCCCGCGAGGCAGGCCGGGCACGTGTCATCCCACACGAGTGGCATGACGGTGACGGCGTCGCCAGCCTTCCAGCCCGTGACTCCGTCACCGAGTGCGGCGATCGTGCCGCTCATCTCGTGGCCGAACGTCAGTGGGGTGGTTACCCTCGCGTCCATGTTGCCGTGGAGGATGTGCAGGTCCGTGCCGCACAGTCCCGTGAAGGCGACGGCTATCTGCACCTCACCGGGCCCGGGGGCCGGAGTGTCCGCCTCGGAGATCTCGATCGAATGGTTTCCCGTGTACGCCGCTGTACGCATGTCGCTCCATAAATTCATGTGATGTACGATGAATTGTAGTCCCGACAAGGAGGTTGTGCCATCCGTACGCGAACTCTGGGCCGCGCGCCCGCACTGACCGAGATCGGGTTGGGAACCTCGCCGTTCGGCAACCTCTTCCGCGAGACCACTGACGAGGACACCGCCGCCGCAGTCGATGCAGCCTGGGACGGCGGGGTGCGCTACTTCGACACCGCGCCGCACTACGGTCTCGGCCTCGGCGAGAAGCGCCTCGGTGCAGGCCTCCGCGATCGAGCGCGCGACGACTACGTGATCTCCACCAAGGTGGGACGCATCCTCGTTCCCACCCCCGAGAATGCCGGGCAGCTCGATGACGACGGCTTCGTTGTGCCTGCCGAGTACCGCAGGCAGTGGGACTTCTCCCGCGACGGCATCCTCAGGTCCGTCGAGGAGAGTCTCGAGCGACTCGGGCTCGACAGGGTGGACGTGCTGTACCTGCACGACCCCGATGAGCACTGGGAGGCGGCATCCACGACGGGCATCTCCACGCTCATCGAGCTGCGCGACCAGGGCGTCGTGACGGCGATCGGGGCCGGGATGAACCAGTCGGCGATGCTCGCCCGCTTCGTCGCGGAGTGCGACGTCGACCTCATGATGCTCGCGGGTCGCTACACCTTGCTCGACCAGTCGGCGCAGGACGACCTGCTTCCCCTCGCGCTCGAGCGCGGTGTCGGAATCGTCGCGGCTGGCGTCTACAACTCCGGGCTGCTGAGCCGGGCCGTCGTTCCGGATGACGCGCACTACGACTACCAGGCAGCACCGCGAGACCTCGTCGAACGCGCGCGCGCCATCGCCGCGGTCTGCGAGCGCCACGGTGTGACGTTGCCCGATGTGGCCGTGCAGTTCCCGCTCAGGCACCCCGCCGTCGTGGGCGCCGTGCTCGGCGCGCGAAACGCAGGCCAGGCGGTCGGAGGGCTCGAACGCTACGAGACAACGATCCCCGCGGACCTCTGGGCCGAGCTCGAGGAGTCCGGTTACATCCGACCAGTCGCATGATCGTCGACTCCCACGTCCACATCTGGGACCCCACACGTGCCGAGTACCCGTGGCTGGGCCCGGGCATGGCCCCGCTCGACAGGTCGATCGACTTCACGGAGGTCGAGCCTCTCCTTCGGGAGCGTGACATCGGCGGCGCTGTGCTCGTGCAGGCATCAGACAACGCGGCCGATACGCGAGTCATGCTGGATGCCGCGGCCGAGCATCCGGAGGTGCTGGGTGTTGTCGCCTGGAGTCCCCTCGACGATGCGGCCACGCTGGCTGCGGACCTCGAGCGCTTCGCCGACCTGCCGGTCGTCGGCATCCGCAACCTCGTGCACGAACGCCCACGCGAGTGGCTCGACCGCGCCGCCGTGCGGGAGGGCCTCACCGTGCTCGCCGAGAGCGGGCTGCCTCTCGACTTTCCGACCGCGACCCACCACGCGATCGCCGACGTCGTGCGTCTCGGGGCCCACAATCCGAGCCTGCGCATCGTCGTCGACCACCTCGGTAAGCCGCCGATCGGTGGCACACCCGACGAGCGCGACGAGTGGCGGTCGCTGATCTCGGCTGCGGCGCTCAATCCGCGCACGGTCGCGAAGGTGTCGGGGCTGTACGCCGCAACGGGTGCGCTCGACTCCTGGACGACCGACCTCGTGCGGCCGTTCGTGGAGGACGCGCTCGAGATCCTCGGTCCGGACCGGCTGCTGTATGGAGGGGATTGGCCGATCGCGGTGCTGGCGGGCGGCTACGCACGCACGTGGGACGCGATGAGTGACATCCTCGCGCCGCTCACCTCGGACGAGCGCGCCGCGATCCTGGGCGGCACGGCCCAGCGCGTCTACGCGCTACCAACTCGCCACTGACGCTGAGTGTTCCGAAAGTGCCCTTCTGGGCCGCGCCATAACGGCACTTTCGGAACACTGGGCGACTAGTCGCGGAAGGCCAGCTGCTCCCGCCAGTCCGTGGGCAGCCGGTCGGCGGGCCCTGGGGACTTCTGCGGGGGAGAGTAGCTGAGCGGCGGCGCCAGCTCAGGGCCCTCGATCGTCTCGCTCTTCTCGTAGTCCCAGAACCAGTCCTCGCCGGGCTCGAAACTACGGATGACGCGGTGCCCGGTCTCCTGCCAGTGCGCCGTCGCGTGGCGGTTGAGCGAGTCGTCGCAGCATCCGATGTGACCGCATTCGGCACAGCGACGCAGGTGCACCCACCAGCTGCCGATCTCGTCGCACTCCACACAGGTGTGTCCACTTGGTGCTACCGACGGGTTGATGTACTCGCTCATCTGGCCTTACCCCTCTTTGTGCTGGCTCGTGCGATTCAGGCTCTCACGAAATTCTCCCAGCACCTGACGTGCCGCCGTGCGCGCATCGTTGACGGCGAGTTGGCGTACGTAGCCAGGCCCGTTGTGCACGATGGATGCCACCTCCGCGAGCTCGTCGGAGCACCCGAGTTCCTCGGCGATCGGCCCCACCACCGCCAGCAGATCGTCGAGCTCCGCGGTGAGCGCGCGCATCTCCGTGCCGTCCGGTGTGAGCAGGATCGCGCCGAGGCCGAAGCGCGCGGCGCTCCAGCGGTTCTCGTCGGAGAGCCACGACGGCGGTGGGGTGTACGGCACCCCCTCGTCGAGCTGCCGTGAGAGGTACTCGACGGTGCACTGGATGAGCGCGGTGAGGGCAGCAACCTCCTCGAGGCGCGACATCGAGTCGCACACCCGGATCTCGATGGTGCCGTAATGGTGTGAAGGCCGGATGTCCCACTTGAGGTCGCTCGGCTGCGTGATGACACCGGCGAGCTGCATCGAGGCGATGAGAGCCTCGAACTCCGTCCAGTCCGAGAGGTGCGGAGCGGGGCCCGCCTGCGGCAACTGCTGGAACACGAGGGTGCGGAAGGAGGCGTATCCCGTCTCCTCGCCCGCCCAGTACGGGCTGGAGGCGCTCAACGCGATGAAGAGCGGAACGTACTGCTGCAGCCGCGAGATGAGGGGGAGGGCCTTGTTGCCGTCCTCGACGCCAACGTGCACGTGAACGCCCCAGATCAGCATCTGCCTGCCGATCATCGCGGTGCGCTCGAGCAACTCGGAGTAGTGGGTGACCGACTCGTCGACCTCCTGGTCTTGCCAGTGAGCGAGCGGGTGCGTTCCCGAGGTACCGAGTTCGAGCCCGAGGGAGTCTGCAGCATCGAGCAGGAGGGCAGCGCGGGTGCGCAGATCGTCGATGGCCTCGCTCACGAGCATCCGCGGTTCGCTCGTGATCTCGACCGTGTTGGTCAGGTACTCCCTCTGCAGCGCCCGTTCGGGAACGTCAGGGTGCTTCGCGATGTCGAGGATGTCAGGCCCGGAGCCCACGAGGAGTGAGGTCTCGGGGTCCGCGCAGTACAACTCGAGCTCGATGCCCACGGAGGAACGGGGCGAGTCCGCGAAGCGCATACAGGAATACTGTCATCGACCGCCGTTCCGCGGTCTAGTTTGTGGGGGTCTTGACAACGGTCAGTTCGGCGATCTTCGGCGATCGGTTGTCACCCGACGAGCGCCCGGTCAGGCGGCGGCCGATCCACGGCAGCACGTACTCCCGCCAGTAGGCGGACGTGCGTGGTCGCGCGGGGCCGGCCGGAGCCGGACCGAAATCCGGAACGGGCACCTCGAGCGCGGCGAGCACAGTGGATGCCACCCTCCGGTGCCCGAGCGGCCCGAGGTGCAGCTGGTCCCTGGCCCAGTACCGCAGGTCGGTGAGCTCGGCGTCGCCCCAGTTGTCGACCCATGTGACGTTCTCGCGCGGGAGGTACCGCAGCACGGACTCGGCAAGCTGGTTGCCACGAACCTCGATCCGCGAGCCCAGCGGGATGTGCTTCGTGGGGTTCGCGCCGCTCGCGAGCAGCACGTGGCTGCCGGCCGCTGTCGCCCTGTCGACGGCCCCGAGCAGCTCATCGGCGATCTGGTTGATCGAGACCCGCGGACGCATGATGTCGTTGCCACCGCCGTTGATGCTGATGAGCTGGGGATGCAGCGCGATCGCCGCATCCATCTGCGCGCCGGCGATGGGTGCAAGCAGTCGGCCCCGAATCGCGAGGTTCGCGTAGCTCACGGGAGCGGATGACGCGAGCGCCAGGCCCAGTGCGACGAGGTCGGCCCATCCTCGTACGCCGCCGTCCGGCAGTTCATCGCCGACACCCTCCGTGAAGCTGTCGCCGACCGCCACGTAACTCTCGAACATCATGGTTCTACTGTGCACCCTCTCGGCACCTCGTCACCCCTAGGCTGTGCGCATGGACAGCGTTCAGAGACGCCTTGCCTATCGCGACCGGTGGGAGTCGGTGACGCTCGTTCCCCTGATTCTCGCCAGCGCCGGATTCATCGTCACGTACTCACTGCTCGTGCTCCTGCCCACGGTGTCGACAGAGATCTACGGTCTCTTCTTCATCATCCTCGTGCTCGTGTGGTTGGTGTTCGTCGTCGACTACGTCGTGCGACTGGTCGTGACCCCGCGCCACCACCGCTGGGCGTTCGTGCGGGCCAACGTCATCGACCTGCTCTCGGTGTTCCTCCCCCTCTTCCGCACCTTCCGGATCGTGGCCCTCTTCGGCAGGATCCCCTACTTCCAGGGCAGGAGCGGCACGGCCGTGCGCAGCCGCGTCGTGATCTTCGCGGCGAGCTACGCCATCCTCTTCGTCTACTTCGTCGCCCTCGCCACCCTGCAGGCCGAGCGGGGTGCACCGCACGCGACGATCGTGAGTTTCGGCGATGCCGTCTGGTGGGCTTGCGTGACCCTCTTCACCGTGGGGTACGGCGACACCTATCCCGTGACGGTGCCTGGCCGCATCTGGGCGGTCGCCCTCATGGCCGGGGGCATTGTGATCATCGGAACGACGTCGGCCCTCGTCGTGTCGTACCTCACCGAACGCGTCGGTCGACACAAGGAAAGCCAGCCAGAGCATGAGTAAGCCGTCGAGACGTGGCATCCCGACGGTTGCCCTGCCGGAGTTCGCCCCCAAGCCCGAGGTCGACAGGGCACTCGACTGGGTGTTCTTCGTCTTCGCCGGCGTTGCGGCCGTGTGGCTCGCCTACCTCCTGCTGAAGGAGAGCTTCACCCTCGGCTGGTGGCAAATCGCGTTCGCGATCGTGTTCTGGGTGCTGCTCGCGTACCTCGTGCTGCCCCGACTGCACCGCATCCTCACCCGCATCTACGTTCCCGACTACTTCATTGGTCGCGCCCGCACGAGTGATGGCCTGCTCGGAGATCCGATCAACCTCGCGCTCCTCGGCGACGAACCGCAGCTTCATGAGGCCATGGACCGCGCGGGGTGGACCCTCGCCGACGACCTCTCCTTCGAGACGGGCGTCACGATCGTCAAGTCGACAGTGCTGCGCCGCAGCTACGACGAGGCGCCCGTCAGCCCTCTCCTTCTGTTCGGCCGCAAACAGGATTTCGCCTATCAGCAGGAGGTCAACGGCACCCCGGGAAAGCGGCACCATGTGCGCTTCTGGCGATGCCCACCCGGATGGATGCTCCCGGGCGGTCACCACGCCGACTGGCTGGCCGCTGGCACCTACGACAAGAGCGTCGGGTTCTCCCTCTTCACGCTGCAGGTCACGCACAAGATCGACGAGCACACCGACGACGAGCGCGACCACATCGTCGCAACGGTCACGGGCGCGAACCCCGAGGCATCCGTGAGCGTCATCAAGGACTTCTCGACGGGGTATCACGCTCGCAACGGCGGAGGTGACTCGATCATGACGGACGGTGACCTGCCCGTGATCGACCTGCGAGCGCTGCCGACGCCGCCGGGGGCGCTGGGCGAGGTGCCAACGGACAGCAGGGAGAAGCGGCCGGCGCCGATCATCGTCGGCACCCTCTTCATGGTTCTCGGCGCGCTGTCGACGGCCTTCATCGCGATCGCCATCGCCGCGGCGTGGCCCGAGTTGCTCGCGACCATCGAGGTTGACACCGATGACGGCCAGTGGGTGCTCTGGCTGATCCTGGCGATCATCGGTTTCTTCGCGCTCGCCGAGCTGTTCCTCGCGTGGCAGGTGTTTCTCGGCAGCAACTGGGCCCGGGTCTTCGCACTCTCGGCCAATGCAATAGCCCTCGCCCTCCAGGTAGTGAGCCTGGAGACCGGCGGGCCGGCGATCACGATCGACACGAGCCTCATACCGGTCGCACTCGACATCCTGTTGCTGCTCGCCCTCTCGAGCCACAGCGCGACGACCTACGCACGCAGCAAGCGCAAGACCCCGAAGCGCATCGCGGCGCGCCCCGGAGGCGTCGCGGCGTACTGAGCCGCCGTCTCTCGCACGAGAAGTGCCGGAGCCGCAGCGCGGCGCGGGAGGCTACGGCTGGAGCCTCTCCAGGCGCCAGCCGTCGTCGGCGGTGCGGGTGAAAAGCAGGCGGTCGTGCATCCGCGAACTGCGCCCCTGCCAGAACTCGAACGACCTCGGCGTGATGCGGAACCCGCCCCAGTTGAGCGGCCGGGGCACCTCGACGCCCGCGTACTGCAGCTCGAGCTCCCGCACGCGCTCTTCGAGGATGTCGCGGCTCGCGATCGGCCGTGACTGCTCGCTCGCGGCCGACGCCACCTGCGACCCGTGCGGCCGGCTGGCGAAGTACGCGTCGGAGACCTCGGCGCTCGTCGGAACCGCGGTGCCCTGCACGATCACCTGGCGGTGGATGAGGTACCAGGGGAACACGATGGAGACGTCGGAGTTCACCATGAGCGCCTGCCCCTTCGCGGACTCGTAGTTGGTGAAGAACTCGAAGCCGTCCTGGTCGACGGTGCGCAGCAGCACCGTCCTGCTGCTCGGGCGGCGATCGGCGTCGATGGTCGACAACACCATGGCGTTAGGTTCGTAGACCCCGGCGAGCTCGGCCTCCGAGAGCCAGCGAGAGAACTGCGCGATCGGGTCGCGGATGATGCCGGCCTCGGTCAGCGGCGTCTGGCCGTAGTCGGTGTGTCGGGCGAGCGAGCCGGTCGTGTCGGCTCCGTCGAGTTCGGTCATGGGTGGTCGCGTCCTATCGGAAGTCGTAACGGGCGAGTGCGTCGGCGTCGCGCGCGTGGGTGACCGCTCGCCGGATGGCGTCGAGCGCCTCGACAGGATCAGTCTCCGCCTGCGCTATCTCGAACTGGCGCTCGGCCTCGGCGAGCCGCGTTCGAGCATCGACTCCCGTGCGGCCACGCGCCACCAGGTCGCGCGCGATCGCGATCTGGCTCCTGGCGGAGACGAGCGTGCCCTCGTAGGCAGCCCGCGCGTGCTCGAGGCGCTGTGCCTGGTTGCGGGAACTCGCGAGAGCGAGGTCGAGATCGGCGATGGCATCACCCAGCAGGTCGAGTTCGGCGACGGGATCGGCTGGCGAGCGCGGCTCGACGGTGGAGACGCTCGCGATCGCCGCGAGGATGCCCGCGCCGGAGTCCGCGTCGGGCGCGGAGTCGACCTCGCGCCTGGCCTCCGCGATGTCAGCGCCCGCCGACGTACGCAGCGCGGCGAGAGCGGACTCGGCCTGGCTGAGTTCGCGCGCCCGCCTGTCCACCGCATCGAGGAGGGCGTCCGCTTGCCGTGCAGCCTGTGCAGCTTCGGCAAGTCGGCCAGAGACCGCGTTCACTCCGGACTGACTGATGTCGGCGGCCGCGGCATCCGCGTGCTCGGATGCGAGCGTGAGCAGGCGCTCCGCACGGTCGGCGTTCGGCGCCACGTCGCGCACGACGTGCTCCGCGTACTTCTCGCCCAGCGCAGCAGTTGTCGCGCGCGCCGACTCGATGCGTGCAAAGGAATCCCGGATGCGACGGCGCAGGTCATCGAGAGTGCTGCCCGCATTCGCCTCGACCCCGCGGAGCCGACGGAACGCGGCATCCTGCTCGCCGAGCAGGGTTTCTGCCTGCTCGCACAGCGCGATGATCTGGAGCGTCCACGCGCGTCGATCCGTGTCGGAATCCGGTGTGGCGTCGTCGAGCGCCTGGCGCAGTCGGAAGGCCTCAGCCAGCTTGCGCCGGGCGTCGGCGAGCGAGTCGGCGAAGGGAGCAGCACGCTCCGCGCCGAACTGGGCGGTCGCGTACCCGACCTCCGCCTCGGCCTCGCGCACGGCATCATCGAGGCGAACGAGGAGGGTGCCGGCACGCCGACTCAGGTCGGCAATGCCAGATCCGGCCCGTGCAGACGCGCTGTCGCCGCGTCGCGCGAACAGCACCGCGAACGCGACGATCCCGATGATGAGTGCCAGCACGAGAAACGTGCCGATTGCCAGGGAGGCGCCCGCGAGCAGGTCCATGGTGCCCCATCCTAAGTCTGGGCAGCTTCGCGAAACTCGGGCTTATCTCCCCGGAAATGCGCATACCCGCTTCTACAGTGGCAGGGTGTGGCGTGCCGATAAGCATTCCGAGGACTACCGGATGATTCCCGACCTCGAAGAGCCCGACCAGGGTAATGGTCTCGGGCGCGCCGAGACGCAGGTCACGGCGCCCCACGTTCTGAGCCTCGGTGACCCGCGGCTCACGCTCGGCAATGCGGCCGAGCCGATCTGGCTGGAGTGGCGCACCGATCTCGCGAAGATCGGCGGCACCAACCCCCTCCTGCACTTCGATGATTCGCCGCGATCCCGCATTGAACTCTCCGCTACCCACCCCGGTGGTCTCGCGCAGTTCATCACGGGCAAGACGACTCTTCTCTCCAACCTCATCCGTGACGAGATCGCCCTCCGCGGCGCTCGCATCGCCGCTGCTGCCGTCGCCGCGCGCAGCCTCGACCTCGCCACGGCGCGGGGCATCGACTCCGTGCACCTCGGGATCGGCATCGCCGAGTGGACCTGGGTTGGCCGCAGTTACCGTGCCCCGATCCTGCTGCGCCCGCTCGCGATCCGCCGCCACGGAACCGACTTCGAGGTCAAGCTCCGCGGCAGCGCGCAGTTGAACCCTGCCCTCGCCCGCATCATGGCCGAGCAGTTCCAGGTCGTACTCGACCCCGACGCGTTCGCCGCTCTCTCAGACAACGACGGCACCTTCAAGCCGAACGCGATCATCGACCGCCTGCGCGGCCTCACGTCGCACCTCGACGACTTCCAGGTCAGCCCGCGGCTCGTGGTCTCGTCGTTCGCCGAGGTCGCCACGGCGATGCTCGCGGACGCGCAGGAGCTCGAGCATCCCGTGCTCGATGCCCTCGCAGGCAACGAGACGGCCGCTCGCGTGCTCGGCGAGGCCTACGCGCCCGTCGAGGCCACGCCAGCCGACCAGCGCACACCCGAGACCGACGCGCTCCTGCTGGATGCGGATGCCGAGCAGGAGAACGTCATCGCCCAGGTGGCTGCCGGCAACTCCCTCGTGCTCAAGACCCTCCCGGGAACCGGCGGCACCCAGACGATCGTCAACGCGATCGGCGCCCTGGTGGGCAAGAACAAGCGCGTTCTCGTCGTGAGCCCGCGGAGGGCATCCCTCAACGCGATCGGCCAGCGCTTCGGAGACGTCGGTCTCGGCGGAGTCGCCGTCTCACCGAGCTCCCTGCGCCGCGACCTCATCCGTTCGATCGCCCGCAGCGAGAAGGCCACGCAGCCGGCGGTGGCGGAGATCGATGAGGCACTCACGCGACTGCGCAAGGTGCTCATCGACTATCGCTCGGCGCTCTCGCGCAAGGATTCCGGTATCGGGGTCTCCGTGCTCGACTGTGTTGCGGAGCTCAGCCGGCTCGCGCTGCTTCCGACGCCGCCGACCACCACAGCACGCCTCAGCCGTCATGCTGTGGAGCGCCTCTCCCACGGGCGGGCCCGCGCTGCCGAGATCATGGTGACCGCGGCATCCCTCGGCGAGTTCCGCTACGGGCCGGGCGATTCGCCGTGGTACGGCGCGCAATTCTCGAGCGGGGATGACGCGCTCCGGGCGCACGACGTGTCGAAGCGCCTGCACAGCGAGGGCATCCCGCACCTCCTCGACAGCGGTAATCGACTCGTCGCAGGCACCCACCTGCGCCCGTACAAGACGATCGCGGAGCTCGGCGTCTACCTGCGCCTGCTCGTCGACCTCCGCGAGACGCTCGACAAGTTCCTCCCGATGGTCTTCGACCGCCCGCTCACAGAGCTCATCGCGGCCACCTCGCCGCGCAAGGACCACCCGGACATGAGTAGCGGCAACCGTCGTCGCCTCAAGAAACTGGCGCTCGAGTACGTTCGCCCCGGCGTGCGCATCGGCGACCTGCACAGCGCGCTCATCCGCATCCAGCAGCAGCGCGTGCTCTGGCACCGGTACGTTGCCGAGGGTGCGATCCCCGAGGTACCCGTCGGCCTCGCTGAGGTGCAGTCGGCATACCAGCAGGTGACTCACGATCTCGAGTCGCTTGAGGGCCCCCTCGGGCTTGAGACGAAGCTCGAGGATGCCCCGATCATGGAGCTGCTCAGCACTATCGAGGGCCTCGCCGCCGAGTCGGATGTACTCCACAACCTTCAGGACCGCACGGCGCTCATGGGTGCGCTGCGCGAACTCGATCTCGACCCGCTCATCGAAGACCTGGCTCGCCGCCACGTGCCGGAGGACCGCGTCGCGCTCGAGCTCGAGCTGTCGTGGTGGAAGTCGGCCCTCGAGAGCCTTCTCGCCTCGGAGCGCGCCCTCCTCGGTGCCAACACGTCTGTGCTCGACCGCCTCGAGGCCGACTACCGCCTCGTGGACGAAGCGCACGCCGCGAGCAGCGCACAGGTGCTGGGCTGGCAGCTTGCCGAGACGTGGCGCATCGGCCTCGTCGACTGGCCGGAGGAGGCGAGTCTTCTCAAGCGCCTGCTGCAGAGGCAGGATGTCACGTCCTTCGACCTGCAGACGACCGCGCCGCACCTCTCGCGTCCCATCGCGCCGGTGTGGCTCGCCTCGCCCTACGAGGTTCCGCGCATCATCGACACCATGCCGTTCGACGCCGTGTTCCTCGTGGACGCCGGCGCCATGACGGTCGCCGAGGCGATCGGCGGCATCCGCCGCGCCCGCCAGGTCGTCGCCGTCGGTGACGCCGTGACGCAGACTCCGGCCCCGTTCGAGATCGCCGTTGGCGAGAGTGCTGTAGTACCCGACTTCGACGTGGACGAGGCGCACGGGGCATCCGTGCTCGCGCAGCTCGGCGAACTCGTACCGACCCTCACGCTCACGCGCAGCTATCGCCCGGGTGGCGAGGACCTCGCAGAGCTCGTCAACCGCCGGTTCTACGGCGGCCGCATCCAGTCACTGCCGTGGGCCGGGAGCTTCCTCGGTCACGGCAGCATCGCCCTCGACTACGTGGCGGACGGGCACGGGATGCCTGACCCCGACTCCGGGGCGGTCGAAAGTCCGCAGGCCGAGGTCGACCGCGTCGTCGATCTGGTACTCGACCACGCAGAGCGCAAGCCACACGAGTCACTCATGGTGATCACCGCGAGCGAGAAGCACGCCGTCAAGGTCATGCAGGCGGTTCTCGGAGCGCTCACGACGCGTCCGGAGCTCGTCGACTATGTGATCGGTGATCGCGCAGAACCGTTCGCGGTGTACACGATCGACCAAGCCGTCGCGCAGAGCCGCGACCGCGTGATCTTCTCCATCGGTTTCGGCCGCACCCCGCACGGTCGCGTGCTGAGCGACTTCGGCGCTCTCGGTCACCCGGGCGGTGAGCGGCTCCTCGCGGTCGCGATGACCCGCGCGCGCCGGTCCATGGCCATCGTCAGTTCGTTCAAGCCGGCAGACCTCGACGACGGCCGCATGAAGCACGGTGCTGTCGCGCTGGCCGAGATCCTTGCGGAGATCGGTGCACGCCAGAGCGAGGAGCCGATTCCGGACGACAGCGATCCGATGCTCGTCGACCTGGCTCGTCGCCTCGAGGGCCACGGGTTGCGGGTCGCACTCGGGCATCGCGGAAAGCTCGGGCTCGTGGCATCCCGCGGCGGCATCTGCGTGGCGATCGAGACCGACGAGGTGCTTCTCGCGTCGAGCCTGCGGGAGTCGCTGCGCCTGCGGCCGGAGATCCTTCGCAGGCTCGGATGGCACTACCTCCGGGTGCACGCCTTCGAGCTGTTCAGCGATCCCGATGGCGTTGCCGCCCGTGTTGTCACGATGCTCGGGGGCAATCCTGCTCCCATCACCGAGCCCGTCACGGTTGTCTCCGCTGGCTGAGGACGCGGTGGCTGAGCACCGCTCCGACGACCCGATCGATCGGGAGAGCGCGCAGCGCAAGCCGCGCAGAGCACGCACGGAGCCGCCAGCGGGTTCCGACCCGAACCCGATTCCCGAGCCGCCAAAGCATCGTGGCAACGAGAACGACGAGCAGCTGCGCCGCGACGTGCCGCCGCACTACTGAGCCGACGTACTACTGAGCCGACGTGCCGCCGCCCGGGTTCTTCGTGGCGAGCAGGTCGCGTATCTCGGCGAGGAGCTCGAGTTCGGTCGGGGGAGCCGGGTCGGCCTTGGCTTCGTCCTTCTTGCGGAAGGCGCGGCGCTTCAGGTAGTTGATCGGCACGATGAGGGCGAAGTAGACGACGACGGCCACGAGCAGGAACTGGATGACGGCGGCGATCACGGCACCGAAGTAGAGCACCGCCTCGCCACCGGAGGTCGTCGGGATCGCCACGGGGAGTGCCGTAGCGAGGCTCTCGGCGTCGAACAGGGCGCCGATGGCGGGATTGAGCACGCTACCGACGATCGCGTTGACGATGCCGGTGAACGCGGCACCGATGACGACCGCAACTGCGAGGTCGATCACGTTGCCGCGGAGGATGAACTCCTTGAAACCCTTGAGCATGGTTACTCCTTAGCGGGGGAGGGCTTGGACGGGGTCGGAGTCGAGGAGGCAGCGGGGGATGCCGCGGACGCAGGCGTCGAGCTGCCCGAGTCAGACGAGCTGCTCTTCTTCTGGCCGCTCGAACCCTCGGCCGCGCGCGAGTCCGTGCGGTAGAAGCCGGAACCGCTGAACGTCACGCCGACGGGGGAGAAGACCTTGCGCAGGACGCCGCCGCACGTCGGGCACACGGTGAGCGAGTCATCCGTGAACGACTGGTGGATGTCGAAAGCGGTGCCGCACTCGGTGCAGCGGTAGGAATAGGTGGGCATGAACGCTCCGTGGTTAGAGGGCGACGATCCCTGACGGGGTGACCACCCCGTTGACCCGCTGGTCGTGCCGCTCCGAGGGCACCGACTCAACGAGTTCGTCGTCGAAGATCACAGCATAGACGGGCGGGCAGTTCTCCATCGATCCGAGGGTCTTGTCGAAGTAGCCCCGGCCCCACCCCAGTCTCATACCCGAGCGGTCGACGGATGCCGCGGGCACGACGATCAGGTCGACGTCGTTGATCGCGATCGGGCCGAGGAGTTCTGACGTTGGCGTCGGCATCCCGAGCAGGTCCTCATCCTCGTCGTTGCCGTCGTACGGGGCCCAGTCGAGCAGGCCGTCGACGCGCGAGACCGGCAGCAGCACACGGATGTCGTTCTCCGCCGCCCACTTCACGAAGTCGCGGGTACCCGGCTCCTCCGGCAGCGACAGGTATGCGGCAATCGAGCGAGCATGGAGATCGCTCGTGAGATCGATGAGGTGCTGGGTGATCGATGCTGCCTCGCGCTCTCGCTCGGTGGCGGTGCGCACGCGGCGGCGCTCTCGTAATTCCGCGCGTAACGCTCGCTTTTGCGACTCCGGCGCGTCCGTCATGCTCCCCATTGTAGATAGCCTGTCCTCATGGGGAATCGCATAACGAAAGCAGTCATTCCGGCAGCCGGTCTTGGTACCCGCTTCCTGCCAGCCACGAAGGCAATGCCGAAAGAGATGTTGCCTGTTGTCGACAAGCCAGCGATCCAGTACGTCGTCGAGGAGGCGGTCGCAGCCGGCCTCAACGACGTGCTCATGGTCACCGGTCGCAACAAGAACGCTCTCGAGAACCACTTCGACCGTATGACCGAACTGGAGGCGACCCTCGAGCAGAAGGGCGACTTCCAGCGCCTCAAGAAGGTCGAGTACTCCAACCACCTCGCCGACATGCACTACGTGCGCCAGGGAGACCCCCGCGGTCTCGGTCACGCCGTGCTCCGCGCGCGCATGCACGTGGGCAACGAGCCCTTCGCCGTGCTGCTCGGTGATGACCTGATCGACGCCCGCGACGTGCTGCTGTCCCGGATGCTCGCCGTGCAGGCCGAGAAGAATGCGACCGTCATCGCGCTCATGGAGGTCGACCCGGCCTCCTCCCACATGTATGGAATCGCAACCGTCGAATCCACGGACACCGACGACGTCGTTCGCATCACCGGCCTCGAGGAGAAGCCAGCGCAGGGCACCGCGAAGTCGAACCTCGCGATCATCGGCCGCTACGTCCTGCAGCCCGAGATCTTCGAGGTGCTCGAGCGCACCGCGCCAGGCAAGGGCGGCGAGATCCAGCTCACCGACGGCCTGCTGAAGCTCGCGAACAACAACATCGCTGGCGGTGTCTACGGCGTCGTCTTCCGCGGTCGTCGCTACGACACCGGTGACCGCGTCGACTACATCAAGGCGATCGTGCAGCTGGCCGTCGACCGCGAGGACCTCGGCCCTGAGCTGCGCCCGTGGCTCAAGTCGTTCTCCAAGACGCTGGACTAGCGGGTGTCTGGCATCCCGACCCTGCGAGAGGGGCGCACCACGATTCGCCCGATCCGCCTTCGGGATGCCAAGGTGCTGGAGCGCGAGCTCGCGGAGAATCGCAAGTGGCTCCGCCAGTGGGAGGCAACGAATCCGCACGGCCCGATGAACTTCGACGTGAGGGCGAGCATTCGGGGCCTGCAGCAGAACGCCCGGACGGGGCTCGGGCTCCCGTTCGTGATCGAGTACGACGGGGAGCTCGCTGGACAGCTCAACGTGTCATCCATCGCGTACGGCTCGCTGTCGTCCGCGACCATCGGCTACTGGGTGTCCGAGCGCTTCGCGGGCAAGGGGGTCACACCGACCGCAGTCGCGCTCGCGACCGACCACTGCTTCTACTCGGTCGGCCTGCATCGCATGGAGATCTGCATCCGCCCGGAGAACGGGCCGTCGCTGCGCGTCGTGGAGAAGCTCGGCTTCAGATACGAGGGGCTTCGGCGTCGCTACATCCATATCAACGGCGACTGGCGTGACCACTTCTGCTTCGGCCTGACGGTCGAGGAGGTGCCCGCCGGTGTGCTGGGCCGGTGGCTCTCGGGCAAGGCGCCGGCGGATGCCGCGACAGTACCCGCCGCGGATCGCGCGAAGGCTGCTCGGCCGCTGTAGGGCTCCACGTGGTGCTCGCCCTGGTGCGGGTGCCGAAAACTAAGGAGATGGTGCTCCTTCAGGCGCTGACGCGGGGTCGCGGCATCCGTTTCGACAGAATCTCCTTAGTTTTCGGCACCCTCCCGAGGTCGGTGCGAGGGATGCTCGGCGCGGCACCCGCGGAGCGCTCCACCTCGCTCGTACCGTAGGCACATGGAACTCACCGGTCTCGGCGGCGGCATCATGCTCGCGGTGGCTGCGGGCCTGTGGTTGGTCTACCTCGTGCCCACCTGGGTGAAGCGCCGCGAGTACATGGCCACCGAGCGCAACGCAGTGCGTCTCCAGCAAACGATCCGCGTCCTCGCAGAAACAACCGAAGCGACGACCCAGGCCCTGCGCCGCGCACCGGCCGGCCCCGTCGCCGTCGGTCGCCCCGTTGCGCCGGCGACGCCACCGGCCCCCAGCGTGCTCGCTGCGCAGCGTCTGCGCCGCACGCGTGCGCTCGCCACCGTCGTGCTACTCGGCTCCCTCGGAATCGGCGTCGCGCAGATCATCATGATGGCCTCCGGCGTCGCGTCGCCAGCCGCGTGGCTCTTCCTGGGCGGGTCGATGCTCGCCGCGGTCACGTCGGTAGCGCTGCTCGGTCGGCTTGCGGATGTCGCACGCGCCCGCCGCGCGCCCCGCACGGTTCGTCGTGCCCAGCGCCTGGTCGACCACAGCGTCGCGTCCGAGAAGCGCGCGACGAAGGTCGAGGCCGAGGAATGGACCCCGGTGGCCGTGCCCAAGCCGCTGTACATGTCCCGCGGCGCTGCACCGGCGGCCGCGACATCCTCGTCCGCCGACCTTGCCGAATCGCTGCGCCGCGCAGCTCGTGAGGCCGCCGAGAGCCTTCGCGAGGCTGAGCAGGTGCCGAGCATCCAGCCGACCGCTCCGGAGCCTGTCAGGCCTGCCGCGACCGGTTTTGCCGCGATGGGAATCGTGGATGTCACGCCCACAGAGGCACCCGACATCGACGCCGTGCTCGCTCGCCGCCGGGCAGCTGGTTAGACAGCTCACGGTGCCGCGGTTGTCGAGTTGCTCGAACAACCTGATAACCTTGCTAACGCATTACGGGCCCTTGGCGCAGTTGGTAGCGCGCCTCGTTCGCATCGAGGAGGTCAGGAGTTCAAATCTCCTAGGGTCCACCAGTGCAGAGAAGAACCCCCGTCCACGTGGGCGGGGGTTTTTCTCGTTTCGCGGCGTCTGCCGCGCATGCGCTCTCGCGCCTCGCGTGGGCTACTTGCCGACGAACTCCACGAGCTTCGCGGTGACCTCGGCGTGGTGAGTCTCCAGCAAGCCGTGCGGGGCGCCCTCGATCTCGACGTACTCCGCATCCGGCACGGACTTCGAGAACACGCGTCCCGTCGAGTCGATCGGGAGGATACGGTCTGCCGTGCCCTGGAGGATGAGCGTGGGCAGCCCTGATTCGCGCACCTTCTCGACGTCTCCGCGGAAGTCCTCGATCCAGGTCGGCACGACCGCGTACGCGGCGACGGGGGCGCTCGCCGTGGCGACGTTCCAGCTGTTGGTGACGGCCTCCTGGCTGATGCGTGAGCCGAGGTTCTCATCGAGGTTGTAGAAGTTCTCGTAGAAGCCAGTGAACCAGGCGTAGCGGTCGGCCTTAGCCGTAGCCTCGATGCCGTCGAAGACATCCTGCGGAACGCCGGTCGGGTTGTCGTCGGTCTTTACGAGGAACGGCTCGAGCGGGGCGAGGAAGGCAAGCTTCGCCACCCGCTCGGGGCCGTAGTTGGCCACGTAGCGGGCGAGCTCGCCCGTGCCCATCGAGAAGCCAACGAGCGTGACATCCGTGAGGTCGAGCTCGGTCAATACGGCGTTCAGGTCAGCGGCGAAGGTGTCGTAGTCGTAGCCCACGGTGACCTTGCTCGAGTTGCCGAACCCGCGGCGGTCGTACGTGATGACGCGGTAGCCGGCGTCGAGAAGGGCTGCCGTCTGGCGCTCCCAGGATGCGCCGCTCAGCGGGTAGCCATGGATGAGCAATACGGGCTCACCGGTTCCGTGGTCTTCGTAGTACAGCTCGATATCCGTGGAGTTCTCCTGGCCAACGGTGATGTACGACATGACGTCTTCTCTCTGTGCTTGGTGAGAACGGTCGTTCTCGGCTCTGGTCACCTACACTAGAGAACGCGCGTTCTCAGCGCAAGTCCAGATTCAGTGCACCGCGCCGAATCTCCGAAAATCCCGGAACGGAGACGCTCGATGAACGAGGACACATCTCGCGAACTCGTGCTCGAAGCCGCCGATCGGCTCTATTACGCCCGCGGCATCCAGTCGGTCGGCATGGACGAACTGCGCACCGAGGCCGGCGTCTCGCTCAAGAAGCTGTACCAGCTCTTCCCGTCGAAGGAGGCAATCGTCGAACAGGTCCTGCGGCGACGCAACAGCGCCTGGACCCGCGGGATCGTCGCGCTCGCCGACGAGCAGCCGAACGCGCGCGGAAAGCTGCTGTCGATCTACGACTTTCTCGCCGGGTGGTTCGCCGAGGATGACTTCCGGGGATGCGCATTCATCAACTCATTCGGTGAGCTCGGCGCGACAGCGCCCGGCGTCGCAGAGGCCGCTCGCTCACACAAGGCGTCGTTCCAGCAGTACGTGGGTGAGCTCGTGCGGGACGCTGGCGCTCCGCCGAGCCTCGCGCCTCAACTCGTGCTGCTCGCAGAGGGCGCCCAGACGACGGCGGCCATCCTCCGACAGCCGGATGCCGCGAGCCAGGCTCGTGCGGCCGCGGAGACGCTCATCGACGCTGCCCTGTCGAACTGACGCCGCGCGAGGTCAGCCGGGTTGCCCAGCCTGCGGCTCGGGCACCAGCTGCAGCCCGCTCGGCGAGTTGGCGCTCTTGGTGAGGGCCTGCACCCAGTGAGGGTTCAGAACGGGAGCGCGACTGCCGAAGTACTCGAAGACGATCGGCACGCCCTGGGTCATCCAGACCGAGCGTCGTCCTGAGCCCTCGTTGAGCCCATCGTTCCACGTGAACGAGAAGGATTCGCCGCGTCGCAGCTTTCCCCAGATGACCGGCTGCAGATGCGCGAGCACCCGATCGTCGAACGATGCGGTGATCTTGTCGTACTTGAACAGGCCCACTCCCGTAGTTTACGCGAGGCGCGGTGAGTATATGCTCCGGCGGCTCGTCGCGCCACCGTTTGCTGGAATCGAATTGCGGTAGGAGCATTGATCCGTGTTCCGAAGCCCCAGCGCCCTCGCCGCGAGCCTGACCGAAGCAGTGGAGAGCCGTCAACTGGTGGCCTACTACCAACCGCAGGTCGATATCGCCTCGGGTCGTGTGGTTTCGGTCGAAGCACTCGCACGCTGGATTCATCCGCAGTTCGGTGTCATTTCGCCGATGGAGTTCATCCCGGTCGCCGAGGCGACGGGAACCATCAGCCAGGTCGACCGCGCCGTCTTCACGCAGGCCGTTCGGCAGGTCTCATCGTGGGCCTCGCAATCCCTGAACGTCGAGCTCTCGGTGAACGTCTCCCCGTCAGAGCTCATCCCCGGGCTCGTCGATGAACTGACACCCATTCTGCAGACGTACGGCGTCGACCCGCACATCGTCACGATGGAGGTGACGGAGTCGGAGCCGATCCACGACCTGCCGCGCGCGGTGGAGGCACTCCACGAGCTCCGCGCCATCGGCATTGGCGTGTCGATCGACGACTTCGGAACGGGGTACTCCTCGGTCAGCCAACTCCGGGACCTGCCCACGACGGAGCTCAAGATCGACCAGTCGCTCATCCGCGGTCCCCGAGACGTCGCCGGCAGGGCCCTCGGTACGGCTTTGACCGAAGCCGTCGATCTTGGACTGCGCATCGTTGCCGAAGGCGTGGAAACTCACGACCAGATGGACCACGCGATTGAGCTCGGATGCCACCGGGCCCAGGGCTACATCATCGGTGCGCCCATGGGTGCCGAGGAGTTCGAGTCACGCTTCCGCTGAACGCGCTCAGATGTCGAGCGAGGTAGCGGAATCGGACGAGTCATCCGCCTGCTCGCTGTCAGAAGGCTCGCCCACCTCGATCTGCGTCCACGCCACGGGCATGCCGGGGGAGAACAGGATGTCGATGCCGGGGCCACCACGAAGCGGCGGGATGTTCACGTACCCACCACCGGAGCGGATCGCGTCGAGAATCTGACCGCGCAGCTCCGTCACGGGGTCCGGCAGGAAGTAGTCCTTGCCGTCGATGGACAGGCGATGCACGATCGTCACGGTAGCTCCTAGCGCCTTTGTATCGGGATACTCACTCAACGCTACGATAGAAAAGTCGAAAGCGAGGACCTCCGTGGGTCAACTTCTGTACGGATCTCCTCCGGTGGAGTTCGAGGTGGATGACCGCACCCTCGCACACATCGAAGTGGTGGTCCTGGCCAAGCTCCGCCGGAACGAGAGTTTCGCCTGCTCGTTCCCTGCGGAGGGCGGCGGTCGCTCGTCGATCTGGCTGAACCCGTCGAGCACCGTGCGGTTCGTCTTCGAGAACGACGCACCGACGATCAACCGCGAATGGCTCGATCTTCTGATCGACACCGCTAACACGCCCGCGGGGCTCAGGCTGCTGCCCGAGCCCGTCTCAGCGGGTAAGTCGCGCTAGACAGCTACGCGGTTCTTGCCCTCGGCTTTGGCCCGGTACATCGCGGCATCCGCTGCCTCGAGCAGCAGAGCACCCGTCACCACGTCGTCGGCGGTCACGACGCCACAGGACGCCGTCACCGCAACGGTCACGCCCCTGGCCTCGATCGGATGCCCGACCGCCCCCACGATGCGCTCGGCGATGACATGCGCCTCCGCCGGGGAGGTGTGCTCGCACACGATGACGAACTCGTCGCCACCGAGACGGGCCACGGCATCCGCGGATCGCGAGTTTCCCACCAGGCGGCGGGCAACCTCCACGATCACTGCGTCGCCGGTGTCGTGCCCGTAGGTGTCGTTGATCGCCTTGAAGCCGTCCAGGTCGACGAAGAGGAGTGAGACGGCATCCGGGCGGTGACGCTCCTGAAGTGCCCTCTCGAGATTCTCCGTGAGGTAGCGGCGGTTGCGCAGCCCGGTCAGGGCATCCCTCATGGCAAGTTCCGCGAGATGAGCCTCGGCGCGACGGGCCATGGCAACGTCGATTGCCGCTCCCAGGTCGCGGGCCTCATGGATGGCGGTTCCCCACTCCATCGCCGTGTCGGCAACGCTCTCGCGCCAGGACGAGAACGAGAGTCGCGGTGAAAGCGGATCCGGGCGGTTCTCGGGGCCGGGGTCTCCCAGCCACTCGACGACACGCGCACGCTCCCGTCGGAAGAACATGAGGCAGTTGCCCGACCCCAGCGGAACGACCAGCAGGCCGGGGAAGCCGGGGAGCATCGACGCGATTTCCGGGCGCTTCTTGCCGAGGATCGTGGTTGCGATCTCCTCAGACCCCACGGCGTCGACAGCCTGGCGGATTCCCACGATCGTGGGAACCTCACCGAGCGTGTAGATCTTGTCGCCGTGCAGTACGGCCACGCCGTCGGCGGGCACCAGGTCGAGAACCGTCGCTGAACCGCGGAGCAGGGCGCTCATCACGTCATCCGAGGCGAACAGCGGCGACAGCAGAGCCGCGCGACGCTCGCGCACCTCCACCTCGTGCCGCAGCTCGCGGATCTCGGCCATGGTCTCCAGCTGAAGCGTGACGAGCGTCGCGAGAACCTCGAGCGCCCGGCGGAGGAGGATCGGGAGGCGGCGCACGTCGCGGTGCGCGCAGGTGATCATTCCGACGAGCACACCGTTGCGCACCATCGAGAAGGAGACGGTGGATGCCTGGCCCATGTTGCGCATGTAACGGAGATGGTAGGGCGAGACCGTCCTGAGCTCCGTCTCACTGAGGTCGGTGAGGTGGGGGTCGGCTTCGAAGGACACGAGCGGGATGCCAGGGTCATCCGTTCGCACGATCGCTCGCGAGCGCTTCGTCACATACAGCCGGCGCGCTTGTGAGGGGATGTCGGATGCCGGGAAGTGCAGGCCGAGGAACGGCTCCATGTCGTTCGCACGCGACTCGGCAATGATTTCGCCGTGACCGTCGTCATGGAAGTGGTAGACCATGACGCGATCAAAACCCGTGATCTGGCGTACCAGTCTTGCCACCTCGGACTGCAGCTCGACCGAGCCAGTGAGCCCGGAGAGGTGCTGGATGGCGTCGACCACAGAGGTGCGCGCGTATTCGACACCGATGATTGCCTCTTCGAGTTCGATGATCGTGCGCGGCGTGCCGGGGTGGATGATCGCGTCATACTGCTGCCCGTCGAACTCGATGCGAACGGGATCGACAACCGTGCCGGAATCCATCGCCGCGACGAGCTGGGGGTGGGCAAGGACCTCACCCAAGTGCCCCAGCGCGTTCTCGCTGGTGATCACGATCTCGTGCGTCGCGGAATCGACAACGAGCATCATGCCGTGTGACTGGATGCTCCCCGGTATGTGAATGGGCTCCCGAGAGCACTGCTCGAGGCGGAGCTGCTCCTGCGCAGCAAAGGGGTGGTCGCGCACGGCAGCCTTTCTATAGACGGAATTGGGCCCGGGACAAGTATCTCGCGCGGGCCATTGCTTGGGTACCGCCGCTCAGCGCGGCGGAAGTGCGGGGAATCGATCGATTCCGTGAAGAGGTGCTGCGACGGTCGACCCGTCGGTGTCCTCGGGCGCTCGGCCGTCCACCCGGCCCGAGCGCCAGCCATGATTGACGACGGATCCGTGGTTGATGATCGTGCCGGCGACGCGCCCACTGGGAAGGATGGTCACGGTACCCGCGACCCGGACCTCGATGGCACCATCGACGTCGCCGCTGATGGTCACGCGCCCGAGGCTCTCCACGGTGAGCGGCCCGGAGAGGGTGCCTTCGATCGTGAGAGAACCGTAGACCTCGACCGGCCCGTCGTGAGCTGCGGAAATAGCGGCAACGTCGTCGGCCCCAATCACCAGCGACGTGGGGAGATTCTCGACATTGAGAGCCCCAAACCCCTCACCTGGATCAGGGTCGACACTCTTGTTCACTCTTCTACCCTAAGTGTGCAAATTTCCTGTCAACACCCCTTGACTTGGCCTGAGTGACAAGCTAACCGGTTCACGATCGAGACACGTGGACCCACTACGATCAGGGCGCCCATCAGGAGGAACGATGTCCCGCCCAAGTCTCAGAGAACGCCTGCGCTACTGGTTCGACACCGTCATGTCGAGAGGCACGATCGCGCAGATCGGTCTGCTGGCCATCGCGAGCCTCGTGCTCATCCTCGTGGCCTCGGCGGTCGTCGTGGGGTTCGGGTTCTACCCTGTCCTGCCCACGAGCGAGGGCACGCCCAGTTTCTTTGAAGTGCTGTGGGACAGCCTCGCGAGGGCGCTGAGTTCGGGGTCTATCCGTGAGGACGAGGGGTGGACGTACCGCGCGGCGATGCTCGTGGTGACGATCGGGGGCCTGATCGTGGTCGCCGTGCTCATCGGAATCGTGACGACGGCGCTCGAGAGTCGGGTCCGACAGCTCAGGGCCGGGCGCTCGCGGGTGCTCGAAACCGGCCACACCGTCATCCTCGGATGGTCCGGCAAAGTTGTGCCGATCGTGAGCGAGCTCTGCGAGGCAGCACGCGGGGGGCGCTCGGTCATCGTCATCCTCAGCCCACGGAGCACGGCGGAGCTCGAGGAGGAGTTGCGAGCAGCTATCCCTGAACGCGGACGTACGCGGATCATCGTGCGGAGCGGCCAGCCGATGAACCGGGCCGACCTCTCGAAGGTCAGCCCGTCGAGTGCACGGAGCATCATCGTGCTCGGCCCGGACCAGGCCGAGGATCCCGACTCCGAGGTGATCAAGACCGTGCTTGCGCTCACCACGGACGACGACGCCGAAGCGTCGCGCCCGCCGATCGTGGCGGAGCTGGCACGGGCGGGAACCCTGAAGGTCGCGCGGCTCATCGCCCCCGACCGGGTCCGCTGGGTGCTCGGCTCCGACCTGATCGGGCGCATCACCGCGCAGAGCTGTCGGCACTCCGGCCTGAGCGCTGTCTACACCTCGCTCCTCGACTTCGCGGGTGACGAGTTCTATCTCCGTGCCGAGCCCGCACTCCACGGCCACACCTTCGGCGAGGCGATGGGCTCCTACCTCTCGTCGACCGTGGTCGGCCTCGCCACGCCCCGCGGGATACAGCTGAACCCGCCACGCGATATCACTGTCACCGCGGAGGACGAACTGATTCTCATCGCGCGGGACGAGCGCTCCATCGTTGTCGAAGGCACGCCGTCGGCAACGCAGACGCAGATCGTCCGCTCCACCCCGCCGGCAGCGGTGCCCCAACGCACCCTGGTGCTCGGCGCGCACGCCGGTCTGCCGAGCATCCTCGACTCGCTTGGCAGCTCGTTCGCCGCGGGTTCCACAGTGAGCGTCATGGCGGACGCGGAGCTGTCGCTCCCACCCCGATTCGGTGAGGCGATCACGACCGAGCGGGCCGACACGAGCGACCGCGACGTGCTCGAGGCGATCGACCTCGGCTCGTTCGACCACGTGATCGTGCTACCCGACAGGGAGCGGTTCTCGAAGCACGCGGCGGATGCCCGCACCATCGTGACGCTCCTGCACCTGCGGGACCTGCGGCGAGTCCGCCGCCTGCCCGTGCCGATCGTGAGCGAGATGCTCGACGACCGCAACCGCGAGCTCGCGTCGACCGATGAGGCGGAGGACTTCATCGTGAGCGCGCGCCTGGTGAGCCTGATGCTCGCCCAGGTGTCACAGAATCCGCGCCTCACCGAGGTGTTCGAGTCGCTCTTCGCACACGATGGCAGCGAGTTCTCCCTCCGCCCGATCGGCCAGTACGTGGTCATCGGGGCTCCGGTCGTGTTCGCCACTCTCGCCGAGGCCGCCGCTCTCCGCGGCGAGATCGCGGTCGGATTCCGCTCGGCAGGGGAGGTCGCCGTGAACCCGTGCAAGGATCTGGAGCGCGTGTACGGGGCGGATGACGCGATCATCGTGCTCGCGGCATCCTGAACTTCAGTCAGCGTCCGACGACGCGATCCCACCAGGCTGTCGAAATCTCGCGCACGGCCGGCGGGGCATCCTTGCGTGCGCTGGCGACCGCGGCGGGAGCAGCACCCGCGAGCAGGTCGACGGTGCTGATCACGCCCGACTGCGCGAAGGCCTCGAGTGCCCCGGTGAGCTTGACCGTCGTGTACTGGTCCACAGCAATGCCGAGCGTTGGCACGCCGGCGGCTGCCGCGAAGACGGCGGGGTGGTAGCGGCTGCTGACCACGAGCGCGGCGCGGCGGGCGAGCCACGCGGCTTCGGTCGAGGTGCCCGTCGGTTCGACGCGCGAGGGGGCAGACATCCGTGAGCGAACCGCCTCGTGCATCACGACGTCGCCGCGAAGGGGGTCGCCGCTGATCGGTCCGAAATGGGCCAGGAACACGATCTCGAGGCCGCCTGCCGCGATGTCGTCGAGGAGTGCGGCGACCGCGCTCTGGAAGGCGTCCCGGTCGGTGGTGCCGACGTGAGTCGAGAGCGAGACGAGACAGTACGGCGCGGCATCCGGCTCGGGCGTCGGCCTGTCGATGCCGAGGAAGCTCGCGTCGTCGACCTGCTGGGAGAGCAGCTCCTCGGGCACCCCGAGAGTGTCGGCGAGTGCGAAGGACGCGCGCTCGCGCACCCCGACGAGCGCCGCCGTGTCGAGCATCTCGCTCAGGAGGGCCGCATCCGCCGCGGTCAGCTCTGGCCCGAGGGTCTGGCCGGTCACGACGAAGGGCACGTTCGCGCGCTCGGCGAGGAGAGCGATCACCCAGTGCTCGATGATGTGCACTGGCCACGTCGACGCGAGGTTTCCCGCGCCCGTGACGACGACCCTGCGCGCGGAGGCGATCGCCTCCAGCGTTTCGCGAGCCGGGTCATCCGCCGCCAGCCCGTCGCTGAGGATCAGGTCTGCCCGCGTCATCATGTCATCGCGCGAGCCCGCGAAACCGAGCCTCGGAAGGGAACGGATGCCGTAACGCTCCGCCGTCTCGGAGGGGTTCGACGAGATCGCCACGACGTCATTGACGCCCCTGGCTCTTGCCTGGACGAGGAACTGCTCGAACATCGCCTCGTCACCGATGTGCATCATGCCGTCGACGACCCCGATATCGCCTATCGCCACCGTATGTCCAGACCCAGTACCCATGAGGTCGAGTGAATCATAATGAGAGGGCTACCCCAGAACCTCGGGGTTTCTGAGCAAAGGAAGTACGTCGTGGGAATCCAGACTGCTCTCGATTCGATCCAGCAATCCGATCGCCTCATCGACGCGCTCCGGCTTGCGGATGACCTTGCCTTCGAAGCCGGTCGCAACGGGGGAGTGCGCACCCTCCGTGTGCTCGCCCAGACCCTCAACGGCGACGACGAGCTCGCAGCGATCGCTGCGACGCACGCGCTCGGCCAGATCTTCGACGATGAGGCCGTCGACATCCTCGGCCGCTTGCTCTCGAGCGAGCGCGCCTTCCTGCGCGAGCACGCCGCGTGGGTCATCGGCTTCCGGCTGCCTCGGTTCGACGCGGTCGGTCGGCTCATCGCGATGGTCGCGGAGGGCGGCTTCACCGGGATGCTCGCCCAGCGCACCCTCGAGCAGTGGTCGGCCACGGCATCCAACCTGATCGGCGTCGGCCTCGAGGGGGCGCTGCTCGGCGTGCACGAGCCGGCACAGCGGGCGCGCCTCGTCGAGACGCTGAGCCTGGTGCGCCGCGGGCTGGCACGTCGCGTGCTCATCACCATCGCGCTCGACAGCGGCGAGCACACGCAAGTTCGCACGGCGGCCGTGTCCGCACTCGGCCAGCGACCGGGACACGCTGGAGTCAGCGATGCACTCGCCACGATCGCGAAGGGCGACGACGAACTCGCCGCCGTAGCGCAGCTCGCGCTTCTCGACCTCTCCTCGACCTGGCAGTCGTCCGACGGACGCGAGGGGCTCACGGTTGCCCAGCTCTTCCTCAACGCCGACATCGACGCGCACCTCGAACAGGCCGGGAAGGGCGACAATGGCGGCATTGCCACGTTGCTCGTGCGACTCGGCGACGAGTTGATCGCCGGGCCCGGCAACGTCTCGAAGGTCGTCACCCTGTCGCGAGGGAGCGTCGCGGATGCCCTCGCCAGCGCGAGCGAGCTGGCCCCGCTCACCCGGGGTCACGGGTTCGGCCGCATACCCCTGCTGAGTGAGCCGGTCTCGGCAGCAGCGGCATGGCCCCTGCGCGTGACTGCTCGCCGCGGCATCCGGCGCATGCTCAAGGCGACGGGCAACGTCGACGTGATGCACTTGCGCATGGCTGACGTCGGCAGTCTCGCGGCGGTGGACGTGGCGCGCGAGCTCGGCATCCCGGTCGTCTTCACGGTCGCGCCAGACCCCCACGCCGTCATCAACTCGCTCGGCAACTCCGGCCGTCTCACGAGGGAGAATTTCGGCGAGGTCGATGAGCAGGAGCACTTCTGGTTCCGCAGTCGGCTGGTGCAGCGACTGGCGGCCAATGCCGCGCAGACCGTGCTGTTCCCGCGACCGGACCTGCAGCGCGACATGCTCGAACTCGTCGGCATCGACATCACCCAGCATCCGGAACGGCACAGCATCGTGCCCGAGGGCATCGACCTCGGCGTGGTCGACGCCTCCGTCGCCGAGGCGGATGCCTTCGCACAGGGCGGAGTTCCCACCCCGCCGCTGGCCTCACTCGTGGCGCTGCTCGAGACGCTGCCCGAGGAGCGTCGTTCGCTGCCGCTGATCGTGAGCGTCGGGCGGCTTCACCGTGTGAAGGGCATGGCCACGATCGTCGAGGCGTGGGCATCGATGCTTCGCGATCGCGCGAACCTGCTCATCGTCGGCGGCGACCTCGTCACCCCGTCCACCGATGAGCAGGAGCAGCTCGACCTCATCGACGCGATCATCCCGCGCGCCGATCGTGCGGCCGAGGGGCTCCTCCTGCCCGGTCATCAGCCGAACGACACCGTGGCCCGCTGGGTCGCCGCCGCCCGCTTCGGTGTGCCCGGCCTCGCTGCGCCGCAGGGCATCTACGTGTGCGGAAGCCTCAAGGAGGAGTTCGGTATCGCCCTCCTCGAAGCGATGGCGACGGGACTGCTCGTCGTTGCCCCCGACGGCGGCGGGCCGGCCACCTACGTCGAGCGAGACGTCACCGGGTTCCTCACCCAGACGTGGGACGTCGGGCGACTCGGCGATGCGATGACCACGGCGCTCAGTGCTGCCGCAGCAGAAACATCGCCGGAGCGCCCAGCGAAGTCGCGCGCCACGGTCGAGGCGAGCTTCACCATCCAGGCGATGGCTGTGGCACTCTCCTCGGTGTACGACCAGGTCGATGAGGCCGAGCGCCACCACCAGCGTGAGGTATTCGAGGTGCAGGTCCGGTGACTCTCCTCGTTATCAGCCCGGATTACGCGTCCCATCTCTTTCCGCTCGCGACACTCGCGACTGCCTGGCGGGATGCCGGTGAGCGAGTCGTCGTCGCGACCGGCCCGGCGACTGCTGCGATCGTCGAGTCCTTCGGGTTCGAGCGCATCGACCTGCGTCTCGGCCGCGGCTCGAACCCCGGAACGATCAAACCCGAGGATCAACCTGCTGGTGAGGACGACGCCCTCCGTGGTTTCTTCGACGCCACGCGCCGCGGGATGATCGACACGCTCGAGTTCCAGGCCAGGGCGAGGCTCACCGACCTCATGTGGCAACCGGTCGAGACCGCGCGCGCTGTGCTCGCCGTCATCGAGCAGGTGCAACCCGATGCGATCATCGTCGACCACCTGGCCTTCAGCGCGCGGTTGGCTATGGTCGCGGGCGGTGTGGGCTACGCGGATGTCGTGCTCGGGCATCCGTCTGCACTCCCGGTGGCGGGCGAGGTATATGGGTTTCCGCCGGAGTGGCCAGCCGCGTTCTCGCCGACGACCGAGGAGCTCGCGTCGCTGCGGGCGCTGTGTGAGGAGGTCAGCGCGTCGTTCACCGCCGAGTGGAACACCGCGCTCGCCGAGCTCGCGCCCCACCTGCCGCCCTCGCGCAGCGCCTTCGAGGAGCACGGCGACCTCGTGCTCTACAACTACCCGGGCGAACTCTCGCCGGCCTCGCGCCCGTTGCCGCCCCACGTCTTCCTCGGCTCGGCCGTGCGGGACGAGCCGGCCGACGAGTCGGTGGCTGCGTGGCTCGCCTCCTCCGACGAGCCGTTCGTCTACGTGAGCTTCGGCAGCTTCCTCTCCGTGCGCGGTGACGTGCTGCGCAGGGTGACGGATGCCCTGCAGCAGCTCGGCGTTCGTGCGGCGATCGCGACCGGGTCGACCACACCCTCCGAGCTGGGCGAGGTGCCGTCGACGTGGCTCGTGCGCGGCTTCCTTCCGCAGGTGACGCTGCTCAAGTCGGCTGCCGCGACGGTCACCCACGGCGGCAACAACTCGGTGACGGAGGCACTCACGTTCGGTGTTCCACTCGTGGTGCTGCCGTTCTCCACCGACCAGTTCGCGGGGGCTGCCGCGATCGAGAACAGCGGCTTCGGGGTCTCGCTGGCACCGAACACCGCGACAGTCACCGAGCTGGCCACGGCCATCGATACGGTTCTGCGGATGCCGCGAACCAACCTCGAGGCGCTCTCGGCCTCGCTGCTCTACGCGCCGGGAGCCATCCGCGCGCTGTCTGCCGTCACGAGCTGAGACATCGCCTCGACGCTCGCTGACGCTGCCCGGTAGCGCTCCATGAGCTGGGCGTTGGCGTCGTAGTTCGGACCCTCGCGCAACTCGGGAACGTGGTGGAGCGCGAAGACGCGGCCCTGGTGCCTCCGCGGAGGCTCGCCGAGGAGGGTCTCGTGGGCGAGGTACCACGCGGCATCCTCGAATCCCCATCCGCGGAAGCGTTCGTCCTGGCCGCCGTGGCTCCACCAGGTCGCCGGTGTCGTCACATAGACGCCGGAGCATGCGCCGTGGACGACCTCGTGGTCGGCCCGGTGTGGGGCCTTGCCCTCGAGGAGCTGCTCAGTGCCCTTCGCGCCCAGCCAGTTGTACTGCGTGTACGGCAGGTGCACGCGGCCCGACGTCGAGGCCTCCGCGATGGCCTCGCGCAGGGCATCCAACTCGGGAATCGTGTCGGCGTCGTTGATGATGACGACACTGTTCGGGTCGAGGATGCCGGCGACCCCGAGGTTGCGGCAGCGGGCGAGGTTGAACACCTCGTCGTCGGAGTCGACCGTGCGGATATCGACGTCGCCGAGGTTCTCGCGGTACCACGCCACGACGGCGTCGAACGCGTTCACTCGCGACGGCTGCGGGCGCCACGGGATGAGCACGGTGAGGGGCATGGCTACAGACTAAGCGAGCTTTCGGGTGGGTCTCGCCGCAGGATTCTGTGGGCGGATGCACACGCCCGCCCCGACGCGCCGTGCTGGGCCGCCGCGCCCCGGCGCGTCGCCCGAAACGTGTGCAACGAGCGACGTCACGCGGATGCCGCGACCGCCTCGCCGATCGCCTGTTCCAGAATCCCCAGGCCGAGGTCGATCTCCTCCTCGGTGCTCGTGAGCGATGGCGCTATGCGGAACGTCCCGCCGATGCCCGGCAGCTGCACGATGTTCATGTGGAGGCCGAGTTCGAGGCAGCGGCGGGTGACGGCAGCGCCGAGCGAGTCGGAGCTCGCCGGGTCATCCCGGTCCACCACGAGCTCGATGCCCTGCAGGAGGCCGCGGCCACGAACGTCCCCGACGATCGCGTGGCGCTCCTGGATCGCTAGGAGGCCGCTGCGCAGGTAGTCGCCGAGATCGCGAGCCCTGGCATCCAGCCCGTCCCGCTCGAGCACGTCGAGGACGGTGTTGCCGACGGCGGCGACGAGCGGGTCGGAGACATGCGTCGTGAAGAACAGGAAGCCCCGCTCGTACGAGGCCTGCTCGATCTCGTCGGAGGTGACGACGGCGGCGAGCGGGAGGCCGGCGCCGAGCGTCTTCGAGAGGGTCAGGATGTCGGGAACCACGCCATCACGCTGGAACGCGTACCAGTCGCCCGTGCGGCACAGCCCCGTTTGGGCCTCGTCGAGGATGAGGAGCATGCCGCGCTCCACGCACTTCTGTTTGAGCGCTGCGAGGTAGCCGAGGGGCAGCTCGATGATGCCGCCGGAGGAGAGGATCGGCTCGATGATGCACGCGGCGAGGTTGCCCGTCGACTGTGCATCTACGAGCGCGAACGCCACGTCGAGTTGCTTGCGCCAGTCGAGCTCGCCGTTCTCGTCCACGAAGTCGGGGCGGAAACGGTCGGGAACCGGAATCGCGATGTTGCCGGGCGCCGTCGGCCCGTAGCCCTTACGGCCAGCGCTGTAGGTGGCTCCCGCAGCGGCAGCCGTCATCCCGTGCCACGACCGTGCGAAGGAGACGATCTCGTGCTTGCCCGTCACGAGTTTGGCCATGCGGATCGCGGCCTCGTTCGACTCGGCGCCGGTCGTGAGCAGCAGCACCTTGTTCAGCGGGTCGGGCAGGGACTCGGCGAGGCGGCGGGAGAGGTCGACGACCTGCCGCGAGAGCATGCCGCTGTAGAGGTGGTCGAGGGTCGCGATCTCGCGTTGCACTGTCGCGACGATGTCGGGGTGCGAGTGCCCGAGGATCGAGCTCATCTGACCGGAGGTGAAGTCGAGGATGCGGCGGCCGCTCTCCGTGTACACGAAACTGCCCTCGGCCCGCGTGATGATCTCGGGCACGAAGTTCGCGCCGTAGCGCAGGACGTGAGCGTCGGCGTCACGCCAGAAGTCGTCGGTCATAGGACGACGGTAGCGAGACGGGCCTGTTCGCGTCCATGAGGTTCTCGTCGCTAGTCTGTTCACAAATACCGGACAGGAGGCGGCATGGCGCTGAACGCCTGGCGGCTCAGGATCCTCGACGTCTTCGCCCGCGCGGGGACCGTCCGTGCCGCGGCCGACGAGCTCCTACTCAGCCCCTCGACCGTGTCCCAGCAACTCGCCGTGCTCGAGTCGGAGACTGGCGTGCCCCTCTTCGAGCGAAGGGGTCGTGCGCTGAGCCTTACCTCCGCCGGCGCGCTCCTCGTCGAGCGCTCGCGCGAGCTCCTCGACCGCATGGACGCGATCGAGTCCGAGCTCACGGATGTCGCGACCGAACCGGTCGGCCACGTGCGCCTTGGCGGGTTCGCGAGTTCCCTCTCCCCGCTCCTGATCCCGGCGGTGCAACGCCTGGCCGCCGAGCATCCGCGTCTCACCGTGGAACTCCTCGAGATCGAACCGCGTGAGTCGGTGACCGCGGTGCACCAGGGTCGCCTCGATCTCGTCGTCACCGTCGACGAAGCGGACGGCACCCTCATGTCGCCCACCCTCACGGTGATCCCGTTGTCGTCGGACCCGCTCATGGCTGTGCTGCCGGCCGCGCATCCGCTCGCCGCGCACGACCGAATCTCGCTCGCCGACCTCGCGGGGGAGCGCTGGGCCCTCGACCACGAGGGAACCTATCTCGGTGACCTCGTGCCACGCGAGTGTCGGCTCGCTGGCTTCGAGCCGGCGGTGGCCGGCCGCTTCTCGAGCTACGGCGTGATGCTCGCCCACGTGGCCGAGGCCGGTTCGGTAGCGGTGCTGCCCGAGCTGGCTGTGGACCGGCGGATGCCCGTGGTTGCCCTTCCCGTGGCATCCCTCGCCGACCGCGCCATCGTCGTCGCCCTCCGCTCCGGCAACACGGCCCGGCCGGCGATCAGAGCGATCACCGACGCGCTCACTGAAGTTGCAGCGAGTTAGCGGCGACCACCGACCGCAGCCACGATCACCGCGACGCCGGCAACCGCCACGGCCGCCCACATCGCACTGATGCCCAGCCAGCCGTACGCCGCAGCGCCCACCACCGCACCGGTCGCGATCGCCAGCCACAGCGCGAACTGCCGCAGCCACGACGTCTTGCTGCCTCCCGTGAACGCGCCGACGAGCTCCTGCGCCATCTTCACGAGGGCTCCGGTCATGTAGGTGAGTCCGAGGGCGGGCTGCCCGTCGCGAGCGAAGACCGTGTTCACGGCACCCATGCCCGCAGCGATGAAGAGCGCCGGGATGACGGAACCCATCCCCATTCCCGTGAGCAGGGTTCCCACGAGCAGCAGCACCGTCACCAGCGTGAGCACCCACGCTGCAGCGCGATGTTTCACCCGCGAGACGACAGTGCCCGCCATGACCCCCACCACGAACGTGCCGACGATCGCGAACGCCGCGCCCCAGTTGCCGCCCTGCACGAGCTCGACGCTGGCGACGGTGGTGTTGCCGCTCATGAAGGAGACGAAGAAGCCTCCGAGATAGATGAAGGCGATGGCATCCACGTACCCGGCAAGAGCCGACAGCGAGGCGGCCGCGGCGAACTGTGGCGGCGAGAGGGTTCTCATGGGTAGAGAGTCCCACAACCAGCCCCCGCGAGAAGCCACCTAACGCCGGTTTCGGGCGCAGAACCTGCCACAGGTGGCTTTTCGCGGAGGTTCACGAGGGCGAAACCTTCACGCGCGACAATGGGCAGATGCTGCTCGTGACCAACGCCCTGCTCATTCCCGTCGACGACGGGCCCGACGTGGTTCCCCACTCGTGGTTGCTCGTCGGGGACGACGGGCGCATCGCGGACCGCGGCACGGGCACCCCGCCATCCGTTCCCGGGGGCACGGAGGTGCTCGACGTCGCGGGAAAGTTCGTCGCGCCGGGCTTCGTCTCGGCGCACAGCCACCTCTTCACGAGCGCCACGCGCGGCCTCGGCGTCGACCAGACGCTGTACGGCTGGTGCGACTCCATGCTTGGCTTCTTCGCGAACGTGAGCCCCGACCTCATCTACTGGAACACCCTGCACGGCTCCCTCGACTTCCTCGGCAATGGGGTCACCACGGCCTTCGACTTCACCGACCCGCGCCTGCCATGGGAGCCGATGATCGCGGGCGCCCGCAGTGGTGGCGGGCAGCTGCGGCCCATCGAGTACCTCACGCGCCAGGCCGACGCGAAGGCCGATGCGGGTATCCGCTACATCAATGCGGTCGGTATGGATGTCACGGTCGGCACCGACGACGAGATTTTCGAGCGCCTGGCAGCCGTCGTGGCCCACGACGACGCAGCTGACCAGTCGCTGCGACTGAAGTCCGCGGTCTTCGGCGCGGTGCAGTGGTCTCCGCGGCGAGACGCCGCAGAGCTCGAGCTCGAGGCGATGCGCCGGTTCGGGCTCATCAACGAGGCGCACTTCCTCGAGACGCGTGAGGCCGTGGACGTGCAGCGCAGCAAGTTCGAGTGGTACGCCGAGGCTGGCGTGCTCGGGCCAGACTTGATCTTCGGCCACTTCATCCAGACGACTCCCGAGATCATCGATCGCGCGGCCGAGGCGGGCTCTGGCATGTCGTGGCAGCCGGCGTCCAACGGTCGCCTTGCGAGTGGCAATGCCGACCTTCCGCACATTTTGAAGGCCGGCATGACGGTGGGTGTCGGCCTCGACGACCAGGCGTGCACCGACGTGGCGGACCCGTGGGGCAACATGCGCATCGGCATCTTCCAGCAGCGGGCTGCGACCGGGGACCCGAACACCATGAGCCCGGAACTCATGCTGCGGCTGCACACCATCGGATCCGCGAAGGTCCTCGGCATCGCCGACCGCGTGGGCAGCCTCGAGGTCGGCAAGTTCGCCGACTTCCTGGTGGTCGACCCGCGGCGCCCGGATATCGGACCGTTGTGGCATCCGATCGCCAACTACGTTCTCGCCTGCGGGTTGCGCAACCTCAAGCAGGTCTACGTCGGCGGAAGGCTCGTGGCCGAGGACGGCGTCTCGACCAACCCGCTCGCCGAGGAGGCGAGCGCCAAGCTCCACGAGCAGCTGCCCCAGGTCGCGGCCCAGCACGGCTGGCCGGCGTAGGTCGCGGCACACCCTCGCGACAACACGCCGGGCCGCTGCCGCCAGCACCCCCGCGTCGGCGAGAATGTGTGCATCCGGCCGCGGGAATATCGGCACGGATCGCCGGTTGAACCATGCATACGCATCGAGTTGGTGTACGCAGGTCTCGAGTAAGGAAGACAAACACATGGCAGAGCAGGTCCAGTTCGGACTCGACACCTTCGGCGACGTGACGCTGGCTCCGGATGGCTCGACCATCAGCCAGGCACAGGTGATCCGCAACGTCGTGGCGGAGGGAGTGCTCGCGGATGAAGTGGGCCTCGACTTCTTCGGCGTCGGCGAGCACCACCGCGAGGACTTCGCGATCTCGGCTCCCGAGACAGTGCTCGCGGGACTCGCGACCCTCACCAAGAACATCCACCTCGGCTCGGCCGTGACCGTGCTCTCCTCCGACGACCCGATCCGCGTCTACCAGCGGTTCGCGACGGTGGATGCCCTCTCCCACGGCCGCGCGGAGGTCATCCTCGGTCGCGGCTCCTTCACCGAGTCGTTCCCGCTCTTCGGATTCGACCTCGCGCAGTACGAGGAGCTCTTCGAGCAGAAGCTCGACCTCTTCGCCCAGCTCATCAAGGAGGAACCCGTCACGTGGAGCGGGAGCTTCCGTACTCCGTTGAACGAGCAGAACGTCTTCCCGCGCACCGAGAACGGACACATCCGCACGTGGGTCGGTGTGGGAGGCAGCCCAGAGTCGGTGGTGCGCGCGGCGCGCTACGATCTGCCCCTCGTGCTCGCGATCATCGGCGGCGACCCTGAGCGATTCGCTCCCTACGTCGAGCTCTTCCACCGCGCGCTCGCCCAGATGGGCAAGCCAGATCTCCCCGTCGCCGTCCACTCGCCCGGCCACGTCGCCGCCACTGACGAGGAGGCAGCCGAGCAGTTCTGGGAGCCGTACCGCGGCATGCGTGACCGTATCGGCCGCGAGCGTGGCTGGCCTCCCATGGATATCGCCGAGTTCCGCCACGAGGTGGAGCACGGTGCGCTGTACCTCGGTTCGCCCGAGACGGTCGCCCGCAAGATGGCCACCAAGATCAAGGCCCTCGGGGTGCAGCGCTTCGACCTCAAGTACTCGGCAGGAACCCTCCCGCACGAGACGATGATGAACTCGATCGAACTGTACGGCTCGAAGGTCGTGCCGATGGTCAAGGAGATGCTCGCGGAGTAGCCGGGCGGCGTGCATCCGCACAGTCCCGTTGGCCTAATGTGGGGGTGCACGCTCTCGAGAGGAACTTCATGTCCGAGTACATCTACGCCGGCCCCGCAGACATCGACCGCGCGATCGCCTTCCTGGTCGCCCTCGATGCCCAGCAGCGCAACGCACTCGCGGTGCTCGAGATCGACGACGCGATCCAGGAGGCGGAGGGCCAGTACGAGAAGGCTGTCGCCGACCCCGCGTACCGACCTGACGATGACTTCATCGCCCGCCTGAGCGGCTACCTCGCGATGGCCGACGACCACGAGAACCCGAAGCTCGCGTAGTACGCGCCTCTCCGCACATCCGTCACGTGCCCACTTCGGCGGGTGCACGTCGACGCACACCAGCCGAAGTGGGCAACTCACGGATCAGTTCGAGTGCTCTTCCTCGCTCGGGATGATCGTGGGAGAGGTCTTCACGGCGCGCGCCTTCCTGCGCCGGCGCAGGATGTAGAGAACCACGCCCGTGATGATCGCCGCGAACGCGATCCAGGGCAGCAGCACACCGAGCACGACCACGAGCCCCGCGAAGAACGCGACGAACGAGTTCCAGCCGGCAGCGAGGCCGTCGAGGAACGTGATCGGCTCCTCGACCGGAGCGTCGGCGACCGACACGAGGTTGAGCGTCACCGTCGACAGGGAGACCTGGTCGGCGTAGTACCGACGCTCGGCTTCCATGCTCTCGAGCTGCGACTGGCGATCGGAGATGGCCGTCTCGAGGGCGATCAGGTTCTCGGTATCGGTGGCGGTGGCGAGCAGCGCCTCAAGCCTGCCGATCGACGCGCTCAGTGCGCTGATGCGAGCATCGAGGTCCTGGGTCGCCATCGTGACGTCGTTGGAGTTGAGCGACACCTCCTGCACCGTGCCGAGGGCCTTCAGCTTGTCGAGGGTCTCGGTGAGGTCGTCCGCTGGGAGTCGCAGCGTGAGTGTTGCCCTGCCCCTCTCGTTCTCCGTTGCAGCTGTTTCGTCACGGCCGTCCACACGGCCACCGACGGACTCGGTGATGCGGATCGCCTCGGATGACGCCTCGAGCGGATCCTCGACCGTGACGGTCACCCAGCCGGTGACGATGACCTGCCGATCGGATGCCTCGGGCTCGGCGATCGAGTCCTGCGCCGCCATCTCGCCCCCGGCCACCATGCCGGAGTCATCGGCAGGGGCCGGGCCCGTCATCTCGTCGGAACTGCCCGCTGCACACCCTGACAGGGCGAGTGTTGCCAGGACGACTGCTGTGGGAAGAATCAGAATGCGCCTCATGGTCATCACGCTAGGTCGGGGTCACGGCCGCGCGCTACCCAACGTTTACAACGATTCGTGCGTCACGTCGAGATGCGCCCTGTGAGCAAACTCCTCGCTACCTGAAAGGATTGTGTGCATCCGCTCTACGTGTTTGGCCCCAGTTGTAGGGTCGAAGAACCGTTCATCACGACGGGGTAACGACACCGTGACCAACCACAAGGAGGACACCATGGGTCTGCTGGACAACGCGAAGGACGCAGCCGAGGCGACGGGCAAGAAGGTCGGCGAGTGGGTGGACGACACCAAGGAGCGTGTCGAAGACAAGGTCGACGAAGTGAAGGCCGACGCCGAGGTCAAGCGCAAGGAGGCCGAACTCCGCAAGGCCGAGGCCGACCGCGAGGCGACCGAGGCCAAGAACGACTACAAGGAAGAGCTGCGCGACTAACCGCAGCGTTACTCTCGGTGCATGGGCTGGTTACGTCGCTTCATCCGGACGTTCCGCCGCACTCGGCCGCCCCTCCTCCACATCGCAGAGGACGTGGGGGAGGGCCCGGTCGTCATCCTCTTGCACGGCATCGCATCGTCTGCCGCCACGTTCCGCCGGGTGCTCCCTCAGCTCGATGACCGATACCGGTGCATCAGCCTCGACCTGCTGGGGTTCGGCGAGTCTCCCGCGCCGCTGGATGCCACGTACACGATCGAAGAGCACGTGGCATCCATCAGGGCCACTATCGATTCGTTGAGGCTCCGGGCGCCGTTCATTCTGGTCGGACATTCCCTCGGTAGCCTCCTTGCCGCGCGCTACACGGCGCAGAACCCGGGGCATGTTTCGCGCCTGGTGTTGGCGAGCCCTCCGGTCTACCTCTCGCCGTCCGAGTTGAGTGACCCCGTCGCCCGGGCCCAGGTGGGCCTCTACCTGCGCGCCTACGAGTTCCTCCGGGCCAACCGTGACTTCACGATGGCGACGGCCTCGGCGCTCTCCAGGCTCATGCGCCTGGGGTCTGTGCTCGAAGTCACCGATCGCAATTGGAACGCCTTCATCCTGAGCCTCAAGAACTGCATTGAGTCGCAGACAACGGTCTCCGACATCTCGCGGGTCTCCGTTCCGATCGACGTCGTCTACGGCACTCTGGACCAGTTCATCGCGCCGGGAACGCTCCGTATCATCGCGCAGATGCGCCACGTGACGATGCACAAGGTGGAGGCTAACGACCATCTGGTGCGCTCGAGGCTCGCGAAGAAGCTCGTCTCCGTCATCGGCTGACGCGCGCGGCGATCGAGCGCTCAGCATCGGTTACCGTAAACCCATGGACACTCGCACCACCTCGCGGCTCGGCCGCGACATCTCCGTCATCGGACTCGGAACCTGGCAGATCGGCGCGGACTGGGGGGATGTGAGCGAGGCGGATGCCCGCGCCATCCTCGACGCGTCGGTCGAGTCCGGCGTCTCGATCTTCGACACTGCCGACGTCTACGGTGATGGCCGGAGCGAGCAGATCATCGGCAGCTACCTCGCCGACCGCCCGGAACTCGACATCTTCGTCGCCACCAAGATGGGTCGTCGCGCCGACCAGCTGCCCGAGAACTACACCGCGGCCAACTTCCGTGCGTGGACGGACCGCTCGCGTCGCAACCTCCAGCGCGACACTCTCGACCTGGTGCAGCTCCATTGCCCGCCGACCGCGGTCTATGTCGAGGACAGCACCTACGACGCCCTCGATGACCTCGTCGAGGATGGAACGATCGCCCGGTACGGCGTCAGTGTCGAGACCGTCGAGCAGGCGCTGCTGGCCATCGCGCGCCCCAACGTGACGAGCGTGCAGATCATCCTCAACGCCTTCCGGCTCAAGCCCCTCGATGTTGTGCTGCCCGCCGCCCTCGAGGCCGGCGTCGCGGTTATCGCGCGCGTACCGCTGGCCTCTGGCCTGCTCACCGGCAAGTACACCAAGGACACGGTCTTCGCGGAGAACGACCACCGCACCTTCAACCGCCACGGTGAGGCGTTCGACGTCGGCGAGACGTTCTCCGGTGTCGACTTCGAGTCAGGGGTTGCTGCGGCACAGGAGTTCGCGGAGTTCGCCGACTCGCAGGGCCTCACGGCGCCCGTCGCTGCACTCGCGTGGCTCGCCCAGCTGCCCGGCGTCACGACCGTGATCCCGGGTGCGCGCAACGTGCGGCAGGCGCACTCGAACGCCTCGGCCGGTTCGGTCGAGCGTCTGACGCCCGAGTTCTCAGCCCAGGTGCGCGACCTCTACGACCGCTACTTCCGCGAAGCCGTTCACTCCCGCTGGTGACCCAGAAGGCGCTCGCGAAGCGCCTCGAGTGTCACCTCGGGAACGTCCCGCTGGGGAGAGTGGCCAGCACCCGCGATGACGCGGTAGTCGATGAGCGGGTTCTCGCGCGCGAGCGACCGGCCGAGCTCGGGGTCGAGCATCGTGTAGACCTCCGGGTCTCCCGAGAGGATGAGCGTTGGCACGGCCAGTGCGCGGGCTTCGGCCACCACGTTCCACTCTCCGGAGTCCGTGAAGGTTCTGCCGACGGCATCCGGGGTGACCGCGCGAACGCCGGCGAGTTTCGCCGCACGGTCGCGCTCGTGCCAGTGCGGCTTCGCTGCCGCGATGGATGCCTCGTCCAGCGCAAGCTCGGCGATCTGATCGGCCGCGACCTCCTCGAACACGGGCTCCGCAACCTCGAACACGGGGTCGAGCAACACGAGCGATCGCGTGAACCCCGGGCGGGATGCGGCGACCACCGAGGCCGCGCCGCCGAGGGAGTGCCCGACGACGGCATCCCAGTCCTCCCGCGGTAGGTCCGAGGCGTAGTCCGCCACGGTGTACCGGGTGCCCGCCGGGGAGGCGCCGTGGCCGCGCAGATCGACGGCCGTCAGTCGCGCCTGCTGGTCGAGCGCCTCGACGATGCGCCACCACGACTCGGCGGAGGAGCTGAGCCCGTGAACGAGCAGGATGCGCGGGCCGGAGGTGCCCCAGTGGTAGGTGGCGAGCATCCCACCACGCTAGGGAGCGCTCCGTCCGCGCGCAATGCACGCACGATGTGACCGGAGCGCCGGGCGATCTGTGACACCATGTCATGACAGGCGTGTAGCGGAAAGGGTCATCGTGGAGCTTCGCGATTACTTCCGTGTGCTCCGGCGCAGCTGGATTCTCATCGCCCTGAGCTTTCTGCTCGCCGTGGGTATCGCTGCAGCCATCTCCCTCGTGCAGACGCCGCAGTTCAGCGCATCGTCCAAGGTCTTCGTCTCGACACAGGCCGGTGAGAGCGCACAGGACCTCGTGCAGGGCAACAACTTCACGCAGGCGAGGGTCAAGACGTACGCGTCGCTGGTCACCACGCCGATCGTTCTCGACTCGGTGATCGACAACGTCGACCTCGACATCTCCGCCGCCGAACTCGCACTTCAGATCAGCGCCTCGTCACCTCTCGACACGACGCTCATCACGATCTCCGTCACGGACACCGACCCACGGCGCGCGGCCAACATCGCGAACGCCGCGTCGCAGAGTCTCTCGGCCGTGGTGCGCGAGATCGAGTCCACCGGTGAGAGCCTGTCCCCGGTCAAGCTCACCCGCGTGCAGAAGGCCACGGTGCCGACAACGGCCGTGAGCCCGAACATCCCGCTCAACATCGCGCTCGGCATCTTCATCGGCCTCGTCATCGGAATCCTCGCGGCCGTGCTGCGCGAGGTGCTCGACACGCGCATCCGCAACGAGCGCGACATCGAGAGCCTCACCGACATCCCGATCATCGGTGGCATCGCCTTCGACCCTCGTGCGGTCGAGCGTCCGCTCATCGTTCACGAGGATCCCCGCAGCCCCCGCGCCGAGTCGTTCCGCACGTTGCGCACGAACCTGCAGTTCGTCGATATCGAGCGCCCAGCGCAGGCCTTCGTCACCACGTCGGCCGTCGAGCAGGAGGGCAAGAGCACGACGTCGGCCAACCTCGCGATCTCGATGGCGGCGGCGGGAAAGCGCGTGCTGCTCATCGACGCCGACCTCCGTCGCCCCAAGGTCGCGGACTACATGGGTCTCGAGGGTGCTGTCGGTCTCACTGACGTGCTCATCGGCAACGCGAAGCTCACGGACGTGATCCAGCCCTGGGGCTCCGGCTCGCTCTCCGTGCTCCCCGCCGGCACCGTGCCGCCGAATCCCAGCGAACTGCTCAGCTCGGCGGCGATGCAGAAGCTCGTCAATTACGTGCTCGAGAACTTCGATGCCGCGATCTTCGATGCGCCTCCGCTGCTGCCGGTCACGGATGCCGCGATCCTCGCCAAGAAGGTCGGTGGGGTCATCCTCGTGGTGGCGGCGGGCCGCACCCACAAGAACCAGGTGCGAGGCGTTCTGACCTCCCTGCGCAACGCGGGAGCGGACGCCTCGGGCATCGTCATCACCATGCTCCCCTCGAAGGGACCGGACGCCTACGGCTATGGGCGCTATGGCTACTATGGGTACGGTTCCGGAACAGCCGCCGAGGAGATACCCGCTCCGTAGCGTGCCGCCGGGCCGAAGCATCCTCGGCGCCGTTGCCCGACACGGTGGTCGTGCGTACCCGAGCGTCGTGGCAAAACTGGGAGCGGCGTGACCAGGCAGTCTGTGCTGACCGTGCTCACCGTGTGCAGCGGCAACATCGCGCGCTCGCCGCTCATGGCTCTCCTTCTGGCCGACAGGCTCGGCCCCGCCGTCGAGGTCAGCAGCGCAGGCACGATCGCCATCGCCGGCGAGCCCATGACCGACGAGGCTCAGGCCGTTGCACGACGGCTCGGGGTCGACGGCAGCCACCACCGTTCGCGCCCGCTCTCGAACGACCTCATTGCCGGAGCCGATCTCGTGCTCGTGGCAACCCGTGAGCACAGGGCGGATGTCGCGAGACTCGAGCCCATCGCCTCCCGACGCACCTTCACGCTGCGGGAGTTCGCGCGCCTGGCACCGACGGTCGACGCCGAGACGCTCGACGGTCTCGCCCCCGGCGCGGAGCGCGGTCCCGAGCTCGTCCGTGCCGTGGCCGCCCGTCGAGGCATCGTGGTTCCGCTCACTCAGCCCTCCGACGACGACCTCGATGACCCCTTCCGCCAGGCTGAGTCCGTCTACGACCGGGTGGGTTCTGAGATCGACAAGGCAGTCGCTACGCTCGTGGCCATGATGGCCCCAGCGGATGGCGCGCGTGCGCAGTAGGGCACGACGACTCTCCGGGCAACGATCATCCGGCCGCAGAGTCCTCGTGCTTGCGCTCGTCGGCCTGCTCGTCGTGGCCGATGCCGTGCTCATCGCCTTCGCGGTCTCACGCATCGCCGAGGTGGAAGCCACCGCTGGCGGGCCGATTCCGAGTTTCGGCATCCCCGAGGTGCCGACGCCCGAGCCGGAGACGACGTCTCCACCGGCTGCGCTTGCTGCCCAGAATCGCTACATTGCGACGGTCGATGGAGTGACGATGTGGCGATCGACTCTCGGGTCGTGCAACGGCGAGGATGCCGTCATCGAGTTCAGCACCAACGGGGGAGCCGCCTGGACCACGCTGGTCACGACCGAGATGCGCGCACGTCAGGTGCTTGCTCTCGAGGTCATCGACGCCGACACCATCTGGGTGGTCGCGCGCGCGGGCGACACGTGCGCAGTGAGCGGCTTCGCGTCGTTCACGGGCGGCGAGTTCTGGGAGCCGCGGCCCGAGGCCGTGAGCCTGCTGCGCTACCTGGATCGGGATGCCGTCGACGTCGTGCATCTGCAGGGCCAACCGGTCACGGCACCGTGTGCCGAGCCACGCCAGGCCGTCTCGAGAGACGGCGCTACCGCGGTCGTGTGCGACGAGCTCGTCGCCGAATGGGTCGGCTCGACGGGGTCGTGGGGCACTCTCGAGGTGCCGGGTCTGCTGAGCGCCGCCCCCGGCGCGGGAGCCCACACCCTCGCAGTGTGGGGAGCAGAGGGATGCGACGGCGTCTCCGTTCAGGTCGTGCCGTCGCCGCTCGGGCTCGAGGAGCCCGTACGCACCGGATGCATCCCGGCGGCGAGCCAACCGGCCGACGTCTCGCTGCTGCGCAGCGGCAACACCGTCTGGGCCTGGGTCGACGCGGAGTTCAGGGTGTCGGCTGACGGCGGGGCGTCGTGGTGAGTAACGACCAATTGTCGTTTTGCAAGACAAATGTGCTCTGAAGTCTGGCAGAAGCCCGTCGGCTCGCTTACGATAGCGGCATCTGGAGAAACACAGCTGAGTGACAGTCCTGCTCTCGACATCATCAGCTGCGGCGCCCACCCCCCAGGGCGTGCCTTGTCGAAGGAGACCTGAACCGTGGGATATTTCCTTGCCCGAAGTGCTCGTGCGGTCGCGCGCGCGCTCCGCACGGTGGGGGCCGTGCGATGAACGAGAAGCCCGTCTACCTGAATATGGCCTTCGTCGGCCAGCGGGTCACAGGCCAGCAGCGATTCGCCACGGAGATCTCTCGCCGCATCAGCGCCCAGTCCACGGTCATCCCGGTCTTCGTGCCTTCCAAGCTCCGTGGTCGCGCGCTGCGGTGGCTCTGGGTGCAGCTCGTGCTTCCCATCATCACGTGGCGAGGCACTCTCGTGAGCCTCACCGCGCGGGCTCCGCTCATGCATCCTCGGCACGTCGTCGTCGTGCATGACCTGTTCCCGATCACCAACCCCGAGTGGTTCTCGCCGTTGTTCGCAACACTTCAGGCGACCCTCCTGCGTGCCCACCTGAGGTTTGCGCGCAAGATCGCCGTGGTGAGTGAGCCCATGGCGCAGGAGGTGCGTAGCCGAGCTCGCCCCGGCATGGAGATCGTGCTCGTGCCCAATGCCCCCAGCGAGATCTTCCTCAGCCGCAAGGAGAGCCAGTCTGGCCTTCTCGAGCGCTTGAAACTCGTACCGGCCGGCTACCTCCTGGTGGTCGGCAGCATGGACCCCCGCAAGAACCTGTCCAGGATCGTCGAGGCGTACGACGGGCTGTCCGAGGAGCAGAAGCGAGTGCTTCCCCTCGTCGTGGTCGGATCGAGCAGCAGCATCTTCAGCGAGTCGGAGGTCGAGTGGCCGAGCGGCGTCATCCGCGCGGGCTACGTGCGCGACGACGAGCTCGTCGACCTGTACTCGAATGCCCGCGCCACGGTCTTCGGCAGTCTCGCGGAGGGCTTCGGGCTGCCGGTGGTAGAGGCGGCCGCGTGTGGATCGCCGCTGCTGCTCTCCAACATCGAGGTGTTCCGCTGGCTGTGCGGTGGTACCGCAACGTACTTCGATCCGCTGAGCACGGCGAGTATCGCTGGCGTGCTTCGCCTCGTCCTCGACGCCGAGCCACAGGAAGAGCACTCGGGCCTCCGCGAGGTGTCGTCGCGCTTCTCGTGGGAGCGCTCGGCCGACCAGTTGCTCGACGCTGTCTCCGGCCCCACCAGGGCTGGACTTCCGGTTGGATGATGCCCGGCCCGGTCGCGACACTCCCGTGAACGCCCGGCCGTCAGTTGGCGTCGTCATCTCCACGCTCGGTCGAGTTGACTCGCTCGACAGGCTCCTCGGCGATCTTGCGAGCCAAACCACACCGCCCGTGGCGGTGGCCATCTGTGACCAGAGCGCGCACGCCGCGAGTTCGGAGGCGCGCACGGTTGCGGAAGTCTGTGACTCGTATCGCGATGCGCTTGATCTGCGAGTGGTGTCGTCTCCCCGCGGACTCTCCCGGGGGCGCAACGCGGCGGCTGCTGCCCTGCTGGGCGACGCCGACTACCTGTTCTTCCCCAACGACACGTCCCGTCTCGAACCGTCGTTGTTCTCCCGCTTCGCGCCCCGCGAGAATGCCGAGGCCGTCGCGGGGGAGTATCGCGATGCACTCGGACCCCGAAACTCGATCGACCCCTCCTTAACGCCGCTGGAGAAGAGCAACGTTTGGGCGGCCGTCGAGCCGGCACTCTTCGTGCGTGCGGATGTGTTCGCCGCGGCGGGAGGTTTCGACGAGGGCATCGGTTCGGGAGCGCGCTCGCCGTGGCAGAGCGGCGAGGGCACCGAGTTGCTGCTGCGCCTCGGGGCCGTCGGTGGTCGCATCCATTTCGATCCGAGCCTCGTGATCGAGGGCATACCTGAGAACGAGGGACTCGACCGGGGCCAGCGGCAACGCAAGCTCCGCGCCTACGGGCGTGGGTATGGCCATATCCTCAGGGAGTGGGATTACGGCGCACGGCGTCGTTGGGGCTCCGTGCTCGGTGGCTTCACCCTGGGCATCCGCCAGCCTCGCAGATACAGCCTCGGCGATGGATGGCACGTGGGACTGGGAAGGGCGGAGGGCGTCATGAACCGCATCCTCGGCACCCCCACGTCTATGTCAGCGGTGGATAGATGAGCACGGCAACGGCGCAGCGCGCTGCGATCACAGCAGGCATGTCCGCACCGCTCGGGTCGCGCCACGACTCGGCATCGGCCGTGGTGGTCCCCGTGCTCATGCACTGGGCGTGGTCGCCGCTCGGCCTGCTGCTACTGCTCCCGCTTCCCGCGCTCGCGGCTGCGCTCACGGTGCCCGACGACTCCTACATGATGCTGTGGGGGCAGCCGATGTTCGTCACGGGCGACATCAAGTTGCTCGCGATCCTGTACTCCGCCGTCATCCTTGGCACGTTCGTCGCGCTCCACCCGCTCCTCAGCAGATCGAGCGAGCTTCGAGTGACGAAGGCCCAGGTGCGCTGGGTCGAGATAGCGACCATGGTTCTTGCCTGGGTCACCTTCGCCGCGTACGCGGCATGGCTGGCATTCGGTATCGCCAGGGGCATGGATCTCGCGATCATCGCCGATCTGCTGGAGGGCGAATCATCCGCCCCCTACCGGTTGAAGGCGTTCTACCTCGAACCGGTCAGCGGGGTCACGACGTGGGCGCAGCTGGGGATCCTCGTCGGGCCTCTCGCGCTCCTGCGCAGCAAGCTCACCGGCAAGAGCGCCTGGCCGCTCGTGCTCGCGTTGCTCGGGGCCGCCGCGCTGCGCGCGTTGCTGTTCAGCGAGCGGCTCGCGGTGCTCGAGGTTCTCGTGAGTGTGGGGCTCGCCTGGCTCATCCTGCGCAAAGAGCCGCCCTTCTTCTTCAAGAATGCCGTCGCCGTCGTGCTCACGTACGTCTCGTTGTGGGTCGGCCTCGTCGTGTTCTTCGGCGTCTTCGAGTACACGCGATCGTGGCTGCACTACTACGCCTCGCGTTTCGACGGCGGCATCGCCGACTTCGCGTGGCAACGCCTCCTCGGGTACTACGCCACCGCGATCAACAATGCCGCCCTTCAGTCGCAGGTCGCCGAGTCTGACACCAACATCGCCTACCTGTTCCAGGGAGACCTCTACTCGTCTCTGCTCGGCCCGGCAGCGGTGGAGGCGAATCGCTTCGCCAACAGCCTGCAATCCCTGTCGAACCCCGAGTTCAACAATGTCTCCGGCCTCCTCGTGCCGAACACTGCCTTCGGAGGGCTCGGTGGGCTGGTCTTCTGGGTGTTCATCGCCGCCGCCATCAGCATTGTCGCGATCGTGGCATCCCGGGGCCGGCTCATGGCGATCCTCACCTACTGCAGCGTGGGCATCGGCATCCTCGAGGTCGATCGGCTCTTCTACTACGGCACGTCGCGCTACCTCGCCGTGATCATCGCCCTCGTCGTGCTGACCCTCACCTACGTTCACGCGAGCAGGGGAACGGGGGAGCGCCGCATCCGGAGGCGGGCCTCGCCAGAGCGATCGGATGCCCCCGCTGTCTAGTCCGACCGTGAGCGTCATCGTCGCGTTCCACAACGACGCCTCCCACGTCGAGGCCGCCATCACGAGCCTCGCCGCGCTCGACTACGCGCCCGCGGAGTTTCTCCTCGTCGACGACGGATCGACGGATGCCACGGCAAGCCTCCTCGAGCAGCTGTCGGCCCAACACCCCACCATGCGCGTGCTCCGCACTCGCGAGAACGCGGGAGTCGCCTCCGCCCGCAACCGGGCAATGGCCGAGGCCGTCGGCGAGTACCTCTGGTTCGTCGACCCCGACGATCGATGGGATGCTGGCATCCTCCGCGCTCTTGTTGCTGGTCTGGACTCGGGCGCCGACATCGTGGTGACCGGTGCCGAGGTCGTGGATGCGAGCGGCACAGTGTTGCGCACCATCGACGAGATGCCTGCCACGGAGCACCTCGACGGTGCCGCAGCGCTCGAGACGCTTCTCCGCGGCGAGCTCTCCGGATATCTGTGGAACAAGCTTTTCCGGCGCAGTCTCACGGCGACCTTCCCGCTCCAGCGTTCGCTCTCCGACCTGCCCTTCGTCGCCGCTGCGATCGCCTCGGCGCGAGCAGTACGGCGGATCCCCGGCGTGCACTACACCTACGTGCAGCGGGAGGGTTCGATCACGAGAGCACCGGGCGGAGTCGACCTCGACGATCTCGCCCGCGCTGCCCGCGCGGTCATCGATATCGCCCGCAGCGCACCACCGGCACTCCTCGTGCTCTTCCGCTACTGGTTCGCGATCGTGCCGATCCACACCCAATGGGCGCTCCGGGGGCAGGTCGCGAGGCGCACGGTGGCGGGTCTTGACGTGCGGGTGCGCGCGGCGGAGATTCGCGGGATCCTCGCACTCGACCGGCGTACTGCGCTCAAGGCCCTATGGATCCGTTGCGCCGGGCCCGCATTCGCCCCTCTGTACCGTTCGCTCACGCGAAGGCGACGGTCGTGACCGACTCGGGAACCGGGCGCACCAGCCAGCGCGTTCTGGTCTCGCTCTTCGGCAACGTGTTTCCGCCGCTGAGTGCGTTCGTCACAGCGCCCATCCTCGCCCAGGCTCTCGGTGTCGCCGGGCGAGGTGAACTCGGGGCCGCGACCGCACCCCTTCTGCTCGCGCTCGGCATCGTGACCTTCGGCATGCCGGAGGCGATGACGCACTTCATCGGGCGAGGCTCTGGTCCGGTGCGTGCGGTGGTGCTACGCGGTCTCGCCTGGCTGACTCTCGGTGGAGTCGCCGGAACTGCGGGCATCGTGCTGCTCGCCCCCCTGCTCTCGGCGGGCAACACGGATGTCGGTGCACTCATCCGCATCGCCGCGATCGCCCTCGTTCCCAGCCTGCTCCTCAGCGGCCTGCGTGGTCTCGCGGCCGGGCTACATCTGTGGGGGCTCATCACCACCGAGCGCATCATCGCGGCCGTGTTCCGTCTCGCGGCGATCGTGGCACTCGCGGTGACGGGCAACCTCACCGAGTTCACGGCCACGGTCGTGATCGGGCTCACCTCGTTCATCGGTGCGATCGCGTACGTTGCCCTGCCCGCCCGCATTCGCCGCAGCGCGCGTGCCGTCGTCGAGGCCGCACCCCTCGGCATGCTGTCGTTCGGCGGGCGGATCTGGATCGGCTCGTTCATCGGCATCCTGCTCGCCCGCTTCGATCAGGCCATCCTGCTTCCCCTGTCGTCAGCCGTCGCGCTCGGCCTGTACGTGGTCGCGGTGAGCATCAGCGAACTGCCGCTCGTCTTCAACAGCGCGATGCGCGACGTGATGTTCTCGGCCGAATCGGAGTCGAGCCAGGATGACCGGCTCGCGCTCGCCTCGCGCACCTCTACGATCGTCACCGCGGTGATCGCGCTCGCCGTCGGGCTGCTGAGTATCTGGGGAATTCCCCTGCTCTTCGGTTCGGACTTCGACGGCGCCGTGCTGCCCACCGCGATCCTGCTCGTGGGTGTCGTTCTCGGTAACCCGGGTTCCATCGCGGGGGTGGGGCTCAGCGCGCGCGGCCGGCCGGGGTTGCGTGCCTTCGCGCTCGCGGTCGGTTTCGTCGTGAACCTCGCGGTCGTGATCCTGCTCGCCCCCACGCTCGGCGCGGTGGGTGCTGCGCTCGCCGCTCTCCTGGGCAGCGTGCTTGCCGGGTTCGTGAACATCGTGTGGTTGCGTCGCTACTTCGGATTCAGACTGAGCGCGTTCTACGGGTTCCGTGCGAGCGACGTCACCGCGATCGTGGCCGCTGGCCGCGGCATCCTCGCCCGAGTTCGACGCCGCTGAGCCCGTGCGTCCCGCTCGTCTCGCGGCGGGTGCCGAAAACTAAGGAGATCCTGCGCTCGAGGCCTCGACACGCCGAGACGCACCATCCGCGCAACACAATCTCCTTAGTTTTCGGCACCGACAAGAGCGGGAGGGATGCGCGGTGTCGAGGTGGTTGACTTGTCACATGAAGCTCATGGTTATCGTCGGCAGCGTTCGTCCCGGTCGAGTGGGGCTGCCCATCGCGCAGTGGGTGCACCAGCGCGCGGCGTCATCCGACAAGTTCACGGTCGATTTCGTCGACCTGGCCGAGCTCGCGCTCCCGTTCATGGACGAGCCGGCCCACCCCGCGCGTCGCACCTACACGAAGCCGCACACGATTGCCTGGAGTGAGCGAGTGGATGCCGCAGACGCCTTCATCCTCGTCACCCCCGAGTACAACCACTCCTACTCGCCGGTGCTCAAGAACGCCCTCGACTTCCTCAGCCAGGAGTGGAATCACAAGCCGGTGTCGATCGTCAGCTACGGCGGGGTCTCCGGGGGAACCCGAGCCGCCGCTGCGCTCGAGCAGGTGCTCACCACGATCGGCCTCGTGAAGACCGGCGCCAACGTCGAGATCAACTTCGTGGCACAGCACGTGCGCGACGGGCAGTTCCATCCGGAAGACAAGCACGACTCGATCCTGCACACGGCGCTGGGCCAGATTCACGAGCTGCACGGGGCGCTCAGCACCCTGCGCTGACCGGGCGGCGTCAGCTCGGCTGGACGGGCACCGGCGCGGTGTCGGGGATGGGGCTGGCATCCTTGCCCCGAAGGTCGGGGTGCCACCGGCGCAGCACCGTCGGCACGAGTGTGCCGAGGAACGCGAAGGCGATGGCCGCCCAGAACGCGCCGATCGCACCGTTGGAGTCGATGAGGAATCCTGCGATGGCTGAACCGATCGCAGCACCGATGAGCTGGCCGGTTCCGACCCAGCCGTAGGCCTCCGCGGTGTCGCTGAACTTCACGCTGGACGACACGATCGCGAAGATCACGGCGAGGGCTGGCGCAATACCGATGCCCGCGATGAGGAGCGCGCCAGCGAGCCACCAGAAGTTGAGCCAGATCGACGCGAGCGCCATACCGGCGAACACCAGGAACATCCGCCGGGCGAGTGCCCACGGGCCGATCGGCACATGTCCCAGCGAGAGGCCGCCGGCGAGCGATCCGATCGCCCAGATGCCGAGCACGATGCCGGCCTCAGGCCCGCCGTGGCCGAACACGGCAACGACGCCGGCCTCGATCGCGGCGCACGCTCCGACGAGGAGGAAGCCCGTGATGGTGGCGAGCAGGACCGGCCGGCGGGTCAGCACGGTGCCGAACGACCGCTTGCTCCTCGGGATGCGCACGCGACCGACATCCGGGGAGGAAATGAACCAGATGCCACCCCCGACGAGGAAGGCTGCAGCGACGAAGATCGCGGTCTGCGTGGAGATCTGGGTGGCGATGAGGGTCGTGATCACGGGGCCGGCGACCCAGATGATCTCCTGGGCCGAGGCATCCAGCGAGAAGAGTGGGGTGAGCTGACGGGAGTTGACCATCTTGGGGTAGATGGTGCGCACCGCTGGCTGGACCGGGGGAGTGCTGAGTCCACCGATGAACCCGACGATCATGTACATCGGAACGCTCATGGGGAAGATGGCGATCGAGAGAATCGCGCCCGTGCACACGACGAGGGTGAGGATAAGCACCTTGCGCATGCCCCACACGCCCATCCACCGGCTGGTCAGCGGCCCAGCGATGGCCTGGCCGATGCTGGTCGCGGCGAGCACGAGACCGGCCGCGCCGTAGGAGTCGTGGACGCGCTCGACGTGCAGCAGATAGGCGAGCGAGAGCATGCCGCCGGGGAACCGCGCGGTCAGCTGCGCGGCGATGATGCGCGCAACTCCGGGGGTTCTCAGGAGGTCAAGGTAGCTCTTCACAAGAGCACCAGCCTATCGTCGCTCTCCGATACCGCTCCGGGCGTCGGTAGACATCGCTAGGGTGTGGAATCTGTGCATAACTGCTCGAACTTATGCACAGTCTGTGGACGACACGCCCACTACATCTAGTGGTTACCGCAGTGTCGGTACCCCGCTATATAGTGATGGAACCGCTTGGCCGGGGTTAGGGCCGCGGGGAATGTTTCGGGGATAGGACGGGTCGTTTTTGGCGACCCGAGAGGGAGTTTTTCGTGGGAATTACAGTCGTCAAGCGCAGCGGCGAGCGAGAGCCGTACGACGCCAACAAGATCAACCTCGCGATCGAGGCCGCAACGGTCGGTCTCGACGAAAACATCACGTGGGTCACGCAGATCGCCTCGGAGCTCGAGCTCACGCTCTTCGACGGCATCACCACCCAGCAGCTCGATGAGGCCGTCATCCAGGTGGCGCTGCAGAACGTCAAGGACGACCCGGCATTCGATGTCGTCGCGGCCCGCCTGCTGCTCAAGACGATCTACAAGCGCGTGCTCGGCGACTACTCCAGTGCCGAGGAGCTCAAGGAGCTGCACCGCGAACACTTCGCGCCGAACGTCACGCGCGGAGTCGAGGAGGGTCTGCTCGACCCCCGCCTCACCGAGATGTTCGACCTCGACTTCCTCGCCAGCAAGCTGGAGCCCGCCCACGACGAGCTCCTCAAGTACATCGGCGTCGTCACACTCAACAACCGCTACGGCATCAAGGGCCGCAACGGCGACGCCCTCGAGGTTCCCCAGTACTTCTGGATGCGCATCGCCATGGGTCTCTCGCTCAACGAGGCCAACCCCACCGAGGCCGCCCTCAAGTTCTACGAGAAGATGTCCAGCCTCGAGTACCTCGCGGCGGGATCCACCCTGGTCAACGCCGGCACCATCTACCCGCAGCTCGCGAACTGCTTCGTGATGGAGATGCAGGATGACATGGAGCACATCGCCAAGACGACGCGCGATGTCATGTGGCTCACGAAGGGCACCGGTGGCATCGGCCTCTCGGTGACCAAGCTCCGTGCGCAGGGTTCGCCCATTCGCTCGAACAACACCACGTCGACTGGCCCGATCCCGTTCATGCACACGATCGATTCGATCCTGCGCGCGGTCAGCCGCGGCGGCAAGAAGTTCGGTGCGCTGTGCTTCTACATGGAGAACTGGCACCTCGACTTCCCCGAGTTCCTCGAACTGCGCAACAACTCCGGTGACCCCTACCGCCGCACCCGCACGGCCAACACGGCCGTCTGGATCTCCGACGAGTTCATGAAGCGCGTGCAGAACGACGACGACTGGTACCTCTTCGACCCGCTCGAGGTCAGCGACCTCAACGAGCTGTACGGCAAGGAGTTCTCGGCGCGCTACACCGAGTACGTCGCCAAGGCCGAAGCCGGCGAGATGCGGATGTTCAAGAAGATCTCCGCTCGCGAGCAGTTCAAGTCGATCCTCATCTCCCTCCAGACCACCAGCCACCCGTGGCTGACCTGGAAGGACACGATCAACAACCGTGCGCTCAACAACAACACGGGCACGATCCACCTCTCCAACCTCTGCACCGAGATCACGCTGCCTCAGGACGAGGACAACGTCTCCGTCTGCAACCTCGCGTCGATCAACCTCTCGCAGCACCTCATCACCGACCCGGCAACGGGTGCGGTGCGCGTCGACTACGCGAAGATCGAGGAGTCGGCCCGCCTCGCGGTGCGCCAGCTCGACAACCTGATCGACATCACGCGCTCCAGCGTGAAGGAGGCGGACTTCTCCAACAAGGAGAACCGCGCGGTGGGCCTCGGCGTCATGGGCTTCACCGACATCATCGAGAAGCTCGGCTTCAGCTACGAGTCCGAGGAGTCGTACGACCTCATCGACGAGATCATGGAGCACGTCTCGTACGCGGCGATCGATGCATCCACCGAGCTCGCCAAGGAGCGCGGTGCCTACGCCAACTTCGAGGGCAGCCGCTGGTCGCAGGGTCTTGTACCGCTCGACTCGATCGCCCTCACCGAGGCCGACCGCGGTGTCGCGATCAAGGTCAACCGCACCACGCGCCTCGACTGGGACGCGCTGCGCGAGAAGGTCAAGGGCGGCATGCGCAACGCGACGCTCATGGCGATCGCGCCGACCGCATCCATCGGTCTCGTCGCTGGCACCACGCCCGGCCTCGACCCGCAGTTCTCGCAGATCTTCAGCCGCGCGACCTCGAACGGCAAGTTCCTCGAGGTCAACCGCAACCTCGTTGCCGACCTGCAGAAGCGTGGTATCTGGGAGTCGACGCGTGAGGCGATCCTGCGCAGCCAGGGCGACATCCAGAACATCGCAGCGATTCCGGATGACCTCAAGGCCGTGTACAAGACGAGCTTCCAGCTCTCGCCGTACGCGTTCCTCGAGGTTGCCGCTCGCGCGCAGAAGTGGATCGACCAGGCGATCAGCCGCAACATGTACCTCGAGACGCGCGACCTCGGCGACATGATGGACATCTACTTCGCGGCGTGGGAGCGCGGCGTGAAGACGACGTACTACCTGCACATGAAGCCGCGCCACACGGCGGAGCAGTCGACGGTCAAGGTCAACAAGACCGAGGAGCTCGTCGCCTCGAAGTCCGCTCCGGTCGAGGCATCCGCATCCGCCGCTGCTCCTGCAGCGCCCGCTCGCCGTGGCTTCGGTGGGCTCGCCCCGAAGGCAGGTGCGTGATGGATCGCGTAGCACTGAGCTATTCAGAAGCGTACGAAGTTCCGGTCGATCCGATGGACGACCTTCAGTGCGACAGCTGCCAGTAAGGGGCGGGAAGAGACAATGGGAATTCTAGGAACGGGCCTTCAAGAGGGGCTCCTGCTCAAGCCGATCCGCTACCAGTGGGCGATGGACCTGTACGACCAGGCCGTGGCCAACACGTGGTTCCCGAACGAGATCCAGCTCGGCGAGGACATCGCGGACTTCAAGAAGATGACGGATGAAGAGCGCCACGCGGTGACGTTCCTCATGAGCTACTTCAACCCGAACGAACTTCTCGTCAACAAGGCTCTCGCGTTCGGCGTCTACCCCTACGTCAACGCCGCTGAGGCGACGCTGTACCTCGCGAAGCAGATGTGGGAGGAGGCCAACCACTGCATGAGCTTCGAGTACGTGCTCGAGACCTTCCCCATCGACCGTGACGCGGCCTACAACTCCCACGTCGACGTGCCCTCGATGGCTCGCAAGGAGGAGTTCGAGCTCAAGTACATCAAGCGGATGACCGAGCAGCAGCTCGACATCACGACGACCGAGGGCAAGCAGGACTTCATCCGTAACCTCGTCGCGTACAACGTGATCCTCGAGGGTGTCTGGTTCTACTCGGGCTTCATGGTCGCCCTGAGCTTCCGCCAGCGCAACCTCCTGCGCAACTTCGGTTCGCTCATGGACTGGGTCGTGCGTGATGAGAGCCTGCACCTCAAGTTCGGCATCAACCTCATCCTCACGGTGCTCGAGGAGAACCCCGACCTCCAGACGGAGGAGTTCGCCGCCGAGATCAAGCAGATGATCCTCGATGCCGTCGAGATGGAAGAGGCCTACAACCACGACCTGCTGCCGAACGGCATCCTCGGCCTGAACGCCACGTACATCAACCAGTACGTGAAGTACCTCGCCGACCGTCGACTCGAGGAGCTCGGATTCGAGGCGCACTACAACGTCTCCAACCCGGCGAAGTGGATGGCGGCAGCCAACGACACCCTCCAGCTCGTGAACTTCTTCGAGTCCACGAACACGTCGTACGAGTCGAACGCGTCGGCAACGACCGGCACGAAGGTCTAATCACGGAGACCATCGAGCGGGTCGACTGGTTCGACCCGAGAGCTGTCGCGCTCCGCCAGGCGATGGATGCCGAGACCGGCGCCATGTACGCGGTGTTCACGAACAACCGCTCAGCCGAAGAGCGCGCTGCCATCGACGACGCACTCTCGGTGGACCCGGCGGACATCACGGACACGCTGCTCGCGCTGGAGGACGGGGTGCCCGCCGGCACCGCGTCCCTCCGGCCGTTCGAGCAGGAGCTCGAGGTCAAGAAGGTGTTCGTGGGTGTTCCCTTCCGTGGGCAGGGGCTGTCACGGCGCATCATGCTCGAGCTGGAGGGCATAGCGCGGGTTCGGGGCGCTGCATCCCTCGTGCTGCAGACGGGGCCGCTGCAGGTGCCCGCCATTCGGCTCTACGAGAGCCTCGGGTACGTGCAGATCGAGCCGTACGGCAAGTACGGTGTGATCGAGGGAACCCTCTGCTACCGCAAACTGCTCTCCTGAGCCCGAAAGGCACATCATGACCTCCGGCCGCGCCATCATCGCCAACTCGTTCGGGGCTCCCGAGGTGCTCGAGCTCGTCGAGGTGCACGTGCCGGAGCCGGGCCCCGGCCAGGTGACGATCCAGGTGCACGCTGCAGGCGTGAACCCTGCCGACATCAAGCGGCTCGCTGGCGCGTTCGGTTCGCCGAAGCTGCCGATGCACCACGGCAGCGAGGTCGCCGGAACGATTGCGGCGGTCGGGCCGGACGCGGTCGGGCCGATGGGTCCGCTCGCCGTTGGCGACTCGGTGATCGGGTATCCCGTGTCGGGCGGGTATGCCGACGAGATCACGGTGAAGGCGTCATCCGTGCTCCCCAAGCCGGAGCCCCTCGACTGGCCGGAGGCCGCAAACCTGCTCGCCACCGGCGTGACCGCGTGGCACCTGCTCGAGGCGACCGGAGTGGCCGAGGGTGACCGCGTTCTCATCCACGGCGCGTCCGGTGGCGTGGGCTACACCGCGGCTCAACTCGCCCTGCTGCGCGGCGCAGTGGTCGTCGGCACAGCGAGCGCGGCGAACCAGAAGCTTCTGACAGATGCCGGGGTGAAGGCCGTCGTCTACGGCGAGGGTCTCGCCGAGAGGGTCCGAGCCGAGCTGCCCGAGGGAGTGGACGTCGCCCTCGACACCGTCGGCACCGACGAGGCGCTGGATGTCTCGGCCGAACTCGTCGCGGACCGTGGGCGCATCGCGACCATCGCCGGCTTCGAGAAGGGTGCGCAACTCGGCATCAGGATGCTCGGCGGCGGACCGGGCGCTGACCCCGGCCGTGACATCCGAACCGCTGCCCGCCCCGAGCTCGTGAAGCTCGCGCAGGAGGGCAAGATCGACATCGTGGTGGGGCGCACGTTCCCACTCGAGGGCGCGATCGAGGCTCTCGAACTGGTGGCAAGCGGCCACCCCGGAGGCCAGGTAGCTCTCCGCCCCAACGACCACTGAGCCTCTTGCTGGTTGAGGAGCGACCGAAGGTCGCGTCTCGAAACCCGGTGCGTGACGCTCACTCAGCGGGAGGCGGAGCCCCTTCGCCGCGCTGGCGCCGCACCATGACAACGATGACGGTGGCCACCGCCGCGAGTGCCAGTAGCACGAGCACGATGACGAGCCACGTCCAATCGGATTCAACCGGCGTTGTCACGGCCGCAGCATCCGAGATGGGCACCAGACGGATGGTCACGTAGTCGATGCTCGTTCCCGCGTAGTTGCGAACCTCTCCGTCTTCTGGCCGCTGTTTGTATCCGGCTGGCGGGTCCTCGACGACGATCGTGAGGTCACCCGTGGCCTTGACCCCCTCGAACGCGAAGGCGCCATCCTTGGCGGTGGTCGACTGGAGGGTCTCACCATCCTTCATGAGCTTCAGCTCGCCAGCGAACAGTTCCCCGTCCTCACCGTCGCCTGTCAGCACGACAGTGCCGGCGATCGAGTTGGTGGAGGTCGCTGGCTTCTTGGCCACGAGGAACATGTTCTGCGCGACGACGTTGTTACCCGCGGTGAGTTGCACCGTGCGCTCGTCCACCGAGAAGTCGGGGGCGATCGCATGGATGGTCGCCTTGCCGACGGGCACAGAGCCGAGTGAGTACGCACCCTTCGTGTCGGTGTTCACCGGCCCGTAGCCCTTGCCGCCGACCGAGATCGTGACGGTCGCACCGGCGATCGGGGTCGTGGAGCCCGCGACGTAGACGGTGCCGCTGACGGCCACCGTTGCCGCCGGAGTCGGCTTCGGGGTGGGAGTGGGGCTCCGAGTGGGTGTGGGGGTGGGGACTGGCGTGGGTGTCGGGGTGGGAGTGGGAATCGGCGTCGGTGTGGGTGTCGGAGTGGGCGTGGGTGTCGGGCCATCGCCGGTCCAGATGCCGAGCACGTAGGGTGCGCCCTCTGGCGGTGACGCCCAGTCCGCGTCATCCAGGTCGGTGATCACCGCTAGGGGATCGAGCGACCAGAAGTAGTCGTCGTCGTCCGCGGCGTGTGCACTGAAGGTGTACGTCTCACCATCGCCGACCGGCACCTCGATCTCGAACCTGCCGTCGTCGTCGGTCTCGAGCATCCCGAGCGGGCGCTGGTGTTCGCCATCATCGACGTACACCGTGACATCGAGATCGGCGATGCCCTTGTCGCTCGGCGGCCCGTCAGCGGAGACCCGGTAGGTGACCTGGCCGGCGAACGTGACATCCCCATCGGCAGGGTCGGTGTCGTCAGCGAACGCGGGAGTCGCGACGGCGCAGCCGAGTGTGAGAGTGGCTGCGGTCATACCCGCCAGCACAGCGCGTCGTAGTCGCGAACTCATGTGGGCCCCTTCCCAGCGACCCGAAGAGACGGGCCATGGTCAAGAACTGTAGTGAATACGAGTCACTGTCGCCGCACACTACGCCGGTTCGACTCCAAAGGCGCGCGCGAGCTTGTCGATCTTCTCCGCGCGACCAAGGCGCGGCAGGTCGCTGCCGTCACGGATGACACGTCCCCTGGCCTCGAAGTCGCTCAGGAACTCCCGGGCCCACGCCACATCCGAACGCGTCGGGCTAATGACCTCGTTGATGATGGGGAGCTGCTCGATGTCGAGGCAGAGCTTGCCCGTCATCCCGAGGGCGACGGCGACGGAGGACTGCTCGCGCAGCACGGGATGATTCGTGCCGACGGTCGGCCCGTCGATCGGGCCGGGCAGCTTGCCGACACGACTTGCCACGACGAGGCGGGAGCGCGGGTAGGCCATGGCGAGGTCATCGGCACTGGTTCCCGTATCGCGGCGGTAGTCGCCACTGCCGAAGGCGAGCCGGTAGGCACCCCGCGCGCGAGCGATGTTGGCGGCCTCCTCGATGCCGAGAGCGGATTCGACGAGGGCGATGACGGGAGTGGCACCGCGCAGGCGGTCGAAGGTCTCGGAGACGTGCTCGGCGGCCTCGGCCTTGGCGAGCATGACGCCACGCAGGCCGGGCAGGCCGGCGAGTGCATCCACGTCGTCCGACCAGAAGTCACTCGCGTGGTCGTTGATGCGCACCCATCCGGTGCCGCCACTGGAGAGCCACGACACGATGCCTTCGCGGGCCTCCGGCTTCAAACGGGGGTCGACGGCGTCCTCGATGTCGAGGATGATCTGGTCGGCTCGGGAGCCCTCGGCCGCATCGAACTGCTCGGGCCTCGTCGCGGCGACCAGAAGCCAGGATCGGGCGATTTCAGCTGACACGTCGCGAGGGGTAACCACGGTTTCAGGCTAGCCCCTCCCGTGTGGCAGGCCCTGAGAACGGGCGCCGTTTGTTCCGCCTCGCGGCGCAAGGCGTCAGCTGGCGAGGGCCTTGGTAATGCGCTGGATGCTCACCGGGCCGTCAGTTCCGAGGTGCTGGGCGAACAGGCTGAGTCGCAACTCCTCGAGCATCCAGCGCACCCTAACCAGCGACGGCGGCGAGTCCGCAGCGAGCGGAAGCGCTCCGCCAGCCGCGATGTAGAGGGCCGTCGCCTGCTGCACCTCGTGCATCCACGTGCGGTCGCGCCCGACGTTCTCGGCGAGCTTCGAGACGCGGTGCACGATGCCCGCGAGGTACACGGGGTACCGGCGTAAGCGGTCGATCCCCGCACGCGAGATGAATCCGGGATGCACGAGCGCGTCGAGCTGGGAGCGTGCATCGCCGAGCGGCGCGATGAGGGCCAGGCTCGTGGCATCCCGGATCGCCTTGTCGGCGTCCCGGGCAGCGGAGAGGATGCGCGACACGAGCGCGACGGTCGTGAACAGCCCGTCGACCACCGCAGCTGACACGATGTCGCGCGCGGCCACGAAGTCGGTCTCGGTGAAGATGCTCGCGGGGTCGACGAGTGACTCCACAAGAGCGGCAAGCGAGTCCTCGAAGAGCGCTGCCGTGCTGCGGTAGGGGGAGGTCGCGAGGATGAACTTCTCCTGCGTGGTCAGGTGTTCCTGTACGTAGGCCGTGGGGGACGGCACCGCGAGAAGCAGCAGGCGCAGCACGCCGGCGCGGTGTTCGCGCACCTGGTCGTCGGGAGTGGACATCAGCCGAATCGCGACAGACGAGCCCTCGTCGACGAGCGCGGGGTAGGCGCGGACGCGGTTGCCTCCGTGCTCGGTATCGCGGATGCGGTCGAGGTCGCCGAGATCCCAGGTGGTGATGCCGGTGCGCTCCACGCGGGGGGTCGGGGGTGCGGCTGCGGCCTGGGCCGGTCGCTTCGGCCCGTCCACGACCTTGGCGATCGACTCGCGTGCGGCGGGTGCGAGCGCCGTCTGCAGGGTGGAGAGTGATCGGCTGCGTTCGACGACCCGCCCCCTGTCGTCGACGACGGCGAAGCTCGGCACGAGGTGCTCGGGAACGCGGCTCCAGTCGAAGTCACGGGGTGACGCGATCACGAACGCCTGCCGCCCGATCTCGACGGCGAGGTACTCGGTGATGGAGCCTGGCCGGGTCTCGCCAGCAAGGGGTTCGAGCAGGCGTCGCGCCCAGTCCGCCGCGGGAACCACGTTCTTGCGGATGGGCTTCGGCAGGGACTTAATGAGTGCGGTCACGAGCTCCTCGCGGAGGCCGGGAACCTGCCAGTCGAAGCCCTCCGAGCGAAGTCCCGCGAGCAGCGGAAGGGGAATCGCGATCGTCACTCCGTCGTCGTCGGCTCCCGGCAGGAACTTGTAGCTGACCGACAGGGTCTGGTCACCCTGCTTCCACTCCGCCGGGAAGCCCTCGCCGAGCTCCTCGTCCGGCTCCTCCTCGAGGAGGTCGGACTCGCGCATGGTGAGCAGGTCGGGATTCTCGGCGCGAGCCGTCTTCCACCACTTCTCGAAGTCGCGCTGGGTGGCGACATCCCGAGGGATACGGCGATCGTAGAACGCGACGACCGCCTCATCGTCGAGCAGGATGTCGCGGCGCCGGGTGCGTTCCTCGAGCTCTGCGAGCCGCGCCCGCAGGGCCCTGTTGTTGCGGTCGAACGCGCTGATGCGCTTGTCAGTGCGATGCAGGTCCCAGTCGCCCTCGACGAGCGCGTGCCGGATGAACAGGTCGCGGGCGAACGAGGGATCGATCTTCGCAAACTGCACGCGGCGCTTGACGATGATCGGCACGCCGTAGAGCGTGACGCGCTCGAAGGCGACCGCCGCACCCTGCTTCTTCTCCCAGTGCGGCTCCGAGTAGGTGCGCTTGGCAAGGTCGCCCGCTATCGGCTCGGCCCACGCAAGATCGATCGCGGCATTCACTCGCGCGAAGAGGCGGCTCGTCTCGACGAGCTCGGCGCTCATCACGGCTGAGGGCTGCTTCTTCGCGAGTGCCGATCCGGGGAAGATCGAGAAGCGCGTTCCCCTGGCTCCCGCGTAGTCCTTCTTCGCGAGGTCGCGAACACCGAGGTGGCTGAGCAGACCGGAGAGCAGGGAGCGGTGGATGTTGTTGGCGTCGGTGGAGCGCTCGCCGACGGCGAGGCCCAGCTGCTTCGCGGAACGGGAGAGTTGGCGGTAGAGATCCTGCCACTCCCGTACGCGCAGGTAGTTGAGGTACTCGGAGCGCACGCGGCGCCGGAACTGGTTGCCGCTCACCTCGCGCTGGGTGTCCTCGAGGTAGTTCCAGAGGTTCAGCAGAGTGATGAAGTCACTCGTCGGGTCGACGAAGCGGGCGTGCTGCTGGTCAGCCTGCGCGCGTTTCTCGAGTGGCCGCTCGCGAGGGTCCTGGATAGTCAGCGCCGCGACGATCGCGACGACCTCCCGTGTCACGCCGTACCGCCCGGACTCGACGATCATGCGACCGAGGCGAGGATCCACGGGCAGCTGTGACAGCTGTCGACCGACCTTCGTGATGTTCATGCCCTCCAAGGCATGTAGTTCGCGCAGGAGGTCGACGCCATCTTTGATGCCTCGCGAGTCAGGCTTCTGGATGAACGGGAAGTCCTCGATCATCCCGAGCCCGAGCGAGACCATCTGCAGGATGACGGCGCTCAGGTTGGTGCGCAGGATCTCGGGATCGGTGAACTCGGGCCGACGCTCGAAGTCCTCCTCCGAGTACAGCCGAATCGCGATTCCGTCGCTCGTGCGGCCACTGCGGCCGGAGCGCTGGTTGGCGCTCGCCTGGCTGATCGCCTCGATCGGCAACCGCTGGATCTTCGATCGGACGCTGTAGCGACTGATGCGGGCCGTTCCGGTGTCGATGACATAGCGGATTCCCGGCACGGTGAGGCTCGTCTCCGCAACGTTCGTGGCGAGCACGATGCGCCGGCGGATGCCCGGGGTGCGTCGGTCGAACACCTTGTGCTGGTCGGCGGCACTCAACCTGCCGTAGAGGGGCAGCACCTCGGTGGCGACGGCCGCGCGGCTCGCGAGATGCCCGCGCACCGAGTCCTCGGCATCCCGGATCTCGGCCTCGCCGGAGAGGAACACGAGCACGTCGCCATCACTCTCGCGCTCGAGTTCGTCGAGTGCATCGTTGATGCCCTCGAACACGTCCCGGTCCCGCGCGTCCGAGTCCGGGTGCCGAAAACTAAGGAGATTCTCGTCGGTCGGGGCCTCCCTCTCGGGGAGTCGCGCCTCGTCGCCCGAGATCTCCTTAGTTTTCGGCACCGCGGGCGGTTCCTCGGCCACGAGAGGCCGGTAGCGGATCTCGACGGGGTAGGTGCGACCGGAGACCTCGATGATCGGTGCTGGCGCGCCATCCGGTGCTGCGAAGTGCCGCGCGAAGCTCTCGGGGTCGATCGTGGCGCTCGTGATGATGACCTTGAGGTCGGGGCGGCGGGGGAGAAGCTGCGTGAGGTAGCCGAGCAGGAAGTCGATGGTGAGGCTGCGCTCGTGCGCCTCGTCGATGATGATCGCGTCGTACTTCTTGAGGTCACGGTCGCGGTGGATCTGGGCGAGCAGCACGCCGTCCGTCATGAGACGGATGCGCGTGCTGGGGCCCACTCGGTCGGTGAACCTCACCTGGTACCCGACGAGGCCGCCGACCTGCTCACCGAGCTCCTCGGCGATGCGTTCCGCGATGGTGCGGGCCGCGATGCGGCGTGGCTGCGTGTGGCCGATGACGCCGTAGCCGAGTTCCAGCAGCATCTTCGGCAGTTGGGTCGTCTTGCCCGAACCCGTGGCACCCGCCACGATCACGACCTGGTTCTCGCGGATGGCGCGCATGATGTCGTCCCGCCGCTGGCTGACGGGCAGCTCGGGCGGGTACACGATGGCGGGGGGAGTCTCAGACATGAGCCTTACAGCTTAAGCCGCTGGTTGACACAAAGTACTTTGCAATGCAAACTGGACGGCATGGCAAACCATGACACCAACCCTGCGACCATGTACGCGCTCATCGAGGCCCAGCAGCGGGATGTCGCGGCTAGGCAGGCGGCGATCGTGCCACCCATGACGTTCACGTGGGGGCTCGCGTGGCTGATCGGCTTCCTCGCTTTGTGGCTTGTCGATGGCGCAGGCCCGGCATTCGCGCTCCCCGCGCCCGTCGCGATCGCGATCTTTGTGGCAGCGAACGTTGCGGGTGTCGTCGTGTCGGCGACCTTGGGCGTTCGGTCGAACAGGGGTTACCGGCCGGGCCGAGAGGACACCTTCACAGGGATCGTCTATGGCAACACCTGGTCGGTCGGGATCGTCGCGATCCTGCTCATGGGGTGGGGCCTGAGCATCCAGGGCATGTCGGGCGAGATCGCCGGGCACCTCTATCCAGCGCTCTTTGTCGTCTTCGCCGGCATCATGTACATCACCGCTGGCGCCGTGTGGCAGGCGCTGCCGAATGTCGTCGTTGGCGGGGCCATCGTCGCTGCGGGTGTGACATCGACCTTCCTGCCGGGCCCATGGCACCTTCTGTTCCTGGCCATCACTGCAGGGGGCTCGTTCCTCGTGCTCTCGGCAGTATCACTGCGGTGGACTCGCAAGAACCGGGTGGCGGTGCCGGCGTGAGCGAACTCGACCCTGTCATCCATGCGCAGGCGAGACTTCGTATCGTGGCTGCCCTTGCAACACTTCGCGACGGGGAGAGCATCTCGTTTCCTCGTCTCCAGGAGCTCCTCGATATGACCGCGGGCAACCTCTCGACGCACTTGCGCAAGCTCGAGGATGCTCAGTACGTGGCTGTCGAGAAGTCGCACGAGGGCCGCGTTCCGGTCACCTACCTCACCCTGTCCAAGAAGGGCCGTCGAGCCTTCGAGGACTACACAGAGGCCCTGCGCTCTCTCTTGGAACCCGGAGGGTAGAACGCTCCTTCGCGCAGCGCGATACCGTGGACCATGAGCTGGTTCCCCAGACGCCTCCCACTCCTCAACGTGGTGGAAGACGTCGGCGAGGGGTCGGTGGTGATCCTCATTCACGGCATTGCGTCATCCTCGGTCACCTTCCAGAACGTGCTGCCGCTCATCCGAGACACCCATCGCTGCATCACGATCGACCTGCTCGGCTTCGGCACCTCCCCGATCGTGGAGGACTGTGACTACACGCTGGCAGACCACGCGAACGCGATCCACCGCACCATCGCGAGTCTGCGGTTGCGGCATCCGTTCACCCTCGTCGGCCACTCGATGGGATCGCTCATCAGCGCGCGTTACGGTGCTCGCTGGCAGCGGGAGGTGAGCAAGCTCGTGCTGGTGAGCCCGCCGATCTACCTTGCTCCTGGCGAGCTCTCCGACGATCTGGAGCGCGGTCGCATGGACTTCTACCTCAAGGCCTACCGGTTCTTCAGGGAGAACAAGGACTTCACGCTGCAGAATGCGGCGATCGTCGAGCGGTTCCTCGCGATCCCCAAGGCGATGGACATCAATGCCCGCACCTGGACCCCGTTCGTGAAGTCCCTGGAGAACTCGATCGAGTCGCAGACGACCGTGAGCGACATAGCGAATGTCACCGCGCCGGTCGAGGTCGTCTACGGTTCGTTCGACCAGTTCGCTTCGGAGGGCTCGATGAAGATCGTCGGCCGGATGCGCGGGGTCGAGGTACACCGCGTTGCTGCGAGCGACCACCTCATCGGGAAGCGGCTGGCTCGGGTCGTGGCGCAGGCGATCGGCTAGCGCGAGCGGCGAACTGCCCCACGAGCACGCCGAGGAGCACGAGGCCGATCCCGATGATCTGGTTGACCCCGAGTATCTCGCCCACGAGAAGGGTGCCGAGCAGCACGCCTGTCACGGGGTTGAGCAGCCCGATCACGCCGACCACACCCGCAGGCAGGTGCCGAAGTCCCGCGAACCAGGCCACGAAGGCGACGGCCGTGCCGATGATCGTGATGTACGCGAATCCCCAGAACGTTTCCGCGTCGAGTACGGGCGGGGCTCCCTCCACCACGAGGGCGACGGGTGCCAGCAGGATCGAGCCCGCGATGAGCTGCCAGGCCGTGCTCGCCAGAAGCGGGACATCCCCGCCCCAGCGGCGAGCGAGGAGGAACCCGACCGACGAACTCATCATGGCCGTGAGCGACACCACGACGCCCCAGCCGTTGATCTCCTCGCCGCCAGGCGAGAGCATGACCGCGACGCCGGCGAACCCGATCGCCGCGCCGATGATCGACACGAGCTGCGGGCGCTGAGAGAGCAGCGGCCAGGCGAGCACGAGGATGACGCCGGCCGACGTAGCCATCACAGTCGAGGCGATGCTCGACGGCAGTAGCTGGGCCGCGAGATACACAAGGACGAAGAAGGCGCCGATGTTGAGCACCCCGAGCACGAGGGACTTCCACCACCACGAGCCCTTCGGCAGGCGCCGGGCGAGCGCCAGGAGGATGAGGCCAGCGGGCAGAGCGCGAATCAGGGCACCCCACAGCGGATGCTCGGCGGGGAGCAGCGCGTGGGTGACGACGTACGTCGAGCCCCAGGCGATGGGTGCGATGGCCGTGACGAGCATCCATCGCCATGTATTTTCCATGGAAGACATACTAGCTTCCGGGGAAGATATTATGACGTCATGGATCATGTGGACGGCATCATCGAGGAATGGGAGCGCGAGCGGCCCGACCTCGACGTGAGCCCCATCGGCATCGTCGGTCGGCTCCACCGCCTCGCTGCTGCGCTCACCGACGAGCTCGTGGAGGTCTATCGCCAGCACGGGCTCGGCGAGGGCGAGTTCGACGTGCTGGCGGCCCTCCGTCGTGCGGGGGAGCCCTTCGAGCGCGCGCCCGGCGACCTGGCGAACCACACGATGGTCACGACGGGTGCGATGACCAAACGGGTCGACCGGCTCGAGGCTGCAGGTCTCGTCTCCCGTCGACCTTCGGCTGTGGACGGCCGGGGGCGGGTCGTGGCGCTCACCGAAAAAGGGCGCGAGACCATTGACCGCGCCTTCGAGGCGCACGTCGCCAACGAGCAGCGGCTCGTGGGGATGCTCGACCCCGCCGATCGCGCGGCCCTCGAGCCGATCCTGCGGGCCTGGCTCCGATCACTCCAGTAGCCCAGCAGGGCACATGCCCTCGCGCGCGCGGTAGCCTCGAACGGTCAGTCGAAGGGACACCACGCGCATGAAGCTTCACCCCGTCCGCACATATCGCAGTGATGAGCACCTTCCCCGCGAGGAGCAGCTCGCGTGGAAGATCGCCGAGGTCGCGAGCGAGAACATCGCCCCGACGGCGGATGTCACGGACATGGTGATCAACCGGGTGATCGACAACGCGGCCGTCGCCGCAGCATCCCTCACTCGCGCACCTGTGGTCTCGGCCCGCGCGCAGGCTGAGGCGAACCTCGTCTCGCGCAACGGCGCAGGCTCGACGGTCTTCGGCAGCAACCAGCTCACGAGCCCGGAGTGGGCAGCGTGGGCCAACGGCGTCGCCGTGCGCGAGCTCGACTTCCACGACACGTTCCTCTCCGCCGAGTACTCGCACCCCGGGGACAACATCCCCGCGATCACGGCGGTCGCCCAGCACCTCGGCCGCAGCGGCGAGGAGCTGCTGCGCGGCATCGTCACGGGCTACGAGATCCAGGTCGACCTCGTCAAGGCGATCAGCCTCCACAAGCACAAGATCGACCACGTCGCCCACCTCGGCCCGAGCGCGGCCGCGGGCATCGGCACCCTGCTCGGGCTGCCGACCGAGACCATCTTCCAGGCCATCGGTCAGGCGCTTCACACCACCACGGCCACGCGCCAGTCGCGCAAGGGTGAGATCTCCACGTGGAAGGCCCACGCGCCCGCCTTCGCAGGCAAGATGGCCGTCGAGGCGGTCGACCGGGCCATGCGCGGGCAGACGAGCCCGACCCCGATCTACGAGGGCGAGGACGGCGTGATCGCCTGGCTCCTCGATGGGCCGGAGGGTCGCTACGAGGTGCCGCTGCCCGAGCGTGGCGAGGCGCGCACCGCGATCCTCGACACGTACACGAAGGAGCACTCAGCCGAGTACCAGGCGCAGGCGTGGATCGACCTCGCCCGCAAGCTGGGGGCCGAGCATCCCGCCCTGCGCGACCCCGCCAACATCGTGCGGGCGGTGCTCCACACGAGCCACCACACGCACTACGTCATCGGATCGGGCGCGAACGACCCCCAGAAGTACGACCCGACGGCCAGCCGCGAGACGCTGGATCACAGCATCCCGTACATCTTCACGGTCGCCCTGCAAGACGGCGAGTGGCACCACGAGCGCTCCTACGCGCCGGAGCGTGCGGGCCGCCCCGACACTGTCGAACTCTGGAACAAGGTCACGACCGTCGAGGATGCCGAGTGGACCCGCCGCTACCACTCACTCGACATCAGCGAGAAGGCCTTCGGTGGCCGCGTCGAGATCGAGCTGGCGGACGGCACGCGCATCGTCGACGAGATTGCTGTGGCGGATGCACACCCCCTGGGCGCGCGTCCGTTCGCCCGGGCCCAGTACGTCAGCAAGTTCCGCGAGCTGAGCGACGGAGTGCTCGCTGCAGCCGAGATCGAGCGCTTTCTCGACACTGCCCAGCGCCTCCCCGAGCTGTCAGCGGCGGAGCTCGCGGGCCTCACGATCAACGGCACGTTCTCTGCCGTCACTTCCCCCGGCATCTTCTGATGCGCACCACCATCGAGTGTTCCGCTATGGCTGCTAAAACCGCTGAAATGACAGCCATATCGGAACACTCGCGAGAGGAGCATCCCTGATGCTGTACACCCAGGTCACACCTGCCGAGAAGCGCGCCAACCTCCGCGCGGCACTGGCCAGCGGCGAGCTGCTCCGCTTCCCCGGCGCCTTCAACCCGTTGAGCGCGAAGCTCATCCAAGACAAGGGTTTCGAGGGCGTCTACATCTCCGGTGCCGTCATCGCGGCCGACCTCGGCCTGCCCGACATCGGGCTCACGACCCTCACCGAGGTCGCGGGTCGTGCGGCGCAGATCTCGCGCATGACCGACCTGCCCACGCTCGTGGACGCAGACACGGGCTTCGGTGAGCCCATGAACGTAGCCAGAACCGTGCAGACGCTCGAGGATGCCGGGGTCGCCGGTCTCCACATCGAGGACCAGGTCAACCCGAAACGCTGTGGCCACCTCGACGGCAAGGCCGTCGTCGACGACGACACCGCGATCAAGCGCATCAGGGCCGCGGCCGATGCCCGTCGTGACCCCAACCTGCTGATCATGGCGAGGACCGACATCCGTGCGATCGAGGGGCTGCAGGCGTCGATCGACCGCGCGAAGGCTTTGGTGGATGCCGGCGCTGACGCGGTCTTCCCCGAGGCGATGAAGGACCTCTCCGAATTCGAGGCGATGACGAGCGCGCTCGATGTTCCGGTGCTCGCCAACATGACCGAGTTCGGCAAGAGCGAGCTGTTCACGGGCCAGCAGCTGGCGGATGCCGGCATCCAGATCGTCATCTACCCGGTGAGCCTTCTGCGGCTCGCCATGGGCGCAGCGGAGAGGGGACTCGACACGCTCGCGTCGGACGGAACCCTCTCCTCGACCGTGCCCGAGATGCAGACCCGTGCGAGGCTGTACGAGTTGCTCGACTACGAGGCCTACAACACGTTCGATACATCCATCTACAACTTCAAGGTGTGAACATGGACGACATCCGTAAGGGTCTCGTCGGCGTCGTCGCCGACACGACCGCGATCTCGAAGGTCAACCCCGAGACGAATTCGCTGCTCTACCGCGGCTACCCCGTTCAGGACCTCGCCGAGAAGTGCAGCTTCGAGCAGGTCGCGTGGCTGCTGTGGATGGGTGAGCTCCCCACCGCGGAGGAACTCGAGGGGTTCCAGCAGCTCGAGCGGTCGCAGCGCGCCCTCAACCCCACTGTTCGCCGGGCGATGGACGACCTGCCCCTCATCGCGCACCCGATGGATGTCGTGCGTACTGCCATCAGCGTGCTCGGCACACTCGACTCGACGCTCGAGGGTGACAAGACCTGGGTCGACGCCGACCTCACGCAGCAGCGCTCGATCGCGATGTTCGCGCAGCTTCCCGCCATCGTCGCGTACACGCAGCGGAGGCTCTGGGGCAAAGACCCGATCGAGGCTCGCGACGACCTCGGCTACTCGGCCAACTTCCTCAACATGACCTTTGGCGAGGTGCCCAGCGAGACGATCGTGAAGGCGTTCGACGTGTCGATGATCCTGTACGCGGAGCACTCGTTCAATGCATCCACGTTCACGGCTCGCGTGATCGCCTCAACCCTGAGCGATGTCTACTCGTCGGTCACGGGCGCGATCGGTGCCCTGAAGGGCCCCCTCCACGGCGGTGCCAACGAGGCTGTGATGCACACCTTCCAGGAGATCCAGCGCGCGGATGCCGCTGCCGCCTGGCTCGACGAGGCGCTCGCCGCGAAGCGCAAGATCATGGGCTTCGGCCACCGCGTCTACAAGAACGGTGACTCGCGAGTGCCCACGATGAAGGCCTCCCTCGAACTCCTCGTCGCCGAGTACGACCGGCCCGAGGTTCTCGACCTGTACGACACTCTCGAGACGGCCATGTACGACGCGAAGGGCATCAAGCCCAACCTCGACTACCCATCGGGCCCCGCCTACAACCTCATGGGCTTCGACACGACGATCTTCACGCCGCTCTTCGTCGCCGCGCGAATCACGGGGTGGACGGCCCACGTCATGGAGCAGCTCGCCTCGAATGCGCTCATCCGGCCGCTCAGTGCCTACAGCGGCGTGGACCAGCGCGAGGTCCCAGCTCCCTGAGGAGCGCGCGAAGCGCGCGTCTCGAAGGGTCAACCCCCCGGATGCGTCGTCTGCCCGTCCTAGGCTTAACCCATGGACATCACGCTCAATGACGGCAAGACCATCCCCCAACTCGGCTTCGGCGTCTTCCAGGTCGATCCTGACGAGACCGAGCGCATCGTGAGCGATGCCCTCGAGGTCGGCTACCGCCACATCGATACCGCAGCCATCTACGGCAACGAGGTCGGTGTGGGCCGCGCGATTGCGGCCTCGGGCATTCCCCGCGACGAGCTGTTCATCACGACCAAACTCTGGAACAGCGACCAGGGCACCCAGTCGGCCTTCGACGCGATGGAGCTGAGTCTCGCCAAGCTCGGGCTCGACCACGTTGACCTGTATCTCATCCACTGGCCGCGCCCCGATCTGGATCTGTACATCGACACCTGGCACGTGCTGGAGCAGCTTCAGGAGCGGGGGCTCGCGACATCCATCGGAGTCTCCAACTTCCACGAGGAGCACCTCGATCGCCTCATCGCCGCAAGCACCGTCGTGCCTGCAGTTGACCAGGTGGAGCTGCACCCTGGCTTCGCACAGGGGCCGCTGCGCGAGTACCTCGCGGGCAAGGGCATCGCCACGGAGGCGTGGGGCCCGCTCGGGCAGGGCAAGTACGACCTGTTTGGGATGTCGCCGGTCGCCGACGCCGCGGCGGCCCACGGGGTCACGCCGGCTCAGGCCGTCATCCGCTGGCACCTGCAGCACGGCATCATCGTGTTCCCGAAGACCAACTCGCGCGAGCGCATGGCCGAGAACTTCGACGTCTTCGGCTTCGAGCTGACTGACGCCGAGATGGCCGCGATCGACGGCCTCGACCAGGGCCTCCGCGTCGGCTCCAACCCGGACACCGCGAGGTTCTAGAGCCACCCACCGGGTTTCGCTAAGAGAGCTCCACGGTCACAGCACGCGGCGTCGGGACCAGCAGCCCCGTTCCCTCGAAGGCTGCCTCGAGCTGTTCGCGGTTCTCGGTGAAGTGCGCCCAGTCCTCGGTGTGAATACCGACGACCTTACTGACGCCGAGCAGCCGGGCCGCCGCCACGGCGTCCGCGGAGGTCAGCGTGAGGTGCGCGTCGATGTCCGGCACTCGCACGGCGCCAGCGAAGAGCACCGCGATGTCGATGTGGTCGAAGGCTCCGGCGATCTGCTCGACGAGCGGGAGGGAGGCGTTGTCGCCAGACACGTAGATCGTGGGCTCGCCGGGGGACTCGAGCACGAAACCGATCACCGGGCCGAGTCGCGCCTCCGACCCTGGAGGGCCGTGGAGCGCTGGCACTGCCGTGATCGTCACACCGCCGATCTCGTGGGTCTCCCAGTTGTCGAGACCAATCACGCCACCACCGAACAGGTCGGTGCCGGCCTTCGTCGTACTGAGCGTCGGCACGCCCGTGGCGAGCAACTCGAGCCCCTCGTAGTCGAGGTTGTCCTCGTGCTCGTGGTGCGACAGCAGCACGAGGTCGATGCGCCCGAGCTCGGAGCGCGGGATGCCCGGCCCCGCCGTCTTCACGAGGGGCGAGTCATCCGGCTCGCCGTAGCTGCCGGGCGGGTCGAACGTGGGGTCCGTCACGATGCGCAGGCCCGCATACTCCAGCACGGCCGTGGGGCCACCGATCCAAGTGAAAGTCGTCGTCGACATACGTGTCAGGCTAGTCGCGATTCCTGCATCAATCCGGTGTGTGGGCGGTGCACATCTCCCGTGCCGCGCCTCGCTCAGTCGCCGAGATCGAGCACGATGCCGGTGTAGCCGTGCAGAACGCTCGCGGTGCCGGCATCCATCGCCGTTTCGGCACGTTCGGGTGAGGCTGCTGCGTCGTCCGCGTCGGTCTCCTCGCTGATTCCGCTGCCACGGAAGCTGGCGCCCGACCACACGACCGAGGTCACGTTGTGCGTCGGCTCGGGCAGCTGTGCCCCGACCACGAGGAACTCCTGAGCGAGGTGCTGTGCGGTGATGAGCGCGAAGACATCGACGACGCCACGACCGGCCCCGATGACGAGATCGATGTCGCGCTCCTCGCTCGCCTCGACGATGGCCGACTCGATCTCGTCGCCGTCGGCTGCCGCCCACACCTCCACGTGCACGTCTCGCTCGGCCGCCCAGTCCATGACACCGCTCGCCAAGGCGTCAGCGGTCGGGTCGGCCGTCGCCGTGATGAGACCGATGCGGTAGCCGTCGGGCAGTTCCGTTCCCTCCCATGAGCCGGGAGCCGGCGAGATCGTCGCCTCCGGCGTTGGCGATGGGTCGCCCCCGAGAAAGTCTGCGCTGAGCGTGCCCTGACCGGATGTCTCGTCGGCAGTGACGGGAGCACAGGCGACGAGAAGCACGGCGGAGAGAAGTGCCACGCAGAATCCTGCGGGAAGACGGAGGCGCATGACCCGAGTGTCGGCCAGCCGTGCGACGGGCCAGAGACGCCAAGGTGTCCGTGCGGTAACGGGTAGGCAAGCGATTCGCGCCTGCGCGCTACGCGCCGTTCACACTCGTCAGTCATTCTCACTGCTTCCCCGTCGATGACTGCTTCACCCGCAGATGCTCCAAGGAGAGACATGTCCCGCAGTGCGCGCCCCGTTCGCCGAGATCTTGTGCGAGGTGTCGCGGTCGCCGTTGTCGCCTTCGCAGCGTTGTCGGTTGCCGGCGTGGCATCCGCTCACGGATTCACGTCGACGGTCTACGCGGATGCCACCTCCGACGGCCACCGCATCGTGAACGTCGAGCTCGATCTCGAGTACGACCTGCTCGTGGTCTCGGCGGCGGAGAACCAGGGTGATTCGTCGTTCTTCGACGACGGGATGGCGGTCTTCGAGACCGGCAACGAGGCAGAGGCGCTCGAGCAGTACTCGCGCACCGTGCAGGACTACGTCACGGAGCGGTTCACCGTGTCCGCGGACGGCACTGCGTGTGAGCCGTCGCTCGTCAGCGGGTACGAGTCCCACGTTCGTGATGACGTGCCGTACGCCCTCTTCACGCTCGGGTTCGAGTGCGCGGTCGATCGTGAGGACGTTGACTACGAGATCCGCAGCAGCCTCTTCCCGGACGACGAGGGCTACGTCACGGGCACCACGACGGTGCTCGAGTACGACCTTGCGGGTGATTCCGGCAGCGCAGCGCTGAACTCCGGATCCGTCTTCTCCACGGCACAGCCGTTGGGGGAGCGGCTGTTGGAGTTCTTCCTCCTTGGGGCTGAGCACCTGCTGAGCGGCATCGACCACATCCTGTTCCTTCTCGCCCTGATCGTTGGTTCGCGGCGACTCCGCGACGTGATCCTTGCCGCCACAGCCTTCACGATCGCCCATTCGGTCACGTTCCTGCTGGCAGCCCTCGGCGTGGTCACAGTGCCAGCGGCCGTCGTCGAGCCCATCATCGCGATGTCGATCGCGATCGTGGGCGCCTGGTACCTCTGGACCGTGTGGCGCCGACGCGGCCACGAGTTCGAGCCCCTGCCCACTCCCCGCGGCCTATGGGGGCTCAACAAGGCCGACTGGCTGCGCCTCGGAGTCGTGTTCGCCTTCGGACTCGTGCACGGTCTCGGATTCGCGAGCGCTCTCGGCATCGATGAGCCGTGGTCGATGACCCTGCTCTGGTCGCTCGTCGTGTTCAACCTCGGCATCGAGTTCACGCAGCTCGCGATCATCATCATCGTCTTCCCGCTCCTCCTGGTGCTCAGGCGTCGAACCCCGCGGGTCGGCCTGTGGGTGGGCATCGCGGTGGCGGCCGTCGTCACGATTTTCGGCCTGATCTGGTTCGTCGAGCGCGTGCTCGGGCTTGGGTGACCACGGATTGTGTGGGCGGTCACGCGCCCGTCGCTGCCCATTCATCCCCGGTTCACGAACCCGGAGGAACGTGCCGAGAGCACTCTCCCCTCATCACTTCGAAAGGCGATGATTCCACCATCATGTCGATGACAACACCCGCGGTACGGCGCCCCTCGCGCTTGCTCCGCAGCACGATCGCGGCGGTCGCAGTGACCTCGCTCGTCGGGGGCTCGCTTGCGTTCGCGGCTCTCAGCGCGAGCGCGGCAACGCTTCCGGCGAACTACCTGACCACCTCGAGCAGCTGGCGCTACTCCGACAACAACACCGACCCGGCAGCAGGCAATGCAGACCGCCTCGCCTGGACGCGCGCGGCGTTCGATGACACCGCATGGAAGACCGGTGTCGGCCCGTTCGGCGCCAAGAACGGCTCGGCGACTCCGAACCTCGGTTCGGGCTTCCCCGTCTCGAAGGTGCTGAACCACTACATCGACCCGTCGGCATCGACGAAGGTCACGATCCCCACGTACCACTTCCGTTCGACGTTCACCGTCGCGTCGGACGAGCTCTCCGCCCTGTCGTCGCTGAGCGGACGCATCGTGTACGACGACGCCGTGCAGATCTTCGTCAACGGCACGAAGGTCGCCGGCTTTGCCGACTCCCGCGTCGAGGCAGCCGCTGAGAACCAGCGCAACCTCACCTACGCGGGCGACGCTGGCGGCGACCCCGTCTCGTCGACGTTCACCGTTCCGTCGGCTGTGCTGACGGCGGGAACGAACACCATCTCGATCGCCCTCTACCAGGACCGCTCGAGCAGCAGCGACATTTACCTCGACCTCAAGGAGCTCACGCCGGTCACCGCGCAGGCAGGAAGCGCGACGATCTCCGACATTGTTCTCGGTGTCGGATCCGACGAGTCGCAGCGACTCCTCACCTGGTACTCCTCGAGAGACACAGCGCAGGTCGCGCAGTTCGCCCCGTCGTCGGCAGTTGTCGGGGGCGCGTTCCCCACGTCTGCTGTCACGGTTCAGGCCACGGGTGGGGCGACGACGAGCGGCGAGTTCAACCGCGTCGCGACCCTCGCTGGTCTCGCGGAGAACACCGCGTACGTCTACCGTGTCGGTTCCGAGGGCAACTGGTCGGCCGTGAACTCGTTCCGCACCCAGAGCTTCGAGGGTGACTTCGACTTCCTGTTCTACGGTGACCCGCAGCTGGGCGCCTCGGGCAACGTCGCGAACGACGCCGCTGGCTGGCTCGACACGCTCAATGTCTCGCTCGCGGCCTACCCGGACGCCGAGATGCTCTTCTCCTCAGGCGACCAGGTCGAGACCGCGTCCAACGAGGCCCAGTACACGGCGTTCCTCGGCCCGGACGCGCTCCGCCAGGTGCCGTTCGTCGCCACCAACGGAAACCACGACGTCGGTTCGAAGGCGTACGAGCAGCACTTCGCGACCCCGAACACCGATCGTTCGGCCGGTCCCGGTTCGTCGGGCTCTGCATCCGGTGGCGACTACTGGTTCATCTACAAGGACGTCCTGTTCATGAACCTCAACTCGAACAGCCGCAACTACGCGTCGCACGAGGCCTTCGTGCGCCAGACGATCGCCGACCACGGCTCCGAGGCCAAGTGGAAGATGGTGGCCTACCACCACTCGATCTACTCGGCTGGCCCGCACGCGACGGACTCGGATGTCGTCGACCGCCGCAGCACGTGGCCGACCCTGTTCTCCGAGCTCGGCATCGACCTCGTCCTGCAGGGACACGACCACAGCTACGCACGCACCTACCTCCTGCGCAACGGCGAGAAGGCTGACGCCAACGAGCAGCCCGGTGCCGACACGGTCACGCCGGGCCCCGGCGGAGTGCTCTACCTGACGGCGAACTCCGCCTCCGGCTCGAAGTACTACGGCCTCCAGTCGCAGGCCTTCCCGTGGGCGTCGGTCGTCAACCAGGAGAACGTGCGCAACTACACGGCCGTCGAGGTCACCGAGGATGCACTCACCGTGAAGACGCTGCGCTCGCAGGCCTTCGGTGCGAACAACCCCGTCAACTCGGTCGTCGACCAGGTGACCGTGCAGCGTGCGGTCGACCCGAACGCGCAGCGTCTCCAGGTGACCGTGCCCGAGGGTGCTCCCGGCGAGTTCGTGTGGGCTGTCGACGGCTCCAACGGAATCGTCGATCTCGGCACCGCGACGGCTGCTGGCGACCACTTCGCTGCAGAGGGCGAGATCAACCCGATTCGCGTGACGGACACTCGTCGTGCGGCACCGGCGTGGTCCGTCTCGGCGCAGGCCGGCGAGTTCACCTCCGGCGACAAGTCCTTCTCCGGCAAGTACCTGGGCTGGACTCCGAAGGTCGTCGAGAACGGGGCCGGCGCCATCGCCGGTGCGCCCGTGGCATCCGGGTTCGACGGTGGCGACGGCCTCTCGGTCTCGTCGACCCTCGGTCGCGCGGACATCGGTCACTCGCGTGGCTCGGCCAAGCTCGGGGCTGACCTCGAGCTGAAGATCCCGGTGGATGTCGTTGACGGAACCTACCGCGCAACACTCACCATCACCGCGCTGGGCTAACCACCGCGAAGCACTACCAGCAGTACCAGTCGGGGTGGGCTTTCGGGCCCACCCCGACATCCCCTTTTGTTTGTGAGTAAGGAATAGCCGTGATGTCCACCCTTCGTTCCCTCAGCACCGCAGCACTCGTCGTGGCCCTGGCCGCCGGGCTCGCTGCAGCGCCCGCCATCGCCGCGACCGCGCAGGGGCAGGCGGCGACAGAGGATGTCACGTGGGGCGTCAGAACCGCCTCAAACCAGTACGGCCCGGCCCGCAGCAATTTCACCTACGCGATCGAGCCAGGACAGGTGCTGACGGATGCGATCGTGATCTCGAACCACGATGCGGCGGAACTCGACCTCGACATCTACGCCGCAGATGCGTTCACGACCACGAGCGGCCAGCTCGATGTGCTCACCGCGGGCGAGTCGTCGGAGAACGCCGGGCTCTGGGTCGACCTCGGCCAGGACAGCGTGCGGCTGGCTGGCACGCAGACCGTCGAGATCCCCTTCACGATCACCGTTCCGGAGAACGCGACTCCCGGCGACTACGCGGCCGGCATCGTCACGTCCCTCACCCGCGAGGACCAGGCCGAGGGCATCAACGTCGACCGGCGGCTCGGTGTGCGAATCTACTTCCGAGTGGGGGGAGTCGTGCATCCGGATCTCACCATCGAGAACTTCACGGTCGAGTACACCGGAACCCCGATCCCGTTCGGCACGGGGTCTGCCGCCGTGTCATTCACGGTTCACAACACGGGCAACGTGCGACTCTCAAGCCAGACCGCAGCATCGGCCAGCGGACCGTTCGGCATCTTCACGACCACGGCGATCGATGTTCCACCCGTGCCGGAGCTGTTGCCCGGTGAAAGCTGGGACGCCGAGTTCGTCATCGACGGCGTCTCGCCGACCTTCTGGGTGGGGGCGGCGGTCGAGCTCACTCCGACGATCCCGCTGCTCGACGGCGCCCCGACCCCGCCGGAATCAGCTCCCGTGCGCGTCGAAGGCGGCACCTGGGGAATCCCGTGGCCCACCCTGGTGCTCCTCGTCGTGATCGCGGCGATCGTGCTCGCGGTCGTCCGGTACCGTCGCGTGCGGGGCAGCCAGCAGGCGGCGCGCGAGAAGGCACTCGTGGCGGCCGCTGTCGAGTCGGCCCTCCTCGAGCACGGGGTGGGGGCATCCGTCGGGGCCGCCAGCACGAGTGAGGACTCGACCGCTACTCCGGAGACCCAGACTCGGGACGAGTGAGCCCGAGGCGCTTACTCTGGCAGCATGGCGTCTCGAATTGCGAACTCCGCGAGCCCGTACCTGAGGTCGCACGCGAGCAACCCTGTCGACTGGTGGCCGTGGGGCGCCGAGGCCTTCGAGGAGGCGAAGCGCCGCGATGTGCCCGTGATGGTGTCGATCGGTTATTCGACCTGCCACTGGTGCCACGTCATGGCGCGCGAGAGCTTCAGCGATCCGGAGATCGCCGCGTACCTTGCCGACAACGCCGTCTCCATCAAGGTCGATCGTGAGGAGAACGTCGAGGTCGACTCGAGCTACCTCGCCGCTGCCGGCGCGTTCACCCAGAACCTCGGCTGGCCACTCACCGTGTTCGTGACGCCAGAGGGGCGGGCGTTCTTCGCCGGAACGTACTATCCGCCGACGCCCGTGGCCGGGCATCCGTCGTTCCGGCAAGTACTCGACGCAGTGTTCGCGGCCTGGCGTGATCGGCGATCCGAGGTGGAGGGCAATGGCGCGGCGATAGCGGATGCGCTGAGCCAGGGCACCCCAGAGACGGGGGACCTCATCACGCAGTTCGCCCCGGTGCTGGCATCCCTGGCATCCCTCGAGGACACCACCAACGGGGGTTTCGGCGGCGCACCCAAGTTTCCCGTTGCTCCCGTGCTGCGGTTCCTCGTGGATCAGAACGACCCACTCGGCGTGCGCACGCTCGACGCCATGGCGGCGTCACCGCTGCGCGACCCCATCGACGGCGGCTTCTTCCGCTACGCCACGCGGGCGGACTGGAGCGAGCCGCATTACGAGCGCATGCTCTACGACAATGCGCAGCTGCTCGCCTGCTACGCGCTCGCCGGACGCACCGCGATCGCGGACGGAATCGCCAGTTTTCTCCTCACCACCCTCCAGCAGCCGACCGGTGGCTTCGCGAGCGCGCAGGACAGCGAGTCGACCGTGGACGGCCAGCGGGTCGAGGGTTTCTACTACACGCTCGATGCCGCGAGCCGTGCCCGGCTCGACGCTCCGCCGCTCGACGCCAAGATCCTCACCGGTTGGAACGGCCTCGCCATCGATGCGCTCGCCGTGGCCGGGCGGCTGTGCGATCGGCCGGACTGGGTGGCGGCGGCCCGGCGCGCTGCCGAGTTCCTCCTCGACCATCACGTGCTCGCCGATCGTCTCGTGCACAGCTCGATCGACGACACCATCTCGCCTGCTGTCGCGACCCTGGAGGATTACGGTCTGCTCGCGCAGGGTCTCCTGAGTCTCGCCCTGTCGACGGGGGAGGTGCGGTACGCCATCGAGGCCCGCGCGTTACTCGATGCGTCAGCTGCCACGGGTGACCGGTCGGGTGATCCGTTCGGAGTTCCTGAGGGACAGGATCCCGTGCTCGCCGCGCAGGGCATCAGGGTCGAGCCAGACCCCGCGGACGGCGCGCTGCCGTCAGGGTGGAGCGCCGTGGCATCCGCGAGCGAACTGCTCTACTCGCTGACCGCAGAACCCTCCTACCGCGACCGCAGTGCGGCGGTCCTGGGCCGCGCGGCCCGATTCGCGGCAAGCACCCCCATCTCGGCGGGTGCTGCACTCGACGTCATGGCGCGGCTGGCCGAGCCCCTTCGCCAGGTGATCGTCGTCACCGGAAGCCCGGATGCCACGGCTGCCGCCCGCCGAGACCCGGCCACTACAGCCGCCGTGACCCCCGCGCAGGCCGTAGTCTTCGCGAGTGCAGGGTTCGAGCTCTTCGAGGGTCGCACGACGCGTGCCGGTTTCACCACCACGTACGAGTGCGAGGCCTTCGTCTGCCAGCTGCCGACGGTAACGGCAGACCCCTAAAGGGCTCCGCTCAGTCGGCCGTGGCCTCCTCGACCTCGTCGATCGACATCGGGAACCACGGCGAGCTGTCGGGGTCCGTCGAGTACGCCGCTGGGCTGTCGCCCTGGGTCCACCACTTCGCGCGGTACGGCACATCCTCGAACGAGACGATCGCCCCCTTGTCGTAGATGGCGGTGCCATCCCAGTCGGGGAACAGCCCCGGGGTCAGCACCTGCGTCTCGAGCGGCTTCTCGCCCGGGAGGACCGGACCGATGAGCTTCCACGGCGTCTCCCATTCGTTGAGGACGGGGTTGTCGGGCAGGTCTCCGCTCGTCCACCACTTGGCCTGGTAGACGTTGTGGTGCCACACGACCTTCGTGCCCTCGAGGTAGGTGGTGAGCTTCGACCAGACCTGGTACGGGCTCTCCTCGGGGTTGTCGACGAGTTCCTCGGCCGAGCGCGGCTCAGGGCTGGTCACGTGGGACGCCGAGGCGAGCAGTGACCCATCGAAGCCCGTGGCCAGTGCATCGGCGAAGTGCTCGTCGCCCTGGTCGACGCCGCTGCAGGAATTGGAGACGATGGCGAGGGTGATGTAGTTGTTGCCGCACGTGACATCACGGTTGAGCGACCACATCGAGAGCCGCCCAAGTCCCTTCGACTGCGCGAAGCTGTTCAGCTGCGCGGCGTCCTCGAGCGTGAAGACCTCGTTGGTCGTGTCGTTCTGGCCGATCATCGGCGTCGCGCCGAGCTTGTTCCAGACCGTGGCATCCGAGAGGGGGATGCCCGCACGCGTGTACAGGGTCGAGAGCTGGCGGTGCGTTGCCTCGAGCGCTGACTGCGAGGCGGCAGCCATCGACTGGCCAGCCTCGCGGCTCTCACCGAAGTTCATGGTCATGACATTGACCCCGGCGAGGTCGACACCCGCGTCGAGCAGGGCGGCGACCGCGTCAGTGCCCTCGGATGTCAGGCCCGATGTCGCCACGGGAAGTGTCACCCACACGGCCAGCGGGTCGTCGTCGGGTCGGCTGGCCTGAAGCGACGCCACTGCCTCTGCCCGGCGCTCGCCGGCTGCGGTATCCGTGAGACCCGAGCCCTCGAGATCGAGGTCGATAGTGGAGACCGAGTAACGGTCGATGACGGCGCGGTAGGCGGCCTCGAGATCGCGCGCGGTGTCACAGGTCGTGGCCAGTTCGTCGCTGCGCTGCCCACCGAACGAGATCGCTGCGTCGCCGCCGACCTCGCGCAGGAGCGCCACGCGGCGGTCGAGCTCGAGCTTCGTTCCCGCGTCGTCCAGCGAGTAGTAGCCGCCCCACGATGGCGTGCACGCCGTGTCAGGGTCGGAGACGACGAACGACAGCAGCACCTGCTTGGCGCTGTCCGCGGTCGGTGTCTCGAACGTGAACGATGGCGTTGCCGTGACATCCGCATAGCCCGCGAACCAGGGGTTGTCCGCTGGCTCCGCCTGGGCAGCCGACCAGGTCTGGTAGCCGAAGAGCCCGCCGACGGCCAGGCCTGCCGCCACGACGATGGCAATGACGATGCGCAACGGTGAGACGCGCATCCCCTCGTGCATCGACGAGCTCATAGCGTTGCCTCAGCACGCTCGCGCGCCGGAGCCTTCGTGGCAGGGCTGTGGGATGTCGCGGGCGCCCCGGTGCCGGAGGCGTCACCGAAATGCAGTACCGCACGCCAATCGAGGTCGGGCGCTGTGGTGCTCGTGACCCGCTTGTCGGGCACGTACGCCCACTTGGTCGCACCTCGCCACAGGTCTGCCAGCGAGTGACCGATGCCGATGTAGGCGACGATCGCAGCCAGTGCGAGCACCGCGTTGATGCCGGCGAACGCGGCGTTGCCCCAATTGCCGAGCGCGTAGTCCCGCAGGAAGGTCAGCACGGAGAACGCCACGATGAGGTAGGGAACGAGCACGTAGAGCCCGGGTGCCGCCGTGCGGTCCTTGATCTTGGGGGTGCGCGCGAACGGGATCTTCTGGTTCGTGATCGCCTGCTGGATCGACTTGAGCACCCCAGCGAGGTTGACGGGCAGCAGGATGAGGTTGAATCCGTAGATCCAGAACACATCCGTGTACCGGTAGCCGCAGTACCGCAGGTCGCTTGCCATGGCCAGGAAGTAGGGCACGGCGGCGAGCAGGATGATAGGGCTCAGGAGCCTGCTGTCGTACGGGTACGCCAGCAGGAAGAGCAGGCCGAAGCTTGCCCACGTGATGGAGGCCATGTAGTTCGTGCGAAGCGCGAGCTCGGCGAAGCGCACGCGTTCGCCGCGGGCCCGCTGCTGGCGCACGTACCGCCACAGGTTCGGGAGGATCAACAGTCCGCCGTTGGCCCACCGACGGCGCTGCACGATGAGCGAACCGAAGTCCGGCGGGGTAGCGCTGTAGCTCAGCCGCTCCGGGTAGTTCGAGAGCGTCCAGCCGTGGGCGGCGAGGTCGATGCTCGACTCGGTGTCCTCGATGACGGTGCGGTCCTGCACGAAACGCGAGATCGGGAAGCCGTTCTCGAACTCGATCTGCACGATGTCGTTCAGTGCGCGCTTACGGATGACGGCGTTGGCTCCCACCCAGAACGTGGCGTTGTAGTGGGTGAATCCCTGGTGGAGGATGTGCTGGAGATCGGTGGTGGCCCCGGCGAGGCGCTCGATCCGCGTGCTTGCTCCGCGGAATGCCGAGTACGGCGTCTGGGCGACGGCGACCTTCTCGTTCTCGGGCTGCTCGAGGAAGTACACGAGACGCAGGCAGTAGTCGCGGAGCAGGATCGAGTCAGCATCGAGCGTCAGTACGTAGTCAGAGTCGGGAATGTGCACCGGGCCCTCGGGGTCGGCGATCAACGCGTAGCCGAGCGGGGTCGCCTCGCGGCGGTAGTTCGAACCCATCAGCCCGATGTACGAGTTGAGGTTCATGGCTTTATTGGCCTCGTGGCTGAGCGAGGCGAATGTCTTGCGCTCGAAGGTGTCCAGCTCAGCGGTGAACGTCCACGAGAGGCGGCGGTACAGCTCGAGGAGACGCGAGTCGGCGATCTGCTCGCCCTCGTTCTCGGCGGCTTGGAGGGCATCCGCCGTCAGCTGCAGTTCCGCAGCGAGCCCACGCAGGATCTGGGTCGTGAAGAACTCGTCGACGTGATCGGCCAGTTCGTGGCCATCCGCCTTCTCGGTCAGCCACTGTGCGGCCCAGGCGTAGTGCCCTGCCAGATCGCGCGTGGCCGACTCTCCCAGCCCGCCGCGGTGCGACTCGATCTCTGCGTCGATGAGCGCCTCACTGAAGCGGCCGGAGGGCTCGGAGAGTTCCGCCTGGATCTCGGCGGCCAGGGCGCGGGTCTCTCCCAGCCGGGCGGCGGTAGCGGTGTCAGTGGGGAAGGGCGGGTCGTCAACGAGGAGAACCACACGCAGCGCCGGGTACTCCTGGAGGGCGGCAGACCACAGGGTCTTGCGCACGACATCGGGCTCCTCCGCGTACGACGGCACGAGAACGGTCATCGGCCGCTGGTTGCGCGTGAAGTGATAGTCGAGCTGGGCGCGAGCGACGCGCTTGTGCGACGAGAACCGCACGAGTGCTCCCTGCCGAGCAACGAGGTACATGAGCGCCGAGAAGGTGAGGAAGCTCACGACGATCAGGTAGAACGCGGTCTCCACGAGGAACTGCACGCTGACGGGTCCAGTCGTGAAGACCTGTCGCAGCACGGTCGTGACGACGTACGCGACCCAGGCGGCGACCGTCAAAAGAATGGCGACGCCGGCGAAGGTGATCTTGCTGCTCGAGGGTGAGGGGTGAACGGTGGGCAGGGGGCGCGTTCGGGTCTCTGCGCCCCACTGCCGGCGGCGCACGGATGCGCCCGGCTTGGTAGGCATGTCGGGTCCTTGGGGTGTGGCGATATTGCCGACTCGGGTAGCCGACACGGGGGATATATCGCCGCCCGCAGTCTAGGGACGCCCGCTGGGAATGTCACTGGAAGAACGGCATTCTCCGCCCCCCAGTCCGGGGGGACAGAACAAGCTGTCTACGCGGCCCATTCGTTGAGCGATTCGTCGTACACCGACACCTTCGTGTGTCCGAGGAGAGTGAGGGCCAGTGCATCCGCCGTAGCGGCGATGCCGCCCTTGCAATACACGACGATGCGCTGCGAGGCGAGTGCTGGCGCCAGCAGCTCGCGCAGTGCGGGGGTGCCGAGCAGTTCGTTGGTCGTGCGGTCGACCAGTCGCCCCGCCGGCACGTTGATGCTGCCGGGGATGCTCGTCTCGGCGAACTCCTTTGCCGGGGTACCGCACACCAGGGCGCCCTCTGCTGAGCCGTCCACGATCGCCTCGACGCCGGAGCGGTCGATCCACAGCTCTGGCCTTTCCGTCGCCGCGAACACTGCCGGAGTCGGCTCGACGTGACCCACCTGCGTCTCGCGCTCCTCTGCGACCCAGCGCTGGTAGCCACCGTCGAGCACGGCGACACGGTCGTAGCCGAACGCGCGGAACAACCACCACACGCGCGAGGCCCACTGTCCGACGAGGGCGTCGTACACGACGACCGTCGTTTCGTTGTCGATGCCCAGGGCGCCAGCGGCGAGAGCGAAACGCTCCTCGGACGGGCGTGTGAAGGGGTAGCGGCCCTCGGGATCGGAGAGCTCGTCGATGACATCGGCGAAGATCGCGCCCGGGATGTGGCCGTTCATGATGTAGCTCTCGTGGCCACTCAGATAGCCGGTCGATCCGCTGGGCTGAACGTACCCGAGCACCGTGGCGTCGAGCACGACGAGCTTCTCCGCGCCGAAGTGGTCGGCGAGCCACTGCGTCGATACGACGGGGGACTCGATAAGGGGGCCGGACATGCACTACACGCTAGGCGGGCAGCGCTCACGTTTCGACTGTCCGGGTCACACGGCGTAACCCGGGTCAGCGTCAGCGGACGGTCTTGCGGGCGGTGATGACGCCGGTGTCGAACCCGAGCAGGTGCAGACCGCCGTGGAAGCGTGCGTGCTCGACCTTGATGCAGCGGTCCATCACGATGGTCAGGCCCTTGCTCTCGCCGTAGATCGCTGCGTCCTGGTTCCAGATTCCGAGCTGCACCCACACCGTCTTGGCACCGACGGCGATCGCATCGTCGATGACCGAGGGGATGTCGCTCGCCTTGCGGAACACGTCGACGATGTCGGGAACCACGGGAAGCGAGGCGAGGTCGGGGTAGGCCTTGCGACCGAGGATCTCGTCGGCGTTCGGGTTGACGAAGTAGACGTCGTAGTCACTCGACTGCAGCAGGTACGTGCCGACGAAGTAGCTGGAACGGGCGGGATTCGGCGATGCGCCGACGATCGCGATCGACTTGGCCTTGCGGAGGATGCCGAGGCGCTCCTTCGCGGTCGGTCCCACCCAGGTGCGCTGCGACCGCAGGAGCTTGGCCAGCGGCGAACTCGCGGGGATGTCGCAAGTCAGGCCGTTCGCCAGCTGCGTGGTGACTGTCTCTGAGGTCGGTGCCTCGGTCGCAATGCTCATCGGTCAGCCCTTCGTTGCAGCGCTCAGCGCCTGGTCAAGGTCATCAACGATGTCCTCGGGGTCTTCTATTCCCACGCTGATGCGCACGACACCGGGCAGGACGCCGGCGTCGACGAGCTGCTGCTCCGTCAGCTGGGCGTGGGTGGTTGATGCCGGGTGGATCACGAGGGTCTTCGCATCGCCGATGTTGGCCAGGTGGCTTGCGAGGTTGACGTTCTCGATGAAGGTCTGGCCAGCCTCGCGGCCGCCCTTCACACCGAAGCTGAAGACCGAGCCCGGCCCCTTCGGCAGGTACTTCGCAGCGCGCTCGTGGTGAGGATGCGCGGGGAGGCCCGCCCAGTTGACGAATTCGATGCGCGGGTCGGCGTCGAGCCACTCCGCCACGATCCGAGCGTTGTCGACGTGCGCCTGCATCCGGAATGGCAGCGTCTCGACACCGTTCGCGAGGAGGAACGCGGAGTGCGGTGCGAGCACGGGGCCGATGTCGCGCAGTTGCTCGGCGCGAAGGCGGGTGAGAAACGCGTACTCGCCGAAGTTGCCATGCCAGTTCAGCCCACCGTAGGACGGCACCGGCTGGTCGAACAGGGGGAACCTGTCGTTCGCCCAGTGGAACCGACCGGACTCGACGACGACGCCTCCGAGGGTCGTGCCGGCACCGCCCAAGAACTTTGTCGCGGAGTGCACGACGACGTCGGCCCCCCACTCGATCGGACGGTTGAGGTAGGGGGTGGCGACGGTGGAGTCGATGATGAGGGGCAGGTCGTGAGCGTGGGCGACCTCGGCGAGACCCTCGATGTCGGCGATCTCGCCGGAGGGGTTCGCGATGGTCTCCGCGAAGATGAACTTCGTCTTGTCAGTGATCGCCGCGGCGTAATCGGCGGGGTCGGACGAGCGCACGAACGTCGTCTCGACACCGAAGCGTCGCAGGGTGATGTCGAGCTGCGTGATCGATCCGCCGTAGAGGTTCGCGGAGGAGACGACGTGGTCACCGGTACCGGCGAGCGAGGCGAACGTGATGAACTGCGCGCCCAGTCCGCTCGCGGTGGCGACGGCACCGAGGCCGCCCTCGAGGGATGCCACGCGCTCCTCGAAGCTCGCCACCGTGGGGTTCGACAGTCGCGAGTAGATGTTGCCGTACTTCTGCAGCGCGAAGCGTGCTGCTGCGTCGGCGGTGTCATCGAAGACGAACGCGCTCGACTGGTAGATCGGGAGCGCTCGCGCTCCGGTCACTTCATCCGGAATATTGCCTGCGTGGATTGCTCTGGTGCGGAATCCGTACTCGCGATCTGCCATTGGATCAGGCTACCGGGAGTGTCGAAGTGTTACGGCGTCGATCGTAACGAACCGTTACAGCTCGAGAGCCTCGGCGTCCTCGTTCTCGACGACGGAGGCGTCATCTCCGTCATCCTCCTTGTCGGTCAGCCTGAAGAACAGGTAGATCGCGATCGCGGCGATCGCGAAGATGCCGAGCACCAGCAGCCAGTTGCCGAGCGGCCCATCGATCGAACCCCACGAGCTCGGCACGACGACAAGTACGAACGCTGCGGCCGCGACGACGTAGCTGACAACCCACAGGATCTTGGAGTATTCGAAGACGCTCGAACCATTGAGGAGTTTGAAGGGCAGCATCCCGACGAACAGGGCGGTGAGGCCCTCACCGGTGATCGCGACCATCGTGTCGAAGGCGAGCGCCGTGCCGAAGCTGCTCGGGTCGGTCGTCGCCATGAGGAGGCTGTACGCACCCCACGCGAGCATGGCGAGCACGAAGACCGTTCCCGCCTGCACGAGCGTGGCCTTGGCGCGCTGGGCGGCTGTCGTCGTACCGATCACCGACAGCCCGAGCACGAGGCCGAGCAGGAACCCTGGCGAGAACTCGATGAGACGCGAGACGACCACACCGACGATCGCCAGCAGGATGCCCATGGGCTTCAGTTCGACGACGGTATCCAGGTGCCAGGCCCGGCGGATGATCGCGCCGGAGATCGCGCTCGCGAGGTACCCCACGACAAGCAGGGCGAGACCGAGCGCCAGAACGGTGCGCAGAGACGTGACGTCGAACCCGAAACGCGGGTCGACGAAACCGAAGATGAACGCCGTCAGGAACGTGATGAGAATTCCGCCGAGCACGGGCGTGACCCGCAGCCATGACGTGAACCGCTCCCAGAAGGTCAGGCGCGGTTTGGGAAGGCTCCTCGTGATGCGTCCGTAGTTCTCCGAGATCGTGCTGTTGAGAAGCTCGGCGGGGAGGGCGACCAGCAGGAGCAGCGCGAGACCCGCGAGAGCAGCGCCACCGAGAAGCACCGGGTGATCGAAGATCGAGTTGATCGGCTTGATCGAGGTTGTGAGCGAGCTGGGCGCGCCAGGGTCGGAGCGATCGGCAGTGGCCGGGTCGCGATCGGTTCCCAGGGCGGCGATCTCGGCCGCGGAAATGACGTTCTGAGCGCGAGCGGGGGAGAGCACCGTCACGGCTTTCGACTTCTGCATCGGCTCGCCGCCGGGTGGAGTCACGATCACGACGATCTCGTGGGCACCAGGTTCCACGTCCTCGGGGATGGTCACCGTGAGCGAGAAGCTGCCGGAGGAGGATGCCGTCGCCGTTCCGAGGTGGACGGGGGTCGAGTGCAGTTCGGCGTCGATCTGCGAGAGCGCGGGAACACCCTGGCCGCTCACGGTCGTCGTCTCACCCGGGAGGAACGACGTGGCTCCGATGCTGAAGGAGAAGCTCGTTGGCGTTGGCGTTGGCGTTGGCGTCGGAGTCGGGGTGGGGGTCGGAGTGGGAGTGGGAGTGGGAGTGGGAGTGGGAGTGGGTGTGGGAGTGGGTTCCACAGGAGTCGGCGGTGCGGGGGGTGCAGGCGGAGCCGGAGGTGTCGGCGGGGTCACCGGAGCGAGGATGGTCGCCGTGACCGTGCCCGTGTAGTCCGAGAGGCCGGGCACGAGAGCGTCGTAGAACCACTCCTCCGGGAAGTTCGGGTCGAACCCCTCCGCGATCTGAATGGCGCGGTACGAGTCGGTGCCCACCGGGAGGGTGGCGGCGCAAGTCCAGCTGCCGCTCGCGTCCACCGTCGCAGAGCACACCGTCGCCCCCGACGCGCGCTCGACGCGCACCCGATACCCGGGCACGGCGTTGTCGCCTCCGGTCCCGCGGAAGGCGGCGGTCGTTCCCGACACCGTCGGCTGCACGAGCGTCGGCGCGTTCGGGATCATGATGTAGTCATCGGTCGACCCGATGTTCTCGCCGTCGCCGGACTGGGTCACGTACGCGTTGTAGAGGCCGGGCGCGAGGTCGCCGTACGGCCCGCAGCTCGCGGATGACGCGGCGAACGTGGCATCCGTGAGCGAGGCGAAGCCTTCTCCACCTTCGCCCTCGCCACCTTCGCCTTCGCCACCTTCTCCGCCCTCGCTCGTTCCACACGAGTCGAGACGGTCGAAGAGAATGCCGCCCTCTCCGCCCTCGGTGACGAGGTACCAGCCGATGCTGAGGTCGAGGTCGGGCGATCCCTCTGCTGTGAAGGCGACGGATGCCGGCCCGAGCGTGTATGTGACCTCGGGCTTCGGCACCTCAGCGACGTAGGTCAGCGACACCACGTTGCTTGTAGCGCTCGACGTGCCCTCGATGCCGTCGACGGAAGCGACAGCGGAGATGGAGTACGAGCCGGGCTCGAGGATCAGGTAGCAACCCCACTCGAGGCCGCCCTCAGACGGAGTGAGTGCTTCGCCGCAGGACGTGGTGTTGCCGAGCGAGACTGCCGTGACATCCACCCGAAGCGGATAGTCGCTCGTGGCCTCGACAGAGCCGGACACCCAGATCTGGTTGCCATAGACGGTGCCCGACTGGGGCGACGCGATGACAGGCGTACCGGGAGCGGGCGGAACCTCGACGGTGATAGTTGCCGGGGCGGAGAGAACTGACTCCGGGCCCTCACCGACGCGCTGGGTCGCGGTCACCGTGTAGCCGCCGGGGTATAGCGACTGGGAGGGGTTGCAACTCCATTCCCCGGTGTCGCCCGCGACAACCGGGGCCGTCAAACATTCGATGGGCGAGCCATCGAGGTAGAGAGTGAGCGTCGCCCCAGGCGCGCCTGTGCCAGCGATCGTTGGCCGGGGCCCACTCAGCAGACCGGAAGTCGTGATGACGGGCGCGGCGATCGTCGTTGCCGACGCCTCGTCGCTGTAGCCGGATAATCCGGCGAGGGAACGGTTGACCTGGCTTTCGCCGCCCGGGTCCGCCTCGAAACCCACGGCCTCCTGGATGGCGCGGTACGCGAACGTCCCGGGGGCGACCGTGGCCGTACAAGACCATGCACCAGACTCATCCACCGTGTCGGAGCAGATCAGATCACCTGCGAGGTTTTCGACGTCAACGCGGTAGGTCGTCTCGAAGCCGGGCCCGCCGTTACCGGAGAACGTGACCTGGTTGCCCTCTACGTCGGTTGCGAGTGAGGGCGTCGCCGGAATCATGATGTAGTCGGAGACGGAGGAGAATCCCTCGCCCCCCGCGAATGCGCTCACATACGCGTTGTAGATGCCGGGCTGAAGGTTCTCGTAGGGTTCGGAGTTGCCGCCAGCGGGCGGGCACGTGATCACCGGCCCGCTCGTCTCGCTCTCTCCGTTGCCACAGTCGTCGAGGAAGTCGTAGAGGTATCCCCCTTCTCCTTCCGTGACGCTCGACCAGTCCACGAAGAGATCGCTACTCGGTTCGCCTTCCGCCGTGAAGCCGACGGATGCAGGGCCCAGCGTGTAGGTGACCTCGGGCTTCGGCACCTCCGCGACGTAGGTCAGCGACACGACGTTGCTTGTAGCGCTCGACGTGCCCTCGATGCCGTCGACGGAAGCGACAGCGGAGATGGAGTACGAGCCGGGCTCGAGGATCAGGTAGCAACCCCACTCGAGGCCGCCCTCAGACGGAGTGAGTGCTTCGCCGCAGGACGTGGTGTTGCCGAGCGAGACTGCCGTGACATCCACCCGAAGCGGATAGTCGCTCGTGGCCTCGACAGAGCCGGACACCCAGATCTGGTTGCCGTAGACGGTGCCCGACTGGGGCGACGCGATGACGGGCGTACCGGGAGCGGGCGGAACTTCGACGGTGATCGTCGAGAGGGGTTCCGCCGGCAGCGCTGAGGTGTTGCCGGCGCGATCGGTCTGATTGGCCGTGATCGAATACTGGCCGGGGGAGAGCCCGCCGACCGGCTGGCACATCCACTCGCCGTTCTCCTCGACGATCGTCGGGGCGGAGCACGTGGTCTCTGAGCCGTTCAAGAAGACCGTGAGTGTGGCGCCCGGCTCACCGGTGCCGCTGATGACGGGGTTCGGGCCCTGCACGGGGCCGGTGGTCTTCACGGTCGGCGGCAGCGCCACCGTGTCGACGATGAGGGTGTGCTCGACCGAATCCACCGAGTCGCCGCCCTCACTCGGAAGGTACGAGCGCGCGACGTAGGTGTACTCGCCGTCGGCGAGGTCGCCGACTCGCGTGCATTCCCAGCCGCCTTCGGCGACCTCCGACGAGCACAGGGTCAGCTCGGTGTTCGTTGCGACGAGATCGACCTGGTACGAGATCGAGTCGGCGGAGCCGGAGAACGTCGGCGTGGCGTTGGAGGTGTAGACGACGGTGTCGGGGCCGGGTGCCTCGATCACGGGAGCATCGACGAGCGTGATGGTGAACATCTCGCTCGTGTTTCCGAAATCGCCGGATTCGCTCCGAACCACTCCGTACAGTTCGTTGGGTCCAGGGGTGAGCGTGCTGCCGTTGCCGACCGCCGGGTCACACGTGTAGTCGCCGCCCGAAACGCTGACCGGCACGGCACAGTACGTCCAGGACGAATAGGTTCCATCGCCGTTGTCGACCCACGTCCAGATCTCGAACGAGGTCGCGTTCGGGGGCACGGTGCCGGTCATCGGCTGCCGCGGATCGACGGTGTACCACGGGTTCCCCATCTGCCAGACGGAGGGCGGCGGGAGCCTGTTAATGGTGAACTGTTGGGGAGCAGAGGACTCGCGGGGGATGCCGTCGTAGTCCACCGCGCTGGCGACGAGCTCGTAGTTGCCGGTTCCCATCGCGTCGGTGGGTGCGCACTCCCAGTAGCCGTCGGGCATCGTCGCCTCGGCCGAGCAGAGCTCGAGGCCGTTGCCCGTGAGGGTGACCGTTCCGAGTTGCGGACCGACGCCCGAGAACACGGGCGTCGCGTCGCTCGTGCCCTCGCTGGGCGCAGGATTCACGATGGAGGCGCCCTGCGTGCCGGCGACCGTGTAGCTCACGACCGGGCTGTACTCGCTCGCAGCGTCCTCGCTGTTGTCGTCGCTGGTCGAGGCCCGGAAGCTGTAGGTATCGGGGGCGAGGATCGTCTCCGCGCTGCAGCTCCACGGCAGCGCCGCGTTCGCGGGGTCGAAGTACTCGGCAGTGTCGAAGCAGTACTCGCCCCAGCTGATGCCTGAATCGGAGGAGACGAACACCGTAGTGGTCTCGCTGCCGGAATCGGCGTGCTGCATCGTGCCGGAGAACTGGGGGCCGTTGCCGTTGGTCGTCACCGCAGGAGTGCTGCCATTGACGGTCGGGGCGCTCAGGGTCGGCGCTGTCGGCACGTACGCAGCTGCGGGGAGCGCACCGGCGAAAACGGTCGCACTGATGAGAGCGAGCGCGGCGGCGCCAGCGGCAATTCGAGATCGTGCCATGAACAGAGGCCCCGTTGCGGCGAGGTGGAAAAGGATTCGGGTCTGGTCAATATACCGTGGCCCGGTGCCGCTGGGGGTTACCGCCAGGTAACGAGCCACCAATGCAGTCTGAGGTAGTTGTAGTCCAGCTGCATCCCCGTCCACAACGGCCAGAAGAACACGCTCACGGCGATGGCGAGGCCGAGGAATACCGCCGTTACGGCGATGGCGCTCGTGCGTCGGTCACGATCATCCGTTCGGGAGCCGAGCACCAGACCGATCACGAACGTGAGCCCGAGCAGCATGTACGGCTCGAAAGCGATTGTGTAGAACTGGAAGACCGTGCGGTTCAGGTACATCAGCCACGGCACGTAGCCGGCCGCCATGCCCATCAGGATGAGCCCGACCCGCCACTCGCGGAACCTCACGAGGCGGTAGACGAGGTAGAGGATCGCTGCGGTTGCCGCCCACCAGATGAGGGGGTTCGCGAGACCAGTGATCGATGAGCCGCAGGTGTCGAACGTGCATCCGTTCTCGCCCCGCGAGGCTGCCTCGTACCACATGCTCGTGGGGCGTACGAGGAACAGCCAGGTCAGCGGGTTGGCCTCGTATCCGTGGCCACGGTTCTCGCCGACGTGGTAGTTGTACACCGAGGTCTCGAAATGCCAGAGGCTCTGGATGCTCTGCGGTACCCACGCGAGGGCTCCCGTCCAGGCGTTCCCATCGCCGGAGGCCCACGTGCGGTCGTAGCCGGAGTCGGACGCGAACCAGCCGATCCAGGTCGAGAGGTACACGGCCAGTGCGATCGGAACCATGAGCACGAAGGTGACCGGAGCCTGCCGGAAGACGGTGCCGGAGCCCCAGAGCTGGATGCCGGCCCGGCGCCTCGCGAGCGCATCGACCACGAGCGTGTAGATCGCGAACCCGGCCAGGAAGTACAGTCCGCTCCACTTGACGGCGGCGGTCGCCCCGAACGCGGCTCCCGCCGCGATCAACCAGGGGCGCCACCACAGGGCCGGCCCCCAGTCGGTGGTTCGGCCGTCCTTCTCGCGCCGGCCGATCCACATCGCCAGCCGGAGCTCGCTCCAGCGTCTGTCGAGCAGGACGAAGAGAAAGCCCAGCAGGGCGAAGAACATGACGTAGTTGTCGAGCAGTGCGACCCTGCTCATCACGATCGCGTTGCCCTCGATGGCCATGAGAAGCCCTGCGATCGTCGTCAGGAGCGACGACTTGAACAGCAGGTGCGCCACGACCATGAGCAGTGCGACGGAGAGGATTCCGACGATGGCGGTCGTGATGCGCCACCCCACCGGATTGTCCGAGCCGAGCACGAGCATGCCAGCGCTGATGATCCACTTGCCGAGCGGCGGATGCACGACGAAGGCCGGATCGGTCAGGTACGCGTTCGTGTCGCCGCTGTTGAACAGAGCGTCGGCATCGGCGGGCCACTGGGCTTCGTACCCGAGATTGGCCAGCGTCCAGGCATCCTTCACATAGAAGGTCTCATCGAAGACGAGCGCCGGGGGATGCCCGAGGTTCCACAGTCGCGTCACTGCGGCGATCACGATCACTATCGCCGGTGCGCCCCAGCGCAGAGCGCGCTGCCAGCGCGGCGAGAGGCGGATCCACCAGTCGTCGAGGCGGGAACCGATCGGCCTGCGCTCTTCAGCGGGTTCCGTGTCGAGAAGCTCGTCGAAGTCGGCCCGCTCGGTCACCAGCCCATGGTACTTGGGCCGCTGCCCGCGCGGAGGTGCCCAAAACTAAGGAGATTCGAGCGTGACGCGTTCGACATGCCCACGCCGCGGCCGGAACGTTCGGGAACTCCTTAGTTTTCGGCACCCGCCGTGAGGCGAGCGGCTGCGGGGGAGAATGGAGCGTGATCATCCTCGGCGCGACCCCGATCGGCAACCTGGGTGACGCCACGCCGCGCCTCGTGTCGGCTCTCACCACGGCGGAGGTGATCGCGAGCGAGGACACCCGCACCACGGTCCACCTCATGCGAGCGCTCGGCATCGAGAACCGCCCGCGCCTCATCGCGCTGCACGAGCACAACGAGAGCGAGCGGGCAGCGGAACTCGTCGAGCTCGCGCGGGAGACCGACGTGCTGGTGCTGAGCGACGCCGGGATGCCCGCCATCAGCGACCCCGGGTTCCCGCTGGTCGCCGCAGCCGCTGCGGCCGGGGTGCAGGTCACCGTACTGCCGGGCCCGAGCGCCGTGCTCGCCGCGCTCGCCGTGAGCGGGCTGCCGACCGACCGGTTCGCCTTCGAGGGCTTCCTGCCGCGTAAGGGTCGGCTCGGTCACCTGCGCTCGCTCGCCGCCGAGGCTCGCACCCTCGTCTTCTTCGAGTCGCCCAACCGGCTCGGCTCCGCCCTCAGTGACCTCGCCGAGGCGTTCGGGAGCGATCGCCGAGTGGTCGTCTGTCGCGAGCTCACGAAGCTCCACGAGGAGGTCGTGCGCGGAACGGCGGCCGAGCTCGCCGAGCGGTTCGCCGACGGCGCGCGGGGCGAGATCTGCATCGTCGTCGAGGGGGCTGCTGCCGTGGCATCCGACCTGCCGACGGCGCTCGCGGAGGTGCAGGCGCTCGTGGCCTCCGGTAGCAGGTTGAAGGATGCCGCCACCGAGGTCGCAGAGGCCACCGGCCTGCCCAAGCGCGACCTCTACGAGGCGGCGCTCAAAGCTCGCTGATCAACGGTCCTCCGGCCTCCACGAGCTCGCCGCGTCATCGCGTCGGCGGCATCCGTAGACTGGGAGGTATGGCCTCCGGCTCCTCCTTCTACATCACCACCCCGATCTTCTACGTCAACGACGTGCCCCACATCGGCCACGCGTACACCGAGGTGGCCGCCGACGTGCTCGCGCGGTGGCACCGCCAGCGCGGCGACGACACCTGGCTCCTCACGGGAACCGACGAGCACGGCCAGAAGATCCTGCGCACCGCCGTCGCCAACGACACCACCCCGCAGGCCTGGGCCGACTCCCTCGTCGAGAACGCGTGGAAGCCGCTGCTCGAGACCATCGACATCCGCAACGACGACTTCATCCGCACGACGGAACCGCGCCACGAGGTCGCCGTCGCCAAGTTCCTGCAGAAGCTCTACGACGACGGTCACATCTACTCCGGCGAGTACGAGGGCTACTACTGCGTCGGCTGCGAGGAGTACAAGCAGATCGACGATCTGATGGAGACTCCCGACGGCGACTACGCCGGCCAGCTGGTCTGCAAGATCCACGGTCGCCCGGTCGAGATCCTCAAGGAGAAGAACTACTTCTTCCGCATGAGCGCGTTCGAGAAGCCGCTGCTCGACCTCTACGAGTCGCGGCCCGACTTCGTGCAGCCCGCGAGCGTGCGCAACGAGATCGTGCAGTTCGTCAAGCAGGGCCTCGACGACCTCTCCATCTCCCGCTCCAGCTTCGACTGGGGTGTCAAGGTTCCGTGGGATGACAGCCACGTCGTCTACGTGTGGTTCGACGCGCTCCTCAACTACATCTCCGCCGTCGGCTACGGGGTGGATGACGCGGAGCTCGAGCGCCGCTGGCCCGCCGTGCATCTCGTCGGTAAGGACATCGCGCGCTTCCACGCCGTCATCTGGCCGGCCATGCTCATGGCGGCTGGCCTCGAGGTGCCCCGCGCCGTCTTCGGTCACGGCTGGCTGCTCGTCGGTGGCGAGAAGATGTCCAAGTCGAAGCTCACCGGTATTGCACCGGCGCAGATCACGGACACGTTCGGTTCCGACGCGTTCCGCTTCTACTTCCTCTCGGCGATCACCTTCGGTCAGGACGGCTCCTTCAGCTGGGAGGACCTGAGCGCGCGCTACCACGCGGAGCTCGCCAATGGCTTCGGCAACCTGGCATCCCGGGTCATCGCGATGGTCGTCAAGTACTTCGACGGCGAGATTCCGCACGCGCCGCTCGACCCTGCCATCGCCGGGCTCGAGCATGATGTCACGGCGGCTGCGAACGCGGCGATCGATGCGTTCGCGATCAACGACGCGATCTCCGAGACCTGGAAGCTCGTCGATGCGCTCAACGGCTACATCACCGAGCAGGAGCCCTGGGCTCTGGCGAAGGACCCCGACAAGCGCGAGCAACTCCAGCAGGTTCTCGCCACCACCGTCCACGGTCTCGGAACGCTTGCGATTCTGCTGGCCCCCGTTCTCCCGAAGGCGACCGCGCGACTGTGGCCAGCCATCGGCGGCGAGGGCCCCGTGGATGCCCGACCCATCGACCGTGCATATGACTGGTCTGGGGGAACACACGTGACTCCGCTCGAGACGTCGCTCTTCCCGCGGATCGAGGAGGACTGAGTGGTTGACGTATTCGTGCGGCAGCGGTCAATCGAAGGGCGCAAGGACCTCGAATATCCGCCGCTGCCCGAAGCGCTCACCGTGGGGGTCTACGACAACCACACCCACCTCGAGATAGCGGACGGCGGGCCGGACAACCAGCTCGAGTACCGCGTGCACCTCGACCGGGCCTCCAGCGTCGGAGTGCGCGGTGTCGTGCAGGTCGGCGGCGACGTCGAGACCTCGCGCTGGTCGGCGGAGGTTGCGGCGCGGGAGCCCCGCGTGCTCGCGGCCGTAGCGCTGCACCCGAACGAGGTACCAGCGCTCGCGGCATCCGGTGAACTCCAGTCCGCGCTCGCGGTGATCGACGAGCTGGCCGCCATGCCGCGCGTGCGTGCGATCGGCGAGACGGGCCTCGACTTCTTCCGCACGGGCGAAGACGGCCGTGCCTCGCAGTTCGAGTCGTTCGAGGCGCACATCGAGATCGCGAAGAAGCATGGACTCGCCCTGCAGATCCACGATCGCGAGGCGCACGACGACGTCATCAACACGCTGCTGCGCGTTGGTGCACCCGAGAAGACGGTGTTCCACTGCTTTTCCGGTGACGCGGAAATGGCTCGTCTGTGCGCCGACCAGGGCTGGTTCCTCTCCTTCGCCGGCACCGTCACCTTCAAGAACGCGGTGAAGCTGCGCGAGGCGCTCGAGGTGATTCCGCGCGACCGCATCCTGGTCGAGACGGATGCGCCGTTCCTCACGCCCCACCCCTACCGGGGTCGCCCCAACTCTCCGTACCTCATCCCCACCATCGTTCGCGCGATGGCCACCCACCTCGAGACCGACGTGCCCATGCTCGCCGCGCAGATCGCCTCGACCACGGAGCAGGTGTACGGGCTCTGGGACGAGGACCTCCCCGACATCGTGGAGTCCTACGACCGGCCAGAGTCGTACGACCGGCCGGAGTCCTACGAGCACAACGAGTTGCCCGGTCGCCCGGAATCGTACGACCGCCCGTGAGCTCCGTCGCGCTGGGGCCGGCCGAGATCCGCGACCTCGCCGAGCTGCTCGACATCCAGCCAACCAAGAAACTCGGGCAGAACTTCGTCATCGACCCGAACACGGTTCGCCGCATCGTCGCGGCGGCCGGCGTCATGCCTGGTGAGACAGTGGTCGAGGTCGGGCCGGGGCTCGGATCTCTCACCCTCGTGATACTCGAGGCCGGGGCATCCGTCGTCGCCGTCGAGATCGACAAGCGGCTCGCAGCGCAACTGCCCCTCACGATCGCCGAACGACTTCCGGGGGCTGAGCTCACCGTCATCACGCAGGACGCCCTCGCCGTGAACGAGCTGCCGGGTGATCCGAGCGTGTTCGTGGCGAACCTGCCGTACAACGTGTCGGTGCCGGTTCTGCTGCACTTTCTCGAGCACTTCGGGAGCATCGACCGTGGCCTCGTCATGGTGCAGGCCGAGGTGGGCGAGCGGGTGGCGGCCGGCCCCGGAACCAAGGTCTACGGTGCGCCCTCGGTCAAGGCGGCGTGGTACGGCGAATTCTCGACCGCCGGCAAGGTCAGCCGCCAGGTCTTCTGGCCGGTACCGAATGTCGACTCGATCCTCGTGCGGTTCGAACGCCACGACCCTCCCGGCACCGAGGAGGAGCGACGCGCGACGTTCGCGCTCGTGGATGCCGCGTTCCAGCAGCGCCGCAAGATGCTGCGCCAGGCACTTGCACCCGTGCTCGGCGACTCCGCCGCGGCATCCGCGCGCCTGGAGGCGGCGGGGCTGGCTCCGACCTCGCGCGGCGAAGAGCTGACCGTGACCGACTTCCTCGCGATCGCGCGTTCCTGAAAGCGATTGCATAGGGTGCGACCGGTTCTGGGGCTACGCAGCCTCGACTAGGTTGGTTACATGACCGGCAAGGCCGCCCCGGCGATGATCCACACGAGGGCGCCGGGCAAGATCAATGTGTTCCTCAAGGTCGGGGCTCTCCTCGACGACGGATACCACGACGTGGCCATCGCCTACCAGGCCGTTTCTCTCTATGAGGACGTTCGCGCCTATCCCGCTACCGACTTCTCGGTGACTGTCACGGGCACGGTCGAGCTCTCGCGAGTGCCCACGGATGGCTCGAACATCGCGATCCGCGCCGCCCGGCTGCTCGCCGCCCGAACGGGTTATCGCGGTGGCGTGCGCCTCGAGATCGACAAGCACGTTCCCGTTACCGGTGGCATGGGTGGCGGGTCGGCGGATGCCGCGGCAACCCTTCTGGCGTGTGACGCGCTGTGGGCTACCGGCATGCCGCGTGACGAGATGCTCGCGCTCGCGGCGGAACTCGGCGCTGACGTGCCCTTCGCGTTCACGGGTGGCACGGCCATCGGAACCGGCCGCGGCGACCAGTTGAGCCCTGCGCTCGCCCAGGGACAGTTCCAGTGGGTGCTGGCAGCAGCGGACTTCGGGCTCTCCACCCCCGCGGTCTACCGGGAGCTCGACATCCACCGCGAACGCCACTCACAGGACATCTTTCCCGCGCAGATCGCGCCCTCCGTTGACGCGAACGTGCTGCAGGCGCTGCGCGCCGGCGACCCGCACATGCTCGCGGAGTGCCTCCACAACGACCTGCAGGCTCCCGCCATCCACCTCGAGCCGTCGCTCGCGGGGGTGCTCGAACTGGGGGAGCGCAACGGCGCTCTCGCCGGGATCGTCTCGGGCTCGGGACCGACGGTCGCCTTCCTCACCGCAGACTCAGATTCGGCTCTCGAGCTGCAGGTCGCGCTGAGCGCCGCGCGCCAGACAGTCGTGCGCGCGACGGGTCCGGTCCACGGCGCCCGCATCGTGAACGACTAGCTCCCCCTCATCTCTACCCGTGAGTTGCCCACTTCGGCCAGTGTTTTCGCGCGCGCACCGGCCGAAGTGGGCAACTCACGGGAGGGGAAGCGCCGGCAGCGGTAGATTGGTGTCCCGTGCCGATTCCGTTCTCCCTTCCACTCATCGATGATGACGTCATCGCGGAGGTCAACGACGCGCTGACCAACACCGGCTGGCTCACCACCGGCCCGAAGGTGCGGCAGCTTGAGGCGGAGATCTCGAAGCTCACGGGCACCCCGGTGTTGTGCGTCAACTCGTGGACCTCCGGCGCCATGCTCATGCTGCGCTGGTTCGGCATCGGCCCGGGCGATGAGGTGATCATCCCGGCCTACACGTACAGCGCGACGGCCCTCTGCGCCATGAACATCGGCGCAACCGTCGTCATGGTCGACGTGCTCGACGACTTCACGATGGACCCCGAGAAACTGCGCGCCGCGATCACGCCGCGCACCAAGGCCGTCATTCCGGTCGACATCGCGGGCTGGCCGGCCGACTACGACAGCATCCGCGCCATCGTGGAAGACGCGCGCGGCACGTTCACCCCGTCATCCCCGCGCCAGCAGATCCTCGGTCGCCCACTCATCGTCTCCGACGCCGCGCACTCGCTGGGCGCGGTCTACCGCGGCACGCCCAACGGACAGTGGGCGGATGCCACGGTCTTCTCGCTCCACTCGGTCAAGAACGTCACGACGGGCGAGGGTGGCGCCATCGCGATCAACCTTCCCGACAGCTTCGACCTCGAGGCCGAACTCGTCTTCCTGCGCGCGTTCTCGCTCAACGGCCAGAACAAGTCGGCGTTCGAGAAGAACCAGACCGGCGGCTGGCGCTACGACATCGTCGATCAGGGCCTCAAGGTCAACATGCCCGATCTCAACGCGGCCGTGGGCCTCGCGCAGATTCGCAAGTACGAATCGCTGCTGCTGCCCGATCGCAAGGCCAAGTTCGACCTCTACCAACAGGCGTTCGCCCAGGATGCCTGGGCCATCCTGCCGCCCGTGCGCGACGAGAACCACGACTCGAGCTGCCACCTCTACATGCTCCGCATCGCGGGAGCGAACGAGGATCGCCGCGACCGCATCATCTCGCACCTCTCGGAGGCGGGCATCGGCGTGAACGTGCACTACATTCCCATGGCGATGCTCACGCTCTTCAAGACGCGCGGCTACGACATCGCCGACTACCCGAAGACCTTCGAGCTCTACGAGAACGAGATCACCCTGCCGCTCTACAACACCCTCACCGGGGAGCAGGTCGCGGAGGTCATCGCCGGGGTTCGGGCGGCGGTGGAAGCAACCGCATGATCGACTTCGACCTCGACGCGTTCATCGCGAAGCACGTGACCGGCCGCCACGAGAGCATGTTCGCCGCCGACCTGGAGGCGCACGACGCGCAGCTCCGTGGAGCGGTGGCTGGGGCATCCGTTCTCGTGATCGGCGGCGCCGGCACGATCGGCTCGTCGTTCATCCGTGCGCTGCTGCCCTACGAGCCAGCGAAACTCGTCGTCGTCGACCTGAGCGAGAACGGACTGACCGAGCTCACGCGCGACCTGCGCTCGACCAACGAACAGTACGTGCCGCCCGAGTACCTCACCTACCCGATCAGCTTCGGTGACGCCGTGTTCGAGCGCATGCTCGCGGCCCACGGGCCGTTCGACATCGTGGCGCACTTCGCCGCCCACAAGCACGTGCGCAGCGAGAAGGATCGCTTCTCGATCGAGGCGATGGTCGAGAACAACGTGCTGTCGACAGCGCGCCTGCTCGAGCTTCTGCTGCCGACCCCGCCGAAGCACTTCTTCTGCGTGTCGACCGACAAGGCCGCGAACCCTGCCAACGTCATGGGCGCATCGAAGAAGCTCATGGAGGAGGCGGTGCTCGCCTACTCCTCCGAGCTCCCTGCCACCACGGCGCGATTCGCGAACGTGGCCTTCTCGAACGGCAGCCTGCCCGCCGGTTTTCTCGAACGTATCGCCAAGGGCCAGCCGCTGTCGGCGCCCTCCGACGTGCGCCGGTACTTCGTGTCGCCCGCCGAGTCGGGCCAGCTGTGCCTCATTGCCTGCGTGCTCGGCAAGCCCGGTGACATCCTGTTCCCGCAGCTCGAGTCGCCGACGATGCTCACCTTCTCCGCGATAGCGGATGCCCTGCTCACCGAACTCGGATACACCCCGGTTCGCGCCGCGAGCGAAGACGAGGCGCGCGAGCGCGCGGCCGCGCGAAAGCCCGGGGACACCGAGTGGCCCGTGTACTACTTCGCCTCCGACACCTCGGGCGAGAAGCCGTTCGAGGAGTTCTACACGACGGACGAGGACGTGGACCTGGAGCGTTTCGAGGCCCTGGGTGTCGTGCACGGGGTCGCGTCGTACGACGTGGCGGGCATCCGTCTCGTGCGCGACGACCTGCGCGAACTCTTCGCCCGGCCCGGTGTGGAGAAGGACGTCATCGTCGCCGAACTCACCCGCCTCGTGCCCACCTTCCAGCACGTCGAGACCGGCACCGGCCTCGACCAGAAGATGTGACCGTGTATTCCGCCGTCAAGCGAGTTCTCGACCTCGCCGCCTCCGTGCTCATCCTGCTCGTCCTCACGCCGATCCTCCTGCCGATCATGCTCGCGCTCCGGCTCACGGGTGAGGGTGCCGTCTTCTACCGCCAGCAGCGCGTCGGGTACCGCAACGGCATGTTCGGCATCTGGAAGTTCGCGACGATGCTCAAGAACAGTCCCAATATGGGCACCGGTTCACTCACCGTTCGTGGCGACCCGCGTGTCACGCCCGTCGGCAAGTACCTGCGGTCGACCAAGATCAACGAGCTTCCCCAGCTGCTCAACGTCGTGACGGGGCAGATGAGCTTCGTCGGCCCGCGACCGCAGATGCAGGTCGATTACGACGCGTACCCGCCGCGCGTGCGCGACACGATCTACAGCGTGCGCCCCGGCATCACCGGGATCGGAAGCGTGGTGTTCCGCGACGAGGAGCGCCTGCTCTCGGTGCCCGGGCGCGACCCTCGCGAGTTCTATGCTCTCGAGATCGCGCCATACAAGGGCGAGCTCGAGATGTGGTACCTCGAGCACAAGTCGTTGCTGACGGATGCCCGGCTCGTGTTCCACACGGCGTGGGCCGTTCTCTCCCCAACCTCCGGCGCCGTCTTCCGCGCCTTCCCCGACCTCCCGCCGCGCCCGGACTGGTTGAAGTAGCACGCCCCAACCCCCGTGAGAAGCCACTTTTCGGCGTTTCTCGGGGTGATGCGGGCAACAGGTGGCTTTTCGCGGGGGTTGGTTAGCGGGAACACCACAGGGCGCGGGAGTAGCATGCGACCGTGAAACGCGAGACGTGGGTTGCCGCAGTCGTCGGGATGCTCGCCGCCGCCGTCACGCTCGCGGTCGGGCACTTCGTTGCCCTGCTCGTCGCCCCGGGGGCGAGCCCGCTCCTCGCTGTCGGCGCCTGGGTGATCGACATCGTGCCCCCGTGGGTGAAGGACACCGCGATCGCCCTGTTCGGCACCGGTGACAAGGTCGCCCTGCTGGTCGGGCTCGGGCTACTCGTCGCGATCCTTGCCGCTGCCGCGGGCATCCTGGAGTTCCGTCGGCCGCCCTGGGGTGTCGTCGTGCTCGTCGCCGTGGGTGTCATTGCAACCATCGCGGCGCTCAGTCGCTCCGGTGCCACCATCAACTGGTCGATCCCGACCGCCGTAGGCGTCGTTGGCGGGGCCATCGTGCTGCGCATCGCGAGCAACCGCTTGCGGGCCTGGCAGGGCGCGCAGCGCGGGCAGGCGACCGGCGAGCGCCCCGGCATCCCCGACCCGGCCGTCGGCCTGAGCCGGCGCAAGTTCCTCACCGCGGTCATCGTGGCTGCGGGTGTCGCCGCGGTGGCGGGTGCAGCATCCGGAGTCATGTCGCGAGCAACACAGGTGGCGAACACCGTGCGCGAGGCGATCCGGCTCCCGAAGCCCGCGCAGCCGGCTCCACCGATCCCTGCGGGTGCTGAGCTCGACATCCAGGGTCTCGCCAAGGTCATCACCCCGAACGCGTCGTTCTATCGCATCGACACCGCGCTCGGTGTTCCCAATATCGACGTCGCCGACTGGAAGCTGCGCATCGTCGGCATGGTCGAGAACGAGGTCGAGATCGGTTGGGACGAGCTGCTCGCCCTGCCGCTCGAGGAGTCGGCGGTGACGCTCGCGTGCGTGTCGAACGAGGTGGGAGGCGACCTCATCGGCAACGCGCTGTGGCTGGGCTACCCCATCCGTCACCTGCTCGAGCGCGCCAAGCCGAGCGCCGACGCCGACATGGTTCTCTCGCGCAGCATCGACGGCTTCACCGCGAGCACACCCATCGAGGCCCTCACCGACGACAGTCGGGTGGCCATGCTCGCTGTCGGGATGAACGGCGACACCCTTCCGCTCGAGCACGGGTTCCCAGTGCGCATGGTCGTCGCGGGCCTCTACGGCTACGTCTCGGCGACGAAGTGGATCACCGAGCTGAAGGTCACCCGGTTCGACAAGGAGACCGCGTACTGGACAGACCGCGGGTGGTCGGAGAAGGGCCCGATCAAGACGTCGTCCCGCATCGATGTGCCGCGGGCGGGCACCGCCGTTCCTGCGGGCAGGGTCACCGTCGCCGGCGTCGCCTGGGCCCAGCACATCGGCATCAGCGGAGTGCAGGTGCGCGTCGACGAAGGGCCGTGGCAGGATGCCCGGCTCGCCGATCCCATCAACATCGACACCTGGCTGCAGTGGGTCTGGGACTGGGACGCCACACCCGGCGCCCACGAACTGCAGGTGCGTGCGACGGACACCTACGGCAAGACGCAGTCCGAGACGCGCTTGCCTGTCGTACCCGACGGCGCCGAGGGCTGGCACCTCATCCGAGTGAACGTCGAGTAGCTCAGATCAGTGTCGGCTGGGCCACCGCTCGTTCGGTCCGCAGCACGGCCGGCCCGAGTCGCAGCGTTCCGTTCGTCAGCGGCTCGCATCGGATGCCGCCGCGCTTCAGTAGTGCCCGGTGTGCACCGGCCCCGAACGCGACATCCATCCACGCGCACGGGTTCGCCGGTCGGTGCGCCCTGAACAGCACGGCGCCCGACCCGGTGTCGAGCGAGAAGTCCTCGCCACCCAGGTCGTCGATGGGCGCACCACGAAGGATGATGTTGCGCCGGGTGAGCGCAGGGTCGAGCGGCCCGACACCCAGCGCGTGGCTCACGTGCTCCAACGACTCGACGGCCATGATCGTCACCGAGGCCGTGCGATGCGCAGCATGGCCGAAGTAGCGGTCACCGACGATGCCGAGTCCGGCACGGATGTCGATGCTCTCGTGCTCCTCGCGGGTTGTGGCATCCCGCGGTCCGTCGACCGGTCTGCCCTCGTACCGGTGGAGGGGTGAGGCGAGCAACGTCACGATCTCCACATCGAGGGCGAAGGGCAGCGCGGGCACCGATCAACGGTAACCCGACCAGAGCGCACAACTCCCTCCCTTAAGCTCGGTAGGACATGGCACACCTTCTCGGCGCTGAAGCGCTGCACCTCGAGTACCCCACCCGCGTCATCTTCGACAGCGTCACCATCGGCCTCGACGAGGGCGATCGCGTCGGCATCGTCGGCCGCAACGGCGATGGCAAGACGACACTCCTGCGCATGCTCGCGGGCAAGCTCGACCCCGACGAGGGACGCGTCACGCGTCGCGGAGGCATCACCGTAGGCATGCTCGACCAGGCAGACGAACTCGACACGGGTCTCACCGTCGCCGAGACCGTCGTCGGCGACCGGCCGGAGCACGAGTGGGCCGGTGACTCCCGCGTGCGCGACGTACTTGCCGGCCTCCTGAGTGACATCCCCTTCGATGCCGTCGTCGACGACCTCTCGGGCGGACAGCGCCGCAGGGTCGCGCTCGCCGCCGTTCTCGTGGGGGAGTGGGACGTGGTGTTCCTCGACGAGCCCACCAACCACCTCGACGTCGAGGGCATCGCGTGGCTCGCCCAGCACATCAAGCGCCGCTGGTCGGCGAACTCCGGTGGCCTCGTGGTCGTGACGCACGACCGGTGGTTCCTCGACGAGGTCTGCACCGCGACGTGGGAGGTGCACGACCGCATCGTCGAACCCTTCGAGGGCGGCTACGCGGCGTACATTCTGCAGCGCGTCGAACGCGACCGCATGGCATCCGTCACCGAGGCCAAGCGCCAGAACCTCATGAAGAAGGAGCTCGCCTGGCTCCGGAGGGGAGCCCCAGCGCGCACGGCCAAGCCGAAGTTCCGCATCGACGCGGCGAACGAGCTCATCGAGAACGAGCCGCCCGTGCGCGACAAGGTCACGCTCGCGAGCATGGCCATGCAGCGCCTCGGCAAAGACGTCGTAGACCTCGAGGACGTGAGTGTCAGCTTCGGCGACCGCGATGTTCTGAAAGACATCACGTGGCGTATCGCGCCCGGCGAGCGCACGGGCATCCTCGGGGTCAACGGCGCGGGCAAGAGCACGCTGCTGAGTCTCGTCTCCGGCATCCTCAAGCCAACCTCGGGCCGGGTGAAGCGCGGCAAGACCATCAAGGTTGCGGTGCTCACGCAGCAGCTCGCCGAGCTCAAGGATGTGTGGGAAGACCGTGTCAGCGACGTCATCGGTCGTCAGCGCAGCACCTACGTCGCGGGTGGCAAGGAGATGACGCCGGGGCAGTTGCTCGAGCGCGTCGGCTTCTCGAGCGCCCAGCTCTCCACCCCGGTCAAAGACCTCTCGGGTGGACAGAAGCGCAGGCTCCAGCTGCTGCTCATCCTGCTCGAGGAGCCCAACGTGCTCATCCTCGACGAGCCGACCAACGACCTCGACACCGACATGCTCGCCGCGATCGAGGACCTCCTCGACAGCTTCCCGGGCACCTTGCTCGTCGTGAGCCACGACCGATACCTCGTCGAGAGGGTCACCGACCAGCAGTACGCGGTGATGGATGGCGCGTTCCGTCACCTCCCTCGTGGGGTCGACCAGTATCTCGAGCTGCGCACTGCCCAGACGAAGGGTGGCGGCTCGCCGAGCGCGTCATCCACCGCCACCGCTGCACCGGCAAAGAAACTGGGCGGAGCAGAGCTACGCAACACGCAGAAGGAGCACGCCGCCGCAGGCCGAAAGATCGACAAGCTGAACGGTCAGATCGCCGAGCTTCACGAACGCATGGCGAGCCACGACCAGTCCGATTACACGGGGATCGGGGTTCTCGCCGACGAGCTTCGCGACCTCCAGGCGCAGCTCGAGACCGTCGAGACGCGCTGGCTCGAACTCGAGGAGCTGCTCGGCTGACACGGGACTAGGCTCGCAGTCGTGCCAGCGTCCGCCCGAATTGCCGGTCTCGGTGTGTACCTCCCCGAGACGACGCGCTCGACCGAGAGCACGGAGCGCGACCTCCGCGAGGCCAACCCGACCCTCAAGCTCGCCACGGGCCTCATCGGCCGCATGACCGGGGTGACGACCGTGCACGTGCGCCCAGAAGGGTGGCAGACCTCGGATCTCGCTGTGGCGGCTGCCCGCGAAGCTCTCGCGGAATCGCCGGGCGAGGTCGACCTCCTCCTCTTCGCGAGCGCCAGCCAGGATCTCATCGAGCCGGCGACGAGCCACATCGTGGCGGCTAAGCTCGGGCTCGCCTGCCCTGTCATGGACGTGAAGAACGCCTGCAACTCCGTGCTCAACGCCATGCAGGTGGGCGAGGCACTCATCGCGGCCGGGCAATACCGTCGCGTGCTCATCACCAGCGGCGAGCAGCCCTCGCACGCCGTGCGCTGGAAGCTCGCCGATCACGCCCAGTTCATCCGTTCCTTCCCCGGCTACACGATGAGCGATGCGGGCGCAGCGGTGATTCTCGAGGCGACGGATGACGCGAGCACGGGCATCCTCGACTCCATGTTCATCGCCGCCTCCCAGCACTGGAGTGTCGGCACGCTCCCGACCGGCGGGTCGGTCAACCCTCGCGGAGGGGACGAGTCGTACTTCGACATGGATGGCGCGGCCCTCCAGCGCGCTTTCCTCGAGCTGGGTCCGCAGCCGGTACTCGACCTGCTCGCGCGCAACGGACTCACCTGGGACGACTTCGATCTCGTCGCCATCCACCAGGTCGCGCTGCCCTACCTGCCCCCGATCTTCGAGCGGCTCGGAGTCGCGACGGAGAAGTCCGTGGTCACCGTCGCCGACCACGGAAATCTCGCATCGGTCACGATTCCGCTCCAGATGATGCTGGCGCGTGACGCGCAGATGGTGAAACCCGGTAGTCTTATGTTGCTCGTCGGGCTGGCGGGGGGCATCAGTCTGGGACTCATGATCGTTCGCGTCTAGTCGAATGCTGTTAGTTTGTTGTGAATCCCACCTCGCACACGAAAGGTCCGACGCGATGTCCGCACGCCGAACCGCAGTTCGCTTCACGCTCGCAACCGCCATGGTCGCAGCCCTTACCCTCGGCGGCGCCGCCGCCGCAACCCAGGCAGCCGGAGAGCCCGATGGGCTCTACTCCGCCACCGGCGGCGAGGTTGGCACCAACTTCGTCCAGCTCGACAAGACGGATGCCACCGCCACGAACCTCAGCGACCCGCTGCTCAACCGCGTCATCATCTCCGTCGAGGTCGTCAACGGCCTGGGCTACGCGATCGGGCTGACCGATGGCGTGTACTCGGTCTTCACCTGGGACATCACCACTGGTGCGATCCTCACGTCGGTGCCGGTGAGCCTCGAGGGCGTCGACCTCGAGACCGCCCAGCTCTTTGCCCTCGACACCACGAATGACGGCACCCTCCTCACGTACCTGCGTATCGGCCAGGAGGTCGGCCAGATGTGGATCGTCTCGATCGATTCGGTCTCCGGCGTCCTGACGCCGCTCGTCGACGTGACCAACGTTGACGCTGATCTCGAGACCCGTCGTATCTTCGAAGGTCTCGCCACCAACCCGGTCACCGGCGTGACGTACGCCCTTGCCGACTACAACGACGGCGTGCCCGCTTACTCCCCGGTGGACCTCAACGCGGGCACCGTTGGTGCTTCGGAGGCGCTCACCGGAATCGCCGAGAGTGTTGGCACCGGCTACATCCGCGAGGGTGACTTCGACGCGTCCGGTGTGCTCTGGTTCATCTACAGTGGCGAGGGTACGCCTGTTGCTCGCACCAACGGACCGACCGAGGTCGGCACCGAGGGCACAACTCTCGGTGACCCGGAGATCCTCTCCAAGGCGATCACCGTCGGCCAGACGATCGTCGCCCCGGCACCCGCCCCGGCGCCCGCACCCGAGCCGCAGCTCGCTGCGACCGGCTTCGACGCAGCTCCGCTGATCGGTGGCGCTGGCGTCTTGGTGGCGCTCGGCCTCGGCCTGCTCGTCGCTCGCCGCCGCGCAACCGTCTAATAGCAACTCCGCCAGACGCGGCACCATCACCTTCGGGTGGGGTGCCGCGTCTGCTATTTTCGGCCAGTATGAGCACCGCAGAACAGCTGACTGTTGTCGTGCCGGTGTACAACGAGGCTGCGGGCATCCGCTCGACCCTCGAGGCGCTCGCCGGCCAGCGCGACCGTGACTTCGACGTCGTGTTCGTCGACAACAACTCCACGGATGACTCGGCCGCGGTCATCGCGGACTTCGCCGCGGAGCGCGACCTCCCGTGGCGCGTCGTGCTCGAGTCCCAGAAGGGAACGGGCGCCGCGGCCGACACTGGGATGCGCGCTGCCATCGCCTCGGGCGCGACCCTCCTCGCGCGCACCGACGCCGACTGCGTCCCGCGCGAGGACTGGACAGCAGCCATCCGCCGATCGCTCACCGCACGGGGCCTGCGACTCGTCGGGGGCGAACTCGTGCCTCGACGCGACGAAGGCCTGCCGTGGACGACTCGCGCCCTCCTCAGGGGAGCAGTGCACCTCGCCGAGGCATTCGGTCGGGTGCGCGCCGCGAATCGCGACCCGGCCTACCGCGGCCCGTACATGATGGCGGCGGGCTGCAACGTCGGCATCACCTCAGAGCTCTATCTCGCAGCGGGTGGGTTCCCGCGCACCGCGATCGAGGATCTCCACGAAGATCGTGCGCTCGTCAATGCCGTTCGCCGCATCACCGACAAGTACGCGCGGCGGTCGGATGTCGTCGTCTACGGGTCGTCGCGCCGCGTGAACGCCTGGGGGTTGAAGAACACGCTGCTCTGGTACAAGGATCACGCGTACCGACCAGCGGAAGTCGACATCCGATGACGCTCGCCATGGCCTGGGAGGGTCGGGTGCTGCGTGCAGCGCACCCCTTCGCTGTTCCCGCGCTGCGGGCATCGCGCCGCCCCGTGCAGCGCGTGCCCCGCCTCGGTGTCCTCGTGCGGGATGCCGCGATCCTCCGCGCCGTGCTCATGGACACCGAGCACTTCTCCAAGACCGGCCCCGGCGCACCGAGCGACCTGTGGACTCCCGTGCTCGGGCCAGCGGTGCTGCTCAACATGGAGGGAGCCGACCATCTCGCCCTGCGACGCAAGCTCGGCCCGCTGTTCTCGCCGTCGTACGTCGACCCGCTCGTCGCGGCATCCCTGCCGACCGGACAGCTCACCCAGCGACTCCTGTCCGGGCAGTCCGTCGATCTCGTTGCCGAGGCCAAGCGCAACGCGAGCATCATGATCAGCCAGCTCGTCGGTCTTCCCGCTGAGCAGGTCGACGACGCGCTCTTCGACCGGGTGTCGTCGATCACCCGTTTCGTGCGCCTCTCCCGCCCGCGTCTCACCGAGAGCCAGGCGGCGGCGGCGCGCGCGATCCTGGCCGAGCTCACCGCGCACGCCAGAACGGCCTGGCGCGACGGCGACGAGGCCACCGTTCCCGGCAGGATGCGCGCGCTCGGGCTCGGCGAGGAGGAGGCCATGGGTGCCGTTGGCGCGTTCGTGCTCACGGGCACGGAGACGCTGGTGTCGTACATCCCGAGACTCATCGCGCTTCTGGTCGACAGCGGATGGATGCCGCGGCTCGCCGGCGACAGCGCTCTCGTCGAGCCCGCCATCGCCGAGGGGCTCCGCGTCACGACACCGTCGCCCGTCATGTTGCGGAGCGTGGTCGCGGACGCGCACGTGGGGGAGGTCGCCGTGCGAGCGGGGGATCGCGTCATCCTCGCAACCTTCCTGGCCAACGGTGCTCTCGGCGGGTTCGACCCTGTCGGCAATCCCGCCGCCTCTCTCAAGCAACTCTGGTTCGGCGCCGGAACGCACTTCTGCCTTGGCGCCCCACTGGCGATGGCGCAAACGCGCGCAACCCTCGGCGCACTGCTCGCGGCTGGACCAGTGAGCATCACCTCCCGGCGGGCGGCTCGAGGCGTGCTCATCCCCTCCTACGCGAGTCTCGTGGTCGCGGCATGACCGACATCCTCCTGGCGCTGCTCGAGTCCTGCGAGCGCACGCCCGACGCACCCGCAGTGACGCTCGGGAACACGACTCTCCGGTACCGCGACCTGCACGACCGGATCCACGGCGTGGCGTCCTCCCTGGAATCGGAAGGATTGCGCCCCGGTGACCGTGTGCTGTTCTCCGTACGCCCTGGCATCGACGCGATCGTGCTCGCCCTCGGCATCATCGCGGCAGGGGGAACGGTCGTCTTCGCGGACCCCGGAGCTGGGGAGGAGCTGTTCAGGGCGCGCGCAGGGCTCGTAAAGCCGAGATGGGTTGCGGCGGAGTCGTTGCTCTACGCCGCGTCATCCGGCCTGCTCCGGGGTGTCGCGCGCCGCCGCGGGATCGAGTTGCCGAACTACGGATCGGTGGTTCCGGATGCCCGCCACGTGTACACCGGACGCTGGCTCCCGGGGGTTCCGAGAGGCGCGCTGAGGTTCTCTGGCCTCACGCCGGACCGACGCCCGGGACGGGCGTCGGCGCTGGCGTCGCGGCGAAGGCCAGAAATGGCCTTCGCACCCAGCTCCAGCGCGCCCGGTGCGGAGGCCTTGATCATCTTCACCTCCGGAACGACGGACGACCCCAAGGCCGTCGTGCACTCCCGCGAGTCGCTCGGCACGGGTCTCGACGACTTCGCCACCGCGGTCGGATTCGTGCCGGGCGAGCGAGTGCTCACCGACCAGCTCATGGTGGGGATCCCTGCGCTCATCTCCGGCGCGCACTGGGAGCTGCCCCCGCCTGGGCTCGACCCTGGCGCGACGCCGGAGCGGTACCTCGAGCTGCTGCCGGGCGCCGATGTGCTCTTCGCCGTGCCGGCGGCGCTTGATGCCCTGCTCAGGATGCTCGAGACCCGGCCAGAGCTCACACCGAAGCTCCGCGCGCTGCTCATCGGTGGGGCTCCCGTGTTGCGGCCCCTGCTCGAGAGGGTGCGCCGAGTGCTGCCCGGCACAACGATCCGAGCCATCTACGGGATGACCGAGATCCTTCCGGTCGCGGTAGCCGACGGTGACGACAAGCTGCGGTTCGAGGGCGCTGGTGACTACGTCGGTCGCGTCATGCCCTCCGCCACGGCGACGATCGTCGACGGTGAGCTCGTTGTTGCGGGTGCAGGCCTCGCCGACTATCTCGGCACCCCGCTCACCGAGCTCCGCACGGGCGACCTCGCGCGCCTCGAGGGTGACCACCTGGTGCTTGCCGGTCGCAGCAAGGACATGTTCATCCGCGGCACGACCAACGTGTACCCGGGCTTGTACGAGCCCGTGATCGCGGGGCTACCCGGAGTTCGGGGCGCCGCCCTCGCGGGCATCCCGAACGAGATCGGGGACGACGAGCTGGTGCTCGCGCTCGTGCTGGATGACGCGGGCTCAGTGGAGGCGGTGCGTGCTGCCCTGCCCGGTCTCATCGACGCGGCGGTGCTCCCGGATCGCATCGTGGCGATCGAGGCGCTGCCCACGAAGGGCCGTAGTTCGAAGCTCGACCGTGCCGCGCTCGCCGAGGTGCTGCGATGAGGGTGGCGGTCACGGGCGCCAGTGGTTTCGTGGGTGGCGCTGTGGCGTCGGCCCTGGCATCCCGCGGACACGACGTGACCGGGTTCGGACGCCGCGAGGCGGGGTGGGCCGACGGGCCGTACGAGCAGTGGGACCTGGCATCCGGTCCTCGCCTCGCCACCTACGACGCCGTGGTGCACAGTGCTGCGCTCGCCGACGACTGGGCAACCGCGGGTGACGCGATGCTCGCCAACCGGCTCGGCACGCGCACGGTCGTGGCGAGTTTTCCGGGCGCTCGGATCGTGCACATCTCCACGTCGAGCGTCTACGACGCCTTCACCCCGAGCGTGCGCATTCGCGAGGATGCCCCGGTGCCCACGCGATTCCTCAGTGCGTACTCCGAGTCGAAGGCCGCCGCGGAGGCAGAGCTTCCGGCCGATGCGGTGATCCTGCGACCGCACGCCGTCTACGGTCCGGGGGACACGACACTTCTGCCGCGCATCCTCGCGGGCATCCGCGGTTCGCGCCTCGTGCTGCCGAACGGCGCGAGAGTGCGGCACACGCTCACGCACATCGACAATCTCGTGCACGCGGTGGAGCTGTCGCTCGACGGCCCTCCCGGCACGTACAACGTCGGTGACGACACCGAAGTGTTGCTCTCGGCCGTGTTGGCGGAGTTCGTCGTGCGCAGGGGCAGGGCGGATGTCACGATCGCGAGCATCCCGTACGGCGTTGCGTTCACGGCGGCCGCCGCACTCGAACGGGTAGCTCGACTGCGCGGAACCCGCCCCAGCCTCACGCGGTATGCGGTGAGCCAGCTCGGGGTGGAGCGCACCCTCGACCTGACAGCGGCGCGGGAGCGGCTCGGCTATCGCCCAGGGCCAACGACCCTGGCGGGCGCAGAGGACTGGTGAGGGGCTAGCGATAGTACAGTCCACGCTGTACTGTCGAGGCATGCTGACGGTCGCCTCCAAACTCGAAGTGATGCACCGGCTCGGCCGCGCGATGGCTGACCCGACGCGGTCGCGCATCCTCCTGCGCCTCCTCGATGCGCCCAGCTACCCGGCGACCCTGGCGGCCGAGCTCGACCTCACTCGCCAGAATGTCTCCAACCACCTCGCCTGCCTCCGTGACTGCGGCATCGTCGTCGTCGAGCCGGAGGGGCGCCAGTCGCGCTACGAGATCTCCGATCCGCTCATCGCGCACGCGCTCGGGGATCTGTTGCAGGTCGTGCTCGAAGTGGATGACGCCGCCGCAACTCACGAACCGGAGTGCTGCTCATGACGCTCGTCGACAGCGGTGCCCGGCGCGTGACCCTCACACGACGCATCCGGTTTATCGTTGCGGCGACCATCGCCTACAACGTGATCGAAGCGGTGATCGCCCTCACCTCGGGTATCGGGGCATCGTCCGGTGCCCTCATCGCCTTCGGCCTCGACTCTGTGGTCGAGGTGCTGAGTGCTGCGGCAGTGGCGTGGCAGTTCACGCGGCGTGATCCTCACCGGTGGGAGCGCCAGACACTCCGTGTGATTGCTGTGTCGTTCTTCCTGCTCGCGGCGTACGTCGGGGCGAATGCCGTGATGACTCTCCTCGGCACGGTGCGCCCGGAGCACAGCACCGTCGGCATCATCCTCACGAGCGTGAGTATCGTCATCATGCCCCTGCTCTCGTTCGCCGAGTACCGCACGGGCAAGGAGCTGGGGTCGGCGACAGCCATCGCGGACTCGCGTCAGACCCTGATCTGCGCGGCGCTGAGTCTCGCAGTGCTGGCTGGGCTGCTGCTCAACAGCCTCTTCGGCTGGTGGTGGGCGGATCCGGTCGCCGCCCTGGTGATCGTCGCCTTCGCGATCCGCGAGGGAATCGAGGCGTGGCGAGGCGACGCGTGCGCCACCTCGGTCGGCATGCTGCTCGACGAGCACGAGCACGAGCACGAGCACGAGCACGAGCACGAGCACGAGAGCGAGCGGGTATGAGCCACGACCACGATCACGGCGCGGCAACCTCCGGCCGAGGTCGACTCGCGATCGCCTTCGGTATCACGGCCCTCGTCCTCGTCGCAGAACTCATCGGCGCCGCGATCACGGGCAGCCTCGCGCTCCTCGTCGATGCAGCTCACATGCTGACGGATGCCGGTGGCCTTGCGATCGCGCTTGCCGCTGCATCCCTCGCCTCACGCCCCGCCACCACCCGCCGCACCTGGGGGTGGCAGCGCGCCGAGGTGCTCGGGGCGACCGCGCAGGCCGCCATCCTGCTCGCGGTCGGGGTGTTCGTGCTCATCGAGGCGGTGCGGCGATTCTTCGAGCCGCCGGAGATCGTCGGTGGTGAGCTCATCGTCTTCGGTGTCATCGGCCTGCTCGGCAACGTCGCTGCGATCGTCGTGCTGGCCTCGGGGCGAGCCAAGAACATGAACATGCGGGCCGCTTTTCTCGAGGTGCTGAACGATGCGCTCGGGTCTGTCGCCGTGATCGTGGCGGCGATCGTGATTGCGGTCACGGGGTTCCAGCTCGCAGATGCGATCGCCGCTGTACTCATCGGCGTGCTGATCATCCCGCGGGCGATCATCCTGCTCAGGGACACCACGAACGTGCTGCTCGAGGCGACTCCCAAGGGCCTCGATCTCGACGCGGTGCGCACGCACATCCTCGGCGTGCCCCACGTGCAGTCCGTGCACGACCTGCACGTGAGCCAGATCGCCACGGGGCTGCCCGTGCTCACGGCCCACGTCGTGGTCGATGACACGTGCTTCTACGACGGTCATGCGCCGCGCATGCTCGACCAGCTGCAGGGCTGCGTCGCCAAGCACTTCAACGTGCAGATCGAGCACTCCACGTTCCAACTGGAGCTCGCGTCACACGCGGAGCACGAGCATCCCACCCACGACTGAGCCGGTGCCGAAAACTAAGGAAATCCTGCCCGGAGGCCCCGCGTCACCCCGAGTGCACGCGGAACTTCGCGGGCGGAGAGCCGGATCTCCTTAGTTTTCGGCACCCTGCCGAGGCCCGGGCCCCTGCCGGCGGCTCAGGCCTTCTGCACGACGAGCGAGGCGTACGCCGGAATCAGCACCTTGCGGCCGTAGCGCCGCGACACGATGCGGAACGGGCGGCCATCGCCCACGAGCATCCCGAGTACGGCATCGAGCTCGGCACGCGCGAGGGGCCCGCCGAGGCACAGGTGCCGCCCGGCCCCGAACCAGAGCTGGCGGTTCTGCGGGATGTAGGGGCGGTCGACCCGGTACTCGCCCGCGAGGTTGTTGGCGGTCCAGGTGAGCACCATGATGCGCTCGCCGGCGTGCAGCGTACGTCCGCCGATCTCGAGGTCGGCGAGCACAGACCGGCCGATCAGGGGAGCGGGGGATGTCACGCGCAGCGCCTCCCGTACGGCGCTCTCGCGCCACTTCGGGTTCTCGATGAGGCGGTGCTGCTCTCCGGTGTCGTGCAGGAGTGCCGCCATGCGCGCCATCGCGGAGGCGGCGGTCTCGGTGCCTGCCACCATGAGCAGCGTCGAGAGTCCCTTGGTCTCGGTGATCGAGAGTCCGAGGTCGCGACAGCGGCCGATGATCGTGTCGCCCGACGCCGTGCCGAATACGTCGTCGATGTGCCCGGTCAGCCGCTCGACGATCGCCCGCGCCGTAGCGATCTTCTCCGGGGGCAGCACGGTGTCCGCGGTCGTGCCGAGGGCGATGGATGCCAGCTCCTCCCCGGTCTCGAAGATCTCCCGGTACGCGGCATCCCCCCGACTGGCCTCCACCGGGAGCCCGAGCAGGGTGACGACCATCATGCCGACCAGAATGCGACTGAGGTCGGCGAGGTCGATGGGCTCGCCCGCCTCGAAGGCTGTGCGTGCCTCGTCGAGGCGGCCTCCCCACGCGTGCTCGACGAAGCCTGCGCTGGTGCGCTCGGTGAAGAGCTCGCGACTGCGGGTCCGGAGGTCGTAGTGTCCGGGGCCGTCGAACAGGTCGTAGACCCAGTCCCCGAGGATCTGCGCCCACAGGTGGCCGACGCCACCCTCGCTGAGGAGAGTGAAGTGGTCGGGATCGTTGAGCACCGCGCGAGCGGTGAGGGGGTCGGAGGTGATCCAGCCGAGACCCGGCACCTTCATGATCGGGCGGGCGAGCATCCCGAGCCAGTTGAGGAAGGGCAGCGCCGGTCGGGCCGAGCTGAGGAGGCGGTGCTCGTGGGCCTTCGCGCTGCGTCCGAGGCCGTCGAGCACGGGGTTCAGCCTGCGCTCGCGAGTGGGTGGGGCTAGGTCTTCGGCTACCGGCACGTGGCTAATCTAGCTACATGTCCGACGTGCGCTCACGATATCGCCGCATCTTCGACGACGGCTCAGACACCGAACGCATGGTGTTCTTCAGTGATGCGGTGTTCGCCATCGCCATGACGCTTCTCGTGATCGACCTCGCGGTGCCGGAGGATCGCGCCGGCACGTCCGGCGAGGTGCTCCTCGACCTCTGGCCGAACTTCCTCGCGTACGCCCTCTCGTTCACGATCATCGCCATCAACTGGGTGGCGCACTACCGTCGCTACCGCGTGATCAAGACGCACGATCCCACGCTGCTGCTGCTCAACCTCGTGCTGCTGTTCTTCGTCGCGCTCCTGCCCTTCCCGACGAGCCTTCTGAGTTCCTACAGCGGCGAGGCGCCGGCCGTCGCGCTCTACGCGTTCGTGGTCGGGCTGTTGAGCGCTCTGCAGTGGGCGACCTGGCAGTACGCCTACTCGAAGGGGATGGTCGACGCGTCGGTGGACGAGGGGCTCTTCCGCTGGGTTCGGCTCAACCAGCTGACTGTTCCCGTCGTGTTCTGGCTCTCGATCCCCATCGCCCTGCTGTGGGATGGCAGCGTCGCGATGTGGTTCTGGTTCGCGCTGTTCCCTGCCAACTTCATCGTCGGTCGAATGAGTCGCCGCTACTGAACGCTCAGTCCGCGGCCTGGTCGAAGTCGATGCTGAGCTTGCGGAGAAGCCCGCTCAGTCGTTCCTGGTCGGGCGCGCTCAGGCGCTCGAGCAGGTCGGACTCCGCAGCGAGGAGCGTGCTGATCGCGGCATCCACCCGTTCACGCCCCTCGCCCGTCATCATGACGAGGATGCCGCGGCCATCGTTCGGATCCGTGCGGCGCTCGACGAGCCCCCTGCTGACGAGCCGATCGATGCGGTTGGTCATGGTGCCACTCGAGACGAGGGTCTGCTGCAGGAGGGCCTTCGGGCTCAACTGGTAGGGGCTGCCCGCCCGGCGCAGTGCGGAGAGCACGTCGAACTCCCACGTCTCGAGGTCGGATGCTGCGAACGCCGTGCGCCGTGCGCGCTCGAGGTGACGCGCGAGGCGTGCCACGCGGCTGAGCACCTGCAGCGGCGAGAAGTCGAGGTCACCGCGTTCGCGTGACCACGCCTCGACGATGCGGTCGACTTCGTCGCTGGTGGGCATCCGTCAATTATCTCGGTATCGAGCTACTTTGGGGAGTTTCCCGCGGCGGTCATCCTGCCGCAACGGCACCCGTTCGCGCGAGGTGGCAGACTTGTCCCGCGCCCTTGGGCGCGGTCCGCCTTGGTGTAATGGCAGCACGACAGCCTTTGGAGCTGTTAGGTCTAGGTTCGAATCCTGGAGGCGGAGCACATCGTTCGACTGGCTGCGGCCGTGTGCGTGGCGCCGCCCCCTAAGAATTTCGCCGCAGCAACCGCACTCTCACGTCGTCGCCGACGTCTTTGGCAAGTTTCTTGCGCACCGGCGCGCTCAACGAGATCATGTGCCCGCCGCGACCGGTCACCATGAGCCCGATATTCGGCAACTCCACGTCATCGACGCGCACGTCGCATCGCACGGTCGCCTTCGTTCCGAAGAGCTCGGCAGAGTCCGGCACCTCAACGCAACTCCACACGCTTCCCTTGACCTCGACACCGATGGGTCCCGTGAACTCGACGTCCAATTCGAGGGGTTCGGTGAGTTTCTGTGCCATGTAGACACTGTACACACTGCGGGTATCGCGGCAATCAGCGACTGAAGTGACATACTGGCGCGCACGAGATTCGCCATGAGGGGGCATGTATGGAGTCGTTCTTCGAGACGGTCACCCGCTCCTTCGAGGTTGCCGGCGTGGTCGCGATGGTGGTCGGTTTCGTGGTGGCATTCGTGCTCGGCATCCGCACGTTCGCGCACTCGCGCAACGGGCGCGCTGCCTTCACCACGTTGCGTGACTCGATCGGCCTCTCGATCCTGCTCGGCCTCGAGATTCTCGTCGCGGCTGACCTCGTGCGCACCGTGACCTCCACGCCGAGCCTGACGGATGCCGTGATCCTCGGCATCATCGTGATCATCCGCACCATCTTGAGCTTCTCGTTGCAGATCGAGATCGAGGGTGTCGCGCCCTGGAAACGTGCACTCCTGAGCGCCCCGCAGCAGATCGCGGCACGGGTCGGAGTTCGGGGCGTTCGCTCGTCCGAGAAGGAAGAATAGCTACATGACCGACCAGAATCTCGCCGTCGTCGTGCTCGCAGCAGGCCAGGGCACCCGCATGAAGTCGAGCAGGCCGAAGGTGCTGCATTCCCTCGCCGGCCGAAGCCTCATCGGGCACGTGCTTGCCACCGCCGGCCAGCTCGCGCCGAGTCACGTGATCGCCGTGGTGCGCCACGAGCGAGACACCGTCGTCGCCACGATCGCCGAGCTCATGCCGAGTGCCGTCATCGTCGACCAGGATGAGATCCCTGGCACCGGCCGGGCTGTCGAGGTTGCGATCGCAGCACTGCCGGCGGACTTCGACGGTGATGTCGTCGTCGTGTCCGGTGATGTTCCGCTCCTCGACGCCGAGACCCTCAGCGCGCTCCTCGCGCAGCACCGCACCGCAGCTGCAGCAGCGACCCTCCTCAGCGCCATCATGGACGACGCCACCGGCTACGGCCGACTCGTGCGTGGTGCGTCGGGCGAGCTCGACCGCATCGTCGAGCAGGCCGACGCAACCTCGGAGGAGCTCGCGATCACCGAGATCAACTCGGGCACCTACGTCTTCCGTGTCTCGCCGCTGCGACAGCAACTCGCACTCGTGGGGGCGTCCAACGCGCAGGGCGAGAAGTACCTCACCGACGTGATCGGGCTGCTGCGGGCATCCGGTGCCGAGGTCTCGGCCATGCCCGTGGCGGAGGGCTGGATGGTATCCGGCGTCAACGACCGCGTGCAGCTCGCCGAAGCGGGCCGTCGCATGAACCAGCTCATCGTGCAGCGCTGGCAGCGTGAGGGCGTGACCATCCAGGATCCGACGACCACCTGGATCGACGCGGATGTCACGCTCGCCCCCGACGTCGAAATCCTCCCCGGCACCCAGCTCAAGGGCGCGACCCTCGTGCAGACGGGAGCCACGATCGGGCCCGACACCACCCTCGTCGACACCGAGGTCGGCGCAGGTGCGACCGTCAAGCGCACGGATGCCACGCTCGCCGTCATCGGTGAGAACGCGAGTGTCGGCCCCTTCGCGTACCTCCGCCCCGGCACGTACCTCGGCGCCGACGGCAAGATCGGCACGTTCGTCGAGACCAAGAATTCGACGATCGGCGCTGGCAGCAAGGTGCCGCACCTCAGCTACATCGGCGACACGACGGTGGGGGAGCAGTCCAACATCGGCGCTGGCACCATCACCGCCAACTACGACGGCGTCAACAAGTCCGCCACGGTTGTCGGTTCGCATGTGCGCAGTGGCTCCCACAACGTCTTCGTCGCGCCCGTCACGATCGGTGATGGCGCCTACACGGGCGCCGGCACGGTCGTGCGCAAGGACGTGCCAGCGGGCGCGCTCGCCATCACCGCGGCATCCCAGCGCAACATGCCCGGCTGGGTGGCCGCCAACCGCCCCGGTACGGCGGCCGCGAAAGCGGCGGAGGACGCAGGCGCGTGACGATGTAGCACTTGTGCTACATCCGCCGTATTCTGTTTTCATGGACAGCGTCGGACTGCGTGAACTCAAGCAGAACCCCAGCGAGGTCGTCGCCCGCGCCGAGCGCGGCGAGACCATCACAATCACGGTTCAGGGTCGTCCCGCTGCCCGCCTGGTGCCCTATGGGCTGCCTCGGCGGCGCTGGGTTCCCGCGGAAGAACTTGCGAGCGCACTCGCGGAGATTTCCGGGGACACGACCGGCTGGGCCGAGGAGGCACGCGCCATCCGTGACAATGATCCGCTCGTCGACCCGTGGGAGCGCCGGTCGTGATACTCCTCGACACGAGTGTGCTCATCGAGCCGCCTCAGCGTTGGCCCCGCGCGGTCTTGGGCTCCAGTTCGCTGTGTCTCGCCGAGCTCGAGTTCGGCATCCACATGGCCCGGTCAGCCGTTATCCGGGCGGAGCGCGTCCGGCGGCTCGCGGTGTACCGGTCGCGGTTCGAGTGGATTCCCTTCGAGGAGTCGGATGCCACGAGCTTCGGCATCGTGGCGGAGCGAGTGGCACGCACCCGCCCCGCCCATGCCAGGAGCACCGACATCCTGCTTGCGGCGCAAGCTCTTACCCTCGGCGTGCCCCTCCTCACCCGCAACGTGAAGGACTTCGCCCTCGTTGATGACCTCGTCGAGATTCTCGACGGAAACGCATGACGCCAGCACCGTAGAATTACCCCCGACAGACGCCGTCGTGGGCAGGAAGCAGGCATAGTGTCCGAGATCAAGATCTCCGGTGAAAAACGACTGGTGATCGTCACCGGGCGGGCTCACCCCCAGCTGGCCATCGACATCGCGGAGGAACTCGGTTCCGACCTTGTCCACACGGATGCCCGAACCTTTGCGAACGGCGAGATCTACGCGCGATACGACGAGAGTGTCCGTGGCTGCGACGCCTTCGTGATCCAGTCGCACACGAACCCCATCAACGAGTGGCTCATGGAGCAGCTCATCATGGTGGACGCGCTCAAGCGGGCATCCGCCAAGCGGATCACGGTCGTGAGCCCCTTCTATCCGTACGCTCGACAGGACAAGAAGGGTCGCGGCCGCGAGCCGATCAGCGCCCGCCTCGTCGCGGACCTCTACAAGGCGGCCGGTGCCGACCGCATCATGAGCGTCGACCTGCACGCCGCCCAGATCCAGGGCTTCTTCGATGGCCCCGTCGACCACCTCTTCGCGATGCCCGTTCTCCTCGAACACTTCCAGAAGCAGCTCGACCCGTCGACCCTCACGGTCGTGAGCCCCGACATGGGCCGCGTGCGCGTCGCCGATATCTGGAGTGACAAGCTCGGCGCCCCGCTCGCGATCATCCACAAGCGCCGCGATCCGCTCGTGCCCAACCAGGTCACCGTCCACGAGATCGTCGGTGAGGTCGAGGGCCGCGTGTGCCTCCTCGTCGATGACCTCATCGACACGGGCCGCACGATCGTCAAGGCCGCGGAGGCACTCAAGGCTGCCGGAGCCACCAACGTCGTCGTGGCCGCGACGCACGCGGTGTTCTCGCCGCCCGCCGTCGAGATCCTGCAGAGCGAGGCCATCGACTCGGTCGTCGTGACGGACACCCTGCCCATCCCGGAGGAGAAGCGCTGGGATCGCCTCACCATCCTGCCGATCGCACCGCTGATCGCCCGGGCCATCCACGAGGTCTTCGATGACGGATCGGTGACCTCCATGTTCGATGGAGCCGCATGACGGACTACTCGCCCCCGCGTCCCTGGATCACGTCCTACGCCGAGGGGGTGCCGGCGGAGATCGAGACGCCGGACGGGTCGTTGTACGACCTCGTCGCGGGGTCCGCCGCTGAGTTCTCCAGCTACGTCGCCCTCGAGTTCTTCGGTCGCACGACGACGTATGCCGAGATGCTCGAACAGATCGACCGTGCTGCTGAGGGGCTGAGGCTCCTCGGCGTGCAGAAGGGCGACCCTGTCGCCCTCGTCCTCCCGAACTGCCCGCAGCACATCATCGCCTTCTACGCGATCCTGCGCCTCGGTGCGATCGTCGTCGAGCACAACCCGCTCTACACTCCTCGTGAGCTTCGCCACCAGTTCGAGGATCACGGTGCCCGCGTCGCCATCACCTGGGACAAGGTGGTCGAGTCCATCCAGGAGTTCCCGGCGGATGTCGCGGTCGAAACCATCATCTCGGTCGACCTCACGCGTGCCATGCCCTTCACCACCCGCGCACTACTGAGGCTGCCGATCGCCAAGGCGCGCGAGTCGCGCGCGGCACTCACCACGACGGTGCGGGGGACGATCGCGTGGGAGAAGATGCTGCAGTCTCCGCCGATCGAGAGCCGCATCATCCGCCCGGTCTCCGAGGATGTCGCGCTCATCCAGTACACGTCGGGCACGACGGGGGTGCCGAAGGGTGCCACGCTCACCCACGCGAACCTGCTCGTGAATGCGGCCCAGGCGCGCTCGTGGGTTCCCGGTGTCACACGCGGCAAGGCCGTCGTCTACGCCGTGCTGCCGATGTTCCACGCCTACGGTCTGACACTCTGCCTCACCTTCGCGATGAGCATGGGCTCTCGCCTCGTGCTGTTCCCGCGGTTCGACCCTGACCTCGTGCTGCCCGTGATCAAGAAGCATCCGCCGACGTTCCTCCCGGCCGTGCCGCCCATCTACGAGCGCCTCACGAAGGCAGCCGACGAGAAGGGCGTGTCCCTCAAGGGAATCAAGATTGCTATCTCGGGAGCGATGCCGCTGTCGGCTGCCGTCGTCGACCCGTGGGAGGCGCGCACGGGCGGGTATCTCGTCGAGGGGTATGGCCTCTCCGAGACGAGCCCGGTTCTCATGGCTAACCCGGTCGGGCCGACCCGTCGCGCCGGTACTGTCGGCCTGCCGCTTCCGGGCACCGAGGTGCGCGTGGTCGACCCTGAGAACCCGACCGTTGATCGCGCTTCCGGTGAGGAGGGTGAGCTGGTCGTCCGTGGCCCCCAGGTCTTCAGCGGTTACTGGAAGAAGCCAGAGGAGACCGCTGCCGTCTTCGTCGAGGATCCCGCGGGCGGTGCGCCGTGGTTCCGCACCGGTGACATCGTGACCCTCGACGCCGACGGCTTCGTGTCCATCGTCGATCGCATCAAGGAGCTCATCATCACGGGCGGCTTCAACGTCGCGCCGAGCGAGGTCGAAGAGGTCGTGCGTCGACACCCGAGCGTCGCGGATGTCGCGGTCGTCGGCCTGCCCAGCGAGCACTCCGGCGAAGACGTGGTTGCTGCCGTCGTGCTCGCGCCCGGCGCGCAACTCGACGAGGCGGGCATCCGCGATCTCGCGCGCGAGAACCTCACCCCCTACAAGGTGCCGCGTCGCGTGGTCGTGGTAGACGAGCTGCCGAAGTCACTCATCGGCAAGGTCCTGCGCAAGAAGGTGCGCGACTCGCTCATCGCGAGCGAGTAGGTCTGCGCGCCCCCGTCAGGTCGATTCGATCGGCCCTGAGGGAACGCTCACGCCACCGGGGATGAGCCCCAGGTGGGCCAGCGGCACCTCATTGCCATCGAAGTTGCGCACGTAGCAGTTCCACCCCATGCCCGCGTCGCTCACGAGCTCGAAGCGTGCATCAGAGGCGATTGCCTCGGGCGCGTAGTAGGCGGCGTAGATCGCGCACGCTCGAACCGCGGTTCGGTTTGCCGTGCCCAGGGTGACGAGGATGCCCGGCAGCACGAGCGCGACCACTCCGAGCAACACCGTCACGCGCATGATCAGCCGAAGCCGCGGTCCGCGAAGTGGGCGCTCATGGGGTTCGTAACCGGCCAGCTCCGGCTCGTCGTCATCCACCCGCCCATTGTCGCATCGCAGCCCGGGAGCACGCTCCGCATCCGTCACGCGCGATGGCAGTATGGGCGCATGACCGGGAACCCCACTCCTGCACAGGCCCGTACCTTTCGACTGAGGCGCATGACAGGGCGTGACCCGAACGAAGCGCACCGTGCCTCGACGCCCCTCGAGTTGCTCTTCGACCTGACGTTCGTGGTGGCCTTCGGCATAGCATCCGACCAGTTCGCCCACCTCATCGCCATCGGGCACGTGGGGGAGGGCCTGCTCGGCTTCACCTTCGCGATGTTCGCGATCTGCTGGGCCTGGATCAACTTCACGTGGTTCGCCTCGGCCTTCGACACGGATGACTGGTTCTATCGCGTCACCACGATGGTGCAGATGGTCGGTGTCATCGTGCTCGCACTGGGGCTTCCTCCCCTGTTCCATTCGCTGGAGGAGGGCGCGCACGTTGACAACCAGGTGCTCGTCGCCGGCTATGTCGTCATGCGTGTGGCACTCGTCGCCCAATGGCTCCGCGCCGCCAAACAGGATCCCTCGCGTCGTCGTGTCGCACTCACGTACGCCCTGTGGGTGAGTCTCGCCCAGGTGGGCTGGATCGTCGTCGCCATCCTTGACCTGCCCACGGGTCTGGCGCTGGTCGTCTCAGTGCTCCTTTTCGTGGTGGAGTTCACCGGGCCGGTGCTGGCTGAGCGAAAGGACGGCGGCACACCGTGGCATCCTCACCACATCGCTGAGCGGTATGGGCTTCTCACGATCATCGCGCTCGGCGAGGTCATCCTCGGCACGGTCACATCGGTCTCCGCGCTGGTGGAGCGGCAGGAGTGGAGCACGGAAGCGATCCTTGTGGTGGTCGCGGGTGTTGGACTGACCCTCGGCATCTGGTGGGTCTACTTCATGCTGCCGGCGGGCGTTCTACTAGCGCATCATCGCGAGCGATCGTTCGTGTGGGGATACGCCCACATCCTCGTCTTCGCCGCGATTGCCGCGATGGGTACCGGATTGCACGTTGCCGCCTACGTGATCGAAGGGGAATCCGAGGTTGGCGTGCTCGGTGTCGTGCTCTCCGTGGCAATTCCCGTTGCCGTGTTCACGATTGCGGCACTTCTCATCTACGCCTACTTGTTCCGCGAGAACGATCCGTTCCACATCCTGCTGTTCGTGGGAACCCTCGTCGTGCTCGCGCTGGCCGTTGCCCTGGCGGCCTTCGGTGCCTCGATCGGAGTCTGTCTCGTGGTGCTCACCCTGGCGCCGGCGGTACCCGTGGTCGGTTTTGAGACCCTGGGTAACCGGCGCCAGGCTGATGCCCTGGAGCGTGCGCTGAGGTAGGCGCAGCTCAGCGAGTTCGCTAGCCGACGATTCCGCTGACCCAGAGGGGGAGCGTCACGGAGTTGTTGGCTTCGTTCGAGTCCCCACCCGAGCTGTTCTCGATGGTCGCGTGCACCGTGCGATCAACGGTCGAGGAGTTGCCGTTGCTCGCGGTGAAGGTCAGCGTTGCCATGCTGCTCGACGCGCCAGCGACGATGACCGGGGTGTAGGTGAGCACGTAATACGGGTCGACATACTCGAGCGTCCACCCGGTGCTCGCCCCGTCGAGGGCGAGGGTGGAGAAGCCCTGCTGGTTCGGAATGCGCACGACGATGGGAGACCGGCCATCGCGGGGCAGCTCATTGGTGAGGTAGAGATCCAGCTGCACAGCGCTGCCGCTCGCAACCGGCGTGTTCTCGGTCGAGGTCGGATCAATCGTGCCCTCGATGGCGTAGTCGACAACGCCGTCGACCTCGACAGCGAGGAGCACGCTGTTGTTCGCGGTGTTCGAGTCTCCGCCTGAGCCCGTGACGATCGACACGGGGAACTCGTAGTCCACGACCTCTGGGTCGACGGTGCTGAGGAAGAACTCGAAGACCGCTGTGCTCGACACGGTGCCCTTCGGCAGCGGGCCGGTGTAGGTGAACAGGTAGTCGCTGGCGCTGCTCGTGGCATCCAGCGACCAGTTGTCGCCCTCGAGGAGCGCGGGGGAGCTCGCGATCTCCAGCTTGGGAATGCTCACGACGATCGGCGGCGTTCCCTTGCGGTCGACAACGTTGGTGAGAGCGAACTCCACGACGACGTGCTCGCCCGAGTCGATGTTCGCATCGGTGACGAGCGCGGCGTCGAGGCTGTAGTCGAGGGGAGTGCAGTCGTCAGCCGAGGCCGATGTCGCGGGTGCCGTCACCGCGAGGCTGCCACCGCCGGCCGCGAGCAGCAACACCAGGCCAAGGGCCACGCCACCACGGCGCATGCGTCCGCGGGACAGCGCGAAGAACGTAACCCCGAGCACGACGGCCACAAAGCCGACGAGGAGGGGCAGGAGAGCGTCGAATCCAGTGCTCGCGAGAGCGACACAGTCGACGGAGGCGGGGATGTCGAGGGGGCTGGGGAACATGGGTGGCTCACTTCCGTGCAAGAGGGGGCGCGCCACCCACCGGTGACACCCCCTCACCCTAGCGGGTTAATGTGCCACTGGCACAAGCCCACGCCAGCAAAAAGGGGAGGCACCGTGGCGCCTCCCCTTTTCCTCAGACAAATGTCAGTGCGACGAGCCCTCCGACTCGATCTCGCTGCGGTCGCCCGACCACAGCGTGTGGAAGGTGCCGTCCTTGTCCACGCGCTTGTAGGTGTGCGCACCGAAGAAGTCGCGCTGGCCCTGCACGAGGGCGGCGGGCAGGCGGTCGGCGCGGAGACCGTCGTAGTACGCGAGCGAGCTCGAGAACGCCGGGGTCGGGATGCCAGCGTGCGCTGCATCCGCGACGACATTGCGCCACGCCGTCTGAGCCTGTGCCATCACGTCGACGAAGAACGGCGCTGTCACGAGGGCGACGAGACCCGGGTTCTCCTCGTAGGCCTCGGTGATGCGGTTGAGGAAGCGAGCACGGATGATGCAACCACCGCGCCAGATCTTGGCGATCTCGCCCTTCTTGATGTCCCAGCCGTACTGCTCGGCGCCGGCCACGATCGCGTCGAAGCCCTGCGAGTAGGCGATGACCTTCGAGGCGTAGAGCGCGAGGCGCACACCCTCGATGAAGGCGTCGGGGTCACCGGGCTTCCAGGCGTTCTCGTCGGGGCCGGGGAGAGCGGATGACGCGGCGCGCTGCGCGGGCTTCGAGGAGAGCGACCGGGCGAACACGGCCTCGGCGATGCCGGAGACGGGGATGCCGAGGTCGAGTGCGGTCTGCACGGTCCACACGCCGGTGCCCTTGCTGCCGGCCTGGTCGAGGATCACGTCGACGAGCGGCTTGCCGGTCTCGGCGTCCACCTGCTTGAGCACCTCTGCGGTGATCTCGATGAGGTAGCTCTCCAGCTCGCCCTTGTTCCACTCGGCGAAGATCTCCGCGATCTCGGCGGGGGTTTTGCCCGTGCCGCGACGGATGAGGTCGTACGCCTCGGCGATGAGCTGCATGTCGGCGTACTCGATGCCGTTGTGGATCATCTTGACGAAGTGCCCAGCGCCGTCGTGGCCGACGTGCGTGACACAGGGCTCGCCCTCGGCGACGGCGGCGATCGACTTGAGGATCGGGCCGAGGGTCTGCCACGCCTCATCCGAACCACCGGGCATGATCGACGGGCCGAGGAGGGCGCCCTCCTCACCACCCGAGATGCCGGCGCCGACGAAGTTGATGCCCGTCTCGCGGACGGCCTTCTCGCGGCGGATGGTGTCGGTGAACAGCGCGTTACCGCCGTCGACGATGATGTCGCCGGGCTCGAACACGGAGACGAGCTCGTCGATCACGGCGTCGGTACCCTTACCGGCCTGGACCATGATGAGGGCCGTGCGCGGCTTGGCCAGGGAGTCAGCGAACTCCTGGATGGTCTTCGAGGCCACGAAGTTCGCCTCGGGGTGCTCCTCGAGAAGGGTCTCGGTGCGAGCGTACGTGCGGTTGTACACGGCGACCGTGTTGCCCTCACGGCTCGCGAGGTTGCGGGCGAGGTTGCTGCCCATCACCGCGAGGCCGACGACGCCGATGTTTGCCTGTGCCACGTATATCTCCTAGGGGTTTGATGTGAGGCGAGTGCGGGCTCATTCGCCGCGGCAGTGCGGCGGAGGACAGGCGCCGAAACGCCAAGGGAAACCCGCATACAGGCTAGTACGTTGGACGGATGTCGTTGCCGTCGATCGTCGTAGCCGTTCCGAACGAGCAGACCCGCAGCCGTCTCGGAGAGCTGCAGGGCGCCGAGGTCATCGTCTGGGACGTGGGGGATGCCCCGGCCGACCGTCACATCGACCTGCTCCTCGCCCGGTACTTCCTGCCGCCAGAACAGCTCGCCTCCCTCGACCCTGCCGCCGTCTCGGCCGTGCAGTCCCAGTCGCTCGGGTATGACAGTGTGGCCGACTACGTGCCGGCCGGGATTGCCTTCTGCAACGCGGTGGGAGTGCACGAGGCATCCACTGCGGAGCTCGCGCTCGCCCTCACTCTCGCATCGCGGCGGGGGCTCGCCGAGGCGAGGGATGCCCAGGCCACCGGATCGTGGCAACACACGCGTCAGCCGGGCCTCCAGGGCTCGCACGTCGTGTTGGTCGGTGTCGGGGGAGTGGGAGCAGCGACCGCCCGACGGCTCGAACCCTTCGACGTGACTCTCACGTTGGTCGCCCGCACGGCGCGCGACAGCGAGCTCGGGCCCGTACGCGGCATGGCGGAGCTCCCCGGGCTGCTCGAGACCGCCGACGTCGTCATCCTCGCCGTGCCCCTCACTCCGGACACGACGGGCCTCATCTCGACCGAGTTGCTGTCGCGCCTGCGACCCGGTGCGCTTCTCGTCAACGTCTCGCGGGGTGCTGTCGTCGACACGGATGCTCTTCTCGAGGCCGTGCGCTCTGGAGGTGTTCGCGCGGCCCTCGATGTGACCGATCCCGAACCGCTCCCGGCAGACCACCCGCTGTGGTCGCAGCCCGGAGTCATCATCACGCCCCATGTCGGCGGCGACACGGGGGCCATGGACGGACACGTGGCAAGACTCGTGCGGGCCCAGGTCGAGCGACTCGTGCACGGAGAGCAGCTCGAGCACATCGTCGTGGGCGGTGACCGATGACGAACCGACCGCTCATCGTCGTCATGGGCGTGAGTGGATCGGGTAAGTCCACCGTCGGAGTGCTCGTCGCAGAGCGTGTCGGTGTTCCCTTCATCGATGCGGACGACCTGCACCCCGCGGCGAACGTGGCGAAGATGTCTGCGGGGCAGCCCCTCGACGACGGCGACAGGTGGCCGTGGCTCGCGGCCGTCGGGGATGCCCTCGCCGCGGCATCCGAGTCGGGGCTGGTCATCGCGTGCTCCGCACTCAAGCGCAGCTACCGCGACGCGATCCGCGACCGCGCTCCGTCAGCTGTGTTCGTGCACCTCCACGGGGAGCGGGAGCTGCTGGCGCAACGCCTCGGATTGCGCGTCGGCCATTTCATGCCGGGGTCGCTGCTCGATTCCCAATTGGCCACTCTCGAACCCCCGGGCGACGACGAAGGGGTGACGGTCAGCATTGACCAGGATCCAGGGTCGGCCGCGGAGACAATCGCTGGTAGGCTGGGCGACTGGATTGCGCGGCGCTCTGCGTAGTTGCATCCGACACAGAACTTCGGCGAGGGAATCGCTTGCGATTCCGTAATCGACGCGGTGGGTAAGCCCCAGGCTTTTCCTCACGCTGGCATGCGTTCGAGTTGAAACAACAGACACTGGGCACGGTGTCGCACAGGTGCAGTGCCCGCAAGGAGATACAGACATGGCTGAAGAAGTCAGCAACCACCTCATCACTGAGGCCCGCTCCGAGTTCGGCAAGGGAGCGGCTCGCCGCATCCGCGCGGCCGGCAAGATCCCCGCAGTGATCTACGGGCACGGCACCGAGCCGCAGCACGTGACCCTGCCGGGCCACGAGGTCGGCCTCATCCTGCGCAAGTCGAACCAGGTTCTGGAGCTCGACATCGCGGGCGCCACCCAGCTCGCGCTCGTCAAGGACGTGCAGAAGGACCCGGTGCGCCAGATCATCGAGCACATCGACCTCATCGTCGTCCGCAAGGGCGAGAAGGTCACCGTGGACATCCCCGTTCACCTCATCGGCGAGTCCTACCCGGGCACGCTGGCGATGCAGGATGCCAACACCCTCTCGCTCGAGGTTGAGGCAACCCACATCCCCGAGAGCGTCTCCGTCTCGATCGAGGGCCTCGAGGAGGGCGCTCACGTTCTCGCGAAGGACGTGGAGCTGCCCAAGGGTGCTTCGCTCCTCTCCGACCCGGAGCTGCTCGTCGTGGGCATCACCGTGCCGAAGGCTGCTTCGGCAGACGACGAGGCTGCGGATGCCGCATCGGCCGAGGCCGGCGCTGCCGCTGGCGTCGACGCCGACGAGGCCGCGGAGTAACACGCTCCTCACGGAATCCCACGTGGACGACATCTGGCTTGTAGCCGGGCTCGGTAACCCCGGGCCCGGCTACGCCGGAAATCGCCACAACGTCGGCCAGATGGTGCTGGCCGAACTTGCCGATCGCCTGTCGGCGACCTTCAAGAGTCACAAGGCCAACGCCGCGGTGGCCGAGGGGCGCACCGCGCCCGGCGGGCCGCGCCTGGTTCTCGCCAAGCCGAACACCTACATGAACCTCTCCGGCGGGCCGATCTCGGCGCTGCTGAAGTTCTACAAGCTCGACCCCTCGCGCCTGATCGTTCTGCACGATGAGCTCGACATCCCGTTCGACACCCTCCGCCTCAAGTTCGGTGGCGGTCACGGTGGCCACAACGGCATTCGAGACACGATCGCCCACCTCGGCACGGGCGACTTCACGCGTGCTCGTATCGGTATCGGCCGTCCTCCCGGCCGCCAGCCCGCCGCGGACTTCGTGCTCCGCGACTTCTCGGCCGAGGAACGTCAAACCCTGCCGAATCTCCTCGTAGACACAGCGGATGCAGTGGAGCTCATCGCCACCCAGGGCCTCCCGGCGGCCCAGCTCAAGTTCCACACCGCTGGTTGAGACGGACGTCGCTCAGCGACGCTTCGCGCGCTGAGGTGTGATGAGCGCGCGGGTGTTCATAGCTGCGCGCGCTCCACAAAACGCCGCGCGGGTCGGTTCAGTTTGGAAGTACAGACGCGTACCGATAAGTTGATGACGTCTCAGTCTCGCCGCCAGGGCGCAGACGCGAACCCCGGGGATGTCATGCGCCGTCGCTCTTCTTCTCTCGCAGTGCTCGTCGCCGTCGCCGCGACCATCACCCTCGGTCTTTCGGCCGTCGGCGCAGCCTCGGCTGCTCCTTCGGACGGAGCACACCTCGTGAGCGGTGCCCCCGAATTCGTGCGCGAAGCCGTTGAGTTCAACGACATCATGTACCTCGTCGGCACCTCGGAGAGCGAAGAAGGGCTGGGCCTGTGGAGCTACGACGGCGCGACTTTTTCCGAAGTCCCGGGTGTCCCCGCAGACCCGTACAACCTGGTCGTGGCGGAGGATGCGATTTACTTCTACACCTCCCACGATGACGGAACCTCGGCTATCGGCTCGTTCAATGGCACCGTCTTCGCCGAATACGCCGTCGAATCTGTTTCGGGGATCACAGCCGTCCCGGGTGGGGGTATTGCTTTCGCCGGTGGCCCCGGCGCCACGTACGGCCTCACTTTTCTGAAGGGCGGTGTCTTCACCCAAGCAGTCGGCGGACCCAACCCGATCTCGTCCATCGGCTTTGCGAACGGCAATCTCTTTGTCGCGGGCGGGGGCATGGACTCGCGCCGCGTGTACCGATACGCCGATTCGGTCTTCACCGAGGTCGCCGGTGATTACACCTACCCAGGGTATGTGCGAGGCATCGGAGCGAACCTCTACTTCCCAGCGACAGGCGGACTTTTTCAGGTGAACCCCGAGGGCACCAGCGCGACCTTCGTCGAAGGGTCGTTCTCGCCGATCTACTCACCCGTGACCGAGTTCCAGGGTCACGTCTACTTCACCGGGCCAGCCCCCGTGGCGGCAATAGTGCTTTTCGAGATCGTCGACGGAGTCGCTGTCGCGGTCGAAGGAGCGCCAAACTTCTCGCAGTCGGCCGAGGGGGTCGGTGATTCCCTCTACATCGCAGCGAATCCCGAAGGAATGTCGATCGGCAAGGGACCCGAACTGTTCGTTTACGACGGGACCACTTTCTCGCCTGTCCCGAGTGTTGCGCGTTACCCGGGTGGGTTCTTCGAGTTCCGTGGCGCGGATTACTTCATTGCGCAGGTAGAAGGGCGCACCAGCACCCTCGGATCGTGGCCGTCGCTCTTCCGGGTCGGCCTCGAACCGACGCCGGTCGCCGCGGAGCCCGCACTCGCCGCCACCGGCGTCGACGCCAGCGCTCCGTTGGCCCTCGCCGCGCTGCTTCTGCTTGCGGGCGGCGCTGCGGTGGGCATCCGTCGCCGTACGCGCGCCGAGGTCTAACGCGCACGCTGGTGTTCGAACAGGCGCGTGCTCACCAAACCTCAGCGCGCGAAGCGTCGCTGAGCGACGTCCAGCCACGAATGGCGTCGGTGGGCCGAACTAGACTCGTGCGGTGACTCTCGAGGGAATTATTGCCGGGCTTTCGCGCGCCTCCACGCTCGAGCGAGCCCTCGCGAACCGCAATCGCAGCGCCGACTTCTCACTCGTTGACGGGATGCGAGCGCCCCTGCTCGCGGCTCTGCTCGGGTCATCCGATGCCCCTCGTGCCCTTCTCGCGATCACCGCGACCGGGCGCGAGTCAGAGGCCCTGCGCCGATCACTCGCCAGCTACGCGCCGGATGCCAGGATCGTCGAGTTCCCCGCCTGGGAGACCCTGCCGCATGAGCGCCTCAGCCCGAGCGCCGAGACCGTTGGCAAGCGCATTCGCGCGTTGCGCGAGCTGCGCGCGTGGGAGGCGGCGCCGAAGGGCCACTTCGTGCTCGTGGCATCCGTTCGGGCGGCTCTCCAGCCCCTTGCGGATAACCTCGCGACCGTCGAACCGATCGCGCTCACCGCTCGCGGCCGGGGCTACGACCTCGTCGATCTCTCGGCGCGACTCGTCGGACTCGCGTACTCGCGCGTCGACATGGTGACGCGCCGCGGCGAGTTCGCGGTGCGCGGTGGCATCCTCGACGTGTTCGCGCCGACCGACGAGCACCCCATCCGCCTCGAGTTCTTCGGTGACGAGCTCGAGCAGATTCGCCCGTTCTCGGTCGCCGACCAGCGCTCACTGCCCGACGAGATCGCGTCAGCCGAGCTCGCCCCGAGCCGTGAGCTCCTGCTCAACGATGCCGTGCGCCAGCGTGCGCGCGAGATGCAGCACGAGTTCCCGAGTCTCTCCACGATGCTCGCCAAGATCTCCGAGGGAATCCCCGTCGATGGCATGGAGTCGCTCGCTCCCGCCCTCGTCGACCGCCTCGTCCCGCTCACCCACTACCTTCCCGCTGATGCCGCGATCGCCGTGCTCGCGCCAGAGAAGGTGTCTGGTCGCGCGGTCAACCTCGTCGAGACGAACCGGGAGTTTCTCGAGGCCGCATGGAACGCCGCGACCGCGGGTGCCGAGGCACCCATCGACCTGCACGCCGGTGAGTTCATCACGCTGAACTCGCTTCGTGAGTCCGCGGGGGAGCGCCGCTGGTGGACGCTCTCACCGTTCGACTCCGGGGCTGATCACCTCGACGATGCGCAAGCGGTCGCCGAGATCGACGACTACGTGCGCATCGCGGCAACGGCAGTGCCCAACTTCGCAGGGCAGCACGAGGGTGCCGTCGACCACGTCGAGACGCTCGTCAAAGACGGCTGGAACGTCGCGGTCGTCGCGCAGGGGCACGGGCTCGTGGAACGGGCCGCGTCGGTGCTCGCTGAGCGCGAGTTGTCCGCTCGCGAGGTGGAGGCCTACCCCGCAGAACCGGAGCCGGGTGTCGTGTACCTGACCATGGCATCCCTCGACCAGGGCTTCGAGCTGGCGGATGCCCGGCTCGCGGTCCTCAGCGAGTCCGAGTTCTTCGGCCGCACGGCGGGCTACGACTCACGCCAGGTCAAGAAACTCGCGAGTCGCCGCCGTAACGTGGTGGACCCGCTGCAGCTCAAGGCCGGCGACTTCGTCGTGCACAACACCCACGGCATCGGCAAGTTCGTCGAACTCGTCCAGCGCGAAGTCAGCACCGGCGGTCGCAACGCGATCAAGACCCAGCGCGAGTTCCTCGTGATCGAGTACGCGCCCAACAAGCGTGGTTATCCGGGTGACAAGCTCTTCGTACCCACCGACCAGCTCGACCTGCTCACGCGCTACGTGGGTGGTGAGGCGCCGAGCCTCAGCAAGATGGGCGGCAGCGACTGGGCGGCAGCGAAGGGCAAGGCGCGCAAGGCGGTTCGCGACATCGCCGTCGAACTCGTCAAGCTCTACAGCGCCCGCATGGCGAGCAAGGGCCACGCGTTCCCACAGGACACCCCGTGGCAGCGTGAGCTGGAGGAGGCCTTCCCTTTCGCGGAGACCCCCGACCAGCTCCAGACGATCGACGAGGTCAAGGCCGACATGGAGCGGCCGATCCCGATGGATCGCCTCCTGAGCGGCGACGTCGGCTACGGCAAGACCGAGGTCGCCGTTCGCGCCGCGTTCAAGGCCGTACAGGACGGCAAGCAGGTGGCCATGATCGTTCCGACAACGTTGCTCGTACGCCAGCATCTCGAGACCTTCGCCGAGCGCTTCGCCGGATTCCCGGTGCATCTCCGTGCGCTCAGCCGCTTTCAGACCGATAAGGAGGCGAAGGAGACCATCGCAGGGCTCGCGGATGGCACGGTCGACGTCGTCATCGGAACCCACCGTCTCCTCAGCCAGGGCATAGTCTTCAAAGATCTGGGTCTCGTCATCATCGACGAGGAACAGCGTTTCGGTGTCGAGCACAAGGACGCCCTGAAGAAGCTCAAGACCAACGTCGACATCCTCGCGATGACGGCAACCCCGATCCCTCGCACGCTCGAGATGGCGGTGACGGGCATCCGTGAGATGTCGACGCTCGCGACGCCACCGGAGGACCGGCATCCGATCCTCTCGTTCGTCGGGCCTTATTCCGAGAAGCAGGTCGCGGCCGCGATCCGTCGTGAATTGCTGCGCGAGGGCCAGGTCTTCTTCGTGCACAACCGTGTGAGCTCGATCAACCGGGTCGCAGCCCAGCTCGCGGAGCTCGTGCCGGAGGCCCGCATCGCGGTCGCTCACGGCCAGATGTCGGAGACAGCCCTCGAGCAGGTCATGGTCGATTTCTGGGAGCGCAAGTTCGACGTGCTCGTCTCGACGACGATCATCGAGACGGGGCTCGACATCGCCAACGCGAACACCCTCATCATCGACCGAGCCGACAAGTACGGGCTGTCGCAATTGCACCAGCTGCGTGGTCGCGTCGGCCGTGGCCGCGAGCGGGCGTACGCCTACTTCCTCTACGACCCCGATAAGCCTCTCGGCGAGACGGCACACGAACGGCTCAACACGATCGCGGCCAACAACGAGCTGGGCGCCGGCATGCAGATCGCCCTCAAGGACCTCGAGATTCGCGGCGCGGGCAACCTCCTGGGCGGCGAGCAGTCGGGCCACATCGCGGGCGTCGGGTTCGACCTCTACCTGCGCATGATCGGCGAAGCGGTCTCCACCTTCCGCGGTGACGTCGCCGAGGGCCAGACCGAGCTGCGTCTCGAGCTGCCGGTGGATGCCTCGATCCCCGAGGAGTACATCGAGTCGGAGCGACTCCGCCTCGAGGCATACCAGAAGCTCTCCACCGCGTCGGCGCTCACGGCCTCCGAGGACTCCATCGACCGCGTGCTCGAGGAGCTCGCCGATCGCTATGGTGAGCCTCCCGTGCAGGTCGTCAACCTCATCGCCGTCTCGCGCCTGCGTCGCATGGCGCAGAAGGCGGGCCTCGGCGAGGTCGTGGTCATGGGTGACAAGCTTCGCGTCGCCCCGGCGAACCTCGCCGACTCGATCCAGATCCGACTGCAGCGGATGTACCCGGGCGCCAAGTACCACGCCGCCGCGTCGGCGGCGATCATCCCGCTGCCCGAGAAGGTCGACGACACCGCTCTCATCGCGTGGGTGTCCGAGCTTCTCGTGGCGATCTTCGCGGCGGAGGTCGCACAGGGTACGCCCTCCGGCTCGTAGGCCCAATGGCCTAGTGCCGCGGTGAAGTCAGTGCGAGCATGGCCCCATGACCGCACCGAGTGTCACCTGGCCCGTTCGTGAGATCACCGAGCCGAGCGAGGAGATCCTCGCCCAACTGGACACGTGGTGGCGCACCGCCAACTACCTGTCGGTGGGGCAGATCTACCTGCTCGCCAACCCGCTGCTGCGCGAGCCCCTCACGCGCGATCACATCAAACCGCGGTTGCTCGGTCACTGGGGCACGACACCGGGCCTCAACCTGATCTACGCGCACCTCAACCGGGTGATCCGCGAGCGTTCGCTCAGCACGATCTATATTGCGGGCCCTGGCCACGGCGGGCCCGGAATGGTGGCCAACGCCTACCTGGATGGCACCTACACGGAGCTCTACAACACGATCGACCACACCGAGGAGGGGCTGCGGAGACTGTTCCGCCAGTTCTCGTTCCCGGGTGGCATCCCGAGCCATGCTGCGCCCGAGACGCCCGGTTCCATCCACGAGGGGGGTGAACTCGGCTACTCCCTGTCGCACGCCTACGGTGCCGCCTTCGACAACCCTGACTTGCTCGTGGCAGCCGTAGTGGGCGACGGCGAGGCCGAGACGGGCCCGCTGGCCACCAGCTGGCACTCCAACAAGTTCGTCGACCCGCTCCGCGACGGTGTCGTGCTGCCGATTCTGCACCTCAACGGCTACAAGATCGCCAACCCCACGGTGCTCGCGCGCATCCCCGAGGCCGAACTGCTCGAGCTCATGCGCGGCTACGGTCACACGCCGTACCTCGTCTCGGGCGGCTTCGACGGCGAGGACCCGATCGAGGTCCACAAGCGTTTCGCTGAGACCCTGGATGCCGCGCTCAACCAGATCGCGCAGATCAAGGCCGCGGCAGCCGACGGCACCCTCGACGGTCGCCCCGCGTGGCCCATGATCATCCTGCGGACGCCCAAAGGATGGACGTGCCCGGCCTTCATCGACGGTCATCCCGCCGAGAACAACTGGCGCTCGCACCAGGTGCCCCTCGCGAACGCGCGCGACACCGAGGAGCACACGCGGCTGCTCGAATCGTGGCTGCGGTCCTACGGCCCGGAGGAGCTGTTCGACGAGTCGGGCGCTGCCGTGGCCTTGGCGACAGCACTCGCGCCGGAGGGCGACCTCCGCATGAGCGCGAACCCGCACGCGAACGGCGGCCTGCTGCGCAAGGACCTGCGTCTGCCCGACTTCCGCGACTACGCGGTGGATGTCCCGAGCCCCGGTGGTTCTGTGAGCGAGGCGACGAGCGTGCTCGGCCAGTGGCTGCGCGACGTCATCACGCAGAACCCGGACAACTTCCGCATCTTCGGGCCGGACGAGACCGCATCCAACCGCCTCTCGGCGGTCTTCGAGGTCACCGACAAGCAGTGGGATGCCGAGCGGTGGCCGATCGACGACGACAACCATCTCGCGCGAGCTGGTCGCGTCGTCGAGATGTTGAGCGAGCACCAGTGTCAGGGCTGGCTGGAGGGCTACCTGCTGACCGGGCGGCATGGGCTCCTGAATTCGTACGAGGCGTTCATCCACATCGTTGACTCGATGTTCAACCAGCACGCCAAGTGGTTGAAGACGAGCGCGCACATCCCGTGGCGCAGGCCGATCTCGTCGCTCAACTACCTGCTGAGCTCGCACGTCTGGCGGCAGGATCACAACGGACTCTCTCACCAAGACCCGGGGTTCATCGACCACGTCGTCAACAAGAAGGCCTCGGTCGTTCGCGTCTACCTGCCCTTCGACGCGAACACCCTGCTCTCCACCTACGACCACTGCCTGCGGTCGGTCGACTACGTCAACGTGGTCGTTGCTGGCAAGCAGCCTGCGCCTAACTGGCTCACGATGGAGCAGGCCATCGAGCACTGCACACGAGGGCTCGGCATCCTCACGTGGGCGGGCACTGAGGTCGCGGGGGAGGAGCCGGATGTCGTGCTCGCCTCAGCGGGGGATGTACCGACCCTCGAGATGCTCGCGGCCGTCTCGATCCTGCGCGAACGCGTTCCGGCGCTCCGCTTGCGCGTCGTGAACGTGGTGGATCTCATGCGCCTCCAGAGCGAGCACGAGCATCCGCACGGCCTCTCCGATCGCGAGTACGACGCGATCTTCACGACCGACAAGCCCGTCGTGTTCGCCTATCACGGCTACCCGTGGTTGATTCACCGCCTCACCTACAAGCGTCACGGCCACGACAACCTGCACGTGCGCGGCTACAAGGAGGAGGGCACCACGACGACCCCCTTCGACATGGTGATGCTCAACGACCTCGACCGCTACCGACTCGTCATCGACGTGCTCGATCGCGTGCCCGGCCTCGCCGAGCGCGAGGGTCAGCTGCGCCAGGAGATGCAGGATGCCAGACACCGTGCCCGCGCGTACACCCGCGATCACGGCGAAGACATTCCCGAGGTCGCGGAGTGGTCGTGGGAGGGCGGCGTCGGTGCCCGCTTCGATGCGACGGGCGACGATAACGCCTGACCGTGCAACTCGTTGCGGGCGCTTCTAGGATGTCGGAATGCCGCTCACCTCGCCCCGCCCGGGACTCTTCCGGGGGCGGGCCTACGAAAAGTGGGCGTGGTACGTCGTAAACCCGGCAGCTGGGAGCGATCCACGGGACATCGAAAGCTCGTGGCTGGAGAACTTTGCCGCGACGAACTCGACACGGCTGAGAGTCTTCGGGAGGCGAGTGCTGCCCTGGTTTGCGGCGGCGAGCATCTTGGCGGCAACGGTTTACGTCCTCGTGAGGATCACTCCGTCAGTCACTGGCTCATGGCTCTACGTCGTCTATGCCGCGCTGGTGATCATCGGTCTGTTGAGCGCTACCGTTGCTGCAGTCGTTCTGTACGTGCTTCTTACTGGTCCGGCCGTGGTCCCGAGCCCGATGTGGGGCGAGGTACTCGAACTCGACCCTGAGATCGTTGAGTGGATCACGCCAACGTCCACGCCAGAGGAGGCGTGGAGAATTCAACGTGCTTTGTTTGAACTGCGCCAGGTGCAGAATGCCGTGACGATCTGGGAGATCGGCCCTCCCGATGACACGCTGCCGAGCCCGGATTGGGCCATTGAGGATGTCGTCATGCCCGTGCTCGAAGGACAGCTCGTCGAGAAATACGCCCTTGTCGAGGAGGCATCGACGAAGCACGGCTTCACTGTGCCGCCGAGCATCCTGGAACACCTTCCCGAGAAGGTGCGCGATCGAATGCCCTCCGCTCTCGACGGGAGTGTTGTCTCCGACACCGTGTAGAACGGTGTCATGGCAGCCCCCCGTCGCAACCGGCGCATCCAACAGTCCAACTTCGGTCCCAAGCAGTACTTCGTCGCCGCGAAGGACATCGCCAAGCTCACGTGGGAGACCACGCCGGGCACGATCATCATCCAGATCGCCGGTGCGCTGATCACCGCCATCCTGCCGATCGTCACGACCTACTACGCGGCCCTGACGACGACTGCGCTCGGCGATGCATTCGCCGGTGACCCGGATGCTGGCGGCCGAGCGATCACCTACGTCATCGTCACCGGCGTGCTCGGCCTGGCCCTCACCGGATGGCGCAGCCTCGAGCAGTACGTGCAGCGCCTCATGCGCTACGCGCTCGAGGCGAAGGTGAGCGACATCATGTACGAGCGGTTCCTGTCGCTGGAGTTCTGGCGCTACGACGACAAGGACACGATCGACATGTACGACCGCGCACAGCGGTTCTCGCTGTTCTACGCGCAGGCCTTCACGACCCTCTCCCGCATGCTCTCGCAGGTGATCACGCTCGTGGCGAGCGTCATCGCGCTGCTGCTCGTCGGCTGGTGGCTCGCCGTCATCCTCGTCGTGGCGATCATCCCCGGCGTCTATCTGCAGTTCTCGCTGTCGCGCGCCCAGGTGCGCCACTGGAACTCGACAGTCGATGTTCGCCGTGCGAAGGGAACCATCGAGCGGCAGCTCTTCCAGCCGGAGCACATCGCCGAACTGCGGCTCTACGGCATGGTCCGTTACCTCTTGAATCTTCGCCAGGACCTGCGGGATGCCGACGAGCGCGAGCGCATCGTGTTCGAGCGCAAGTTCATCCTCAAGCGCCTCGCTGCCGATGCACTCGAGCTCGCGGCGCAGGTCGGATCGCTGCTGTGGGTGACGTTCCAGATCATCGCCCACCTCCAGCCCATCGGACAGTTCCTCTACGTGCAGCAGATCGTGCAGCGGGCGCTCACCGCCATGAACAGCTTCGTCACCGAAGTGAGTTCGCTCGACGAACAGCTCGCCAACCTGTTCGACTACCAGGAGTTCATGGCCCTCGACGTTCGCCAGGGTGGCGCTGTCGAGCTCGAAGGCCCGCCTGAGCACATCCGCGTCGAGCACGTGTCGTTCCGTTACCCATCGTCGGAGCACGATGTGCTGAAGGATGTCTCGCTCACGATCGATCGAGGTCAGCGCGTCGCGATCGTCGGCGAGAACGGTGCGGGCAAGTCGACGCTCATCAAGCTTCTGAGCGGCCTCTACGCACCGACATCCGGAGACATCACGCTCGACGGAACGCCTCTCGGAGACTTCGCGCTCGACTCGTGGCACAAGCAGCTCGCCGTGCTGCAGCAGGACTTCCTCAGCTACAGCTTTGCCACAGCACGCGACAACGTCTTCTACGGCAAGGTGTCGAAGCCGTTCAACCGCGAGGCGTTCGAGGAGGCGCTCGGCAAGGCCGAGGCGGGGGAGTTCATCGCGAAACTGCCGAAGGGCGAGGACAGCTACGTGTCGCCCTGGATGGCGCATCCCGACGGCACCAATGGCGTCGACCTGTCGGGCGGCCAGTGGCAGCGCATGGCGCTCGCCCGCAACTTCTACCGCCAGGCTCCGGTCATCATCCTCGATGAACCGACCTCGGCGATCGACGCCCTCGCCGAATCACGCATCTTCAATCACCTGTTCGCGAGCAACGACCAGACGCTCATCATCATCAGCCACCGTCTCACGACGATCGAGCGCGCCGACGTGATCTACATGCTCGCCGACGGGCGCGTCGCCGAGAGTGGCACGGCGAAGGAGCTCATCGAGAAGCGCGGTGCGTTCTTCACGATGTTCGAGTCGCAGATCTAGGTCGCGGGTGGGGGAGCATCCGCAGGGGCATCATCGGATGCCGTCGACACGGATGCCGCGCGCATCGGCGTCGACGAAATGACCCGTTGCACGCGCCCGTCGATCTTGTGCGCGTCGAACAGGGTCGCCGGCAGCAGTACTAGTGAGCGCAGATCTATGAGGATGTGCACGACGATCGGCACGAGGATCGTTCCGGTGGCGATGTAGGCGAACATCATGAACAGCCCAACGATGGAGGTGCCGACGACACCCAGCGCACCCTGGTACGAGTGGAGTGCTCCGAACAGCAGCACCGAGACGACGAGCGCGACGATGGCATTGCCGGATGCCCCGTAGAGAACGGCGGGGATCGCCAGGCGGAACATCAGCTCCTCCGAGATTCCGGCGTTGATGGAGAGCAGCCACCCGAGTCGCAGCTCCTGCCGATTTCGGGGAAGCATCGCGCCTATGTCGCCGACCATGATGGGTTCATCGGGAGTGCGCCTCGCGGCAACCAAGCCGCCCACCGTGAGGCCCGCGAAGACGAGCACGATTCCCACAACGATGCCCCACCCCACCCACGGCAGGATGGGAATCCAACTCTGCAGTTGGTATCGCAGCGGTGTGACGAACTGCCACGACAGTGCGAGCAGCACGAGCGAGAGCACGCCGATCGAAAGCACCGAGTCTCGCAGCCACTTGCGCAGCATCGCCTGGCGTCGCAGCGTGGTGCGGTAGCGCTTGAATCGCTGGTACTCGCGGCGATCCCGGCGGATGGCACGCACCACGAGTAGTGCCAGCAGACCCGCGAACGCCAGCCAGAGCGCCGCAGGAGTGAACGGCCAGTCGACGGGAAGCATCCCACCATCGTCGCACTGTGTGCGCCGATCGAGCTGCGCGCCCCGTGAGAGTGCAGTTGTGACCAGTGGGCGCACCTGCACTAGTCACAACTGCACTCTCGCCGCGGAGGGGCGCCTCGGAATGTTGCACGCTCTGCAAGACTTGACCCCGCTATGACTTCTGCCGTTGGCCTCCGCTCCGAACGCGGGCCGGTTCTCCTCTCCCTCATGGTCACGACGGGTCTCGTGGCAATCGACGCCACCATCCTCGCGACGGCCGTTCCCACGATCGTGAGTGAGCTCGGCGGGCTCTCGCAGTTCCCGTGGCTCTTCTCGATCTACCTGCTCACCCAGGCCGTCACCGTGCCGATCTACGCGAAGCTCTCCGATATCTTCGGGCGTAAGCCGATCATCCTGATCGGTATCGCGCTCTTCCTGGTCGGCTCGATCCTGTGCGGCCTCGCGTGGAGCATGCCGGCCCTCATCGCCTTCCGCGCGATTCAGGGGCTTGGCGCCGGTGCGGTCCAGCCGATGGCCGTGACCATCGCCGGTGACATCTACACGGTCGCGGAGCGCGCGAAGGTGCAGGGCTACATCGCGAGCGTCTGGGCCGTGGCATCCGTCGCAGGCCCGGCCCTGGGTGGTCTCTTCGCCCAGCTCGACATCTGGCGGTGGGTCTTCTTCGTGAACATCCCGCTGTGCCTGTTGGCGGGATGGATGCTCGTGCGCCACCTTCACGAGAACGTGCAGCGCCGCGACCACACGATCGACTACGCGGGAGCCATCCTGCTGACCTCGTCGCTGTCGCTCCTGATCCTGTCGGTGCTCGAGGGTGGTCAGGCCTGGGCATGGAACTCGTGGCAGTCCCTCGCCGGCTTCGGGCTTGGCGGGGTGCTGCTCGTCGCCTTCGTTCTCGTCGAGCGCAAGGCGGTCGAGCCCATCGTGCCGCTCTGGGCGTTCACCCGCAGACTGCTGCTCACGACCACCATCATCGGTCTCGGCGTTGGAGCACTCATCACCGGAATCACCTCGTTTGTGCCGATCTACCTCGAGGGCTCGCTCGGTGTCGCTCCGCTCATCGCCGCGATCGGCCTCGCAACCCTCACGTTGGGATGGCCCCTGGCTGCGTCGTTCTCGGGCCGCCTGTACATGCCGCTCGGGTTTCGCACGACGGCGAGAATCGGCGGCGGCGTGACCGTGCTGGGTGCGGCCATCCTCGCGGGGTTCGCGTGGTATCCCTCGGTCGCGACTGTCGCGATCGCCGGGTTCATCATCGGTCTCGGGTTGGGGCTCGTGGCGACATCCTCGCTCATCTCCGCCCAATCGAGCGTCGAGTGGAATGAGCGCGGCGTCGTCACCGGGATGCAGATGTTCTCGCGATCCGTCGGCTCCGCCGTTGGCGTCGCTATTTTCGGCGCGATCGCCAATTCCTATTTCGGGGATGCTGCCGACCCGACTCCTGACGACATCACGGCTGGCTCCGCCGCGGTCTTCGTGTGCGTGCTCGGGGTCACGCTCGCGATCTGGTTCGTCGCGTTCGCGATGCCCAGAACACCGGCAGCAGTGGCCGCGGAGCGACCGGCATCCGACTGAGCCTGATTCGCATTTGGCCCCCCGTTCGGGGGCCAATACACTCCGTTGAGGAAGACTTCGATTTCTCACCCGGGGGTACCACCGTGACGCAAACCGTTTCCGCTCGTCCGAACTCGAAGCTTCGTCGCCGCGTTCTCGCGGCGCTGACAGCGCTGGTCATGGGGATAGGTCTCGCCGGGGTGGCGACGACTCCTGCGATGGCCGCAGGTACGGGCGTCATTGCTGGCACTGTGACGGGCACGGGCAACGCGCCTCTCCAGGGCATCTCGGTGCAGATCTTCTTCTGCGATCCCAACTACAACCCGCAGCAGCAGCAGAACTGCTGGAGCGGAGTCAACACTGGCGGGCAGATCCTCACCGCAGCGAATGGCAGCTATTCGATTCCCAACCTCTCGCCAGGTCAGTACACCGCAGCCTTCTACCCGCAGTCCGGTGCGAACCTCCAGTACGCGTACGAGTTCTGGAACAACAAGACATCACTCGAAACGGCAACCGGCTTCACGGTCGCTGATGGCGCGACCACGACCATCAGCCCCAGCCTCCAGGTCGGCGCGACGATCTCCGGCAGCGTCGTGGGCCCCGACTCGCTCCCGGCGCCATTGACCATGGTCAGCGCCACGAACACGGCAACCCCGAACCAGTCTTCGCACGCCTTCGTGCAATCCGATGGCACATATCAGTTCATCGGTCTCCAGCCGGGGGAGTACTACCTCTGGGCAGGGCCCGACTACTCGACCAACAACCCCTCGACGCTGGTGCGCGAGTACTACGACAACAAGCCGGACGCGGCATCCGCAACCCGCTTCTCCGTGGCATCCGCCCAGACGTTCACCGCCAACTTCCAGCTCGCCAACGGCGGCGTCATCTCGGGCAACGTCAAGAACACCTCCAACGCGAACCTTGAGGGCATCGACGTGACCGCCTTCGAGAAGGACGACTACGGGTACTGGCGCTCCGTCGAGACAGCGGTGACCAACGCCTCGGGCAATTACACGATCGAGGGACTCGAAACGGGCAGCTATGCCGTGCGCTTCTCCGATTTCGGAGGAAGCTACGGGCAGCGGTTCGGCGGCGGGTCGGTCGATCGTGAGACGGCGACGCTCTACCCAGTCGGGCCGGGCGCCAACGCCACTGTCAACGGCCAGCTCAGCGCTGGCGGTTCGATCACCGGCACCATCACGCAGACGCCCACCGGGGGTTCTGCGGCTCCGAGCAATAACGCCTACGTCGAGATCATCAAGGTTGTGGGCGGCGCGCACGACGTTGTCCAGTACGTCAACACCAACGCCTCCGGTGCGTACTCGCTGACCGGTCTCGCGCCCGGTACGTACACGGTCAAGGTTTCCGGTCCCACGAGCGAGTGGGCGACGGTCTACCGCGGGCAGGTGTACTACCCGGAGGAAGCGACAACCATCGTGGTGACCGCAGGAAACTCCGCCGCCGCCGGCACGGTCAACCTCGTGCCGGGGACGTCCATCTCCGGCTACTTCACTGACACCAACCTCGCGCCCGTACCGAGCGTGCGAGTGAACATCCTCTACGAGCGCACGCCGGGAAACTGGGTCGCTCCGCCACCGCACGGTGGCTCCGGCGACATCAACTACTACAACACGGGCGGCATGCCGCCCGGTAAGTACATCGTCTACTTCGAGGACACGGCCACGACCGACAAGTACGTCACGCAGTACTACAACAACAAGCCGACACTCGGCACGGCGGACATCCTGGATGCCACGAACGGTGGCGACTTCGGCAACATCACCGCCCGCATGACGAAGACACCCTGGCCCGCCGTCACGGCGACGGCGACGGCTTCCCCGGCGTCGCCCAACGGCAGCAACGGCTGGTACAAGTCGGGCAACGTCACCGTCACGCTCTCCTCAGGCGGTGGCACTGCGGTGGCCGACAAGCTGGAGTACAAGATCGGCACCGGTGCCTGGACTACTTACTCGACCCCCGTGGTCGTGAGCACGAACGGCACCTCCACGATCACGTATCGCGCCGTGGAGGAGGGACTGCAGACATCCGCTGAAGGCACGCTCGTCATCAAGCGCGACACCGTGGCTCCGACCGTCGCGAGCACCCTCGCAGGTCGCACGGTCACGATCAGTTCATCCGACAGCGGTAGCGGCGTCGCATCCACCGAGTACAGGATCGGCACCTCCGGCAACTGGAGTGCGTACACGGCTCCCGTGAACGTCGGAAAGTTCGCTTCGACCGTGCAGTTCCGGGCAACGGATGCCGCGGGCAACGTCAGCACCATCGGGTCGCGGGCCGTCGCAGCTCAGACGGGCTCGGTCACAGTGACCACGTCGACAACTCCCGCAGCACCTAACGCCGCCGGGTGGTTCAAGTCCGACGTCACCGCGACGGGTGCAGGCACGGCAGAGCTCGGTGGCCCGGTCACTATCCAGAGCAAGGTCGGTAGCGAGGAGTTCGCCGCTGGAGCGTCGCGCACCGTGACCGCCGACGGCACCACCGTGGTCACCTTCAAGGGCACCGACGAGGTCGGCAACGTCTCTGGCGAGGTCACGAGCACGATCAAGCTCGACAAGACGGCTCCCACGGTCAGCTCGACTCTCTCGGGCGCGAACGTCCTCACGGTGACGGGGGCCGACGCATTGAGCGGTATCGCCCTGCGCGAATACCGCATCGGCACGGGCGCGTGGACCACCTACTCCACGCCGGTGGCAGTGGGCGGCGCCGCAGTGACGGTCGAGTTCCGCTCGACGGATGCCGCGGGCAACGTGAGCGCGGTCGGCTCACGTGACGTGCCGAAGGGCACCGTGACCGTGGCCGCATCGCAGAACCCGGCCTCCCCGAACGGATCTAACGGTTGGTACACGTCGGGTTCCGTGACGGTGACGGGCACGGGTACGGCGAGCGCATCCGGTGCGACCGTCACAGTTTCCAGCAAAGTTGGTAGCGGACAGTACGCAAACATTGCAGCGCCTTCGGTGACCGCGGAAGGAACCAATGTGCTCACCTTCCGTGCACAGGATCAGTGGGGCAATGTGTCCGCCGAACTTCAGCGCACGATCAAGATCGACAAGACGGCGCCGACCGTGTCGCACACCTTCGCGAGCAAGACGCTGACCCTGACCGGCTCAGACGCGACGAGTGGCATCGAGAAGGTCGAGTATCGCGTCGCCGGCGCGAGCTCGTGGGAGACGTATTCGGCACCGGTGATCCCTGGCGCGGACGACGCCAATATCGAGTACCGCGCGACGGATAAGGCTGGTCTCGTCTCGGCCGTGGGCACCGTGTATGTCGGGTTGCCAGTGCCGCAGCGCATCGCAGGTACAGATCGATTCCACACGTCGGTTCTTGCCTCGAAGGCTGCTTATCCCGCCCCGTTCGCGCCCGGCAGCGGCGTTGTTTATGTCGCTAGCGGCATGGTCTTCCCTGATGCGCTCGGTGCAGGCCCGGCTGCGGCACACCAAGGCGGCCCCTTGCTTCTTGTGCCGCCCTCGGATGTACCGTCGTCCGTGCTTCAAGAGATCGCACGGCTCAACCCCAACAAGATCGTCGTGATCGGTGGGGAGCCGTCCGTCAGTACGGCCGCGCTCAACCAGCTCAAGTCGATCAACAGCGCGACCACCGTCACCCGGGTTGCGGGCAATGATCGCTTCGACACGTCCCGCAGGGTAACGGCGGCGGCGTTCACCTCAGCCAACGTTGCCTACATCTCCACTGGCATGAACTTCCCGGACGCACTTGCTGGTGGAGGCGCGGCGGGTGCGTACGATGCGCCGGTCATCCTCGTTCAGGGCGGTGCGACCGACCTCGACCCTGAGACGGCCGCTCTCCTGACGAGTCTCGGCGTTGACGACGTCAAGGTACTCGGTGGCGAGAATTCGGTGAGCGCGGGTATCGAGGCTGATCTCAAGACCCTTCTTGGGGCATCGCATGTCAAGCGTTGGGCTGGTGATAACCGGTTCGAGACTGCGCGTCTCGTGAACGACGAGGCGTTCGTCGCTACGAACGCGTCGCCGACTCACGTGTTTCTCTCCACGGGCTTGAACTTCCCCGATGCATTGGCTGGTTCCGCGTGGGCCGCCAAAGAGAACTCGCCCCTCTACACGGTGAGCACGGACTGCATCCCGCCCAAGGTGCTTGCCGACATCAAGAAGCTGAAGCCTGACAACCTCGTCCTACTCGGTGGTACCCCATCGCTGTCCGAGGCAGTCGCCAACCTCACGCCCTGCGCGTAATGCTCAGCGCGGGCGGCTTCCCGAGTCGCCCGCGCTAGCAACTACCCCAGAGGCCCGCGCCCTCGGAGTACGCGGCATCCTCAGCTGCCCGCAGCTCGCCCTGCAGCAGGTAGTTCGGGTCGTACTGCACGACCTCCGCGGCGCCGGAACGCACCATGGCGAGGTTGACGTTCGTTCCGTCGGGTAGGTAGATAAAGAGCAGCGAGCGACCGTACTGGTCGAGCGCCTCGACATCCGAGACCACAAGTACCTCCGCGCCCTCGGGCAGAAGCGAGCGCAGCGCGGCGGTGGCCTCGTCTCCGTAGCACTCGAGATTGTCCCCGACCTCGGGAGTGTTGATCCCGAGCAGCCGCACCTTGCGCCCGTCCGTCAGAAAGATCGTGTCGCCGTCGTGTACGTACTCGACGGTCGCGGGCTGGGCGTCGCCCGGGATCGCGGATGCCGCGACCGGTGCCTCCACCCCCGGTTCGGTCACCACCTCCGACCCCGCACCGTCTGATCCGGTCGCGTCCGACTGCGCGTCCAGAAGGTCGCCGAGCACATCGTTACCGGTGACCTGGCTCCACGCGAGAAGCCCAACGCCCGCCACGGACACCACGAGCAACGTCACCAGGAGCTTCGCGAGTCGGTTTGTCATCCGCCCAGTGTGGCAGTCCCCTGCCGCGGCCTCCCGGCGCACCGGTTGCCGACCCCGGCAGTGGAAGACTGGGCGCATGACCGACCAGCACCCGCAGCTCGAGAACCTCATCGCCGTGATGCATCGCCTCCGCGCTCCTGGCGGCTGCGCGTGGGACCGCGAGCAGACCCACGAGTCACTCGTGCAGTACCTCATCGAGGAGACGTACGAACTCGTCGAAGCGATCGAGACGGGCGACCGCGACGAGATGGTCGAGGAGCTGGGCGACGTGCTCTACCAGGTGCTGTTCCACTCCGACCTTGCCGAGGAGGAGGGGCGCTTCACCCTGGAGGACGTGGCCGAGCACATGGCCCAGAAGATGGTGGGGCGGCATCCGCACGTCTTCGGCGACGTGGTTGCCGATACTCCTGATGAGGTCATGGCGAACTGGGACGCCCTCAAGAGCGTCGAGAAGCCGGGGCGCACCAGTGCCATCGACGGAATTCCCCAGGGGATGCCCGCGCTCGCGCTCGCGGACAAGCTCCTCGGACGCGCCCACAAGGTCGGGTTGCTGGATGCCACGGCCCCCGGCGCCATCAACGTGCAGAGTGAGGACGAGCTCGGCCCCCTCCTGCTCGCGATCGTCGCCTCGGCCAAGGCGAACGGGCTGGATTCCGAGCGGGCCCTACGGGCGTCGCTGCGAGAGTTGCAGGCAGAGATTCGCGAGCACGAGGCATCGACCCGCTGACGAGATTTGGTGCCCTCCCCACCCGAAGGGAAGGGCACCAGGACTGGCGATACCTGCTAGAGACATCGCGGCCCCCGGGCCGATGGGTTTACCCGAACCACCGGCCACGACCTGAGAAGGCGTCCGCCGTGAACCGCCTCGTGCGCGCTCGGAATTCTCAACAAGCGACTGCGACCAGTGTAAGTCCGTGGACCCGATTCTGCAAACACCCGTTATGTTAATCGGATGGCCCGCACTCCCGACCTCACGCGCAAGCCCGAACTCGTCGAGCAGATCCTCGACTACCTGCTCGACAAGCCCCTCTCCGGCGTCAGTTTTCGCAGCCTGGCGGCGGGCCTGGGCGTCAGTACGTTCACCCTCGTCTACCACTTCGGCAATCGAGCGACGCTGATTCGCGAGGTCGTGCAGGCCATTTCCGTGCGCTCGGGGATCGTCGAAGGACTGAACCGCGATCCGGGGGCGACACTCGAGACGTTCGTCGAAGGCCTCGAGATGTCGTGGCAGTGGTCGATCCAGCCCCGCAACCGTCAGCTCCAGCGGCTCGAGTTCGAAGCGGGGATGGTCGAGTCGTTGCGCCCCGACGAGCTGTCGTTCACGCGGGCCCTGTACCAGCATTGGGTCGATATCGGGGTCGAGGCCATGGTGAGGTTCGGCATGGACAGGGCTGATGCCGAGGTGGAGGCGCGCGTCATCGTCAACTCGTTCCACGGGCTCCAGTACGACCTCGTGCTCAACAACGACGTCGATGCCGCCACGCGTGCATTCGAGAGGGCTCTGGCGCAGCACAAGGCGCGCATCGAGTACTTCGTGGGTCGGGGCTGACTCGCTCTCTGGAAGAATCGACGCATGGCCTCTCCGGTGAACCCCCCTCGCGGTATGCGCGACTTCCTGCCAGCTGACAAGGCGCACCGCGAGCACGTGCTCTCGGTGATCCGCGACAGCTACCGGTCGCACGGGTTCGACGAGATCGAGACCCCGGTCGTCGAAGACAGCGCGCGGCTTCACTCCGGGCTTGGCGGTGACAACGAGAAGCTCGCTTTTGCAGTGATGAAGCGCGCCCTCACGACGGACGACCTTCGCGAAGCTGAGGATCCGCTCGCGCTCGCCGACCTCGGGCTGCGCTTCGACCTCACCGTGCCGCTCGCGCGGTTCTATGCGAGTCACCGCGCCGAACTCCCCGCGGTCTTCCGCGCCATCCAGATCGCCCCGGTCTGGCGCGCGGAGCGCCCGCAGAAGGGGCGCTACCGCCAGTTCGTGCAGTGCGACATCGACATCATCGGCGAGGCGGGGCCCGTTGCCGAAGTCGAACTGATCACTGCGACCGTCGCGACACTCGAGAACCTCGGTGTCTCCGGTGCCACCATCCGGATCAACGACCGTCGCATCCTGACGAGCATGCTCGGCATCTTCGGCTTCCCCGCTCCCGACCACGATTCGGTGCTCATCACGGTCGACAAGCTCGACAAGCTCGGAGTCGACGGGGTGGTCGCCGAGCTTCGCGCCAAGCAGATCGACCCCGCGGCCGTGGATGCGCTGGAGGGCTTCCTCAAGCAGCCAGCGGATGCAGCACCGTTGCCGTTCGGCGAGGCGAGCATCCGTGCGGCGACTCCTGCCGGGACCGACTCACAGGCGATCGACGAGCTGGCTGCGATCGGCGCGGCCGTCAATGCCGTGTACGGCACCGAGGTCGTGACCTTCGACCCGTGGCTCGTTCGCGGCATGGGCTACTACACGGGCACGATCTTCGAGGTGGCACACCCCCAGTTCGGCTACTCGCTGGGCGGGGGAGGGCGCTACGACGGCATGATCGGGCGTTTCCTCGGCACCGACGTTCCCGCCGCGGGCTTCTCGCTCGGTTTCGAGCGTCTCATCGACGCGGTGAATGTCGCAGATAGCGCGGGAGCGGATGCCACGGCTCTCGTCCACGATGCCGACGTGCCGCTCGCCCAGCTCGCCGCCCTGCAGAAGCAGCTCATCGCGGGCGGCTCGCGTGTGCGGTTGGAACGCAAGCCGCGCAACCTCGCACCACTGCTCGGGCAGCTCAAGGCATCCGGTTTCTCCCGCTACGCCTACGTCTCGGCGGCAACGACCGACGTCTCGCAGCTGGAGTACCGCGCGCTGGAGTGACGCAGAACCACGGCGGTCGCTCGGCATCGCTACGATTGAGGCGCAACCCACCACATCTTTTATAAGGAGTTCCCCCGTGGCATTGATCGAGGCAGTTGGCGCTCGCGAGATTCTGGATTCCCGGGGCAACCCGACCGTCGAGGTCGAGGTTCTCCTCGACGACGGCGTGGTTTCCCGCGCGGCAGTCCCCTCCGGTGCATCCACCGGAGCATTCGAGGCCTACGAGCTTCGCGACGGCGACAAGGGCCGTTACCTCGGCAAGGGCGTTCTGAAGGCCGTCGACTCCGTGCTCGACGTGCTCGGCCCGGCCATCGAGGGCTTCGACGCCGCCGACCAGCGCCTGATCGACAACGAGCTCATCGAGCTCGACGGCACCGACAACAAGAAGAAGCTCGGCGCGAACGCCATCCTCGGCGTCTCGCTCGCCGTGGCGAAGGCCGCAGCGGATTCCGCTGACCTCCCGCTCTTCCGTTACCTCGGTGGACCGAACGCACACCTTCTCCCGGTGCCGATGATGAACATCATCAACGGTGGAGCCCACGCAGACACCGGCCTCGACATCCAGGAGTTCATGGTTCTCCCGGTCGGCGCCGACTCCTTCGCCGAGGCCCTCCGCTGGGGTGCCGAGGTCTACCACGCTCTCAAGGGCGAGCTCAAGAAGGCCGGCCAGAACACCGGCCTCGGCGACGAGGGCGGCTTTGCCCCCGACCTGCCCGGTGCCCGTGCAGCGCTCGACTTCATCGTCACGGCCATCGAGACCGCCGGCTTCACCCCGGGCAAGGATTTCGCACTCGGCCTGGATGTCGCGGCGACCGAGTTCCACTCCAACGGCGTCTACTCCTTCGAGAAGCAGGAGCTGTCGGCCGACGCTCTCGCCGACTTCTGGGTTGGCCTGGTGAACGACTACCCGATCGCCACCATCGAGGACCCGCTCGACGAGGATGACTGGGACGGCTACGTCGGCCTCACACAGAAGCTCGGCGGCCTCGTGCAGCTCGTCGGTGACGACCTCTTCGTGACCAACCCGACCCGCCTTCAGAAGGGCCTCGACCTGGGCGCAGCGAACTCGATCCTCGTCAAGGTGAACCAGATCGGCACGCTCACCGAGACGCTTGATGCCGTGAGCCTCGCGCAGCGCGCCGGTTACACCGCAGTCATCTCGCACCGCTCGGGCGAGACCGAGGACACGACGATCGCCGACCTCGCCGTCGCGACCAACTCCGGCCAGATCAAGACCGGTGCTCCGGCTCGTTCCGACCGCGTCGCGAAGTACAACCAGCTCCTGCGTATCGAGGAGGAGCTCGGCGCTGCAGCGGTCTACGCGGGTCGATCGGCGTTCCCGCGTTTCAAAGCCTGACGCTCAGTAGTTTCTGACCGGCTGCACGTACCCTTGTGGGTATGGCGCCAACCACACGCACGAGGAGCGACGGAAGCGCACGCGCATCCGTCGCTCCTCCGCGTGAGGAGTCAGCGATCGAGGGTTGGCTCCGCAACCTGCGGCTCTCCGGCTTCACTGTCTTCATGCTTGCGCTCGTCGTTGTCGCGGTCGTGGTGCTCGCCCCGAGCCTGCGCATCCTCATCGAGCAACGCGCCCAGATCGCCGAACTCCAGAAGTCGGTGGATGACGCGGGTGCGGCCGTCGACGAGCTCACGACTGAGGTCGCCCGCTGGGATGACCCGGCCTACATCGAGGCGCAGGCGCGTGAGCGGCTGTACTACGTCTTCCCTGGCGACGTGAGTTATCTCGTCATCGGCGACACGGCCACTGACACGCCGTCCGTCGACGGGCTGCCGATCAGTAACCAGATCCAGTCCACGCACGTCGATTGGATGAGCGGTCTCCTCTCCTCCCTGTACACGGCGGGTCTCACGACCGCGCCACCCGACGAACTCACCGGCCCCTGATGCGACCTCCCTTCGATCCGCCTTCCGAGGCGGACATCGCCACCGTGTCCCGGCAGCTCGGGCGCCCCGCGCGCGACGTCGTCGGCATCGCTGCTCGCTGCGTGTGCGGCGCGCCCACGGTCGTCTCGACCAAGCCCAGACTCACCGACGGCACCCCGTTCCCGACGTTCTACTACCTGACCCACCCCGCTGCGACGGCCGCGGTCTCCACGCTCGAGGCGGAGGGCCGGATGCCCGAGCTTGCCGCCCTTCTCACGGATGACGTGGCAGCCGCCTACCTCGCTGCGCACGAGCAGTACCTTGCCGATCGCGGCAGCTACGGCGACATCCCAGAGATTGACGGAATCTCAGCTGGTGGGATGCCTGATCGGGTAAAGTGCCTGCACGCCCTCGTGGGGCATGCTCTCGCAGCGGGTCCCGGCGTCAATCCGATCGGCGATCTGGCGCTCGCGGAGGCGACGTGGAGTCCGGAGGTGTGCCAGTGCGCTCTCGAGGTATGACGAGCCTGCGTCGCAGAGCCCTGGGCTCTGTCGTGGTCACCACCATCGCCGCATCCCTCCTCCTCGTTGCGTCGCCCGCCTCGGCTGACGGCGTGCGTGACGGCGAGTACTGGCTCGACGTCTACGGCATCCGCCAGGCGTGGGCCACCACGCAGGGCGAGGGGATCACGATCGCGATCATCGACACCGGTGTAGACGGCACGGTGGCAGAACTGAGCGGTGCCGTGGTCGGCGGCGCAGACTTCTCCGGCCTCGGCTCCTACAACGGCCAGAAGCCCGTAGGCTCCACCGGCTCGGATCACGGCACGATGGTGGGCTCACTCGCGGCTGGGCGTGGCACGGGGCCCGACAGTGGCGTGATCGGCTCCGCACCGAAGGCCGACCTGCTCTCCGTCTCGATCGGCTTCGGCGAGGGCGAGAAGAGCTCCGACGAGCAGATCGCGGAGGCGGTGCGCTGGTCGGTCGACAACGGTGCCGACATCATCAACATGTCGCTCACCCGCAACACCGTCGAGTGGCCCGAGAGCTGGGATGACGCCTTCCTCTACGCCTTCGAGAACGATGTCGTCGTTGTAGCCGCTGCGGGCAACCGCGGCAGCGGCACGACGCAGGTCGGGGCCCCGGCCACGATGCCGGGTGTGCTCACCGTCGCGGGCGTCGACGCCCAGGGTCAGGCGAGCTTCGACGCGTCGTCACAGGGCATCACCATCGCCGTCGCCGCCCCCAGCGAGAACCTCGTGGGCGTCACACCCGGCGGCGGTCACGTGCGCTGGAACGGAACCAGTGGTGCCGCGCCGATCGTGTCGGGCATCGTCGCGCTGGTGATGGCAGCGCACCCGCAACTGGATGCGGCGAACATCATCAACCGCGTCGTGGCGACGGCCAAGGACGCGGGCGCTGTGGGCTCTGACCCCATCTACGGATTTGGCCTGGTCGACGCTGTTGCTGCGGTCACGGCATCCGTTCCCACCGTTACCGAGAACCCGATGGGGGAGCTCAGCGACTGGATTCGCGTTTACCGTCGCGCCGACGCGACCCCGACGCCGCTTCCCACGAGTGTGCCGTACACGATCCCCGAGGACGTGCCGCTGGCCCCGAACAGCTCTCTCGGAGTGCTCCTCCCGACCGTGCATCAACTGCGGGTGGCTGGCGTGCCGTTGCTGGTCTTCGTGGTGTTCGCGACGCTCGTCGCGGTGGCCGGTGGCATGGCCGTCCGGCATTTCAGGTCACTGCGCAAGACGGAGTAGGGTTAGGGCGAACTTCCACCAAGGAGAGCCCTACACGTGCCCAAGATCCTGATTGTCGGCGGCGGTTACGCCGGTTTTTACACTGCTAAGAAGCTTGAGAAATGGTTGGGCCGTAACGAAGCCCAGGTCACCATGGTGGACCCGCTTCCCTACCTCACTTACCAGCCGTTCCTGCCGGAGGTTGCCGCGGGTTCTGTCGAGCCCCGCCACGCGGTCGTCTCGCACCGCCGTCACCTGAAGCGCACGCGCGTGGTGAACGCCAAGGTCACCTACGTCAACCACGAGACGAAGACCGCGACGATCACCCCTGAGGTGGGCGAGCCGTGGGACGAGACCTACGACATCGTCGTCATGACGGCTGGTGCCGTCTCGCGCACGTTCCCGATCCCGGGCGTTGCCGACGAGGCGATCGGTATGAAGAACATCGAAGAGGCCGTGGCCGTCCGCGACCGCATCATCCGCAACTTCCAGAAGGCCTCGAACCTCCCAGAGGGCAGCGCCGAGAAGAAGCGCCTCCTGACGTTCGTCGTGGTGGGCGGCGGTTTCGCGGGTATCGAGGCGTTCGCCGAGATGCGTTCGCTCGCGTCATCCCTCGTGAGGCAGTTCCCGACCATCTCGTTCGAGGAGACGCACTTCCACCTCATCGAGGCCATGGGTCGCATCATGCCCGAGGTGTCGCTGGAGACGAGCAAGTGGGTCATCAAGTCGCTCGCCGAGCGTGGTGCCCAGATCCACCTCGACACCCAGCTCAGCTCGGCCACGGGTGGAGTCATCGAGCTCTCGACGGGTGAGTCGTTCGAGTCCGACACGATCGTGTGGACCGCTGGCGTCATGGCCAACCCCATGATCCGCAACACCGACCTCCCGATCGAGGAGCGCGGTCGCCTGCGGGCCAACGCCGCACTCCAGATCATCAACGACGAGGGCCCCGTGGCGGATGCCTGGACCGCTGGTGACGTCGCGGCAGTTCCTGACCTCACCGGTAAGGGTGTCGGCGGATTCTGCGTGCCGAACGCCCAGCACGCCGTGCGCCAGGCCAAGCTGCTCGCGAAGAATATCGTGGCGAGCCTGCGCGGTGAGAGCCCGAAGGACTACTTCCACGAGAGCCTCGGCGCGGTCGCTGGCCTGGGTCTCTACAACGGAGTCTTCCAGTACCGCAAGCTCGCGATCAAGGGTTTCCCTGCGTGGGTCATGCACCGTGGCTACCACGGTCTCGCCATCCCGATGTGGGAGCGCAAGATCCGGGTCTTCGGCAACTGGGTGCTGAACTTCCTCCTGCGCCGCGACATGGTCGAGCTGTCCGCTCGCGTCCACCCGCGCGCAGCGTTCGAGGAGTTCGCGTCCCGCCCGAAGGCGTAGCTAGCGCCGCGCCGCTTTCACGATCAGCGAGATGCCCCAGGCGATCGTGCTGACCAGCGGAATGGCGACGGAGACGAGCGCGATCACGTTGGGCTGAAACTGCAGCCCCTGCGGTCCGCGAACGTAGGCACCGAGGGGGATGGCGACACCGCCACCCCCTCCGCCGCTGCCCTCGCCGTTGCCGAGGTCCAGCCCGTCGCCTCCGCCGAACCCGTACGTGACGAACGCCACGGGGATGATCTCGGCTCCGTCGACGGTCTGCTTCTCGCCGTACGCGAGACCCACGCTCCGGTCTGGCACACCCGCGGCCAGTTTCTCGGTGATCCTGTCCTGTTCTGATGTCGTGTCAGTCATGCCGCACAGGCTACGCGTGGGTGCCCGCGGTGTCCACGCCCGGGATGGGGTGACTCGGTAGGCTGGCGCGACGGATGCTGTGGCATCCGGCCCCGCCCCGGTAGCCCAATTGGCAGAGGCAGCCGACTTAAAATCGGCACAGTCAGGGTTCGAGTCCCTGCCGGGGCACCCCATCCCGCCGAGTGTTCCGATATGGCCGTTATGGCGCGCCGGATAACGGCCATATCGGAACACTCGAGGGTCGCCGCATCCGTATCACCATCGCGCGGCCGTGTGAAGGGGTTGCGAAAAATACAGCGGCGCGCTACTTCTGTTCCTCATGCAACAAATCGAAAACCCGTCGATATATGGCGAATCACCTTTAACTTGACATCCTCCGTTTAATTTCGTCAGATGGAACCACAAATAGTGGTACTCCCTGTCCACTCTTTCCACGGAGATGATCAATGAAGACCTTCTATCCCGCAGTGCTCGCCAGCGCTGCACTCGTTCTCCTCGGCGGCGTGACTGCCGCGCCCGCTGTTGCGGCAGCGCCAGAGGACCCCGCGATCCTCGTGTTCTCGGCTACGGCGGCCTTCCGTCACACCGAGTGCATCGCGAGCGGAACTGCGGCCATCACCAACCTCGGTGCGGAGAACGACTTCCGCGTCGACGCCACCGAGGATGCCACGGTGTTCAACGATGACAACCTCGCGCAGTACGACGCGGTGGTGTTCCTCTGCACGACCGGCAACGTGCTGGATGAGACCCAGCAGGGCGCGTTCGAGCGCTACATCCAGGGTGGCGGCGGATACTTCGGCGTTCACTCGGCCTCCGACACCGAGTACGACTGGCCCTGGTACGGCGAGCTCGTGGGCGCATACTTCCTCGACCACCCGTTCGCCCCGCAGTTCCAGGAGGCAACCGTCCACGTCGAGGACGAGCACACAGCAGCCACCGAGGGACTCCCGAACCCGTGGGTGCGTACCGACGAGTGGTACAACTTCCGCTCCAACCCCCGCGACATCACCCACGTGCTGCTCTCGCTCGACGAGTCGACGTATGACCCGTCTGGCTACACCGGCTCGACGGGCATGGGCGACCACCCCATCGCCTGGTGCCACCCGTATGACGGTGGCCGCTCGGTCTACACCGCCATGGGCCACTCCGGTGCGTTCTGGTCTGAGCCCCTGCTGCTCGACCACATGCTCGGCGGCATCCAGATGGCTGCAGGCTACGAGCGCTTCGGTTGCTACGACGAGGTCACCTACGCGAGCCTGACCGACGACGCCCGCGGTGGCGTGGATGCCGCGGCATCCGTCGCACAGGGCGCAACGCTGCCCATCGCAGTCGGATCCGACTGGGCAGGCGAGACCCTCGAGGTTCACCTGTTCTCGGCATCCAACGAGACGCCCGTCTCGCTGGGCACCGGGGTTGTCTCTGAGGACGGCACGCTCTCCGTGACCGTTCCCACCGACTTCGTGCTCGGGGCTGCCAAGGCTGCTGTTCTCTCAACCGACGGCGAGCTGCTCGGCTGGGATGACACATCCGTGGTCGCCGCGCCCGTTGGCGGAACCGGCACCACGCCGGCCGGCCCAGCGCTGGCCGCGACCGGGTCGGACACCGCTCCGGTGATCGGTGCTGCTGCGCTGATCCTGCTCCTCGCGGGAGCCGCAACGCTGCTCGCGGTGCGCCGCCGCAACGCGTAATAGCGGCCAACGGCGCAGCGATACCAACTACGCAGCGATACCAACGACCCCCTGTCCCGCAGCTCTCGCGGGGCAGGGGGTTTTCGCGCGCCACGCGTTACGCGCGGGTTACAAGTTCGCGGGGCTGTTGCATCCGGGACACCCGTCTGGGACAGTTGACCCACTACGCGTGAGCCCGAGTCAGGGAGGAGGCCGCCGTGGCCAGGATTCCTGCTGAGGAGCGACGCGAGCTGCTCCTTGTCGCGGCGCTTCGCGTCTCTGCCAAGAAGGGCATCGCGGGGGCAACGACGAGGGCGATCGTCGCTGAAGCCGGGATGTCGCTGGCCAGCTTCCATTACGCGTTCCGCTCCCACGACGAGATGATGGCCGAACTCGTGGCCCACGTGGTGGGGCGCGAGTCGACCGCGGTGTTTGCCGCGCTCGAGCCGGGCGCCGACATCCACCAGTCCGTGCGGGCCGGCCTGCACGCCTTCCTCGACTACGTGATCGCCGACCCGGGGCACGAACAGGTGATGCAGGACATCATGCAGTACGCCCTGCGCACGCCAGGCCTCGAACACCAGGCAGCCGAGCAGTACGAGAGCTACCACCGCGCGGTGACCGAGCTTCTCGTGGCAGGGGCCTCGGCGGCACGTGTGGTGTGGACGATGCCTGTCGCCGACATCGCCAGGCTCGTCGTCACATTCACGGACGGCGTTACCCTCGCCTGGCTCGCCAACCGCGACGAGGCGGCAGCTCGTCGCGTGCTCGATTTCGCCGCGGATACCCTCGCGGCCCTCGCCACCCCGATTGCCCCACGAGACGAGACACCCACTCGAGAGAGCCAGGTCACCGCGTGAGCACGAGCACCGAAGCGCAGGCACCCGCCCCGTTCGCAGAACCGACCAAGGCGGTGACCGGGGGATGGATCGCGCTCTTCGCCACCGCCTGGCTCGGCGTCTGGATGGCACAGCTCACGCCCGTGCAGCTGCTGCTTCCGCTGCAAGTCGAGGCGCAGCTCGGTGCTACCAACTGGGTGGACAACGTCGTGGCGTTCGGCATCATCTCCGGCATCGCGGGGTTGTGCGCGCTCGTCGCCTACCCGCTCACCGGCGCGCTCTCCGACCGCACGACGAGCCGCTTCGGCCGCCGCCGCCCGTGGATCGCCGGTGGCGCGCTTCTCTTCGCGGCGAGCCTGCTGCTGCTCGGTCTTCAGGAGTCGATCGTCGGCGTCGGCATCTTCTGGGCACTCGCGCTCACCGGATTCTGCGTGCTCACCGCGGCACTCACGGCGGTCATCTCCGACCAGGTTCCCGTCAACCAGCGCGGCTTCGTCTCCGGCTGGATCTCGGCGCCACAGGCCGTCGGCACGATCCTCGGCCTCATCCTCGTCACCGAGCTCTTCGTCGGCCAGTTCCTGGGTTACGCGGCGATGGCTGCCCTGCTCGTGCTCCTGGTGCTTCCGTTCCTCTTGAGGGTTCCGGATGCCCGGCTCACGTCTGCCGACAAGCTCACCGTCCGGGCGCTCATGGCCGGGTTCTGGATCAGCCCGCGCGAGTACCCGGACTTCGGATGGACCCTGCTCAGTCGCATCCTCGTGAACTTCGGCAACGCCTTCGGCACCGCGCTGCTGCTGCAGTTTCTGCAGTACGGCCTCGAGGTCGACGATGCCGAGGGCACACTCATCGTGCTGACACTCGTGTACATGGTGTTCGTGATCCTCGCCTCGCTCGTGCTCGGCAAGCTCTCCGACAAGCTCGGCCGTCGCAAGCCGTTCGTGTTCGTCGCGGCGAGCCTCCAGGGCATCGCGGCCCTCATGCTCGCGTTCGTGCCGGATGTCACGGTCGCCATGGTCGCAGCAGGCCTCCTCGGCCTCGGCTACGGCTGCTTCCTCTCCGTCGACCAGGCGCTCGCCACCCAGGTGCTGCCCGACCCGCACACGCGCGGCAAGGATCTCGGCATCATGAACATCGCGACCGCCGTGCCGCAGGCCCTCGCACCACTCCTCGGCGCGATCGTGGTCGCACTGCTCGTCGGCTTCCAGGGCCTCTTCATCCTCTCCGCGGTCGCTGCCCTCCTTGGCGCGCTCGCTGTTCTTCCCATCCGGAGTGTGCGCTAGACCATGAACCTCGATCGCCCCACCACGCAGCCCTGGCTGCAGCCCGCGACCTACTGGGGAGGGATGACGGCGGCTACGGCATCCCTCGATACCCCCGTCGGCGCGCTGAATCTCACCGCCCTCGCTCACAACACGCACAACATGCTCGACCGCGCGAACGGCACAACCATTCGTGTCGCCAGCAAGTCCTTGCGGGTGCGCGGTGTCATCGAGCAGGTGCTCCAGCTCCCCGGATACTCGGGCGTGCTGGCGTACACACTGCCCGAGGCGCTCTGGCTCGCCGAGACCATCGACGACATCGTGGTCGGCTACCCGAGCGTGGATGCCACGGCGATCCGGACCCTTGGGAGCTCGGCATCCCTCGCCCGTCGGGTCACCGTCATGGTGGACTCGGTGGCGCAGCTGGACGCGATCGACGCGGTGCTCCCTCCGGGCACGCGCGAGAGTATCCGGGTCTGCCTCGAGCTCGACGCGTCGTGGAAGTCGCGGCTCATCGGCCACACGGGCGTCTATCGCTCGCCGGTGCACACGGTCGACCAGGCGGTCGACCTCGCGCGACACATCGTCAGCCGCCGCGGCTTCGACCTCGTGGGAATCATGTCGTACGAGGCCCAGATCGCGGGGGTCATCAATCGTCCCCCTGGCAAGCCCGTGCGGGCGCGACTCGTCGACTGGATGCAGCGCTCCTCGTTCGACGAACTCACTGCCCGACGGGGCGAGGTCGTGAGCGCCGTTCGTGCGATCACGGACCTCGAGTTCGTCAACGGAGGCGGAACCGGCTCGCTGGAGCGCACGTCATCCGATCCCTCGGTCACGGAGATCGCAGCAGGAAGCGGGCTCTTCGGCCCGCGCCTCTTCGACGGCTACAGCCACTTCACGCCAGCGCCCGCTGCAGCGTTCGCCCTCTCGGTCGTGCGCAAGCCGACACCGCAGCTCGCGACGCTTCTGGGTGGCGGCTGGATCGCCTCCGGCCCGCCAGCACCCGACCGGATGCCGCAGCTCGCGTGGCCGCAGGGCCTCGAGTTCCTCGCCCGCGAGGGCGCAGGCGAGGTGCAGTCGCCCGTGAGGGGCGCTGCAGCAGCACGCCTGGCAGTGGGCGATCGCGTCTGGCTTCGCCACACGAAGGCGGGCGAAGCGAGCGAGCACCTGAACGAGTTCGCGGTCGTGGATGGCGACACGATCGTGGACACTGTTCCCACCTACCGCGGAGAGGGAAAGGCGTTCCTGTGACCATCGAGACCGGTCGACCGTGGACCAACTGGGGGCGCTCGGAGTCCTCAACGCCCGAGTTCGTGTCGCGGCCGACATCCGTCGACGACGTCATCGAGACGGTGCGGTTCGCGCGCGAGCGGGGCCTCACCGTTCGCCCGGTCGGCGCGAGCCACAGCTTCACCGCGATCGCTGCCACGGAGGGCGTGCAGATCGATGTGTCGGCGATCGATGGCCTCATAGCGGTGGACGGGAACATGGTGACCCTCGGCGCTGGCACCCACCTCCACCAGCTTCCGGAGTTGCTCGCCCCCTACGGTCTCGCGCTCCAGAACATGGGCGACATCAACGTGCAGACGCTCGCGGGCGCCACGTCGACGGGCACCCACGGCACCGGTTCGGCGTTCGGCGGCCTCGCCACCCAGATCCGCGCGGTCACCCTCGTGACCGCGGCGGGCGAGCTACTGCACATCAGCCGCACGCAGAACGCCGAACTCCTGCCGGCGGCCGTGCTCGGGCTCGGCGCTCTCGGTGTTCTCGTGGCGATCCAGATCGAGTGTGTGCCGGCCTTCGTACTGCACGCGGTCGAACGCCCGGAGAGCGCAGCGACAGTCCTCGCGGAGTGGGAGCAGCGGATCGCCGAGCACGACCACTTCGAGTTCTACTCCTGGCCGCACGCCGAACTCGTCAGCACGAAGACCAACACCCGCATGCCCGCTGACACTCCGCGAAAGCCGCTTGGGCCCGTCCAGGAGTGGTTCGACAACAAGGTCATGGCGAACACGGTGTTTGGCGCATCCCTCGAGATGCTGCGACTCATGCCGGCCATGATCCCTCCCATGAATCGCCTGTCCGTCAAGCTCGAAGCCAACCGCGAGTTCTCCGACTACTCGTGGGACGTCTTCTCCACGGTGCGCACGACGCGCTTTCGCGAGATGGAGTACGCGCTGCCCGTCGACCGCGTGCCAGCAGCACTCACGGCCATCCACGATCTGATCGCCGCGAAGGGATGGCGCATCTCCTTCCCCATCGAAGTGCGGGCATCGGCTGCCGACGACCTGTGGTTGTCGACCGCTTCGGGGCGCGCGACCGGTTACATCGCCGCCCACCGATTCTGGAAGGACGACCCGACCGAGTACTTCCGCGAGATCGAAGCGATCATGCGCGATCACGAGGGCCGCCCGCACTGGGGCAAGATGCACGGTCGCACCGCCGACGATCTTCGCCCGGCCTACCCGCGATTCGATGACTTCCTCGCGGTGAGGGACCGGCTCGACCCCGACCGGGTCTTCGCCAACCCCTACCTGGCGCGCGTGCTGGGCGCGTGATCGAGCCCGACGCGCTCGCGGCCAGGCTGCCGCGGGACTTCACGATCGGCGTGGCCATGGCGGCGACGCAGATCGAGGGCGCCGTCACCGAGGATGGGCGGGGTGCGTCGACCTGGGACACCTTCGCCGCGCAGCCCGGCCGCATCATCGACGGCACGACGCCCGAGATCACCGACGACCACTTCCACCGCTATCGAGACGACGTCGCACTCATGCGTGAGCTGGGAGTCGATGCCTATCGCTTCTCGATCGCGTGGCCGCGCATCCAACCCGAGGGCAGGGGTGCCGCCAACGCGGCTGGCATCGCCTTCTACGACCGGCTGCTCGATGAGCTGCTCGAGGCAGGCATCAGCCCGGTCGCGACCCTGTTCCACTGGGATGTGCCCGAGCCGCTGCAACGCGCAGGCGGATGGATGACACGGGACACGGCATCCCGTCTCGCAGACTTCGCCGCACTCGCCGCCGATGCCTTCGGCGATCGCGTCGACAAGTGGATCACGCTCAACGAGCCGACGACGGTGACCCTCAACGGGTACGCGCTCGGCATCCACGCGCCGGGGGAGTCTCTCCTCTTCGACGCACTCACGACCGTGCACCACCAGCTCCTCGGTCACGGACTCTCGGTGCAGGCGCTCAGGGCACGGGGTGTCACGGGGCAGATCGGCGTGACCAACGTGCACTCGCCCGTCGTGGCGGCGAAGCGGGGATTCGTAGGCGCGCAGTTCGCGAAGGTTTTCGACCTCGTGCACAACCGCATCTACGCCGATCCGGTGTTGCGGGGCCGCTACCCGCGGTTCCCGTTTCTGGCGCGCAAGGAGTTCCGTACCCTACGCGAGACCGACCCCGCCGACATGGCGATCATCCACCAGCCCCTCGACTTCTACGGTCTCAACTACTACATGCCGACGCGCATCGCGGTGGGGGCTCCCACGGAGGCATCGACTCCGGATGGCGACGCCGAAGCCATGCGCGACCTCCCCTTCCACCTCGCGGAGTGGCCCGAGTACCCGAAGACCGGCTTCGGTTGGCCGATCTCGCCGGAGTTCCTCACGGCATCGTTGCGGGATTACGCGCGGCGCTACGGCAGCTCCCTGCCCCCGGTGTACATCACCGAGGGCGGCGCGAGCTTCGAAGATGTTGTGGACTCCGAGGGACGGGTGGATGACGCATCCCGGGTGTCCTACCTCGCCGACCACATCGCGGCTGCCCTCGACGCCGCAGACGACATCGACCTCCGCGGGTACTTCGTGTGGACCCTTCTCGACAACTGGGAGTGGGCCGCGGGCTTCACCCAGCGCTTCGGTCTCGTGCACGTGGACTTCGACTCGCTGGTCCGCACCCCGAAGAGTTCCTTCCGCTGGTTGCAACGCGTGCAAAGCTCACGAAAGCGCTGATTCGCCCCGACTTTCTGGGCATTTCCCAGCGCGACTGCCGTACCATGGCAGCCATGGAAATCCTTATCGTCGTTGGCGTCATCGTCCTGCTGGTGGTCATCGTCGGCATTTACCTCTGGTCGACCTACAACTCGCTCGTCACACTCAACGTTCGCGTGGACGAGGCCTGGAGCGACATCACGGTGCAGCTCAAGCGTCGTGCCGACCTGCTCCCCAACCTCATCGAGGCGGTCAAGGGCTACGCGGCACACGAGAAGGGCGTCTTCGAGAACGTCACCAAGGCCCGCGCCGAGACTCTCTCCGCCCAGGGCCCTGCGGATGCCGCCGCCGCTGAGAACCACATGCAGCAGGCGCTCAAGAGCATCTTCGCCGTCGCTGAGGCGTACCCGCAGCTGCAGGCGAGCCAGAACTTCCTTCAGCTGCAGGCGGAGATCGTCGACACCGAGGACAAGATCCAGGCCAGCCGCCGTTTCTACAACGGTGGCGTGCGCGAGCTCAACACCAAGATCAAGCAGTTCCCGAACACGCTCTTCGTGCGCGGCCTCGGCTTCCACGAGCGCGAGTTCTTCGAGGTCACCGACTCGGCCGCGATCGCAGAGCCCCCGCGCGTGCAGTTTTGAACCAAAGGTTGACATCTCCGAAGGAGATCTCAACCGTAGGTTCAAGGTTGAGTAGCGGCGTAGCCGCGTATCGAAACCTCTCGCACCAACGTCTCTACTGGGAGCCCCCAAGATGTATCGCGCCATAGCGAAGAACAAGCGCAACACCGTCTTCATCATCCTGTTGTTCATCCTCATCATCGGCGGCCTCGCGGCCCTCGCGGCGTGGATCTACCAGGACGTCACGATCGTTATCATCACTCTTGCGATCTCGATCGGCTACGCGCTCATCCAGTACTTTGCGGCGAGCAGCCAGGCTCTCGCCCTGAGTGGCGCGCACCAGATCCAGAAGGCCGACAACCCGCGGCTCTACCGCATTGTCGAGAACCTGTCGATCACCACGGGCACCCCCATGCCCAAGGTGTACATCATCAACGATCCGGCACCGAACGCGTTCGCGACGGGTCGCGACCCCGAACACGCGTCGGTTGCTGCGACCACCGGGCTGCTCGAGATCATGACGGACTCGGAGCTCGAGGGTGTCATGGCACACGAGATCGGCCACGTGCAGAATTACGACATCCGCGTCTCCATGATCGTCTTCGGTCTCGTCGTGGCGGTGGGATTCATCGCCGACATCCTGCTTCGCATGGCGTTCTTCGGTGGTCGCAACTCGAACAACAACAACCCGATCGTGCTCGTGTTCGGGCTTGTGGCGTTCCTCGTTGCACCGCTCGTGGCCGCGGTCGTGCAGGCAGCGGTGTCGCGGCAGCGTGAATACCTGGCGGATGCGACGGGTGCCCTCACCACGCGGCATCCGGATGCCCTCGCCTCGGCCCTGCAGAAGCTCGCCGACTACGGCCGCCCCATGATCAAGCAGAACTCGACGATGGCGCACATGTGGATCTCGGATCCGACGAAGCCAGGCCTCATGGACCGTCTCTTCGCTACGCACCCCCCGCTCGCGGAGCGCATCCAGCGCCTCGGCAAGATCGGCGGAAGCTTCTAAAGCTGGATGTGGGTTGAGTAGGCCCGCGAAGCGGCCGCTATCGAAACCTGGCCTCGAACAACACCGATCACGCTGGCTTGGTTTCGATAACGCCGGGCTGCGCCGCGGCTACTCAACCCACGGCGTTCCGATAGTGCCGCGCCAGCTCAGCGATCAGGTCTCCGCGTTCCGCGAACTCGACTCCGCTGAGGCCCTGCCATGCCGCGATGCGATCCAGCAACCCGACGACCCGGTCGAGGTCGACGGATGCCTCGCCCTCACGCCACGCGGACTGCACTCGCAGCACCCCGGCCTGCCTGTCGCTCTTGAGGTCGATGCGACCGACGAGCGCATCGTCGATGAGCAGTGGCAGCGTGTAGTACCCATAGATGCGCTTCGGCGCTGGCGTGTAGACCTCGATGCGGTAGTGGAAACCGAACATCCGTAGCGCACGAGCACGGTCCCAGACGATGGGGTCGAAGGGGGAGAGGAGCGCCTCACCCTCGACGCGACGGGGAATGCGGGCATCCCGATGCAACCACGCGCTCTGCGACCACCCGCGCACCGTCACAGGTACGAGCACGCCAGCATCGGCAAGCGCCGCGATCGCGGGTTTCACGTCAGCGCTCTTGAGGCGAAAGTAATCGGCGAGGTCGCTGGCCGTCGCGATGCCGAGTGCTCCGGCGCTGCGTTCGACGAGCTGCCGGTGCGCCTCCGCGCGAGGGATGTCGCGCCCGAGAAGCTCCTCGTCGAGCACGTGACCCGGGAGCGAGTACGTGCGCTCGAACCGAGTCCGCCCCGCGCTCACCACGTCTCCCCACCGGAACAGGTACTCGAGGCCCCGCTTCACGTCAGACCAGCCCCACCACGGCCCCGCTCGCTTGTTCGAGTCGTGCTCGATCTGGCTCGCGGCGACGGGTCCGCGCGCGGCCAACTCGTCGCGCAGCCACTGCAGCATCTGCCCGTTCTCCTGCACCCACTGTTCGCGACCCTGGTCGCGCTCGCGCAGGTGCTCCATCTTCCAGCGCCAGAGCGGCCAATCCTCAGCGGGGATGATCGCCGCCTCGTGAGCCCAGTACTCGATGTACTTCGACCGTCGCCCGAAGGTGAGTCGATCGAGTGTGCTCTTGTCGTAGGCCCCCAGTCGCGCGAAGAGCGGGAGGTAATGGCTGCGTTCGAACACGTTGATCGAATCGAGCTGCAGGAGGTTCAGCCGCTGGATCGTCGAGTTGAGCTGGCGAGTGGACACGACGGCGGGCGGCTTGCCGAACCCCTGGGCGGCGAGAGCGATACGGCGCGCCTGAGCCGCACTGACGGTGTCCACCACGTGGTCGAGGCTAGCGGCGACGGATGACACCCGCTGTTCGCCGCGCGTTAAGGCACGCTCGACCAACCATTACCCGAAGCTCCGTACCGTCGCACGCGGGCATCCGGCTCCTATCGCTCTTCCACAGCCTGAGCGACCGGATGCACGAGGAGAGGAACCCTTGACCACCAAGCGCATTCTCGCCGGTGTGGCACTCGCTGCCGTCACCGCGATCACGCTCGCCGCCTGCGCCCCCGCTGGCGACACCCCGTCCGGCGATGTCGACGCCGCGACTGCCACCGACGTGTCGGCGTTCGGCGACCTGGCCGGCCTGGAGGCCGCAGCCAAGGCCGAAGGCGCGCTCAACGTCATCGCGCTCCCGCGTGACTGGGCGAACTACGGCGAGATCCTCGATCTGTTCGCCGAGCGCTACCCCGAAATCACGATCACCGAGGCATCCCCCGACGCATCGAGCGCCGAGGAGATCCAGGCCGCCGAGAACCTCGCTGGCCAGGACACCGCTCCCGATGTCTTCGATGTCGGTCTCGCGGTCGCCCTCAGCAGCACCGCCCAGTTCGCCCCGTACAAGGTCGAGACCTGGGACGAGATCCCCGACGCGCTCAAGGAGGCCTCCGGTCTCTTCGTGGGCGACTACGGCGGCTACATGTCGGTCGGCTACGACCCCGACGCCGTGCCCGCGCCCGAGTCCCTCCAGGACCTCCTCGGTGCCGACTACCTCGGCAAGGTCGCCATCAACGGCGACCCGACGCAGGCTGGCGCGGCGTTCGCCGCCGTCGGTATGGCCACCGTGCAGAACGACGGTGACCTCGACGACTTCACGGCCGGCATCGACTTCTTCTCCGAGCTCAACAAGGCGGGCAACTTCCTGAAGATCGACCCGACCGACGCGACCATCGCCTCGGGCGAGACCCCCGTCGTCTTCGACTGGGACTACCTGAACGCCGGCTACGCCTCGTCCCTCGAGGGCCAGCGCAACTGGGAGGTCGTCGTGTTCCCCGGCACCGCCTACGCCGGTTACTACAACCAGGCTGTCAACGTGGATGCACCGCACCCCGCCGCGGCGCGCCTCTGGCAGGAGTTCCTCTACAGCGACGAGGTGCAGAACCTGTGGCTGAAGGGTGGCGCTCGCCCGGTCCGTGCCGACGCGATGGCGGAGGCCGGCACGATCGACGAGGAGCTCTTCGCAGCGCTCCCGGTCGTCGAGGGTGACACGGTCGTTCCCACGGCCGAGCAGAGTGAAGCCGCAGGCGTGCTCCTCGGTGAGAAGTGGGCAGCTGCTGTCCAGTAGTGCAGTGACCGGTGGTGCCCCGCGGCGTTCGCGTCGCGGGGCATCCCGCCTGTCCATCCTCGGTCTTGCGCCCTTCGCGGCGTATGTTGTGCTCTTCCTCGGGTTGCCCACCGTGCTCGCGCTGAGCACCGGACTCTTCGACGGCGACGGCGCGTTCACGACGACGAACATCGAGGCGCTCGTCGACCCCGTCATCGTCCGCACCTTCTGGAACTCGATCTGGCTCTCTGCGCTCACCGCGGTCATCGGGGCCGTCGTCGGCGCCGCCGCCTGCTACGCCCTCCTGGACACGAAGCCGGACGGCCCGCTCCGCACGGTCGTCGACTCGATCTCCGGCGTTCTCGCCCAGTTCGGTGGCGTGATGCTCGCCTTCGCGTTCGTGACCCTCATCGGCACACAGGGCCTGCTGCGCGTCATCCTGCAGAACAACTTCGGTATCGACATCTTCGCTGAGGGCGTCTGGCTCTATGAGGTGCCCGGTCTCGTTTTGCCGTACATCTACTTCCAGGTGCCCCTCATGATCATCGTGTTCCTGCCGGCACTCGAGGCGCTCAAGCCGCAGTGGGCTGAGGCATCGGCCACCCTCGGGGGCTCCCGTGCAACCTACTGGTGGCGTATCGGGATGCCCGTGCTCGCGCCGAGCTTCATCGGCTCGTTGCTCCTGCTCTTCGCCAACTCCTTCTCGTCCTACGCGACGGCCGCGGCCCTTACGAGCCAGGGCCAGGGCATTGTGCCCCTCCAGATTCGTGCGGCTCTCACGAGTGAGACGGTCCTCGGGCGCGAGAACCTCGCGGGTGCCCTCGCGCTCGGGATGATCGTGGTCATGGTCGTCGTGATGGTCATCTACTCCGTCTTTGAGAGAAGGGCTTCACGATGGCAGCGGTAAGCCGGAGGCTGCAGCGCGCCCACCACCCGGGCCCGACCGCGGCGACACGCACGATCATCCTCGTGGTCATCGCGATCTTCTTCGCGCTGCCGCTGGTGAGCATGGTCGAGTTCACCCTGCGTGGGGGACTCGAGGGCGGTTACACGGTCGACCGCTGGGTCACCGTCTTCACGGGCCAGCTCGGGCCGGAGTTCAACCAGCTGTGGATCGCGATCGGCAACTCGCTCGTGCTCGCGGTGGTGACGGTCATCATCATGCTCGTGTTGCTCGTGCCGACCATGATCCTGATCAAGCTGTCGTTCCCCAGGCTCCGGCCCGTGATGGAGTTCATCTGCCTGTTGCCGATCACGATCCCCGCGATCGTGCTGGTGGTGGGGCTCGCGCCCGTGTACCGCGTCGTCTCGTCGATCTTCGGCAGCGGGGTGTGGACGCTCGCCTTCGCCTACGGAATCCTCGTGCTGCCCTACGCCTACCGCGCGATCCAGGCGAACCTCGACTCCATCGACGTGAAGACCCTCAGTGAGGCAGCTCGCTCGCTCGGCGCGAGCTGGGGCACCGTGCTCTTCCGGGTGATCGTGCCGAACCTCCGTCGCGGCCTGCTCGCAGCATCGTTCATCTCGGTCGCCGTCGTGCTGGGTGAGTTCACGATCGCCTCTCTCCTCAACCGCATCAACCTGCAGACCGCGCTCCTCGTGGTGAACAAGGCCGATCCCTACATCGCGGTGATCTTCGCGCTGCTCGCGCTGGTCTTCGCCTTCCTGCTTCTCGTGATCATCGGCCGACTCGGATCGGCTCGCCGTAAGGACAACTCATGACCAACACCATCCCCGTCGCATCCGCGATCGACATCGAGCCTGTCTCGGGTGCCCGTGTCGAACTCTCGAACGTCGTGAAGTACTTCGGACCGCACCGGGCACTCAACTCGATCAACCTCGCGATCGAGCCCGGCGAGTTCATCGCCCTGCTCGGCCCATCCGGGTGTGGCAAGACGACCGCCCTCCGAGCCCTGTCGGGGCTCGAGGGCATCGATGGTGGCGAGATCCTGATCGACGGTGAGGATGTCGCATCCGTGCCCACCAACCGCCGCGATATGGGCATGGTGTTTCAGTCGTACTCGCTCTTCCCACACATGACGGTCAGCGAGAACGTGCAGTTCGGACTCCGGATGCGACGGGTGCCCGCCGCGGAACGCAAGGGTCGCGCAGCCGAGGCCCTCGATATGGTGGGCCTCGCCCAGCACGGGTCGCGGTACGCGCACCAGCTCTCGGGGGGACAACAGCAGCGAGTCGCCCTGGCCCGCGCCCTGGTCACGCGCCCCCGTGTGCTCCTTCTCGACGAGCCCCTGAGCGCCCTGGACGCGAAAGTCCGTGTGCAGTTGCGTGACGAGATCCGTCGCATCCAGACCGAGCTCGGCATCACGACGGTCTTCGTCACCCACGACCAGGAGGAGGCCCTCGCGGTCGCCGACCGGGTCGCCGTCATGCGCGACGGAGTGATCGAGCAGGTCGGCACTCCGGAGGAGCTCTACTCGACCCCGGCAAGTGCCTTCGTCGCCGACTTCGTCGGCCTCTCCAACCGTGTGGCCGGCTTTGCTGCTGGTGGAAAGGCAACGGTCCAGGGGGTCGAACTCACGATGCTGGGCGAGCCCGTGCGCGACGGCGAGGTGACGGTCTACATCCGCCCGGAGGACATCGCGTTCGCGGCGCAGGGCATCCCGGCCACGGTCGTGGCCTCGAGCTTCCTGGGGTCGCTGCGCCGCACCCAGGTGCGGCTTCAGGATGACACGCTCCTCTCGATCCAGCACGAAGTCGACGTCCGTCACGAACCCGGTGAGCCGGTGCACCTGCGCTTGAAGGGCGCGCCCGTGAGCGCTGTTCCCCGCTAGCCTTCGAGCCGACCTGCCGCGTGGCTCGTCCAGCGCGTATCGCGGCGGACGAGCCTAGACTTGCCCAGTGATCTTCGGAAAGCGCGTCACTGCCTCGCAGCCCACCGGCGAGAGCGACGTGGTCGCGCCCGGCCTGTCGATCGCGGCAGCCTACGCGTGGCGCATCCTCGTCGTGCTCGGGTTGGTCGCTGTGCTGGTCTTCCTGGTCATCCAGTTCCGGTACATCGTCATCCCCTTCTTCGTGGCGATCCTGCTCGGGGCGCTTCTCGTGCCGTTCGTCAACTTCCTCCGCCGACACCGGTGGCCGAAGGGCATCGCCATTGCGGTCGCCATGCTCGGAACGCTCGGTGTGATCACCGGCCTCGTCATCCTGGTCGTGAGCCAAGTGAGATCGGGGTACCCGGACCTCCAAGCCAAGACGATCGTCGCGTACGACAATCTCAAGATCTGGCTTCTCGATTCTCCGCTCCACCTCACCGAAGCCGACATCAACGAGTGGGTCGGCGGCATCTGGGAGGCCATCCAGCGCGACAGCGGGGTGCTGTTCAACGGCCTCGTGTCGGTGGGTTCCACTGCAGGACACGTGGGGGCCGGCATCCTGCTCGCCCTGTTCGCGACTCTCTTCATCCTCATCGACGGTCGTGGCATCTGGAACTGGATCGTGCGCCTCTTCCCGAAGCGCGCGCGCCCGGCCGTGACCGGCTCTGGCGAGGCCGGATGGATCACGCTCACCACCTTCGTGAAGGTCCAGATCTTCGTGGCGTTCGTCGATGCCGTGGGCATCGGTCTTGGCGCGTGGATCCTTGGCCTGTTCTACGGTGGCTTCCCGCTCGTGATCCCGATCGCCGTAGCGGTGTTCCTCGGGTCGTTCGTTCCCGTCGTCGGTGCCCTCGTCACCGGCACACTCGCGGTATTCGTGGCCCTCGTCTACCTCGGTCCTTTCCCTGCAGTGCTCATGCTCGGAATCGTGCTGCTCGTGCAGCAGGTCGAGGGCCATGTGCTCCAACCACTCGTGCTCGGCACCGCAGTGAAGGTGCACCCACTCGCGGTGGTCTTCGCGGTCGCTGCCGGTGGTTTCACCGCTGGCATCCCAGGTGCCCTCTTCGCGGTGCCGATTGTGGCCGTCGCGAACGTCATGGTTAAGTACATCGCGGGCGGCACCTGGCGCGTCGTTCCACACCCCACCGCAAAGGACATCCTTCCCCATGCCTGATACCGCGCTCGTCGGCCCACGTCTTGCAGACTTCGAGGCCGCTCGCGAGCGGATCGCCCCCGTGGTCAATGTCACCCCGATGGAGAGCTCCCGCTTCCTCGGCGATGTGCTCGGAGCGCCGGTGTTCCTCAAGTGCGAGAACCTGCAGCGCACCGGGTCATACAAGATCCGCGGCGCCTACAACCGGTTGTCGCTCCTGAGTGACGAGGAGAAGGCACGCGGAGTGGTCGCGGCATCCGCCGGCAATCACGCGCAGGGCGTCGCGCTCGCCGCGCGAGAGCTCGGGATCAAGTCCACCATCTTCATGCCTCTCGGCGTTCCCCTGCCGAAGCTGCAGGCCACGCGCGACTACGGTGCGGATGTCGTGCTCCGGGGTCACACCGTTGCCGAGCCGCTCCTCGCCGCAGCCGAGTTCGCCCGTGAGACGGGTGCCGTCTTCATCCACCCGTTCGATCACGCTGATGTGATCGCCGGGCAGGGAACGATGGCGCTCGACATCCTCGACCAGCGCCCTGACGTCGACACGGTCATCGTGCCTATCGGTGGGGGAGGGCTCATCTCGGGTCTTGCCAGCGCCATCAAGCAGCGTGCAGCGCTTGACGGCCGCACCGTGCGCGTCATCGGCATCCAGGCGGCCAATGCGGCCGCTTACCCGATCTCCCTCGAAGAGGGCGAGCCGACCGAGATCACGGTATTCCCGACCATCGCGGACGGCATCGCCGTCTCGCGCCCCGGCTCGCTGAACTTCGAGATCATCAGCGAGGTCGTCGACGAGGTCGTGACGGTGACCGAGGACGAGATGGCTCAGGCGCTGCTGGTGCTCATCGAGCGCGCCAAACTCATCGTGGAGCCGGCCGGTGCTGTCGGTGTCGCCGCGATCCTCGCGGGAAAGATCACGCCGAGCGGCACGACCGTCGTCGTTCTCTCGGGTGGCAACATCGATCCGTTGGTCATGGAGCGTGTCATCAGCCACGGGCTCGCGGCATCCGAGAGGTATCTCAAGCTGCGCATCCCGCTGCCCGACCGCCCCGGCCAGCTCGCGCGCGTCTCGGCGATCGTCGCGGAGTGCAACGCGAACGTGGTCGAGGTGCTGCACACCCGCCACAATGGCGGCCTGCAGATCAGCCAGGTCGAGCTTGAGTTGCACATCGAGACTCGTGGTCCCGAGCACGCCGACCAGCTGCTGGCCGCGCTGCGAGCCGAGGACTTCGAGCCGCGAGTCGACTTCTAGCGCCGTCGCCGCTTACTCCGCCACCTGCCCTTACTCCGCCACCCGCCGCTATCAGCGTTTCTCCGGAGCTTTCGGCCTCAAGTCACATCCGTAACCCACGTGAAGGGCGATTCCGCAAAACCTCCGGAAAAGAGTGAATAAAGCAAGGGGATGTGCACCGGAAAGTGCCCGCCCTTTTCGAAGCCTTAGGGGATGTACGTCTCCACCTTGAGCACCTTGACCGCGATCGAGCGACCGTTGGGTGCCGTGTAGCTGGTCTCCTCGCCGACGCCCATGCCGATGATGGCGGTGCCGAGCGGGCTGCCCTCGCTGTAGACGTCGAGGTCGCTGTCGCCCACGATCTCGCGGCTGCCGATGAGGAAGGTCGACTCGTCACCGAGGATCGTTGCGGTCACGAGCGTGCCGGGGGCTACGACGCCCGTCGACTCCGGTGCCTCGCCAACCACGGAATGACGCAGGAGTTCGGTGAGCACACGGATGCGCGCCTCGATCTTGCCCTGTTCCTCCTTGGCGGCGTGGTACCCGCCGTTCTCCTTGAGGTCACCCTCTTCGCGCGCAGCCTCGATCTTCTTCGCGATCTCGACGCGGCCCTCACCGGAGAGCGTCTCGAGCTCTGCGTTCAGGCGGTCGAAGGCTTCCTGGGTCAGCCACGTGACGTTACTGTCGGTCACAGCGTCTCCTCACATAAATGAAACCGGCCACGGGGGGCCGGTTCCTTGGGTGTACAGCTAATGGGTGTAGCCCTAGAGCCTAGGTGAGCCAACAACGGTAGATCAACCCGGTGACGGCCAGTTCCGAGGTGCGTACCTGCTCGGTGAACGTGCGGATCGTGTCATCCGACGGCGGAAGGTCGACCACGCGCCATCCGACGATCGCGTATGTGCTGTTGAGAGCCTGCACGGCACAGGATGCCGCGAGCCCCGGGTCGACCGTGAACTGCCACGTCACACTGACGAGAGAATCGCTCTCGATCGTGTGTGCGGTGTCCTTCGCCTCGAACTGCGCGTTCGGCGTGAGGATGCCTGCCCACCAGAGCCACGCGCCGAAGACCAGGGCGAAGGCGATGCCAGCAATGATCGCGACGAGACGGGTCCTGCGAGCCTGGGTGGGGGTTCTGCCGTAGCGGGCGGCGATCCGGCTTTCGGAGTCGAGAGGCTCAGGGGATGTCACAGGTCGCTTTCGTTAGTCTTATCCAAGGTTAACGCGGATGGAGCCAGGCAACACCATGAAGACGCTGTGGACGATCGACCCGACCCCAACGCCGATGCCGGCGTTCGAGGGCGACCCCAATATCGTCACACCGGGGGTCGTGGGCTTCGCCGTGACGTTCCTCATCGCAATAGTGACCGTGCTGCTCGTGATCGACATGACCCGTCGCATCCGCCGGGTTCGCTACCGCGAAGAGGTGCGCGAACAGCTCATTGCCGAACAGGAGCTCGCTGCGAACGACCGCGACGACCGCTAGGCGAGAACCGGCGGGTTGGTTGCGACGAGGAAGATCGCAACCCAGTGGCAGAGGAACGCCAGAAGCGTGCACAGGTGGAACAGTTCGTGGAATCCGAACTTCCCCGGCCAGGGGTTGGGGCGCTTGAGCCCGTAGAAGACCGCGCCGATCGTGTAGAGCAGCCCACCGGCGATGATGAGTGACATCGTCACGGGAGCTGTCTGGAAGAAATCGACGATGAACATCATCGCGGCCCAGCCGAGGATCACGTATAGGGGCACGTAGAGCCAGCGCGGTGCGCCGATCCAGAAGATCCTGAATCCGATGCCGAGCAGCGCGCCCGTCCAGACGAGCGCGAGCAGGAGGGTCGCCTTCTCCTGCGGGAGGCACAGCACCGAGAGTGGCGTGTAGGAGCCTGCGATCAGCAGGAAGATGTTGGCGTGGTCGAAGCGCTTGAACATCGCCTTGACCGAGGGGCGCCAGTTGATGCGGTGGTAGAGCGCCGAGATTCCGAAGAGCAGGAGTGAACTCGCGAAGAAGATCGCCGAGCTGACCTTCGCGGCGGTACCGTCGGCGAGCACCACAAGGATGATTCCGAGAACGATGGCCACCGGGAACGTGGCAGCGTGAATCCAGCCCCGCCACGTCGGCTTGGCCTCGAGCGTCTTGTGATCGATCGCGTCGTCGAGGAGCGGAATGTTCGGAAGCTCGGCGGCAGGGTCTTCGTCGTGCTGGGAATCCGTATCGCTGAGCGCCATGGCGCCAGTGTAGGACGCCGGTCTGTCGGCCGGCTGAACGCGCGGGTGGACTAGCGTAGGCGTGTGAGTGAGCGCCGAGCGGTTTTTGGGCGCGGACTGCTGTACGGCCTCTACCAGCGCAGAGTGCGCCGCCAGCTGTCCGCCGGTGAACTCCCGCACCATGTTGCGATGATCATCGACGGCAACCGTCGTTGGGCAAAGCTCCGCGAGCTCGAGACCGCAGCTCACGGGCATCGGGCTGGCGCTGCGAAGTACCGCGAGTTCCTCGAGTGGTGCGACGACCTCGGCATCTCGGTTGCGACCCTCTACCTGCTCTCGACCGACAATCTCACGGGCCGGACCCCGGAGGAGCTCGATGGGCTCTTCGAGATCATCGGTGACCTCGCCGACGACCTGTCGCACTTCCGTGACTGGCGGATCCAGCACGTGGGTTCTCCACAGGGATTGCCGGAGTCGCTGCGCCAGCGGCTCTCCGAGGCGGAGAAGCGCACGGCATCCAACACGGGACTGCACGTCAACCTCGCCATCGGCTACGGCGGTAGACGTGAGATCGCCGACGCGATGCGCAGCATCGTGCAGAAGCACGAGAACTCGGGCGGCACGCTCGACGCGCTCGCCGAACTGCTGACCCCCGAGCTCATCAGCGAGCACCTCTACACGGGTGGCCAGCCCGACCCCGACCTCATCATCCGCACGTCCGGCGAGCAGCGCATCAGCGACTTCATGCTGTGGCAGAGCGCTCATAGTGAGCTCTATTTTGTGGAGGCCCTCGGTCCGGACCTGCGAGAGGTCGACTTCCTTCGTGCCATGCGCGCGTACGGCACCAGACACAGGAGATTCGGCCAATGACGGAAGTGTCCCTCCCCGAGCTCGAAGAGCAGTTCACCGACGAACCCGGATACCTCGACTTTGCCAGGATCGGCCCGATCGGGCGTCCCGCTCGCGATGAGGAGGCTGCGCAGTCCAGTCTTCTCGGCCGCGCCCGCTTCGGCACGCTCGACTCCCTCGGGGAGCAGGATGCCCGTTCCCGTGCCGCGGTTGCTGCGCTCACCGGCCTCGACCCCGAGCAGGTCGTGTTCCAGCCGAGCACGAGCCAGGCCATGACGCAAGCTCTCTACGGGATCGAGGGTGAGACGCTCGTGTCTACGAACGAGTACCCGGGCATCACGATCGCCGCCGACCGGGCGGCCGAAGCGCTCGGCACCATCGTCCCTGTGCGATTCACCCCAGAACACGGCCACGTGACCCCGGATGCCCTCCGTGACGCGATCACGCCGGACACGGCCGCGGTCGTTGTCAGCCTCGTCGATTTCCGCACGGGATACCGCATCGATCTCGAGGCCGTTCGCGACGTCATCGGCGACCGACTACTGGTGCTCGACGCCGTGCAGGGGTTCGGGATCATCGATGCGCCGTGGCACCTTGCGGACGCGATCGCCTCCGGCGGGCAGAAGTGGACGCGAGCCGGCGTCGGCACGGGATTCCTCGCACTGAGCGAGCGGGGAGCGGAGCGCATCCGCCCCGTCCTCAGCGGGTTCGCTGCCGTCGGTGACGGGTCCGTCGACCCGCTGGAGACACCGGAGCCGCCGCAGGGTGCCCGAGCGTTCCAGCTGAGTGGATCTGATCCGATCGCGCAGGCCAGATTCTCTGCCTCGCTCGAGGAACTCGCCGCCGTCGGCCTCGGTTCTGTCGCTGCCCGTGTGGCGGAGAACGTCACGCGCATCATCGATCTCGCTGACGAATTCGGCCTCCCCGTGGTTTCGCCACGGGACGAGGCGGAACGTGCGGGGATCGTCGTGGTCGAGCCGCTCGAACATCACCTCACGTACCTTGCGGCGTCGCTCCACAACCACGGCATCACGGTCACCGCCCGGGGCGGCCGTGTGCGTCTCTCCCCGCACGCGACGACGAACGAGGAGACATTCGCCATGCTGCGGGCGGCGTTCATTTCGTTCGGCACCATCGCAGTCTGAGCGTCGCGGGCCGGCACGGTCCCGTTAACCTGACTGTCACATGGTGAGGGCGTGTCGTGCCTTCCCCCGTAACGAAACCGGCCTAGTTTCAACTCATCAGGTATGGCGCCTGATCGAGACGGCCACGTAAGTTCGTCTCGCGATCTGTGCTCACCCCACAGCGGCCGTCTTGCGGATACGGATCCGGGGATCTTCCTCGGGGATGGAGCGCACGTGGCCGAGCTAGCCCAGCCAAAGCAGGAGAACACCAAGGCGCAGGCGGGGGGCTCGGATACGCTCGAGCGAACCTACGTGCTCGACACCTCGGTGCTCCTGTCCGACCCGAAGGCCGTCTTCCGATTTGCGGAGCACCACGTCGTGCTTCCGGTCGTCGTGATCACGGAACTCGAAGCCAAGCGCAACGACCCGGAGATCGGGTACTTCGCGCGCCAGGCCCTTCGCAATCTCGACGAACTGCGTGTGCAGCACGAACGTCTCGACTTCCCGATCGCGGTCGGCGACGGCGGATCCCTGCGAGTGGAACTGAATCACTCGAACATGTCCGTGTTGCCCTCCGGGCTCCAGCTCGGCGACAACGACTCGCGCATCCTCGCCGTCGCGATGAACCTCGCCGCCGACGGCCTCGAGGTCACCGTCGTCTCGAAGGATCTGCCGCTGCGTGTGAAGGCGGCATCCATCGGCCTCGCCGCCGAGGAGTACCGCGCGGAGCTCGCCGTCGACTCGGGCTGGACGGGCCAGGTCGAGCTCGATCTCGGCTCCGACCAGATGGCGAAGCTGTACGACGACGAGGTGCTCCACACTCGCGCCGTGCAGGACCTGCCGATCAACACCGGCCTCATCGTCCACTCGGACCGTGGCTCCGCGCTCGGCCGCGTCACCGGTCGTGGCGAGTTCAGGCTCGTCCGCGGGGATCGCGACATCTTCGGTCTCCATGGGCGCTCGGCCGAACAGCGACTCGCCATCGACATGCTGCTCGACCCCGAGGTGGGCATCGTTTCCCTCGGCGGGCGGGCGGGCACCGGCAAGTCGGCGCTCGCCCTCTGCGCCGGTCTTGAGGCAGTGCTGGAGAAGCAGCAGCACCGCAAGATCATGGTTTTCCGCCCGCTCTACGCGGTCGGTGGCCAGGAGCTCGGATTCCTGCCGGGGGATGCCGCGGAGAAGATGAACCCGTGGGCCCAGGCGGTCTTCGACACCCTCGGTTCCGTCGTCTCGCAGAACGTGCTCGACGAGGTTCTGGAACGCGGGATGCTCGAGGTGCTGCCACTCACGCACATCCGCGGCCGCTCGCTCCATGACGCCTTCGTGATCGTCGACGAGGCACAATCGCTCGAGCGAAACGTGCTCCTGACGGTGCTCAGCCGCATCGGCCAGAATTCGCGCGTCGTACTCACGCACGACGTCGCGCAGCGCGACAACCTGCGCGTCGGTCGCCACGATGGCGTTGCATCCGTCATCGAGACGCTCAAGGGTCACTCGCTGTTCGGGCACATCACCCTCACCCGATCGGAGCGCTCCGCAATCGCCGCTCTCGTGACCGAGATGCTCGAGAGTAACGAGCTCGCCTAGCCAGTCGGGATCGGTGGGTCTGCGCCTCGCGCGGGCCCACCGATGCTGACAATTGGTCGGATCGTGGGGCGGGGTGTGAACACTCGGCCTCGCGACCACGTAAAGTCGTTGCGTGGCATGGGTCTTCGGTGTGCTGGCGGTGGCGCTGGCGGTGTTCTTACTGTGGACCCTCGTCGCACCGCGCGGCCAGTGGCGTGCGCTCGTCGGCTGGAGCGTCGGCGACATCCATCGCGATGAGCCGAGCGGCACGGGCTACGCCCTCCGGCGCCTCGGGGCGGGTCTCGCGCTTCTCGGCATCCTGACTGTCGCTGGCTTCGCCATCGCACCCACCGTGCAGACCACCACGGCGAAGGCGCCAGCTGAGGGCCCTATCGAGCTCATGTGGGGCGGCGTGCGACCCTACGTCGTCGACCGCGTCATCACCACCGTCGGAGCCCCGTCGGGGAGCTTCGTCGAGATGCCCGTGCTCGGATTCCAGAGTTTCGCTGACGGAATTCCCAACTACGTTGCACGCCTCGACGACTTCACGCTCCTCGGGCGTGACTCGCCTCCCGGCTACGTCGGCGACCTGCCCCCCGTGGGCAACGGTGCTCTCGACTTCGCCGACATCGTCATCAACGTGCGAGGGCCACTGCTGTGCATCCCTCGCGAGGTCGTCATGATCGAGTCGCAGACCGACATCCGCGTCGGAGTCTTCTACGGTCTCCCGCAGGGTCCAGAGGGTGCGGAGGGCGACAGCATCTCCGGATGCCCGCAGAATGCCGCGGTGACCGGTTCGGTGCTCATCCCACTGCAGCTCGGCTCGCCACTCGACGGCCGTCCGCTCCTCAATCTGGCCGGCGAGCCGATCGACGAGGTCGGCATCATCGACTGACGCCGCGGCGCCGCTCGCGACCCGGTCCAGGCGTTCGTTGGCCGCCGCATCCGGTGCTCGCACCTGGGCGCGCCCAGTTTTGCGAGATGCGCACACATGTGCCCGCACCCTGTGAAAGAGCGCGCTGTTTGTAGTCGGAGGCTGCGGGGCTCAGCCCGGGTGCGTCATCGACATGACGTCGAGCGCCGTGTCGAGCTGCTCGAGGGTGACCTCTCCGCGCTCCACGAACCCGAGGTCGATCACCGCCTCACGAACGGTCATGCCCTCGGCGACGGAGTGCTTGGCGATCTTCGCCGCGGCCTCGTAGCCGATGATCTTGTTGAGTGGCGTGACGATCGAGGGGGAGGACTCGGCGAGCGCCTTCGCCCGCGCGACGTTCGCCTCGAGGCCGTCGATCGTCTTGTCGGCGAGAACCACCGTGGAACTCGACAGCAGGCGGATCGACTCGAGAAGCGCCGTACCCATCACGGGGATCGCCACGTTGAGCTCGAAATTGCCGGATGCACCGGACCACGCGATCGTCGCGTCGTTGCCGATGACCCGCGCGCACACCATGAGTACGGCCTCGGGGACCACGGGGTTCACCTTGCCGGGCATGATGGATGACCCCGGCTGAAGGTCAGGGATGTGCAGCTCGGCGAGCCCCGTGTTCGGGCCGGAGCCCATCCAGCGCAGGTCGTTGCAGATCTTCGTGAGTGAGACCGCGATGACACGGAGCGCTCCTGAAGCTTCGACGAGGCCATCGCGGGCGCCCTGCGCTTCGAAGTGGTCGAGGGCTTCGGTGATGGGCAGCTGCGAGTCATCCGCGAGCACGGTGATGACGCGCTGCGGGAACCCGGCAGGAGTGTTGATGCCCGTGCCGGTTGCGGTGCCACCGAGCGGCACCTCGGCGACGCGGGGGATCGTCGACTTCACACGCTCGATACCGAGGCGCACCTGGCGTGCATAACCGGCAAACTCCTGGCCGAGGGTGACGGGCGTGGCATCCATCAGGTGGGTGCGACCCGACTTCACGACGGACTTCCACAGCTCAGCCTTGACCTCGAGGGAACCCGCGAGGTGCTCGAGCGAGGGGATCAGGTCATTCAGCAGCGCGCTGGTCACGGCGAGGTGCACGGACGTCGGGAACACGTCGTTCGACGACTGCGAGGCGTTGACGTGATCGTTGGGATGCACGGCGGAACCGAGGGAGTCGCTGGCAAGACGCGCGAGCACCTCGTTCATGTTCATGTTCGAGGAGGTGCCGGAGCCCGTCTGGTAGACGTCGATGGGAAAGTCACCGAGGTGCTCGCCCGCGATGATCTGGTCGGCGGCCGACACGATGGCCTTCGAGATGCCGGCGTCGATGATGCCGAGCTCACCGTTGACGATCGCCGCGGCGCGCTTGATGCGCGCGAGGGCGATGATCTGGGCCTGCTCGAGCCCGTCGCCCGAGATGGGGAAGTTCTCCACCGCGCGCTGGGTCTGTGCGCCGTACAGCGCGTTCGCGGGCACGCGAACCTCGCCCATGGTGTCGTGCTCGATTCGGAACTGCGGTTCGGTCACTTCGTGCGCATCTTTCGGTTCGGTCGACTGATCGGTCGGATCGCTGGGAGAGGTGGGTCAGCTGATGCTGGTGGATTCGAGTCCGACGGCGACGTCGGGCACTGCGCGACCCTCAAGCAGCTGGTAGTTGGCACCTACGATGGCCAGCGTACCGGCGGCGACCGCCTCACGGATCATCTCGGAGGACTCCAACAGCTCGGAAATAGTGTCGCGAAGGTGTTCGCGCCCGACGGCCTGGGCATCGATGGCTTCCGGGTCCACGCGGCGGTACTGAGCCACGCGGCGCACCGCCGGCAGGATGGGCGCGATGAGGTTCGTGATGTGGGGCGAGAGCTGCGGCGCGGCCGGCCCCTGAGAATCGATCGCGGCCCGAACGGCTCCGCACTCGTCGTGTCCGAGCACGACGATCAGGGGCACCCCAAGCACTCCCACGGCGTACTCGAGGGAACCAACAACGGATTCGGAGATGACCTGCCCGGCATTGCGGACGACGAAGAGATCTCCGAGCCCCATGTCGAAGATGATCTCGGCGGCGAGGCGGGAGTCGCTGCACCCGAAGAGAGCGGCGTGCGGGAACTGGGCAGGCGCCACCTCGGTGCGGCGATCGACGTCCTGGCGCGGATGCTTCGGCGTTCCCGTCACGAAGCGCTCGTTGCCGTGTTCCATCTCCGCCCAGGCTTCGGCGGGGGTTTGCTCGCTCATCGTTCTCCCAACTCCGCCATGACTGCGAGGGCCACGGCCTGGAACTCGGCGTCCGACGCCGTGCCGTGGAGCACGATCGTCGAACCTCCGATCTCGGTGGACATTGCGTAGGCGTGGTTGCCGGAGTCGCGGCCACCCCGGTTCTCGTAGAGCATCCACCGTGTGCCATCCAGGTCGGCGGTTCCCGTCGACGGCACGTCGTCGAGTGTCTCCGCGAGCCAGGTCGCATTCGCGTCGATGCCCTGGTTGACCGCGATGAACTGGGTGTCGGGTGTCACGTAACCCACGTACCAGGTGGGCACCTCAGAAACAACGCCGAAGCGAGCGGCGTTGGCGTTCCAACCCTCCGGCAGCACGGGCACGACGAGTGGAACCCCAGCGCTCGATTCGGCATCCGCGGCGATCGCCGCAACGTCGATCGGAGCAGCGGGGCCGGGATCCGGTCGCACGACGACCAGGACGAGCAACAGCACCACGCCGAGCGACGCCACCGTGGCGATGACGAGGTTGAAGACCGTCTGGTTGCCCCGGCGCTTGGCGGCAGCGGCGGCCCGTCGGTCGGCCGTCTCCTGCGGCGTCTCGGGTCGACCCAGCTCCGCGACAACCCGGGGCTCGTTGCGCGCCATTACTCGGCCGCAGCAGTTCTGGCGGCGTCGAGACGCTCGCGGGCGCCCTTGAGCCACTCCTCGCAGCGCGCGGCGAGCAGCTCGCCTCGCTCCCACAGCGCGAGGGACTCCTCGAGGGTCGATGACCCCTGCTCGAGCTCGTTCACGACCCGGACGAGTTCATCGCGAGCCTCTTCATATCCGAGCTCGTTCACGTCGGCGTTGGAGGGCGTTGACACGGGTTAGATCCTACCGTCCTGGTCGGAATCGACCGTTGTGCTGAGAGACCCAGCGGCGAGCGTCAGGGTGAGTGTGTCGCCCGCGTTCGCCTCGGCGGCGTCGCGAACGACGGTGCCGTCCGGCAGCTGTGCGATGGCGTATCCGCGGTCGAGCGTGCGCTGTGGCGAGAGCGCCCGGAGGTGGCCCGCCAGCTCGCTCACCCGGGTCGCGGAGCGCTCGACCGTGCGCTCGAGAAGCTCGCGGCCGCGCGCCACGTAGCGGGAGAGGTCATCCGCGCGGGTGTCGACGATCCACCCGGTCGAGGCGAGAACGGGGCGGGAGCGCAGCGCCTCGAGTCGGTCCACCTCGATCGAGATCCGGTGGGTGACGCGGGATCGGATGCTCGCCCTCGCCTGCTGCACGCGAGCGAGTTCCTCCGTGACATCCGGCACGACCCTCTTCGCGGCGTCGGTGGGGGTGGATGCCCGCAGGTCGGCCACATCGTCGAGCAGGGGCCGATCGGCCTCGTGTCCGATCGCGCTGACTATGGGGGTGGTGGCTGCCGCTGCCGCGCGCACGAGTTGCTCGTCGCTGAACACCAGAAGGTTCTGGAAGTCACCGCCGCCGCGCGCGACGATGATGACGTCGACCTCAGGGTCGGCGTCGAGGGTTCGAAGTGCCGCCGTGACCTCGCCCGCGGCGCGATCGCCCTGCACCGCGGCGTGGACGACCCGGAAGTTCACGGCCGGCCAGCGCAGTTGCGCGTTGCGGAGCACATCCTTCTCGGCATCGCTGTCTTTACCGGTGATGAGCCCGATGCAGTGCGGCAGGAAGGGGAGTGGTCGCTTGCGGTCGAAGAGGCCCTCGCCCTTGAGCTTCTGGCGCAGGCGCTCGAGTCGTTCGAGCAGGTCACCGAGGCCGACGTGCCGCATGTCCGACACCTGCATGGTGAGCGTGCCGCCCTTGAGCCAGTAGTTCGGGCGCACGGCGGCGATGACGTGGTCGCCCTGCTTGAGGTCGGCGGGGATGCGCGCTCGAACCGACGACCACACGGTGAAGGAGACGGTCGCGTCATCCTCGAGGTCCTTCAACTTGCCGTAGACATTGCCGCCAGAAGCGCCCCACTGGGTGATCTCGCCTTCCACCCAGGCGGTGCCGAGGCGCTCGATCCAGCCCTTGAGCTTGCTGGCGAGAGTCGAGACGGGCCAGGGGGCGTCTGCGGAGGAGGGCGCTTCTTCTATCGCCATGTGCCTGTCGCCAGCCTCTCTCAGGGGATCTGGGGCGCTCGCCGCCTAGAATCGAAGGGTGGGCACCATATCCAACGGCGCGAAAGCGACACTCGACCTGCCGCCCGTACCCGCTCGTCGCGAGCGGCTCAAGGATACCCCGGCGCCTCGACCCAAGAGGGTCGTGCTAGCGGCACCCCGTGGATACTGCGCGGGTGTGGATCGCGCGGTCATCGCGGTCGAGAAGGCCCTCCGCAATTTCGGCGCCCCCGTCTACGTGCGCAAGCAGATCGTGCACAACATCCACGTCGTCTCGACTCTCGAACGCCAGGGAGCGATCTTCGTCGACGACGTGAACGAGGTGCCGGAGGGTGCCCACGTCGTCTTCAGCGCGCACGGCGTATCGCCTGCCGTCGTGCAGGGTGCCGCCGACCGCAACCTCCAGGCCATCGACGCCACCTGCCCCCTGGTCACGAAGGTGCACCGCGAGGCCACTCGATTCGCACGCGACGACTACCAGATCCTTCTGATCGGACACCTCGGGCACGAGGAGGTCGAGGGCACGATGGGTCACGCGCCCGAGCGCACGATCCTCGTCAACAGCCCGGCCGACGTGCCCTTCATCGAGGTAGAGAACACCGAGCGCCTCGTCTGGCTCTCGCAGACCACGCTGAGCGTCGACGAGACCATGGAGACGGTGCGGCTTCTGCGCGAACGGTTCCCCTCCCTGCAGGACCCCCCAAGCGACGACATCTGCTACGCCACGCAGAACCGCCAGGTCGCGATCAAGAAGGTCGCCGAGGAGGCCGAGCTCGTCATCGTCGTCGGCAGCGCCAACAGTTCCAACACGGTTCGGCTCGTCGACGTCGCGCTCGAGAACGGCGCTCGCGCGGCCTACCGCGTCGACTACGCGAGCGAGATCAAGCAGGAGTGGCTCGACGGTGTCTCCACGATCGGCGTGACGAGCGGGGCATCCGTTCCCGAGGTGCTCGTTCAGGAGGTTCTCACGGACCTCGCCGATGCGGGGTTCGCGGATGTCGCGACCGTCGTCACTGCGGAGGAGGACCTCATGTTCTCCCTCCCCAAGGAGCTCCGCACCGACGCAGAGGGCAACCCCGACGAGCGCGGACTCGGCGGCAGGGTGCGTCGCCTCGACTGGCAGGCCGGGCCCCAGTGACGGACGAGCGGCCAAAGCCTCGCTGGGGCGAGTACGCCGACACTCCTCCGAAGGTCGAGTACCCGCCGCCGACCGTTCCCGTTCCCAGCGAGCCACCGCTGCACGACCCCGCGACTCCCGGAGCCGCAACTCCGGTGCGCAACAACCGTGACATCCTCATCACCACGGCCCTGCTTCTGATCGGCGTCTTCGACGTCGCCTCAATGTGGCCGACCTTTGCGGCCCTCGGCTCCCAGCTCGGTCCGGCGTTCGAGCAGCAGGGCATCGGTGAGTTCACGTCCATTGCGCTCGCCGACTCGGTCGGTCAGTGGCTCAACATCACGCGCGCAGTCATCCTCGTGCTGACGATCGTCGTCTCCCTGCTGCTCATCTCTCGGGGGCGCCGCGCGTTCTGGGTGCCACTCGTCGGAGCGGTGTTGGCCTTCATCGCCCTCGTGGTGTTCGTGAGCTACGTGATCCTGGGCGATCCGGCCTTCATCGCCTACGTCGGCCAGTCCCAGGGCTAGGGGGCAGACGATGCGGGTGGCGGTGCTTCCACGGGAGGTCGCATCACGCGTCATCACCAGTTCGCTGGCCCGCGCCTTCGCGGCGGTGAATGTGGTGAGTCTCGTGCTCACCGTGCCCATGCTCATTGCCTACATGGTCGATCACGGCAACGCGAGCGCGCTGCCCGGTCCGCTCGCCATCCTGGTCGTGGTGATCGGGCTGGCGGTGGGTTCAGCGGTGCGGCCGACGGGCCTGTGGCTGACGTTGTTCCTCGTCGTGGGCACCGTGGGCGCTGCGCTCTTCCAGATACTCCTGCTCTCGGCCGACCCGGCGATGCAGGTGGAAGGGCTGTACATCGTCAACCGGCCCGCCGTCGCGCTCGTACTCGTCGGAGTCACGGCATCCACGGTGCGCCAGGGCTTCGCGTGGTCGCTCGTGGGCTTCGTGCTGTCGTACGTGGCGACGTTCGCCGCAGCGCTCGTCGTTGGGCTGCCGTTCGTGCCCGGCTACGGTTCCCTCTTCAGCCTGATCGCCACGTCGCTCGCCTACGGCGCTCTCGCAGCCATTCAGAGGCGCTTGCGCAAACGTGTGCCCGACTTCGATGAGTTCGAGGAGCAGACGCGACGGATGGCGCTCACCGAGAACCTGCACGCGCGCGTCACCGCTGCCGTTCACGACACCCTCCTCAACGACCTGTCGTTGGTGATGAACGCGCCGGACACCCTCGACGAGCGGATGAAGGAGCGCCTCCGGCACGACGTTCAGACCCTCACGAGCGCGGAATGGCTGAGCGAGTCGTCCGAGGTCGTCATCGACGACCAGGATTCGGCACTGCGCAACAAGATCATGAAGATGATCAGCGAACTGCAATGGCGCGGGTTGACGGTGCACATCACGGGGAGCGGGTCACGCATCATCCGTCTGCCCGATCACGTGCCCGACATCATCGTCGGCGTGCTGAGGGCATGTCTCGAGAACGTGCTTCGGCATTCGGGAACGAATGTCGCAGAGCTCGACCTCGGCGCCACCGATGACGTCGTCTCCATCGTCGTGACCGACAACGGCACCGGGTTTGACCCGAGCGCCATCGCTGACGACCGACTAGGGCTCCGCGCATCCGTGATCGACCGGATCCGATCGATCGGCGGGACCGCCACCATCTGGTCAACTCCGGGGGAGGGTACCTCCATCGTCATGGAGGTGCCCTTCTCCGAGTTCATCGCACCCGATGAGGAGGTGCTGAGTGGGCGCGCCTAAGCGGTACTTCCGTACGTCGGCCCAGCAGGTCGACCCCTTGAGCTGGTTCACCGGACCGTACCTGCCGCTCGTCTTCGCCGGGGGCATCTTCGTGTTCGGAACGACTGTCACCATCATCACGTGGGGGATCAGCGAGCAGCCCTGGCTGCAACTGGCCGGGCTCTGGCTGTGCGTGCTCGCCGGGCTGCTCATCTTCGAGCGAACTGGCCCGCTCGAGCGTCCACTCGGTTGGGGAACCGCCGCCCTCGCGCTCGCGACCGCGACCGTTGGTACGGCGCTCTCTGCGATCGACTACAGCATGGTCGACATCAACCTCGGCCTGTGGTGGGGGCCATCGGGCCCTGCCCTCATCATCCTCGGGCTTGCGCCCTACCTCTCCACGCGGCGGATCCTCGTGCTGGGTATCGCCACGACGGTCGGGGTGGTGGTCGTGTCATCCGCGTACATCACGACGGCAGCCGAATCGATCGGCCAGGTCGTTGCCGTCTTCAGCTTCGCGTATCCGCCAGCGATGGCGACTGCTGGTGCCGCACTCTTCTCCTACTCGGTCGTCAGCACGGTGTTGCCCATCCTGGAGAGCCCCTCCCGCATCAAGGTGATCGGGCCGTCGGTGCGAGACGAGATGATCGCGGAGGTCGAGCACGTCACCCTCGCGAGGCTCACCGCCCGCGCAGCGCCCTTCCTCCTGGGCATCGCCGAGGCTGGCACCGTGACGCCCACCGACCGTGCCCTCGCGGGGCAGCTCGCGCGGCGTCTTCGGGATGACCTGGTGACCCAGGCGAACGAGAGCTGGCTCGAGCTGGAGGCGAAGGGTTCTCGTCTGGTCGTCGTCGATCCTGACAGGCTCGCCCGCGAGATGACCACAGCCCAGCGCACCGCACTGCTCGCACTGCTGAGGGCGACGCTCGACCTGCCGGAGACCGACAACGGATCATTCCTGATCGAACTCAGGAAGGCCGCGGATGGCTCGACCGCCGTAGCGATGAGCATGGACATGGCGCTCCCCGAGGGGCGCAGGATCATGCACCTGGCGCCCTACTACCTCACGCTCAAGACCGCGGTGGACGATCTGACCTTCGACCGCCACCGACTGACGTTCCGGATGGCATCCGAGGTTCGCTGACGCCCGGTGCTACGTATCGGAGTCCTCCGATAGTGCTGAGTTACTTACCAGAGTGCTCCGATGTTGCAGGACTACTTGCCGGAGTGGCCAGCGGAACCGAGCTGGCGGGTCGCCTCGACGACACGCGCCGCCATGGCCGACTCGGCGAGCTTGCCCCACGAGCGCGGGTCGTAGACCTTCTTGTTGCCGACTTCGCCGTCGACCTTGAGGAAGCCGTCGTAGTTGCGCAGCACCGTGTCCGCGACAGAGCGGCTGAAGGCGTACTGGGTGTCGGTGTCGATGTTCATCTTGATGACACCGTTGGCGACCGCCGTGGCGATCTCCGCGTCGGTCGAACCGGAGCCGCCGTGGAAGACGAGGTCGAGCGGCTTCGGACCCGTGCCGTAACGAGCGGCCAGGCCATCCTGGATCTCCTTGAGGAGCGCCGGCTTGAGCTGCACGTTGCCCGGCTTGTAGACACCGTGGACGTTACCGAAGGTGAGGGCGGCCATGTAGCGGCCCTGCTCGCCGAGTCCGAGAGCGTCCACCGTCGCGATCGCATCGTCGAGGGTCGTGTAGAGGTGCTCGTTGATGTCGTGGCTCACGCCATCCTCTTCGCCGCCGACGACGCCGATCTCGACTTCGAGGATCGCGTTGATCGCCTTCATGCGCGGCAGGATCTGCTGGGCGATCTCGAGGTTCTCCGCGAGCGGCACTGCCGAGCCATCCCACATGTGCGACTGGAAGATCGGGTTGCGGCCGGCCTTGACCTCGGCCTCGGATGCCTCGATGAGGGGGAACACGAAGCCGTCGAGGGCGTCCTTCGGGCAGTGGTCGGTGTGGAGTGCCACCGTGATCGGGTAGTTCTTGGCGACCTCGGTCGCGAATGCCGCAAAGGCGAGCGCGCCGGATGCCCGTGCCTTCACGCTCTGGCCGGCGAAGTAGTCCGCACCACCGGTGGTGACCTGGATGATGCCGTCGGAGCCAGCCTCCGTGAGGCCCTGCAGTACGGCGTTGATCGTCGACGAGGTCGACACGTTGATGGCGGGGTAGGCGAAGCCGTTCTGCTTCGCCTTGTCGAGCATCTCGGCGTACTGGTCTGGGGTGGCTACGGGCATCGCGAAAGTCTCCTCAAAAGTTTCGGTCGTAGGACTCGACCGCTTCCGAGTCTATTGAACCCGCGCACCTCGTCGTTCCCTATCCCCTGCAGTCATGTCCGCACAGCGCGAGCGATCGTCACCGAGACGGTGACGTGGCCCACGCCGAGAACAACTGCCGCCACGGCCAAGAGCCAGTTCTGCATCCACGCACTCGCCGCGAGAAACGCCAGGACAGGTGCAAGGGCGAGAGGAACCGGGATCGGTCCGAGAGGCGCATAGAGCAGTCGAAAGCGCCGCCCGCCCACGAGGTAGCGCGCCCACAGCAGGTAGTAGACGGCCACGAGGGCGATGAGCGCGACGAGCCAGGCGGGATGCCCCGGCACCGGTGCAACGATGACGGCGAGCACGAGGCATCCGACCTGGCCGACGCGTTCAAGAACACCCGCGATCGTGCTCGTGCGCGGCGCGGGATCGGGTGCACCTGTGGGAGGAAACGGCAGCAGGAGAAAGTTCGGCGCGAGTATTGCCAGGGCGATGAGGAGCCCGGGCAGCGAGAAACCCATGTGCAGCTCAGGCGGTCTTCGACTCGCCCTCGGCGTGGGAGATCTCCGGCAGCTCGAGCTCCGGGCGGTGTACGCCCTCGAGCTCGTCGAGGGCGCTGAGCTCGAGTTCCACGGCGGTGAGCTGCTTCGCAGACTGCTCGACCGTCTTAGCTGTGCCGATCACCTTCGACTCGTCGAGGGCGTTCAGCTTGCGCGCGGTCACAAGCACGCGCGTCTCGAGGGAGTTGGCGAACTGGTTGTAGCTGTTGACAGTGGAATCGATCGAGCGGCGCAGCTTGTCCGCGTGCTCGGCGAGGGTTGCGAGCCGGCCGTAGAGCTCCTTGCTCAAGTCGAAGAGAGTCTTGGCCTGGTCGGTGAGCACGTCCTGCTGCCACGAGAAGGCGACGGTCTTGAGCACAGACCACAGCGTCACGGGCGAGGCCAACGCCACCCGCTTCGCGAACGCGTAATCCATGATGCCGGGGTCGGCCTCCATAGCGGACGACACGAGCGACTCGCTCGGGATGAAGGCGATCACGAGCTCGGGCGATGCTTCGAGCCCTGCCCAGTACGCCTTGCTCGCGAGGGCATCGATGTGCCCGCGAATCACCTTGACGTGCTGCTTGAGCAGGGCCTCGCGCCGCGCGGCCTCCTCGCCGGTCGCGGTCGCGGGGATCTGGTTCGCCTCGAGGTACGCGGTGAACGGCACCTTGGCGTCCACGGCGATGTTCTTGCCGCCGGGGAGGTGGATCACCATGTCGGGGCGGCCGTGGCCGGCATCCGAGCTGATGCTCGACTGCACATCGAAATCGACGCGCTCCAGCAGGCCGGCGGCCTGCACGACGTTGCGCAGCTGCGTCTCGCCCCACACGCCGCGTGTGGAGTTGCTGCGAAGTGCGGATGCGAGGCTCTCGGCCGTGGAACGCAGGCGCTCCTCCGACTCGGTCGCCGACTTGAGCTGCTGGGCGAGCTCGCCGTGCTGGAGTGCACGCTGCGCCTCGAGCTCGGTGACCTTGGTCTGCATGGTGCGGAGCGTCTCCTGCACGGGCGTGAGGGCCTGGAGCACCTTCGACTCGCGCTGCTCGCGTTCGGCCTGCGCTTGGGCATCCGCACGCTGACGGTCGACGAGGAGACGGTACTGCTCTTGTGCGTCGGTGAGCTGGTCGCGGAACCCATCGAGGCTCGCGGTTGCGGCGGCGAGCTTGGCCTGGAGGTCGGCGCGCGCCGATGCCTCTTGCGCACGGATCTCCGCGACGAGAGCAGCGTGATTGGCCTCGAGCACGGCGCTATTCGCTTCGAGCGCCGCCGGGTCGACGGTTGCTGTGCGTGACTTGGCCACGAGGTAGCCGCCGATGACACCGAGGGCGATGCCGACGACGAGGCCGACGAGCAGGGCTGCGATGGGATCCATGTGCCCAGTGTCGCAGCGACCGCGGACATTGCCGGGGTGCATCGCCGCGGCCGTAGGGTGAAGACATGGCCAGCCAGCCCCTCGATCCCCGCGACGTGTCGACGGATGACCTGCGCTACCTCCTCGCCGTCGCACGAACGGGCAAGCTCGTGTCGGCCGCCGCACTTCTCGCCGTCGACCACACGACGGTGCGCCGGCGTCTCGATCGCCTCGAGGCCTCCCTGGGTGTTCGCCTGCTCGACCGCGGTGCCGATGGCTGGGAGCTGACGGCCATCGGCCGGGATGTCGCGGCTCGCGCAGCACCCCTGGAGCACCTCGTCGAAGACGTCCTCGGCGCGGCATCCGGAGGCGACGACGCCGTGCGTGGAACGGTGCGCCTCGTCGCGCCGGAGGCTTTCGGCACACTGTTCGTTGTGCCGGCACTCGCGCGGGTGCAGGCGCAGCATCCGGGCATCACGGTCGAGCTCGTGACATCCACCCGCCCACTCAGCCTTCGAGGCTCGGGCTACGATCTCGCGGTGACGGTCGGATCCGCCACGAGCTCGCGCCTCGCGAGCGAGAGCCTCGCGCCGTACTCGGTGCGTCTCTACGCCTCGCGCGAGTACCTCGCGGCGCACGACCCGATCCGCACGATCGCCGACCTCGAACGGCATCCGCTCGTGTTCTACGTCGACGCGCTGTTGACCGTCCGCGAACTCGATCTCGCTCCCGTGCTCGGCGGGATGCACGTGCGTTTCGGCTCCACGAACGCATTCGCCCAGCTCGAGGCCACGCGACGTGGCGCTGGCATCGGGCTCCTTCACGCGTTCATGGCCGATCGCGACCACGACCTGGTGCCCGTTCTGCCAGACCTCATCGACTTCCGAGTGCAGTTCTCCCTGTCGGTGCGACGCGACGCTCTCACGGTCGACGCGGTGCGGATCGTGCGCGAGGCACTTCTCGCCGAGGTGGCATCCCGTGCGTCAGAGCTCGTGCCGAGCTCGGCTGCATAACTGCACATCCGATGTGCACGACCGGTGCTTGATCGCAGATCGCTCGGGGCGCAGACTGGGCGCATGACTGACAACGCCGTACTCGAGCACTGGGTCAACGGAACCGCCTTCGCCGGCGCATCCACCCGGACCTCTCCCGTCTACAACCCTGCTGAGGGAACGGTCTCGCGCGAGGTGCGCATGGCCACCGTCGCCGATGTCGACACCGCGGTGCAGGCCGCCAAGGCGGCGTTCCCCGAGTGGGCCGCGGCATCGCTGGCCAAGCGCCAGTCGGTGCTCTTCACCTTCCGCGAGCTGCTCAACGCCCGCAAGGAGGAGGTCGCCGCGATCCTCACCAACGAGCACGGCAAGGTCACCTCCGACGCACTGGGCGAGGTCGCTCGCGGCCTCGAGGTCGTCGAGTTCGCGACAGCGATCCCGCACCTCATGAAGGGTGAGATCGCCCAGAACGTCTCGACCGGGGTCGACGTCTACTCGGTCAAGCAGCCCCTTGGAGTCGTCGGCATCATCAGTCCATTCAACTTCCCGGCGATGGTTCCGCTCTGGTTCTTCCCCGTGGCGATCGCCGCGGGCAACACCGTCGTGCTCAAGCCGTCGGAGAAGGACCCGTCCGCTGCGATCTGGATGGCAGAACTGCTCAAGGAGGCTGGCCTGCCGGATGGCGTCTTCAATGTGGTGCACGGCGACAAGGAGTCCGTGGATGCCCTGCTCGAGCATCCGGATGTGCAGTCCATCTCGTTCGTGGGGTCGACCCCGATCGCCAAGTACATCTATGAGACGGCGGCGAAAGCCGGCAAGCGCGTGCAGGCCCTCGGTGGCGCGAAGAACCACATGCTCGTGCTGCCCGACGCCGACCTCGACCTCGTAGCGGACTCCGCCGTCAATGCCGGCTTCGGCTCGGCCGGCGAGCGGTGCATGGCGATCTCCGTCGTCGTGGCCGTCGAGCCCGTCGCGGATGCCCTCATCGAGAAGATCACGTCGCGGATGTCAGGGCTCACGGTCGGCGATGGCACGAAGGGGTGCGACATGGGCCCGCTCATCACCCGGGAGCACCGCGACAAGGTCGCCGGCTACATCGACGTCGCCATTGCGGACGGGGCGGAAGTCGTCGTCGACGGTCGTGGTGTGAAGGCGGATGGGGGAGCCGACGGGTTCTGGCTCGGCCCGACCCTCATCGACAAGGTGCCCACCAGCTCGGACGTGTACACGCACGAGATCTTCGGCCCCGTGCTCTCGGTCGTCCGCGTGAAGACCTACGACGAGGGTGTCGCGCTCATCAACGGCAGCCAGTACGGCAACGGAACCGCGATCTTCACCAACGACGGGGGAGCAGCCCGCCGATTCCAGCGCGAGGTGACCGTGGGAATGGTCGGCATCAACGTGCCCATCCCGGTGCCCGTCGGCTACTTCTCGTTCGGCGGCTGGAAGGATTCGCTGTTCGGCGACGCCAAGGCGTACGGCCCGCACTCCGTCAACTTCTTCACGCGCGAGAAGGCTGTCACGAGCCGCTGGCTCGACCCCTCGCACGGCGGTATCAACCTCGGCTTCCCGCAGAACGGCTAGGTGGACGTCGCTCAGCGCGGCACGGTAGGGGCTAGAGCGACGCGGTGTCGAGCTCGTCCACGGGTGCACCGATGCGCTTCAGCGATGACCCCGTGAGCTCGGCAAGATCGAGCACCGAGGATGCCTCGTGCCGGCGCGCTGCATGCACGATGATCGCGGCGCAGGCCTGGGCATCCGCCAGTGCATTGTGGTGTTCGAAGTCCTCGAACCCCGCCGCCATCGCCGCCGACGGCAGGCGGTAGGAGTCGAGGTGATACGTCTTGCGAGCCACCTGGAGGCTGCAGAGGTAGCTGTATGAGGGGGTCGGCACGAAGCTCGCTCGGCTTGCCGCATCGATCACACCCATGTCGAATCGTGCGTTGTGGGCCACGAGCACGTCGTTCTCGGCGAAGGCGGTGAGGTCGGCGAGCTGCTCGCTCCAGAGAAGGGCGTCCTCCACATCGGCGGCCATGATGCCGTGGATCCGTACGTTCCACTCGAGGAATGCGTCGTGTCCGAAGGGCGGCTTGATAAGCCAATACGCGGAATCCACGATCTCGCCGTCGCGCACTTTGACCATTCCCACGGAGCAGGCGCTCGCGGCCGAGTTGTTGGCGGTCTCGAAGTCAATAGCGGTGAAGTTCAGCGGCACGGCTCCATGCTCACACCGGCGTCCGACGCTCGAGCGGGGGCACGCCGAGTGGCGTGATTCACGGCGGAGCGTCACCAGCGCTGCCTAGGCTGGAACCATGACCGACTCGACGACGCCGGCCCTGCTCACCTACGACCGAGCGCTCAGCCCCATTCGCGGGTGGTGGCGGGGGCTGCTCGCGATCGTCACCTTCATTGTGGGTTTTCTGATCATCTCCGCCGTAGTGGGAGGCGCAGGGATCTTCTACGAGTACGCGACGGGTGGACTCGATTTCGATGCGCTCGCGTCCGGCGTCGTGCCCATGACACCGGCCATCATGCTCACGAACAACCTCTCGCTCGCCGCAGCCATCCCTCTCGCCTTCCTCCTCCAGCGCGCCTTCTTCGGCGTGAAAGGCGGCTGGCTCTCCTCGGTCACTGGACGGTTCCGGTGGCGATGGATGGGCAAGCTCGCGCTCATCATCGTGCCGCTGTGGGCTGTGTACGTCGGTGCCTCGATCGCGCTCGATCCGAGCGGGGAGTGGCGCCTCGACGGTCCGGCGCTCGTGATGATCGCGATCATCGTTCTCACGACACCGCTGCAATCTGCGGGCGAAGAATACGGCGCCCGGGGGCTCATCCTGCGTTCGGCCGGGTCGTGGTTCCGCAACCCGATCCTCGCGTTCGTGGTCGCGACCGTCATCTCGAGCAGTGTCTTCGCGCTCGCACACTTCGCGGCGGACCCGTGGCTCATCGCGTACTACTTCGTGTTCGGGGCATCCGCCGCCATCGCCGCACGCGGCACGGGGGGTCTCGAGGCCCCCGTGCTCGTGCACGCCACCAACAACGTGCTGCTTCTCATCCCGGCTGCCCTGCTCGGCCAGCTCGCTGAGGGCTTCGACCGCAGCGAGGGCGCCGGTGGGCCATTCATGCTGCTGCCCATGGCGATGTGCGTCGCCGCCGCGGTGCTCAGCACCTGGTGGGCGCGGCGTACGGGCCAAGTCACCGCTGCTGCGGCCGCCCCGTCGGCCGCAGACTCGCTCCGGGTGCAGCAGTCCGCCCTCTCGTTCGGTCGCGCCGTCGAGGCGTACGACGCTGCGCGCCCGGCGTACCCCACGGCGGCCGCGGAGTGGCTCGTGCCCTCGGATGCGCGCGACGTGCTCGAACTCGGTGCGGGCACGGGCAAGTTCACCCGCTCCCTCGTCGAGCGAGGCCTCACCGTCGTCGCGGTGGACCCGGATGTCGCGATGCTCCACCGTCTCTCCACGAACCTGCCGACTGTGCGAGCGCTGCCCGGCACGGCCGAGGCGATCCCCCTGCCCGACGACAGCGTGGACGCGGTGGTGCTCGCCCAGGCATGGCACTGGGTCGACCCTGTCAGGGCCCTGCCGGAGATCGCGAGGGTGCTGCGTCCTGGCGGCACACTAGGGCTCGTCTGGAACGTGCGGGACGAGTCCATTCCCTGGGTAAGGGCGCTCAGCGAGATCGCCGGGGTCAGCGCGGCGGAGAGATATGTCGCCGGGCCCGTCGCGATCGGCGCGCCGTTTGGTGCAACGGAGACGATGGAGCTGCGGTGGACTGCAGAGTTCACGCCCACGCGGTTGCTTGAGCTCGTGGCATCCCGGAGCGCCATCATCGCGGCAGACAACGACACTCGGGAGAACATCTTCGCCGCTGTGCGGGCGCTGCTTGCCAACGACCCGGAGCTCGCAGGGCGGGAGAGTTTCAATCTCCCGTACGTCACGCACGCCTTCCGCGCGACGCTGCAGTAGGGGAGCCCCGACTCCCTCCCGGTACGCTGGGGGACCGTGGCTCTCACTATCGCAATCGTCGGACTGCCCAATGTCGGCAAGTCAACCCTGTTCAACGCGCTCACCCGCAACACCGTGCTCGCGGCGAACTACCCGTTCGCGACGATCGAGCCCAACGTGGGTGTCGTCAACCTGCCAGACCCGCGCCTCCAGGTGCTTGCCGACCTGTTCGGCAGCGAGCGCATCCTCGCGGCCCCCGTCTCGTTCGTCGACATCGCGGGCATCGTCAAGGGCGCGAGCGAGGGGGAGGGGCTTGGTAACAAGTTCCTCGCCAACATCCGCGAGGCCGACGCGATCGCGCAGGTCATCCGCGGCTTCAGCGACCCGGATGTCGTGCACGTCGATGGGCGCGTGGATGCGGCATCCGACATGGAGACCATCAACACCGAGCTGATCCTCGCCGACCTGCAGACGCTCGAGAAGGCCATCGGCCGGTACGAGAAGGAGGTCAAGGCGAAGAAGCTCGAGCCGATCGTTCTCGACACCGCGCTCGCCGCCCAGAAGGTTCTCAACGAGGGAACCCCGCTGTCGGCCTCCAAGGTCGATGTCGAGCCGATCCGCGAGCTCGGGCTGCTCACGTCGAAGCCGTTCATTTACGTCTTCAATGTGGACGACGAGGTGCTGACGGATGACGCGAAGAAGGCCGCGCTCGCCGCGCTCGTCGCACCCGCCCAGGCCGTCTTCCTCGACGCCAAGATCGAGTCGGAGCTCATCGACCTCGAGCCGGAGGATGCCGCCGAGCTTCTCGCCTCCACGGGCCAGACCGAGTCCGGTCTCGACCAGCTCGCACGCATCGGGTTCGACACGCTCGGGCTCCAGACGTACCTGACCGCTGGGCCGAAGGAGGCGCGCGCCTGGACGATCGGCAAGGGCTGGAAGGCGCCACAGGCTGCCGGTGTCATCCACACCGACTTCGAGAAGGGCTTCATTAAGGCCGAGGTCATCGGCTTTGAGGACCTCGTCGAGACCGGCTCGATCGCTGAGGCCCGCGCTAAGGGCAAGGCCCGCATCGAGGGCAAGGACTACGTCATGCAGGACGGCGACGTGGTGGAGTTCCGGTTCAACAACTAGGACCTGGTTAGTCTCGGCTTCTTGGTGAAGCTGCTAGAAATGCCGTGTGATTGAACCCAGAAGCATCCCCGCACCCTCAAGCGCCCCGAAAACCAACCTCTTCGCGCTAATCGGCTTTATTGGGGCTTTCATCATCCCGATTGTGGGGATCGTGCTGGGTGCCATGGCACTAAGCCAGATCTCGCGAACCCACGAATCCGGTCGAGGACTTGCACGTGGGGCAATCGTTGTGGGCATCCTCGGCACCCTGTTTCAAGTCGGATTCTTCACCCTCTGGGCGACGCTGTTCTTCGGCGCCCTCAGCCAGATCCCGCAATACTGACCGTCGAAATCTCAGTTTCACCCAGTTGCGGGTGGGTGAACTGCGCGGAAGTGCGATCACGTAGCGGGGTAGGCAGAACGTGCGTTGCGCGTGAGCGCGCGGTAACCCAGGGGCTAGGCGGGTGCATCGTCTCCTCCTCCACCTGCCAGCAACGCTGGGCTTATTGAGATGACTTGTCGCGCAACCTGCGGCTGCGTGTCGGGACCACTACCGTCTTCCCGATGAACACTGAATGGGACGCCCAGACCTTGGCGTGGCTGGATCAACAAGACCGGATGATCACACAGATCGTTCGGCGTCATGGCTGGGCTGTGCAATTCGTCAGCGGGGAGGACACAGCGCCTTCGCTCGCATACACCGTCGGCCTCTTCGGACTCAATCATCCGGAGCTCATCGTCTTCGGGCTCGACTACTCGTCGGCGCTCGCTCTTCTCAACTACATGGGCTCGAAGGTGAGGGAGAACAGCGACCTCTCGCCTGGTGATGTAGTCCGCTGGGAGGGCACCGATACCCGTGTGCGGATCGATACGCTCGCGCACCCTGCCGAGTTGCTTTTTGCGGCGAACCGCTACTTCCAGCGCCCCGACGAAGCATCCGTTCCCGCGCTTCAATTGACGTGGGATATCGATGGCGCCTTTCCCGGTGAGGCCGGCTATTCCAAGCCCGACTGGCTTCAGCCGGATCCACACGCTGCACATCGGGGATGATATCGTGATATCACGCGAGGAGGTGGTCATGACGAATCTGCTAATACGCGGCCTGAGTGACGCCGCTGTCGAGCGGATCGACGCAGAGGCTGCGGCGCTGGGGCTGTCCCGCAATGAGTTCCTGCGTCGCCGACTCGAGGGGGAAGCGTCTGTGCCGGTCGCTGCCACGGTCACCGCCGATGACTGGACCCGATCTGCGGCGACCTTCGGCGATCTCGCAGACCCCGAAACCATGGATGCCGCTTGGCAGTGACACGCTGGCTCATCGACAAGTCCGCCTACGTACGGATGCAGGCCGGGCAAGCGGCGAATATTGCCGAGTGGAACGCCCGAATAGAGCGCGGCCTGGTGCGGCTCTCGACCGTGACGAGGCTGGAACTCGGTTTCTCCGCGCGTTCGGGTGGGGCAGGTCGTGAGGCGTTCACCCGGCCGCCGCTGTCACTCATGCCCGTCGAGCACCTGAGCCCTGCGATGGAAGATCGTGCATTCGAGATCCAGATGCTGCTCGCCGATCGTGGTCAGCATCGCGCCCCCTCGATTCCCGATCTCCTCGTCGCGGCAACTGCTGAGAAGGCGGGGCTGACGGTGCTCGCCAATGACAAGGACTTTGAACTGATTGCTCAGTTCACGGGTCAGCCCGTGGAGACGTTGGCGCTACGGTGAAGGATGCGACCTCGGCAGAGGTCGCTCTGCGTCGTTACGCTGTCTAGCTCACGTTCAACAACTGGGGTTCACCATGACGCTCGGCTCCCGCGATCGACTTCTGGCGCTCCTTGATGAGCACAGGGAAGAGAGATTTCCCGCGGCGGTCGAGCGTGGCAGGGAGTACAACGGAGTCGAGCTCGTTTTGGCGGACGCCGATGTATTCGGCTGGGCTATAACTGCGACTGGCGGTCGGCTTAGCGCGAATCAACGCCAAGGGATGGCCGAGCTCGTTGAGTCACTCGAAAGCGCCCTAAGTGCAATCCCCACTGAGGGGCGCGGCTACTTCGAGCGGCTCGTTCGAATCGCGAAGCTCGTCCTCGAGGACGTTTTCCCGTGCGTATGTTGTGGCTATTTGGTCCTTTCGGAGGCGCCAGGGAGCTACGACATTTGTCCGATCTGTTTTTGGGAAGACGACCTGGTTCAACTCCGCTGGCCTGACTTCGGCGGAGGGGCCAATCGTTACTCGCTAATCGAAGCGCAACAGAGCTTTCGCCTACATGGTGTGTCCGAGATGCGCTTACTGCGCTTCGTCCGTCCGCCGAGTCAGGGTGAGTCGCGGGAGGCGGGTTGGCGACCCGTTGACGCCGCCCTCGATGCTTATGAACGAGATGGCTCACGCAAAGCTGACTGGCCGACGGTTGCGACGGACCTCTATTGGTGGAGGCCCAGTTACTGGCTCCGCTGATACCAGAGTGATACCATCTGCATATGGCGATGACACTGCGACTGAGCGATGACATGGACCGCGAACTGGCCAAACTCGCGGAGGCGACCGGCGTCAGCAAGCACGAAGCGGTCGTGCGGGCGATCGCTGAGTCCGCGGAGCGTCGGCTTCACCAGGATCGTGTCGGCGCGGCATCCGCTCGGGGGCGTGAGAAGTACGCTGACCTGCTCGCTCGACTCGCTGAATGATCTATCTCGAGCTCGAGGACCTGCTCGCCCTCTGCCGAGACCTCGGCGATCTGCCGGTCCGCGATCTCGGCCTTCTCGAGGCTGCCGCGAGGAGGCCGGCAACGACCCTGTTCGGTGATGAGGCGTATCCCAGCATTTTCGACAAGTCAGCCGTTCTGCTCGAGTCGATCACCCGAAACCACGCCCTCGTCGACGGTAACAAAAGGCTCGGCTGGCTTTCGATGTTCGTGTTCCTCGCGATGAACGACCATGACCTCGACGCCCCGGATGACGCGGCATACGACCTCGTGATCGCGGTGGCGACGGGCGAACTCGACCACAAGGAGTCCGCCATCATCCTTCAGGGGTGGGTTCGTTGACGGGTCTTTCTTGCGCTCTACGGCCAGACGCGTTCGTCGGCTCCGAATCCAACAGCTCGTTCAGTTCGGCAGCTAGCGTGGTCTGATGGTGCAACCAGCCTCGCGTCCCCCTGTCGCATTCTCCGTTGTCGCAATCGTCGCGACGCTCATCGGACTGGTTGGCGCAGTACTAGCGCTGGCGACAGACGAGAAGTGGCCGCTGCTCATCGCAATCGTCGGCCTTGGCGTGGTGCTCGTGTGCCTAATGGTCTTCATGGTTCGGAGAGCTAGCGGGCGTTGGCTGTGACTCGCCACTGATCGAGACGCGAGACTGGAACCCCGCCGATAGAGTGCCGCCATGGAAACTGAGTCGCAGATGGGTCCTACTCGCTACCGCATCTACATGATCCTCGGTCTCGTGACGTCGCTCCTCCTCGTCGGAGTCGGCATCTGGGGGATCGTTGGAAGCAACGAGCCGATCCTCGGATGGGTCATGCTGATCGCAGGCATCGCCATCACTGGCGTCTCGATCATGCAGCTGCGCCGCGCTTAGCCGTCGGAGCCAGCGCCCCCCAGCGCACGGTGCCGCTCCCGCAGCGCCAGGAACAACGGCACGGTGAATGCCACCGCCGTGAGGAATGACAGCGGCACGAGCATCCATGCCCGCCGCATCCCGATGCGCCTGCTCTCGACGATGACGAAGATGCTTGCTGCAGTGGCGAGCACAACGAGGTCCCACTGCAGCGACTGGGTGGCTGCGCCGTTGCCGAACCACTCGCCGAACCATGCGCTGCCCTGGGCGATCGCGAGGCCGTTGAAGGTCCAGGTGATCGCGAACCCTGCCACCGACAGCGCGAGGTACACGATGGCGAGCGGAGTCCAACCCTGGGTGCGTGACATGTCCACAGTGTGACCACTGGCGCAACCTATTTCAAGCGCAGAACTCGCGGATCGTTCGCTCGAGCACGTCGGTGAGAGTCTCGAGTGAGGCGACGGTGACCCACTCCTCGTCGGCGTGTGCGCCGCCGCCGTCGACCCCGACGACCAGGCACGGGATGCCGGCCTCCGCGAAGAGGCCAGCGTCGGTCCAGAACGGTTCGCCCCGCACGCCCGGCGTCGCTCCCGTCACGTCCTCGAAGGCGCGGGAAACCGTCGTGACGATCGGCGATGAGGGTTCCGCTTCGAACGCTCCGCGACCGACCATCCGACTCAGGGTTGCCGTGAGTCCGGGCACGGTGTCCGCCGCTTCGGTGACGAGACCGCGCAGCTCCGCCTCGACCTCGTCGATCGTCTCGCCCGGCAGCGTGCGCCGCTCGAGGGTGAGGGTGCACGACGGTGCGACGGTCGCGGCATCCACCCCGCCCGAGATAGTGGCCACGCGAACGGTGCCGTGTCCGAGCAACGGATGCCGCGGCATCCCCTCGAGCCGAGACCGAAGCTGACCGACCAGCGCCAACAGAGCGCTGGCACCGGCGATCGCGTCGACGCCCTGCTCGGGCATCGAACCGTGAGCGGCACGCCCGCTGAACTCCACCTCGAACCACGCGAACCCGCGATGCGCGAGGGTGAGTTCGAGCGAGCTCGGCTCGGCGACGATGGCGGCATCGGCGCGGAACCGTGCCAGCACCTCGGCAGTGCCTAGGCTGCCGAACTCCTCGTCGGCAACGAGCGCCACGATGAGGTCGCCGGTCATGGGCTCCGCAGAAGCACGTTCTGCTGCGACGAGTATTGCCGCGAGCCCGCCCTTCATGTCGAAGGCGCCGCGGCCGAAGACCTTGCCGTCGTCCACCCGGGCCGAGAACGGGTCGTCGCGGTACGTCGCGACACCGACGGTATCGAGATGCCCGTTGAGCATGAGCGAACGCCCGCCACCGGTACCGCGAAGGGTGCCGACCACCGACGGTCGACCGGGCTCGGACTCGAGACGCTCCACGGCGAACCCGCGCTCGGCGAGCCAGTCGGCACAGAACGCCGCGATCTCGGTTTCGCCTGCCGCATCGGGATCGAGCTGCGGATTCACCGACGCGATCCTGAGGAGTGACTGCAGGAGCGGCACGGGGTGTGCGGTCATTCCTCGAGAAATACGGGCCAACCTCAACGCTCGGAGAGCGGCCCATCCAACGTGCCGCGCACGACGCCGGCGGTGGCGAGAGCCTCGGAGGCGAGCCGGCGCTTCAACTCGATCGATTCACCGATCTCGCGCGCGAGGCGCGGCCGAGAGCGCACGAGTTCGTCGAGCGTGGACAGTGGCACGGCGAGCACCGTCAGCACATCGGCCGCGATGGCCGTCGTCAGCGTACGTTCGCGCGTGAGCGCGGTCTGGCCGACATAGTCGCCGGGCTCGGCGGTGGCGATGTCGATGCGCCCGCCGGCAACGTCGACGGCGACGCGCACGACGCCCTCCACGACGAAACGCACCTCGCCCGGCAGCACGCCGGAGGGCTGAACGATCTCGCCCATTCCGTAGCGCTCGAGTCGCGCGGTGGCCAGCACCAGTCCGCGTTCCGTGGGGCCGAGGTGGAGCGTTGGCCCGACGACCTCGAGCGCCTGTTCGAGACGCTCCGGCGCGGCCAGCGGGTCGGTGGCATCCCCGTCGAGGGCGAGGCCGCGCCGACGCGAGGCGTACCAGAGCCAGGACAGGTAGACGCTCATCGCCTGGTCGACGTGGGAGGGGCCGTCGATCGGCAGGGAGACGGAGTAGGTGCCAGCGCCCGCATAGCGCGCGATGGCGCGTTCCCCGGGCATCCGCATCGGCAGTGAGTCCGCCACCTCGACCAGCAGCTGGATCACCTCGTGGGGTGGGTCGTCGGTGGTGAACTTCACCTCCGCGACCGTGTGGAAGGCACCGGCCGGTTCACTGAGGTTCGTGAACGACGCACTGGAGAGCGTGGAGTTCGGCACGATCTGGATGCCCGAGCCGGTGTCGATGTGCACGGCCCTCCAGTTGACCTCGATCACTCTGCCCTGGAGCCCTCCGATGTCGAGCCAGTCACCGATGCGGAACGGCTGCTCGAAGAGCAGGAGTAGCCCGGAGATGACGCCGCCGACGGCGTTCTGCAGGGCGAGGCCGATCACGATCGAGGTCACGCCGAGCGCGGCGATGAGGCCACCGACATCCGCGTTCCACACCCACTGGAAGAGCACGGCGAGACCGACCACCACCAGCACCAGTCGTGCTATCTCGACGAAGATCGTGGGGATCCGCTCGCGCCACGAGCCCTCCTCGGCGTTCGTGAAGAGCGCGACGTTGAGAGCGCTGAGCAACAGCAGAATCACGAGGAACCCGAGCACGGTCGCCACGACGCGGGGCCACACGTTCTCCGCGTCTGATCGGAACGCGAAGATCAGCAGCGCAAAGAGCGCAGCGACGGGGATGACCCAGTTGCGAAGTAGTCGCAGCGGCTTCGCTGCAGGATGCCCGCGCCGGGTCAGCGCTCCGATGACCTCGGTCAAGACGACAAGGGCAAGGGGCACGCCCACCGCGATGCCGATGGCCCACCAGATCCAGTCCTCCCGAAGAAGGTCCATGGCTAGCTGATCCTCCAGACGGACTGCTTGGTTCCTCGAAGCTCGATCGTGCCGACCTCCTCGAACACCACCGAATCCTGGAGGCGGTCACGCACCTCCTGGCTCACGTAGATGCCCGGTTCACCGGTGACACTGCGCACGCGGTAGGCGAGGCTCACGGCATCTCCCCAGAGGTCGTAGGCGAGGCTCGTGCGACCCACGAGGCCGCTCGTCACTGTGCCGGTATCGACGCCCGCGCGAAGTTCGATGGTCGTGCCGTTCTGGGAGTTGAAGCGTGTGACGACCGCCCGCATCTCGCGGGCGAAGTCGACAGCCCGGCGCACGTTGTCGACCCGCGGCACGATGAGTCCGGAGCTCGCGAGATAGCCGCCTCGGAGGGTGCGCACCTTCTCGACGCCCGTCTTCTGGGCCGCCTCGTCGAACCCCCGCATGAGGAGGTTGAGCTGGGTGATCTCCTCGTCGCCCGTGAGATCCTCAGCATGTTCGTCGAAGCCGACGAGCTCCGCAAAGACGACGGAGACGTTGTCATGCTCCTCGGCGATCGTCTCGTCGCCACGGCGATAGCGTTCGGCGACAGTCTCGGGCATCAGCGTGAGCATGAGCTTCTCGTTCTCGAGTCGCTGCTGGTCGATCAAGTCCTGCTTGATCCGCAGGCTCGCAGCCATGTCGTTGAACGCACTTCCGAGATCGCCGAACTCGTCGCGCGAGCCCTGCGGCACCTGCACGGCGAGATCTCCGCCAGCCACCCGGCGCACGGCATCCACGAGCTTGCGAATCGGTCGCGTGAACACCTGTGCGAGCAGAAGGGAGAGCACGCTCACCGCGAGCAGGATGCCGAGCGTGGAGAGTGCGAGCGTGCGAGTGAAATCGGTGACCGGCGCAAACGCCTCATCCGCATCGATGTGTGCGACGATCACCCAGCTGAGGCCCTCGATCTCGAGCGGGGCGTAGGCGACCAGGCTCTCGGAGTTCGTGTAGTCGGCGGCTATCGCGGTTCCGGTCTCGCCCCGCAATGCCGATTCCGCAGCCACGAAGTCGACCGGTTGCAGCTGCACCGTCCCGCCGACCTCGGCGATGCGCTTGGCGACGTCGAGTGGCGTGCCGTGATCGACGACGGTATCGACGTAGTCGTCCGGACGCTCCGCCAGAAGTCGCGACATGCTGCGCATCGTGAGATCGGGCCCTGCTACATAAACCTCTCCGGTCTCGCCCAGGCCCTGCTCCGCCCAGCGTCCGTTGCCCGTCATCACCGCGTTGATCTGCTCGATGGGTACCTGCACGGCGAGTACACCCTCGATGTCCGTCGCCGAGCCGATGGGGGAGACGACCCACGATGTCGGCACGTTCAATGAGGGCAGGTACCGCTCGAAGTCCGTCGTGATCACTTCGTCCGTTGAGCCGTTTCGGAGTACCTCGCGCACGGCCGAGGCCAATACTGTGCTCGCGTACGGTTCCTCGTTGACGTTGACGCCCAGGTCGACGCTCTTGAACGCCGAGTAGGCGACATTGCCGTCCCTGTCGAGCACGAGCACGTCCTCATATCCGAGCGTCTCGACGAGCCCGGAGAAGTACGGCCCGTACGTTGCGTTCGCTGCCGACCAGGCGCTGCCGTCCCCAGCATCCGACTCGGCGAGACCCTCATCGAAGCTGTCGTAGGCACGGTTGGTCGTGTAGTGGTACTGGAGATATCGGCCAGCAGGAGTGACGGGAACGAAGGCCTCCGGCGCGTAGTCGAGTCCGGAGCGCTCCTCGAGCGCAGGCACGAACGAGTCCTCGTAAAACCCGAGGATCTGATCCTCCTGAGCGGAGGTGAGGGTCGATGATTGCAGCGCGGCGAACCCGTCAATGAAGGCAGTGGCGCCCGTGACCGCACTCGCGTTGCGGGAATCCAGGGTCACCCCCTGCTGAATCGACGCGAACTCCCGCTCGATCTCCTCAGTGCGCAGTTCGCGGATCGTCGTGAGCTGCTCGAAGGCGGCATCCCGAAGCGACTCCCGGCCACTCGTGAAGCCGATGAAACCGACGATCGCCGATGACAGCAGGCTCACGCCGAGCAGCATCACCAGGAGTTTCGATTGGATGCTGAGCCCGAACCGACCACGTCGGCGCGCGGCCCCGTCATCCCCGAGCGATGTGTCGTGCAGCGTCACGCCCTACCTCCCCCAAGTAGTTCGTCTGAGTCATCTGCGGATGTCTCGACTTTCCCGATGCTACCTACACACGAGACATCTGCGACACCAACCCCGCGTTTAAGGGAGGGCGAACACTCGCCGCAACTGGCACGATGGTGCGAGGGGGAAACAATGACGACGGCAAGCGACCTTGCGCGCGGAAGCGCGATCGCGGAGTACCGCGTGCTCGACGAGCCACCGCAGGCGGACTTCGATGGCCTCGTGAGACTCGCGGCAATGCTCTGCGGGGTGTCGACCGCCGTGATCAACATCATCGACGATCGTCACCAGCACCAGGTGGCCGCCGTGGGCTTCGAGCCGGACGTCTGTGCGCGGGAGGACTCGATGTGTGCCGTTGTCTTCCAGGACTCGCAACTCACCGTGGTTCCGGATGCGCGGCTGGACGCCCGATTCGCCTCGAATCCGTTTGTGACGGGCGAGATCGCGAGGATCCGTCTCTATGCCTCCAGCCCAGTGGTGACCCCGTCAGGTATTCCGATCGGCACGCTGTGTGTGTTCGACGAGGAGGTCGGCGGTCTCACTGGGCAGCAGAGCGAGGCTCTCGACCTTCTTGCCGACCAGATCGTCGACGTTCTCGAGCTGCGGCGAATGGCCCGCGAACTCTCCCAGTCGAATGAGAAGCTCGCGCACTTCGCGAGCCAGGTGAGCCACGATCTGCGCAACCCTCTTGCAGCAATGGCTGGTTTCATCGAACTCGCGGTGGACGACCCCGATATGGCTGGCGCCCCCTTCGCCGTTGAAGCTCTCGCCAGGGCCGAGTCCGCGACCTCCCGCATGACGTCGATGGTCACGAACCTGCTCGACTACGCGCGGGTGGAGGGTGCAGAGCCGCACCCCGTGGAGACCGCGGTCGAGGAGATCGTCGACGGGGTGCGCGAGGATCTCGACGCGATGATCGCGGAGACGGGAGCCACCGTCGGCGTCACGGCCGCGTCATCCGTCACCGCCGATCCGATCTTGCTCGCCGTGCTCCTGCAGAACCTGATCGCGAACGCCATCAAGTTCACCCATGCCGCTGGTGTGGTTCCCCACGTGGAGGTCGCGGTGGAGACGCTCGACGACGGGTGGCGCATCACCGTGGATGACAACGGCCCGGGCATCCCGATCGAGATGCGCGACCGGGTCTTCGATCGGATGGACCGTGGCGCGGCCCTCGGAACCCCCGGCCTCGGGATCGGCCTCTCCACCTGCCAGCGCATTGCGCGAGCGCACGGGGGAGGCATTGGCGTCTCGGATTCGCCACTGGGCGGAGCAAGGGTCTGGGTCGCGCTACCCGCCTGAGTCAGCGGTGTGGCCCGAGTGCCTGCAGCAGGTCGTCCGTGAGTCCTGGCGGTACATCGACATCCACTGCCAAGGAGTGGAGGGTTCTGCTGAAGAAGTTGCGCATCCCCGCCGCGAGCGCAATGTCGACGATCTCGCGGTCGCTGAACCCGACATCGCGCAGGCGCTGGCTGTCGGCATCCGTCATCGCAGATGAATCGCGGCTGAGTCTCGCCGCGAAGTCCATCATCGCGACCTCCGCGTCGGAGAGGCCGGCCGATCGGTAATCGGTGACCACGGCGAGAACCTCACCGGGGTCCATGTAGCGGAGCGATTTTCGCGCGTGCGCGAAGCGGCAGGCGTCGGACCCGATCGCCTCCGCCGCAGCGAGCGTGACGAGTTCGTACCGCCGCATGCCGAGAGGGCGGGCGATCGATCTCGCGAGCGCTTCGAACGCCCGGTATGCCTCCGGATTGAGGGCCATGACCTTCGTGTGGCTCGGCACGTACCCGAGGTCCTCGATGTCCTCCGCGTAGATTGCGGCGACGTCGCCGGTTGCCTCGTTCTCACTGACCGTACGGATGATCGACATGGCGACCATCGTCCCACCGCAGCACAGCGTGGGATAGACCTCGATCCGGAGTTGCCGCGGATGCACCGCCAGTGCACAGGGTGCGTTGCTAGTCTCGGGGCAGAGGCAATGACACCTCCCGGACGACGGATCAGTACCCGGAACGCGACAAGACTGGCCGAGGAGCTCGTCATGTCGTGGTTGATCCTGATCCTGTCCGGTGTTCTCGAAGCGGTCTGGGCCACAGCCCTCGGCAAGAGCGAGGGCTTCACGAAGGTAGTGCCGACGGTCGTCTTCGGCGTGGCACTCGTTGCCAGCATGGGCGGGCTCGCCTTCGCCCTCCGGGAGATTCCCACCGGTACCGGCTATGCAATCTGGGTAGGTATCGGGGCCGCACTCACCGTCGGCTACGCGATGGTCACCGGCACCGAGCCACTCTCGGTCGTGAAGGTGCTCCTCCTGCTCGGGCTCGTGGGATGCATCGTCGGGCTGAAGCTCGTGAGCGACGTCGCGCACTGACCGACCCGGTAGCCTGAGGGAGTGGGCCAGAGCATCGACGCGACGCTGATGCGTGACATCGTCGGCTGGGACGTCCGCACCTGGTCGAAGGCTGTCGACTTCTGGGCGACGAAGCTCGACCCGACCGGCGAGCCGCTCCAGGCGATGGAGGTCGGCGCTGGCCCCGGCGGCCCCTCCCTCTGGCTGGCCCTGCAGGGCCACACGGTGCTCTGCACGAACTTCCAGAACACTGAGGGCCAGGCGCGTCCCCTTCACGATCACTACGGCGTGACAGGCATCACCTACCAGGATGTCGACGCCACGCGCATCCCGTTCGAGAACCAGTTCGACCTCATCATCTTCAAATCGGTGCTCGGGGGAGTGGGCTCCCAGTTCGCGTCGCAACAGAGCGCCGTCGACGGGATGCTGCGGGCCCTGAAGCCCGGAGGCCGGCTGCTCTACGCGGAGAACCTCAGGAGCACCTGGCTGCACCGCGCGGCTCGCGCGGTCGCGTACCGGTTGCGGCGATCATCCTGGCGCTTCATGTCGGTCAAGGAGATGCACTCCCTGCTTGCGGGCTTCGAGTCACACGAGCTGTATACGACGGGATCGCTGTCGCTGTTCGGCGTGACGGAGGGTCAGCGCGCGGCGCTCGCCGCGATCGATGACGCCGTCGTCAACCGCATGACGCCACCTCGCTGGCGCTACGTGAGCTACGGAATAGCGACGAAGGCGCGCTGATACGAAGCGCCGGCTAGCGGCCCTGGCGGGGCCGACCGGGCCTGCGCTCGCCTTTCACGACGGGCGCGCGTCCTTTGCCCTTGGATGCCTTCGCTTTACCGCCGGGTGCCGGGGCGCTGGCGGCGGCAGCTTTCGCGGACGCGCTGAGTTGACGCTCGGCGTCCACGAGGAACGCCTCGCCCTCTGGAGTGAGCACCGTCGAGGTCGCGGACTTGTCGAACAGGTCGTACCCCAACGCGGCCTCGAGCGAGCGAACGGATGCCACGACCGCTGCCCGCGCAACTCCGAGCTCCCTGGCGGCGTGAGCGAACTGGAGGTGATGTGCTGCCGCGACGAAGTGCTTCAGGAGTTTGTGGTCCATAGGATCCTCAGGTTAGCGGCGTAGCACGTTACGAACGTGCTACAAGACAGTCGCGCTCGTCCGAAAGCTGAGAAAGTGCTGTAAGGTCCGGTATATCCGTACCTCGCCCGAAAGGCTCCCGTGAAGCTGTCCCGCGCCGTAATTTCCCTGTCCGTTCTCACGCTGGGTCTCAGCGCCCTCGCGCTGCCTGTGCAGGCAGCAGCTCCGGCGCTTCCCGCGGGTGACCAGCTCGTGACGCTCTCGTGCAACGAGGACGACGTCACCTTCCACACCGTCGACGCCCAGACCGGAACCATCACCGCGGTCGGCGCCCCCAACGAGGGATACAACTGCGCTTACCAGGGCGCTTGGGATGTCACCACCCAAACGTTCTTCGCAGTGATCGAGGATTCCTCCGAAAACCGTCTCGTGGTCATCGACACCACGACCGGTGCCCTCACCGAGATCGGCCCGATCGTCAAGGCCGACGACTCCCCGGTCAACGTCTACTCGATGGTCATCGGGCTCGACGGCAAGGCCTACGTCAACAACTTCAACGAGCTGTACTCGCTGGACCTCATCACGGGCGAGGCGACTCTTCTCGGCACGCTGGATGGAGTGACCAACGCGGCGTACGGATTCAGTGTCGACCCCACGACGGGCAAGCTTTACCTGCTCCAGGAGTCTGGCGAGCTGCTTCTTGTCGACCCCGTTGCGGTGACCGCTACCCTCGTCGGCACCTGGCCCGTACCCGAGGAGCTCGAGTCCTACGGAATCTCCATCGACCACGCGGGCACCGCCTGGGTGGTCATCTACCCCGGAGAGGACAACTACTCCGCTCTGTGGAGCACGCCGCTCGCGACCTTCGGAGTCGACCCGCAGCTCTCGGGCGACATCGTCACGGCGGAGGGCGTCGATCCCACCCAGTGGTGGGTGGCGCTCGTCTACAAGGCCGCACCCGCACCCGCACCCGCTCCGGCTCCGGCTCCCGAGCCCGCGCTTGCCGCTACCGGGTTCGACGCTGCTCCGCTCGCGCTCGGCGGGCTCCTGCTCGCCGCAGCGGGTGTCGTGCTCGTCGGCCGTCGCTCACGCCGCGCGGCGTAACACCTAACGGAAGGGCCCCTCGGACGACACGTCCGAGGGGCCCTTCCGTTTTCTGCGTGGAGCTCCGCTCGCGCTTATTCACTCGGACGTAACATCCGGGTCGCTAGACTGAGCCCACAACCAAAGATCGAAGGCCGCAAACACGATGCGGGAGAGCTCGCCCCGGCGAGCACCGAAGGAGCAAGCCTCCCCGCCAATCTCTCAGGTCCAGTACCGCATCGAGAAGGCCACTCTGGAAAGCGCGAGCCAGCGTAGCTGCGAGCGGGTTGAGGAGCGCGGAGCGCGTCTCGAAACCTCCTGCAGCTGCGTAGTACGGATCGCCGCCGATGGTGAAAGCGCCCTCATGCGGGTCGCGAAACTCTCAGGTACCGATGACAGAGGGGGAGTTCTACCGCAGCCACCTGCCAGGAGAACTCCGTGACGACAAGTTCAACCAAGCTCAGCCCCCTTCATCAGCAGCACGCCGACGCCGGCGCGAGCTTCACCGACTTCGGCGGCTGGCAGATGCCCGTACGCTACAGCTCCGACCTCGCAGAGCACCACGCCGTGCGTACCGCTGCAGGACTCTTCGACATCTCGCACATGGCCGAGCTCAGCGTGACCGGCCCGCAGGCGGCGGAGTTCCTCGACTTCGCGCTCGCGGCCAATGTGTCAGCGCTCCCGTTGTCGAAGGCCAAGTACACGATGATCCTCGACGAGCGCGGCGGCATCATCGACGACCTGATCGTCTACCAGAACGCCCCGGGCGAGTACCTCGTCGTGGCCAACGCCGGCAATCGCGCCCCTGTCGTCTCGGCGCTCGGCACGCGCATCCACGGTTTCGACGCAGCCCTCACTGACGGCACGGAGGCCATCGCGCTCATCGCGGTGCAGGGCCCTGCAGCGCGAAAGGTTCTCGAGCGCACCCACGGTCTCGCGGCGGCACCAGAGTCGGCGATGGGTCACACGCTCGCCACGCTGCCGTACTACGCGTGCACCGGCATGCGATTCCAGGGCAGGCCCGTGCTGGTCGCCCGCACCGGCTACACGGGGGAGGACGGCTTCGAACTCTTCGTGAGCGAGTCGGATGCCACGTCCCTCTGGGCAGCTCTGCTCGAGGCCGGGCAACCCTTCGGGCTGGTGCCCTGCGGTCTCGCCGCGCGGGACACACTGCGCCTCGAGGCCGGTATGCCCCTCTACGGCCACGAGCTCTCGCTCGAGGTGCAGCCCGTACAGGTGGGGCTCGGTCGCGTCATCCCGCTCAATACGAAGTCGGCGGATTTCGTCGGTCGCGACGCTGTCGTCGCGGGCCCCCGGCCAGGAGCGCGTGTTCTCGTCGGTCTTCAGGCCGAGGGCAAGCGTGCCGGCCGCGCGGACTATCTCGTCTTCTCGGGGGACACGGAGGTCGGCGTCATCACCAGCGGCGCCCTGTCGCCCACTCTCGGCTATCCCATTGCGATGGCCCTCGTCGATCCCGCCGTGAGCGAGGTCGGCACCCCACTCGACATCGATGTGCGCGGTTCGCGCATACCCGCCACCGTGGTTTCACTGCCGTTCTACTCGAAGGAAGCAAAATGACCGACCTCACCGCCCTCAAGTACACGGCAGAGCACGAGTGGGTGCTCATTGACGGCACCACCGCCACCGTGGGAATCACCGCTTACGCGGCCGACAAACTCGGCGACATCGTCTACGTCGACCTCCCCGCTGTGGGGTCGACGCTCGCCGAGGGTTCGATCGTCGGCGAGATCGAGTCGACCAAGTCGGTCGGTGAACTCTTCGCCCCCGTCAATGGCACGGTCATCGAGATCAACGATGCCGTCGCCGCCAACCCCGAACTCCTGAACTCGGAGCCCTTCGAGGGCGGCTGGCTGATCCGCGTGGAGTTCGAGTCGCTTCCGACACTGCTCTCGCACGACGAGTACGCGGCACTCACGAATGACTGAGCGCGCAACATCCGTTCCGCAGGAGTTCGGGGCCTTCGCCAGCCGTCACATCGGCACCGACTCCGATGCCCAGGCGACGATGCTCGCCGCCGTCGGCTACGACTCCGTGGATGCGCTCGTGCGTGCCGCGGTTCCGCCGGCCATCCAGTCGACGTCGGTGCGGAACTCGACCATTCCGGAGGCCGCCACCGAGCGTGAGGCCATCGCCGAACTTCGCGTGCTCGCCTCGAAGAACCGCGTGCGCCGCTCGATGATCGGGCTCGGCTACTACGACACGATCACGCCTGCGGTCATCCAGCGCAACGTGCTCGAGAACCCGAGCTGGTACACCGCGTACACGCCGTACCAGCCGGAGATTTCGCAGGGGCGACTCGAGGCCCTCATCAACTTCCAGACGATGATCTCGGACCTCACCGGTCTCGCGACGGCCAACGCATCCATGCTCGATGAGGGAACCGCCGTCGTCGAGGGGATGCTGCTGGCCCGCCGGGTGTCCGGCTCGACGTCGAACGTCTTCCTCGTGGATGCCGACGCCCTGCCCCAGACGAAGCGTCTTCTCGCTCACCGTGCAGAGGCCGTGGGCATCGCGTTGCACGAAGTGCCCTTCGATGCGGCAGACCTGCCCGAGTCGTTCGGCGCCTTCATCCAGTACCCCGGTGCCTCGGGGCGGGTGTGGGATCCGTCCGCCGCCATCGCAGCGGTCAAGGAGCAGGGTGGGGTGACGGTCGTCGCGGCCGACCTCCTCGCGCTGACACTGCTCGCCTCGCCCGGCGACCTGGGCGCGGATGTCGCGGTCGGAACGTCACAACGGTTCGGTGTGCCTATGGGCTTCGGTGGCCCACACGCTGGCTACATGGCCGTGCGCTCGGGCCTCGAGCGGCAGCTCCCCGGACGCCTGGTCGGCGTCTCTCAGGATGCATCGGGGCACCCCGCGTACCGCCTGTCGCTCCAGGCCCGCGAGCAGCACATCCGCCGCGAGAAGGCCACGTCGAACATCTGCACCGCGCAGGTTCTGCTCGCTGTCATGGCCTCGATGTATGCCGTGTACCACGGCCCGGACGGCCTCAAGCGGATCGCCCAACACGTTCACGCGTCGGCCGTGCTCGCCGCGAAGGAGCTCGGCGCCCGAGGCGTGGACGTCCACGCGGAGAGCTTCTTCGACACGTTCACGGTGACGGTCGCGAATGCGCCGGCCACTGCGGAACGTGCCCTCAAGCACGACATCCTCCTTCACGAGGTCGATGAGCACACCGTGTCCCTGTCGTTCGACGAGACGAGTGCCGAGGACCTCGAGAGTCTGCTTCCCCAGCTCTACGAGATCTTCGAGGCCGGCGAGCGGGACCCCGCCGCTGACCAGGGTGTGTTCACGAAGGGCGCCCGCTGGTTCGCGCTCGACCCCGAGCGCCAGCACCAGTACCTCCCGGCGCTCGCACGCACGAGCGAGTACCTGACGCATCCGGTGTTCTCGACGCATCGCAGTGAGACGTCGATGATGCGCTACCTCAAGTACCTCGCCGACAAGGACTACGCGCTCGACCGCGGCATGATCCCGCTCGGTTCGTGCACGATGAAGCTCAACGCTGCGACCGAGATGGCTGCAGTCACGTGGCCGGAGTTCGCGGGCATCCATCCGTTTGCTCCCGAGAGTGACACGGTGGGGTACCGCACCCTGATCGAGCAGCTCGAGACGTGGCTGGCCGAGGTGACAGGGTACGACGCCGTGTCGCTGCAGCCGAACGCCGGAAGCCAGGGTGAACTCGCGGGACTCCTCGCGATCCGTGGTTACCACCGCTCGCGTGGCGATGACCAGCGCACCGTGTGTCTCATTCCCTCCAGTGCTCACGGCACGAACGCCGCGAGCGCGGTGCTGGCGGGCATGCGCGTGGTCGTCGTCGCCTGCGACGAACTCGGCAACGTCGACCTCGACGACCTGCGCGCGAAGATCGCATCGCACGCGGATGAGCTCGCGGCCCTCATGATCACGTACCCGTCGACCCACGGCGTGTACGAGCACGACGTCGTCGACATCACGACGGCCGTGCACGAGGCTGGCGGCCAGGTGTACGTGGACGGCGCGAACCTCAACGCGCTCCTCGGCTACGCGCGCTTCGGCGACTTCGGGGGAGATGTCTCGCACCTCAACCTGCACAAGACCTTCTGCATCCCCCACGGCGGCGGTGGACCCGGTGTCGGACCGGTCGCCGCCAAGGCGCACCTGGCGGAGTTCCTGCCCCGGGGCACGGTGAATCCCATTAGCGCGTCTCCCTACGGCAGCGCGGGCATCCTTCCGATCTCCTGGGCGTACGTGCGGATGATGGGCTCAGAGGGACTCCAGCAGGCGACGGGTGCTGCGGTGCTCGCAGCCAACTATGTCGCCGTTCGACTGCGCGACCACTACCCGGTGCTTTACGCGGGCGACAACGGCCTCGTGGCGCATGAGTGCATCCTGGACCTGCGACCGCTCAAGGAGGCAACGGGCATCGACAACAACGATGTCGCCAAGCGCCTCATCGACTACGGGTTCCACGCACCGACCATGTCGTTCCCCGTCGCGGGCACCCTCATGGTCGAACCGACCGAGAGCGAGGATCTCACCGAGATCGACAGGTTCATCGACGCGATGATCGCGATCAAGGAGGAGGCGGATGCCGTGGCCGCTGGTGTCTGGCCGTCCGACGACAACCCGCTCGTGCACGCCCCCCACACGGCCCAGTCAGTGATCGAGGGGGAGTGGCAGCACGCCTACTCGCGCGAGCTCGCGGTCTACCCGCTGCGCAGTCTCATCCGCACCAAGTACTGGCCGCCCGTGCGTCGCGTCGACAACGCGTGGGGCGATCGCAACCTCGTGTGCGCCTGCCCGCCAGTGGAGGCTTTCGCCGACTAGCCGCTCGTCACAATCCCAAATGCAGGAAATCTGGCTTCGCCGCGCGCTGACGTGCGGGATTCGCGCGCTTGGGGCCGCCGCATCCTGCATTTGGGATGACGCGACTGGTTGACGCTTAGTTTGCGGCCGTGAACAAGCCGGGGAACGTGGCCGCCGCCCAGGGGTAGCCGACGAAGATCGCCGCGTCGATCACGATGTGAGCGATCACGAAGGGCAGCACCCTTCCGGTGCGCGTGTACAGCCATCCGAACAGCACTCCCATCGCGAAGTTGCCGATGAACGCTCCGAAGCCCTGGTACAGGTGATACGTGCCGCGCAGTGTGGCGCTCACGAGGATGATCGTCCACGGTTTCCAGCCGAGGTCGCGCAAGCGCGCGAACAGGTACCCGATCACGATGACCTCTTCGGTGACCCCTGCGCGCAGGGCCGACAGGAGGAGCACGGGAATCGTCCACCAGTAAGCGTCGAGCCCGGCAGGGTTGACGTTCACGGTGATGCCGAGGGCGCGTCCGGCGAGGTAGACACCGATGCCCGGGATGCCAATCGCCAGGGCTAATCCAAGCCCCTGCACCGCGTCTCGACCGGGTCGGCCCCCGTCGATACCCAGGCGCGAGAGATGTGGACGGGCCGCTTGCCAGAGCAGGAACGCGACGAGCGCGACGGGCACCAGGTCGAAGAAGATCCCCATGAGTTGGTAGATCAGGTCGAACCACGGGCGGTCGCTCAGGGACTGGTTGATCGTCGTCGACTGGTCGGCGAGGGATTCCTGCCGCGTCGTTCTGTTGACGATCGAGACGACGGAGTACGCGGCGGATGCTCCGAGCGATAGCCCGAGCACGATGAGGATTTCGGCCCTCGTCCTTCGCCGTGAAGCGACCGGCAATGGAGTCGGATAGGGGCCAGGAGTGAACATCAATCGCCCTTGTCGTCGCCAATTCTTGTGCGGATACTGCAAACGCTTCCCATCGTATTCGGGCGACCTATGGACAGTCTCCACAAGCACAAAGGTGTGGGACATTCACGTCTCAGCGAATACCCGCGCGACGCACAACTTTGGTGCACGTCGCCTGCGCAGGACGCTGACTTTCGTGTGCCAAACGCAAGTTCGTTGAGAGTTGGTTTCCGCTATGTAACGTTCGCTCCTGATTATTTTGCACAAGCGCAACCCCCTCTTAGGGTGTCATTTATCCCGCAGGCCCCGGTGCTGGTTTTACCGGTGCCTGCTTTTCTTGTTCAGGAGGAAACTTGCGTATTCCACGACTTCTCGCCATCACGGGGGCCCTTTCGGTCGCCTCCGTCCTTGCGTTGGCAGGCTGTGCCGCCAGCACCGATGAGGGCGGCGGCAGCAGCTCCACGGCCGTTGTCACGTCCAACATCACGGAGCCGGAGCACGGCCTCATCCCTGCGGACACCAACGAGGTGAGCGGCGCCCTCGCGCTGAACAACATCTTCGCTGGCCTCGTCTTCTACGAAGCAGACGGCTCCATGACCATGGACGTCGCCGAGTCGATCGAGTCCGACGACAATCAGCTCTGGACGATCAAGATCAAGGATGACCAGAAGTTCACCGACGGGACGCCGGTCACGGCCGAGTCGTTCGTCAACGCCTGGCAGTGGGGAGCATCGAACCCCGAGCTCCTGAACCAGTGGTGGTTCGCCAACATCGAGGGTTACTCCGCAGAAGGTGGAGAGGACACCCTCGCCCTCGAGGTCGTGGATGACACGACCTTCACCGTTCAGCTCGTGGCGCCCCAGTCGGACTTCCCGCTGAGCCTCGGCTACACGGTGTACTTCCCGCTGCCGGACTCGTTCTTCGACGACCCGGAGGCGTTCGGTGAGGCTCCGGTCGGAAACGGTCCGTACATGCTCTCCGACACCGGCTGGGTGCACGACGAGCGCATCTCGCTCGTGGTGAACCCCGACTACACCGGTCCGCGCCAGCCCGCCAACGGCGGCATCGACCTCGTGATCTACGCGACCCAGGAGGCTGCCTACGCCGACCTGCTCGCCGACAACCTCGACGTCATGGACCAGGTTCCCCCGGGATCCCTCGCGACCTACGAGGATGACCTCGGCGACCGCGCCGTGGCCCAGCCTGCTGCCGTCTTCCAGTCCTTCACCATTCAGGTGGGCCTCGACCACTTCGGTATGGACGAGGAAGGCAAGCTCCGTCGTGCCGCCATCTCCCACGCGATCAACCGTGAGGAGATCACCGACGTGATCTTCGAGGGCAGCGCGACTCCCGCCGTTGACTGGACTTCTCCCGTTATCGACGGATGGTCCGACTCGCTCGATGGTGCCGACGTGCTCGCGTACGACGAGGACCTCGCCAAGAAGCTGTGGGCCGATGCCGACGCGATCTCCCCGTGGTCCGGCCAGTTCGGTATCGCATACAACGCCGACGGTGGACACCAGGCCTGGGTGGATGCCACGGCCAACTCGATCAAGAACGTGCTCGGTATCGACGCTGTCGGTGTGCCCTACCCGGACTTCGCCGGGCTGCGCACCGAGGTCAACAACGACACGATCACGACCGCATTCCGCTCGGGATGGCAGTTCGACTACCCGGGCCAATACAACATCCTGTCCGCGCTCTACCTGACCGGATCCGGCTCGAACGACGCTCGCTACTCCAACCCGGACTACGACGCCCTGATCAAGGCCGGTGCTAGCGCCGACTCGATCGAGGCTGCGAACGATTCGTTCTCGCAGGCCCAGGAGATCCTGTTCCAGGATCTTCCGGCCATCCCGCTCTGGTATGGCTCGGTCAACGCCGGTTACTCGACTCTCGTCGACAACGTCGAGTTCGGCTGGGACAGCTGGCCGATCCTCTACAAGGTCACCAAGTCCGAGTAGCCTGTTCGACCCGCCAGCGGGGGTGTGGGGTGGCTTCGTGCCTCCCCACACCCCCGCTGCAGGTCGCCCAGCTCATATCTCCTTATGACCGCATACATAATTCGGCGGCTCCTCCAAGCCATCCCGGTATTCTTCGGCTCCACCCTGCTCATCTTCGCGATGGTCTTCGCCCTGCCGGGCGACCCCATCCTCGCGATGTTCGGCGACAAGACGCCGACGCCTGAGCAGCTCGCAGCCCTGCAAGCCCGGTACCAGCTCGACCAGCCGTTCTTCGTCAGGTACTTCAACTACCTCGGTGATCTCTTCCAGGGCAACCTCGGAACGACGTTCTCCGGCCAGTCCGTCAACGAGATCCTCGTGAGGACGTTCCCCAACACCTTGCGGCTGGCCCTGCTCGCGATTCTCATCCAGCTCATCTTCGGTGTGATCGTCGGGCTCATCTCCGGCCTTCGCAAGGGCAGCCTGTTCGATCACGGTGCGCTCCTGGTGAGCCTCGTGCTCATCTCGCTTCCCGTCTTCGTGCTGGCGTTCGTCGCGCAGTTCTTCCTCGGCATCCAGCTGGGCATCTTCCGGGCCACCGTCGGTCCAGGAGCCCCGTGGGGCGACCTGATACTGCCGGCCATCGTGCTCGCGGCGCTCAACTTCGCCTACGTCGTGAGACTCACCCGTACATCCACCATCGACACCAGCCAGCAGGACTTCGTGCGCATGGCCTACGGCAAGGGCTTGTCCGGTCGCCGGGTCATTCCCGTGCACGTGCTTCGCAACTCGCTGATTCCCGTCACGACCAATCTCGCCGCCGACTTCGGAATTCTGATCGTCGGAGCAACCGTGACCGAGGGAATCTTCAACGTGCCAGGAGTGGGTAACGAGCTCTTCAAGGCGATCAACCGGCACGACAGTCCGGAGATCGTTTCCATCGTGACGATCCTTGTGGTCATCTACGTGCTCGTGAACCTCCTCATCGATCTTCTCTACGGTGTGCTCGACCCAAGGATCCGCTATGTCAAGTAAGCAACCCATCCGGCAGATGCCCCGGTATGTCGCCGACGTCGAGGACGTGAACCTCGGCGCGGTCGACGCCGTTCGCGTGAGCGAGCGCAAGAGCAACCTGTGGCTCGACGCCTGGCGCGATGTCCGCGGACGATGGATGTTCTGGGCCTCGGCCGCGGTCATCCTCCTCGTCATCGTGGTGGCGCTGTTCCCCACCCTGTTCACGAGCGTGCCGCCGAACGACGACTGCTTCCTGTCCAACAGCAATGGGGGACCGCAGCCCGGTCATCCTCTCGGCTTCACCAAGCAGGGCTGTGATGTCTTCTCGCGCATCGTCCACGGAACGGGCACCTCGCTGTCCGTCGGGCTCATCGTCACCCTGCTCGTCACCGTGATCGGTGTCGCGGTAGGCGCGTTCGCCGGATTCTTCGGCGGCTGGCTCGACTCGCTGCTCATGCGCATCGGTGACATGTTCTTCGCGATCCCCTACGTGCTCGCGGCCGTCGTCATCATGTCGCTGTTCCTCAAGGATCGGAACATCCTGATCATCTCGCTCGCGATCGGATTCTTCGCCTGGCCCTCGGTCGCGCGAATACTGCGCTCCGAGGTGCTGAGGGTCAAGCAGTCGGAGTTCGTGACCGCGTCGACCGCGCTCGGTCTCTCGCGTGCGCGCACGATGTTCGTCCACGTTCTGCCGAACTCGATCGCGCCGGTCATCGTCGTGACCACGGTCGGTCTCGCTGCGGCCATCACCGCGGAAGCGACGCTGTCGTTCCTCGGCGTCGGTCTGCCGAACAATCTCTATATGTCGTGGGGCAACGACATCTCGTCGGCGCAGGTCGACCTGCGCACGCACCCCATGACGCTCATCTACCCCTCGATCGCGCTGTCGCTGACCGTGCTCGCCTTCATCATGATGGGCGAGACCGTGCGGGACGCGCTGGACCCGAAGGCGAGGGCATCACGATGAGTGCTGCGAAGCCACTGCTCGAGGTCAAGGGCCTCGAGGTCGCGTTCTCGACACCCGACGGCGACGTTCCCGCTGTGCGGGGTGTCGACTTCGACGTGTATCCCGGTGAGACGCTCGCGATCGTGGGGGAGTCCGGCTCGGGCAAGTCGACGACCGCGCACGCCATCATCAACCTGCTCGCGGGCAACGGTCGGGTGACGGCGGGCGAGATCCTCTTCGACGGCATCGACCTCACCAAGGTCTCGAAGCGCGAGATGGAGAATCTGCGCGGCAAGAGCATCGGGCTCGTTCCGCAGGATCCGATGCAGAGCCTGAATCCGGTGTGGAACATCGGATTCCAGGTGGAGGAGACGATCCGCGCGAACGGTGTGGCCACGGGCAAGCGCGAGGTTCGCAAACGTGCCATCCAGGTGCTCCAAGAAGCTGGGCTGCAGGATGCCGACAGCAGGCTCAAGCAGTACCCGCATGAGTTCTCGGGCGGCATGCGTCAGCGCGTGCTCATCGGCATCGCGCTCTCCGGCAACCCGAAGCTTGTGATCGCCGACGAGCCGACCTCGGCCCTCGACGTGACGGTGCAACGGCGGATCCTCGATCACCTCGAGACCCTCACGAGCCAGCACGGTACTGCCATGATCCTCATCACGCACGACCTCGGCCTCGCCGCCGAGCGTGCGGAGAACATGATCGTCATGAACCGCGGGCGCATCGTGGAGGCGGGTCCTGCGCTCGAGCTGTTGCAGGATCCGCGGCATCCGTACACCCAGAGGCTCGTCGCGGCCGCGCCGAGCCTCGTCTCCACGCGCATCCAGTCGGCGGTCAAGCGGGCAGAACCGCTCAGTTCGATCACCGCAACCGGTGTCACCGAGGTCGTGGACCTGGCGCACGCGGCAGCAGAGGTGCAACACACTCCGGAGCTGCCCGGTGCGCCGGCGATCGAGTTCCGCAACGTGACGAAGGTGTTCAACCTGCGCAAGCCGAGCGGATTCGGTACGACCGAGTTCGCCGCGGTGGATGATGTCTCCTTCAGCGTTTCGCGAGGCACGACGCTCGCGCTCGTGGGGGAGTCTGGCTCCGGTAAGTCCACTGCGGCGAAGCTCCTGCTCCAGCTCGAGCAGAAGACGGCAGGGTCGATCCTCGTCGATGGCATCGATACGGACGGACTCAGCCGCAAGCAGGTCTTTGACCTGCGGCGCAAGATGCAGCCGGTGTTCCAGGACCCCTACGCCTCGCTCGATCCGTTGCGCAATATCGGAAACACCATCGCGGAGCCGCTCGCCGTCCACGGCATCGGCACCGCGGCGAGCCGGCGGGCGCGAGTGCTCGAAGTGCTCGACCAGGTGGCGATGCCATCCACGGTCGTCGGTCGATACCCGAACGAGCTCTCCGGGGGCCAGCGCCAGCGCGTGGCCATCGCACGGGCCCTCGCGTTGAAGCCCGACGTCGTGGTGCTCGACGAGGCGGTCTCCGCCCTCGACGTGCTCGTGCAGGCGCAGGTGCTCAACCTGCTCGCCGACCTGCAGGCCGAACTCGGACTGACCTACCTCTTCATCACCCACGACCTGGCGGTGGTCCGAGTGATCGCCGACCATGTCTGCGTGATGAAGCAGGGCAGGATCGTCGAGCGCGCGACGGTCGACGAGGTCTTCTCGAACCCCCAGGACGAGTACACGCGCGATCTCCTCGAGGCGATACCCGGGCGGAACGTGCGCCTGGGCGCCTGATCGCAGCTCCTCCGCTTGCCCCGGCCTCGTGCATCCCGTGTGCGAGGCCGGGGCAACCTCGTCTGAGCAGTCGAACCGAGCCCACGGCGTTACCGCGCCGTGCGGTTTGCGCCTAGAGTCTTGCAAGGAATGTGTCCGACCCGGGGGCGCACGACTACCGCCCGCCACGTCGCTCGCGCGTTTCGTGGTCTGCGACGTGGAGGAACAGTGAGAACCAGACGATTCGCCGTGGCCGCGGCATCCCTCACGATTGCCGCCCTGGCACTCAGCGGGTGTGTACCACAGCAGAATCAGGTGGTCGACGGTTCGGTCATCTCGGTCGGGTGGGGCCAGTCCTTCACCTCGTACAACGCAAGCACTTCCTACGGCAACAAGCCCGGCAACGTCGCGGTCGCGTCGACGGCCCTCTCGGGTTTCAACTACGTCGACGACGTTCCGCAGCTCGTCACCGATCCTTCCTTCGGTAGCTACGAGCTCCTCTCCGAGGATCCTCTGGTTGTGCGCTTCACCATCGCCGACGGCGTCACGTGGTCGGATGGCACGGCCATCGACGCCGCAGACCTCCTCCTCGAATGGGCGGCACTCTCCGGAGTGTTCAACGAGAAGGACTTCGACGCCAAACAGTTCATCGATCCCGCGACAGGCCGGTTCACCGACGAGTTCCCCGATGATGTCGTGTACTTCGACTCGGGCGCCGACCCGTCGTTCGGCCTCGGACTCGTGACCGAGACGCCGACCGTCAGCGAGGACAAGAAGTCGATCACGCTCGCGTACGACGAGCCATTCGTCGACTGGGATCTCCAGATCGTTCCGCCCCTGCCCGCACACGTGGTCGCCAAGAACGCCCTCGGCATCTCCGACAACCAGGACGCGAAGGACGCGATCTTCGACGCGATCCAGAACGACGACACCGAGGCGCTCGCGGCACTGTCGCGATTCTGGAACAGTGGCTTCAACTTCACCGAGATGCCGGATGACCCGGACCTCCTGCTCTCCAGCGGCCCCTACGTGATCTCGGACTTCATCGCCGACCAGTACGTGACACTGTCGGCGAACCCCGAGTACAAGGGTGCCAACCGCCCGAAGGCCGAAGAGATCAAGGTGCGCTACATCAGCGACCCGCTCGCCGCCGTGCAGGCATTCCAGAACGGCGAGGTACAGGTCATAGCTCCGCAGGCGACCGCTGACGTGTGGTCCGCGCTGAGCGGTCTCGAGAAGACCGTAGTGGGCGGGAGCGAGTCGTCGTTCGAGCACATCGACCTGCAGTTCGACCAGTCCAAGAGCGGCAACTTCAACAATCCACTCATTCGCGAGGCGTTCCTCAAGGTGCTCCCGCGGCAGGACATCCTCGACAAGCTCATCGTGCCCCTCGCCGGTTCGGCGCAGCTCCGCAACTCCCAGGTGTTCTTGCCGGGTGCTGCCGGGTACGAGGAGTCTGTGGCATCCAACGGCTCCGACGCGTTCCTCGCGGTCGATGTCGAGGGCGCGAAGCAGCTCCTCGCCGAGGCGGGGGTGCCGAACCCCGAGGTGTGCATCCTGTACAGCCCCTCGAACCCACGACGCTCGAACGAGTTCATCCTCATCCAGCAGTCGGCCGCACAGGCAGGTTTCAACGTCACGGACTGCTCGAGCGCTGATTGGCAGGGCCTTCTCGGCACCGCTGGTGCCTATGACGCCGCTATCTACGGCTGGGAGGTGTCCAACCTCGGTCTGGTGAAGGGTGCTCCGAACACCTTCGCCACCGGCGGGCCGACCAACCGCAACTTCTTCAGCGACCCCGAGGTGGACGCGCTGGTGGACGAGCTCGTCGTCGAGTTCGATCCGGAGGCACAGGTCGAGATCCTCACGAAGATCGACAAACTGGTCTGGGGGAGCTTCTACGGGGCACCGCTCTACCAGTTCCCGACGGTGACGGCGTTCGACGAGCGCAAGGTGACCGGAATCTCGCCATCGATGCTGCCGCCTGGCCTGTTCTGGAACGTCTGGGACTGGGCACCCGCTACCTCGTCAGCAGGCTGATACCTCGGCGAGGCCCTCGCGCAACGCTGTGAGCGAGCACGCACAGGGTCGGCACCGGTTGGCACGGTAGACTACACCCGCAGGTCTCGCGAGAGGCGGTCCTGCGCATCCCCAAAACTCACAGCATCCGGATGCCGTCCGGCGGTCGCTCGCACCACAGCACCGCGCGACGCACCGTGCCGTGCTGATCCAGCCCAGACCTCAAACCCAAAGGACACGTCATGGCTCATGCCACACGCTCCGACCTGCGCAACGTGGCCATCGTCGCGCACGTCGACCACGGAAAGACCACCCTGGTCGACGCGATGCTTCGCCAGACCAACTCGTTCGACGCGCACGCTCACCTCGAGGAGCGCGCGATGGACTCGAACGACCTCGAGCGCGAGAAGGGCATCACGATTCTCGCCAAGAACACGGCGATCTCGTACAACGGCATCCACGCTGGCGACAAGCCCGTCACCATCAACGTGATCGACACCCCAGGCCACGCCGACTTTGGTGGCGAGGTCGAGCGCGGACTGTCGATGGTGGACGGCGTCGTGCTGCTGGTCGACGCGTCTGAGGGGCCCCTGCCCCAGACCCGCTTCGTGCTGCGTAAGGCACTCGAGTCGAACCTGCCGGTCGTGCTCCTCGTCAACAAGACGGACCGCCCGGATGCCCGCATCGACGAGGTCGTCTCCGAGAGCCAGGACCTGCTCCTCGGTCTCGCGAGCGACATGGCCGACGACGTGCCGGATCTCGACCTCGACGCGATCCTCGATGTGCCGGTCGTGTACGCCTCCGGTCGCAACGGCGCCGCGAGCTGGAACAAGCCGGCTGACGGAGAGCTCCCCGACAACGATGACCTCGAGCCGCTGTTCGACGCGATCCTCAAGCACATCCCGGCTCCCACCTACGACGACGAGGCCCCCCTGCAGGCCTGGGTGACGAACCTCGACTCCTCGCCGTTCCTCGGTCGCCTTGCGCTGCTGCGCATCTTCCAGGGCACGATCAAGAAGGGTCAGACCGTCGCGTGGATGAAGCACGACGGATCGGTCGCCAACGTGCGCGTGACCGAGCTGCTCATGACCAAGGCGCTCGACCGCTTCCCCGCAGAGTCGGGTGGCCCCGGTGACATCGTCGCCGTGGCAGGCTTCGAAGACATCACGATTGGTGAGACTCTCGCCGACCCCGATAACCCCATCGCGCTGCCGACCATCACGGTCGACGACCCCGCGATCTCGATGACAATCGGCACGAACACGAGCCCACTGATCGGCAAGGTCAAGGGCCACAAGCTCACCGCTCGCATGGTCAAGGACCGTCTCGACCGCGAGCTCATCGGTAACGTCTCGATCAAGCTCGTCGATATCGGCCGTCCGGATGCCTGGGAGATCCAGGGCCGCGGAGAGCTCGCGCTCGCCATTCTCGTGGAGAACATGCGACGTGAGGGCTTCGAGCTCACGGTCGGCAAGCCGCAGGTGGTGACGAAGAAGGTCGACGGCAAGTTGCACGAGCCCTTCGAGCACCTCACGATCGATGCCCCCGAGGAGTACCTCGGCGCGATCACGCAGCTCCTCGCCGCCCGCAAGGGACGCATGGAGGGCATGACGAACCACGGCACGGGCTGGGTTCGCATGGAGTTCATCGTTCCCTCGCGTGGCCTCATCGGCTTCCGCACCGAGTTCCTCACCGTCACGCGCGGTACCGGCATCGCCAACGCGATCGCTCACGGCTACGAGCCCTGGGCCGGCGCCATCGAGACCCGCACCAACGGCTCGATCGTTGCTGACCGTGCCGGTGTCGCCACCCCGTTCGCCATGACGGCCCTCCAGGAGCGCATGTCGTTCTTCGTCGAGCCGACCCAGGAGGTCTACGAGGGCATGGTCGTCGGCGAGAACTCGCGTGCAGACGACATGGACGTCAACATCACCAAGGAGAAGCAGCTCACCAACATGCGCC
>CAYRON010000003.1:0-253154 GCA_964425885.1 uncultured Salinibacterium sp.
TCTGGAAGTTGGTGAGGAGACCGCCGAGCCAACGCTGGTTGACGTAGGGCTGGCCAACGCGCAGCGCCTGCTCCGCGATGGACTCCTGGGCCTGCTTCTTGGTGCCGACGAAGAGAATGGTGCCGCCGTGGGCGACCGTCTCCTTGACGAAGTCGTATGCCTTGTCGATGTAGGCCAGCGACTGCTGCAGGTCGATGATGTAGATGCCGGAACGCTCGGTGAAGATGAAACGCTTCATCTTCGGGTTCCAACGGCGGGTCTGGTGCCCGAAGTGAACGCCGCTGTCGAGCAGCTGGCGAATGGTGACGACGGCCATGGCCGTTCTCCTTCTCTGGCGCACGCGTGTGTGCGCCTACTCAGTTGTCATCCGCGACCGGTCGGTGCGGAACCTGGTACCCGGGCACACATCCGCGACGGTTTCCCGAAGACTGGTGGAGATGTGCCGCGCCTTGTGCTGTGGTGCTAGTAGCTGACGCTGCGCGGGCACGCGAAGTCGCCCCATTTCTGAGGCGCTTCGATCATGGTAGCACCGCTCCTCCCCCGATGCACGGGCAGTGTGGGCTCTCCACCGACTGGCTCCTGTCGGCGGAGCCGGCTCACCCGACCGTCAGGATCGGAGCATGATCCGGATGTTCGCAGCCCTCGCTCTCGGCGCGATCCTCACCGTAGTCGCGCCGTCTTCCCCCGACGGATCCTGGTCGTGGCCCGTGGATCCCCCGCGCGTGGTCGAGCGCCCCTTCCTCGCGCCGGCGACCCGGTACTCGGCAGGGCACCGCGGAGTCGACCTGCGGGCGGGCTCGATCGTGTATGCGCCTGCCGACGGCACCGTGCGGTTCGCTGGCGTGGTGGTCGACCGCCCTGTGCTCTCGATCGACCACGGTGGCGGTGTCGTCTCAAGCTACGAGCCGGTCGTGGCATCCGTCGCCCGGGGCGACACGGTGACTGCCGGGCAGGCCGTCGGCACCGTCATCGACGGGCACTGTCGCTCCCCCTGCGTGCATCTCGGTGTGCGCGTCGACGGTGAGTACGTGTCGCCGCTGTCGTTCTTCGGCGAGATTCCGCGAGCGGTGTTGCTGCCGACTCGCGGCTAGCGAGCGCTGGAACCCGACCGCACTTCGGCCCCGATCGAGATCGCGCGCCCCGGCCACCAGAAGCGCTCCCCCGTGAGGAACGCGAGCGACGGCACGATAACGGTGCGCACGAGCAGGGTGTCAAGCAGCACACCGATGCACACGATGATTCCGATCTGCGTGAGCGTGATCAGCGGAAGCACCCCGAGCACCGCGAACACCGCAGCGAGCAGGATGCCGGCGCTCGTGATGACACCGCCGGTTGCGGCGAGCGCGCGGATCATGCCGCTTCTCGTGCCGTACTGCAGGGCCTCCTCCCGGGCTCTCGTGACGAGGAAGATGTTGTAGTCCACGCCGAGGGCCACGAGGAACAGGAAGCTGAAGAGCACCACGTTGGTGTCGACAGCCGGGAAGCCGAAGACCGACTGGAAGAGGAGCCAGCTCGCGCCGAGGCTCGCGAAGAACGAGGCAACCACGGTGGCGAGAAGCAGGACGGGCGCCACCAGGGCGCGGAGCAGGAGCACCAGAACGAGGAACACCAGCCCGAGGATCAGCGGGATGACGAGATCCTGGTCGGCCTGCTGCGCGCGATCGACGTCGAGTGCCTGCGCGTCGAGGCCTCCCACGATGGCGTCGGCGCCGTCGATCTGACCGAGCTCTGCGCGCAGGGCGTCGATGGCTGCGAACGATGCGTCGGTCTCGGCTGCCGAGTCGAGCACGACGTCGACCTGCGTGATGTCGCCGTTCGTCTCGCCCACCCGGGCGGAGTCGACGCCGTCGACGGATGCCGCGGCATCCGCGACCTCGTCGGCGTACGCGGCGTTCGTGATGACTGCCGCTGGCGATCCGCTACCCGCGGAGAATGCGTCGGCGATGAGTTCCTGCCCGACGACCGCCTCCGGAACGGACGTGAAACGTTCAGTCTGGGCGAGACCCACCTGGATCTGCGTCGACCCCAGCGCAAGCCCTCCCAGTACGAGCGCGCCAACGATCGCGACGACGGCAGGCTTGCGCGACACGAGGGTGCCCAGGCGGAACCAGAAGCCTCGCCCCGTACTCCCCTCGCTGCCGAACTTCGGTACGTACGGCCAGAACAGCCCCCGACCGAAGAGAAGCAGGGCGGCCGGCAGCACGAACAGGGCGAAGAGCATCGCGATGACGACTCCGGTAGCGCACGCGATACCGAGCGCGCGGTTGCCCTCCAGTTGCGCGAAGACCAGAGTGAGCAACGCAAGTACGACGGTGCTCCCACTCGCTATGACCGCGGGGCCAGCGCCGCGCAATGCCTGCGCCATCGCCTGCCTGCGGTCCTCGACCAGACGAAGCTCATCGCGGTATCGCGCGATCAGGAGCAGCGCATAGTTCGTGCCGGCACCAAAGACGAGCACAGACAGGATGCCCGTGACCGAGGCATCCAGGGTGATGCCCACCGCGTCGGCGACTCGTGTCGCCACGATGCGGGCCAGTCCGTCGGCGGTTCCCACCACGACGACGGGCACCAGCCAGAGCCAGGGGCTTCGGTAGGTGATGAGGAGGAGAACGATAACCACGCCCGCCGTGGTGAGCAGGAGCGTGAAGTCGGCACCCTCGAAGACTGCGGCAACATCGACGGCGAAGCCCTCCGGGCCGGTGAGAAGAGCCGTGACTCCGCTCGGGAGGCCGTCGTTGGCCGCCGCGCGGATCTCGTCCGCGCGATCCGCTTGGGCACCGACGTCGGAGATCACGTCGAGTGGAACCACGACGAGGGCCGTCGTTCCGTCATCGGAGATGGTGGGCGGAGGAACGAAGTCTGCGTTCGAGAAGTCGCTGAGGCCCTTGGTCGTCGCCGTGATCGCCGCGATGTCGCTGTCACTGAGCTCGGCGCCATCCTTCGAGTACACGAGGAGGGCGCTCGTGGAATCCGCACCGGGAAGGTCCTCCTGGGCGGCCGCGACGCGAGCGGATTCCGCGGAGTCCGGCAGGCCGACGCCCGGGGCCGATTCTTCGGTGGAGCCGGTGCCCATCGCGAAGATTGCTCCGGATACGAGGAGGGCCGTCACCAGCACGATCCAGGAGGTCGAACGGGCGGTGATGAACGTCGTCAGGCGCTTCATGAGATCTCTCTGTGGGTGTGGTCCATGTAGCTAACTGAATTAGTAGCTAACTAATCGAATAACTTAGCGATAGACTCGGGGTCATGACAACCCCGCACGATGTCCCGGCGCCACAGTCGCCCGAGGCAACGCCGGATACCGTAGGGCGGCCCACCGTGCGGCCAGCCACGTCGTTGATCCGGGAGTTCCTCACCGCGAACGAGGACTTCGAGGCGCACGTCGGCCGGGAGTTGACGGTCAATCCAACCGACCTCCAGGCGATGCAGCACCTGATCATGCACGGACCCCTAGGGCCCACCGATCTCGCCCGACGCCTCGGCATCTCGACAGCGGCGACGACTGCGGTGGTGGATCGGCTCGTTGCGGTGGGGCACGCGCAACGCACGCAGCATCCGACCGATCGCCGCGGAGTCGTGATCGTGCCGGAAGCGGCATCCGTGAGGAAGGCCATGGGCACCCTCATGCCGGCGATCATGGGGGTCGACGGCGTCCTGGACGAATTCGATGACGACGAGCAGGCCGTGATCACCGCGTATCTCACGCGAGTTCTCGAGGTGTATCGCGCGCAGATTCCCGTACGGGAGTAGCGGGCTACGACCGGGGGTGGGCCAACTTGTACGCCTCTTTGAGTCGCTCGGTGCTCACGTGCGTGTAGAGCTGCGTCGTACCGAGACTCGCGTGGCCGAGCATCTCCTGCACGGAACGGAGGTCGGCTCCCCCGTCGAGAAGATGGGTCGCAGCGGTGTGCCGGAGGGTGTGCGGGCCTGACGGCCCCTCCCCGGGAACCGTCGCCAGGAGACCCGACACGAGGTCGTACACGGCGCGCGAATGCAGGCGGCCACCGCGAGCGCCGACGAACACGGGCGACCCACTGCTCGCCTCTCCGGTGAGCAGTGGGCGCGCTGTGTCGAGATAGCGCTGTAGTGCCGCGAGCGCCGGAGTGCCGAACGGCACGACCCGTTGTTTCGATCCCTTGCCGAGGACTCGGACAGTGAGCCGCGAGACATCGACATCACCGAGGTCGAGACCTGTCAGTTCACTCACGCGCAGGGCCGAGGCATACAGGAGCTCGATGATCGCGAGGTCGCGCACGGCGACCGGGTCCGCGGTCGCAGCCCGGGTCTCCACCCGATCGAGGATGCTCGCCATCTGGTCTCGGCTCAGCACCCGGGGAAGGTGGTGGTCACCCTTCGGAGCCTTGAGCCTGGTCGCGGCATCCGTCGGAGCGGCGTTCGTGCGGGACAGCCATGCCGTGAGCCCCCGGACTGACGCCGCGCGGCGTGCCAGGGTCGCTTTGGAGAGACCCGCCTGCGAGGAGTGCCAGAGCCACTCGCGCAACAGCTCGAGGTCGAGATCCTGCGCGTCCACAGCTGCCCGTTCGCGCGCGAAGGCGACCAACTGGGCAAGGTCTGACCGGTAGGAGCGCACGGTGTTCGCACTGAACCCGCGCTCGGCCGAGAGGTGCACGGCGTAGGCATCCACGGCGGTCGTCAGGTCCACGAGTCCATGGTGCGCCATGGCGCCGATGCCGAGCCTCGTGGTGGTGGCGTGTTGGTACCGTCGAATCATGGCGATTCTCCCCGGCACTGCGCTCATCACCGGTGCGACGGCGGGCATCGGTGCCGAGTTCGCGCGACAACTCGCCGAACGCGGGCACGATCTCATCCTGGTTGCCCGGGATGCCGCGCGTCTCGAATCACTGGCGGAACAGCTCCGGGCTCTGGGTGTGGCCGTTGAGGTGCTGCCTGCCGATCTTTCCGACACACTCGGCGCCGAGAAGGTCGCCGCGCGGATCTCCGACCCCGCCCGCCCTGTCGAGATTGTCGTCAACAATGCCGGTTTCGGGCTCCACAGTGACTTCGACCTCTCCCCCATCGACGATGAGCTGCGCCTGCTCGACGTGCTGGTGACCGCTCCACTCCGGCTGTCGCATTCAGCCCTGCGGGCCATGGTCGATCGGGGGCACGGCACCATCATCAACGTCACGTCGATCGCGGCATACGCGCCGCTCGGCCCTTACTCGTCGGCGAAATCCTGGCTGCACCTCTTCACCCGCTGGGCTAACGCCTTCTACAAGCCCGCGGGCGTCACGGCGACCGCGCTAGCGCCGGGTTTCGTGCGCACCGAGTTCCACGCGCGTATGAGCGTCGAGCGTTCCAGCATGGCGCCGAACTGGTTGTGGCTCGACGTCGAGCCGCTCGTGCGGCGGGCGCTTCTCGATGCCGAGCGCGGGCGGGCCGTTTCGGTGCCGTCCCTGCGTTATCGCCTGATCTCGCTTGTAGCACCGCTCGTGCCGATGTGGCTCGTTACGCGAGCGGCGAAGCGCGATCGCTGGAGCTGACTGGCCTCGCCTATCGTTCTCGGCTCAGCTGCTGCTGTCGGTCTCGCCTGTGTTGAAGTCGGAGTCCTTGCGGGAGAAGACCTCCATCCGCTGCTCGGGCGTCATCGAGGCGATCTGCTCCCACCCCGCTGCAGGTACACCCGACACCTCGCTGGTGTCGCCGACCGGAATCGTGGAGTGCACGAGCTGCTCCTCATAGACGTGCACGAGGTTGATCGACTGGCCGAAGTCGACGCCCGAGAGGATGCGGTCTTCGGCGCTCAGGTCGAGCGTGTAGCAGGTGGCGGAGGCGACGGAGACGGGGATGCCGACGAAGGTGGAGTGGGTGGAGTAGTGCAGGTGGCCCGCGAGGATGGCCCGCACATCAGTGCCTCGGATGACGTCAGCCAGGCGGCCCTGGTGCTGGAGTTCGAGCATCCCCATGGCTTCGAGCATGGGAGTCGGGATCGGGGGGTGGTGGACGGCGATGACGGTGCCGTGCGGCGCCGGCGATGAGAGCACGTCGGCGAGCCAATCGAGCTGGTCGTCGGTGATGTCGCCGTGGTGATAGCCGGGCACCGTGGTGTCGAAGGAGATGACGCGCAGTCCGTCGATGTCGTAGACGCGATCCTGCGGGGCGTCGGACTCCTGGTCGAAGAGGATGCGCGAGTACTCGGGTCGCTCGTCGTGGTTGCCCATCACCCAGATGAGTTGCGCTCCCATCCGCTCGGCGGCGGGCTCGACGACGGCCTTGAGTCGCTCGTAGGCGTCGGGCTCGCCGAGGTCTGCGAGATCGCCCGTGAAGACCAGCGCCTGGGGCTTCGCGATAGAACGCTCGAGCTGCTTGAGCGCCTGCTCGAGGTGCTCGATGACGTTCACCTTGCCGTACAGCGGTCGTGCGCCAGCCAGGAGGTGCGTGTCACTGATGTGAGCAATGACGTGGGTGGGCGCTGGATACTGTCCGAGTTGCATCACCCGGCAAGCCTAAGCGCGCGTGTGCCTCGAGGTCAGGAGTCACGGAGGATTCGCCTCACCCAGCCCTTCTGGGTTTCGCGCGTGATCCCCTCGAGGTCGAGGGCGCCGAGGGTGGACATGACGTCGACCAGCGAGAGGCCGGAGCGTGCGGCGATGTCGGCGGGCTGACGAGCGGCGCGAGTGCTGATGGCGTCGAGAACCCGGATGCGACGAGGGTCGTCCGCGGTGGCGTCTGGCGTGGCATCCGTCTGCCAAGGGCCTGCGAGTTCGGCCATCTCGTCAGCGTTCGTCACCAACGTCGCGAGATTCTCGCGGATGAGGCGGTGACACCCCGCGGACGCCGCGCTCGTCACCGGGCCAGGCACCGCGCCGAGCGGACGATCCAGCGATGCGGCGTGATGAGCCGTGTTGAGCGAACCGGACCGCCAGCCCGCTTCCAGAACCACCGTGGCCTGACTCGCGGCCGCTATAAGGCGATTTCGTTGCAGAAAGCGCCACTTCGAGGGTTGGGCTCCGCACGGGAGCTCGGAGATCACACACCCGTTCTCGACGATCCGGTTGAGCAGTGCATCGTGCCCCGAGGGGTAGAAGCGGTCTACGCCTCCTGCGAGGAACGCGACCGTGTAGCCGTGGCTGGCGAGCGCAGCGCGGTGTGCCATGCCGTCGATGCCGTATGCGGCGCCGGAGACGATGGCGAACCCTCGATCGACGAGGCCGGCCGCCCCCTCCATGGTGATGTGTTCGCCGTAACCCGTTGCGGCCCGCGCTCCAACCATCGCGATCGATCTCCTTAGCTCTGCGAGTCGGTCGACGTTGCCACGCATCCACAGCGCGATCGGCGCGTGGTGTTGAGATCGTCGACGCCTTCGGTCCAGAGTTCGTCGCCGGGAACGCTGAGCCTGACGCCGAAGCGGCCCGCCTGCCGTAGTGCGGTGAACGCGGTTGCTGACGCGAGGCGAGGCATCCATCGGTCGAGCGCAGCACGGAGGTCTTTCTCGGCCAGACCGTCTTCCGAGCCGAGCAGGGCGAGTACCTCGGCTGCCGGTCGACGTTCCACCAGGGCGGCAAGCGCCGTGGCTGGGCCCGCTGCAGCAGTGAGGATGCCCGCGATCCTGTCTCCGGGCTCGGCGATCCCCGACCACGCCGACCGCGCGAAACGCTCCTCGATCGCATCGCGGTCGAGGGCCGGCCCATCCACGCTCACTGCGCGCACGAGCTCGGAGACCTCCGATTCTTTGAGTCCAAACATGCTCACGTCGTGATCGCCCTCCTCAGGTACAGCGCCTGGCCGAGGTGGCCGGCGTCGGGTCGTGTTGCGCCCTGCAGGTCCGCGACTGACCAGGCGAGACGAAGCACGCGGTCATAGCCGCGCATCGTGAGCCCACCCCGCTCGAGCGCGCGGTCGAGACTCGCGGTGACGGCCGAGGGCAGACGCATGCGCGGACCTCGCAGCCAGGAGCCCGGCACGTGACTGTTGACCCGCCACGGGGTGTCGGCGAGCCTTTCGGCCGCTGCGCCGCGTGCGTCGGCCACCCTCGCTCTCGCTTCAGCGCTGGACGTTCGAGGTTGATCCTGCCCGGCGCGCAGGTGTGCGGCGGTGATACGTGACACCCTGAACTGGATGTCGATCCGGTCGAGCAGTGGCCCGGACAGGCGTCCGACGTACCTTCGTCGCGCTTGCGGCGGGCAGGTGCATTCGGAGTCCGGCGCACCGTATTGTCCGCACGGGCAGGGGTTGGCGGCCAGCACGAGCTGGAAGCGACCGGGGAAGCTCGCCACCGCGCTAGCCCTGTGAATCGTGATGATGCCGGACTCGAGCGGTTGTCGCAGTGCATCCAGAACCGTCGGCTTGAACTCGGGCGCCTCATCGAGGAAGAGCACGCCGTCGGATGCCCGCGCCGCTGCCCCGGGGCGGATGACAGCACTACCCCCACCGACGAGAGCTGCGGCCGAAGCAGTGTGGTGCGGACTCTCGAACGGAGGCCGGAGACTCAGTTCGCCTCCCACCGGGAGCCCGGCAAGTGAACGGACGGATCCGACCTCGAGAGCCGCCTCCGCTGCCAGGTCGGGAAGCAGCCCGGGAAGGCGCGCTGCGAGCATCGTCTTTCCAGCGCCGGGCGGACCCAGCAGAAACACGTGATGGCCACCAGCGGCCGCGACGAGCATGGCCTCCACGGCGTCGGTGTTGCCGATGACATCCGCGAGATCACCCGCCGGTTCGGGTGTCGACTCGACCGTCGTGCGGGCGATGGGTTCTACGGGCTCCGGGTCGAACTCGCCGCCGTGCCAGATAGCAGCCTCTCGTAGGGAGGCGACCGGAATGACGCGGATGCCCGGCACGAGACTCGCTTCGTCGGCGTTCGCCGTGGGAAGCATGACCGAGGCGAACCCCGCGCGTGAGGCAGCGAGAACCGCAGGAAGGATGCCGTTGACCGGCCGCAGCCTGCCGTCGAGGCCAAGCTCACCGATGTGAACCACACCGTGGATCGACTCCGCCTGCACCTCCCCTGCAGCCGCAATCACGGCGATCGCGATACCAAGGTCGAAGGCGGACCCCTGTTTCGGCAGCGCGGCCGGCGACAGGTTCACGGTGATCTTCTGGCCCGGAAAGTCGCTCCCGGAGTTGCCGATGGCAGCTCTCACTCGCTCCTTCGACTGCGAGAGTGCGGCATCCGGAAGACCGATCAGAGAGAAGTTCGGGAGCCCGCTGGAGATATCTGCCTCGATCTCGACCACCACGCCCGTGAGGCCGAGGAGAGCGATGGAGTGCGTGCGACCGACCCGCATCAGCCCACCCGTTCGAGGTGCTCGATGGTGACAGCTCCGATTCGTGGCGCGAGAACGGCAACGGCGTCGATCCGCACCCTTCCGCGCTGATCGGGATGTGCCTCGCACCAGGCGCCTGCAAGCCTGCGAAGTCGAGCCAGCTTGACGGGTGTGATCGCCTCGAACGGATGCCCGTATGCAACGCTCGAGCGCGTCTTCACCTCGACGAACACAAGCTCATCTCCGCTACGGGCGATGATGTCGAGCTCCCCCTGTGAGCAGCGCCAATTGCGTTCGATCACCGTGAACCCGGATGCCGCAAGTCGTTCCGCTGCAAGGAGTTCACCTCGTCTGCCGAGGTCATCTTTGGCTGCCATGGGTCCAGCGTTTCGTGCACCGAACCCGATACTTGGGCGGTGGGCACAAACTGTGGAAGACCGCAGCGGTCGTCCACGACCGCGGAGAGGACTGGGGGCTGGCGGCTTCGCGGTCGCGACGAGGTGTGGCGCCGTCGCGCATGTATGAACGCCAGCGCGCTACGCAAACCTCAGCGCGCGATGCGGCGCTGAGCGACGTCCAACCCCGGCTACCCCGCCAGGCCCACCAACAGGCTCACCGCGATCGCGATCATGACCACGGCGATGACGCCGTCGAGGATGCGCCACGAGACGGGGCGCGCAAACAGGGGCCGCAGCATCCGTGCGCCGAAGCCGAGCGCACTGAACCAGAGCACGCTACCGAGGGCCGCACCGACCGCGAACCACCAGCGGTTGTCGCCGTGAGTCGCGCCAATCGAGCCGAGCAGCACGACCGTGTCCAGGTACACGTGCGGGTTGAGGAACGTCAGCGCCAGCACAGTCAGCACAGCCGTGCGCAACGACGTCGGCGCGCCCGCAGGATCAGTGTCGAGAGTGGACGGACCTAGCGCGCGGATGCCCGCCCTAACGCCGTACCAGATGAGGAACGCCGCCCCGCCGATGCGCACGACCACGAGCAACCACGAGGCCTGCTGGATGATCGCCCCGAGACCGGCGATGCCGAGAGTGATGAGCAGGGCATCCGCCGCGGCGCAGATCGCCACGACGGCCAGCACGTGCTCGCGACGCAGACCCTGCCTCAGCACAAACGCGTTCTGCGCTCCGATGGCGATGATGAGGGAGAGACCGAGGCCGAGACCGGCGAAGAGCGAGGTGAACACATCACGACGTTAGGGCGCGCGGAGGGATAACTCCAGTTCATGTTTCTCATCACGCATTAGAATCGCTAATCATGGATCTCCCCCACCTCGAGGCGCTCGCAGCAGCTGTCGACACAGGCACGTTCGACGGCGCGGCCCGCGCCCTGAACGTCACCCCGTCGGCGATCAGCCAGCGCATCCGTGCCCTCGAGAACTCCGTGGGAGGGGTGCTGCTCAGTCGCGGCAAGCCCGTCACCGCAACGGCCGCCGGCATCCCGTACCTGCGTCTCGCGCGCCAGATCGACGCCTTGGCGGCGGATGCAGCGGCCGAGGCCACGCCCGAGAAGAGCACCACGCTGCCCGTAATCCCCCTCGCGATCAACGGAGACTCCCTGGCCACGTGGGCTCTCCCCGCGCTCGCCTCACTCGCTGGCGAGCTGACCTTCGACATCCATCGCGAGGACCAGGACCACTCGTGGGACCTCCTCCGCGACGGCACGGTCATGGCTGCCCTCACGACGGAAGCGCGGCCGGTACAGGGGTGCACGTCCACCCCACTCGGGGTCATGCGCTACCGCCCGATGGCGACGCCGGAGTTCGTGGAGCGGTGGTTCGGTGCGGGGGTCACGGCATCCGCCCTCAGCGTCGCTCCCGTGGTGGTCTTCGACCGCAAGGACGACATTCAGGATCGCTACCTGCGCTCGTTCGGCAAAGGCCTCACCCCGCCGCGCCACTACGTGCCAGCGTCGACCGAGTTCGCCGAAGCAGTGCGACTCGGCATGGGGTGGGCGATGCTGCCCGACCAGCAGTCCATGGCCCCGGAGTCGCGGGGCGAGCTCGTGGAACTCGCTGGGGGCACACACGAACGCGTCGAGCTCTACTGGCAGCAGTGGGCACTCCACACTCGTGCGCTCGACCGCGTTGCTGAAGCCATCGCAGGGGCCGCGCGCGAGCTCGCTCACTCGTAGACGCGCACCACGATCCATTCGCCGCCGATCTGGCGAATGTCGAACATCCGGGAGCGGTCGTCGTCATCCGTTCCCTGGAATCGCCAGCCCACGAGATCCAACGGATGCGTGAGCCCAGCGATCTCGTCCTCGAGGTGTGTGGGGGTATCGGTGACACGGTAGTGGCGGCCCTCCCAGACGAGGCCGTATGGCACCCCGCCCTCGAACCAGATGGTGAGCCGTGTGGCATCGATCAGGGTCATGACATCTCCTCGGCGCTCGAACTTATGTTCGAAGATTACGCCGCCCCACCGCGACACGCCAAAACATATGTTCGAATCTCGCGAGATGCGGTCAAGTTGACGAGACTCGCCCAAATGCGCGCGCTTTTCGTCAAGCAGCGCGCTCTTTGCACAACGGGAGGAACCCGAGGAACGGGAGGAACCCGAGGACAGCGGAGCGGGGAGCGACCGCTACTCGTCGAGCGCGAGCTCCTTCGGCAGCTCGAGCTCCTTCGCGGAGAGCTCCTCGACGTTGACGTCCTTGAAGGTCAGCACTCGCACGCTCTTCACGAAGCGGTCGGAACGGTAGACGTCCCACACCCACACATCGTTCATCGTGAGCTCGAAGTAGAAGTCGTGCTCTGTGTCCTGGCGAACCAGGGTGACCTCATTGGCGAGGTAGAAACGGCGCTCGGTCTCCACCACGTAGCGGAACTGGCTCACCACATCGCGATACTCGCGGTACAGCGCCAGTTCGACCTCGCGGTCGTAATCCTCGAACTCGTCCTCGTCCATGCTGCTGTCGAGTCTAGACGCGTTTGCGCGGGCGTCGACTCGCTAGAGGAGGGCGGGCTGCTTGAGCCAGGTGTGTCGGTGCAGGGGCGACGGGCCGAGGGTGTCGATCGCGGCGTAATGGTCGGCGGATCCGTAGCCCTTATTGCCGGGCCATCCGTATCCCGGATGCTCGGCGTCGGCCTCGATCATGAGGTGGTCGCGGTGCACTTTGGCGATGACGGATGCCGCGGCAACCGACGCGCAGTCGCGGTCGGCCTTCACGCGCGTCTGCACCCGCGGCGGCTTCACGAGCGCCCCCGTGAGCCAGTCGTGGGCGCCATCGAGCAGCACAACGCTCTCGTGGATACCCACTCCCGCATCGTGCAGCGCCACCAGGGCCCGCTTGCCCGCAAGGCCGAGCGACGCCATGATGCCGATGCGATCCACTTCTTCCGCGCTCGCGAGACCCACCGAGGAGTAGCGCACCCACTGGGCGGCAAGCGGCGCAAGCTCCTCCCGGCGCTTCTCGCTCAACAGCTTCGAGTCGCGGAGACCTGCAGGGATGCCACGCACCCCGACCTCCACGACGGACAACCCGACGGCAACCGGCCCCGCAATCGCGCCGCGGCCCACCTCGTCGCACCCGATCACGTACCGAACCCCGGACTTCAGGATGGATCGCTCCACACTCAGGGTCGGATCCGCGACCGCCACTATTTCTCGCGCCCCTTGTCGACCTCAGCAAAGGTCAGCGGATAGTTGTCGAGCCACGTCCAGTGGTCGACGGGCCAGCTCACGACGAGAGCCCGGCCTACGACGTTCTCGATCGGCACGAAGCCGCCGGTCGGGTCGTCGCGGTGATAGGACGAGTCTGCGGAGTTGTAGCGGTTGTCGCCCATGACCCAGAGACGATCCTCCGGCACGGTGACCTCGAAGTCGTCGCGGGTCGCCTTCGAGGCATCCGCTGGCAGTGTGATGTACGGCTCGTCGAGCGGCACTCCATTGACCGTCAACTGGCCGAGGTCGTTGCAGCACACGACGGTGTCGCCGGGCATCCCGATGATGCGCTTGATCAGGTGCTCGTTGCTGTCGGGGGCGGTGAGCCCAACGAAGGAGAGAACGCCGTCCACAGCGCCGGAGAGCCAGTTCTGTGGCGGCGGACTGGGTGCAGCGGACAGCCACCCGCCCGGGTCGCGGAAGACGACGACGTCGCCGTGCTCCAGCGGCATCAGCTCGGGTGTGAGCTGGTTGACGATGATGCGGTCGTCGATCTGGAGGGTCTCCTCCATGGACGACGACGGGATGTAGAACGACCTGATCAGGAACGTCTTGATCAGGAAGGAGATGAGCAGCGCTGCCAGGAGGATGAGCAGCACGTCGCGGATGAAGAGCTTCCATCCCTTGGAACGGGACTGAGGCGGTTGGTCGGTAGTCTCCGCCGGAACCGCATCGTTGATGGTGTTGTCTGTCATTAAACCCCTGAGCTCCCCGCCAGTTTACGTGGCGGGGAGCTCAGGTGGATGACACTGAAGAGTGCGACTTAGAAGTCGCGCTTCTCCTTGATCTTGGCCTTCTTGCCGCGCAGACCGCGCAGGTAGTAGAGCTTGGCGCGACGAACGTCACCGCGGGTGACGATCTCGATGTGGTCGATCACCGGGGAGTGCACCGGGAAGGTACGCTCGACGCCGACCTGGAAGCTGACCTTGCGGACCGTGAAGGTCTCGCGAACGCCTTCGCCCGAACGGCCGATGACGACGCCCTGGAACACCTGGATACGCGAGCGCGTACCTTCGATGATGTTCACGTGCACCTTGACGGTGTCACCGGCACGGAAGTCAGGAATGTTGTCCTTGAGGGATGCTGCATCGACGCTGTCGAGGATGTGCATTGTTCTTCGCTCTCTGCGCCCGCCACAGGTCGAACGCCATGTTGATAAAACTCAGGAAAGGTGAAGGTGTGTCTCGTAGAATGCCGGTACCCCTGTGGCAGAGCCGGAACAGGACACGAACGACGATTCTCGCACAGATTGTCGTCGGCGTGCCACTCCCCCCGAGTTCCTCCCCCGACAGTTATGGTCTCAGGGACGACAGAAAGATGGACATGACCCTCAAGGCAGATATGACAATCACCTCCCTCTCCGTTCGCGCTGAACCCGTTCAGCAGCGAAGTGCGGAGCGCATCACGAGCTTGCTGGATGCGGCTGCAGAGTTGATCGATGCCAATGGGATCGACGGCCTGACCACCAGCGATGTGGCTACCCGCTCCGGCTCCTCGGTCGGCGTCGTGTACCGCTACTTCCCCAACATCCAGTCGCTTCTCAAGGCGCTGGCCGCTCGCAACCTCGACAAGTTCAACACCCGTCTGCGTGAGCTCCTCCCCGAAGACGCCACCGACTCGGTCGGTGCGATGAACGCCGGCATCGACACGTACCTGGAACTCGGTCGCACCGAGCCCGGCTTCCGCGCCCTCCGCTTCGGCGACGTGATCGAGGACCGTTTCATCAGCGACGAGCCCGGCGTCTCCGTCGGCATCTCGGCGATGTTCACCGAACTTCTCGTCACGCGCTATGGCGTCAACTCGACGCCGGAGCTCGCCTTCGACATCGAGGTACTCGTCGAGATCGGTGACGCCCTGCTCCACCGTGCGTTCCGCAACGACCGCCAGGGCGACGAGCGCTTCATCTCGCGCCTCCGTGAGATCGTGCGCGACTTCATCGTCTCCCACGACGTAGCGTGATCGAGCTCCGCACACCGGCGGAGCTCGACCAGATGCGCGCGGCTGGCGAGTTCGTCGCCAGCGTGCTCGAGGCGACAAAGTCGGCATCCGCAGTGGGCGTCAATCTGCTGGAGCTCGACGCGCTTGCGCACGACATGATTCGTGCGCGAGGCGCGGAGAGTTGCTACATCGATTACCACCCGTCGTTCGGCGGGTCGCCCTTCGGCAAGGTCATCTGCACGTCTGTGAATGACGCCGCGCTGCACGGGCTCCCGCACGATTACGCGTTGAAGGACGGCGACGTGCTGAGCCTCGACTTCGCGGCATCCGTCGACGGCTGGGTCTCGGACTCCGCGATCACCATCATCGTGGGCACACCCCGCGATGAGGATGCCCGCCTCATCGAGGTCACGAAGCGCGCGCTCGACGCGGGTATCGCGGCAGCAGTGGTCGGCAATCGCATGGGCGATGTCTCCGCGGCGATCGGTGAAGTGGCGCATGCCGCGCGTCTCAAGGTCAATCTCGACTTCGGTGGTCACAGCGTCGGTCGTGAGATGCACGGTGATCTCCACGTGCCGAACGACGGTCGCCCGAAGCGCGGCTTCCCGCTGCAGCCCGGGCTGGTCTTCGCGATCGAGCCGTGGTTCATGCTCGGCACCAAGCGCATCTACACCGACGACGACGGTTGGACGCTCCGCAGCGACGACGGTTCGAGAGCCGCACACTTCGAGCACACGGTCGCGGTGACTGAGGACGGCCCGCTAGTCCTCTCCGCCGGCAAGTAGGTCGTCCAGGTCGCCGTCGTCCTCACGTGAGGGCGCCGACCTGGACAGCCGTGCGCTCGTCGCGCCGAGCAGCGAGGTGGTTGCTATGGCAACCACGAGCAGCACGGGCCAGCCGAAGACCGTGAGAAAGCTCGTGGTCTCGGAGAAGGATGTCGCGACCAGCGCAACGACTGTCGCGGCGAGAACGCCGAGCATCACCCGTTCTGCGCGGGTAGGGCCGACAGGGCGCCTCCGGACCAGGATGAACTGGTCGATCGCGAGCGAGATCACGAGCGCGGGGAACACGACCACGCCATTGAAGAGAAACGCGAAGGTGAAGATCCGCATCCCGTCGGAGGCGAACGCCACGACCGTGTAGAGGATCATGGCGATCAGGCCGACCGCGAGCACCGGCAGGATCCAGTACCAGAACCTCACGACGCGGCATCCCCCGAGTCGTCGAGGAGGTCCGGTCGCACCCGACGGGTGCGTTCGACCTGCTGTTCGCGGCGCCATGTCGCGATCGCACCGTGGTTACCACTCAGCAAGACGGGCGGCACCTCGCGTCCGCGCCACTCGGCGGGCTTGGTGTAGCTGGGGTACTCGAGCAGGCCATCTTCATGGCTCTCCTCGTCGAGACTCTCGGGGTTGCCCACAACGCCGGGGACGAGTCGCCCCACGGCCTCGATCATCGCCATCACCGCGACCTCGCCGCCGTTCAGCACGTAGTCGCCGAGGCTGATCTCGCGCACGCGCGCGACGGATGACGCGTAGTCCACCACTCGCTGGTCGATGCCCTCATACCGCCCGCACGCGAACACCAAGCGCTCCTCGTGGGCGAGTTCGCGAGCCATCGCCTGCGTGAACCGCTCCCCCGCCGGGCTCGGAACGATGAGCAGCGACTCAGGCGTCAGCACCGCGTCGAGGGCTTCGCCCCACGGCTCCGGCCGCATGACCATCCCTGCGCCGCCGCCGTACGGCGTGTCATCCACCGTTCGGTGTCGATCGTGGGTGAAATCGCGGAGGTCGTGCACATGGGAGTCGAGGATGCCGCGGTCGCGAGCCTTACCGAGGAGCGAGACATCCAGCACCCCGAAGAACTCGGGAAAGATCGTGACGATGTCGATGCGCACCACTCCAGCGTAGGCCCCGGCCGGAGTTCGGCTGCCTCCGGCCCCGGCGATACGGAGGATGGCGTGCCGTTGTGACCGAGCGGCGAGCGGCGGGATCGGCGTGTCGTCCTCCACAACGTGCGAGGCGCGTGGGCTCGTCCCCCGTCGGGACACAACGGCGGCCGCACACCACAGAACCCCTCCACTCTGGCCTGAATGACGACATACGCTGAACTCGTTCGCAAGACCGGTGGCGTTTTCCGTACCTCTCAGTTGCGGGCGACAGGCGCAACGGCTGCACATATCCGCAGCGCAGTGGCCGATGGCACGTTGTCCCGCATCCGGAAGGGATGGTTCGGTACGTCCGATGCCGCACCGGAGCTCATTCACGCGGTGTCACTGGGCGGGCGACTCGCCTGCGTCTCGGCCGCGAAGTACTCGGGCCTGTGGACGCCCGACCATGGTCCTGGCATCCACATCGCCCGTCCCGCACACGCCGGTCGCACGTTCGGTGATCCGACGGATTGCGTCGAGCATTGGCAGTCGAGCACGTGGGGCTCCACTGAGAGTGCGATCGAGAGTCCGCCCGCCCTGCTGCGGCAGGTGCTGCTGTGTTGCGAGTACGAGGATGCCTTGACCATGATCGATTCGGCACTCAATCAGCGTCGGGTCACAGCCAGCGAACTGAAGAAGTTGCTCGCCTCCCTGCCGCCGCGGTTCTCCCGCGTGCTGGATGACGCGGATCCTGCGAGTGAGTCGGGCCTTGAGACCCTGTGCCGGTATCGACTCAGACAGCTCGGCCCCGCCCTCCGATCACAGGTTGCCTTCAGCGGCATCGGTCGCGTCGACCTGGTTCTCGGGGATCGGCTCATCATCGAAGCCGATGGACGCGAAACTCACGAGAGTTCGTTTCTCCGCGACCGCACCCGCGATCTGGCGCTTATGCGGCGCGGGTACCTCGTCGTTCGCGTCGGATATCACCACGTGGTGAACGAATGGCAGCTGGTGGAGCAGACCGTGCGGGCGGTGTTGATCCGACGGGAACACGTGTGGTCGGCGGCTCACCGCCGTGAAGGTCTCGTGCCCTGAGAGGTTGCGGAGGATGCCGCACCGCTTGCGGCGGAAGGCACGTGGCCGGGGCGGCGCGCCATCCTCCGCAAGGTACGAACACGGTCCACCACGCGGACGGGCCTTAGACGTTACGCCTCGGGAGTTACCTCGGGCGCGGGCTCGTCGGCCAGCTCCTCGAAGAGCCCGAGCGGCGGGGTCACGATGAGCGTTCCCGCCTCGATGTCCACGGACGGCACGATCGCCTTGACGAAGGGAACGAGCACGTCTCCGCCGTCCGTCGTGACGGTGAGGAGATCCTGGCCGGGCATGTGGTCGATGCGAGCGACAGTTCCGACCTTCGTGCCGTCACGCAGCACGCTGAGACCGACGAGCTGGTGGTCGAACCACGCGTCGTCTTCGGGAGCCTCGGTGGGGTCTTGCTCGATCCACAGGATCGCCTTGACCAGCGATTCTGCCGTAGTGCGGTCGTTGATGTCCTTGAAGAACGCGACCGGCTGGAGGTTGAACCACTTGAGCTCGATGAGCTCGAGGGTCTTGCCGTGCCAGGGTGAGCTGGTCGGCACCTGGAGAGTGAACACGGCGCCCGGAACGAACCGTCGCTCCGGGGCATCCGTGTACAACTCAATCTTGATTGCGCCCTTGAGGCCGTGCGCCTTGGTCAGGCGGCCCACTCTGAGCTGGGTGCCCGCCGTCTTCTTCGCAGCCACCACTACTGGTCGGTGTCGACGACGTCGACACGCACCTTGCGGCCGTCAGCGAGAGCGCCGACGAGAGTGCGAAGAGCCTTTGCGGTGCGGCCAGCGCGGCCGATCACGCGACCGAGGTCGTCGGGATGCACGCGCACCTCGAGGACGTCGCCACGCGGCGACGACTTCGAGGACACCTGCACCTCGTCAGGGTGATCGACGATCCCCTTGACGAGGTGCTCAAGAGCGGGAGCGAGCAAGATCAGGCCTTGTCTGCGTCGTCTGCAGCGGGAGCCTCGTCGCCGACAGCAGGAGCTTCGTCAGCGGCCTCGGGGGCTGGTGCCTCCTCGGTAGCGCCTTCGCTCGCGGGAGCCTCGTCGGCGGGGGCCTCGGCCTTGGGGGCCTCGGTCTTCTCCGCCTTGGGCTTGAGCACGGGCTTCTTGGACTCGTCGGCGGTGAACTCCACCTTCGCTTCCTTGGTGCGCACGGTGCTGACGGCGTCTGCGTCGCCCTTGAACTTGCCCCAGTCGCCCGTGAGCTTGAGGATGGCCTCAACCTGCGGGCTCGGCTGGGCGCCAACGCTCAGCCAGTACTGGGCACGCTCGGAGTTGACCTCGATGAACGAGGGCTCCTCTGTGGGGTGGTACTTGCCGATCTCCTCGATGGAGCGGCCGTCGCGCTTGGTGCGCGAGTCGGCCACGACAATGCGGTAGTACGGCGCACGGATCTTGCCGAGGCGCTTCAAACGAATCTTTACAGCCACAATTCTCCTGGTGTGTGTGGTGGCGTACTCGCGGTCGTGGGCGTGGGGGCACACTCGAACGCGAAAGCTCTGATGGATCCTGGTCGCGCCTGATTAGAGGGTCGGGGGCGAAAGGACTCGACTGGCTATTCTGCCACGGTTTTGGCGGGAGCAGAAACGGCATTCGTGTCGGGGACGGGAACGGATGCCACGGCAGCCCTTCTGCGCGACAGCGCAACGCCCACGAGGCTCAGCACTCCACCCACGATGGCGAGCGGTGCTGGCACCTCCGCGAAGACGATGAGCCCCATCAGAATGGCCAGCGGCGGCACGACGTAGGTGGAGATGCCGAGCTGGCCAGCAGGCATCCGCGAGAGCGCGTACGCCCACGTGCTGAAGGCAAGCGCGGTCGGCACCGCCCCCAGATATACGGCCCCGACGATGGCGTGCGTCGGTGCAGACTGGAGGCCCGAGATGAGGTCGCCGGCGAAGGGCAGGCACACGAGCATCCCGATGGCGCAGCCAAGCCAGGTGACCTGTGCGTTCGGGAGCCTGCGCAGTGTCGGCTTCTGCAGGAGCACTCCTGCCGCGTACGTCACAGCGGCCAGCAGTGCCCACAGGATGCCCGAGAGGCCGAGCTCGGCACCGCCAGAGGCGAAGCCGATGAGGAGCACCCCGAGGAAGGCGACGCCCGTTCCGATCGCCAGCCACTTCGACAGCCCTTCTCGGAGGAACAGGGCGGCGCCGAGGGCGATGAGGATGGGCCCGACGCCGACGATCATTGCCGTGGTGCCGGCATCCAGCGTCTGTTCCGCGACGTTGAGCGCGATGTTGTACGCGCCGAACCAGAGGATCCCGAAGCCCGCGAGCTGGAGCCACTCGCGGAGCGTCGGCGCGACCCAACGGCGGCCCGCAAGCACGACGATTCCGAGCAGCAGCGTGCCCACCACAAGGCGGGCGAGCGCGAGTGCTCCCCCGGAGAAGTAGGGCGCAGTGCCCCTGATGACGATGAAGGCGCTCGCCCACGCGAGGATCGTGATGGTGATCGCGACGATGACGCGCGTGGACAGTCGGCCGGGGGTCGTGGAGGTGCTCACTGCATCACCGTATCGCCGCCCTCAGACGCTATACCGGCGCGCCGACCATCGTGACCGAAAGCTGCCGAAGTGTGGCAGAGACGTCACCTACGCGTTCTGCGCGTCCCGCCAGTTCAGCCACTCCTTGACGACACCCATGGGGTAGTCGGGTCCGGAGATCCCCACGGTGAAGAGCGTCACGCCCTGTTCCCTCAGCTGGTCCGCAATGCGCAGGTCCTTCACGCGCGGCTCATTGGAGAGCTCGATCTCTGAAATGTCTCGACCCACGGCCTCACCGTGCTCGCGCAGGATGTCGAGCTTGCGCGGAAGGTCGTCGGCGGAAACGAAGCTGTGCCAGATGTCGGCGTGCTGGGCGACGATCCGGAGCGTCTTCTTCTCTCCCGCGCCGCCGATGAGGATCGGGATGTCACGCGTGGGCGGAGGGTTGAGCTTCTGCCACCGCGACTCGATGCGGGGCAGGGCCTCGGCGAGGGCATCCAGTCGCTGGCCCGGCGTGCCGAACTCGTAGCCGTATTCGTCGTAGTCGCGCTCGAACCATCCCGAGCCCGTCCCGAAGATGAAACGCCCGGTTCCGGTCTCACCTGCGCTGATGTGGTCGATGGTACGGGCCATGTCGGCCTGCAGGTCGGCGTTGCGATAGCTGTTGCAGTTGACGAGCGCACCGAACTCGACGCGGCTCGTGATCTCGGCCCACGATGCCAGCTCCGTCCACGACTCGAAGTGCAGTCCGTCAGGGTCACCCGAGAGCGGGAAGAAGTGATCCCAGTTGAAGAGGATGTCGGCGCCGAGCTGCTCGAGCTCGACGACGGTGTCGCGAATCTTCGAGTACGGGGCGTGCTGCGGCTGGATCTGGATGCCGATACGAACGGGGCGGGAGGTCATGCCTTAACGGAACACCACGATCCCGTACGTATTCCGTGCGTCAGGAGAGCCCGCGGGATGCACGCCACTCGAGCAGCGCGCGAACGCCGGAGTCATCGAATTCCGGGCCCATCATGGGTGCAGAGAACAGGGTGATGCCGATCTCGTGCTGCCGGTCGAGATAGTCGTGCTCCAGCGACCCCTGACCGCGCGGACCAGTACCGGAGGCGAACTCGATCTGCGAGACATCCCGACCCACCTCGTCGCACCAGCGTTCAAGCACTGCCGCTTTGTGCGCGTACTCTTCCGGCTCGACGAAGCTGTGCCAGATGTCGGCATGCTCGGCAACGATCCTGAGCGTCTTCTGCTCCCCCTTGCCTCCGATGAGCACGGGTATCCGGCGCACCGGCTGCGGGTTGAGCTTCGCCCAGCGGGCGCGTACGCGGTGGAGATCATTCTCGAGGATGTCCAGGCGCTGGCCCGGCGTGCCGAACGGGTAACCGTACTCGTCGAACTCGCGCTCGAACCAGCCAGCCCCTGTGCCGTAGATGAACCGACCGCCGGAGATGTGATCGATAGTGCGGGCCATGTCGGCCTGGAGGTCCGCGTTGCGGAAGATCGTGCAGTTCACGAGCGTGCCCAGTTCGACACGTTCGGTGCTCTCGGCAAGGGCTGCCAGCATGGTCCACGCCTCGAAGTGCGCGCCATCCGGGTCGCCCGTCAGCGGGAAGAAGTGGTCCCAGTTGAAGACGATGTCGACGCCGAGATCCTCTGCGCGACGCACGGCGTCCGAGATCTGCTGCCAGGTCGCATGTTGTGGTGCGACCTGGGCTGCGATGCGAACGCGCCTGGTCAACGACCCAGGAACTTCTGCAGGCTCGCCAGCTCTTCTTCGCTCGGGCCTCCTGGCGTCGACCCGAGGCCGAAGCCGGAGCCTGCGGCAGCTGGCGTGGTCGACCGGCCAGCGGCGAGCGCGGCGTTCTCGGCCGCGCGCTTGGCTGGGTTGCCCGACTTAGAGCCCTTCTTCTGCTGTTGCTTCTTGGCCCCGCCGAACTTCTGGCCGGGGATCGGGCCCATGCCGGGGATCTGGGGCGTGCCGCCCTTGGCGACCGTCTTCATCATCTTGGCTGCCTGCTCGAAGCGATTGACGAGGGCATTGACCTCGGTCACGGTCGTGCCGGAACCCTTCGCGATGCGGAGGCGACGCGAGCCGTTGAGCACCTTCGGCATACGGCGCTCCTGGAGGGTCATCGACTGGATGATCGCCTCGGTGCGCGTGAGCTCGCTCTCGTCGAAATTGTCGAGCTGCTGGCGCATGTTCTTGCCGCCGGGCAGCATGCCGAGCATGTTCTTGATCGAGCCCATGTTCTTGAGCTGCTGCATCTGGGCGAGGAAGTCCTCGAGGGTGAAGCTGTCGGTCGCGAACTTCTCCGCGGTCTTGAGCGCCTCCTCCTCGTCGAAGTTCTTCTGCGCCTGCTCGATGAGCGTGAGGATGTCACCGAGATCGAGGATGCGGCTCGCCATGCGGTCGGGGTGGAAAGGCTCGAAGTCGTCGAGGCCCTCACCCGTCGAGGCGAACATGATCGGGCGACCGGTAACGGATGCGACCGAGAGAGCTGCACCGCCACGGGAATCGCCGTCGAGCTTGGTAAGCACGACACCGGTGAAATCGACACTCTCCTGGAAGGCGCGTGCGGTCGCCACAGCGTCCTGGCCGATCAGCGAGTCGATGACGAAGAGCACCTCGTCGGGGTCGATCGCCTTGCGGATGTTCGAGGCCTGCTTCATGAGCTCGGCGTCAACGCCGAGGCGACCGGCGGTGTCGACGATCACGATGTCGTACTGCTTGCGCTTGGCTTCCTTGATCGCCTCCTTCGCCACCTTGACAGGGTCGCCCTTGCCGTTGCCGGGCTCTGGGGCGAAGACGGGAACGCCGGCCTGCTCGCCGACGACCTGCAGCTGCGTGACGGCGTTCGGGCGCTGGAGGTCCGCCGCGACGAGCATGGGCGTGTGACCCTCGGACTTCAGCCATTTCGAGAGCTTGCCCGCGAGTGTGGTCTTACCCGCACCCTGGAGACCCGCGAGCATGATGACCGTCGGCGGCTGCTTGGCGAACGCGATGCGCCGGGTCTCGCCACCGAGGATCGTGATGAGCTCGTCGTTGACGATCTGCACCACCTGCTGGGCGGGGTTGAGCGCCTTGGAGACCTCGTCGCCGAGGGCGCGCTCGCGCACGCGACCGGTGAAGTCCTTGACGACCTCGAGCGCGACGTCGGCGTCGAGGAGGGCGCGACGGATCTCGCGGACGGTGCCGTCGACATCAGCAGGGCTGAGCTTGCCCTTGCCGCGAAGTTTGGTGAAGGTATCGGCGAGGCGATCCGTGAGGTTTCCGAAAAGGGCCATGGTGAGCCCAGTTTACCGAGCTATCGCTCGGAGGGTTCTGCGAGCAGCGCTCGAGCGGCCATCCCGATGACGGCGCTGTACGTCGGGTAGGCGAACTTGACACCCGCCAGCGTCGCGACGTCGATGCCGGCGGCCATCGCGGTGGTCACGGATTGCACAACCTCGACAGCGTTCTCCCCCACCGCGTGGGCGCCGAGAATGAGCTCGCGCCTGCGATCGGTGATGAGCTTGAGGAACCCGCGCTCCCGGTCGTCGATGACCGCACGATCCACACGGGTGAACGGCACGGAGGCGACGAGGCAGAGAGGATCGCGCTCGCGCGCCTGCTCCTCCGTGAGGCCGACTCCCGCGTAGTCGGGATCGGTGAACCCACCAGCCGGCAGCAGGTGGTGCGGGGTACGGCGATTCGCGTCGAGCACGGCGTTCTCCGCAGCTGCCTCGCCCTCGAAGTGCGCGGCCTGCACGAGCATGTCGCGTCCGTTCGCATCACCGACGGCGAAGATGTGCGGCACTTCGCTTCGGAAGTACTGGTCGACGGGGATGGCGGATCGTACGACGGCGATGCCCGCGTTCTCGAGTCCGAGATCCTCGACGTCGGCTGGCCAGCCCGTCGCCATGACCACGGCGTCGACGGTGGCCACGACGGGCGCGCCTCCCTCGGCCCACGTGATCTCGATCGCCCCGACATCCGTGCGCTCGAGGGATGCCACGGTGTCGATGCCCGTGCGGACGTCGACTCCCTGCTCCGTGAATGCTTGCGCCACCGAGGCGGAGATGTCGGGGTCGGAAGGCATCAGGATGCGCGGGGCGAGGTCGAGCAGCGTGACGTGTGATCCGAACGCGTTGAAGACGGTGGTGAGCTGTGCTCCCGTGTTGCCCGCGCCGATGATGGCGACGCGATTCGGGATCACGGGAAGATCGAGCACGTGCTCAGGCACGATCGCCAATTCTGCTCCCGGGATGGGGAGTTTGCGCGAGTGTCCACCGACGCACACGATGATGCTGTCGCCGGTGACGGTGCGGCCGGAGTCGAGCACGAGGGTCGTCGCATCCACGAATCTGGCTCTGCCCTCGAGGATCAGGTCGATACCCGCGGCGGCGAACCGCTCGGCCTCCGCCTTGATCGAACGGACGCGCTCGACGGTCTCGCGCACCCGGGTGGCGGTCGCGGCCCAATCGAGCACCGGCCCGGACTCGAGGATGCCGTAGGCCTGGGCGGTCTGCACCTCGCGGACGAGTCGAGCCGTCTTCGCGAGAACACGCGTCGGAACGCACCCGGTGTTGACACAGGTGCCACCCGTGCGATCCGCTTCGAGAACAGCGACGGATGCCCCCAGCTCTGCCGCGCGGAGTGCCGCTGCCGTACCTGCCGGCCCAGCGCCGATGACGATGACATCCCAGTGGTCGGTCTTATGCGACATGGCTCAAAACTACTCTTGAGGCATGGCGATCATCGTTCCCTTCTCCGGCAACTCCCCCGCGGCACCCGACAGCGTGTGGTTGGCCCCCAACGCGACGCTCATCGGCGCAGTCACGCTCGGCGATCGATCAAGTGTTTTCTACGGTGCCGTGCTGCGCGCTGATTCGGACTCGATCACCATCGGCGCGGACACGAACCTGCAGGACAACGTGACGGTGCACTGCGACTCGGGAAAGCCAACCACTGTGGGCGAGCGCGTGAGCGTTGGCCACGGAGCGATCCTCCACGGGTGCACAGTCGAGGACGACTGCCTCATCGGCATGGGTGCGACCGTGCTGAATGGCGCGGTGGTCGGCGCGGGGTCACTCGTGGCAGCGGGCGCGGTCGTGCTGGAAGGAACCGTGGTGCCTCCCGGATCACTCGTCGCAGGGGTGCCCGGCAAGGTGCGACGCGAGCTGTCGGACGAGGAGCGGGCGGGCATCCGGGCGAACGCCTCGCACTATCTGGAGCTCGCCGCAGCACACCGCGACGCGAACGGCTAAGAACCGGGGTAACGCCGGTTCGTCACGATGTAGTCGCCCCGCGGTCGCACCTCAATGCACACATTCGCGACGACATCCTGCTGCCGTCTCCCGAGATTCGGCGTGTCGCTCAGAACGTGTGCATTCCGGATCGCAGAACGGCTAGGAGCCCGGGTAGGGCTGGTTCGCTGCGATAGTGAAGACGATCACTCCGACGATGGGCAGGAACGCCACGACGATCGTGATGATGGCGAGCACGCGCGAGTCACCACGCACGAGGTTGATCACCGCGATGACGAGGGATGCCACAACGAGCACCGCTGCCGCGATGAAAATCACCTGGTAGCCGAGCGCGCCCGTGCCCGAGCCGTCGAGGGCGGCGGCTATTCCGTTGAGGAACGACCATGTCATGAGGCCAAGACCGACGATGACGGCAATAAGCGGGACGATTCCGCGACGAGCATTCATGTGCTCACCCTAGGGCTCGGGATGCCGCGGCGTCAGCCGATCGCGGGCGCAAGGAACACCGCGACCCCCACGAGGGGCACCCCTGCGACGAGAAGCGCAGCGATCGAGATAACGCTGTCGCGCTGCCGGACGAGATTGGCAGCGGCGACCAGCACCACGCCGACCGTGACGGCGATCGCGAGTACGCCCGTCACGGACCAGAGTGTCTCGCCGCCGGTGTCATCCGATATCGCCTGGAGAAGGCCGATCGCCGAGGCCGCGAGGAGCACGACGGCCAGCACGGAGCACGCGAACAGGCGGCGGCCTGTTGTGATGGTGATGCTCCTGTCGTGCGGCACAGTCGCAGATTAGCGCCTCGACGTAACGCGGGAGTGAGCATCCGTAAAATTGCTGGGGTGAACCCGGACTGGATCGAGCATCGGCGCGCGGGTGACGGCGAGCGCCTCGGGTGGATGCAGCCCGAGGGCGACGGCTTCGTCGTGATCGACCTGCTCGGGCGGCGTCGATCCGATGCCCTCGACTGGCTCGCGGCCGAAGAAGTACTCGACGGCCTCGGGATCGGCTACCTCGCGGACCTGTACGAGCTCAGGCTCGAATCTGGCGAGTGGATCAGGGTCCGGCTCTCGGAGGTATCACCGACGGCGATCATTGCGAAACTGGATGACTGGGGTGTTGTTGGCGCACCGCAGGTGTACTACCCGCTGCCGTTTCCGATGCCGGAGAACCTGAGGGTTGCCGTGCGCTGAGGCAACGCGTTGGTGAGGTTTCGATAACGCCGGGCTTCGCCGCGGCTACTCAACCCCCGGGGATGACCGAGCTTCTCGAACGCCGTGTCAGCCGATCAGGCCCTGCACAAAGACGTGAGGGGTGAAGCCTGTGAGGTCGCCGATGCCCTCGCCCTGGCCGACGAGTTTGATCGGGATGCCCGTCTTCTCCTGCACCGCGAGCACGAAGCCACCCTTGGCAGAACCATCGAGCTTCGTCAGCACGAGACCCGTCACGCCAGCATGTTCAATGAAAGCTTCCGCCTGAGAGAGGCCGTTCTGGCCGGTCGTGGCATCCAGAACCAACAGCACCTCGGCGATCTCGGTCTGCTTCTCGATCACCCGGCGGATCTTGCCCAGCTCGTCCATGAGCCCGCTCTTAGTCTGGAGGCGCCCTGCCGTGGCGATGATCGCGATATCGATGCCCTCGCGCTGGGCACGCTCGACGGTCTGGAACGCGACGGATGCCGGATCCTGACCCTGCTGCTGAGGCCCAACGATCTCGGCCCCACCCCGTTCTGCCCACGTTGCGAGTTGTTCGACAGCCGCTGCCCGGAACGTGTCAGCCGCACCCACGACCACCGTTCGCCCGTACCCCACGAGGAACTTCGCGAACTTGCCGATCGTCGTCGTCTTGCCCACGCCGTTGACCCCGACGACCAGAACGACGGCGGGGCGAGCGGTGAGTTTGAGCGTCGGGTCGAGACGCGCAAGGCGTTCCTCGAGGTTCTCGCGGAGCATCCGCTTGAGGTCAGCCGGATCGGTGGTTCGGTACTTCGCGACGTTCGCGCGGAGCTCGTCGACGACGGACTCGGTGATGTCCGGCCCGAAGTCGGCGGAGATCAGTGCGTCTTCGAGGTCCTCCCACGTCGTCTCATCGATCGTCGCGCGAGAGAACATGCCCTTGAGGGCGCCGCCCAGTGACCAGGTTGCCATGCAACAAGGGTACGGGTGTCAGGCCTGGGGGTCCGCCGCCTCGCCCTTGCGATTCTCCGCGGCCCGATCACCGACGCGCTGGCCGACAACGGCGCTGATACCGTCCGCGCGCATGCTCACGCCGTAGAGGGCATCCGCGATCTCCATCGTGCGCTTCTGGTGCGTGATGACGATGAGCTGCGACGTCTGTCGGAGGTCTTCGAAAATCGCGAGGAGCCGCCCCAAGTTGGCGTCATCCAGGGCCGCCTCGACCTCGTCCATGATGTAGAACGGGCTGGGGCGCGCCTTGAAGATCGCGATGAGCAGGGCGACAGCAGCAAGTGACCGCTCGCCGCCCGAGAGCAGCGACAGGCGCTCGATCTTCTTGCCGGCAGGCTTCACACTGACCTCGATACCTGTGGTGAGCAGGTTGTCGGGGTCGGTGAGCGTGATGCTGCCCGTACCGCCGGGGAACAGCACCGGGAACACCTGGTTGAACGCAGCCTTGGTGTCTTCGAAGGCGCTCGCGAAGATGTCCTGCATCTTCTCGTCGAGCTCCTCGATGATCGTGAGCAGGTCCTTGCGGGTGTTGGTGAGGTCGGTGAGCTGCTCGGTGAGGAACTTGTGGCGCTGCTCGAGCGCGGCGAACTCCTCGAGCGCGAGGGGGTTCACGCGCCCCAGCTGGGCGAGCTTGCGTTCGGCCCGGGCCAACCGCGCCTCCTGCTCGGCGCGCACGAACGGTGTGCCTTCACTCTTCTCCGGAGCTTCCGGCTCGTCGGCCGGCGTGTCGCCCTCGGTGAGCGCTCCGTCGGCCGAATCCTCCGGAGAAACGGATGCCCCGGCGAGCGCTGCGACAGTGAGCTCGCCATCCTCGGGCACCGGAACCTGCGGTCCGTACTCGGCCACGAGCACGTCCTCGACGAGCCCGAGCTCCTCCCCTGCTCGCTCCAGGAGTGTCGACAGGTGCAGCTTTTTCTCGTAGATCTGCATCTCGAGGCCGTGCACGTTCTCGCTCACGCCGGAGAGACGTTCGCGCAGGGCGCTCTCCTCACGACGGAGGTCGGCGAGTTCCTGGTTCTGCGCTGCTCGTTCGGCCTCCGCTGCGGCGAGGTCGAGCCTGGCCTGCGAGACCGACCGGTCCGCGACATCCAGCACGGCGGGAAGCGTGGCTATGACGTCGTTCGCCGCCGCGACCTGGTGCTGACGGATGACGGCGAGCCTGGCCTGCTCCTGCGCCGCTTCCCGCTCGGCCACGAGCTGCGCGGCGAGCTGGTCTGCACGCGCGCGCTGGGCGCGAACACGTTCACGGATGGTCTCGAGAGCCATGCGCTGCTCGAGCTCCCTGGCCCGGGCAGTTTCCACCTCGGCGAGCACGGCGTCGCGCGCGGAGACGTCGAGCATCGGCCGGGGCTTGGCCTCGTACTCGTCGTGGCTCGCCTTGGCGCGGTCGACTTCTCCCTCGGCGGTGCGCACGGCTTCGGTCGAGACCTCCACGGCCTGCGAGAGCCGCTCCCACTCGGCCTGCGCGGCCTCGAGCTGGATGCGGTACCGGCCGAGTTGCTCTGACTGGGCAGCGAGCTGGGCGTCGTACTCGCGCAGCGACTGGAGTGCGGTCGCTGCCGCCGTCTTCGCGGTCTCTAGCGCTCCCCGACGCTCGGCGAGGGCAAAACGGGTGCGCTCGATCTGGGTCGTGACCGTGGCGAGGCGGGCGGCCGCGGCATCCCGTTCCGCGACGAGCTCGAGTCGTGAGCGCTTGGCGCCGGACCCGCCCCGGAGCACGTAGCGCGTGAGCACGTCACCCTGCACGGTCACGAACGTCGTGTCGTCCGGTGCGCTCTTCCAGGCAGCGCGTGCGGCGGCGAGGTCATCGGCGACGGCAACGCCAGCGAGCAGGCCGAGAACGCCGTCGGGCGCCTCGACCACTGATGCTGCCGGCCGAACTCCGTCTGCACGGAAACCGGATGCCGCGGGCACGACAGCATCGGAGACGACGACCTCGACCCTGCCGAAGTCCTTCTCCGCGGAATGGCTGAGCGCATCGAAGGCCGCCTCTCGCGAGTCGGCGAGCACCGCATCGGCGAGGGATCCGAGGGCGGCGGCGATCGCCGCCTCAAAGCCGGGCTCCACTCGAACGTGCTCGGCAACGAGGCCCCTGATGCCCGCGAGCTTTGCTCCGACGAGAGCGTTCGAGCCATCCTTCTGCTCCACGGCCAGGGAGAGCGCCGAGCTTCGGGCGGCGAGCGCATCACGTTCGCGCTCGGCCGCGTGCACCTCGTCGCGCAGCGTCTCGATCTCGGCCTGGATGGTCGCGACTGTAGCTTCGGCGGCCTCGTAGGCTGCGTCGAGCGATCCGTCGCCCTCCTCCGTTGTCGCGGCCTCGGCTTCGAGGGCGACGAACTCCGTTCGCGTCGAGTCACGGCGCTGCTCGGCGGCCTCGAGGGCATTCTGCTGGCGCAGGAGTTCGCCTCGCGCCGACGCGAGACTCGTGCGAGCGACATCCACGCGGGCAGCGAGCCCTGCGAGCTCGAGTGAGTGGCGCGAGACGAGAGCACTCTGGGCTGCAATCTCCTCGTCGAGCGAGTCGAGGGATGCCTTCGCCGTGGCCGTGGCCGCCGCTGCGGCACCGACGGCCTCCTCGGCCTCTGACACGGTCTCGGCCAGGCGGGTTGCCTCATCGCGGGCGTCCTGCACAGCGGACTCGCTCGTCGTGGTGCCCATCATCGGGCTGTCGACCTGCTGACCGAGCAGAGCGAGCCGCTGGTTGGCGAGGGTGAACAGGCCGCGCAGGCGCTCCTGCACACTCTCCAGGCCAAAGGCGGTGCGGCGCGCGCCGTCGACCGCGTCGCCGAGCTGCGCCTGCTCAAGGCGACCGACGCGCAGCTTGGCCTGGTCGAGCTGCTCCTGCAGCACGATGCGCTCCGACTTGCGTTCGGATTCACTGCGCGAGAAGGCCGTGATCGCGGTGCGCAGTTCGACGACCTCGTCGGCGAGCAGACGGGCGCGGGCGTCACGCACGATCGCCGCGATGGTCGCCGCCTCCTTGGCGACCTCCGCCTGAGCGCCGAGCGGCTTGAGCTGGCGGCGGATCTCCCCAGCGAGGTCGGAGAGGCGCGTGAGGTTGGCCTGCATGGCGTCGAGCTTGCGGAGAGTCTTCTCCTTGCGGCGGCGATGCTTGAGGATGCCTGCGGCCTCCTCGATGAAGCCGCGGCGGTCTTCCGGGGTGGCGTGCAGTACGGCATCCAGCTGTCCCTGACCGACGATGACGTGCATCTCGCGACCGAGGCCGGAGTCACTCAACAGCTCCTGCACATCGAGGAGCCGGCACTGTTCGCCGTTGATCGCGTACTCGCTGCCGCCGTTGCGGAACAGGGTGCGACTGATCGTCACCTCGGCGTATTCGATGGGGAGCGCGCCATCCGCGTTATCGATCGTGAGAATGACCTCAGCGCGACCGAGCGGGCCCTTGGTGGCGGTGCCAGCGAAGATGACGTCTTCCATCTTGCCGCCGCGGAGCGTCTTGGCACCCTGCTCGCCCATGACCCAGGCGAGGGCATCCACGACGTTCGATTTGCCGGAACCGTTCGGTCCGACGACACAGGTGACGCCCGTCTCGAACGCAAAAGTGGTCGGCTGCGCGAAGGACTTGAACCCCTTGAGGGTCAGGCTCTTCAGATACACGTGGCCTGCCCTTCTGTCATACCGCGGGACCTTGCTCCACGGTACTAGATGGCGACCGCCACCTACCTCGCGCCGAGCAGTTCGTCGAGCGCCGTCACCCTCGCCGATGGCGACCCCGAGAGTTCGACCACGTGGGCAGAACCCACGAGGTCGGGATCGTCGACGAGCTCGAGAAGGGCGTCAGCCATCGCCCTGCGCAGGCGGGGATCCTCGTCGGCCCCGACGACGATCGGGTCATGCGGCAACACGACGAGAAGATCGACCGTGTCCATTGCGCGCCGGGCAGGAGCCACCCCGCTCTGAACGAGCGCGGACGTGTCAGCACGGCCAAGATCACCCAGCGCGATCAGGTAGGCCAGGAAGTCCAGCGGGCCCCGTTCGACGATCACTGATTCCCCGGCAGACCGATCGATCAGGCGCGCAGAGGCGAGACGGAACTGTGCGGCGAACGAATCGACCCCAGCGGCTGCGAGGTCATCGATCGAGTCGAAGGGGTCACCCATCGTGGCGAACTCCGGATGGATCTGCAGAAAATCGCTGATGAGAGTGCTCTTGCCTGAGGCATGAGTTCCGGACACGACGATGCGCACTGTCGGAGCATATCCGTCGTCGGGCTAGCCGCGGATGCGCTGGCAGTGCGCACAGAAGTGCGAACCGCGGTTCATGAAGGACTCACGCACGATCGGGCGGCGGCAGCGTTCGCAGGGCTTGCCCTGTTGGCCGTAGGCGCGAAGTGAGTGGGAGAAGTACCCGGACTGCCCGTTGACGTTCACGTACTGGGCGTCGAAACTCGTTCCGCCCTCCAGCAGCGCGCGGTTCAATACGATGCGCACCTCGGCGAGCAATTGGCGAGCCTTGACGGCACTGAGCGTCTCCGTTGGCTGGTCGTAGTGCACGCGTGCGGCCCAGAGGGACTCGTCGGCGTAGATGTTGCCGATGCCGCTCACGAGCGTCTGGTCGAGCAGGGCGCGCTTGACAGTCGTACGGCGGGCGCGAAGCCTGCGCAGGAACTCGGCGTCATCGAACCGGGGGTCGAGCGGGTCTCTCGCGATGTGTGCGACCTGCGACGGGATGAACTCGCCGCCGGGCAACGGCAGCAGGTCGTCGATCGCCATGGAGCCGAAGATGCGCTGGTCGACGAAATTGAGTCGAAGTGAGCCCTCGGTCGGATGCGCGATCTCGATGCGGATGCGCGTGAGAGGGTCATCGGTGCCGGAGGCCCGCAGCAGTACCTGGCCGCTCATGCCGAGGTGGACGACGAGCGCGCTGGGCCCTTCGAGGGCCCCAGGGAGCAGGGGTTCGAGCGGGATCCAGAGGAACTTGCCGCGGCGCTGCGGGGCGAGCATCCGGGAACCGACGAGCCTGTCGATGAAGTCCTCGGCCGGGCCGGCGTGCCGACGCAGCGAACGCTCGTCGAGCACGTCGACGGATGCCACGACCGAGCCGGTCACGGCGGGTGCGAGCCCGGCACGCACGACGTCGACTTCGGGCAGTTCAGGCACGGTGATCCGGCACGTCAGCGAGCCTGGAGCACGGACCACGCTTCGAGCGCGGCAGCCATCTCGGCCTGTTTCTTGCTTGAGCCGTCGCCCGTGGCGATGTCTTTGCCCCCCACGAGCACGGTCGCGTGGAAGCGCTTCGAGTGGTCGGGCCCGGAATCCGAGACCTGGTAGACCGGCAGTCCGTGGCCGTGGCGGGCCGCGAGTTCCTGCAGGCTCGTCTTCGGGTCCATCGCTGCGCCGAAGCGCTCGGGATCGGCCAGCAGTGGGCGGATCAGGCGCAGAACCATGGCGGTCGCGGCATCCCCGCCGCAGTCGAGGTAGGCAGCACCGATCAGGGCTTCGACCGTGTCGGCGAGGATCGATGATTTGTCGCGCCCGCCCGTCTGCTCCTCGCCCTTGCCGAGGCGCACGAATTCGCCGAGCCCGATCGAGCGGGCCACTTCGGCGAGAGCAACGGACGAGACGAGGCTGGCGCGGCGCTTGGCGAGGTCTCCCTCGTCGAGGCCCGGATGCTCGGTGTAGAGCATGACCGTGACCGCTTGCCCGAGGATGGAGTCGCCGAGGAACTCAAGTCGCTCGTTGTGGGAGTCCCCGGGGTGCTCATACGCGTAGGAGCGGTGCGTGAGGGCAAGCTGAAGGAGCTCGGGATCGATATCCACCCCGAGCAGGGCAGTCAGTTTTGTGGCGGAAGTCGAGACCGTCACGCCGGGCCCGGTGCCGGTTGGGTCAGGTTCGATCGCGTCGCCCGAAGGGCGAGCCATAAAATCAGATGTCTGCGACCTTGCGGCCCTTGTACTCCATGTACAGGGGGTTGCCAGCGGAGTCCTCAACGACCTTGGCGCGGTGCGGAAGGCTGTAGGTGACCTTGCCGTTCTCGACGGTCTTGACGAGCGTGGGCGCGTCAGCCTTCCACTGCGCACGGCGCATGCGGGTGCTGGCGCGCGACATCTTGCGCTTGGGAACTGCCATGGTTATCTCTTCTCTGTATCGTCTTGGGGCACTTCAGCATCGAGTCCCGCGAGCGCGGCCCATCGTGGATCGACGGGAGCCTCGTGCTGGTGACCGGGGTTGTCCAGAAGTCGCACCCCACACTGCGGGCACAGGCCGAGACAATCGGCCTGACAGACTGGCTGGAAAGGTAGCGCTAGGACTACCGCATCCCTGACTACTGGTTCTAAGTCCACGTGGTCTTCGTGCACCGTGTAGTCAAAAGCTTCGTCCTCAGAGTACGCGAAAAGCTCCTGAAATTCGACCTCGACGGGGAGCGAGACGTCCGTGAGGCAACGAACACACTCGCCCTCGGCGTCGACATCCACCGTTCCCGACACGAGAATGCCGTCGTGGAGCGACTCCATCCGCACGTCGAGGTGCACGGTGGAGCCCTGCTTGACGCCGATCACGGCGTTGCCGAACCCCTCGGGCTCGCTGATGTCGAGAACCTTCTCGCGCATCTCCCCCGGACGGTGCACGAGATCGACGACCGAGAGCGTGTAAGGCGTTTTCTTGAGGTGTGACACGAGAGAAGATTCTACGGCCCCGTGCCCGAGCATCCGTGGTGCCGGATTGCACACATCCGGGCCGACACACCGCGGGGAGGTGACCCCACGCGGCGCGTCGTCGAAAATGTGTGCATCCCGGCACGCGCGTGGCTCAGGTGTCGTATTCGAAACCGTCCCAGGGCTCGTAGTAGGCGATCACATCACCAAGCATGAGGTTGACAGACACCATATCGTCGTACTCCTGCGGGATAAAGCCGAACTCGACACCGTCACTGATGAAGGAGAAGGGTTCGACCTCGATGGGTTCGAGGGTGAGGGTCCCGAGAGTACTAAGCCACTTCTCCCCGACTCCGTTGACGTCGTCTGCACGGGAATTGCCCGGCGGTCACCCCGGCTCCGGGGAGGACTCTTCCACCTTGATCTCGTCGAAAGTGCCGTCGGCAGCCCACAGGAACAGTGCGACGAACGTGCAGAGGCGTCCTGGGGTGACCGCGAACAGCTCCCGTGTCAGAAAGAAACGGCGCCCATCACCCGCCGTCCCGGCGAGCGGTACGTGGTAATCGTCGGGCCGGATCCAGATTCGCGTGGGGATCGCCGCCTCGGCATTCGTCACAGCCGCGCCTCCACCTCCGTGAAGGCCTCGTCGTAGATCGCCAGAGCGCGGGCCACCTCGTCGGGTGTCACGATGCACGGCGGAACGACGTGGATGCGGTTGTCTGCGAGGAACGGGAGGAGCCCGCGAGTCACCAGCGCCTTCTTGAGGTCGGCCATGAGACCAGCGGACACGGGCTGGCGGGACTCCGGGTCATCCACGAGGTCCAGGGCCCAGAAGACCCCGAGACCACGCACCTCGCCGATGAGCGGATGCTTCGCCGCGAGTTCCGCAAGGCCCGGGCCCAGGTGGTCGCGCCCGATCATGGCAGCGTTCTCGACGATGCCCTCGGACTTCATGGCGTCGAGAGCCCCGACAACGGATGCCGCGGCCAACGGATGCCCAGAGTACGTGAGTCCGCCCGGGAACACCTGATCCTCGAAGGCATTGGCGATGGACTCGGAGATCACGACGCCGCCGATCGGCACGTAGCCCGAGTTCACGCCCTTCGCGAACGTGATGAGGTCGGGCGTCACTCCGAAGCCTTGCCAGGCGAACCACTCCCCCGTGCGACCGAAGCCGCACATGACCTCGTCGAAGATCAGCACGATGCCGTACTCGTCGCACAGGGCACGGACGCCCTCGAGGTAGCCGGGCGGAGGCACGAGCACGCCAGCGGTCCCTGGGACCGTTTCGAGCAGGATCGCAGCGATCGACGCTGCGCCCTCCGACTGGATGACGCGCTCGAGGTGGTGCAGCGCGCGCTCGGACTCCTGCTCCGGCGAGTCCGACCAGAACTCACTGCGGTACTCGAAAGGGCCGAAGAAGTGCGCGTGACCGCGCGAGAACTCGTTCGGCACACGGCGCCAGTCGCCGGTGGCGACGATCGCCGCGCCGGTGTTGCCGTGGTACGAGCGGTAGGTCGAGAGCACCTTGTCTCGGCCCGTGGTGAGACGGGCCATGCGGATGGCGTTCTCGTTGGCATCCGCACCGCCGTTGGTGAAGAAGACCTTTCCGAACTGGGGGCCGGCGAGCCCGAGGATGCGCTTGGCTGCCTCGCCACGCGCGAGGTTGGCGGTGGCGGGTGCGACGGTGGTCAGCAGGTCGGCCTGCCGTTTGATCGCGTCGACGACGGCAGGGTGCTGGTGGCCGATATTGGTGTTCACGAGCTGGCTGGAGAAGTCGAGGTAACGGGTTCCGTCGTACTCCCACACCTCGCATCCGAGGCCGCCGGCGATGACCAGGGGCTTGAGCGCCCCCTGGGCCGACCAGGAGTGGAAGACGTGCGCGCGGTCGAGGTCGTAGGCGAGTTCGCCGTCTGCGGGGTTGAGCTGGTCGTTCATGGGTGTTGCTTTCTGTCGGTGATGCCCGTGGGCCCGTGGGCGGGAGCGACCAGAACCGCTCCCGCCCACGGTACTGCTGGTGGTTACTGCCCGCCCTCGGTGAGGACCACATCGATCGGCGTGTACTCGCCGTCGACCGTGATGCCCTCCTCCTTGAGCGCCGCGAGCGCCTCATTGATGTAGGTGTTGGTGAAGGCCGACTGGTCGGGCTCTGTGGTGATGAGCTCGAGCCCGTCCTGGTTGACCGCCGAGAGCGCACCGGCAACGGTCTTGTCCCAAGCGGCCTGGTCGATGACACCGAAGTCGCTGCCGTCCCAGATGAGCTTGTTGACCTCGTTCATCTGCCACAACTGGTGCGTCGGACCGACCGGGAAGGCCGCCTCGGCGTTGATCGCCGCGTCGTAGGTGATCGTGGCTGCCTCTTCGGGGTTGTCGCGCGCGAACACCCAGCCCTTGATGACGGCCTTGAGGAAGCGCACGGCGGCGTCGGCGTAGGCCGGGTCGTCGGCGAGGCGTGCGGTGTCAGCCCAGATCGCGTCCTGCAGCATGGCGCCCGCAGTGTCCTCGTAGGAGACCACGTTGAAGTCCTCCGGCGTGTAGAGCTCGCCCGTGTCAGGGTTCACGACCTCGAGTACCTGCGCCCACTCGTTGTAGGTCATCGCCTGCGCGGCATCCACGTCCTTGTCGAGCAGGGCGTTCATGCTGAAGTCCTGCGTCGTGATGGACACGGTGGATGCATCGAGCCCCTCGTCGGCCATGGCCGCGAAGATCTCCCACTCGTTGCCAAATCCCCACGAGCCGATGCGCTTGCCCTCGAAGTCCGCAACCGACTCGATGCCACTGTCGGCCCAGGAGACCTGGAGCGTTCCCGACTTCTTGTAGACCTGGGCGATGTTGGTGAGTTCGACGCCCTGCGCCTCGAGGGTGCCGAGAACCTTGGGAACCCAGGCGATCGCGAAGTCCACGTCGCCGGCCACGAGGGCGTCCTGAGGAACGATGTCGCCACCGGAGGGGACGATGTCGACGGAGTCGAAGCCCTCCTCCTCGAAGTAGCCCTGGTCGGCCGCCACGTAGTATCCGGCGAACTGCGCCTGAGGGAGCCACTGGAGCTGGAGCTTGATGTCGGTGATCGGCTCGAAGTCCCCCGAGGCCGAGTCGTCCGCTGCAGGAGCGCACGCGCTGAGCGCGAGAGCCGCGACCGCGGCAACAGACAGGGCCGTGAGGCCGCGTCGAGTGCTGAGTCTCATGCTGTTTCCTTTCGTGGTGCGTAGGTGGTGCTGTGTGGGATGCCGGTTAGACCGGCGGTCGCCTCGTCACGAGCCGCTCGAGCAGCGACGTGACGAGGAAGAAGACGAGGCCGATGAGGATGCCCCCGAAGACGAACGCCCAGGCGAGAGTCGCCCGCCCCGACTTGGCGTAGGTCGCGATCGCAGTGCCCACGCCGTCGGCTGGCCCTCCGAAGTATTCGGCGACGAGAGCTGCGATCACGGCCAGCGAGCTCGCGATGCGCAGGCCCGTCATGAGGTACGGGAGGGCGGTCGGAAGCGTGAGCACGCGGAATGACTGTGCAGGGGTGGCCGCTGAGACCCGCAGCAGGTCGCGATGGACCGGCCGCGTCTGGCGGAGCCCCCGCAGCACGTTGATGAACACGGGTACGAACGCGGCGATCGCCGCGACCGCCTGCCGCCCGAACTGGCTCGAGGCACCGAACATCGTGTTGAGGATGGGCGTCAGCGCCACGATCGGGATGACGGCGACCGCCGCGACGATGGGTGCGAGCATCCCGTCGAAGCTGCGGAACGATGCGGCGATCCCGGCCAGCACGATGGCAATGATCGCTCCTGCCGCGAGTCCCACGAGCGCGTTCGTCGCCGTGACCGTCATCGCGTTCCAGATGATGTCCCAGCGCTTGATGAACTCTTCGACGATCGCGAACGGGCTCGGCAGCATGCGAGGTGCTGCCCCCAGCACGTCGACGTAGACCACCCACAGCGTGAGCCCGAGGAGCCCCACCACGATCGGGGCGAGCACCCGAACCCAGCTCGGATACGTCACGGCGGTCAACGCTCGTTCGCTCTCTCGACGCGAGTGCCGTGCAGCGCTTCACGCACGGCCGTCACGCGATCGAAGTACTCTGGCGACTCCCGCAGCGCCTCGTCGCGCGTGACCCCCAGATCGATCTCGATGACATCGGTGATGCGTCCCGGCCGCGGGCTCATGACCACGACACGGTCGGACAGGAACACGGCTTCGGGAATCGAGTGCGTCACGAAGACGACCGCAGCGCCCGTCTCGGCGCAGATCCTCGTGAGTTCGGACTGCAGGTACTCCCGCGTCATCTCGTCGAGCGCGCCGAACGGTTCGTCCATGAGGAGCAGGCGGGGCTTGGATGCTAGGGCTCGCGCGATCGCCACGCGCTGCTGCATTCCGCCGGAGAGCTGGTCGGGGTAGGAGTCGATGAACTCGGTGAGCCCGACCAGTTCTGCGAGCTCGGCCACGCGCGCGATCCGCTCGGTCTTGGCGACCTTGTGCAGTTCGAGCGGGAGGGCGATGTTGCCGCCGACCGTGCGCCACGGGAGGAGTCCCGCCTGCTGGAAGGCGACGCCGTAGTCCTGGTCGAGTCTCGCCTGGTGCGCGGTCTTGCCGAACACCGTGAGCTCCCCCGACGACGCCGGGTCGAGATCGGCGATGAGGCGCAGCAGAGTCGACTTGCCGCAGCCGGAGGGGCCGATGAGGGAGACGAACTCTCCGGCGCGGACCTCGAGCTGCACGTCGACGAGGGCTGTGACATCGCCCGTCTTCTCGTGGAACACCTTTCCGATGTCCGTCGCCCGGACGGCGAGATCATCCGCGCCGCCCCCTGCCGTGGTGCTGTACTTCACGCTGTGGCCTCTCCCCTGCGGTAGTTCTTGAGCCCGAGCCCGACGAGGGCGACGGAGCCGACGGCGATCAGGCCGAGGGCGATGGAGCCGAACACGGGGCCCCAGGGTGCTGCCGGGTCACTGGAGCCCTGGCCGGCGAGCTGGATGAGCATCCGCCCGATCCCGCCGCGCATGCCGATGGACACTTCGGCGACCACCGCGCCGACAACGGCGCTGGCCGCCGCGAGCCGGAGCGCGGGAAGGAGGTGAGGCACCGCTGCGGGGAACCTCAGGCTCCTGAGCGTCTGGCCGTAGCTCGCCGCGTAGCTGCGCATCAGATCGAGATGGATGCGGTCGGGGGTCTCGAGTCCGCGGAGAACGCCGACCGCGACCGGGAAGAACGAGAGGTATGAGGCGATGATGGCCACCGACAGCCACTGCGGCCAGGGTGTTCCGCCGCGGTCGATCTGGAGCCCGATGCTGTTGACGACGGGCGCGAAAGCGATGAGCGGCACGGTCTGGCTCACGACGATCCACGGCAGCAGACCCCACTCGACCAAGCGCCAGCGCTGCATGAGCACGCCGAGTGCGATCCCGACGACAACGCCGATCAACCAGCCGACGGCCGCGATGCCAAGGGTCGTCAGTGCCGCAGAGGCGACGGAGACGAACAGCGGAGGGGTGTTGCCGCCACTCGTGGACTCCCCGAGCCTGATGAACATCTCCCAGACGTGCGGCATCGCCCGGTCATTGGTGCGCGGGAGGATCATGACGCCGGATCCGGTCTCGCCGTCGACAGCCCCGACCACGACGCCCTCGGACGGACCGAGGAACTTGTAGAGCTCCCAGAGCGCGACCAGCGCGAGAACTCCTGCGATCCCCAGAAGGATGGAGCGCAGTGTGGCGCGGGCCTTCAGGCTCATGCGCCAGATTTCTTGGCGACGACGTGCTCGCGGAGGGCTGGCATGATCGTCTCGCCGTAGACGCGGAGGGTCTCCTCCTTGTTGTCGTGCTGCAGATAGCCCGAGAACTGGTCGACGCCGAGCTCCTTGAGCGCCTTGAGCTTCTCGATGTGGTCGGCAGCGGAGCCGAGCACGCAGAAGCGATCGACGATCTCGTCGGGCACGAAGTCGGTGTGCGAGTTGCCCGCCTGGCCGTGCTCGTTGTAGTCGTACCCCTCGCGTGCCTTGATGTAGTCCGTGAGTGCCTTCGGCACCGCGCCATCCGTGCCGTACTTGGCGACGATGTCGGCCACGTGGTTTCCCACCATCCCGCCGAACCAGCGGGTCTGGTTGCGCATGTGCTCCCAGTCGTCGCCGACGTACATCGGTGCCGCGACGCAGAACTTGATCGACATGGGGTCGCGACCGGCCTTCTCCGCGGCATCCCGAACCGTCTTGATCATCCACTCGGCGATGTCGAGGTCGGCGAGCTGCAGGATGAAGCCGTCCCCGACCTCACCCGTGAGCTTGAGGGCGAGCGGGCCGTAGGCCGCCACCCACACGTCGACCTGGGAACCCTTGGACCACGGGAACTGCAGCTGCGCACCGTTGTACTCGACGGAGCGCGAGTTGGCGAGCTCGCGGATGACGTGGATCGACTCGCGAAGCTCGGCGAGCGTCGTCGGCTTGCCGTTCGTCACGCGAACGGCGGAGTCGCCGCGCCCGATGCCGATGATCGTGCGGTTGCCGTACATCTCGTTGAGGGTCGCGAAGACGGATGCCGTGACCGTCCAGTCACGGGTCGCGGGGTTCGTCACCATCGGGCCGACGATCACCCTGTGGGTCTGGGCGAGGATCGCCGAGTAGATGACGTAGGGCTCCTCCCACAGGAGGTGGGAGTCGAACGTCCACACGTACTCGAAGCCGTACTGCTCAGCGAGCTTGGCGAGGTACACCGTGCGCGATGCCGGCGGGTGGGTCTGGAGGACTGCTCCGAATTCCATGGTGGTGCTTCCTTAGATCAGGTACTGCGAGAGGCCGCGCTTGACGAACTGGCCGTCGCCCTTGGTGCCCAGGTACTGGTTGTCGTCGATGACGACCTTGCCGCGCGACAGCACGGTGTCGACGTGACCGTCGATCTCGTAGCCCTCCCAGGCGGAGTAGTCCATGTTCATGTGGTGGGTCTTTCCCACGCCGATGCTCGTGTGGCCGTTCGGGTCGTAGACGACGATGTCGGCGTCGGCCCCGGGCTGGATGACACCCTTCTTGCCGTAGAGCCCGAACATGCGGGCCGGGGTCGTCGATGTGACCTCCACCCAGCGCTCGAGCGTCAGCTGGCCCGTGACGACGCCCTGGTAGAGCAGGTCCATGCGGTGCTCGACGGAGCCGATGCCGTTGGGGATCTTGCGGAAGTCGCCCAGGCCGAGATCCTTCTGGCCCTTCATGCAGAAGGGGCAGTGGTCGGTCGAGACCATCTGGATGTCGTTGGTGCGCAGCGACTGCCACATGTGGTGCTGGTGGCCCTCCTCCTTCGAGCGCAGTGGAGTGGAGCAGACCCATTTCGCACCCTCGAACGCTCCCCACTCGTCGCTGGATGCCCCGAGCTGGTCCTCGAGCGACAGGTACAGGTACTGGGGGCACGTCTCACCGAACACGTTCTGCCCGTTGTCGCGCGCCCAGGCGAGCTGCTCGACGGCCTGTTTCGCGGAGACGTGCACGACGTAGAGCGGAGCTCCCGTGAGGTTACCGAGCATGATCGCCCGGTGCGTCGCCTCCTCCTCCATCTGCCAGGCTCGCGCGACCCCGTGGAAGTACGGGTCGGTCTTGCCCTTCTCTATGAGCTGGGCCGCGAGCACATCGATGACCGGGCCGTTCTCGGCGTGCATCATCGTCATAAGGCCCGTCTCGGCGGAGACCTGCATCGCCTTGAGGATCTGCGCGTCATCCGAGTAGAAGACACCCGGGTAGGCCATGAAGAGCTTGAAGCTCGAGATGCCCTCGTCGGGCAGCGCGCGCATGGCCTGGAGGGAGTCGTCGTTCACGTCGCCGATGATCTGGTGGAACGCGTAGTCGATGGCGCAGTTGCCAGCAGCCTTCGCGTGCCAGGCGGCAAGACCATCCATCACGCGCTCCCCGTAGGTCTGCACGGCGAAGTCGATGATGGTCGTCGTGCCGCCCCACGCGGCAGCCCGCGTACCGGTCTCGAAGGTGTCGGAGGCGAAGGTGCCTCCGAAGGGCAGTTCCATGTGCGTGTGCGCATCGACGCCGCCCGGGATGACGTACTTGCCCGTCGCGTCGATGACCGTGTCGACGGATGCCGCGAGGTCGGTACCAAGAAGCTGCGAGCCCGGCGCCAGCACGCCGACGATCGTCTCGCCGTCGATGAGCACGTCGGCGAGGCTCCGGCCCGTGGCGGTCACGACCGTGCCGCCGGTGATGAGGGTTGTTGTCATGGTTTACTCCCTGATCGTCGAGTCGGTTACGGCTTCGGAATGGACGTGTAGGACTCGGGGCGACGGTCGCGGTAGAACTGCCAGTCGTCGCGCATCTGCTGCACCATGTCCATGTCGAGGTCGCGGATCAGGATCTCCTCGCTCTCGCCAGAGCCCTTCTCGCCCACGAAGTTACCTCGCGGGTCGATGACCTGGCTCGTGCCGTAGAAGTCGACGGCGAGGTCTCCGTACTCGTTGTCCTCACGGCCGACGCGGTTGGGCTGGAGCACGAAATATCCGTTGGCGACTGCGGCACACGGCCCCTCGACCTCCCAGAGGCGGTTGGAGAGGCCCGGCTTGGTCGCATTGGGGTTGAAGACCATGTGTGCACCGTTCAGGCCGAGCTCGCGCCATCCCTCGGGGAAGTGCCGGTCGTAGCAGATGTACACGCCGATCTTGCCGACCGCGGTGTCGAAGACCGGGTACCCGAGGTTGCCGGGGCGGAAGTAGAACTTCTCCCAGAAGCGGTCGAGGTGCGGGATGTGGTGCTTGCGGTACTTGCCGAGGATGGTGCCGTCTGCATCGACCACGACGGCGGTGTTGTAGTACACCCCGGTGATGTCCTCCTCGTAGATGGGGAGGATCATGACCATGGAGAGTTCCTTCGCGAGTGCCGCGAACCGCTGGACGATCGGGCCGTCGGCCTGCTCTGCATAGCGGTAGTACTTCTTGTCTTCCGTGATGCCGAAGTATGGGCCGTAGAAGAGCTCCTGGAAGCAGATGACCTGCGCGCTGTCGGCGGCGGCATCCCGCGCGAACTGCTCGTGCTTGTCGAGCATCGACTCCTTGTCACCGGTCCAGGTGGTCTGCGTGATGGCTGCGCGTACGACGGTCATGGGTGCTCTCCTTGCAACTGGCCTTTGTTATTCTGGAGCGTAAACATTTCTCGAACGTTACGCACTATGACGTCTGCGTAACACTACGGTGGTGGGCGTGAAGTCGGTAGCCCTCGGGATCGAAGAGCCAACGCCGCGCGCTATCGCGGCCGGAATCGCGCGGCTCATCACCTCGGGCGACCTCGCGCCCGGCGACCGGCTACCGACTGTTCGGGCCCTGGCCGCGGAGCTCGGAGTGAGCCCGGCGACCGTGTCGCACGCCTGGCAGACGCTCGCTGCTGCCGGCCTCATCGTCACCAGGGGTCGCAGCGGCAGCACGGTGCGCTCAGCACCGCGGGAGTGGTTGCCCCTGCGCTACCGCGACCTCGAAGGTGAGTCGGATGCCCGCCTCGACCTCTCGCGCGGAACTCCCGATCCGGCACTCCTCCCCCGGATCGCCCTCGATCGCGTGAGCGCTGTGACCGAGGCGGAGAGCTACCAGCGCAAGCCCGACATCCCGCAGCTCCACGACCTGCTGCGCACGAGCTGGCCATCCCCCGTCGAATCGATCACGGTGACCAATGGCGCTCTCGACGCGATCGACCGCGCGCTGGCGACACTCGTGCGTTTCGGTGACCGGGTGGTGATCGAGAGCCCGACGTTTCCGCCCTTCATCGATCTGCTCGAGCAGTACGGCCTGCAGGGTGTTCCCGTGTCGCTCGACTCCGAGGGCATGCGGCCCCAGGAGTTCTCGGCGGCCCTCAACTCAGCGCCGAGAATCGTGCTGCTTCAGCCACGAGCCCACAACCCGACGGGCGTCTCGATGACCCCGGCACGGGCACACAACCTCGCAGGCCTCCTCCGGCGAAGCCGCGTTGCCCAGCAGACGATCGTCGTCGAAGACGACCACTCCGGCGCGATCTCGACGTCTCCCGACGTGAGCCTCGCCACCTGGCTACCCGAGCGCGTGCTCCACGTGCGCAGCTTCTCGAAGACGCACGGCCCTGACCTGAGGATCGGCGCACTCGGTGGCTCGCGTGAGCTCGTCGACCGGATTGTCGCGCGACGACTTCTCGGGCCCGGCTGGACCTCGCGCATGGTGCAGGCCATCCTCCACGATCTCCTCACGGATGACGCCTCGGTGCGCACGGTGCAGGATGCACGGGATGCTTACGCCGCGCGACAGCGCGCGTTCCGCGAGGCGATCGAAACACACGGGGTGCACCTCAACCATGGTGATGGACTCAACGCCTGGCTACCGGTGGCCGACGAGCGAGCGGCGATGGTGAGTCTTGCGGCTGCGGGCATCCGGGTGGCCCCCGGCGCGCCCTTCCAACTCGGTACGGGCGCCCCCCATGTGCGAGTCACCGTCGGTCTCGTCCACAGCGATACCGACGAGATCGCGGCGGCCATCGCCACCGCCTCTCGCGCGGGCGCTGGCTGAAACCGCAGCTACGAGCGCGCCGGCAGCCACTCACGCACGAGAGACAGGGGCACGAGAGTCGCCCCGATAGCCCGCGCGAACCCGGCGCGGCGGCGTAGCGACGCGAGCACCCGACGCAGATCGCCCACAGACGGCTCGGTGCCCTCCCGCGCGAACGATTGGGCTTCGAGCGACGCCTGGAAGCGGGCAAGGGATGCAGCCCCGTCGTCATCGAGATGCGGCAGTAACTCCGCGACGAGCTGTCGGGGTGTGAGCGTCACGTCATTGCCGATACCGAGGTCGTACGCGGTGTCACGGAGCTCGGTCCATCCATCGACGGCGGAGCCACGGCGCACACCGGCGAGCCGATTCGCGCGCCTCGCGGTGCGAACGAGAGCCGGGGAGGCGAGAAGGAGCACGATCAAGAGAATGCTCACGACCGGCCACGGCGACGTCGTGGAGGATCCGGCAGACGGCGATGCGGTATCGACGGGCGCCTGCGTGCTGTCATCGGGTGCGTTCGTGGGAGCGCTCGGTGCAGTCGTGGGCGTCGGCACGGGCGCAGGAGGTGGCGGAACGGACTCATCGACCTCGGGGGTTGTCGGGTCATCCACATCGAGGGGTGCGAACGCGGGCGGTGCGCCGCGACCGGGCGTCGGCTCGAAGCGCACCCAGCCGATGTCCGCGAAGAACAGCTCGGGCCACGCGTGGAGGTTGTCCGTTCTCACGCGGTAGCCCGTGAGCTCCCCGCGCTCGCCAACGGGGAAGGAATCACCCGGGGTGAATCCCACGACGACGCGCGACGGGATGCCGAGCGAGCGAGCCATCGCGGCCATGGCTGACGAGAAATGAACGCAGTAGCCCGCCTTGACCTCGAGGAAGGGACCAAGCGCCTCGGCGCCCGACCCGTCGAAGCCGTCGGACACGGGGGTCTCCTCCGAGTACGTGAACTCGTCGCTGCGGAAGTAGTCCTGGAGTGCGACGGCCTTCTCGTAGTTCGACCCGGCACTGGCCGTGACCTCGGCGGCGGCATCCCGAACAGTCTGCGGCAGTTCGTCGGGCAGCTCGAGGTACTCGTCCATTCCCTCGAACGGTCCGCTCGGCGATGCCGTGAGCTGCTGGACCGAGGGCTTCGCCTGGAGACTGTCGACCTCGTAGACCTGGTTCTCCGCATTCGACCGAACGGCTCGCACCGTGAGCCCCTCCGGGTCCCACGTCCACGTCCCCTCGAGACCCCGCACCGACGCGGCCGCGTAGGGAACGGGCAGCCACGAGCTCAGGATGCTCGCCACCGAGATCTCGGTCGTGACGTTCGTGACCGGCACGGCATCGCCCAACCCGGGCGCCGGGCCCATCTCCTCGACGTCCCCTCCCGGTTCGGGCACGGTGGGGCTCCAGGTCTCCCCCGAGAAGTCGGTGAGCACCGTCATCCTGAGGTACTCGCTGGTTCCCTCACTCGTCTGGTAGGTCAGGGCAACGACGGGCTCGCCCTGGCGCAGATCATCGCCCAGGTTGATCATCGGGTTGACCCCGGAGGCAAAGCCCCTCACTCCGCTTCCGCCAGCCACGTCGCTGCTCGGGGGCGTGACCGCCGGGAGGGCAAGCGGTGCGAGCAGGGCGGCAGCCACCGCGAAAACACCGACGCCGATGGCAGTCCTCGGCGTAGCGGACTGCACGGCGATGAGCGCGATCCACACAGCACCGGCAAGCACAAATGGCGTCGGGTCGACGAACTCCGCGCGCACGAAGCTCGGCACGAGAAGCAGCACCAGGAGGGGGATGCCGGCGAGCGCTGGCGCACGGAAGAGACCGGCGAGGGCATCCATCAGCACCGCGACAACCGCGACGCCGAGACACACCAGGAATCTGATGCCCTCGGTCGCCACCGCGGGCACGACCTGCGTCGCGATGTCGCGGTTGCCCGCCACGTCGAGATCCCTGAAGGCTTGCAGGCTGTCGAAGGTCGGCAGGAACCCCAGGAGCGCGGTGGATGACGCGAACATGACCGTGATCACGAGCACGGCGAGAACGATCGCCGCAACGGTCGGCCATCCGCGACGGCGCGCGAAGGATCGGACGACGGCAGCCCCGATGACGATGACCGAAGCAACTCCGACCCCCTGGATCCACCATCCCGCCCCATCGAAGACGGGGTGGAGTCCCCATAGCGCGATGCTGATGGCGACGATGATGAGCCCGCTCGTCAGCCAGCGCGTGAGCGGCGTGGGCGACGGCGTCGTTCGGTTACGTACGGCCACGCGCGCGTCCTGTCTCCACGACCACTGCATCCCACACTGCTGCCGGGTCGTCGTCCGACCTCACCGGCACGACCAGCCAGCCGGCCTGCACGAACCGCTCGGTGAGAGCGGCGGACTCCTGCCCACCACCGAACCCGCGCTCGAGGCGGTCGACCGACGTGAGCGCGCCAACCATCATCGCCACGGCGAACTCGCCGGGGCGGCGCTGACCCAACATCCAGTCGACGGTGCCCTTCGTCGGGGCGCTGAACAGAGCAATGAGTGGGCCGTTTCCGGTGCGCACCGGGTGCTCGGCCTCCACGTCGGTGAGTTCGAGGGTGGCGAGCTGCGCGAGGAACTCGTCGTCGCCCCACGTGCGGCGGCGGCTGTGTCCCTCACTCTCCAGCTGGGCGCGCCCCGCTTCGAGGATCGAGACCAAAAAACCGGAACGCCTCAGGTGCACGGCGCTCGAGGCAAGCATCTGCACAACCCACTCGAAGGCGAGGCTCTCGACATCGAAATCGCTGACGTCGGCGGAGAGATCGCGGTAGCCGAGCTCCTGGGTGTCGACGAGGATGCGCGCCTCGGGAAAGCTCCGTTGCTCCTCTTGCCTCACCATGAGGTCACCGTGGCGCGCCGATGCTCTCCAGTGCACGCGACGCATGGCGTCGCCGCTGCGGTACTCGCGCGTCATGAGGTCGTCCTCGTCGCCGGCCGCCCGCCGCTGCACGAGAGTGGCCTCGCCGTCTCCCGCCGGAATGATGAGAGACGCACTCGCGAGGGGAATCACCTCCGGCGTCACGATGAGCGGCTGCGATTCGCCGACGACCGCAGAACTCGTCGCAAGCCCGAGGCCATCCGTGATCGTCACCGCAAGCGGTCCGATCGAGAAGATGCCGCGAAAGGGAGGGACGATCTCGTAGCTCACGGTCGCCTGGCCACGTGCCTCGAGCGCGCGAAGCGGTGCAGGAGCCGTCGCGTGCGGGTACCAGGGAAGGGCATCCCTCCACTGGCCGGCGAGACTCTTTCGCGCCGCGCGATTGCTCACGGTGATGTCCACCGTGGCCGAGCTGCCGGCGGGAATGATCGGTGGAGTGAAGACGCGCGCGGCCTCCACACGTGGACGCCGCAGCACCACGGTGACCAGCGACAGGAGAGGAAGCGCCAGGAGGAGGCATCCGACGAACAGGAATACCTCGCGCCCCCCAACGTAGGCAACGAAGAACGCGGTGGCCGCCGAGATCAGGAACCACCACCCCCGGCGGGTGAGCCGCGCTCCACCGCGGGAGGAGGCCCGGCCTCGGGATGCCGCCATGTTAGACCGGCGCCGACGAGCCGAGGGGAACGGGCGTCTCTGCCGTGATGCGCGCGAGGATGTCGGCGGTGTCAGCACCCGAGACGAGCGAGTTACCCGATACCCGACGCGCAGCCACGACCCGATGTCCGAACACGGGAACGACGAGAGCGTTGATGTCGTCGGGCAGAACGAACTCGCGGCCGCTGAGTGCAGCACGCGCCTTCGCCGCGCGGATGAGCTGGAGAGTCGCGCGCGGGCTCGCGCCGAGACGCAGGTCGCGGTCGGTTCGAGTCGCCTGCGCGATCGCCACCGCGTACTCCTCCACCGGTCGGCTGGCGAACACGCTGCGGGCCGTGACGATCATGCGCGCGAGTTCGCGGCCGGAGACGACCGGGGTGATCGAGTCGAGGGGGCTCGCGGTGTCGCGGCTGCGCAGCATCTCGAGTTCTGCCGCGGCATCCGGGTATCCCATCGAGATGCGCGCCATGAAACGGTCGCGCTGGGCCTCGGGCAGCGGGTAGGTGCCCTCCATCTCGATCGGGTTCTGTGTGGCGACCACGATGAAGGGCGTCGCGAGCAGGTAGGTGCGCCCGTCGACCGTGACCTGGCGCTCCTCCATGCTCTCGAGCAGCGCCGACTGGGTCTTGGGGCTTGCGCGGTTGATCTCGTCGCCGATCACGATGTTCGCGAAGACCGGGCCGGGCTTGAACTCGAACTGGCGGTCCGACTGGTTGTACACGGAGATGCCCGTGATGTCGGCGGGCAGCAGGTCGGGAGTGAACTGGATGCGACTGACCGAACAGTCGACGGAGCGAGCCAACGCCCTGGCGAGCATCGTCTTGCCCACTCCGGGCACGTCCTCGATGAGGAGGTGGCCCTCGGCGAGCAGCACGGTGAGCGCCATTTCCACGGCTTCGCGCTTGCCATCGATGACGGTCTGGATGGAGCGCAGGATGGCGGCGCTGCGTGCGTAAAACTCCTCGCGAGGCATGGCCTGCGACTCAGCGCTGAGATCGGTTCGAGTGTCGTCCACGTTCTCACTCTTTCACGGAGCGCGTCGCGTGACCCTGTGAGTTCCCCGCCAGCCCCGACGGAGTGTCTAGAACTGCGGCCTGCTGAGGAACTCGCGGGTGCGGCGACCGAGGCGCAATCCGTCGAGATGATCCGGTACATCGATGTCGCGGGAGAGGCCGGGCCACTGCCCGGTCAGCTCGGCGTACCCGTTCGACAGGTGGGCGGCGCGCGAGCCCGAACCGAACGCGAGGCGATGATCCGCACCGGCGAGCGCCGTCACAAGCGCCGTGCCCGACCCGTCGTGATCGGCCACCATGGCGAGCGGATGCCCGACTGCGGCCTCGAGCGCTGCGGCGAGTTCCTCGGGCAGGAGAGCGGGGTGGTCGCCGAGCAGTACGGCGGTGTTTGCCGTCGCAGCTTCGGCGAGTCCCTGCTCGATCGCCTCGATGAGGTCGGTTCCCCGCTCCTGCACCACGCGCGCCCCGAGAGACTGGAACTCCGCTCCCCCGACGGTCACGACGATCACGGGGGCGACAGCGAGCGCAGCCTCGACGGTGTCGAGCGCCATCGCGAGAGTCAGGTCACGATGATCCCCCGGCCCGAACCGGGACTTGGATGCCACGGCGGCACCCTTCACGGGGATGACGATCGTCCAGTCCTGCACCGCATGAGTCTGCCACGCAGTACCTGCGCGATAGGTCTATTCGCCCTTGAGATCGCGCAACTCGCGCTCGAGCCGCCGGATGCGCGCCTCGTTCTCGTGCCGCTGGATCTCCGCCTCCACGGCGGCATCGAGCTCCTCGTCGGTGAGAGGTTCGGCGATCCGGCTTGCACGGTAGGGCTCCGAGGCAACGCGCCGAGCCGGAGCAGGCCAATAGGCGCGACCGATGGTCCACCACAGCAGGATGCCGACAAGCGGTACGAGCAGGATGATGATCACCCAGACGGCCCTGTCGAGGTGCCGCACGCGAGATGAGTCGATCCTGATCGCGTCGACGAGGGTGAAGACCGTCACGGCAACGATCCCCACAGTGAGGAGCACCTGCATCCTTCGATGCTACCTATTGGGCCGTCGCTTCGAGCCCGGCCTGGTAGCCCTCATTCCACGCCTCGGTGGTGCCGAGGCGGAACATATCGTCTGACGCGGCCCTGATGATCGCCGTCGCGCCCGGAAGGTCGAGCGGCCCGACGAGTTCACCCAGTCCGCGAACCACGGCGACGGGCTTTCCCGAGGTCTTTCCCTTCACGAGGTCGGCCGCCGCGGCAATCTCGTCCGCGACCGCTGCGATCGTGGCATCCAGTCGTCGCCCACCGGTGTCTGTCGTTCCGCGGAGGTCGTGGAGCACGCGGATGCCCGCAGCACCGATCGCGACATCCGTCTGGCCCTCGCGCCAAGGTCGACCCAGGGTGTCGGTCACGACCACGCCGAGATCGACCCCGAAGCGTTCACGCAGCGCGGCCGCTAGGGCGCGGGCCGAGGCATCCGGATCCACCGGTAGCAGCAGCACGGTGCCCTCAGGCGTGTTGGAGGCGTCCACACCGGCAGCGGCAAGCACGAGACCGTGGCGAGTTTCGACGATGCGAGTGACACCGCCAGGATGCTCGCGTGATGCCACCACGCGCACCGTCTCGGCGTCGATTGCTGCTTCACGATCGTCGGCCAACACGATGCGACCCTCTGCTTTGCTCACGATCTTGGATGTGACAGCAATGATGTCGCCGGCCAGGAGTTCGCCCGCAGCATCGGCGATGAGGGAGGCCAGGTCGTCGCCCGGCTGGATCTCGGGAAGGCCGTCGAGTGCGAACACGGAGAGCATTGCTCCAGCGTAGGCGCGGTCGCTACAGGCACCCAGACGAGAACGGGGCCCGGCGGCGTTAGCCACCGAGCCCCGAAGCCTGGTCGGGCGTCAGCCCTGGTTCACGAGAGCGAAGCTGACCGCTCCGGTCTCCGCCACCTCGGCGTCGAGCGTCTTGTCACCGAGCGCGGCGGATGCCGCTGGCTCGAGGAACACGCGCGCGCCGTGCGATTCGACCACGTCGTCGCCCGGCTGGGGAGCCGAGACGACGTTGATCGAGAAGTCGCGCTCATTCGCACCGGGCGCGATTCGCAGCGCGCCGTTGGTCGAATTGGGGTCACGGTCGATGATCGACTTGACGACCGTGGAGGCTGTTTCAGTGAGGGTGAGCATGTGCTTCCTTTCCTTATGCAGCATGACGACGCACACGTGCGCCGCGGCAAGTGGGGCAGTGTGCCCCAACGAGTCAGCCACGATTCCAAAGGTCGCGCGATGCTTCAACCCCCTTGCAGGATGTGACGACGGATGTTACGAGGGCCCAGTCTCGTGAGTTCACCCCACGTTCACCAGCGCGCCAGACGCGGTGTCACCCGTCGAGTCCACACTGGAGGCGTGGACCACACGGCACACTTCTCGCTCATCGAGGATGGGCACGGGCATTGGATCATCCGTCACCAGATCACGGATTTCTTCGCGGGTACCATCCTGCGCACCGCCAACGGTTTTCGGCTCCGAAACGAGAACGGGCGCACTGTCGGCAACTTCCCGACAATCGAGGCAGCGCTCGAGGGCCTCTACGCGAGGGCCTGACTCCGAGACTCCAGGCGTGGTGAGTTAGCGAGGCGCGAAAGTCGCCACGCGGGGAGTCTCGTGTCACATCGGGCACGGGCATCCGGTCGTAGCTGGCATGATCACTTTCGCTCGACGCATCGTTCTTGCTCTCACCGCGCTCACCGGCCTGTTCGTCGGGCTGTGGGCCGCCGCGCTTCCTCACTCGTTCTACGACTCGTTCCCCGGGTTCGGCTTCATGTGGGTCTCGATCGATGGCCCGTTCAACGAACACCTCATCAGGGACGTCGGCTCGCTCTACCTCGCGATCGCTGCTGTGGCCATCTACGCCGCGTTCGCGAAGGGGCTCGCCGCCACCCGCGCCGCCGGCATTGCCTGGGTCGTTTTCGGAGTGCCGCACCTCACCTACCACGTGCTGCACTTCGAGGGGATGGCGGTCGCGGATGTGGTGGGCAACATCGTCGGGCTGGGTGGCAGCCTGCTGCTCGGTGTCGCACTTCTGGTGCTCGCGCACGTGGAGCAGCGGCGGTCGCAGGTCGGCGGTACCCTGACCGCATGAGAATGCCGCGGCCCACCGACGACGACAAGGAGCTGTTTCGCGACCTCGTCGGGGACTTCGCTGGCGCCTCGGTGAAGCCGATGTTCGCCAACCTCGGCGCGTTCGTCAACGGCAACATGTTCGCCGGGCTGCTCGGTGATGTCATCGGCGTCAAGCTGCTCGACGAGGAGCTCCGCGAAGAACTGCGAAATGCCCCGGGAACGGTCGGGTTCGGGCCGGGCGAACAGCCGCTCCGCGAGTACGTCGGGCTCCCGACGAGCTGGCCGCGTGACGAACTGGGTGACTGGCTGGGGGTCGCGTTCGCGCAGACGAGCGAGCTGCCGCCGAAAGCGCCTCGGGCGAAGAAGAAACCCGCCGAGGAGCGCTAGCCCCCGCGACGCACGTGGCGGCCGCGAACCCGGTCGGGCTGGGCGGCGACGACTCCCGCCATCGGAGGGAGCACAGGACTGCCGCCCTTGCCCTCCACACGTCGCAGTGCGTTCATGAGGCTCAGCGCGTTGACGACGGGCTGCACCTGCTCGACGGGGAGTTTCGAGGAGTTGGCGAGCTTCTCCACGGTCGCCAGCGACTTCACGCTCGTCTTCACGACGTGAAGCTGCTCCGGCGTGGCGGGCAGGAGGTCGAGATCCGGCCACCACTTGAGGCGGTATTTGTCGCCGGGTCGCAGCCAGGATGCCCGCTCACTGCCGAACGCGTGCAGGCCGATCATCCAGAGCAGGGGGTCCAGGCCGCGACGATCCCCGGCAAGCCCGGGAGCCTCACCCTCGATCGGGTAGGTACCCACCACCACGTCAGCCGGCAGGGGTGGAAACTCCTCGAGGCGGTGCCGCCAGACGTACTCCTGGCTGCGGAGGTCGATGGCGATCGTTCCGAAGCCGGAGGGGGACAGCGAGACGAGCATGGGGCGCGCGATCTGCTGGATGCCGTGGATCGCGGTCGCGGAGGTCGCCCAGCCCGGTGACGTGGGGGGCGGTGCAGGCGTCGGACCGGAGGCAAAGGGGGCATTCGCGGGCGGAGTGGACGGCGGCAACGTGGAATCGGTCACGGTCGCACTCCCCCTACGGCGATCGGATGCCTGCTTTTAACGCAGGAAAGCGAAGCCACTGTCGCGGCTTCGCATAATCAGTGCCCCAACCCTAGGGCACGGGAGGCGGGCGCCTCTGTACCCCGTTCGGGCGGCGGCGCTTACTCCACGTCCCCCGGCAACTGCAGGAATCGGGCCACGACCGGCGGCACGTACGGCGTGACGTCGCCACCGAGCGCCGACACCTGGCGCACGAGCGAGCTCGACACATGCGAGTGCGCGGGGTTCGGAAGCAGGAAGACCGTCTCCACTCCCCCGAGGTCGCGGTTGACGATCGCCATGGGGGTCTCGTACGCGACATCCACCTGCGAACGGATTCCCTTGACGAGAACCGAGGCGCCGACATCCCGGCAGTAGTCGACGAGCAACCCGACGCTCCAGCTCGTGACGAGCACGTTGCCGGCGATGCCGGATTCGAGGATCGCCTCTTGAATGAGGGAGACGCGTTGGGCGATCGGCAGCAGTGCTGCCTTGTCCGGATTGTGCACGACGAGCACGTGCACCTCGTCGAAGATTCCGGCGGCTCGTTCGATCACATCCAGGTGCCCGAGGGTGATCGGGTCGAACGACCCAGGAACAACGGCGATCCTGCTCATGCCCTCACGATAGCCGGTCGGTGTTACCGGTTCGTGACAATGTCCGGAGATGTCGCCCCTACGCAGACCTTCGGCAGCAATTGCTCAGTTCTTCGACAGGAATGCCTCGGCCTCGGCGTCGAGACGCCGGTCGAGCGCATCGCGCAGTCCACTGTGGTTCGCGAGCGTTGGGTCCTCGGCGAGGATCGCTGCGGCGACGTCCCGTGCCTCGGCGATGACGTCCGCGTCACGGGTCACGCGCACCAGCCGCAGGCTGGACCGCCCGCCCGATTGTGTGCTGCCGAGCACGTCGCCCTCCTGGCGCAGCTCGAGGTCCTTGTTCGCCAGCTCGAAGCCGTCGAGAGTGGATGCCACGGCTTCAACCCGTTCGCGGGCGAGAGTCTCGACCTCCGCCGCCGTCACCAGAAGGCACAACCCGGGCACGGAACCACGTCCGACACGTCCACGCAGCTGGTGCAACTGCGACACCCCGAACCGCTCGGCGTCGAGAACGACCATCGCCGAGGCGTTGGGAACGTCGACACCCACCTCGATGACCGTCGTCGAAACGAGCACATCGATGTCGCCGGCCGCGAAGGCGCGCATCAGGGAGTCCTTCTCGTCGCTCGGCAGCCTGCCGTGCAAGCCCTCGATGCGTCGACCAGCGAACAGCGGGTTGGCGCGCAGCGACGCGAGGGTTTCGGTGACGGTGGAGATGCGGCCGACGGGTGCGTCGAGCTCGGGGAGATCGGCGTCGTTCGATCCAGCCGCGTCCTTCGAATCGATCGCAGGGCACACGACAAATCCCTGGTGTCCCTTGGCGAGCTCCTCGGAGAGGCGTTCCCAGACACGATTGATCCATCCCGGGCGCTCGGCGACGGGCACGACATGGGTCGAGATGGGTTGGCGGCCGGCCGGAAGCTCGCGGATCGTCGAGATGTCGAGGTCGCCGAAGACCGTCATCGCGACCGTTCGCGGGATGGGCGTTGCCGTGAGCACCAGCACGTGCGGCGGCCGCTCGCCCTTGACCCGCAGAGCCTCGCGCTGCTCGACGCCGAAACGGTGCTGCTCATCGACCACGACGAGGCCGAGATCGAAGAAGGTGACGGCGTCGCTGAGCAGAGCGTGCGTACCGACGACGATCTGGGCGGAGCCCGAGACGATGGCAAGCAGTGCTTTGCGTCGCTCAGCCACGGGCAGCTGACCCGTGAGGATCGTCGGGCGCATCCGCGCTGCGAGATCCGGCCCGAGGGTGCGAACAATCGATCGCAGGTGCTGGTGGGCGAGCACCTCGGTCGGGGCGAGCAAGGCCGACTGGCCACCGGATTGAGCGACCGCGAGCATCGCCCGCAGTGCGACGAGCGTCTTGCCCGAGCCGACCTCGCCCTGAACGAGGCGGTTCATGGGAACTTCTGCGGCGAGATCCTTCGCGACCTCCTCACCGACGATGCGCTGGTCGTTCGTCAGGCTGAAGGGCAGCGATTCATCGAAGCCCTCGAGAATGGGGCCGGGTGCTCGACCCGTGGCCGCGGTCTGCCGCAATCTCTCCCGCTGGCGCAGCAGCGCAGCCTGCAGCACGAAGGCCTCCTGGAAGCGGAGCGTTGCCCGCGCCACCGCCCAGTCCGAGTCCTTCGTCGGGCGGTGCACGAGCTCCAGCGCCCGCCGGAACGTCATCAGGTTGCGACCCTTGCGCACGGCATCCGGAACTGGATCCTCGAGCTCGGGCAGCGTGTCGAGAACGACACCGATCGACTTCTGGATCTGCCAACTCGACACCGTCGACGTCGCGGGGTAGATCGGGATGGGCAGCTCGGCCCACGCCTGGACCGTTGCGGGATCGGTCTGCTCGTCGAACAGTTCGTAGTCGGGGTGCGCGAGCTGGCGCGAGTTGCGGTACACGCCGACCTTGCCGGCAAAGATGCCTCGCACGCCGGGCCGAAGTTCGTTCTCCCGCCACTTCTGGTTGAAGAAGGTGAGCGTGAGGGTGCCCTGACCGTCTCCGATCAGCACCTCGGAGATCGTGCCGCGACGAGCCTGCATCGACCGCGATCGCACCTCCAGCACTTCGGCGACGATCGTCACGTTGGTGTCGAGAGGCAGTTCGGTGAGCACGGTCAGCTCTCCTCGCCGTGCGTATCGACGCGGATAGTGGCTGAGTAGATCGCCTATCGTCGCAAGCCCGAGTCCGCGCTCGAACGCCGAGGCCGTGCGCCCGCCGAGAGCGGTCGCGAGCTTCGCGTCGAGGTGAGATTCCACGGTACGAGGCTAACCGCGACCACCACCAGTCGTGAGCAGTGCCTCGGTAGGATTGCTCGCGTGACCCGCATCATCGCAGGCTTCGCCGGGTCGATCACGATCGCAGTGCCCGGTTCAGGCACACGACCGACCAGTGATCGGGTGCGCGAGGCCCTGTTCTCCGCGCTCGACGCGCGAGATGCCATCGACGGGATTCGCGTGCTCGACCTGTACGCGGGTTCCGGCGCCCTCGGCCTCGAGTCGATGTCGCGGGGTGCCACGCACGTGACCCTCGTCGACCGGTCGATCACCACGGCGCGCAAGAACGCCGACAGAGTCGCACAACTGGCACCGAAGGGTCACCGCCCCGAGGTCGCGACCTCCGCGCAGTCGGTGCAGGCCTTCCTCGATGGCGCCCGCAGCTTCTGGGATCTCGTCTTCCTCGACCCGCCCTACGACCTCAGCACAGACGAACTCGAGCGCAATCTCGAAGCGCTCGCTCCCCGGCTCTCCCCCGGCGCTCTCGTGATCGTGGAACGCAGCACCCGGTCACGCGAGCCCGAGCTCCCCGAGGGTCTCGAGCTCGAGCGACGCAAGGACTACGGGGACACAGCGCTGTTCTGGCTGTCGACGCCCTTCAGCTGACTACCGTCAGCCCGCGTCGCCGTTCCAGCCGCGGTACGGGTCCCACCCGGCCCGGTCGGCGTCGATGCCGTCGAGTGTGATGCCGTGCCCCTCGCGCACCTCGCCGATCGCGCGGAAACCACCGGGCAGAGGAACCCCGGCGGGGAACGTGGCCAGCAGCGAGTGGTCCTCGCCGCCCGTGAACTCCTGCGGAGTGAGACCCCGCAGCGCGAGGGCGACGCCGCTCGCGCTGGCGATTCGTGCGGCGTCGAGCGCGAGGCCATCGCTGAGGTCGAGCATCGAGGTGGCTCCCGCGATCGCAGCGGCCCTGCCGTCCACGATGGGCGGGCGCGGCCTGAGTTGGGCGGCGATCGGCACGGGATGCTCGGCTGCGACCCGTGCTGCTGCCGCGGCATCCGGGGTTCCGTCGGTGACACCGTGCTCGAACAACAGGCGTAGACCTTCAGCGGCGAGGCCGAGCACTCCTGAGACGGCCACGACGTCGCCGGGTCTCGCACCCGACCGGAGAACCGGCGCGCGACCCTCGAGATCACCGAAGGCCGTCACCGCGATCGTGAGCGTCGGAGAGACGGAGAGATCCCCTCCGACGACGCCCGCGCCCGGCGACAGGGCAGCGCAGGCGTCACGCAGTCCGTCGGCGAAGGCCTCGAGAAACTCGATCGACGTCTCAGCAGGGGCCGCGAGCGCCACCACGAGAGCCGTCGGCGCGGCACCCATGGCCGCAACGTCGGAGAGGTTGGATGCCGCGGCCTTCCACCCGAGGTCGTACGGCGCTGACCAGGCGAGCCTGAAGTCGGGGCCGTGGATCATCATGTCGGTCGTGACGACGTAGCGCCCATCCGGCGCGGCAACGACGGCTGCGTCATCGCCAGGGCCCAGAAGCTGCGCCGCCGCACCGGGAAGGCGCGGGAAGATGCGGGCGAGAACGGCGGACTCACCGAGGGATCCGAGAGTCGTCATGCGACCACGCTAGCCTGAAGGAGATGAGAGTCTCACTGCCCATCGGCATCGCTGCCGTCACCCTCCTGCTCGCCGGTTGCGCGCCAACGGTCGCCCTCGAACCCGCGGCGGATGCGGCGAGCCCGCTGTGCGCCGAGGTCACTGTGCGCCTCCCCGACGTGATCGACGACTTTGCCGCTCGCGAAACCAACGCGCAGGCAACAGGTGCGTGGGGGCAGCCCGTCGCGATTGTGCTCCACTGCGGCGTACCCTCTCCCGCTCCCACCGCGACGTTCCCCTGCGTGACGGTCGAGGGCATCGACTGGCTTCGGGATGACTCCGACGCACCGAGCTACGTCTTCACCACGTACGGCCGCGAACCGGCTGTGGAGGTTGTCGTGGATTCGGATGTCGCCTCCGGCCTCGACGCGCTGTCTGCCGTCGCCCCGGCCGTGGGCCGCCTTCCCACCTCCGGCGCCTGCATCGTGCCGGAGGACGCACCGGTCGGCTAGTTCGACACGGGGCCCTCCGCCCGGCAAGGTGGTGATGTGGAAGAGCTGCTCATCATCATCACGGTCGGCCTCATCGCGATCGCGGGCGCCAACGCGATAGGCGCCCGACTCGGGGTGGCGTCCCCGCTCATCCTTGTCGCGCTGGGTGTGGCGGCGAGCTTCCTCCCGGTTTTTGACGCGATCGAGATCGATCCGGAGTTGATCCTGCAGGGCGTGCTGCCGCCCCTGCTGTACTCGGCGGCCGTCTCGATGCCCACCATGAACTTCCGCCGGGAGTTCGGGCCGATCAGTGGCCTGTCCATCCTCCTGGTCGTCGTAAGCTCCCTGGTGCTCGGCGTGTTCTTCATGCTCGTGATCCCTGGACTCGGGTTCGCATGGGGCGTCGCGCTCGGCGCCATCATCAGCCCGACGGATGCCGTTGCCACCTCCATCGTCAAGCGTGCGCCGGTCTCCCAACGCGTGGTGGCCATCCTCGATGGCGAGAGCCTGCTCAATGACGCAACCGCCCTAGTACTGCTGCGTACCGCGATCGTTGCCACCGCCGCAGCGTTTTCGTTCTGGGGCGCCGTCGGCACGTTCGCCTACTCCGTCGCTGTCGCGATCGTGATCGGTGTGGTCGTCGCGGCCATCAACCTCGCGATCCGACGCCGCGTGAGCTCGCCCACCGTCAACACCGTGATCTCCTTCACGGCACCCTTTGTCGCTTCGGTGCCCGCGGAGCTCCTCGGCGCCTCGGGGCTCGTGGCCGCCGTCGTCGCGGGAATCGTCACCGGCATCCGGGCACCCCGCGAGCTGTCACCGCAGAGCCGACTCTCCGATGTGCAGAACTGGCGCACGGTGGAGCTCGTGCTCGAGGGTGCCGTCTTCCTCACGATGGGCATCCAGATCAAGACGATCATCATGGACGTCGAGCGGGATCACGCTGGCGTCGGCATCTCGCTGCTCATCGCCCTCGCGGCGCTCGCGCTCATCATCCTGATCCGTGCGGCGTACGTGGCTCCGCTGTTGGGCGTTCTCTCCCGAACCTCTCAACGTGGCGAGAGCATGAAGGATCGCCTCGAGGGCATCCAGGAGCGGCTGGGAGACCCCGACAAGCGGGATGACGCGTACAGGGAGTTCTCGCGCGGCCGCAAGCCGAAGGCGCGGGACTCCGCCCGATTCGCCACACGTATCACGCGAGTGCTGGCGGACATCGACTACTTCCGTCGGCAGCACCTCGGATGGCGCGAGGGGTCGATCGTGGTGTGGGCCGGCATGCGGGGCGCTGTGACCGTCGCGGCGGCCCAGACACTCCCCGCGGATACGCCCCAGCGCTCCGTGATCGTGCTCATCGCCTTCGCCGTGGCGCTCTTGTCCCTGGTGATCCAGGGCGGCACCCTGGGCATCCTCATCAAGCGACTCGAGAAGCCCGGGGACGCCGAACTCGCTGAGGTGGCCTACGACAAGGAGCTCACCAACATCATGACGCTCCTGAAGTCGACGGCAGAGCAGTTCACCCCGCCGGAGCATGCACAGGACGAGGCAAGGCGCGACGCCTTCGCGAAGGAGAGCGCGTACCGTCTTGAGGTACTGCGCGCACAACGGGCGGCACTTCTCGACGCCCGCGACGACGGCACCTTCGACGCGAACGTGCTCGCGAAGGTTCTCGCCGACCTCGATGCCTCTCAGATCACCATCGAGATGCGCGGCGAGTAACGTCAGCGAACGGCTTCGAGACCGAGCTGGATGAGCTCGTCGATGAGCTCGGGGTAGCTCATCCCGGTTGCTTGCCAGCACTTCGGGTACATGGAGATGGGCGTGAATCCCGGCATCGTGTTGAGTTCGTTCACCACGAACTCGCTGCCCGTGTAGAAGAAGTCCACGCGAGCGAGCCCCGAGCCGCCGATCGCATCGAAGGCCCGCGCGGCGATGCGCTGCATCTCGGCGAGCTCGTCGGGTTCGAGGGACGCCGGGCACACGAGCTCGGCGGCGTCCGGGTCGATGTACTTCGCCTCGAAGTCGTAGAACTCGCGCCCGTGCATGATGATCTCGCCGGCAACACTCACGCGCGGAGCGGTGCCACCGCGACCCGAGAGCACACCGCACTCGACCTCGCGGCCGACGATCGCTGCCTCGATCAAGGCTCGCGAGTCCTCCGCGAACGCGACCTCGAGGGCCGCGTCGAGGTCGTCGAGCGTCGACACCTTGGTCACCCCGACGGAGGAGCCGGCGCGCGCCGGCTTGACGAAGAGGGGAAGCCCCAGCGCGCGGACCTCAGCGAGCAGAGTTTCGCGGTCGGTGCTCCAGGTACGCGGCGACACGGTCACCCAGGGCGCCACCGCAACACCGGCACCCTCGAGGGCGGTCTTGGCGAAGTGCTTGTCCATGCCGAGGGATGACGCGAGCACACCGTTGCCGACATACGGGATGCCCGCCAGCTCGAGCAGGCCCTGGATCGTGCCATCCTCACCGAAGGGGCCGTGGAGGATCGGGAAGACCACGTCGACGTTGCCGAGGGAGCGGGTCTCGCCCGAGGCATCCGTGACCGTCAACTCGCGACTGAGCACCGAGCTCGGCCAGTGGATGCGCGTGCCGTTGTCATGAACGACGGGCATGGCCTCGGGGTTCATGGCGAAGAGTGCGGCGTCATCAGGCTGGAGCGTGAAAGCGCCGTCTTTGGTGATACCGACCGGAATCACGTCGTACTTGCTGCGGTCGATCGCGGAGAGTACGCCAGCAGCGGTCGAGCAGCTGATCTCGTGCTCCGACGACCGGCCGCCGAAGAGAAGGGCGACGGTCAATTTCGGCACGGTCACTCCCCCTGCGGCAGTTCGTCGGTGGTCAGGTGCGGCGCGATATCCCGCGGGTTCAGCGTACCGGCAAGCACCTCGGCGACCTGGCTCACGATGGGCATCTGCACGCCCTTCGCGAGGGCGAGCTCGAGCACCGGCGCGACGGAGGAGAGCCCCTCCGCGGTCTGGTTCATCTGGGAGATGACCTCTGAGTAGCTGTACCCCTGCCCGAGGAGGCGGCCAGCGGTGTTGTTGCGACTGAGGCTCGACTCGCAGGTCGCGATCAGGTCGCCGAGGCCCGCGAGGCCGGCGAGCGTCTCGGCTTTGGCACCGTAGGCGACCGCGAAGTCCGTCATCTCGGCGAGGCCGCGCGTGATGATGGAGGCCTTCGTGTTCTCGCCGTAGCCGACCCCGTCGACGATGCCGATCGCGACGGCCACGAGGTTCTTGAGAACTCCACCGAACTCGGTGCCGATGACATCCGTGTTGACGAAGCTCCTGAAGTAGGGGTTCGTCGCCGTCATCGCCACGACGGTCGCCGTCTGCAGGTCCTCGGACGAGATCACGGCAGCGGTCGGCTGTTCCTTGGCGATCTCCAGCGCGAGGTTGGGCCCGGATGCCACGGCGACACGCTCGGCCTCGATGCCGAGCTCCTGGCGGATCACCTCACTCATCCGTGCGCCAGTGCCCTTCTCGACGCCTTTCATGAGGGAGACGACGATCGCGGTCTCGGGGATCAGGTCACGAACGATACGGAGGTTCTCCCGCAGGGACTGCGACGGCACCGACAGGAATACCTGCTCGGCGCCCTCGAGCACCTCGGGCAGACGTGAGGAGGCCCAGAGGTTGCGGGGCAGGTTGATGCCCGGCAGGTAGTCACTGTTGCGATGCGATTGGGTGATCTCGCGCGCCAGCTCGGAGCGTCGAGCCCAGATGGCGACGTCAGAGCCACCGTCCGCGAGGATCTTCGAGAACGTGGTGCCCCACGATCCAGCGCCGAGAACGGCGACGCGGCGAGCAGGGGTCACGCTGTTGTCTGACACTCGACCATTCTGAGGCATGGGGACGCGCTCCGGCTGTACTGCCGGGTGGCCAGTTCTCCCGGTCGGCCCATGCGGGCCGCTTGCGCGTTCTAGTGGCAGTTGTGGTTGCCCCTTGTGGAAAACTAGAACACATATTCTAATGTTTGGTAGAATCGAGCATGGCCCTCGAGACGACTCCCGCTCTACCACTGGTGGAATCGCTGGGGCGCATCGCGGCTGAGATTGGACTCGTGATCGATGCGCTGGGTTCCGATGCGCACGCATCGGCGGATCTCGTCGCCGCCGTCGAATCGGTCGGCAGGCTTGCGGATGCCGCCCGCATTCGGGTCGCTGCTCCCCTCGCCGCAAACCCCACCGCCGTGGAGAAGCTCGGCTTCACTTCGCCGGTCGCCGCCATCGCGACCGTCGCGCAGGTGTCCGAGCGCACCGCCCGCGCCCGGGTGGCCGTGGCCTCCGCGGTCAGCCCGTCGCGCTCGCTCTCCGGCGCGCCACTCCCGCCGGCACTGCCCGCCCTCGGCGAGGCGCTCAACGCCGGCAGAGTGGGGGCGGATGCCGCGACCCTCGTCACACGCGAACTTCTGGCCGTGGCATCCCGCGTTCCCGCCGAGACGCTCGCGGCAGCCGAGACGGTGCTCGTGAACCTCGCTTGTGGGCGCGACGCATCCGGCGACCACGCGATGCTGCCCGTCTCGGTCGACTACCTCTCCGGCGACATCCGCCAAGTGGTTGCCACGATCGATCCCGATGGGGCGCGCCCGCGCGAGGAGCGCGCTCTGCGCCGTCGCGGGTTTCGCATCGGCCGGCAGGATGCCGATGGACTGGTTCCGGTCTCGGGGCAACTGCTCCCGGAGATCGGTGGCCTCCTCAGCGGGATGCTCGAGGCTCACCGTCGTTCGCCCCGCTTCGTCGATGCCGCAGAGCCCGACGCGCTCAGTGCCGAACTCACGGTCGACCCTCGCACCCCCGACCAGCGGCGACACGACATGCTCGCCGAGATCCTCACCGCCGCGAGCACGGCCGACGCCGCCCCTCACCTCGATGGTCAGCCCGTTACGGTCATCGTGACGGTCACAGCAGACGACCTGCGCGACGAGCGTGGACTCGACAGCGACTCGATCGGCACGATGACGGGTTCGAACGTCGCGGTCTCACGCGCGACCGTCGAGCGTTTCATCGATGCCAACGGCTATCGCACCGCCACCTTCGACAGCAACGGCGCCTTCATCGGCATCACGTCGCCCCGGCGCTGCTTCACCCCGCTCATGCGGCTGGGTATAGCGGCCCGCGACGGGCATCGCTGCTTCACTCCAGGATGCACCAATCCACACTTCACGCTGCAGGCGCACCACGTGACCCCCGACCGGGACGGCGGCCCAACCTGCACCGACAACGGAATCCTGCTCTGTTACTGGCATCACAGGATCGTCGATACCGGGCCATGGCAGTACCGGATGAACAAGGGTGTGCCCGAAGTGCGTGGGCCGGGAATCCCCGAATGGTCACGAAGTCGCACGACCCTCGCGCAGGCCGCGTAAGCCAAGGTAGAACCATGTCAGCTGCAGTCGACGTCAAGCGATCACTCGACAGCTACCAGGCACGCCGGGGGCAGTTCCGCACCCTCGAGGTGCCCCGGATGCAGTACCTCATGCTCGACGGAGCCGGCGACCCCAACACCTCCCCCGCGTTCACCGAAGCGATCACAGCGCTCTATCCCGTCGCCTACAAGCTCAAGTTCGCCAGCAAGAGGGAACTCGGCCGGGACTACGTCGTCCCACCACTGGAAGGACTCTGGTGGTCCCCTGACATGAGCGCGTTCACGAGCGCACGGGACAAGTCACGCTGGAACTGGACCCTCATGATCATGGTGCCCGAGTGGATCGACGGCGAGATGGTCGACTCGGCCCGGGCGATAGCTGCACGCAAGGCCGGGGCATCCACCGCCATCGAGAACGTGCGATTCGAGACTCTCGATGAGGGGCTGTGCGTCCAGACCCTGCACATCGGCTCGTTCGATGACGAAGCGGAGACGTTGGCAGAACTGCATGACGAGTTCATCCCGAACAATGGTCTCGTGATGTCGAGCACACACCACGAGATCTATTTCAGTGACTTCAGACGGGTCGAGCCGAGCAAGCTGCGCACGATCCTGCGGCAACCGGTTTCGAAGCGGGCCTAGCTCTCGAGCTTGCCGAACTCGGTCTGCCCGTGCTCAGCAGGGTCCCAGCGCTCGAGGGGGGCCTTCTCGCCGCGCAGCTCCTCGAGGAGAGCGGTGACGTCCTGCATCACAGCGTTCGTCGCAGCGGCGAGCGTCGCAGAGGTACGCGGCGCGTCCTTCCACGGAGAGAGGTCGACCGGCTCGCCGATGAGCACATCCACATTCTTGCGCGGGAAGAGGCTGAGCTTCTTCGAGTAACGCGGCAGGATCTGCTGGGCACCCCAGTGGGCACACGGGATGATCGGGATGCCGTGCTCGAGGGCAAGACGCACCGCTCCGGACTTGCCTCGCATCGGCCACATCTCAGGGTCACGCGTGAGGGTGCCCTCTGGATAGACGATCACCGCGAGCCCGTCGTCGACGAGCCGCGACGCCGCCGTCAGCGGATCTGCACCGTGTGAACCCACGGCGCCCCGCTCGATCGGAATCTGGCCAGTGGCACGAAGCGCAGCACCCAGTACCGGCACCCGGAAGAGCCCGGCCTTCGCGAGGAACCGCGGCACCCGACCGGCCCGCCACAGGGCGTACGCCGTGACGAGCGGGTCGAAGTTCGTGTAATGGTTCGGCGTCAGAATGAACGCGCCCTCAGGCAACCGGTCGAGGTTCCTGAAGCGGTACCGCCCAACGAGGAGGAGAAACGGGATGACGATCGCCGCGAGAAACCGCCAGACGAAAGTCTTCTCGCCCTTCTTCCTGCCCGCTGCCAACGCCCGTTAGCCCTCGTAGACGAAGTCGGCACCGAGGTCCGACAGCTTGTCGATGAAGTGCTCGTACCCGCGGCTGATGATGCCGATATTGGTGACTCGCGACTGGCCCTCGGCCGTGAGCGCTGCGATGAGGTGGCTGAAACCACCGCGCAGGTCGGGGATCTCGACATCCGCGCCCTTGAGCGGGGTCGGGCCGATGATGACGGCCGCCTGCTCGAGCGGTCGACGCGGCACACGACGAGTGACCGACTCGAGGCCGTCCTTGTGCACGACGATGTCGGCACCCATCTCGATGAGCGCGTCGGTGAAGCCCAGACGGTTCTCGTACACGGTCTCGTGAACGACGCTGCGACCCTCGGCCTGCGTGAGGGCCACGATGAGCGGCTGCTGCCAGTCGGTCATGAATCCGGGGTGCACGTCCGTCTCGACGACGACGGGCTTGAGAGGCGTACCGGGGTGCCAGAAGCGGATGCCGTCCTCCTGGATATCGAAGGCACCGCCCACCTTGCGGTAGATGTTGAGGAACGTCATGAGCTCCTGCTGCTTCGCACCGGCGACGAAGATGTCGCCACCGGTCGCGAGAGCTGCGGACGCCCAGCTCGCGGCCTCGTTGCGATCGAACAGCGCACGGTGCGTGTAGCCCTGGAGCTTCTCGACACCCTCGATGAAGATCACGCGGTTGGGCTCGACGTTGATGATCGCGCCCATCTTCTGCAGGATCGCGATGAGGTCCATGATCTCGGGCTCGATAGCCGCGTTCTTGAGCTCGGTGACACCCTCGGCGAGCACTGCCGTCAGCAGCACCTGCTCGGTGGCGCCGACGCTCGGGTACGGCAGCTCGATGTTGGCGCCCTTGAGGCCGTTCGGAGCAGTCAGGCGGATGCCCTCGTAGCTCTTGTCGACGATGGCACCGAACGCACGCAGCGCATCCATGTGGAAGTCGATGGGCCGATCGCCGATGCGGCAGCCTCCGAGGTCCGGGATGAGCGCCTCACCGAGGCGGTGAAGGAGAGGGCCGCAGAACAGGATCGGGATGCGGCTGGAGCCTGCCAGCGCGTCGATCTGCGCGAAGTGGGCTTTGAGCACGTTCGAGGGGTCGAGCAGCAGCTCGCCCTCGCCGACCTTGGTGACGGTGACGCCGTACGCACCGAGCATGCCGGTGACGACTCCCACATCGCTGATGTCGGGGACATCCTGCAGGTGGCTGGGAGTGTCGGCCAGGAGGGCCGCGACCATGGCCTTCGTGGCGAGGTTCTTGGCCCCGCGCACATCGACGCGTCCACGCAACGGCTTACCGCCGTTGATGATGATCTCGTCCGAGGAAAGGCCCACTCGTGCAGCCGCCTTTCGTGCGTCCTTCGTCACCGAATTCATGTATACCTCTGTCTACCTGGGTTCACTCAGCTTTTGGCCGGGAGGGTGGTGGGTCGCCAGCTTTCGCGGCGGCTCTCGAATTCGGTGATGTGCGTTTCATCCCGAAGCGTCAGTCCGATGTCGTCGAGGCCTTCCAGCAGGCGCCATCGGGTGTAGTCGTCGATCTGGAAGGGGAAACTTGCCGTGCCGACTGTCACCGTCTTGGCAACAAGGTCGACGGATGCTTCTATTCCCGGGTGCTCGTCGACGATCAACCAGATCGTCTCGATGTCCTTCTCCGTGAGTTCTGCCGCGAGAAGGCCCTGCTTGCCCGAATTGCCGCGGAAGATGTCGCCGAAGCGGTGGCTCAGCACGGCGGCGAAGCCGTAGTCGCGCAACGCCCACACGGCGTGCTCGCGACTCGAGCCCGTGCCGAAGTCCGGCCCGGCGATGAGCACGCGCACCTCGGTACCGGGCGTGGCAACCTGGAACGGCTCGCGGTTCAGCACGAACTCCGGGTCCTGACGCCACGAGTAGAAGAGGGCGTCGTCGAAGCCCGTCTTCGTCACGCGCTTGAGGAACTGCGCCGGGATGATCTGGTCCGTGTCGACGTTCGAGCGCTGGAGTGGCACGGCGATGCCGGTGACGGTGGAGATTGCATCCATCAGACGCCCACCTCCACTCGCAGATCGCTGGGACTCGACAGTGTGCCACGGATCGCAGTGGCAGCAGCGACGACCGGCGAGACGAGGTGCGTGCGACCGCCCTTGCCCTGTCGACCCTCGAAGTTGCGGTTCGACGTGGAGGCGCAACGCTCGCCGGGGGCGAGCTGGTCGGGGTTCATCCCGAGACACATCGAGCAGCCGGCGAATCGCCACTCCGCACCGAACTCCTCGACGATCTTGTCGATGCCCTCAGCCTCGGCCTCGATACGAACGCGAGCCGAACCAGGCACGACCATGACGCGCACGCCATCGGCCTTCTTCTGGCCTTTGATGATCGAGGCGAACACCCGCAGGTCCTCGATGCGGCTGTTGGTGCAGGACCCCATGAACACGGCGTCGACCGGGATCTCCTTCATGGGAGTGCCGGGAACCAGGTCCATGTACTCGAGCGCACGCTCGGCCGCTGCGCGGTCATTGGGGTCGTCGAAATCGGACGGCTGCGGAACGGAGTCACTCAGCGAGATGCCCTGGCCGGGGTTGGTGCCCCACGTGACGAACGGCTCGAGCGTGTCAGCGTCGAGGAACACCTCGGCATCGAACACGGCGTCGTCATCGGTGGCCAGCGTGTTCCAGTAGGCGACCGCGTCATCCCAGTCGGCACCCTCGGGCGCGTGCGGGCGACCCTTGAGGTAGTCGTAGGTGATTTGGTCGGGTGCCACCATGCCAGCGCGCGCGCCGGCCTCGATCGACATGTTGCAGATCGTCATGCGGCCCTCCATGGAGAGCGAACGGATGGCACTGCCGCGGTACTCCAGAACGTAGCCCTGACCACCGCCGGTGCCAATCTTGGCGATGACCGCGAGGATGATGTCCTTTGCCGTCACCCCGGGCTTCAGCTCGCCCTCGACCGTGATCGCCATCGTCTTGAACGGCTTGAGCGGAAGCGTCTGCGTCGCCATGACATGCTCCACCTCGCTCGTACCGATGCCGAAGGCCATCGCCCCGAAAGCGCCATGCGTGGAGGTGTGGGAGTCGCCACAGACGACGGTGATGCCCGGCATGGTGAGTCCGAGCTGCGGACCCACGACGTGCACGATGCCCTGCTCGATGTCGCCGAGGGAGTGCAGGCGGATGCCGAACTCCTTCGCGTTGGCGCGGAGGGTCTCGATCTGGGTGCGGCTGATCGGATCGGCGATGGGCCGGTCGATGAGGAGCGTTGGGGTGTTGTGATCCTCTGTCGCGATCGTGAGGTCTGGGCGCCGCACAGGGCGGCCCGCCATCCGCAGACCGTCGAAGGCCTGGGGGCTTGTCACTTCGTGGACGAGGTGAAGGTCGATGTAGATGAGGTCGGGGCTGCCGTTCTCACCCTTGACCACCAGGTGGTCGTCCCACACTTTCTCAGCGAGGGTGCGGGGTCGTGCTGTTTCCGTCATGAATGCTGTCCTTCTTCGGATTCCGAATACCCAGCCCTTGTCGCCGCCTTGCGCGCGGTCGGACTCCGCGACGAGGGAGGCTAGTGACTAGACCTCGTCGCGGCGGCGAAGAAGAAGTCGAACGAAACGCATTCGTCGAGGGTACCACTGCGGGCCGGGGCAATCGGCGGAACCCACCCGCTGGTTGTGTCAGCTGAACTCGACCTGGATCGTGACATCTCCGAGTTCAAGATCGGCACCCGGAGCGAGCGCTGCGCGAGTACCCGGGACCACCTCGCTGGGACTCTCCCCCGGCAGCACGACCCACACACCGTTCGTGGAGTCGAGGTCGTGGACCCAGAGGCCGTCGTTGTCCACCTCGAGTAGTGCGTGGGTCTTCGAGATGGATTTCGACGGATCGGGCACCACGAGCAACTCAGCGTCGGGGAACTCCGCAGTCGAGGAGGGGTTACGACCGAGGAACAGCGCGCCCTCCACCATCACGGGGCCCTCGATTCCCGGCACCGTCAATCGCCAGGCCCGCGGGAGAGTTCGGGGCGGAACGATTCGCGTCTCGTCGTTGTCCGCGAGATCGGGCGCCTCGACGGATGCAGCGTCGCCGGGTTCTTCGGTTTCGTCGCTACTCTCGGCCACCACAGGCACGACCGGTGGAGCTCCGGGCACCACTGGCACGAACACGATCTCGTCGGCCGGGATCCGCTCCGTGCGCTCCGGACGAGGGCGTCGATGCGTGCCGGAGTCGGGATCGACGAGGCCGGGCGGCAGGGAGATGAAGCCGTTGTCATCCGCCATGGCTGCCCCCTTCGCGAGAAATGCTCCGGGGATCGATGCTACTGGAGTGTGTCAGTCGGCGCTGAGGGGTCGACGAACCGTCTTGCTCTCAGGAACGGGCTCGGGGTCGAAACGACCGAGCGCGATGTCCGAAGGGTCGCAGGCGCCCTCGCCACCGCGAACCTCGTCGAGCTTGAGCGTGCCGTTGTCGTCCACAATCACGAGGGTGAGGCTCATCGCTTCAACGCCCTCGGTGGTCGGCTCTGGATGGTCCTCCGAGATGTACCACTCACTGGAAACGGCACACACCAGCACATCCGCGCCCGCGCCATCCGAGTGTTCGCTCACCGAGATGGGCGTGCGGGGCAATGGTCCAGCCCAGACGAGCGGGTCTCGGTTGTCGTCACCGTGATCAGAGACGTGCGCGCGATAGATCTCGTCGATACGGCTCGCGGTTGTCGTCTCCGTCAGCTGGGCGATCGTGAAGTCCGCCTCGTTGCTCGCGAGCACGAACCCCAGCGTCGCCGCGAAGGCCGCCGCGACGTACGGGTCGTCATAGAGTCCGCCCAATGGTTCCGATGGCTCCCACACGATTGCGGGCGTAGAGACTTCGGTGGGCGTTCCGCCGGACGGATCACACGCGGTGAGAGCGAGCACTCCCACTGCAGCCGCGGCTACCGCCGCCGTTCGGATGATCCGGTTCACCACGAGTCCTCGTACTCCACGACTCCAGTGTAGTTATCGACTCGATCGGCCCAGTCTCCGAGCTTCGAGTCGTAGTTCTGGACCAGTGTGTCCAGGTAGGTGTAGTCGAAGCTGCTGTCAGGCTGACCGGCGTTGATCCAGGCACCGAGCACCTCCTGCGCGCTGGCCCCTGCATCCATCTGCGCCGCATAGCTCGGGTCGACCTCACTGAAGTAGGCGTAGACCGAGTCCGAGAGTGTCGCGCGCACCATGTCCTCGAGGCTTCCCTCGCGATCCTCGGCGAGCTGGGCGAGCGCCTGCTCCGTTTGCGTGGCCCACAGGTCGGAGATTGCGTCTGAACCGGCGCCGACCCCGGCCCCCACGATGGCAGCCTGGCCCCAATTCAGGAACCACCCCGCTACTCCGCCGACCGCCTCACCGATGCCGGGGATGGGCACAGCGCCAACGATGTTGGCAATACCGGAGACGATCGCCTCACGCTCAGCATCAGTCTGGCCGGCACTCTCGATGAGCTGCCCCTGCGTTGCACCCTCCAGAGCACCCTGAAGGCTGATGATTCGGGTGAGGGCCTCTTGGATGTCCTGCGCATTGCCACTGCTCATGGCCATGTTCAGGATCGTCTCCTGATAGGCGGACGCGCCATAGCTCAGAACGGCTGCCCCGGTCTCGTGGCTTCCTGCGCGAGCGAGGAACACCGCGAGCTGGTCTTCACTGAGAATGGGAACCCACGTGCCATCGGGCAACTGCTGGGCACCCGTGGTCTGGTCGCCCTCGAGATCGCTCGTGATCGGGTACCTCGCGAAGGCATCGATATTGACGACGAAAGCCCCAGCGAGCGATCCGCTCGCGGCGTCGCTGATGTTGTCGGGCAGGAAGAGTTCGCTGGAGACGAGAGCCTGCATGATCCTGCTATCGAGGATGGCGGCATCCTCGCGCGTGGCGACGCCCTCCCCACCACTGAGTAGACCGCCGGAAGCCTGCTGGCTGCCGAACCAGAGGTCGGCGACGCCCTGGAATCCATCGTGGGTGATGTACCAGGGGATGTCGGCGTTGTTCTGGTCGACCCAGTACATGTTGTCGTAGCGGTCGTGGTACCAGTAGTCGACGCGGTCGTCACCGGTGCCGCCATCCGTGAGCCACTCGAAGGCTGCATCGGGGTACTGTCCGAGGGTCGAGAAGATCGGCCCAGAGGCATCCGACATGCGGTTTCCGTCGTTGCCGAACTCCTGGAGCCCTAGCCAGAGGCCGCCGCCCGTCTCGTCCATCAGCCACTGGAAGCCATTCACGCGTTCGAACTCGTCGATCTCGTTCGCTGCGGCGATCGCGAGGGTGAGGCCGAGCGGTGAGTCGACGACATCGCTGAACAGGTAGGCGATCGAATCGCCCTTGTCCTGTCCCACGTCGAACATGCTGTCTGCGAACTCGTCGGCCACGGGCTGCGTCCAGTTGCGCGAACCGGTCGACAGGCCGGACCTCGTGAGTACGGCGAGCGCGAGTGCGGCCGCCGCCACGGAAGGATCATTCGCGCCCCAGTCACCGATCGCCTCGATGAGGTTGACCGTGTCCTCACCACCGAGCGCGAGGTAGAAGTCCGACATCACGCTCTCGTTGTTCTCGTACATGCCGAGCATGAGCGCGAGAGCGTCGTAGTCCGCCGGGTCCGCTCCGCCTGCAGCGATCCGCTGGGCGAGTTCGAGAAGCGCCTCTTTGTTCAGACCTCGAGTCAGGTCACCAACGCCAGTGATCCCCACGCTCGCGAGCGCGGCCACGGTGTCGGTCCAGTTGTCGGGCAGTGCAGCTGACAGTGCGCGGATCGCGTCATCGTCGGCTGCCGCTCGTTCCAGAGCCAGACGGTAGATCTCGTCCCGGGCATCCTGCGCCTGGTACTGGGCCATGTAGCGGTTGTTCTGCCAACGCTCGAAACCCTCGGGGTCGGTGAGCTGGTTGGGCTGCGCCACCGTGTACACATCGAGAGCATCGGCGAGAGCGCCCTTCGCGGTGGCCGCGCGGTTGCTGATGCTCAGCGTCGTCGAGTGATAGGCACTGATAGCGCTCTTTCCCTCGAGAATGCGGTCGCGGGACGCGGTCAGATCAGCGGCAAGAGCGGTGTTCGCCTCGCGCCATGCGTCGGCCGCCAGCCCCGTCCACGCGGCGACACTCGTCGCGATCGTGCCGAGTGCCTCCTGCGCGTCCCAGTAGCTCGTCGAGGCCGTCGTCAGCGCTGAGGTCGCGTTGGTCATGCATCCGAGCTCCACCGACCCCGGGTTGTCATCGGTCCATGGCTCAGCCACGATCAGCCTTCCGTTCCTGCGGCCAGAGCCGCATCCAGCTCGTCGGCCTCATCGGCCGCGAGAGACGCGTCGCCCGACAGTCCCTGAACGCGCTCCGACGCGATGCGACCGGTGAGCACGACCCAGAGGTCGAAGTCGGCCGCCGCCTGCGCGACCGCGGGGCTGCCGCATCCGCTCAGATCGACGATGGAGTGCTGGGGCATCGAGCCGACAAGATCTGTGAGGCTCCCTGCTGCTCCGCGGAGCAGCTCCCCGGAGATGTTCAGATCCGACATGCCTGATGATCCCTTCTAGTCGAGCAAAACCATTCGGCGGACGCGAGTGCTACTGGATGGACGACGCGATGGCCTGGTCGGTCTCCTGCAGGGTCTGCGCGGTCTTGCGAAGGAAGTTCGAGAGACCGGTGAGGCCTTCGATGGTCTGCTTGGCGCCGTTCGAGTAGTTCTCGAAGGCGGCCTGGTATGCGCCGGAGGCCTGTGACGTGACGAAGCCGTCTCCCACGAGCTGGTTGATGAGGGTGTTGAGCTCCTGCATCTTGGTCGTGAGATCGTCGCGGCCCTGCTCGAGGCGGCCTGCGGCGTTGTTGATGCTGTCGTAGCTGACGTTGATGTTGCTCATGGCATTCCCCTTAGGTTTCTCCGCACGGTGTGCACGGCTTCGGTTGTAGTTGTGAATCTAGTTGCCGAGTTTTCCTCTGTCGATGGGGAGCACTCCCCATCGAATTCGACTACCCTTCGGCGAGCGGCAGCTGGACGCGAAGAGCCTTGCCCCGCGCGACGAAGAATCCCCTGCCTGGCGGGAAGTCGGAGCGGGACACGCGCGGGAACGCGGTCCGCAGCACCATGTCGCCCTCCATGGTCTCCGGTTGCAGCAACAGGCCCGTCCTCGCCGCTTTGACCTCGGCGAGGAGTGGCCACGACGAGTTCCACGCTGCGGTCTCTGCTTCGGCGATGAGGAAGTGATTCGACCTCTTGACAGCCTTGATCAGCTCGACGAGAGCGCTGTCCGCGGCGGAGGAGAGGAAATCCCCGATCCCCTCGACGACGATGACGATGCGCGGCTCGTCGGCGGCGTCTGCCACCCGGGCAGACAGGGTGCGCGCGAGTTCGTTGACTTCATCGAGGGTGCGCGCGACCGTGGTCCAGCCCGCAGCCGCCCCCAGCTCAGACCGGGGATTGCCCAGGTAGTACGCCTCAGTGCTGCCCGCACGGCCCGCGCTCTCGACCATCCATCTCAGGGCATTCGACCGACCACTGGCGGGCGGCCCGCCAAGGAGGAACACACCGACCGGATCGAAACTGACGGGCCCGAGATCAAGATCCGAGATGCCCAGAACGGGCTTTCCGCCGAACGAAGCGGGCAGGCTCGATGCCGCGAACTCCTTGGGCAGGGAGCCGACCGCCGGCGCGGGCGCACGGCCGGTTCGAGCGATGGCTTCACCGAGCGCGGCCGTGGCCGTGGACTGGTCGACGGTGTTCGGGCTGCCACCGACGATGGCGATCTGGGTCTCGAGGCCGTCGATGACCGCACGGCCGGGAGGTGACGTGCTGTCGAGCACGTCTTTCGGCGCATCGAGGATCGCGTAGCTCGTGTCATCCGCCATGCGGAGCACGACGCGTTTCTGGATCGCTGAACTCACCGACGTCGAGATACTCCCTGGCCGGTCGGCAGTGATGGCGACGTGGATGCCGACCTGGCGCCCCTCGGTGAGCAGGTCGAGGAAGACCGCGTACCAGGGGGACGTCGCGCTGGTGGCCTCGAAATCGGTTCTGAAGGCGGGGAAGCCGTCCACGAGCAGGAGGATGCGCGGTTCCTCCGGCTTGCCCGCGAGCGCCCGGTACTCCGTGATCGTCGACGCGTTGACTGCCGCGTAGCGCTCGGACCTGCTCGAGAGCTCGTCGCGGAGGGTGCGCAGCAGACGGATGACTCGCTCGGTGTCATCGGCCGGGATCACCGCACCGACGTGCGGCAGGCTCTCGAGCATCCTCAGTCCGTTGCCGGCGAAGTCGAGAGCGTACACATTCACGGGCCCGCCGCGCGGAGTGATACCGGCCACCGACGCGAGGGTGCGCATGGTGACGGTCTTGCCGGACCCTCCCGTGCCGTAGACAGCCAGATGGCCGTCGGTGTCCGGGCGGAACACCACGACATCCTGGCGCTGCTCCTCGGGGATGTCGCTGACGCCGAGAACCAGTTCGGTGTCGGTGCGCTGGCGCAGCTTCGTGACGTCGAAGGCGGAGGCGAGCTCGTCGAGCCACGGTCGCCGCGGCAGGGGGATCTTCGCGGCGTTCGCGGCCGCGATGAGGGTCTTGACCAGGCGCGTCTGGTCGGTGGGCCCCTGGTCGGTCGGGGCATCCGTCTTCGTCCCCTCCGATGACTCGAACGCGATCTCGACGCCGAACCGCAGTGCGGCGACCTCGATCGAGGGCGCAACCGGCTCGTCGGTCGTCCACCCACCCGCATACGCGGATTGGAACGATGTCAGACGCCCCGGACCGGTCTTCGCGATGGCCCTGCCCGGGATGCCGGGGTCGAAGCCTGCCGCGACCTTGTCGCCCACAACGTCCATGGAGTCCGACTCGTCGGCCATGCGCAGCGCAATGCGCAGGTTGGTGTTGGCACGCAGGTTGTCCTTGATGACACCGGCCGGCCGTTGCGTGGCCATGATGAGGTGAATGCCCAGCGAACGGCCACGCTGGGCGATGTCCACGACGCCGTCAACGAACTCGGGTACCTCTTTGGCGAGAGCGGCGAACTCGTCGATCACGAGCACGAGTGCTGGTGGCGCTTCGGGGTCGCCGGTCTTCTCGAACTCGATGAGGTCCTTGACCTTCTTGCGGTTGAAGAGATGCTCACGGTAGCGAAGCTCGGCCTTGAGCGAGGTGAGCGCTCGGCGCACGAGGTGCGGAGAGAGGTCGGTCACGAGGCCGACGCAGTGTGGGAGGTTCACGCAATCGGCGAACGCCGACCCGCCCTTGTAGTCCACGAAGAGAAAGGTGACGCGGTCGGGGCTCGACTCCGCCGCCATTCCCAGGACCCAGGCTTGGAGGAACTCGCTCTTGCCCGCACCGGTCGTGCCGCCGACGAGGGCGTGCGGGCCCTGGCTCCGGAGATCGAGGTGCATAGCATCCACACCGGACTGCCCGACGATCGCACGAAGGCGACCAGCCCGCCGCGGAGCGGGGATGCCCGAGCGCACGTGAATGGAATCGTTCTGGGTCCACCGCTCGACGGCAACCTGCGGGTCATCGGCGAGGTCACTACCGACGAGCGAGAGCATCGACACCGTGCGCGGCAGGTCGCTCGAGTCCACGAGCACGGCCCCAGCGTCGAAGACCGGCGCAAGGCGACGGCCGAAGGCGAGCGCCTCCGCGCGAGTGACATGATCGGCGACGACGGACACTCTCTGCGACCCGAGGCGCACGAAGCCGACCTCGGTCGACTCGGGCCCCTCGGTCGTCACGAACGTGCGCGCGACGGCCGGCAGATTCTCGACCTTCGACGACACCCAGAGGGGGAAGATGCCGACATCGGCCGCGGCTTCGGCCATCTGCACGAGCCGCGCCTTGTCGACGGGCGCGTCGTCGGAGATGATCACGAGAATCGCGGGAGTGGGTGTGGGCGGCGGCTCGGTCGCTGCCCCCTTCTCCCCCGCGCTGGCGCCCGCCACGATCGCAGAAGTCTTGAGCGAGGCCGCCCCGCGCTTCTCCGACTTGGCCCTCGCCGTGCGGCTGGCAACGATCTCCTCGAGCGCCGAGAGGAGCGCCCCACCCGTGGCCGAGCTGTTGGCGAGATGCGTGCCCGTGATGGGGCTCTGCACCGATCCGGTGTGCGGCAACCACTTGAGCCACTCGAACTCGGGCGTCCAGGCCGGGCTGACGATCGACGCGATAACGAGTTCTGCCGGGGAGTGCAGGCCGGTCGCCTGAACGATGAGCCCGCGTGCAAGGTCTGCCGCGACATCCTGGCGTCCGACGACCCCCAGGGCACCGGCGAAGTACAGGTTCTCGACGACAGGAACCTCGTCGATCTCCTCGTAGCTCTCGACGAGCTCGCGCAGCCGCACGAGATACTCGGGCAGGGCCGACTCTTCGCCGCTGATGGTCACGGAATTGCGGGAGGGCAGGATGCCGCGGCCGAGGTTCAGCGAAAGAAACTGCCAGTGCTCGGGCCGCCGGGTCCACAGCAGCGGGCCGAGGCGCATCGCGTCGTCGTAGACCTCCCGCGTCGACGGGGTCTCCGCCTGACGTACCGTGCGCTCACGCTCGCGCTCGCGAGCGAGGGTCTCGGAGAGGTCGTCGAACCGCGTGTCGAACTTCTCGCCGTCGAGCTTCTTCTTGCGCTTTTTGGTAGCGCGCTGTGCGAGGAAGTTGCCCGCCACGAGAAGCGGGGACATCGCGATGAAGATGAGAGAGGTGAGCTGGCCCGTCACCATGAACATCACGGGGCCAAGGATCAGCGGTGCAGCGAGAACGAGCCACGGGAAGGGCGCCTTGTCTTCCTCGCTCGGCAGGAGGGGCGCGACGAACTTCTCGCCCGGGTAGCGGGCGTCGACACGCGGCGAGCGGTTGAAGGCCACAGGCCCGTCATTGACGAGCACGGACGGCGCCTCGGTCGGGGCGATGTCCGCGCGCAGGACGGTGTCTCCCACGCGCACGGTCGCGCCGTTGTCGAGGTCGACGCGCGTGACGAGGCCACCATCGACCTCGAGCCCGTTGGCGGAATTCAGGTCGACGAATCTCACAGCCTGGCTGAACACGTCGAGGCGGGCGTGACGCTTGGAGACGAGCGGGTCGGTGAGCGTGACATCCGACAGCGACGCGTCACGGCCGAGGTAACGCGTGCCGAGAGGCAGCGCGAAACTCGCGCCGGTGTCGGGGCCCTCGATCACGGTGAGGACGGCGACGTTGTCGAGCTTCGCGGGTGCGGTGGATCCCGGCGGTACCACGGCGACCGTTGCACCCGACCCCACCGCGGCCTCCCCCAGGGCGACCTCGGGCTCGAGAACGGCGTGCGCCGACCCGACTGGATCGACAATGCGAAGGGTTGCTGCAGTGGCGGGCTGGGCGGAACTCTGGGATCCGATGGTCGAAAGAACGGATGCGACCTCGCCAACACTCGCGGCTGCATCCGTGGTGATGACGATGTCGGTGTCTGGCCCCGAGGGTCGCTGCAGAGTGAGTTTGAGTTTCATGGGGCCCCTTACCTGCCTGCCCGCGGAGAGCCGAGTCGAGCGACCCACTCCCGCGCTGAACGGATGCGGAATCGACTGACGAGCCTCCGCCAGCCCGAGAGCGTGGATTTCGCCACAGCCACTGCGGCGAGAGCTTCGGTCCAGACCTGTTCGGCCGTGGATTCATCCACGGGGTGACCGGAGAAGACCGCCTCATCCGTCGTCGCTGCGAGACTGCGAAGGCGGGGCAGCTCCTCGACCTGCAACTGCTGCTCGAGCTGGGCGGCGACAAGGGGCCTGGTCAGGCGTTGTGGGACGGTGAATCCGAGCTCCGAGTACTGGTCGGTGAGCTCCTCCCACGCACCCGCCACCTGGTCATGGCCTTCCGGCGCTCCACGCCGACGGCGCGAGCGACGGGCCTTGATCGCTCCGATGATGAGCAGCGGGATGAAGAACAGGGCTGCAGGAATGAGCACACTGAGCGCGAGCACGTACACCCAGCCAGGGATGATGAACTCCAGCCCGTTGTCGTCGTCCTCGGTCTCCTCGAGTTCCACCGGGGAGAGCAGCTTCTCGTCGTCGTTGTCGGCGCGCGGCGGCTGCCGCACCTGCGGCTGTGGCTCGCTCTGCGGCTTCGGCACCTGGTCTTGAGGGATGTCGGTCTCGTCCGGAGTGGGGTTGAAGGCGACCCACCCCACGCCCTCGAAGGCCACCTCGACCCACGCGGTCACGTCGTCGCCCGTCACGTCGACCGATGCCTGACCCTCCGCGATGTCCGGAGCGAAACCCATTACGACTCGAGCGGGATAGCCGAGACTGCGCGCCATGAGCGCGAAGGCCGACGCGTACTGCTCCTGGTCGCCCACCATCTGGTTGCGCTCGAAGAGCTCCGTGATGCGGTCGGCACCATGGCCGGCGCGGGAGGGCACGGCGTCGGACGCGCGCCCGTGGCTCAGGAAGCCCGTGTCGACGAGTGCAACACGAATCGCCTCGAGTTGCGCAATGGGGCTCTCCGACGAACCAGCGAACTCCTGCGCGCGCACCGTGACGATGTCGGGCGACCCCTCGATGGGCGGCAGCTCGACCGGTGCGATCTCCGCATCCCGCAAGTCCTCGGGAGTGAGCACCTCCTGGGCCTCCGCGTCGATCGTGTAGCGGTCCCCTGCCGTGAGGCCGGTGGTGAGTACCGCAGTGCCCGTGAGTGCGTTGTAGCGGAGGCTGTCGGTCTGGCTCGCTGCCGCGCCATCCGTGAAGTCGAGATCGGTCGCGTATCCGACCGAGGGGATCCATACGTCGTCGTAGTCGACGATCGTGAACGTGATGTTGTCGCGCTCGGTGGGAGTGATGAACGTGGGTGCGGGCAACTCCCGGCCCACGAGAGCAAACGATCCGGATCCGTCGGCGCTCGACTCCGGCCCGGTGACATTCCAGAGCTTGCCGGTGAAGCTGTCGAGGGTTGCGACGCGGATGACGTCGCCCACCTGAAGACCCTCGACGGTGAACAGCACGTCGTCGGTGACCTGCTTCGTGTAGTGACGGAAGCCGGAGAGGGGGCTCGGGTAGTCGAGCGGATCGAAGGGCGGATCGATCTCCTCGCGCAGGACGAAGCGCTGGTCGTTCGCTGGCGCGGCCCAGAATCCGGCGGCACCGCCGAGAAGCACAGCCCCCGCCACTATCGCGGCGGTACCAGCGAGCTTGCGACGACGGAGCCGCGCAGCGCCCTCCTGCGCAACGGAGAGGCCTTGCCGACGCCACCCTAGCCAGACGAGGGCGAGCACGCCGAAGACGATCCCTCTGATGCCCGCCTGATAGGGCTCGTCGGTGCCGATCAGGATCCCCGCGAGGTACAGCGCGACGGGCGCGATGAGCGCGACACCGAAGCGCCAAGCGGTGCGCGGCCGGGCCGAGAGCCATCGTGTGGCGAGCGTCGTGGACACCAGCGCGACAATCCACGCGGCGAAATACGGCACGACGGCGATGTACTGTGGCGCACCGATCGGCGTGCTGAGGGTAACGATGTCCGCCCAGCCGTAGACCGTGCCGATCGCGATACTCGCGAGCGACTGGAGGCTCGGGAACACCACGAAGACGGCCTGCGCAGGCACCGCGAGGGGCGTACCGATAAGGAAGTACAGCACGATCGCGCCGAGCGCCGTCGTGATGGCTCCGAGCCGGAATGCGGAGGCGAGGATGCCCGTCGCAGCGCCGAGCACGAGCCCTCCAATACCGGCGACAAGGAAGCCGTAACCGCCGAACGACGGCTCGAATCCGATAACGCCGAGGAGCGCGAGCACGAGGAGCACAGCGATGTCCGCCCACGTGCGACCGGAGGGCAGTCGTAGCCCCTGCCCCGTGTCCCGTGTCGTCTCGGCCTGGCGTTCGCTCACTGCTGGAGCCCCCTCACGAGACTCGGCAGGTCCTCGAGGGAACCCACGGTGATGACGGTGAGGCCGGCGATCGAACCGAGCTTCGCCTGTGCTCCGAGCTCGACGTGGAACGCGACCTTGCTGGTGTCCTGGCCGAAGAGCGATTGCACACTGCGGTAGTCCTGCGTCGACATCCTGGAACCGCCGACGATCATCACGACAGAGGGGTTCGCGAGACGCTTGGTCCGCTCCCTCGCGAATGCTCGCACGCTCGGGAAGACCCGTCCTACCGGGTCGACCCGACAGGATGCGTCGAGCATCGAGGTCACCGTCGGGGTCTTCCAGACCCCGCTCTCGCTCACGATGTTCATCTGCGTGCCGTCGCGGATGACCTGGGCCGCGATCGAGGTGGTCACCGAGATCGCCAGCTCGAACTCCTCGTCGGAGGCGTAGAGGTCATCTCGCGTGGCGTGGATGATGGTCAGCTGCGACCGGCGGGTCTCCTCGAACTGGCGGACCATGAGCTGGCCGATGCGCGCGGACGTGCGCCAGTGAACGTTGCGACGATCGTCCCCGGGAACGTAGGGCCGCAGGGCGTGGAACGCGATGTCGTTGTTGGTGATCTTCTTCGAGACCTGGCCCTCGAGGTCCCGAACGAGGCCGGCCGCAGAGGGGGCGAGGCGAACCGTCCGGGGATGCACGAACAGGTCGACAGGGTCTGCCCACTTCAGCGCCCTCCGAAGCATGCCGATCTGGTCACCCCTGACCGACTCCGCCGGGCCGGCGACGATGACCGCCCGTTTGTTCGTGGGGACGGCGAAGAGCTCCTCTTGCTCGTCTTTGGGCTTCATCGCGGGGAGTTGGAACTCGGCGATTCCAGCCCCCACCGGGAGTTCCATCCGCGTGGGGGGCAGCGCACGCTGCCCGACGTTGGTCACGACCATCCGGCCCATGGCACGGTCGCCGACGACCACTCTTCGGGGGTTGAGCTCGATGTCGACACCGTAGGAGGCGCGGCCGAACAGGAACACGGTGCCGAGCACGAGGGCCGCCAGCAGCACGGTGCCGAGGTAGGTGAACTCCTGCCATCCGAACGCGAAACTCAAGCCGAGGGAGACCCCGGCGACAACGAGCACGAGCCACCCGACCGGAGTGACGACCGCAAGGATCGGACCGAGGATGCGCCAGACCGCCCTGACCACGGGTCCAACGAGCCCCCACACCACGCGACCGGCGCGCGCGACACCGCGCCCCGCGGCCGCAAGGGGCGCGGGCAGGGCAGTCGTGCGGTTGGTCGCGGTGGTCATGGACTACGCGGCGCGGTAGGCGGGAGGCTCGATGTCCACCAGGATGCGCTGGATCACATCGTTCGCCTTGATGCCGGCGAACTCCGACTCCGGGTCGAGCAGTAGACGGTGGCCGAGAACGTACGGCGCGAGCTCGCGCACATCGTCGGGCGTGGCGTAAGTGCGCCCCATGGTGATGGCCCACGTCTTGATCGCCCGCGCCAGTGCCATGGCGCCGCGCATGCTCACGCCGAGCATGACGTCCTTGTTTTTGCGGGTCGCGTCGACGATGTCGCTCAGGTATTGCATGACCGACTCGTCGACGAAGACCTCGGCCGCGAGGTCGGCCATGGCGACGATCGACTCGGACTTGATGATGGGAGACACGAGGGATGCACGGGCACGCGTGCCCGAATCCATCAGGAGCGCAACAGCGGTCTTGGTGTCGGGGTATCCGAGCGACGTCTTGATGAGGAACCGGTCGAGCTGGGCCTCCGGCAGCTTGTAGGTACCAGCCTGCTCGACGGGGTTCTGCGTCGCGATTACGAGGAAGGGCGCCCCGACGGAGTGGCTCTCGCCATCGACGGTGACGATGCCCTCCTCCATCACCTCGAGCAACGCGCTCTGCGTCTTGGGGCTGGCTCGGTTGATCTCGTCGGCCAGCACCACCGAGGCGAAGATCGGGCCGGGGTGGAACTGGAACTTGCCCTTGCCCTGGTCGTAGATCTGCACGCCCGTGACATCCGACGGAAGGAGGTCCGGCGTGAACTGGATGCGCGAGTTGGTGCCGTCGATCGTGTTGGCGAGGGCCTTGGCGAGCACGGTCTTGCCGGTGCCCGGGTAGTCCTCGAGAAGCACGTGGCCGTCAGAGATGAGTGCGGTCAGCACGAGACGGATGACGTGATCCTTGCCCACGATCGCCTTGTCGATGTTGGCGACCAGCTTCTGGAACGCGTCAGCGAACCACGTTGCCTGCTCCTGAGTTACTGGCATGCTCTCTCTTCCTTGTCGAGTGTTGACTCACGCATCAGCATTCGCCCACGATTCCGAGGGGCTGGTTGGTGTCGCCGACCTTGATGAACATTCCGCCACCGTTGTTGACGCTGCTCAGGTAGAACCACCACACGCCGTTACGCACACCGCGGCACGCGGCCTGGATGGGGTCACCGGCGTTGAGGGTGCCGGAACAGTTGTCGGTGTAGTTGTAGAAGTTGGTGGAGTTCAGCAGGCAGGCGCCGTTGACGGACACCGTCGCGTTACTCGGGGGCGGAGGCGTCGGTTGGATCGTCACCGTGGAACCCGGACTCGAACCGCCGGGGCCCGCCTTGTTCGTTCCGCGCACCTCGAGCGTGTAGTTGCCCGCTGGACGATTACTCCAGGTGTAGGAGGTTGCGGAGCCGACGTTGGTCCACCCGCCACCGTTGAGTCGCACGTCGTAGGAGAGGTTCGCCGAACCGCCGGGGTTGGCCGTGACCGCACTCCAGGTCCACGTGATGCTGCTGCCCGCGTAGGGTCCGGAGGCGTTCGCCCCAGTGATCGTGGGAGTATCCGGCGGGCTCTGAGCCGTGATGACGCCGGCATTCGAGGTGCCGTCGCCGCTCGACTTGCCTCCGGAGTTCACTGCCCGCACCGACACCGTGTAGCTGCCGCCGCCGAGGTTACCGATCGGGCCCGTGCTGGTGCCGTTCGTTGTGCCGGTCACACCGTTGGACGCCGTCCAGTAGTAGGTGGTCTCGCCGCCCGTACCCGCGACCGCAGGCCAGGAGGCCTGGATCTCTCCCCCGGGTGCCCACGGATCGGTGACGGACACCGACGGGACCGGAGCGTTGGGCGTGCCGTACGGGGTGATCTGGTCGCTCGGCACTGACCACTGGCCGGCCCCGTTGGCGTTGATCGCGCGTACCTGGAACGTGTACGCGGTGCCGTTGGTCAAGCCACCGATCGTGCAGGCCTGGCCCGCCGTGCATCCCGACGTGACCGCATTGGTCTGCACGGTGCGCACGTCGTAGCTCGAGATGTCCTTGCCGTTCGACGCTGGTGCGGAGAATCGGATCGTGGCGCTCTGGTCGTCGCCGATGGCCGACCCACCCTCGCGATCGGGTTTGGACGCCGCATCCGGAACGTCTGTCACGGTGAAGCGAACGAGGCCGTTCACCCGCCGGTCCGGATCCTTCGTGGCGTCCTCGATCGTGTAGGTGATCTCGATGACGAAGTAGGGCGGACTCGAGGCCGGCGTGATCTTGATCGCGTTGTCAGTGAACGAGACGGAGCCGACGTTACCGGCGCTCGTGATCGTCGCATCCACGATCCGAAGCGGCTCCCCGCTCGTCTGGTAAGGGTTGGAATCGTTGGCAAGCGGGTTCACAGTGAAGGTGCTGACCGGGCGCGCGGACTCGAGTTCGTCCGTGACAGCGACGGGCAGCGGACGCGTCGAGCCGACCGCCGTCACATTGATCGTTCCGGGGACGGTGAAACTACCCCAGCGAAGGGTGACTGCGACGGTAAAGGTGGTGCCCTTGGGTGTGGTGCGCGGCAGGCTCAGCGACAGCTGGGATCCACTGAGGTTCGCCGACAGATCCGAACTCGATGAGCGGATGTCGGAATAGCCGACCTCCTGGAGGATCTGCGGGTTCGGGTGGGCGGTGGAACTCCTCAGGTCGATCGTTGTGCTCTCACCGACCTCGACCTGCACGTTCGGTGTCGTGAACTCCGGAGGCGTGTCTTTGAACTCCGGATCGCCGACGATGATGGGCAGCGTGAGCGAGGCGGTGTTGCCCTTCGGGTCGTCGGCCGAGTCGCCATCCGAGACCGTGAAGTTGATGGCAGCCGGACCCCGGTAGTCGAGCGCGGGTGTGAACGTGATGGTGTCCTCATCGACGTAGCTCGAGGCTCCGTTGCCCTGCACGCCGCTCACCGAACTCTTGTCGTAGATGCTGGCGTCACGCCCTGATGGCACGTCGAGGATGTCCTCGAGGTTCCACTCCTTCGTCTCGTTCATCGCCACGTACTGCACGGGAAGGTCGGGGTCGATCTGCGGAGGATCATCGAACGTGTCGCTCACCGCAGCAGGAACGAGGATGAACGCCATCGCGCTCAGCTCGTCTTCTGTATTGGTGACCCGGTAGGCAATCGCCTGGCGCGTCGCGCCCGGAGTCACCTCGATCCTGCCGTTCTGCTCGAGAACCTCGGCTGCCCCCGCGTTCGGACCCTCGACGGTGAGTACCAGGTCCTCGGTCTTGCCCCCGGGGTTGAAGGCGAATCCGTCGAAGACGTCGACCGTGATGGATTTCTCTCCCGCGATGTCCTTGCGGGCGATCGGGAGGTCGTCGGCCGAGGGCGGCAGGAGCGGTGCATCCGGCGTGACCTGCACGAGCACATAACCAATCGAGGAGCCACCGCGATTGTTCGTCAGCTCGTACCGCAGCGAGAATGACTGCTCGTCGGCCGGGGCGGTGAGCACCAGGTAGCGCTCCTTCACAACCTCGGCCTCGATACCGTCCGGCACATCGAGGAGCTCAGGTGAGACCTTGATGGGAGCACCCTGTGGGTCCGAGTCATTCGCCATCAGGTCGACCTGGGCGATGCGGTCGGGGCGAACGGAGACACTGTCGGGCACCGCGGTGGGTGGCTGCAGCTCGTCGGGCTCGGGGATGACCGCGATCTTGATGGTGGACTGCCCGGTGGCGCCGAAGGCGTCGTAGACCTGGTAGCTGAACGTGTCGGTTCCAGCACCGGCGGTGGATGCCTCGTAGATGAAGTAATCGGTGCCCTGCTCGACGATCGAGCCGAGCGACGGGTTGGTGGGGAACTTGAGGAGCTGGGTCGAGTCCCCGTCGGGGTCGATGCCCTGCAGCGGAATGTCGACGCGGATCGAGCCGCCAGCGAGAACGCGACCGACGAGCGGCTCGGGCGCGGGATCCTGGTTCGCGTCGTCGTCGAGCGGGGTCACCGTGAAAGTCACCGTGGCCGCGGCGGTCTCCCCGAACGAATCGAGGACGCGGTAGTCGGCGTGGTACTCCCCCGGCGTCGTGGGGGCCTGGAACCGGAGTTCGTCGCGCGAGATGAAAGCGAGACCATCCTCGGGCTCAGTGATGAGCTCGTCATCGAGGAACATCGTGGTGCTGTCCGGGTGGAAATCGTTGTCGAGCACGTCGATAGTGGCGATGTCGCCCACCCGCACGGTCGCCGTGTCATTGGCCGCGACGGGGGGCTGGTGACGCGTCAGTGCTGGAACGGGCACGACCGTCACTCCCGCTGTTGCAGTCGCGACTCCATCCGAGATCGTGTAGGTGAAGTTCACCTGTTCAGTGAGCGCCGAGGTCGATGTGATGCGCACCAGGGTCGACTCGAGGAGTTCGACCACGAGGCCCTTCGCTGCGGCCTCGGCCGGCACATCGATCGACTGGACGGCAAGGATCTTGCCCGTCGGGCTGACGTCGTTCGACAGCACGGACACCGTCACGGGCTCATCGCTGCGCAGATATGCCGTGTCTTTGACCGCGACCGGCGGCGGGTTCGTGTTCTCCGGCCTCTCGAGAACGTCGACTCTCACGATCCCCACGCTCGTGTTCGCTCCGGCCTGCAGCGTGTATTTCATGTAGTAGACGCCGGGTGCATCCGCGGTGAACGTGATGATCTCGCGGTCGGTGCTGAACGATGCGGCGGCACCAGCGGCCGGATCATCCATGCCCACGAGGAGGAGTTGCGCGCCAGAGGGAGAGAGGTCGTTCGCGAGCGGCTTGATCACTACCGACTCGTTGACGAACACGGTCTCGAAGTCCGGGGTGCCCACGGGATTGAGGGAGCCAGCGGGCTCGACCTGCACCTTGAGGGTACCGACGGCCGGTGCTCCCGTGCCGTCGGTGACCTGGAACTGCACTTCCTTCTCGCCCAGCTCCGAGGTCTGGTGAGTGAAGGTGATGAAGCCATCGGGGGTGAACCGAACGAGGTCACCCGACTTCGGCGAAGCGCCGACCAGGTAGAGGTCGTCGCCATCCGGGTCGCGCCAATCGGTGAGCACGTTGTAGCTGATCGTCTGGTTCGCCTCGACGCTCACACCGGGATTGCGCACGGAGTACGGCTGTTCGTTGACCCCGTCGGGAACGACCCGCGCGGAGACATTCGCCGACGCGGTGCCCCCGCGTCCGTCGTCGACGGTGTAGTTGAAGGCGATCGTGCCCACGAACCCCTCGGCCGGAGTGAACTGGAGAGCGCGCGACCCATCGATCGGGTCGAGTCGTCCGGTGGACTCCGAGATCGCGTCGTAGTTCGAGATGACGAGGACATCCCCGTCGGGGTCCGAATCGTTGTCGAGCACGGAGAGCACGGTCGTGCGACCGGGCCGGATACCGAACTGGTCGTCCTGGGCGGTCGGGGGCCGGTTGGTGTCCGTGCGCTCGGCGAGGGTGTCCTCGAAGGACTGGATGGATGACTCCTCCTCGCCGATCTCCTCGGATTCCTCCTCCTCCGGCGGAATCACGTCGTCCCAGTTGTCGACGAGCCGCATGTTCTCGTTCATGAGCCACGAGTTGCCGTTGGTCAGGTCGTTGAGCGCGATAACCGTGCGGTTGACGCGGAACTCAAGCACGCCGCCCTCGGTCGGCTCCGCGATGTCGAGTGCAACCGGGTCTTGCCCCTCGCACGACAGGAGGTACTTCTGGGCGCTCGCCCAGGCGCCATGCGCGCATCCCTCCTGGTTGACGGGAGCAGCGACGCCATCCGCGCTCGTGGCGTCGCTGTCGAACTCCGCGGAGATGACCTCGGTCGCGCCAGACGCGAGAGAGACCCTGACGAGCGAATCCGCGGTCGCCACGATCGCTGAAGGGGAGCTCGGACCGGTCTGCTGGAGGCGAAGGCCCTGCTCCTCACCGAGGCTGTAGGCAGAACCGCCCTCGGTGATGATCTCGTTCGTCGACTGGTCGAAGACGACGGCGGTCTCCCCCACGGCGGCGAGCTGGAACTCACCCACGGCGGGGAAGTCCTTCTGCTCGGGCACGCTCGCGAGGTCGGCGATGCGGTACAGCTTCTTGTCCCGCTGCGAGACCGCGATGACGGCCCCTTCGCGCGTGACCACGGCGTGGGCATCCGGGCCCAGCTCGATGAGCGGAGGGTTCGACACGTAGTTGAAGACGAGGTCGCCCACCGACGGGATCGCCCACAGGTTGCCATCGGGATCGACGATGGCGATCGTGTCACCGCCGTAGGTCACCTCGGATCCGACGGGAACGTCGATTGCGGACGTCACCTCGGTTGACGCCGGGTTGACCGACTCCACTCGGCCGGCGTCGGGGTCGACGAGGAACAGGGTGTCGCCGTCCTGCCGAACATCGAAGTTGGCGCTCGAGGCGATGACCGAGCCGTTCAGCTCGTCGATCTGGCGGTTGAGTCGCCCGCCGAGCAACTCCTCGCCGTTGGTGACCCAGACATCGCGCGAGGTGAGGTCGACATCCGAGACGGGGAACCCGGGATGCAGGGCGGCAACCGTGAGGGGCACGCCGACGATGACCGCAATCACGAGTGCAGATGCGGTCGTCTTGCGAGTTTTGACCCATCTGGTCAGCGCATTCACTCAAGTGCTCCCGCGTTGGTGTTCCCGATCCCACGCTCATCGAGTGGTGGGGATACGTCAAAATCTTATACGCGGATGCTTTTACGGTAGTCCATCGCGATGGGGAGGACTACCCATCCTCGGCGGCTGCCGCGAGCTCCGCCCGGTGTTCGGAATCATTGCGATCGAGCAGGTAGAGGTCATCCTTGCTCACGAGGCGGGTGGCCACCGCGTATTCCACGAGGCGTTGTCGGCGATTCGTGGCGAGGTTGGACTTGCCGCCGCGCAAACCCTGAACCCCCGTCTTGTCGAGCTTGTCGCAGACGTTGTCGAGCTTGCGGTTGAACGTCGTCATCGACCAGTGCAGGCGCGCTGCTGCATCCGTGGAGCTGGGGATCTCACCGCGACCGGGCGAATCCTGTCGAAGGACGTTCTCGGCAAGCGAGACGATCAGCAGGCGCTGGGTCGTCGTGAGCGCGACCGGTGAGATCGTCGTCTCTCCGCCGCCCACCCCTGCCGCTGCCGCCGTGGAGTAGTAGTCGTTGTCGGAGTGGATCGTGAATTCGTAGGTTGTCGAGCCGGCACTGAACAGCACCTGCATCTGCGGGAAGACGATCGGCAGGCGAGCACCGGGCGCAAGCCACGCCTGCACCTGGCCGCTCGAATCGGTCACGGTGGCCGACAGCAGCGTGCCAACATTCGCGAGCCACCACATTCCGAAGTCCTCGTAGATGCGCAGGAACCGGCGATGCAAGTACGGGTTATCGTCGATGACCAGGTCGGACTCGCGCCCGATGTGGAAATCGTTGGGCGAGGCGATGTCGTACCACTCGCCGCAGAACTCGATCTTCAACGGGTTCATGCCGGGTAGCACTCCTCAAGAGGGTTCGCGGAGGTCTTGCCGGCACGCAGGATGCTCACCTCGACGCACAGCGTCGAACCCTCCGCATAATCGGTGACCTGGAACGAGTTCCCCTCCGCACGGTGCAGGGGCTCCCCCTCCGTGCGGTTGCTCACGCGCCACACGACGACATCGCCGTCGACCGGATCGGGGTTCTCGACGGTGAAGGTCAGCGTCGCACCATCGGCCATGGCACTCACGAGAGTCGGCGTCGGAACGCTCTCGATCACGACGGGCGCCTGGCTGGCTCCAGGGGTCTGTGCGATGGGCGCCGTCGGGCCCCCCATCACGACGATGCTCACGATCACAGCAACGACAATCACGGCTGCAAACGCTCCAATAACCCAGCCGACGACCTTGGATCGACGTGATCGCGGCGGCTCGGTGGCCTGCTCCTGCGATGGCGGGGAGGCGATCGTGCGTGGACGAACGACGGTCTCGCCGATGGGCTCCCTGGCCGCTGGGTCGACGGGCGGCGTGTGCTGCGGCTGGGCCACGATGCTCGGGGCGCCGCGCAGGAGGGTGGCGTCGTCCGTCGAGGGTGGCGGAGGTGGGGTTGGCGCTGCGGGCTGGGCGTTGATGGTCGCAACACCCCGGGCGCGGGTCTCGTCTGCGTCATCCGGGCCACCCGACTTCTCGGGAGCGTCGACCAGGAGATTCGGTACCTCGATGGAGGTCGGGGTGTAGCCGAGTTCCATCTCGACCCGCTGCAGTGCACGGGCGAAGTCGACAGCAGTGGCGAACCGGTCGGCTGGGTCAGACGACATGCCCTTCTGCAGTACGGCAAGCAAAGAACGCGGTACGTCGTCGCGCGACATCGGCGTGATCGCCCCGCGCTCAATCCGGCCAATCAGATCGAGAGTCCCGTTCGACCGGCCGCGCACTTCGAAGGGCGACTGGCCAGCCAGGATCGTGTAGATCGTGGCGGCGAGCGAGAACACGTCAGAACGGACGTCGGGGCTGGGGTCGTCCTCGAACATCTCGGGCGGCGACCACGGCACCGACATACCGATGGACGGGCTCGTGCCGCTCGATGCGGTGTCGGCAAGGGCATCTGCGAGGGTCGTCGTGTGCGAGGCCAGCGCGTCGTCGTCGACCGCGGAGGAGATTCCGAAGTCGGTCAGCGCTGGCCAGCCGTAGTCGTTGCTGAGAACATTGGCCGGCTTGATATCGCGGTGAAGGATGCCAGCGCCGTGCGCCGTCGCGACAGCGCTCGACAACCGGACCCCCGTGCGCAGCGCATCGGCCACGCTGAACGCCTCACGCTTGTAGCGCTCGGCGAGGCTCGGACCCGAGCAGTACTCCATGACGAAGTACGGCCGGTCGTCGGCGGCGACGTCGGCTTGGTAGATCGTCACGATGTACGGATGCGCGGAGAGCTGGGCCATGAGGTTGGCCTCGGCAACGAACGCCGCCCGATTCGCCGCAGTCAGTTCCTCGGTCAGCAGCACCTTGACCGCGACTCGACGCTTGGGCAGCGCCTGGTCGTAGAGGAATACATCGGAGAAGCCACCCGATCCGAGCAGCTTGACGAAGCTGTACCCGGGCAGTTCGGGAGGGGTGGACGCCGAGCGCCTCACTGGTCTTCCTCGACCGTCAACGTGATTCCGCCGCCGAGGTCGACGACCGTTCCGACGAGCACGGACGTCGGCTCGCCGGCTCGGAGTGTCTGGGGTTCTTTGCCGGGCAGCACGATGACCGTTCCGTTCTTGGAGTGGAGGTCGGTCACGACGACAGTGTCGCCCTCGAGGGTGAACTGGGCGTGATTGCGCGAGATGTCCTGGTCGATGCTGCCGAGCGCGAGCAGTCGCGGGAGCGCACCGCCGGAGACCTTGCTCACGCTGGGGCTCCTGCCGACGAGGATCGGCTCGCTGAGCGGCTCGCGCGCGCCGGTGGTGGAGACGAGGAGCACGAGCTTCGGCGCTGGCGGCGCGGCGGATTCGGCGGGGCGTGCTTTGCGCGCACGCCGCAGACCTGCGATGTCCGACGTGAGCACCGTCTCACCGTCGTGGTCACCCGCGAGGGGCTCGTCGTCCGCCGGCGCTTCCTCCTCGGGAGCAGACACCGCGGCTTCGGCGACGGAGCGGAACACCGTCTCACCGAACAGGTAGTCGTAGCCGCCCTCCTGGGGCTCCGGCACCTCGGGCTCGGACTCCGGTGCAACAACGATCGTGGCTTCGACATCGACCGGTGGCTCGGTCGGGGCGGGCGGGGTACTGGTGGGTGTCGCGCTGGGAGGCGTTGCAGTCGCTGCGGCGGTGACCGGCGCGGCAACCTTGCTACCGCCCAGTGGAGCGGACTGGGGTTGCAGCTTGACCCGTGCGCCCGCGAGCAGCACCGCGCCTTCGACGAGCGGGAGGTAGCCGGATGTCGCAGCCACAGCACCGGGGACGGTCAACTCGATGGCGCTGACCGCCGCGATGGTCCGTTCGACCCAGGTCGAGACGCCAGCGCCGGAGAGCTCGGTCTGGCCCGCGGCATCCGTTACCAGGAGGGTGCTCTGCCCGCGAACGATCACGCGGGCATCCGCTCCCGGCTGCCATTCGAGCAGCACGAACTCTGGCGTCTGTGCGAGGCCGTTGGAGGTGAGCAGGTCGAGCAGTGCCTGGAGCGCGCTGTCATCAGCGATGGCTGCCCAGGCCCCAGCCACGAATGAGTCGTCGGCAGTGGCGACGAGCAGCGCACGCGCTCCCCGGAACAAGCCCAGCCACCCACCGGAGACGGCGGGAAGCGTTTCGTACGGCATGACTACCCTCTCGGCCTGGTGTCTTCGAGTACCCCGGGCAGATTACCTCGTTCGTGCGTGTCGTCGCCGATGTCGCCCCCAGCGACCCCGGTCAACTCGCACTCGATGAGCACGACGGTGATGTTGTCCGATCCGCCAGCCGCGACGGCCGCGCGCACCAGGCGCTCCGCGAGGGTCAGTGGGAGGTTATCGCTCTCGCGCAGCTGTTCGGCGTCGTGGAAGACGATGATGCGAGCGATCTCGTCATCGCTCAGCTCCTTGGTGAGGCCATCCGAACACAGGAGGAAGGTCTGCCTGGCTCTCGCCGGGAGGATCCAGATATCCGGGTCGACGACGGTATCGGCCCCCAGCGCGCGAGTGACCACATTGCGGTGCGGGTGGTGCTCGGCATCCGCCCGGGAGAGCTCTCCCAGATCGATCAATTCCTGCACCGCGGAGTGGTCGACCGTGACCTGAGTGAGCGTGCGGCCGTCCCAGGAGTAGGTGCGGGAGTCGCCGACGTTGAAGGCCATCCAGTGATAGTTGTCACTGCTCCCGATATCGACGAGCGCGACACCGGTGAGCGTTGTGCCGGAGATGACGGCAACCTGTGCGTCGTCGGTGAGGGCGAGAACTGCGTCGTTGGCTCGGGCGATGGTGGCGAGCACCTCCCGGGCGGATGCCGGTGCCGTCATGTCGATGGAGTCCGCGAACGCGGCGATCGCCGCCTGACTGGCACGGTCACCGTAGGCATGACCGCCCATCCCGTCGGCGACGACGAAAACCGGTGGAGACGCGATGAAACTGTCCTCGTTGACCCGGCGCACGGAGCCGCGATCGCTATAGCCCTCGAACCGGAAGCTCGCGGTGATGCCGTGAGCAGCGAAATCGCGCCTGCCTTCGATCGACATCCGTGCCTCCCAGGGGCGTCGACGCCTCCCAGTAAGCGTCAACGGCGCGGGACGAGCCCCCGCTTCGTCCACGGTAGCAAGCCGCCCCCGAATCGCAGCGTGCCGACCATGGGGAGTCCTCCCCATGGTCGGCACGCGTGAGCGGTATGGAGCGCGTTACTCCGCGCCCGGTCCGGGAATGCTGCGCTCCTTGACCTCGTCGCGAAGAGAGCGGTTGGAGTCCACCTTGATCTTGATGAGGCTCGCCACCACTGCGACAGCCATGGCCGCGAGGATGACGATGAGAGAGGTCCACGTGGAGATCTCGGGCGCCCACTCGACGTGCTGGCCACCGTTGATGAAGGGCAGCTCGTTCTCGTGGAGGGCGTGGAAGAACAGCTTCACACCGATGAAACCGAGGATGAACGCGATGCCGTAGTGGAGGTACTCGAGCTTCTCGATGAGGTCACCGAGAAGGAAGTAGAGCTGGCGAAGACCCATGAGCGCGAAGACGTTGGCCGTGAACACGATGAACGGGTCCTGCGTGATGCCGAAGATCGCGGGAATCGAATCGAGCGCGAAGACGAGGTCGGTGAGGCCGAGGGCCACGAACACGATGAGGATCGGCGTGAAGACTTTCTTGCCGTCGATGACGGTGCGGATCTTCGCGCCGTCGAACTCGTCCGTGATCGCCACACGCTTGCGGAGGAAGCGGATGATGCCGTTCTCCTGCTGCTCCATGGCGTCGTGGTTGTCGAAGACCTGGCGCACCGCCGTGTAGAGCAGGAAGGCACCGAAGATGTAGAAGATCCAGGAGAAGTTCTCGATGAGCTGAGCTCCGAGAAGGATGAAGATGCCGCGCAGGACGAGCGCGATGATGATGCCCACCATGAGCACTTCCTGCTGGTACTTTCTCGGCACCTGGAAGCGAGCCATGATGATGACGAAGACGAACAGGTTGTCGATCGACAACGAGTACTCGGTCACCCAGCCCGCAATGAACTCCGCGGCGTGATCAACGGAGCCCTGCCAGAACATCAGCCCGGCGAAGATCAGTGCGAGCACGACGTAGAAGGTCACCCAGAGCGCGGACTCGCGCGTTGAGGGAATGTGGGGCCTCTTGAACGCGAGCGTCAGGTCGGCCGCCAGGATGAGCAGGAGGACGACGAAAGAGGTGATTTCGAACCAAGCGGGCAGTGCAGCTTCCATGGAGATCCATTCGCGATGAGGGCAGGACGATAACCGAAAGTCTCTCCCCCGCGCAGACGCGCGTCACCTCCCGGGACCGCAACGCTGGGATCCGTACTGACGGGATGGTGGAGTGGGATACTCCCCTTCGCCCCGCAAGCCTACCGTGCGCCGAGCCGAGGTCAGTTCTCCCGGAACACCTTCGCGCGCCAGCGACGCGAGAGACCCATGACCGGGCGTTCGATGAACCGGTAGCTGAGATAGCCGGCGATGAGAACAGCGGCGAACGTGACAATCCACCACAGGATGATCGCCGGGATGCTCGTGGCGAACGGCCCGGCAATGGCTGCCCAGATTCGACCCATCGCGACAAGCACCAGAATGTGGCTGAGATAGACCGAGTACGACATATCACCGAGCACCGTGAACCGCCCGAGGAATCCGATGCTCCCCCTGTTCTCCCACGCGGTGAACGCGAGCAGGAGCAGCGCGAAGCCGAGACCGAGAGTGAGCGGTCGGTAGAGACCAGGGCCTGCGGTGAGATCAGACACGGTCGCCTCGCCGAGGAACGCGATGATGGCGATCCCTGCCACCGCGGTGATTCCGGCTGCGAGGAAGTTGAGCTTGCGGAACACCAGTGCGGCAACCCCGCCGAAGATGAACTCGATCGCCATCGCGTTGGCCGGCACCTCAACGAACGGGCTTGCGGAGATCGGGCCGTTCCAGTTCACGATGACGAGCACGACGAACCACACCGCAAGGGCCGCCGGCAGCACCTTCTCGGGGAGGAAGAGCAGCACGGCGAAGACGATGTAGAACCAGAGCTCAATGGTGAGGGTCCAGGCGACAAGCAGGATCGGCAACAGATCTGAGGGCAACAGGAAGAACGAGGCGAAGAGATCGACCTGGTTGCCCTGCGATGCGTTGATCCAGGTTGGCGCGAGGATCAACACGGGGAGAAGCAGAAGGAAGTAGAACCAGTACGTCGGGTAGATGCGGAAGAAACGGTTCCAGAGGAACTTGCCCACCTCGCGGGGCTTGCCGTGGCGACCACGGGTGGTGAGCACCATCACGAAACCGCTGATGACGAAGAACAGGTCGACGCCAGCCATACCGCCGTTGAAGAATCCGGGCAGTACGGAGATGTTCGAGAAGTACCTCGGTTGGCTGTCGAGCGCGTGGAACGCCACAACCGAGAGCGCAGCGAAGCCGCGAGCAACCTGGATCGACTGGAGCTGTTTCTTACCGGGGATCAGCTTCGGATCGAGTGTTGCTGAACTCACCGGTAGCGCTCCTTCTTCGCGGCCCGAGAACGGCAGCCGACGCCTTGCGTCGCAAGGGCGACAATCTGCACGATGATACCTCCCCGACCGGTTCGGACCCGGGTGGCACCCCACAGGCGGATGAACGCAATGCGGATCTAGCGCGATACGCTACGAATCATGGACGACGCAGAGCTTCGGTCGATCGCGGCCAAGCGACTCAAAGCACGAGCGAACTTCTACAACTACCTGTGGGTCTGGCTCGCCGTCTCGGCGCTTGTCACACTCATCTGGTTTCTGAGCGGCATGGGCTACTTCTGGCCCGGCTGGGTGATCGGCGGAATGGGTATCGCCGCGATCTTCCAGGCGATCGACGTCTTCGGCAAACACGGGGTGATCACGGATGCCGCGATCGACGCCGAGGTGCGCAAGCTCAAGGGCGAATAGCGGCAGCCAGCCAGTCGTTCCAGGCACTCACGACGCGCCAGTCAGCGCTGATCGTGTCGAAGGCCTCGGGACGGAGCATCCAGTCCTCCTGCGGGTACCGCCGGGAGATGGCGAGCCGGGTGAGCCGCAGCAGGTCGATTCGCGGATGATCCGTCCGGTAGCCGCGCGGGGCGGTCGCGACTTTCCCCTCCGTCGTGAGGGCGAATCCGGCAGCCTCTGCTCGGGCGACCGCCGCCGTGACATCCTCTGAACTGCGCGACTCATCGACGAGCTCACGGAATCGGGCGAGCTGCTCGCGGGATGGCTGGTACAGGCCACCGCCGAGCACGAGCCCGTGCTGGGAGAACTGCAGGTACAGGGCGGGCTCGGACAAGCTCGTCGACACCATGCCGAGGTGGTCCTTGTACGGGCGTTTGTCGGCGCTGAAACGCACATCCTTGCAGGGACGGAAGATCTTGAGCGGCCCGAACTCCGGCTCGAGCTCTGCCGCGAGCGCCTCAGCCGGCGCGCGGACATGGTCGTCGTAGCGCGTCTTGTTGGCGAGCCACCACTCGCGTGTGTTGTCGCGCTCGAGCTCGTCGTAGAACGCGAAACCGTCAGGGTCGAAGCCGTCGAACTGCATGAGGCGAGGGTAGCGCTCACGGCAGGGACGGCTCGAAACACCGGCCCGGAACAGCACAAAACCCCCGGAGAACCGGGGGTTTTTCGCTATGGTGACCCCAGCGGGATTCGAACCCGCGTTACCGCCGTGAGAGGGCGGCGTACTAGGCCTCTATACGATGGGGCCGTCACGACAACTACACGAGTATGCCACACGGATCGAAGGCACACCAAAACACGCAGCTCACCGACCAGGGGGACCCGATGACTCGCCGCCACACTTCCGTTCTCGTTGCGCTGCTGTCAGCAAGCACAGCCCTGCTTCTGGCGGGGTGCTCGCTGCTCGGTCCGACCCGCGGCGCGGATGGCACGTTCTCGGAACCCACGGAGATCAATTCGGCGGACCTTCTCCTCGACGACTGCTTCACGTTCGTCGACGGCACAAACCTCTCCAAGTCCACCGTCATTCCATGCGATGAGGCCCACGAGTTCCGGGTGATCGGGCAGGGAACCCTGGATGCCGCAGCCATCGATACCGCGGGTGGCAAGCAGAACGCCGTCAACGCGTCGTGCGACGAACCGTTCGCGGCCTTCAAGGAGACGCTCGCCGACGGCGTGAAGGCCGAGCAGCAGTTCATCTCGACGACGATCGAGGAAGACGGCGTGGAACTCACCAAATACTCGTGCCTGGCGGCGGACACCGCCACGACGGTCGAGGCCGCAACTCAGTAGGGGTCAGGCGCCTAGCATCCTGAGCGATTTCGGGTCCACGGTCACGGTGACGGGCAAACGGGCGATGCGCTCCCCATCGGCGTAGGCAACCGCTGTCGGTGAATCTAGGGTGACGACCCTCGCGCGATCGATCGACACGCGCGGATCGGTCACGTGGGTGCCCTTGAACACACGAGGGAAGATCCGCAGGAACGCCAACCGCGACAACGGTCGAACGACCATGACGTCGAGCAAGCCATCGTCGACGAGGGCGTCGGGCGTAACCTTCATCCCGCCTCCGAGTGAGACGTTGTTGCCGATCGAGACGAGTAGGGCATCGATGTCCGTCATCGAGCCGTCCAGGCCCAGGCGATAGGCGATCGGCTTGAGGCCAGCCAACTCCAGCACGAGAGCGAGGATGTACCGGCTCGCGCCCTTGGGGTGCTGCATCCGATTCGCCCGCTCGTTGACAGTCGCATCGAACCCCGCGGAGAGGACGCACGCGAACCACCGGGTCGCCGGCTCGCCTGTCTCGTCGTCGATGTACTCGATGCGACCCGTGTCGATGACGCGCGCAGGCCGCGCGAGTGCGGCGATGAGCGCCTCGATCGACTCCTCCGTGTTCTCGTGCGGGATGCCGAGTCCCCTCGCCATGTCGTTGCCCGTGCCCGACGGAACGATGCCCAGCGGCACCTTGGTGCCGACCACGAGGTTGGTGCCGAGGTTGACCATGCCGTCACCGCCGACGACGATGAGCGCGTCCGGCCTGGTGGCCACGGCACGTCGACCCGCCTCCAGCAGCTGATCGAAGTCCGGCTCCTGGAGGCTCGTCACGTCGTGCCCGAGAGCGCGGAGCGTCTGGACGACCGCCGGGCCGACATCCCGCCCCTTGCCGAACGAGGCTGTCGGATTGATGGCAACCACGAGGCGTAACGGCGGCGTCATCCGCCCAGTATGGCTGCTCAGGCCGCGCGAGCGTACTTGGCAGGGTCAGCGTCCCACGGTGCCGCGCACGCCGCGCAGCAGAGGTAGTACGTGACGCCCTCGAACTCGCGCACGAGTCCCTTCGCCTCCGCGACCGCTTTGGTCGTGGTGCTGCCCGGCATGACGGGGCATTCGACGAGGTCCTCGGCGGACGCCTCCTTGTGGTGGCTGTGATCGTGGTGGGTCGGATCGGCGGATTCCGCACTGTCGCTGGGCTCGTGCTCGTGCTCGTGCTCGTGCTCGTGCGAACCATGATCACGATCGTCACTCGACGGCGGCGGAGTCGACGCGCTGGGCTTTGCGCGCTCCGGGAGTCCGAGCTTCGTGAACCGCAGCAGCTGTGCGTTGATGGCGACGACGATTGTCGACACCGACATGAAGACGGCTGCGAGCGCGGGCGGGAGGAGAATCCCAGCGCCGAACAGCACACCCGCGGCGAGCGGGATTCCCACCGCGTTGTAGCCAGTCGCCCAGAACAGGTTCTGCAGTTCCTTGCGCCAGGTGGCCTTGCTGAGGGTGAGGAGAGCGCCGACGGCCCGCGGGTCGCTCGAGGCCAGCACAATGCCGGCCGAATCGATCGCGACATCCGTTCCAGCACCGATCGCGATGCCGACGTCGGCTCGCGCAAGCGCTGGCGCATCGTTGATGCCGTCACCGACCATCGCCACCGATGCCGTCTCCTGAAGCTTCGCGACTACGTCGGCCTTCTCGCCCGGGAGCACGTGGGCGAACACCTCATCGATACCAAGTGCGCCAGCCACGGTCCTCGCGACCTCGTGCGAGTCGCCCGTCAGCATCGCGACGCGCACCCCGCGCCCCTGAAGGTCCCTGACTGCCTCGAGTGATTCCGGACGAACGGTGTCGGCGAGAGCGAACATCGCCAGGACCGTCTCGCCCTCGAGCAGGTACACGATGGTGTTGCCGTTGACGGTGGCATCCCTTGCGGCCTGAACGAGCTCGACAGGGAGGGTGATGGCGCGCTCGACGACGACGCGATGGCTGGCGACGACAAGCTCACGCCCATCGACGACGGCCTTGGCACCGCGACCGGCGAGAGCGGCGAACTCCGCGGACTCCGGCAGAGTCACGCCACGATCGTGGGCCTCGGCAACGATGGCACGCGCGATCGGATGCTCGGACTTCACCTCCACGGCCGCCGCCAGCGAGATCACCTCGTTTTCGGTTCCCACAGCGGGCACTACGACGGCAACCCCGAGCGTTCCGGTCGTGAGCGTTCCGGTCTTGTCGAAGAGCACGACATCGACCGACCGCGCAGCCTCGACGGCCAACTTGTTCTTGACGAGGATGCCGCGTCGGGCACCGAGGGCGGTGGAGATCTGCGACACGAGCGGAATCGCGAGCCCGAGAGCGTGGGGGCACGCGATGACGAGCACACTCACCACCCGCTCGAGCACGAAGGCCGGGTCACCCGGAGCGAGGAAGAGCCACACGACGAGGGTGAGAACGGCGGCTCCCAGAGCGACGTAGAAGAGCAGTGCCGCGGCGCGATCGGCAAGAACCTGCGCGCCTGACTTGCTCGCTTGCGCGTCGCTGACGAGCTTCATGATGCCCGCGAGCGCCGTCTCTCCGCCGATCTTCGTCACACGGACCGTCAGCGCACCGGAGCCGTTAACGGCACCCCCGATGACCCCGTCACCCACCGACTTCGAGACGGGTGCGGATTCCCCCGTGATGAGCGATTCGTTGACCTCCGACTCGCCCTCGATCACTTCGCCGTCGATCGGGACACTACCGCCCGGTCGCACGAGCACCACGTCGCCAACAGACAGGCTCGAGACCGGCATCGTCATGACGTGGTCACCGTGCAGCACATCGGCCTCGTCGGGAAGGAGCTTCGCGAGTTCCCCCAGCGCGTCCTGTGCGCTCATGACGGCCGACATCTCGATCCAGTGACCCAGCAGCATGATCGTGATGAGGGTGGCGAGCTCCCACCAGAAGTCCATGCCGGGAAGGCCGAGCGTGACAGCGGCGCTGTAGCCGAAGGCGACCACGATGGCGAGCGAGATGAGGGTCATCATGCCGGGCTGGCGACCGCGCAGCTCGGAGACGGCACCGCGGAGGAAGACGAGGCCGCCGTAGAGGAAGATCGCGACACCGAATGCGGCGGGGATGAACTGGCTGCCCGGGAACCGCGGGCCGCTGAGGCCGAGGATGTCTTGCAACCCCTCGGAGAAGACGAGGGTGGGGATCGTCAGCGCGAGGCTGATCCAGAACTTGGCGCGGAAGATCTTCGGGTCGTGGGCGGAGTGGTCCCCGTGGCCCGCGTGCATGTTGTGGCCTTCGTGCATGTCGTGGCCCGCGTGCATATCGTGGCCTTCGTGCTCGTCGTGGCCCGCGTGGCCTTCGTGACCAGCGTGCATGTCGTGGTGCTGGTGCTCGTCGTGGTTCATCTGGTCACTCCGCCCGGTTGTTGTTCAGCTCGTACACGCGGAGCAACTCCTCGACCGCGACATCCTGCTCGCCGTTCTCGAACATGTGCGCAACGTGCGTGCGCAGGTGGTTCTCCACGAGCAGCTTGTTGAGGCTCCGCAGGGACTTCTGCACCGCGAGGGACTGCGTGATGATGTCGACGCAGTAGTCCTCGTTCTCGATCATCTTGGTGATGCCCCGCAGCTGCCCCTCGAGGATTCGACTGCGGTGTAGCGCACGGCGCTTGATGTCGTCAATCATGCCTCGATTATACCCCTAGGGGGTATTCACTTCGCTACGGGATGCCTAGGCTCGTCGTCATGAAGATCACCAAGCGCGAACACTCCTGCCAGATCATCGAAACCGGCGGTGCTGCCCTTGTCATCGACCCCGGATCGTTCACGCTTCCGATCGACGACCTCACGGGAGTCGTGGCGATCGTGATCACTCACGAGCACGAAGACCACTGGACTGCCGCCCACCTCGATGCACTCCGCGAGATGAATCCGGATGCGCGGATCCTCGGTCCAGCAGGCGTGGCGGCCGCGGCCGCCGAGTACCCCATCGAGGTCGTTGCCCCCGGCGACACCGTCGAGATCGCCCCCTTCACCCTCACCTTCTTCGGCGGCAAGCACGCAGTGATCCATGAATCCATCCCCGTCATCGACAACGTCGGCGTGCTGATCAACGGTTCCGTGTACTACGCCGGTGATTCGTACGCCGTTCCCGGTGTGCCGGTGGATGTACTGGCTGCACCCATCGGCGCCCCGTGGCTCAAGATCGGCGAGGCGATGGACTACGTCGCGGCCGTGAAGCCCGCACGCGTCTACCCCGTGCACGAGACGACCCTGTCGATCATCGGGCGATCGATGTCGAACTCGCGCCTCGCCTCCGTGGTCGCGGAGTGGGGCGGCGAGTACACCGTGCTCGATCCGGGCGACACGCTCGACGTGTGACACGACGAAGGGGCGCTCCCGGACACGAAGTCCGAGAGCGCCCCTTGCGTGTTCTCGCCTACTCGGTGGTGGATGCCCCCGAGCTACGACGACGGCGCACGATCAGCAGCGTGCCTCCGGCGAGCGCGAGGAGCAGTGCCACGAGGCCTGCCCCGACGAGCGGCGTCGAGCCGGTGAGCGCGAGGATCGGCGCAGGCGCCGGATCCTCATCCTCGACGACCGGCGGCACGACAGCCGCCGGTGCCACGACCTCGATCGTCACGCTGGCCGACACGTCGTCGAGCGTGGCCGTGATCGTGTGCGGGCTCGCGGTCGGGAACGTGATCGTGTTGCCCTCGATCAGGTCCGTGGCCACCGAGCTGGTGAGCGTGACGAGCTCGGTCACATCGCCCACCGACTCGTTCTCGGGCCCGAAGCCCTCGACCGTGACGGTGATCGAGTCACCCTTCGCGACCTTGACGCTGCTCGGGGTGATCTCGAGTGCCTCGACGAACTGACCGACCGTGTACCAGTGCGCGTACGCCATGGTGTCCTCGGTGAGCGGCGCATCGAAGTCGAACGGCGTCGTGTACTCGGCATCCGTGTACCAGCCCATGAAGACGTACCCGTCCACGGCCGGGTCCTCGGGTGCTGCACCCGTCTCGCCGAAGGGGACCGTCTGCGACTCGATGGGTTCGCCGTGACCGCCGAGGTCGAAGCCGAGCGTCACGGGAGCCGCGTCGCCGAGAGCTCCCGAGGCCACCGCAGCCGACAGGCCGCCGACCACGGGAAGCACGATCGTGCTCTGCTTGGCGTCGAGCGTGACGGTGACGCCGCGCGTGCCGTCGCTGCTGTACCCGGAGAGGTTCGTCGTGAGCACAACACCGAGGCGGTGTCCGGCCGGAACGATGTAGTCGTACGGCTCCATCGGGAAGTCGTACACGTTCTTCTCGCCAGCAACCACGGGGGTCGCCTGACCTTCGACAAGGCTCGCACGGTTCGACGAGTCGAGGGCACCGCGGGAGATACGCCACTGCGTGACATCCGCCGAGTAGTTCACCGACTCGGGGAAGCACGCACTGTCGGTCTGGTTGGAGACACCCCAGCAGGTGGACTGGGCAGTCTTCTGCGATCCGTCACCGGGTGAACGCGGCGTGAGTGTCGACGGACCGTAGTCCACGATCGCCACACCGAAGTTCGCCTGGGTGTTGTCGAGAGACGCGGCGAGGGACACGATCGGCGTACCCGAGAGACGCAGCTCGGCCTCGAGCGGCTCCGAGAGGAACGCGAGCCTGTTCGCCTGCGACCCCTCTGGAGTCGTGATGAGGTTGGTCTCGCTGATCGACGCACTCGTGACACCGGTGAAGGTGAGGGCGTCAAGTCCGGTGCCGGCCTGGAGGTCCAGCGAACCAGCGACTCCGGCTTCGGTACCCGTGAGGTGTACGGGCACGGCAGCCGTTCCCGGGGCCGGCCAGTTGGCCTCGTCCGTGAACTGTCCCGCTGTCGTCTCGACGGTTGCCATCGGCTCGCTCATGATGCCGTTGTCGATGTCGAGCAGCCAGTAGTCGAACCAGCGGTGGAGGGTGTCCACCCAGACCCCACGGCGGTAGTCGAACGGGTCGACGTGACCGATCTTCGCGAGCCAGGTCTTACGCGGTACCTCGTTCTCGGCGAGCGCGTTCCACCAGTCACCGAACTGGCTCATCCGAACGTTGTCGTCGTTGAAGCCGTGGACGGCGAAGACGGATGCCTTGACCTTGTCCACGTTCAGTTGGTAGTTGCGGTCGTCCCAGAAGGGCGTGTAGTCGCCAGAGGGCTCACCGATGAGCGGCACCCACGAGTTGCGCACCGGAGCACACAGGGCTCGGCGGTCGGGGTTGGTGACCGTGTTCGAGAGGCTCTGCGGGTAGTTGGAGTTGTGACGGATGCCGTTGGTACGCGAGTACCGGTACCAGTCGCTGATAGCCGCGATCGGAACGATCGTGCTGAGGCCGTCGACACCCGTGGCCGCAACTCCGTTGGCAAGAGTTCCGTCGTAGGACTTGCCGATCATCGCGGACTTGCCGTTGTGCCAGGTCGCGGTGACCGGGTCGCCATCAGCGTCGTACCCGGGGACACGTCCATTGAGCCAGTCGACGACGACCTTCATGCTCTGGATGTCTCCGGGGCCACCGTGGTTCGGGCATCCCGTCGAGTACGCGGTTCCGTTCATCTGGGCGTGCAGCATCGCGTAGCCGCGCGGCACGAAGTAGTTGTCGTAGTACAGCGGGAACAGGTCCGTGACGCCGTCCCCGTTGTTGTTGAGCAGCTGCGCCTCGGTGCCACGGCCGAGAGTCGTGTAGTACGGGCTCGGATCAATGATGGCGGGCGACTTGAGCGTTCCGCTCGGGTCGGAGGGGCGGATGATGTCGATGGCCGTGACGTCCGTCACTCCGTCGAGATCCTGGTCGACGCCTTCGACGGGCACGAAGACGCGCTCGCGAATGGCCGTCTCGTAGCTGTAGGCGATCGCCGACTTGCCATCAGCGATCGTGATGCCGTCGGGCGTCGCCGCGGAGGCAGCGAGCGGAGCGACAGTGCTGGAGACAATGGCGAGGGTGATGGCGCCAGCGAGCACCCCCGCGCGTGCTCGAGATCTTCTGCGGACGGGCGGATGTTCGTGCAAATGCGATTTCATAAGTCCTGCTTAGCAACAAACATCACTTTCACAGTGGAAGTTCATATGTTTGTAACACCGCAGGCAAAACTGTTTCCATTGTGAAACAAAAGGAGCGGTTAGCGACCTCGAAAGTGTGGGGGCCGCTTCTCGATGAAGGCGGCCATACCCTCGGCACGATCGTCCGTGGCGAACAGCTCGAGGAACTCGCGTCGCTCGAACGCGAGACCCTCCGTGAGGGATGCCTCGTACGCACGATTCACGGCAGCCTTCGCCGCGACGTTCGCGGGCCGCGAGCGCGCTGCGATCTCGTTCGCCACCGCCAGCGTCTCCTCGAGGAGGGACTCGACGGGGTAGACGCGGGCGACCAGCCCGTATCGCAGCGCCTCCGTCGCATCGATCGTGCGACCCGTGAGCACCATGTCCATCGCCGCGGCCTTGCCGATCGCGCGGGTCAGTCGCTGCGAGCCGCCCATGCCGGGGATGACGCCGAGCATGATCTCGGGCTGACCGAACTTGGCGGTCTCGGAGGCGAAGATCGTGTCGCACTGCATTGCGAGCTCGCACCCACCACCGAGGGCGTAGCCGGAGACGGCCGCGATCACGGGGACGTCGACCGCTGCCAGTCGATCCCACTCGGCGAAGGGATCCTCGCCGCTGACCTGCTCGTAGGTGAGCTCCGCCATCGCCTTGATGTCCGCTCCGGCGGCGAACGCCTTCTCGGACCCGGTGATGACGATCGCGCCGATCGAAGGGTCTGCCGCGAAGCTTTCGGCCGCGGCGATCACCTCGTGCATCACGGTTTCGTTGAGCGCGTTGAGCGCGCCGGGGCGATGGAGAGTGATCACGCCCACGGCACCGTGTGTCGCGACAAGAATCGTTTCGGTCATCGTTGTTCCTTTCGTGGCGGCAGCCTGAGATCGTTCTGAAGCGGATCGAAGAATGCGGTGAGGGCGTCTGCGTCGACCTCGGCGAGCGTGGCAGGAATCCAGCGTGGGGAGCGGTCCTTGTCGATGACCTGCGCTCGGATACCCTCGGCGAGGTCGGGGAGGGAGAGACACCGCACCGACACCCGCAACTCCTGCACCAGCGCCGCCTCGAGATCGGGCAGGCGTCGAGCCCGTCGCAGCGAGGCGAGCGTGAGCACGAGGGCAGAGGGTGACTTCGAGTCGATCAGCCCGGCGAGATCATCCCGCGCCGCGGCACGGAGCGCATCCACGATCTCGGCGACATCGTTGCCCGCGAAACACGCGTCGAGGATCTCCTGGTCGTCGATGATCGACGGATGCCCGGCCTCCCCCACCACGGCCGCGATGGCCTCGTCGGCGTCCGTCGAGGCCAGCGCCTCACGCAGGGCGCCGAGGCGCTCCCGGGGCACGAAGAAGTCGGCGAGTCCGAGGTGGATGGCGCCAGCGGCATCCGTCGAGCCTGCGGTGAGAGCCAGCCGCGTTCCGAGCTCACCCGGCGCGTGCGACAGCAACCAGGTGCCGCCGACATCGGGAACGAAGCCGATCGTGGGCTCTGGCATCCCGACGCTCGATGTCTCAGTGACGATGCGGTGGCTGGCGTGCGCCGCGAGCCCGACTCCTCCGCCGAGCACGATTCCGTCCATGAAGGCGATGACCGGTTTGGCGAAACGCGCGATTCGTGCGTTGAGCGTGTACTCGTCGCGCCAGAACTGCTCGGTGGCGTTGCCACCGCCAATCGCATCCCGGTAGATCCCCACGATGTCGCCGCCGGCACAGAACGCCCGATCACCGGACCCCTCGAGCAGTACCCGATGCACTGAGGGGTCGGCCTCCCACTCGTCGAGCTTGGTCGCGATCGCGATCACCATGCGATGCGTGAGCGCATTGAGCGCGCGCGGCCGGTCGAGCGTCACGGTGCCGAGCGCGCCCTCCACGGAGAAACGCACCTCTGGGGTGTCGGCGGTGTCATCCATCGATCCCACCGTAGGCGGAAGGGATGTCTATTCCGCGGACGGTTGTACCCGAGGGACAAAAAGCGCCGCGAGGATCCCCAGCGTTTGGACGATGGCGATCACGACGGGAATGTGTGCTGACCCGAGCGACGAGATGACGAGGACCGCGACGAGAGTGAGAGCAAGCGACGGGAAGACCGTCAGGTTGTCCACGGTGCGCGACAGGCGGGTGGGCGACGACGTGACGCGCTCAGCCAGCCAGGGAAGCACGTAGAACAGAACACCCAGCACGGCAGCCACGACGAGCAGGAAGAAGTTGCCGAAGTCCGGCTCGATCGAGAAGAAGACGATCACTGCCCACGTCGCCAGGGCGGGGCCGGCGAGTCGCAAGGCAAGGCCCGCTCGTGTGGTTCCCCACGGGTTCGTCTTCCACCAGGTTGTGAAGCTCGGCTTCTCGTCGTTCGACATCTGCTCAACCGTAGCGGCTCCGCGACTTCGGTAAAGTCGGAGTCGTGTTCATCGACGCGCAGCCCGCCGCATCGGCCCTCCGCTCGTGACCACGTTCCGCCAGAGTCGCTGGTTCGCTCTCGTCTGGGTTGTGCCCACGGCGCTCGTCGTCGCCGTGGTCGTCGTGCTGCTCGCGCGCTGGCTGCGTGATCTGCCTGACGTGGCTGCGTGGATCGCGCAGTACCCCGGCCAGTCGACGCTTCCCGAGGGCTCCCCCGTCGGCATTCCGGCATGGGTCGGATGGCAGCACTTCCTCAACAGCTTCTTCCTCCTGCTGATCGTGCGCACCGGCTGGCAGCTCCACCAGGCCAAGCGCGCCACCATCTTCTGGACCCGCAACAACACCGGCCTGATCCGCACCACGAACCCGCCGACCCGGCTCACCCTGACGACCTGGTTCCACCTGTCGCTCGACGCGCTGTGGGTGCTCAACGGCGTGGTCTTCGTGATTCTTCTGTTCGCCACCGGCCAATGGGTGCGATTGGTGCCCACGCACTGGGATGTCATCCCCAACGCGATCTCCGCCGGCCTCCAGTACGCGTCGCTCGAGTGGCCGCTCGAGAACAGCTGGGTCAACTACAACGCGCTACAGCTGCTCACGTACTTTGTCACGGTGTTCGTTGCGGCTCCCGTGGCGATTCTGACGGGCATCCGAATGTCGCCGGCCTGGTCGATCAGGATGCGCCGGTTCGACAAGCTCTACCCGTTCGCCACCGCCAAGCGCGTGCACTTCTGGACCCTCTGGTGGTTCGTCGGGTTCACGATCGTGCACGTGTTCCTGGTCTTCACGACGGGTGCACTGCGCAACCTCAATCACATGTACGCGAGCCGCGACGAGGTCAGCTGGCTGGGCTTCGCGATCTTCTGCGTGTCGCTCGTGGCCATGATCGTCGCGTGGGTCGCGGCACGCCCCGCGGTGCTCAAGGCAATTGCGTCACTGGGCGGAACAGTCATCTCGCGCGAGCGTTGAACCCATACGGCCACGGGCCACGACGGCAATCGCTGCGGCGAGGGATGCCGCGGCGATCACAGCCGCGACGGCGAGGGTCGTGGCATCCGGCTGCACGATCGACTGGCCCCGCAGCGCCTGCCAGGTGAGCAGGCCGAGGGTGGCCACGTACGCCCCGGTGACGACCCAGACGAGATCGCGCCGCACGGTCGCGCTCCGGAGGATCGCCACGCGACGCGACGCGAGCTCGAGGAGCAGAAGCGCGAGCGGGATCAGCTGGAGGGCGTGCATCCCGACGAAGTGGGGAATGCGCAGGTCACCCGCGACAGTGCTCCACCCGAGCACCGGGATACCAGGACCCCCGTCGGCGAGACCTACGGTGTGGGCGCCGGCGATGCCCTGCCAGTCATCCAGCTGGGCCGCAGTCGGCCCCGTCATGAGGAACGCGAGCCCCATGCCCGCGAGAGCGATCAGTGCACCCGCTCGAACGGCGACGGTGCGTGCAGGGTCAGCGAAGGGATTGCGGAACAGGATGATGCTCACGACGAACGTCGCGATCCACAGTGCCGTGATCGAGAACGCCATGATCGACCACATCACCGTGTTTAACGGAGTTGAGACGTTGAAGTGGCTCGTGCCCCCTGCCGCCGCGAGGCCCACGATGATCACCATCTCGATGACGAGCAGCACGGCGGATGCGGTTCCGGCCCACCACGCCACCTTGCGGAAGCGCGAGAGCTGGCCGATGAGCCACGACCACGTGATCGCGTAGACCGCGATGGAGATGGCGAACTTGAGTGGCTTCTCCCAGAGGTTGACGCCCAGGATCATCCGGGAGTCGAGAAGGATGCCGAGTCCGCACGCGACGGCGAGCAGCGCGGATGCCGCGGTCAGCACGAGCAGCGGTCGGTGCCAGGTGATGGCGCTCATCCCGCGGGAGTCGAGGTTCTCCGGGGTGCGAACAGTGGTGGTCACGACGGGCTCCTGACGGGATAGACCTGATTCGAGAGATGTTCCTGGGCGATACGCCGTAGTGAGGCGACGAGGGTGTCGCCCAGCACGGTGCCGACGACCACGTTCTCCGCCATGTCGGCGGGATCCGAGTGGTGTGCGAGCGTGGAGAGGTCCGCCGTGGCGATGAGCTCGGCGGCATCCGCGTATGGGGGCAGTTGCTCGGCGATGTGGCCCTGGCCGAGACTGCGCATGGTGTCGAGCACTCGTGCAGCACCCTGGCGGCCCGGGTTCTCGGCCGTGACCGCCCATCCCCGCTCGGCAATGAGGGCATCGACGAGCGCGAGGCCTGGGCTCTCCGGCTCGACCTCGGCGAAGACGGCCGTATCGGAGATCGCGTACTGCGCGACTCCGAAGAGGTAGGTGAGCGGCATGTCCGGGGTATCGATCGCTTCGAGCACGCGCTGCGCCGTGGCGATGGAGAGCCCGCCGACATCGATGAGTGCCCGGATCAGGCGGAGACGCTCGACGTGCTGGGCGCCGTACTCGGCCTGATTTGCGGCCGTGCGCTCGCCCGCGGGCAGAAGGCCCTCGCGGAGGTAGTACTTGATCGACGGCATTGCGACGCCACTGACTTCGCAGAGTTCGGAGATTCGCATATGGATAGTGCAGCTATCCGATAGTGGTGCTGTCTATATGTGGGACGCGGCGGTCTCCCCCCTCGTCTCGCGTGCGGTCGGGAAACTACGAGCTGGCGAGGGTCACGACGACGAGTGCCACCGCGCCGACGAGGAACAACACAAGGCCAGCACGAATCGCCAGAGACTTCTGCGCGTGAGCCACCTCGACGTTGCCCCAGTAGATCGGGCATCCCGCGTAGCCGATACTCGCGAGGCCCAGCGCCGAGAGCCCGAAGCCGACCCACCAGACAACCTGCGCGGCATCCGCGAGCTCGGACGGGCGCCAACCGGTGAGCACCAGGGAGGCAATGAAGATGGTCGCTGCCACCAGGGCGGCCGCAAACCAGATCGTTCCCGTGCGGTCGGTGCGCTGTACTTCCACCTGTGCGGACATGAGATCTTCGTCCATGGAAATAGCCTACGCTCGCACTCCGCCGCGATACGTGACGTGCACGCCGCCACGCGAGTCTCGGCGTAGCGCTGGCGTGCGGGAGGGGCGTCGCCTAGAGGCGGGAGAGAGCCGTTACTGGCTGACATTATCGCCCTCTTCTCAAACAATTCAGAAGTGGCCCTGACCCCTGATGGCTTGCGCCTTCTGGCTCAGACTCACTCCCCTCGAGAGAGCGAAGCGGAACCCCAGCGATTCCGTATTCACCAACTATCTCAGAGATTGGGAGCTGAAAAGGTCGAGGAGATCGTGGCTCGCTACTCGTCCGGCGAGAGCGCCACGGCGCTAGCCAAGGAGTACAGCGTCGCCCCATCTGCGCTTCTTCGTCTCATGCGCGAGCGCAGTGTGGTCGTGCGGACGAACCGAGTCTCCCCCGAGCTGGTCGCCACGCTGGTGGCCGAGCATCAAGCGGGCACATCCATGGCCAAGCTCGAAGCTAAGTTCCGGCTGTCGCATGGGGCGGTGTTTCGAGCGCTGCACCGACACCGCGACGGCGAGTAGGGTCACGTCCGGTCGACTCGGAGGCGCGCCAGTCAGTCGCGAAGCATGAGCGTGTCGGTTGTGCTTGCAAAACTTGAGTCAATGGCGCATAACTAAGGACACCATGAGCACCGAACAGCAAGGTCAGAGCACCCCCCGCCGTGTACTCACGATCGACGGAGGAGGAATCAAAGGCGTTTTCCCCGCCGCCTTTCTTGCCGATCTTGAGAGCGAGCTGGATCAGCCCCTCGCCTCCTATTTCGACCTGATTGTCGGAACGTCAACAGGCGGCATCATCGCGCTCGGACTCGGCCTCGGCATTCCCGCGAAGGACATCCTTCGCTTCTACGAGGAGAAGGGTCCGTCGATCTTCAAGGGAAGCAGGCGTCTCGGGCTTCTCCGTCAGGCGGTCAGCGCGAAGTACGACCCAGTTCCATTGAAAACGGCTCTTGAAGAAGTCTTCGGTCAGCGGCAGCTCGGCGAAGCCACGACCCGACTCGTTATTCCATCTCTCAACCTGTCCACGGGCACAGTAAACGTCTTCAAGACCGCGCACCACGAGCGCTTCGAACGTGACTACAAGATGCTCGCGGTCGATGCAGCCATGGCCACCGCTGCCGCACCGACCTACTTCCCGACGCACCGGCTGACGAACGGAGTCCCCCTCGTCGACGGAGGAATGTGGGCGAACAACCCGATGGGAACAGCAGCGGTCGAAGCGATCGGCCTGCTTGAGTGGCGGAAGGGTGACGTGGACCTCTTGAGCGTCGGATGCACCGAGGCCGCAACCAACTTCCACGCCAACCAGTCCAAGTTCCTAGGACTCTTCAACTACTGGGCAAAGCGCATCGTAAAGGTGTTCATGGCCGGCCAGTCGTCGGCGTCGATCGGCACAGCCATGCTGCTTCTAGGGCATGACCGCGTCGTGCGAGTGTCACCCGTGGTCGATGAGCGTCAGTATCAACTCGACGGCATCGCGGGCATCCCGGAACTCCGCGCCCTGGGGGCTGACCAGGCACGGACGCAGCTGCCTTTGCTCCGGAAGCAATTCTTTTCGAACCGTGCCGAACCGTTCGTGCCGATCCGCAAGCTCGACGTCGAGGAGGCAGCGAAATGAAGCTGATCAAGCATTTCGACGCGTTCCTTGTAAACAAGGTGAATCTGAGCGACGGCCGCATCAAGCAACTCGATGATCGAACTGCCGCGATCACAAGCTTTCTCGAATCCGGGGATGACGACTTCGCGACGAACTTCATCGACGTACTCCCCCAGGGCAGCTATGCGCATCGCACGATCATCAACCCGGTCCGCGCGAACGACGAGTTTGATGCCGATCTCCTTCTCTACATCGAGGAGGTAGACGGTTGGGAAGCCGAAGATTACGTGCAGGAGCTCTACACGGTATTCCGCAACAGCTCTACGTATCGCGGCATGGTGAGCCGACACAATCGCTGTGTCCGCATCGACTATGCGAACGAGTTCCACATCGACGTCGTGCCCTACATGGAACGGCACAGCCAGCACTACATCACGAACCGGGATGACAACCTGTTCGAGCTGACCAACCCGGAGGGCTACAACGCCTGGCTCGACGAACGGAATCGTCTTGCCAACGGGCGACTCGTCAAGGTCATCCGGCTCATCAAGTACCTTCGCGACTTCAAGGACACGTTCGACTGCAAGTCCGTGATCCTGTCAATCTTGCTCGGCAACAGCGTCGATGAAGCCTCTGCTTGGGGCGACGACACGTTGTACACCGACGTACCCACCAGTCTCAGGAAGATCGTTGACGATCTGGATGACTACCTTCAAGCCAACGAAACGATGCCGAGCATCGACGACCCCAGCGAACCGACCGAGAACTTCAATCACCGCTGGGATCAGGATCGCTACTCGAACTTCCGCAACAAGATGCACCAGTATCGCGGATGGATCGATGAGGCGTTCCTCGAGGAGGACATCGAAGAATCGAAGGTCAAGTGGCGCCGCCTGTTCGGCGACAAGTTTGGCACCTACGACACTTCCGTCAAGAAGGCTCTCGAGGCTCACCTCGGACGCCAAGGGGTCACGAACACCGAAGAGACCCTGCTTGGTAAATGGAACGTCCCCACCCGAATCAACCCGGCTTACAAAGCGCGAGTGAGTGGTCGCCTTGCCAAGCGCAACGGCTTCCGAGAGTACGAACTGAGCAAGTACGGCAACACTGCACCGCTGCAAAGCACCATCAAGTTTCAAGTGAGCCACAACGTGCCCGGGCCCGTCCAGGTCTACTGGAAGGTGCGAAACACGGGCGAGGAAGCAATGGCAGCGAACAAGATCCGCGGACAGGTCGAACTCGACAGCGGCACTCTGCGCCGGAGCGAGCCCACCGGATACCGAGGCCGTCACTACGTCGAGGCCTACATCGTCAAAGACGGCGTTTGCGTCGCGATGGACCACCAAGACGTCATCATCAAATAGCGCACTGGCGGGTTTAGAGGGTCGTGCTTGCGAACCCTGAAACACGCGCGCATAACTAGGGACACCATGAGCAACTCAGAGCAGCCGCACCAGAAGCCTTCGATTGACGCTCCGATCACGACAGACCAATTGCTCCAACGGCCTTTCGTCATCCATTCGATCAACGGCTACACCAACGTGATGATCGAGGTCATGGCTCGCACCCTTGGACTCGAAGACAGCGGCGTACAGACTCTTCTCCGAGTCATGCACGTCCAGGTTACGGAACTGCTTTCAAGCAAAGGGATCGACTATTCAGATCTGAAGCATGCACTTACTCCTCGGTCTGACAAGTTCGAGATTGCCTTCGTGTTCGACTCCTCGCGGTCAACAAGTTGGTCCTACGGCGACGAGTTCTCGCGAGTATGGCTCGCCGCGTTGTCGACAGCGGGCGGACCCAAACGAACGGCAATCTCGGAAGGCGACATCATCGGACTGCCTGCGGGAGCCATCTGGCAACTCTTGGACGAGCAACTCGTGCGCCCGCCTGAACAAGAGACGCCTTGGCTTTCACCCGAGCAATACTTCGTCGTCTACTTCACCAACGTCTCTAAGGCAGAGCTCGCTGCCCTCGATCGTGAGATGCGAGCCAACAGCACGGCCTACCTCGGCTACGTCGACTGCTCGGGGTGGACTCCCCTCAAGACATCGCTGCCACTTCCGCAGGTCGCGCTTCGCGTGGACAACAAGGTCATCACCGCTGAGGACGACGATGGGAACGCGAATCTTCGCGGATACAACTTCAACAAGTTTGGCTTCGAGGTCGTCGGGGTCAACGACGATCTCTACGGCACCCTGCTCGATTTCCGAATCGACATGGGAGTACCTCAGTGGGGAGCGACAGACAGCACGATTGCACTTGGCGCGCTGTCAGGAACGATGCGCGACATAGCGAGCATGACCCTGACGATTGACGAACGGCGATTCGAATATCTCACTAGCGAAGAACCAGGATACGGACACGGGGCGTCCGTCAAGAAGGCGGGACTGGCCGAGTTTGATCGAGTCGCGCTCGCAGCGGCGATCAAAGAAGAGCTAGCCAAGAGCCTGTTGTTCAACCTTCGATCAGTGGCGGGAACTAGGACCGTTGACGGTGAGCGAGTCGCAGCCCCCGAGAATGACGCGCTCATGTTCACGGTCCAGGTTGAGTTCCCTGACCTCGCCGGCGCACAACAGCGCTACCAAGTAGGGGTTAAGTACGACCCGCTCGAGCACCGCGGCGAAGTCACCACCATGTTCGGGTAAGTCGATGCGTACCGCGGAGTCGGCCCTCAAGCCCCGCGGCGGATCGCCCGCAAAAGTCGCTTCCAGCGAGGTCCGACTTCCGGGGCGACCGGGGTCGCCAAGCAGGTCGCTATTAGTGGACGGGCGCCGCGCGGATCGAGCGGGGCGTAGCGAGTCGGACGATCAAGCCGACCTGGAGTTGATTCTCGACTTCACAGAGCGCTGAAGGCCTACTTCAGTTCCAGCTTTAGCCCCAATGCGTGCGCGATCTTGGCAATAGTCGCCGTGGTTACGTCGTTGTTCCCCTCCACGCGCGCGATCGTTGGACGGGAGACGTTTGACTTCTCGCCCAGTTCGGCCTGCGACCATCCACGCCTTTTGCGGGCTTCGCGGATGACATCGCCAAACCCATCCTGAGCGGGCTCGCTCACACTTCACCACCCTCAGCCCCGGAGCCCGTGTCAGGTCGATGCTGCGCGTGAAGGGCATCTGCGGCGATGTCGGAGATCTCGCCAAGGAACGATGGATCCGTCATATAGGTCTGAATCTCTTTTGACTCATTCACCGTCTTAAGTACGGCGAGACCCACGGCTCCGCTGAAGCCCTCTGAGGCTTTCAGCTGCGCGACGGTGTTGTTCTTCGCCATGGCAACTGCTTCCTCGTTCGTGTCGAGGAAGCCCCAGAAGGTCGTGATGAAGCCAGAGACGCTCTCGGGGCTGACATCAACACCCTTGGCTTTAAACATCTCGTTGACCTTCTCAATGGCCTCCGCGAGCGGTCCCTTCTGAGGCGCTGTACCACCCTTGTGTTCGCCGTCGAAATCGGGAAGGCGTATCCCTTTTTCGCTCCCCTCACTCAGCGAATGGTCTTCGTTGATCGCAGACGGAACGAGCTTGACGCCTGAGAGCTGTACGCCTTCGAGGAAGCTGTCGTCGTAGTCGTTTCCGTCGGCGTGGAGGTTTCGCCCTAGCAGGGTCGCAAGGATGGCGCGGCGGTGCAGCTCGGGATCCTGATAATCGACGATCTGGCTGAGGAACTGCCACGCATTCCGGTAGCCGATCACGTCGGCGCGGAAGGACTCGAGCGATTCCTTCTTGACCTTGTCCTTGGCGAGTACGGCCTGGTGCCATTGCCCGGTCCAGCGGTGCTTGATCGGTGACAGAGCCTTGGCGATTGCTTCTCCTCCCGCATCCGTGAGGAACGCGTCCGCGACAGCGTCCATCTCCTCGTGCGTGTAGAGCCCTGACGTATCGAGCCGCTCACCCACCGTGATCAGTGCATTCGGGTCTACATCTCCGTCAACGTGGGCGTCGGAGTAGTAGAGCTTGAAGTCCTCCTGAATGCTTGCGGGAGTGTTTCGGAAGTCGACCACCATCGGCGCAGTCTTGCCCGGGTAAATCCGGTTCAGCCTCGAGAGGGTCTGGACCGTCGCAACACCGGAGAGCTTCTTGTCGACGTACATTGCGAGGAGCCGCGGCTCGTCAAAGCCAGTCTGGAACTTGTTGGCGACGATCAGGACACGATAAACGCCTTCCTCACGGAACGCCTTTGAAACGTCGCTGCGGCCGTTCATCGAGATCTCGGTGACGCTCTCGCCGTCGTCGTCCGTCAGGGAACCTGAGAACGCCACGAGCGTGCGCAGTTCGTCGTAGCCCTTCTCCGCGATGTAGGCGTCCATTTTTTTTGACCAGCTCAGGGCTTCGAAGCGTGAGCTGGTGACCACCATGGCGCGCGCCTCACCGCCGAGCATGTGCATGACGTTGCGGCGGAAGTGCTCGATGACGACGCGCACCTTCTGGGCGATCGCAGTCGGGTGGAGACGCGCGTATCTCACGATGCTTGAAACGGCTTCCCCGGTGTTGACCTGGATCTCCCCTTCGGACTCTTCACCGTCGATCGTGTTCTTCACACGGAGAAACATGTCGTAGGTCGAATAGTTGGTGAGGACGTCGAGGATGAAGCCTTCCTCGATCGCTTGAGCCATCGTGTACGTGTCGAACGCTTCCCAGCGACCGTCGCTCTCGGTTCCAAACAGGCGCAGCGTCTTTGCCTTCGGAGTCGCGGTGAGCGCGATGAAGGTGATGTTGCTCGACGCGGCAATCGCCGAATCCTTCGCCCTCAGCAAGTCATCCGCCCCGATGTCGTCTTCGTCGGCGTCAAGTTCAACGTCGACGAGCAGCTCCTTGAGCTGGCGGGCAGTCGCGCCCGACTGAGACGAGTGCGCCTCGTCGGCCACGACCGCCCAGTTCCGGCCGCGCAGCTCCTGCGTGTCCTCGATGAGCTTCATCACCTCGGGGAATGTCTGCAGGGTGCATGTGATGATGTGGTCGCCCTCAAGGAGGGCCTTCTTGAGTTGCGGCGACTTAGCGCCAGACTTCTCGCCAACGGTGACGACAAGTCCCTTACTCGACTGGACGAGGTTCATGTCCTCGCGGATGTTCTCGTCCAGAACTGTCCGGTCTGTGACGACGATGACCGAGTCGAACGTGGACTTCGAGTTGGCGTTCATGTGACGGATGAGCCGGTGGCTAAGCCATGCGATCGTCTTGGTCTTACCCGAGCCTGCGGAGTGCCAGATGAGGTACCGTTTCCCGGTTCCGTTCGCCTCAATGTCGGCCACGACTCGTTCCACGGCACGCAACTGGTGGAACCTCGGGAACACGAGGCGTCCGTCCTTCCCACCGGACTTGCTCGGCTCGAAGAGGGCGAAGTCCTTCAGGATTCGCATAAACATCGGGCGGGCAAGGACCTCGCGCCATAAGTAGTTGGTCGATGATCCCGTGCTCGATGGCGGATTGCCCTCGTGACCTTCGTCACCCTGGTTGAAGGGCAGGAAGACTGTGTCGCCGCCCTGCAGCTTGGTCGTCATGTAGACGAGATCGTTGGAGACGGCGAAATGCACCAACGCACGGCCGGACGCGAGCAGTGGCCGGTTCTTTCCGGGCTTGCGATCCTCCTTGTACTGGCGAATCGCATGGTTCACCGTCTGCGTGTTATCGGTCTTGAGTTCCAAGGTCGCGACCGGCAGTCCGTTGGCGAGGAGCACGACGTCGATGCTGTCGTTGCTCGTCGTGTCGAACCGCACTTGGCGCAAGATCCGCAGGCGGACCGCTGCGGCGGCTTCGACGACCTCGGTCAAGTTCGGGTTGGCTGGCGGGAACGCCATCAGTGGACCGAACTTTGCAGCGGGCCGGCCAATCTGAGCGAACGAGAAGCCCTTGCGCAGCACGCCGAGCAAGCCGCCAACCGGGTGCCCGGTCGTTGGGTCCATCCGCGTCGCCTTCGCCAGTTCCTTGGTGATGTGCTCGAGGAGCTTGCGCTCAGCATCGACCCTCTGGCTGTCTACCAAATCGCCAGGGACGGCCTTCTCGTACTCGTCCGGGTACTGCTCGCTGAGCCAGTGCAGCACGTCGGCGGGTACCATCGCGAGGCCGACATCCCAGCCAGTCGGCTTGCCGTTGTCCTCATAGGTCCAGCCGCGCTCGGCCAGCTCGGTGCATAGATTGTCTTCGAACTCGAGTTCCATCAGCTGCGCGTGACTCATCAGGCAACCTCCTTCCTGCCAGCAACAACGTCCGTGATTAGCGCGGCGCGGCGCTCCAGGAGCAACTTCTTGAGATCGGCAACCTTCGCCAACATGGCGTCGACCCGGGCAGTAGCTTCGTCGAGCTCGTCTGCAATCCTGGCTTGCTCGCCGAGCGGCGGGAGCGGAACCGGGGTTGCGTCCAGAACGGTCTTGGTGACGCGCTGAGCGTTCGGGCGAACGCCGGTGGCGATAGCCGCGAAATAGTCGATGTACCGCGAGCTGCGAAAGAGGTGATGAACGTAACGAGGCTCGAAGCGATCCGAAATCCAGAACGCCTTGTAGTCGGGGCTGATGTATCCCGTAAGCGAGGACACTCCGAGACCACCATGGTTAAGCCACATCATGTTGGCTGCGAGCTGGCCGGGATGCACCACGCGGTACTTCGACACGTCGAGCGACGCCTGCTGGCCTTCCATTCGTGTGTTCACCTCCACGCCGCGGTATTCAGATATCGAGAGCAGGGGGCCTGGCGGGTCGTCACCGTTGCGCTCGGTACTTTCGGTGAAGTCGTAGCCGAACTTGGTGTGACGCCAGTGACCGGGGACGCCAGACAGCGGCGAGTGAGAGTAGATCGGTTTCGTGCTCGGCTCCAGAGCGAGACCAAACACGAGTCTCGTCGAGAGTTCCGTCGCACGAATCCGCAACAGGCGAGTCAGCTCATCGAGCCTGCCAATCATGGACAGGATCTCGCCGCTCTCGCGATCTAAGTATGCGGCGATGCGGGTCTGTTTGGCCGGATCGTGTGGAAAGAAGGGGACTTCGCCGATGTGCCAAGCAGTGATTGCCTCAAACGTGCTCCCGTTCGATCCGGCCTGAAGGAAAGGCCGCGCATCCTCGAGCACCCATCGCAAAAACCCCGGATCTATGTCGAGCGCACGTACTGCCGCCAGCCCGCGACCCAAGCCGTATACCTGGTCGGCGACGTTCACGCTTCCCACGGGGGCCCGCACTGAGACCAAGGTGTCGCCAGGTGCGCAACGCTTGGTCGCCACTGCGCACTCAAATCTGGGAGAAGGATGATCAAGACCAAACTCGGCCTTCCCCTGCAGGAAGGGGAGACCAGCATCCAAGTCCTCGACGTCGCTTGAGGCCGGCGACTGGCCAGCCACGATGTCTACCGAGAACTTGAGCCTTGGTGTAGTCACTCCTCGCTCACCAACCTGAACGCGTGGGCCAGCTCTCCCATGAGCCGCTCGACATCAGCGTCGATGTCTACAAGCGGCCGGGGTTCCTCCGGCACGTAGAAGATCCGGGTGAACGGAATATCCGTACCGTACTTCGCCTTGCTTTCGTCCCACTGCGCGCCAGGAGCGTACGGAAGCACCTCGCGCGCCATGTGCTCGTCCAAGTCTTCGCTCATCGGCACCCGCTCCGTGAGCTTCCAGCCCGAGACGATCACAGGGTTGCCCTTGCGGTCCACCGCGAGCGGCGCGGAATCATCGGCAGCGCCTACCGCGTGCATGACGGCGTCGACCAGCCCGGTGGGAGTCTTCAAGCCTGCCGACTTCGCGGCTAGCGGAAAGGACTTAGGGAGATCGTTCCAGGGGGTGCCATCAAGCGAGCGCAGCACGGCGACGAGCGCCTCGTCGAAGTCACGACGGCTACGCAATTGCTCGACTGCAGCATCGCTGAAGCGAGTTGCCAGACGCGCTTGCTTGTACACCGGCACGTCGCGGAACATGAAGTCCTCGCGGGTCATCACGCGGGATATTGCGGAATCGGCGTACTCGAACGCCTCATAGGCCTCGAGTAACCGAGTCCGATGCCCCTTGCCCACTTCGCGCCGTTTCTCGCCCATGGGCTTGCGCAGCGAGCCCCATTGGCTCGAGCCGTCGATGAGCTGGATCTTGCCCGCGCGTTCCGGGTCCTTATTCGCATCAAGGACCCAGATGTACGTTGCGATGCCTGTCCCGTAGAACATGCTCGTCGGTAGCGCGATGATCGCGTCGATGAGGTCTTCTTCCAGAAGCCACTGTCGGATCGAGTTGGGGCCACCGTCACTGTTGAAAAGCGGCGACTGGTTAGAGACCACCGCTGCGCGACCGCCTTGCCCGTTCTTGCCCGCTGGGGTCAGCTTTGACGCACAGTGCGCCAGAAATAGCATCTGTCCATCGGCAGTGCCAGGAAGACCGTGGCTAAACCGCGAGCCGTGCGTCTTAGCCTGCTCACGCACAGATTGCTCTTCGACCTCCCAATCGATGCCGAAAGGAGGATTCGAGAGGACATAGTCGAAGGTCTGGCCAGCGTAGAGATCTTCGACGAGCGTGTTGCCCTTCTTGATCGCGTCGGGACGGCCGCCTTGGATGAGCAGATCCGCCTTGCCAAGGGCGAACGCAGACGGCATGAGCTCTTGGCCGTATAGCGTGACGTCGACCTTCTCGTTAGTACGCTTCAGCGCCTCCTGCGCGATCAGCAGCATGCCTCCGGAGCCGGCGGTCGGATCGTAAACCGAACGCGCCGCGTGGTCGGAGGCGATCGTGTCGTCGTCCTTACTGATCAGCACATCCACCATGAGTCGGATCGCATCGCGCGGGGTGTAGAAGTTGCCCGCAGCCTTGCCCTTCTTGTTGAACGCCCGGTACATGACGTCCTCGAAGACGTCACCCATGCTCGTGTTACTGAGGTTGCTTGGGCTGAGATCGAGCGTAGAAAAGTGCTTAACCACCGCATGCAGACGGTTCGCTTCAGCGAGCACGTTCGCGCGTCGGTTGAAATCGAAAGAGACCCAGATGTCGGCGATGTTGTTCGAGAACCCGTCGACATAGCTCTTTAGAGATTTATCCACGTTGTCGTCCACTGACGCGATCGTGGCGAGGTCGAGCGGCGAGACGTTGTAGAAGCCCAGCCCGAAGCGGTCCTTGACCGCTATGTCGATGAGATGCTGAGGCAGCGAACCCAACGAATGAACATACTGGGCCACCTCCTCTTTAGTGGCGGCCAGCATGCACTCCAGCCGCCGGAGAACGGTGAACGGCAGGATGTAGTCGCCGTAGTCCTCCTCGTCGACGATGTTGCGCAGGAACTTGTCCGCCGTGTCCCAGACGATGCGTGCCGTAGTGCTCCTGGACAAGTCCGACGGTTCCGCCATGTCTGCTCGACTCCTTATTGCTGCGCTGCGTGTATCAAGAACTTTACAAGGGTGCCGCCACCCGCGAGGTGCCGCCCCGCCGAGGGCGGGACGGCAGGAGAACGAACCGCCGCCGAGAAAGGCGTACGATGACCGGCGAACTTAGCCGCCAAGTCGGACCCATCTCGACCCAGAATTGATGGCCCTGAATGCTCGGTGTCAGTAGCCCCAGCGGCGACGCACGGGTACTTCCCTCACAGGGATCTCGTGCGGGCTGAGCGGGCGATCGGGAACCGGACGGATCTTCTCGGGTGTGATCCGCTCCTTGTTGTGCTCCTCCTCCATGACGTCGGCAAAAATGGCGCTGCCCTGTTTGCGCGCCTCGTCAATGAGCCTGGCGACGAGGATGTCCAGTCGACGCACCTCCGTCTCGGCCGCTGTCAGCCGCTCGTGGAAGGTGACCGCCCGATGGCCGCACCATTGGCGCAGCAGCTCGTGACGCGGCTTGTCGGACTTCAAGTACCACTCGTACTCCCACTCAGGTGAAGTGGTTCTCTCGTGCCCCGACAAGTCTCGGGTGGGCCTGCCGCGCTTGCACTTCTCGCGGATCTCGGCTTCTTCGGCCATGACCCACGCAAGAACATCAGCCGGACGGCGGGTGCACATGACCTCTGCAATCCGCAGCGTGCCCTCGGGCGAAACCATCAGGACGCCTTCATGGTCGAAGGACGGGACACCAACGAGCACTTCCTCGAGATTGGCCTCGAGGAACCGTTCTAACGCTGCCCGATCGTGGACGGCCGTCGCGTAGCGAACCTGCGACCACTCGCACGTCGCGACGTCCGCGGGAATGAGGGCGTCGAAGACCTCGGACGCAGCACCATCCTCGGCATCGGTCAACTCGAACTCGATCCGTTGCCAGTTGGCCATCAGCTCGTCGTAGGCAACCACCCCACTCCACGGTCGACGGAGCCGCGCGCCCGGCACGTTCTCAGTACGACCGCCATTGTCCAGAAACTCCACGTCGACCCGCGAGCTGGTCTTCTTCGGCTGAATGGCGAGAATGCGAACTCGCTCGGATGGAGAACTGTCCTTGAGCCGATAGACCCATTCTTCGCCGACCTGCATGGGTCAATTATCGACGGTGGCATCTAAGCGAGGAGGAGTCCGTTGGTGTCTGCGGCTCGCGCTAAGTTCATCGACAACCAAGGAGCTGCCCATGTCCGACATCGACCCCGAGTACCTGAAGCACCAGTACCTCTACGTTCCCTGGACTGAGGGACTCGACTCCGTCAGCGCCGGCAAGGCGCTCGGCCTCTATGTCGCTCAGCAACACAACGCACGACTGACGATCGTCACGGTGCAGAAGTCGAATGCAAACTTCCACTCCGAATTCCACAAGCTGCCCGTGGTGACCGAGCGATCTGGGACCGTCCAAGACGGCGGCGTGGTGTTGGCCTGGTGCCCGACGTACAAGGTGATGGACAAAGTTCATAAACTCACCAAGAGCATCGTCGTGCTCGTGGAATGGCCGACCACCCGGTTCGAAGGCTGGGCCAAGCTCGTCGGTGCGTACAACATCGTGACGAGATCCGTGATGGAGTCCGGCCTCAGCGAGACCGGGGCCAAGGCGCTCGAAGGAATCGTGTGGGAAGGCTACAACGGCTGGCACGACGACATCGCTCGGAGCCTCACCCTCAAGCGCCTCGAAGAACTCGCATCAGGCGACGGCTACGACCGTGAGTTGGTCCTGGCCTACGCGCGGCGCGAGAAGAGCGACTACTCGATCGGCAACTTGGTCAGGATCCTGAACACCTTCGAGGCTTCTATCCCGGCCTCGAAGTGAGCGAAGACCCGTGGTACTCCGAGCGCCGCGCTCGTTGGAAGCCTGATCGCGCTCGGCTCCTCCTCATCGCGGAGAGCGCGCCCGACGACGGCGGCGACCTCGCCAATCGACGCTTCTTCTACGACGACAACCTCACCAGCAAGGACGGACTCTTCCGTGAGGTGGTCAGGGCGCTCTATGACAATCCGCCCCTGACGAGCGGGCCGAACGCCAAGAAGCCCTGGCTCGCGAAGCTCAAGGCTGACGGGGTCTATCTGATCGACCTCGCGCCGGTGCCGGTCAACTACCACTCGCCGTCAGAGCGAGCTGCAGCCCTGCAACGCAACATCGAGGCCACCGTTTCGCACGCGACCGAGTTGGAGCCAGACGGCGTCGTCCTGGTCAAGCAGAACGTCTTCGATCTCATGGAGCGACCGATCCGCGCGGCCGGCCTTCCGCTCCTTCATGACGCGATGATTCCGTTCCCTGGCAGCGGGCAACAGAAGCGATTCCGCGAGCGGTTCGCAGCGGCGCTGGCTCGCCTCGAGAGCGGAGAATAGGAGTTGATCCGTTTCTCTTGGGCTGATCTTGCACCACGAGACAAGGTGACCTTCAAATGGCTTTGACGCTTGGTCCTCTTCTCCTCGACGCCGGTATCGATCCCGCCTCTGCCCTGGTGATCCGTCACGCATACGTTCGGGAACACGAAGACAGCGGCCTACCGGGCATTCACGCGGACTCCACCGATGCAGAGATCATTGCCTACACGCACAACCAGTCCGCGGACGCACGGCGGTTTCCAGCGGTTCCAGCTCGCTACTGGGTGGTGTTCATAAAGGAGGGCGGCGACCAGGCGCGGCTCTGGTCTGTCGTGGAGAACGGCGGCGAGATCTCAAATGACGGCATCCGACGGGTCTTCGATGTCGCCCAGTCTGAGCACATGGCGGACTTGCGGAGCCGGTTGGTTATCGGGTGGCGGTCCCCGCGTACGTGGTGGATGAACGCCACCACTGCGGCGACGTACCCGGTATTCGGGATCGCCGACGCCGAGCCGATCCCATTTCCAGGCTTCGACCGGCTCGTGCTGAGCCACCCCCAACTGCAGGCAGTAATGCGCGAGCATCGGTACGCCTCCTGGCGGACGGCGCTCTCATCAGTCGTGGGGATCTACCTCATCACCGACAACAAAGACGGACGCCAGTACGTCGGCAAAGCGGACGGCGCCGAGAGCATCCGTCAGCGGTGGACCGCCTACGCGACGAACGGTCACGGGGGCAACGTGGAGCTGCGCGGCCTCGACCCGTCGACCTTCCAGTTCTCGCTTCTGCGCGTCTTCGATCCGGCGACTCCCACACGCGACATTGATGCGGCAGAGAGCCACTTCAAAGACGCACTAGGAACACGTCGGCATGGGTTAAACCGGAATTAGCTCGCGCTAGGCGAGATACCTCTCCCCTGATAAATTCATCCCGACGGCGGTCCAACGGCGAACCGCACGATCTGGCCACTGCAGTGCAGGCCCCACCCATATCTGGAAGGGATGCACTGTTATGTCTGCCTGCACCAAGAAGTCCTACTCAAGCCCCGGCGAAGCGCTGCGAGCGCTATCGATCTTGCTCCGTCGTGGGTATCCGAGCCTCACCGGCGTGCACCCTTGTTCGGAATGTCACGCTTGGCACGTGACCTCAAAGAAGCATCCGGCTCGGACGCTGAAATGACGCGTCGTCGAGAGCACTGGTCGCGGACGACCTAACGTCGTTGCTTGCGGAGTGTCCAGGCTCCGAGGATCGCCGTGAGGCCAAAGATGATCGTTAGCCCGACCCACAGAGACGTCCTGTCCAGGGCGATCGGACCTAGCTGAACACTCCCTGCTTCGTCAGCAGCCTCTGTATTCGGAGTCCCCGGGATAGTCGCCGGATCTTCGCTGCCTGGGTTCGGATCACCGCCACCCGGTTCAGCATCGTCAGCCGCCGAGTAGTACCCGGAGCCATAGGTGCCTTCGTCGTATATTTCCACCGCGTGCGCTGGAGCCACAGAAACGAAGGTCAGCACCAGAGCCACGAGCAGTGCGCCGGCGATGAGGATCGGCAGATTCGTTGTTGCTCGCCACGTTCCGATTCGCTGCACCCAGGCGGTCCTCCAAGCCCGAAGGCATTAGCAATATCTCTTTGCATTCTATCAAGACTTGACGTATTTGTGAAGATTATTCATAATGCAGCACAACAGGACATAAGCGATATCGCACGAGGGAGTGAATGGCACGACTACCGATTCCGGGAGAAGACAAGGGCACGTGGGGAGACATTCTTAACGAGTACCTCTCGCGGAGTCTCGAAGCCGATGGCTCCTTGAAACCCATCCCGCACACCACCGTTTCCGGGCTTGGCTCGGCGGCTACAGCAGCAGCCGAGGCCTTCGCGACAGCAGAGCAAGGCGCCAAGGCAGATAGCGCAGTGCAGCCAGCTGATCTTGGCCCTTACATCACCTCTCACACGGCTGATGCCGCTTATCTCCGGCACACGGCGGTGCTCGCTCCCTGGACGAAAGCGCTCAATGAGAACCCTGGGTCGGCGAAAATCGCGCTACTAGGAGACTCAACCCGCGACTCGGGGGCGGCAGGGTTCTCGTTCCATCTAGGCCTGAAATCGCAGACCGGATTCGGCAAGTACCTCGAAGGCATGAATGACACGAATATCCTCAACTTCGGCTACAACGGCCAGACGGTGGAGAACATCACAAGCTCGTCACACATGGATGACCTCGCCGCCGCCGCGCCGCACTTGGTTGAGTTCAGCATGGGGATCAACAACATCCGTGCAACCGTGGTCGATACCGACGCACTTGAAGCAATCCTCATCGCGGGCGTGGAGGCGATCCGATCGGCCTTACCCGGGGTGCCCCTTGTTGGGTCGATCCCAGCCCCGTTCCTGACGACGGACGTTGGAGGCACGGGCTACGTCTCACCAAACGGGGAAGCACAGGCCAAGAGCACGATCTTGCGAAACGCCTATCTGCGCCTCATCGACCGCTGGCCCGACGTGCTCATTCGTGACACCCGCCCGGTGTTCGGAACGACTTCTCTCGCGTCGTCGCCGCTCATGTCCGACCAGATCCACCCGCACCCAAACGGCACGCTGCCATCGACGGCTGCGCTCGCTGCTCTCATCGGTCGCATTATCCCGTGGAACCAGAGCGCGGCCGAGGCCGCGCGTTCGTCAACTCCTTACGCACCCTGGACCGTCTACGGCCGGGAGTGCGAAGACACCTCCCGCTACGTCCTGATCGCCGAGTACGACCTTCAAGCAGTCGGCGCGACGTATGTCGACTTCGCGATGCCTGCTGGTCTTCGCAACAACGTCCGCCCCTTCGACATCTGCGAGTTGCCGGGCGGCGTCTCCTACGAGCTGCCGTCGAATACCTCGAAAAGCGCTAACGGCCCGTACACGCGGCTGAACCACAACACCCTCGCACCTCCGACTCCAACACAGAGCAAAGGCTTCGTCCGAATCTGGCGTCGCGGCCGGGGTGGCGACACGACGTTCAGCGACGCAGTGCGGGACGCCTCCTACCGTTACAAGCGCACCGGCCGCATTCACACCGGGGGGAGCGGCTTCCTCCGCGCGGGAGAAGTTGCCATCGGGACGGTTGCGCCGGGATCTGTTAATCCGGCCTCCGAATGGAACGGCACCACCGTATCGGGCGATCTGCTCTACATCGACGGCTACGGCTCGAACCCGATCACCCTTAACGCAGCGGGCACGTCGAACCAGGGATGGCAGTCCCCGACGCTCTCCGGGGACTTTTCCTCGTATGCGGGTCGACTCATGTGCATCGTCGGGACCCACGCCTGAGGCCAAACAGCAGCAAAGTCATCGCACCAAAGCAAGAAGGGATCTCAATGAAGTCGCTCCAACTTGATTTACTCAATCAGCCGATGGATCGCGCCCAGTTCTTGAAGCTTCTGCTGCTTGCAGTCCTCGCCATCGTTGGCGTAACTCGGCTCCTTGAAGCCCTCCCGGAAGCTCGGTCATCGAGCCAGACGACTTCCTTCGAGGACTCCGCAGGCTACGGCGGCACCTCATACGGTCGCTAGACCAAAGTGAAACAGGCGGCAGCCGATCGAGATGAAAACTCTTAGTTCTCGAACCTCGATCGGACTGCCGCCGTAGCGGGGTTAGAACTGCTGATTGCCCCAGTTCTCCTGGTCCTCGACTTCCTTCTGGTCGATGTCGAGAAGCTGGTCCAGCGTGACCACCCGGACGCTGTTCGTGTCGGTCACACGCTCGGACAAGATCATCGCCCAGACAACTGCTTCGAAGTAGTCGTCGTAGGGAAATGGGTGCTTGACCCAGAGCGGTGAGTCTCCGTACATCACGATCACGGCGTACGGATCCCTGTTGGTGAGCAGCGCGAGCGTGGACTCCGGGATGTTGGTGTCGATGCCGTCAGGGTCGGGACTCCCGACCATGAGCACGTCGCCAACCAGCATCGCCTTCTGCCTGACGTGCGGCAGCTCGTACCACCATAGAAACGTCGCGCGAGGGTTGAACGGCAGCTTGCGTAGCTGTCCTTCCTCGTTGACGTACATGGTGACGCCGAGCGGCGGCACGTCTACTGCTTCGAGCCATCCGTCTATCGCCTTCGCGTAGTCGTGATGGCCCTCGAGTGATCTGACTTCGACCGGTTGGTCGGTGTCGGCTGGGATGAAGAGTCCTTTGACCATCTGGTTCCTCCTTGATGCGAGCGACCGGCAACCCTGGATGGGTTCCCTAGGAGTCGCACAGCACCAACGAGGCGCTGGAGCAGGGCTCTAAGTCAGGTGAGGCAGCAACCGTCCCGAGGGAGAGCGCGAAAACTCTCTAGACCTCGGGACGGTTGCTGCTTGTCAGGCGTCAGCCTGTTTGCGAGAACTGCTGCTCTTGGCAGGAGCGGTGTTCTCAGCGGAGCCGAAGATCGTCGCGATGGCGTTGCGCTTGGTTTCCGCCTCGCGCTCGATATCGGCGCGAACCGACTCGGCTCGCTGGAGCACCTTCGGATCGGACTTGGTGGTCTCGATCCAGTGCTCCAGGGCGACTCGGATCTCTTCGGTGACACTGCGATCGTTCAGTTGGGCGATCAGGTCCAGCTGTGCCCGCAGGTCGTCCGTGATGCGAACTGCCAATGTTCGCACCGGGCTTGCCGACGCATAGCCGCCGGCGTTTGTGACGACAGTCATGGCGTCACACCTCCTCTCTCGTCACGACCGACGAACCCTGGTTGGGTTCCTCTAGGCCGCTTTCGAGCGAGGAGGGAATTGCGATTATGAACTATTGATTCCGTTTGTCAACAGCATTTCGGGCGGATTGTAAAAACTACAACAACGCCACCCCTGTTAGCACAAGCGCTACAGGTAGCGTCCAGCATGAGCGGTACGACACTAGGCACGACACATTCGGGGTGCCACGGCGCGATTCACTTCGCGAGCCTCAGCTGGTGGCGTCGTCACCGAATGGCGTCCACATCAGCACGGCTCCATGCTTCGGACAGACCAAGCGAACGGCCGGGTGCGCGCCAGCCAGCGTGGGCTCAAGGCGAAGCTTCCGGTTGCACTCCTCGCAGCGCTCGGGGATTTCGTCGGTCGGGCCTTCGGTCACTTTCGCCACTGGCGCTGCTATGCAATGCCGTCGGAGAGGCTTGCGGGATCATGGCTGACTCTTCCAGGCTGAACCGGAAGGACATTGGCGAAGGCAGCGTCGTCCGAGTCGAGAAAGCGCCGAAGCGTTACGGCGGACCACAACGATTGGTCGAGCCAGCCAGCGAGGTCTTGCGGAACAGCAGCGACGGCCCCCGGCATACCGTGAGAACTAAATACACCGCCGTCGCGCACCAACCCGTTGACCAGCCGCCCCCGGTACTGCATTGCCTCGACAGTTGCGAAGTGGTTGAGCACGACGTCGGCGAGCGCGGTGAGAAGGTCAACAACACCCACCGTCACGTAGAACGTGCTCGGGTCGCCGATCTCGAAGTTGTCGGTAGGCATCCATTCGGTCGCGAGCCCATTAGTGAGCTCGTCGTTCCACTGTTCAAGTGCGGTTCGAAGATCACGGTCGGTCTCGATGCGATCGAAGAATTCAGATCGATCCCCAAACGGACCGTGGACCGAGACACCTCCGTCTAACGGTTGGCCCAGGGTTGCAACGTCTTCATCGGACCAACTGTCAGCGCGCCTCGCCGTGCCGAAAGGAACGAAGTACTCGGTGTAGAAAGCCGGGTGGACCAAGTGGTCGAGACCATTCTCCCGAAGGAACCGGCGACCATCCGAGAGCTGTTGGAGATCCCAGATCAGCTCGCCTATCCGGCAGTACTCGTAGAGAGACAGAGCGGCAGCGCCGTCGCTGCTGTGGTACTTCGCCTTCCAGGAGACAAAACTCGCACGATCTGAACGATGCACCATGTACGCGTTCACCACGATCATGCGGAAGGCAAGCAGATAGCACGCCAACTCCTGCGCGTGCCAGACGAGCTCGCTCAGGATCTCGTCGGTGGCCTCGTCGTACGGCTCGACAGCGTCCTCGTCATCCGACTCTGTATCCGGATCGAAATCCTGAAGTTCGCTAACGAGATACTCGGCAAGCCGCTTAAGCACGTGCGGACGACGCTTGTCGAAACTTGCCTGTGTCAACTTGCCGGTGCCGTTGGCGTAATAGACGGCTACCCGCTCCTCGATGTTCTTGCCGTGAAGCTCATCGTCCGTTGCGAGCATCACCTTTGCAGTCAGGCGATCCTCGACGGGTTCCATCTCGTCGATCGTGAAGAGCAGCAGCTCACGGACCTGCACCGCCAGACGCCTCCTCGCGACTGACGGGCTACGCATTGTCTCGCCGCCGAGCAGAACCAGAAGCGTGGGCTCTGCAACGAGGTGACCCACCTTGATACCGCCGAGAACGCGACCGATGTATCCGAGCGCCTTGGCGACGGAATCAACAGATGGCGATTCGACCATGAGACTCATTCTCGCGGGCCAAAGACCTCCATGGAACACCCGTCGAAACCGGGGCGAAACCGTGGCGAAATTGCGGCCGAGCGCTATGACCATTCGCGGATCGAGGCTGAGGTTGTCGCCACACAAAGGACGTGGCCAAGCGAAGAAGGAGAAAGTGAATGAGCAACCTCGTCCCGTTCAATCAAGGCTTCGGTGGGATCAGCCAGAGCCGCGAGATGCGCGACCTTGCCCGTACTCAGACGCGTGCGCTGGGCGAGGTCGAGATCGGAGCACGCGTCACCGCGATGCGCGAGCAGTACCGCGCAGAACTGGCCAACCAGATTCTCACCAACGTCGGTGCGCTCAGCTCGATGGAGCAGACGCTCGCCCAGGCGGTCCCGGCAGGAGCCGCTCGCTACTCGGCGATCGTGAACGCCTACACGGCTGGTGCGGTCAGCACCCTGATGAGGTTCTGATGTTCCTCGGAATCGGCGCAGCCGCGCTCCTCGGCACGGTGGTCGCGTGGGACGTCGTTCGGTACGGGATAGCCGGAGTCGCGACCGGAGTGGGGTGGCTCGCTGAACGCCCCAAGCGTCGTCGCGCGCGCATCGAAGCGGAACTCGACCGCACGGAGGCGCAGCTGCGGACCACCGTCCTGCAGCTCGCGACTGAGCTCAGCAACGCCGGACTTGATGCCCGAAAGGAGATGATCCGCCAGTCGTACCTGGCATACGGCCAGCCTCCGCAGCACCACTAACGGAGGCCGGAGGGGCCGCGCTGGTCAGTCGGCGCGGCTCCTTTGCTCTCTCAACTGTCGCGCCGCTGCGGTCGTTGTCTATTCCACAACATGCGCAAACGGCTTCGATTCCGCTTGCGCTCGGATGCCCCTGACATCTGTTTCGGGGCGTCGCACCGGTCGTCGGGTCGCTCGACCACGACGACCGCGTTCCGTGCCGATTGCTCTTGACGAATCGGCCCAATCAGTTCATAACCATGCGTCCGGCCGGGCAAGCACAAGCGACTCGGCGGGAGAAGGAGAACAACAACCACATGAAGAATCAAACGAATCAACCTGAGGCCGCGAACCCGTCTGAAGGCGGGACATACCGCGTCGTCTACGCCGATCCGCCATGGGATATCGCCCAGCTTGGCGCTCGCGGGGCCTCCAAGCACTACGACCTCATGAACCTCGAGGACATCAAGGGCATGGGCGAAGCAGTCCAGGCACTCGCCGCCGATGACTCAGTGCTCCTGCTCTGGGTCACCAACGGCGCGCTGCCCGCCGGCCTTGCCGTGATGGAAGCGTGGGGCTACCGCTACGTGTCCAACGCCGCCTGGGACAAGTACTACATGGGACTCGGCAACTACGTCCGCAACTCACACGAGCTGCTGCTTCTCGGCATTCGCGGCAAGGTGACGCCGAACTTCCGTGGCCAACGCTCCGTGCTGCATTTCCCGCGTATGGACCACTCGGTGAAGCCCGCCGAGATGTACCCAATGATTGAGCGCCTCTTCGACGGCCCGTACCTGGAGCTCTTCGCACGCGCCCGTCCGAACTCAAGTTCGGACTGGAGCGTGTGGGGAAACGAGCTGGACAGCGACGTCTCGCTCGCACGTTGGGGCTACCCCGTACCGTCCGACTTCGCACATCAGACCAGCCGAGACAGCGCGAGCAAGGGGGACGGTGATGACCGGTGACCGCCTCCCCCGAACCGCGCAACTTGATGTCCCGTTTGGTGACGGCCTGCTTGCTCTTCCTCGTCGCCGTCGTCGCGCTCACCGTCGCCCTCGACCTGCTGAGCAAGATCTGGGGCTGGGTCGTTCTTATCGTCGGGCTCGCTGGGCTCGTCGCGCTCCTGACTTGGATCGTACGGCGCCGCCAGGACCGCTGGTAGCACGGCGCTCGAAGCCCGACAGGAGGATGCGATGAGTCCCGACCGAGGCCGGCCACGAATCGAGCGTGACATCCGAATTGTCTCGAGTCGTCGCGAAGAAGTAGAGGTTCGCCACCTGGCCCGAAACTTCATGGCCCTGGCGCGCGCCGAGCAGGCGAACGACACCAAACGGCGAGAGCAGGAGGCCACCGATGAACCGGCCTGAACACACTTGGTCTGAACTTGCCTTCACGGCGAGGCCAGACGCCGGTGACGTACAGGCGTTCGTCGAACACCTCGCCGCGAACTCGATGCTCGGTGTCGTCATCTTCGAGGCCCGCGCATCAGGTGGACGCGTTCGGTACCTGATCGGTTCCGATGCGGACCACCATTCGGCGATCACGCGGCTCGTCTTCCACCATCTACCGGGCTGCGATGTCCTACCGCTGGGCGAACCGCGCCTGGCACCTGAGGCGGCGCTATCGGTGCAAGCGCCCAGCCGGGGACTGCCGCTTCGCACTGACAACCTCGATGCCGCGACGCTGTCGATCCTCAGTGCGTTGGCAGCTGCAACGGGAAGCGAAGAAGTAGTTCTCCAGATCACACTCGGTCGCCGGCTCACCCCGACGCTTGATGAACAGCCAGCGCCTCGCTACCCAAGTCTGCCGCGCCTACTCGCGGGGTCCCCGGAGCAGATCTCCGCCTCGTCCAAGACCCGCTACCGCGCCAAGCGGGCAGTTCACGGGTTTGAGGCCGCCGTCCGGCTTGGTGCCCGAGGCGGTAACGAACGGCGCACACACGGCCTCCTACGGGCGCTGCTCGGCGGCCTTCGCACACTCGAGGCGCCCGGTGTTCGCCTGGCCGCCCGCGACATCGCGCCGCGCCATATCTCCGAACCCTTCGTCGGCAGCAGCCTATTCTCCAAGCCCCTGACGCTGTCGTCGATCGAAGCGTCATCGCTACTCGGCTGGCCGACCGGGAAGGGGTATCTTCCCGGGCAACCGCCGAAGCACCCGAAGCAGGTAAGTGCCCCGAACGACCTTCGCCGTGCCCGTCACCCGTTTGCAAGCGCGAAGCAGACCGGTCGAGAGCTACTGGTCGGTCTCGGCCGCGAGGACTCGCTGACCCATGCACTGCTGCTGGGCCGGACCGGGTCGGGTAAGAGCGTCCTCATGAGCCACCTCATCCTCGACGCGATCGAGGACGGTCGCAGCGTTCTAGTGATCGACCCGAAGGGCGATCTGATCTCGCGCGAACTCCTCCCGCGCATTCCAGCCCACCGACGCGACGACGTCGTCGTCGTCGACCCGATGAGCGACCTCCCGGTCGGCATCAACCCGTTCGCTGAACCCGGCTCCGCCGAGCTCATCGCCGACGGATTGCTGGCGGTCTTCAAGACTGTCTACGCCGACTCGTGGGGACCACGCCTCGAAGACATCCTTAGTTCAGCCCTGCTGACACTTGCACGCACTCGTGGCTCAACGTTGGCGATGCTGCCAGCCCTGCTCACGGACGTGAGCGTTCGCCGCCGTCTGACGAAGAACCTCCGCGATCCGGTCGGGCTCGAACCCTTCTGGAAGAGCTACGAGGCGATGAGTCCAGAGCAGCGCGCGCAGGTCATCGCGCCTGTCTTGAACAAGCTCCGCCCCTACCTGCTGCGCTCCAGCCTGCGCCGAACACTGGGACAAGCCGAGCCGAAGTTCTCGCTCTCGGAACTGTTCAGCAAGCGACGCATCGTGCTGGTCAACCTCAACAAAGGGCTGCTCGGAGCCGAAGGCTCGCGGCTGCTCGGCTCACTCGTTGTCAGTCAGCTCTGGCCGCTCATCCTGGCCCGTGCCAGCGTCTCGCCAGAGAAGCGCCACACGGTCAACGTGTTCATCGACGAGGTCCAGGACTATCTGGCGCTCCCGACCGACCTGGCCGATGCCTTCGCCCAGGCACGCGGCCTCGGTGTCGGTTTCACGGTTGCTCACCAGTACCGCCGCCAGCTTCCGGCCGCACTGCTCGCCGGCCTCGACTCCAATGCTCGATCCGTGATCACCTTCGGACTCGATCACGACGATGCCGCAGCCCTCGCCAAGCGCGCACCGGACCTCGAAGCGGAAGACTTCATGGCGCTCGGTCGTCACGAGATCTACCTCAACCTGATGCACCAAGGCCAAGCCACCGGCTGGTTCTCAGCACGCACCATCGCGCCGAGCAGCCCAACGACAGACGCAGCCACTCTGCTGCGTTCCAGCCTGGAGCGCTACGGGCGCGCGGCCACGGACGTTGACCGCGAGATCGAGCGGGCAATTGGGATCGGCGAGGACATCGTTGCGTCCGACGAGCCGATCGGACGCCGACCAAAGGGAGGCATGACGTGATGCGCCCTTACGAACGCCGTCACACCGGGCGTCACACCGCTGCATCGAACACGTCGCGCATGCCCCGTGTTTCCAGCCAACAGGGGCCATCCGTGGATATGACTCCACCACTTTCCGAGTGGTGTTCCACACCTTCCAGCCGGTGGAGGACACTGCCATGAACGATGGACCGATCATCGGTGCAGACAGACTGCAGAGAATTTCCGATCAGCTCACGCCCATCGATCACGCTGTGCTCACACGGCTGCAAGAACATCCGTACCTGCAGACGGCGCAGATAGCTCGCTTCGAGTTTGGTGGACGCGTCAGCCCGCTCGCAGGGCTCCGAGCTGCACATCGTGTGCTCAAGAAGCTCCGACTCCTTGGACTCGTCGTCATGATGGAGCGCACCATCGGCGGGCCTGCGCGGGGATCGACTGCCGCGGTCTGGACGATCACGAATACTGGCCTTCGCGCTGCTTCGCTCCACACGGGCGAAGGCGATGACCCCAGGCGACGCCTCACCGACCCGACCCTGATCTTCCTACGCCACCAAGTCGCCGTGGCAGACGTCCACCTAGCCCTCCTGGAAGCCGCAGGAACTCACGCCGCATCGCTTCGCGCGCTACAGCTAGAGCCCAAATGTTGGCGGCGTTACCTCAGCCCCCTCGGCGCGATGACGACGCTAAAGCCGGATCTCGCCGTCGACATCGACACCGCCAACTTCGTGTCCCGGTACTTCTTCGAAGTCGACAGAGCGACCGAAGCACCGACGCGCATCGTGGCGAAGTGTCTCCAATACCAGGAGTATTACCGGTCCGGCGAAGAGGAACGACGAGGTGGAGTTCTCCCCCTCGTCGTCTGGGTCGTGCCGACCGAACGTCGTCGCGACCAACTGATGAAGCACCTTACGACTCGAGTTGGCATCAACCCTCGGCTCTACCGAGTCCTCCTACTTGACGAGATTTCTGCACTGGTCGCAGAGGACGACGAGGTAGGGCGATTGCCCGAGAACGTGAGCGAGCAGGGAGGTGAATCATGACGCCTGAGCCCCAAGAACGTAGCGAAAACTACAACATGACGCCGCCCCAAGGGGAATGGCCCGAAGTTCCCCCGGAACTCAATGAGGGACTGGACTTCCTTGCCGAAGAGAGGGTTAATCCGGAGGACGTAACCGGAGGAACCCCCAAGATGAGCAATCTCGAATCAAGACTCAAGACACCCGCCCCGAGCCCGTCAATCGCCGACCTCGGTACAGAGGCGGAGACGGTGACGCTCACGTCCCCCGAAGGGCTCGAGCACCTGTTCTCCCCTGCGCGGCAATCGCGTGCCAATCCTTTGCTGGCAAGGGCGAGCGAAGCCGTCGTCTATCTGCGCGTTTCGACACCGCGGCAACTACACACCGCCGCTGACCTCGATGAAGACGGAAACTCGATCGCCACCCAGCGTGTTGAGGCACTTCGAAAGACGCGCGAACTGCGCGCAACGGTTGTGCGCGAGTTCGTCGAGCCCGGTCAGTCCGCGCAGACCATCACCAAACGCCCCGAGTTCAAGAAGCTTCTGCGGTACCTCGACGACCATCCCAATGTCGACTACGTCGTCATCTACATGCGCTCCCGTGTCTTTCGGAACTTCACGGATGCTGCAATCACGAAGCGACAGCTACTCGAGAAGGGGGTTCGTCTGATCTCCGCCAAGGAGGAGTTCGGCGAAGGCTATATGGCCGACGCAATGGAGGCCATCACCGACGTGATGAATGAGGTCCAGGTTCGCATGAACGGGGAGGACGTCAAGGTCAAGATGGCCCACAAGGTCGAACAGGGCGGCAGTGTCGGTCGCGCCAAGCTCGGCTACCTGAACGTGCGCAAGGACTACGGCGGGCGACTCGTCAACACCATCGACGTGGACGAGTCACGCGCACCGCTCGTCGCATGGGGATTTGAACAGTACGCGACAGGTCAGTACTCCATCAGCCAACTTCGTGCCCTCTTGGAAGAGCAGGGGCTGACTACTCGCGCTTCGCCCTCCCACCCCGAACGCCCCATCAGCAACAGCCGCCTGGCCGGCATACTCCGAGATCCCTACTACACGGGCGTCATCCGATACCGCGGCACATTGCATGCCGGACGACACCAGCCGCTGATCTCCAAGGAGACCTTCCTACAGGTCCAAGAGATCCTCGATCGACGCAACCGGCTCGGCGATCGCGACATCATTCACTTCCACTACCTGAAAGGGATGCTGCTCTGTGGCGCCTGCCACGATGAGGGACGCGTAAGCCGCTTGATCTACAGCCAGAACACCGGAAATGGCGGAACCTACGAGTACTTCATCTGCACGGCGAAGCAACGGGGTTTGTGCTCGATGCCCGCAGTACGCGTCGACCAGATCGAGGCGAAGCTTGCGGCAGTCGTTGAGGCTGAGCAAGTAGAGGCCGAATCGATTGACGCGATCCGCGGCCTCATTACGGCAACAATCGATGACATGCTGCTCGCTGATCGTGAGCTCAAGAGTCAGCTGCGTCGACAACTCAAGAAGCTCGAAGCCCAGGAAGAAAGACTTCTCGACCTCGCTGCAGACGCGACGATGCCAATCGCAAAGGTGCGGGCGAAGCTCCAGGAAACCACCTTGAAGAAGGCTGCTGTGAGTGAGCAACTCCAGACCACCGAGGATCGTCTCAAGTACGGCTCCGAGAAGGCACTGGCGTACATCGACCTACTCCGAGAGCCTGGCCGTCTCTACCGCCAGTCGCCCGACACCGCGCGACGAGACCTTCTAGCCGCGCTGTTCAGTGAACTGCTCGTGTACGTCGATGAGTGCGAGCTCACAACGAGCGGCGAGCGGACTCGCGCGAACAGCATGGTGCGCGACATCCGTGATCACCACGTCGACGGCGAGCAGGCGCAAAGCAAAGCTAACAACGAAAACCCCCGTGTTCAGACGGGGGTTTCGACTTCCGAGAGGTCCGGCTCTAGTTCGCTTGTGCGCGGTTTGAGTAAGACCTATCTGGCTGGGGTACCTGGACTCGAACCAAGAACAAAAGAATCAGAATCTTCCGTGTTGCCAATTACACCATACCCCAATGGAAGCATTTTCAGCTTCGCATGCTCAGCGAACGCGAAGCGATGCTTCGCGCCAGCCGACTGTCTACTTTAGCGTATCCCGAGGGGTCTCGTCACACCGGCTCAGAGCGCGGCGCGGAGCTTCTCGATACGGCGGATCGTGGACTCGCGGCCGAGCAGTTCCATCGACTCGAACAGCGGTGGGCTGATGCGCCGACCCGAGATCGCTGAACGCAACGGTCCAAACGCGAGCCGCGGCTTGAGGCCCATCGTGTCGATCAGCTCCGTGCGAAGCACCTGCTCGATCTCCACGTGTCCGAACGTCAGGATGCCCGGCAGCACGCGCAGGGCAGCATCCAGCACAGCTGCGCCGTCCGCCCCTGGCAGGGCGTCCGCCTCGACGACGAGCTCGTCGTCCGGCGTGAAGAGGAACCCCAGCAGGCCGGGGGCCTCGCCGAGGAGCTGCATGCGCTCCTGAACGAGAGGGGTGGCATCCCGGAGCAGCTGGCGGTCAGCATCGCTGTTGATGAGCCCGGGCATGTAGGCCTCGAGGCGCGACGCGAGGTCGTCGACCGACAACAGGCGGATGTGGTCGCCGTTGATCGACTCCGCCTTCTTGAGGTCGAAGCGCGCCGGGTTCGGGTTGACGTTCTCGACATCGAACGCAGCGATGAGGTCATCCACGGAGAAGACGTCCTGATCGGCCGAGAACGACCAGCCGAGAAGCGAGAGGTAGTTAACGAGCCCCTCGGGGATGAAACCGCGCTCGCGGTGGTGGAACAGGCTCGACTCCGGGTCACGCTTGGAGAGCTTCTTGTTGCCCTCCCCCATCACGTACGGCAGGTGACCGAAGCGCGGGATGAATGTGGTGACTCCCACCTCGACGAGCGCCGTGTACAGGGCGATCTGGCGAGGGGTGGACGACAGGAGGTCCTCGCCACGGAGCACATGCGTGATGCCCATGAGCGCGTCATCCACGGGGTTGACGAACGTGTAGAGCGGCGCACCGTTCGGGCGCACGACCACGAAGTCGGTGAACGATCCAGCGGGGAAGGTGATCTCGCCACGCACGAGGTCGTCGAAGCTGAGATCGGTGTCGGGCACGCGGAGGCGAAGAGCCGGCTGACGACCCTCGGCCTTGAAAGCCTCGCGCTGGGCGTCAGTGAGGTCACGCTCGAAGTTGTCGTAGCCCTGCTTGGGGTCGCGACCGGCGGCGACGTTGCGCGCCTCCATCTCCTCTGGCGTGACGAACGACTCGTAGAGGTGACCGGATGCCTTGAGCTTCTCGATCATCTCGAGGTAGATCTCGGTGCGCTGCGACTGGCGGTAGGGCGCCTGCGGGCCGCCGACGTCGACTCCCTCGTCCCAGTCGAGCCCGAGCCAGCGCATGGCATCGAGAAGCTGGAGGTAACTCTCCTCGCTGTCGCGCGCGGCATCCGTGTCCTCGATGCGGAAGATCAGCTTTCCGCCGGTGTGGCGCGCGTAGGCCCAGTTGAAGAGCGCAGTTCGCACGAGACCGACGTGCGGCGTGCCGGTGGGAGAGGGGCAGAAGCGGACGCGAACGTCGGCTCCGGTGGCGGTGGAGAAGGCTGCAGACATCAGGGGTGAGTCTATCGGTTGCGCTTCAAACCTAATTGCTTTAGGTTAACGCCAAAGCACATTAGGAACGCACATGCCCCGCTCAGGAATCACGCCCGACCGCGTCACCGCTGTCGGCGCCGAACTTGCCGATGAGATCGGTTTCGACCACGTGACCGTGGCCGAGGTCGCCCGGCGACTCGGCGTGCGCACGGCGAGCCTGTACTCCCACGTCGCGAGCACGGGGGACCTGAGCCAGCGCATCAGCCTCCTGGCGCTTGAGGAGCTGGCCGACAGGGCGACGGATGCCACCGCCGGCAAGTCTCGAGCCCGGGCGATCGCCGCTCTCGCCGATGCCTATCGCGGCTATGCGCGCGAGCATCCTGGCCGGTTCGCGGCGACGCTCGTGACCTTGGACGCCGCTACCGCCGCCAGGAGCGCTGGACCGCGCCATGCCCGGCTCATGGACGCCATCCTCGATGGCTACGACCTGGAGCCCTCCGTTCGGGTACACGCGACTCGACTCATCGGCAGCACGGTGCGGGGATTCATCACCCTCGAGCAGGGTGGCGGTTTCGCCCACAGCTCCCCCGATGCCGGAACGAGCTGGAGCGAGATCCTCCGCGCCCTCGACGCCCTTATCCAGAGCTGGCCCACCACAGACACCAGGAATGCGCACGACGATGACTGAACTCCAGACGATCGACTTGACCGATGACCTCTTCCGCGGTGTTCTCGAGCTCGAACGGACCGAAGACGGGGTGCTGCCCCACCGCCTCCCCGGGTGGGCCAGGGCGCAGGCGGCCGACCCGCAGATCCTGAAGGCGGAGTCGCAGCCCTCCGGCGTTCGCCTGGCATTTCGAACCTCGGCGACCGCGATTGAACTGGAGACATTCCGGTCGATCGTGAACTTCGGCGGAGTGCCACCGCGACCGACCGGTGTCATCCAGCTCGTCGTCGATGGCGTTACTACAGGAGAGGATGCAACATCCGGCGGAGCGTCGACCGTGATCGACCTCTCCACGGGAGTGCCCACCACGACCGTGGGGCCCACCCACACGACCCGGTTCGACGGCCTGGCCCCCGAGCCGAAGCACGTCGAGATCTGGCTTCCCCACAACGAGACGATCGAGGTGCGAGGACTTCGCGCGGACGCTCCGATCGAGGCCGCCGCTCCGACCGGTCGCACGTGGTTGCATCACGGCAGTTCGATCAGTCACGGCTCGAACGCCACGCATCCGCTCGGAACCTGGCCGGCCGTAGCGAGCCGCCTCGCGGGAGTGGAACTGCTCAACCTCGGATTCGGCGGGAGCGCCCTGCTCGACCAGTTCACCGCTCGCACCATCCGAGACACCCCAGCCGACGCCATCAGTCTCAAGCTCGGCATCAACCTGCTGAACACCGACCTGATGCGCCTGCGTGCGTTCGGCCCGGCAGTGCACGGGTTCTTGGACACCATCAGGGACGGGCATCCCACCACCCCGCTCCTCGTCATCTCGCCGATCTTTTGCGCGATCCACGAGGACACCCCCGGGCCCGGAGCGATCGACCCCGACGCGCTTCGCCAGGGCGAACTGCGGTACATCTCCACGGGCGATCCCGCCGAGGTGACGGCCGGCAAACTGACCCTCACCGTGATCCGGCGCGAGCTCAAGCGGATCGTCGAACAGCGCAGGGAAGAGGACCCGAACCTCTACTACCTCGACGGGCTCGAGCTGTATGGAGAGTCGGATGCCGTGACCCACCCGCTTCCCGACGCGCTGCACCCCGACGCTGACACGCAGCGGACGATCGGCGAGCGCTTTGCGGGGCTCGCGTTCGGTATAGGTGGTGCATTCGGAGCGTGACGTTTATTCAGGTGTCGATAGCATGAAGGACTATGGGACTTCGGATGTTCGTGACCGCAACGCTGCTCTGCGTTGGACTCGCTGCGTGCACTGCCGCTCCTGCCACTCTGCCGCCGACTCCCGTGTTCGAGCCGCGCGTTGCCACTCCCTCCGACACTGGTGGCCAGCTTGCCGGCACGTGGACAATCACCGATCCCCACGATGGGATGAGCGCGTCCATCGTCTTGAACGAGAGCGGCATGTGGGACGCGAAGTACGACTGTGGCGAAATCAGCGGGCAGTGGGCGTCTCTGGGTGGCGCATTCCTTGCTACGAAGTGGGGCGGGAGCATGGGCTGCTTCGATGGCATCGACCCACAACCATCGCTCACGTGGGTGGAAAAGGCGGTGCGCGCAGTTCCGTCCGACACCGGGTGGACTTTGACGGATGAGGCAGGGAACCTAGCCGGGTCGCTCACGAACGGCACCGTGCAGTCGCCATCGTCCGCGGTCATCCAGCCGTTGCCACAAGGCTTCACCATCGGCAGCGCCGAGGGCCGATGGGTCCCGGTCGTCGACAAGCCCGGCGACTCCTTCGTTGAATTCAGCACGGGAGCGTGGCACTCCTCAGACGGTTGCAACGGCAACAGTGGCAGGTGGGTCGACCTCGGCGGCGGCTACGTTCTCGCGACACCGTCATCGATCTCGAGCCAGATCGGCTGTGAGAATGTGCCCGTTGCGGAATGGGTTGGCGCAGCCCGCACTGCCGGGTTCGACGGCGAAACCCTCGTGCTCTTCGACGCAGCGGGAGAAGAACTCGGCCATCTGACGCCAGCGCGGTGACGCTGCGCCTCGCCCGCGGCTAGCGGACGGGGTTCGAAAGCGTTCCGATGCCCTCGATCGTGACATCCACCACGTCGCCTGCGACGATCGGTCCAACACCGGCTGGCGTGCCCGTGAGGATGAGGTCGCCGGGCAAGAGGGTGAACACGGATGACGCGAACGCGATGATCTCCGAGACCGAGTGGATGAGGTCGGAGACCGGCCCGTCCTGCTTTGTCTCACCGTTGACCGTCGTGACGATGTGCTGATTCAGTACCGCGAACTCCGTCTCGATAACGGGGCCGACCGGGCAGAACGTGTCGAAGCCCTTCGCTCGTGACCACTGGCCGTCGCGTTCCTGGAGGTCGCGCGCGGTCACATCGTTGGCGATCGTGAAGCCGAAGATGACGCTGTCCGCGTCCGCGACCGCGACGTTGCGCGCGATGGCACCGATCACGACGGCGAGCTCGCCCTCGAACGCGACGTTGTCGCTCTGGGACGGCAACACGATCGCATCGCCGGGGCCGATCACCGAGGTGTTCGGCTTGAGGAACATGAGCGGCTCCGACGGCACATCGTTGCCGAGCTCGGCGGCGTGTGCGCGATAGTTGCGACCGATCGCGATCACCTTCGAACGCGGGATGACGGGGGCCAGGAGCTTCACGTCGGCCAGCGGAATGCGCTCATCGAGGGTCTCGAGACCGGCAAACATGGGGTCTGCCTTGAGCACTACCACGTCGTCTTCGTCGACGATGCCGAACCGGATGTCGCCCTGATGGCTGAAACGTGCGATCTTCACCCCACAACCCTATTCGACCGGTGCATTTCACTCTTCTCCGGAGGGTTGGGCCGCCACGCCGTGGCATCCTGCAACCACAGTGACTTGGTGCCAGAACCTCCGGAAAAGAGTGGATCCACTGGCTACGATCGCAGGATGACGCAGCTGTTGTGGGACGCACCGCCCGAGTTCGACGTGACACTCCTGCTCGCCCACGGTGCTGGTGCAGCCATGGACAGTGCGGGGATGAACGCGATCACCTCCGCGATCGTTGCGCAGGGCATCCGCGTCGCCCGCTTCGAGTTCGCGTACATGGCGGGGCGACGCGAGGGAGTGCGCAAGCCACCGCCGCGGGGCGACTCTCTGCTGGGCGAGTACCGGGATGCCGTGGCCTCCGCCGCCGCGAAGCCGCTCTTCATCGGAGGCCACTCCCTCGGCGGCCGAGTCGCGAGCATGGTCGCCCAGGAGTTGTACGACGACGGCGTGATCGCCGGGCTCGTGTGCTTCTCGTATCCGTTCCATCCACCGACCAAACCCGAGCAACTACGCACCGCGCACCTGCTCGAGCTGACCGTTCCGACGCTCATCGTGCAGGGCACTCGGGACGAGTTCGGCACACCGGACGAGGTTGCGGACTACGACCTCTCCCCCGCTATCGAGGTGCACTGGCTGGGCGACGGTGACCACAGCCTGCGCCCGCGCAAGACGATCAGCGGGCGCACGTATGCGCAGAACCTCGCTGAGGGCGCGGAGGCGGTTATGGCGTTTGTGGGCGCGAAGCGGAGCCTGTCCTCGCTCGCGACGAAAGTCGCTGAGTTTGGCGAGAGTCGACGAAATGACGCCGACATTTGCCAATCAGCTCGCTTTTTGGGAGAAAAGCGCCTACGCGTCGAGGCGCGTCATCCAACCGTGGGGGTCTGGGCGACGTCCGTACTGGATGTCGGTGAGCTCCTCGCGCAGCGACATCGTCAGTTCTCCGGCCGGGGCATCCGCATCGCCGACGCTGAAATCGTGTGCCTTCAGCAGGGCGATCGGCGTGATCACCGCTGCCGTGCCACACGCGAAGACCTCGGTGATGTCGCCGTTTGCGACACCCTCCCGCCACTCCTCGATGCTGACCCGGCGACGCTCCACTGTGTGGCCGCGGTCCTCAGCGAGCTGCAGCACCGAATCCCGCGTGATGCCCTCGAGGATGCTGTCGGACTCGGGGGTGACGAGGGTGCCGTCCTTCTTCACGAGCACGACGTTCATGCCGCCGAGCTCCTCGATCCACTTGCCCTCCTGCGAATCGAGGAAGAGCACCTGTGCGCAGCCGTTGTCGTAGGCCTCCTGCTGGGCCACGAGGCTCGAAGCGTAGTTGCCGCCGGTCTTGGCCGCACCGGTGCCGCCCTTGCCGGCGCGCGCGTAGTCCTGGGAAAGCCAGATGGAGAGGGGCGCGACGCCACCCGGGAAGTACGGTCCTGCGGGGCTCGCGATGACGTAGTAGTTGACCTTCTTCGCGGGGCGCACTCCGAGGAACGCCTCCTTCGCGAACATGAAGGGCCGCAGGTAGAGGCTCGTCTCGGCAGCATCGGGCACCCAGCGCCCGTCGACGGCGATGAGCTGCTTGAGCGACTCGATGAAGTAATCGGTGGGGAGCTCCGGCATAGCGAGCCGAACGGCCGAGCGCTGCATGCGCGCTGCGTTGGCCTCCGGCCGGAACGACCAGATCGAGCCGTCGGCCCAGCGGTAGGCCTTCAGGCCCTCGAAGACCTCCTGCGCATAGTGCAGAACGGCTGCGGCCGGGTCAAGCTGGATGGGCCCGTAGGGCTGCACGCGCGGACGGTGCCAGCCACCCCATTCCGACCAGCAGATGTCGACCATGTGGTCGGTGAAGTGCTTGCCGAAACCGGGCTCAGCGATGATGTCGGCGTGCTCAGCGGCGGTGCGAGCGTCCTCGTTTCGCGTGATCGCGAACTCGAGGGTCTTGGGAGCCAGAAGGTTCTTCATGGGTCGTTCCTTAGGAAGAGGTGGTTCTACGTTAAGCCCGGACAAGAGCCGCGATCGCGTCCCCGACCTCCGCGGTGCTTCGCTTGGTTGTGCCGCGGGAGGCGAGATCGGCTTCCACCGCCGCGTTGACCCGAGCCGCGGCATCCGCGTGGCCCTGCTGGGCCAGCATGAGTGCAACGGACAGGATCGCCGCGGTGGGGTCAGCGAGCTGCTTGCCTGCGATGTCCGGTGCCGAACCGTGCACGGGCTCGAACATCGAGGGGAAGGCGCCGTCCGGGTTGATGTTTCCCGAGGCAGCCAGTCCGATGCCGCCGCTGATTGCGGCAGCGAGATCGGTGAGGATGTCGCCAAAGAGGTTATCTGTGACGATGACGTCGAACCTAGCAGGGTTTGTGACCAAGAAGATGGTCGCGGCATCCACGTGGAGGTAATCCCAGTTCACGGACGGATGATTGGCCGCCTCCGCCTGCACGAGACGCTGCCACAGGCCACCCGCGTAGGTGAGCACGTTCGTCTTGTGCACGAACGTGAGCTTGCCGCGGCGCTGCTCGGCCTGCTCGAAGGCGAACTTCACGACGCGCTCGATGCCGAACGCCGTGTTGACGCTGACCTCGTTGGCGATCTCGTGGGGGGTCCCGGTGCGGATGCTTCCGCCGTTGCCCACGTAGGGCCCCTCTGTGCCCTCGCGCACGACCACGAAGTCGACGTCACCGGGGTCGGACAGCGGGGATGTCACGCTCGGGTAGATGCGCGTGGGCCGGAGGTTCACGTAGTGGTCGAAAGCGAACCGGAGCTTCAGCAGCAGGCCGCGCTCGATGATGCCGCCCTTGAGGCGTGCGTCCTGCGGGTCGCCGCCGACGGCGCCGAGGAGGATCGCGTCATGCTGGGCCAGCGCGTCGAGGTCGGCCTGGTCGAGGATGTCACCCGTCGCAAGGAAGTGGGTCGCACCGAACGGGTACTCGGTGACCGTGGCATCCACCCCCGTAGCGGTGAGGACCTTGACGGCTTCTGCGATGACTTCTGGACCGATTCCGTCGCCGGGAATGACGGCGAGATTCAACGTGCTGGGCATGGCTTCAGGTTATCGGTCTTAGCGCAGCTTCGATTCGCGCACAACCCCTGGGGCGCGGCCGGAAGTCGGGTCTACCGTGACTGGCATGAGTATTGGAACTGGAATTGTCTTGTTCGTCGTCGGCGCGGTCCTTGCGTTCGCGGTCAATCTCGAAAACTCGTTCATCGACCTCGACATGGTGGGCTACCTGCTCATGGGTGCCGGTTTCATCGTCTTCGTGCTCGGGCTCATCTTCATGATGCGCAAGCGCCAGTCGGTCACGACCGTGCAGTCTGGCGTGGATGCCACTGGAGCTGCCGTCACTGAGCGCCGCACGTCGAGCACCCCGCCGAACGACGTCGTCTGAGCTTTCGCGCTGAGGCTTGTTGGCGGCGCGCCTGTAGGAACACGCGCGTCCGCCACAAACCTCAGCGAGCGAAGCGTCGCTGAGCGACGTCCACGAGGAGTTACTCGCTGACGATGTCGATCTCGCGCAGGAGACTCGCGTCGATCGCGGTGCGGACCGTCTCGAGCAGGTCCTCGGGAACCGGCGAGTCGACCGTCAGCACCGAGAGAGCCTCGCCGCCCGCACTCTGGCGAGCGATCTGCATGCCAGCGATGTTGATATTGGCGGCGCCGAACTCCTTGCCGTAGACCGCAACGATGCCCGGGCGGTCGGTGTACATCATCACGATGAGGTGCTCAGCCATGGGCACCTCGACGTCGTAGCCGTTGATCTCGACGATCTTCTGCGTCTGCTTGGTGCCCGTGAGGGTTCCCGAAACCGAGATCTGCGAGCCGTCGGACAGGGCGCCGCGGATGCTGAGCAGGTTGCGGTACTCGTCGCTCGAGGCATCCGTCAGCAGGCGAACATCGACGCCGCGCGCCTCCGCGAGTAGCGGTGCGTTCACATAGCTGACCGACTCGCTCACGATGTTCGAGAAGATGCCCTTGAGCGCCGCGAGCTTGAGCACGTTCACGTCGAACTCGACGATCTCACCGCGGACCTCGACGTCGACACTCGTGATGGGCGAATCGGCAAGGCCCGCGAAGACCTGGCCGAGCTTCTCCATGAGCGGGATGCCCGGGCGAACCGTCTGGTCGATGACTCCACCAGCGACGTTCACCGCGTCGGGCACGAGCTCACCGTCGAGCGCGAGTCGCACCGAGCGGGCAACCGAGACTCCAGCCTTCTCCTGGGCTTCATCGGTCGACGCTCCGAGGTGCGGTGTGAGCACGACGTTGTCGAGGCCGAGGAGCGGCGAGTCAGTGGGAGGCTCACTCACGAAGACGTCGAGGCCGGCGCCAGCGATGCGGTTCGACTTGAGGGCTGCATACAGTGCGTCCTCGTCGATGAGCCCGCCTCGCGCCACGTTCACGATGAACGAGGTCGGCTTCATGAGAGCGAGCTGCTCCGTGGAGATCATGCCCGTGGTCTCGGGAGTCCTCGGCATGTGGATCGTGATGAAGTCCGACTGGGCGAGGAGTTCCTCGAGCGTCAGCAGGGTCACGCCGAGCTGCTGCGCCCTGGCCGCGGTGACGTAGGGGTCGTACGCCACGACGTTGACACCGAAAGCCTGCAGGCGTGCGGTGATGAGGGCGCCGATGCGGCCGAGGCCGATGATGCCGACCGTCTTCTCGAAGAGTTCGACCCCGGTGTACTTGGAGCGCTTCCAGGTGCCGGCGGCAAGGCTGGCGTGCGCCGCAGGAATGTGACGCGCGAGGCTCAGGATGTGGCCGACCGTGAGCTCGGCGGCAGAGATGATGTTCGACGTCGGCGCGTTGACGACCATGACTCCAGCCTCGGTCGCAGCCTTGATGTCGACGTTGTCGAGGCCGACACCGGCGCGGGCGACGACCTTGAGGCTCTTCGCTGCGGCGATGGCCTCGGCGTCGACCTGCGTCGCGGAGCGGATGAGGATGGCGTGCGCGTCCGCAAGCGCGGCGAGCAGCGCCGGGCGGTCGGTGCCATCCACGTTGCGGATGTCGAAGTCGGGGCCGAGGGCCTCGACGGTAGCGGGGGAAAGTTCTTCGGCGATCAGCACGATCGGCTTGGCCACGGATCGAATCCTTCAGGTAGCTGGGTGCGCATCACGCGCTGGAACGGCGCGGCTCGACGCACCAGGCGCCGAGCACAACGCGAATGCCACTTTACTGCGCCCGTCGAGGCTCCCAGCGCCACATGACGTTGCCAGTGCGACGATAGAGGATGCTCGTGACCCTGCAGTTCGTGATCGTGATCGCTCTCGCCGTCGTGTTCGTGGGTATGGGCATCCTGCACTTCGTGCCGTCCGTTGCCCGAGGGATGTCGGCGATGATTCCGCCCGCCATCAAGCAGCGCGTGAGCGGGAAGGCACTCGTGCGCTTCACGGGCATCTGCGAGATCGCTGGCGGGGTCGGATTGCTCGTGCCGGCGCTTCGGCCGATCGCAGCCATCGCGCTGATCGTCTTCCTCATCGCCGTGTTTCCGGCGAACGCCTACGCGGCGCGGCACCCCGAGCGGTTCGGGCGAGCCGCCACACCGTTCTGGCCGCGGCTTTTCGCCCAGCTGGCGCTCATCGCGCTGCTGGTGTTCGTCGCCCTGCCCTAGCGGGCGCTACGCGCGGCGCTTGCGACGTGTGCCGAGCGCTACCAGAGCACCACCGGCCGCAAGCACTGCTGCTGCAACGAGTCCTGGGGTTGCGAGGGACGCGGCATCCGCGCCCGTCGCGGCGAGCTGCGGTGCTGCCGGCGGGACCGGCACCGGAGCCGGCACGGGTGCTGGCTCGAGGCCGTCGCGGCTGAAGACGCCGAGGCTCTGGAGATCGGCCGGCCCCTCGGTGATGCTTCCGGGGATGTAGGTGAAGACGCCGCCGAAGAGCACCTGGACAATGCCGGAGTTCGAGTCATCCTGCGTGACCGTGAACTCACCGTCGGTCACGCAGAAGTCGTTCTCGGCGCCGATGAAGAAGTAGCTGGGCTTCGGAGTGCCGGTGATCGAGTACTTCCACTCCTCGCCGTCGATCGTCTGGCTGAAGGCAGCGTCAATCGGGTTGTACGTCGCGACCCACTGACCGGTGTAGGTGACGGTGTCGAGGCTGCACGCCGCGGTGACGGCTGCCGGGATGTCCGTTGCGAGGCCGATCGTAGCGATCGGCGCAAACACGGAGGCAGCGTACGTACGCGAGGTCGATGTGCTCTCGAGGGTCTGGGTCGGGTAGATCGGAGCGACAGCCTCCGGGGAGTCGATTTCTGCGAAGTAGGAGCCGATCGCCGCCATGTCGAGCGAGGACGTCACAGTGATGGCGGGGTCGCCGATCTCGCTCAGGTCGACGAAGCCCTCGGGGAACTCCTCCGAAGGGTTGTCCTCGTCGGGAACGATGGTGAACTCAGCCTTGCCGATGCCGTACTGCGGCACGCAGTCCTGGAACCAGTTGTCGGTGATGTTGCCCGTCGCCGCAATCTGGTCCTGGATGTCGGCGCACGCGCCCTCCGTGGGACCACCCGCAGCGTTCGCGGGAATCGCCGCTCCCGCTGCAACCGAGCCGAGGCCGAGAACAGAGGCGCCGATGGCAGCCAGAGTCTTCTTCACGTGATGTCCCCCTGGGAAGTCGTACAGCGTGCGTTGCTGTTGGCACGACAATATCAGGATGAGAACTGCTCGGAATGCCATCTACGTGCGGCGCGGTCGACTTGCCTCCGGGCTGTGGGACGTGGCGGCGTACGGCGACGATTCAGCGGAGGACGGCAGCATCCGCGAGGGCGGCCCCGAGCCCGAGCACGAGGCTGCGTGGTCGGTGCAAGCGGCACCGGATGCCCTCGCCAGGGTCACCATCGGCCGGTACCTGCTCCCTGAGCAGCCAGGCCTCTGGTTCGTGTGGGTCGACGAACCGAAGTCGCCGAAGCCCGCCACGAATCTCGTCGCCTTCGGAGGTGATCGGTTCCCGCCGGGCACGATCGTCTCGCGCTATGCGTTCGCCACCGCCGGTGTCCCCAACGGCGAGCAGGCCGGGGCGGTGCGCTGGTATCCGAGCGGCGGCCTGGTGCACCAGATCTTCGTTGCACCGGAGTGGCGACGACGGTTCGTCGCATCCACGCTGCTGTACACGGCCGACGCCTTTCACCAGGCGAACGGTTGGGAGGGCAAGCTCCACGGCGATGGCCGGCGTACCGCGCTCGGCCAGATGTTCATGGCTGGGCTGCGGCATCCGAACCGCGCCAAGCAGCTCACTGAGGAGATGCCGTCGATGGACCCCGCCGAGAAGGCGGAGGCACTGCGGCGAGCGCGGGAGTAGCTCAGCCCACCAGCACCGCGTCGGTGTCGACGAGCTTCGGATGCTGCAACTGCAGCCGCGCGGTGAACTCGTCGTCCTCCTCGGTGTACCGGTGCTGCAGTCCCGCGTCGACCACGTTCCAGGGCCGCGCGTTGGTCGGAGCGTTCACGGATCCGTTCTCCGGCACGAACTGGCGGTAGTCGTACTCCGAGCTGTAGCTCGCGGCAAGCCGGACCGACCGCGTGTCCACGGCGATCGCACCCCCGTCGATGTCCACCTGGAGCATGCGGAAGAAGCCGGTCGCCCGCTCCCCGCTGTGCGTGCGGAATTCCTGGTAGTCCGCGAGCAGCTCCGTCACGGTGTGACCTTCGATGCCGCCGGCGTTCTCCGTGACGATCTGCCCGATGCCGTGGAAGTGGCCGGAGAGCACGACCACGACGTTGCGGTTGGGCGCGATCACGCGCTCCCACAGCTCGCTCGCCCGCGACACCCACCGCGAGTTCGACGACCGCAGCGCTGGTTGCTCGAGCGTCTTCGGGCTCACGTGCTCGTGGGTGGCGATCACGACGTTGTGGTCGGGATGGCCCGTGACCACCTGCTCGGCGAAGGCGAGGTAATCCTCTCCGTAGGCATACGGGAGGCTGAGCACCAGGAACTTGGCTCCGGCGGCCTCGAATGTGGAGAAGTTCGCACTGTTGTCGCCCGGCGCGATCGAACCGCCGTACCAGGAGGTGGCCTCGTAACGCGACGGCGGGAAGTACTCGTTGAAGAGGTCGTTGGTCACGCCGCGCTTGTTGTCGTGGTTGCCGGGCAGCACGCTGTTGGGCACCCCCGCATCGTCCAGGATCGACTGCACGCGAGAGGCCCGGTCGAACTCGGTTCGCGCGCGCTGTTCGTTCTGGTCGGGGTCGACCCAGTTCTGCACGAGGTCGCCCGTGTGGGCGGCGAACGCGATCTTTCGCTCTGCGGCACTGTCGGCGAGCCAGCTCGCCAGCTGCGCGTAGACCTCCGGGTAGCTCTCCGTCAGGTACTGGGTGTCCGTGATGTGGGTGAGGGCGAAGTCGTAGTTGTCCGGATCCTCGAGAGTCCCGTCGCGTTCGGTCGTCACGGTCGGCATCACACGCTGGCCGTCCTGGACGAGCAGCTCCACCCGCCCGTCGATGATGTCGGATGCCACGACCGCCCCCGACAAGAGGCCTGAGCCCCCGGCGTCCAGAAGTCGCCAGTCGCGCCCCGACCACACGCTCAGTTGCACCTCACCGCCGTCGACGGTGCTGCCCTGCCAGCCGACGAGCGAGCCTGCCTGCAAGGCGGAGGCGTCGAGCACGAGGCGCTGGTAGGGCAGACCCCATGCCGCGTCGGCCGTCGGGCCCGGGGCGGTCGGGTCGAGCGCGACCTCTCCCACTCCGACGCGTGAAGTGAGCGGACGGTCGCTCGCGCCGCCCCACGCTTCGATGACGGCCGCTGGAGCTGTCGGCTGTCTGGCGACGACCGCGCGAGCGCGCAGAGAATCAGGGAGCGCCGCAGCCTCGGACGTGACCACGCGGGCGGTGGGATCGACCCAGTGGAGCTCATCGAGCGCACCCGGGGTCGCGGGTGCGACCAGAAAGTCATCGGCGTCGGAGCCGGTGAACCTCGCACGCTGGAACGTCTCGCCGAGCATCCGATCGGGCTGGTAGACGGTCAGCGCGGCCCGCTTGGTACACGGGCTCGGGACGACATTGCTCGAGTCGAGCTCGTTCGTGGCGTAGACCCCGACGCTGTCGACGCGGTGGCCGGCGGCATCCTCGATCCAGACTCCGGTGCCGAGGAAGTTGAGCGAGTTGGCGTAGGTCGCATCGGCCGCAGCCGCAGCCTTGGTGCCCTCCCGCGCGGCGAGCCACGTCTCACCGGGGGCGAGTGTCGTGCCGGCAGGAATGGTCGCCTGGAGGTCGAGCGCGCGGGTGCCGTCGAGCTGGCAGCGGCGGACGGTCCAGCCGGAGATGTCGGCAGCCACATCGCCGTAGTTCGCGAGCTCGATGTAGTTCCGCTGGTCGTGGCCCGTGGGCATCTCAGCGGGGTCGGTGGCGAGCTCACTGACAGCGACGCCGCGAGGCCCGTAGGAGAAGTCCGCGTAGACGGATGCCTCGTCGCTCGCGTTCTCCGCGCTCGGCGTGCGCGGCGCAACGATGAAGTCGCTTCCGACGCGTTGGTACGACTCCCCCGCGACGGCATCGAGCACCGCGGGCAGCTTGGCGTCGCCATCCTGGCAGGCCGAGTCCCCGTGGTGGGAGGCCGCGACCCGGTCGACCATGAGGCCCTCGTCGGTGCGGACCATCACCCCGAACGTGACGTTGGCGAGCTGGGTACTCAGTGAAGCCTGCGAGTCGCCGGTGAAACCGTGACCTCCGACGACCCAGCGCTCGCCGGGCGCGAGCGTCGTGCCCTTCGCGATGGTGAGTTCGAGCGTCTCCGGGGTGGCCCGGCCGTAGGCAGTGCAGCGATAGAGCTGCCAGCCGTCGAGCGACTCGGGCTCGGTGCCGGTGTTGAGCAGCTCGATGAACTCGTCGTCGGGCGCGGCGGGACCGGCGGAGGCGACCTCGCTGATGACGATGCCGGTGCTCGCTCGCGGAAGAGGTTGGGTGCGGTTGGCCTGTGCGATGGTCGAGGGTGCGACGATGAAGTCCTGCCTCAGGTCGCCCGTGGCCGCGACCCGCTGCCAGCTCTCGGATGCCGCGAAGTCGAGCCGATTCGCGAGGTTGCCACCCCGCGTGCACTCGGACTCCGTTGGCCACGGCTCGTTCGGGTAGACGCCGACCGCATCGACGGGACGATCATCCGGGCCCTCGAGGTAGATGCCGAATCCGGTCGCCGCGTACGGCTCGGTCACGTGGGCGTCGCCCGGCATACCGACCCTCGAGATCGTGAAGATCTGCCCGGGTGCGAGCACGACGCCGGTGAGGTCCGCCTCCTGGCGGCCGACGTTGCTGCGGAGGCCCTGCGCGCTGCAGCGGAACACCTGCCAACCCGTCAAATCGACGGGCTCGCTCCCCCAATTGCGCAGTTCGACGAACCCGTCGGAGTCCGAGGTGATGCCGCCGTTGGCGAGCTCATTGATGAGGATGCTCGGGGTTGCGGTATCTGCCATGGCCGGGACTGCAGCACCCCCAGCGACGATCGCGAGGGACAGGAACACGGTGACCTGAGTCCGGAACACGGCGTCAGACTCGCGGCCCGGGGTGAACGACGGGCATCGGCGGAGTGCGTGTCGGGTGAACAGTGTGCTGGGGCCGAAGCGATCGCGACGGTATCTCCCGTGCGAGAGTGCAGTTGCGACCAGTGGTGCATTCTGGGCCGGCCAGAACTGCACTCTCGGTGAGGTGCAGTGGCAGAATCTACAGATGGATGCCCGGTACTCCCGTCAGGTCGCCTTGCCCGGGTTCGGCGTCGCAGCGCAGCAGCGGCTCCGGGACGCACGCGTGCTCGTCATTGGGGCAGGTGGCCTCGGCAGCTCGGTGCTCCCCGCCCTGGCGGGCTCGGGAGTCGGCACAATCGGTGTCATCGACGATGACACCGTCGAGGCGAGCAATCTGCACCGCCAGCACATCCACGGCATGGACGATATCGGCCGCTCGAAGACCGAGTCCGCCGCCGACTCCATCGCGGCCCTCAACCCCACGACGATCGTCGTCGCGCGACGAGACCGGCTGACGTCGGCCAACGCCCTCGCGATCTTCGCCGAGTACGACCTCGTGATCGATGGATCCGACAACTTCGCCACGCGCTACCTTGCGTGCGACGCGGCTCTGATCACGGGCATCCCGCTCGTGTGGGGTTCCGTCTCCCAGTACAGCGGGCAGGCCAGCGTGTCGTGGCCAGGCGGGGCGCCCAACTACCGTGACCTGTTCCCTGCGCCTCCGCCACCGGGCGCGGTGCTCTCGTGCGAGGTGGGCGGGGTGCTGCCCACCGTCGTCGGGGTGATCGGGTCGATCATGGCGACAGAGGCGATCAAGATCCTCACAGGAGTCGGCGAGCCCCTCCGCGGAACGGTCACCCTGTTCGACGGTCTCACTGGCGAGTTCTCCTCCCTCCAGTACCTGCCTGATCCACTTGCGACGCAAGTCACACGACTCGTCGACTACGAGGCGCTCTGCGGCACCGACACGGTCACACCCGAGGATCTCGCCGCTCGCACCGATGACTACCTCCTTCTCGACGTTCGCGAGCCATGGGAGGCGGAGATCGCGAGCCTTCCGGGCTCCGTGCTCATCCCCCTCGGCGAGCTCCCCCGCTCCCTCGGAACCCTCGACCAGGCACGCCCCGTCGTCGTGTACTGCCACCACGGGGTGCGCTCGGCGAGTGCGCGACAGCTCCTCGCCGACCACGGCTTCCGCGCGAGCCATCTCGCTGGCGGCATTGACACGTGGGCCCGCCGCGTCGACCCGACACTCGCGAGGTACTGATGGTGACCTCCGTCGACGAGCACGCCGCGATCGTTGCTGGGCTGGTCAGACCGCGACTCGCCGGCATCCCCTCGGAACGCGTTCCCCTCCTCGACGCACTCGGCAGGGTCACGTCGGTCGATGTGCTCTCGCCCGTCGACCTGCCGCTCTTCCGCAACTCACAGATGGACGGTTTCGCCGTCCGGGCCGCGGATGTCGCTGCCGCCCCGGTCACTCTCCCCGTTGCTGGCATCATCGCGGCCGCAGCCGGCATTCCGCCCGCCCTTGAACCGGCGACGGCGCTGCGCATCATGACGGGCGCCCCCGTTCCGGATGGCGCCGACGCGGTCGTTCCCGTAGAGGACACCGAGGCGGCCGCCACTGATTCCGGCGATGCCGTCACCATCTCGCGGGGACGCGCGGTCGGTGAGTACGTGCGCGAACGCGGGTCGGACATCCGCGCGGGCGACCTTCTGCTGCCCGCAGCCACGACCCTCGCCCCGCGACACCTGGCCGCCCTCGCCGCCACGGGAGTCGCCGACGCCGAGGTGCGCGGACGAGCACGCATCGCGATCGTCACGACGGGTGCTGAACTCGTCGAACCGGGCAACGAAGCCGGCGCGGGCCAGATCTACGACTCGAACGCCGTCGCTCTCATTGCCGCAGTTCGTGCTACTGGCGCACAGGTCATGCTCGCGCGACAGGTCACCGACGACCCGGCCGTGCTACTCGCCACTCTCGACGAGGCGGCCAGCGTTGCCGACGTCGTCGTCACCTCCGGCGGCATCTCGCACGGCGACTTCGAGGTCGTGCGAGACCTCCTCGAGCCACGTGGCGCTCGCGTCGGCCACGTTGCGATGCAACCCGGGGGCCCTCAGTCGACGGCCGTGTTCGAGGGCGTGCCCGTGATCTCGTTCCCCGGCAACCCGGTGAGCACCCAGCTGTCGTTCGAGGTTTTTCTCGCACCACTGTTGCGCGACCTCGCCGGCATCCCGGCACCCCGACGCGAGCGCCGCTGGTTGGCTGGTGCTGTGCGCTCGGTGCTCGGCAAGCGGCAGTTCCTGCGCGGGCGAGCACTCCCCGGCGATCCCGGCGCGCCGGGCTTGGTCGAGATCGTGGCTGGCCCTGGCTCCCACCTCGTTGCCGGGCTCGCGGCATCCGACCTGCTCGTGGTCATCCCCGAGGAGGTCACCTCCCTCGCGGCGGGCGAGTCCGTGGAAACATGGGCGCTATGACTGCCGCACTCACTCACCTCGACTCCGACGGACGCGCGCGGATGGTGGATGTCGGCGACAAGGCCATCACGCGACGTATCGCCACGGCCGGCGGGCGGTTCACGACAACTGCCGAGGTCATCGCCCTGGTTGCGGCCGACGATCTGCCGAAGGCCGATGTGCTCGCGACGGCGAGGCTCGCCGGGATCGGCGGTGCCAAGCGCACGAGCGAACTCATCCCGCTCTGCCACCAGCTCGCCCTGAGCTCGGTTACGGTGGATTTCGCATTCGGCGAGAACTGGATCGACATCACCGCCACCGCAAAGACGACGGGCAAGACCGGCGTCGAGATGGAGGCGCTCACGGCCGTCACGGTCGCCGCGCTCACGTTGCACGACATGACCAAGGCCGTGGACCCGCACTCGGTGATCGGCGAGATCCGGCTCCTGTCGAAGTCGGGCGGGCGCACGCGACCCACGATCGTCCCCGGCACTGCAGCCGTCATCGTCGCTTCGACGGGCGGCGCCGCAAGCACCCGGGAGGACACGACCGGCCCCGTCATAGCCTCGTGGCTCGGCGAGCGCGGGTATTCCGTGCAGCACAGCGTGGTCGCCGACGCGGATGTCGCGACCGAACTCGACTCCGTGCTCGCGGCGGGCCCCGCCGTCGTGATCACCACCGGTGGCACCGGCGTCTCGCCGACGGATGCCACGCCAGAAGCCACCCGCGCCGTGCTCGATCGCGAGCTGCCCGGCATCGCCGAGGCCATCCGCGCGCGCGGACTCGCGCACGTGCCCACCGCCGCGCTCAGCCGCGGGCTCGCCGGAGTCTCCGGCGGCTCAGTGATCGTCAACCTCCCCGGATCGAGCGGGGGCGTCACGGACGGCCTCGCCGTGCTGGGCGAGCTCCTCGAGCACGTCGTCGCCCAGGTCGCCGGTGGTGGCGCGCATGAGTGACACCCTCGCGGTCGTCACCGAGGAGCCACTCAGCGCGGACACCTTCGAGGCGTTCGTTCTGACGTCTGCGGATGGTGCGGTCGTCACCTTCCGCGGGGTCGTGCGCAACCACGATCACGGGGAGGCGGTGTCGGCACTCGAGTACGAGGCCCACCCCGAGGCCGAGGGGTTCCTCGCCGCGTGCTGCGCTGAGGTGAGTGACGCCAGCGGGCTACGCGTGGCGGCCGGCCACAGGACGGGCTCGTTGCAGGTCGGCGATGTTGCGCTCGTGGCATCCGTTGCCGCCCCTCACCGCGCGGAGGCGTTCGCTGCGTGCGAACAGCTCGTCGAGCTCATCAAGCAGCGCGTGCCGATCTGGAAGCGCCAGCACCTCGCCGACGGCGTGACGGAGTGGGTCGGGCTGTAGCTAACCGAAGCGTCGCACGGCCCGCTGATCGAGGGATGCCGCCTCCCACCCCGGCGACCCGAGCGTGGCGTACCGAACCCATGCTGTGTGCATGTCGGCGGAGAGTGCCGCCGGCGGCGCTGACGTGCCGAGCAGGCCGTTCTCCCCATGGAGCTCTGCAACATCGGTTCGATCGAACACGAACGGCAGCTCCATGAGGTGACTCGAGCGCAGTTGGCCCGCGACGGCGTTCGACCCCCACTCGAACCTGTAGACGTGCGTGGCGGCTTCGGTGTGCGCCGCGTGCGCGTCGGCGAGCGCACGCGTACCCGCGCCGAACATGCCGTCGCTGAGGATGCCCACCCGAAGCTGCTCGAGCGAGAGCGATTCCCGACCGGAACGGTACGTACCGACGTGCTCCTCCGGTCTGTCGGTGAACAGCGCCGCCGCCGCAAGGAGGTCGGACTCCGTCGTGCCCGCGAGCTGCCCCTGGGGCGCGACATACAGAGTGCTCTCGTCCGCGTTGTCCCCGATGAGCAGGTCCGGGATGTGGCCCGCCGCAGTGATGAGCGACCGGGCTGGCTGCTCGTCGAGTACGAGCCCGAACACGGTGATCCCTCCGAGTGGACGTGGCGCGTCCGGTGTCGTCAGGTCGAGGTGCGCAACCGTGGGAACCACGGAGACGAAGTCCTCGTCGGACACGTCGGCAAGCGCCGCGGCCGTTGGCGCCCGTCCGAGCAACTCCCCGACCCGATCGCTCACCATGGCCGCTTGCTGCGTCGTGAAAGCACCTGTTCCGCTGCCGCTCTGCACGATCGCGCGACGGAACAGCCCGTTGACCGTCGTGTCCGTGAGCAGACTCGACACGATGATCGCCCCCGCCGACTGCCCCATGAGCGTCACGTTGCCTGGATCGCCGCCGAACTGGGCGATGTTGTCGTGGATCCATCGGAGCGCTGCCGCGATGTCGAGCATCCCCCGGTTGTCGGGCGCATCGGGCACGTGGAGGAAGCCACTCACGCCGAGGCGATAATTCGCCGTGACGAAGACCACCCCATCACGAGCGAACGCCGAGCCGTCATACACGGGGCCACCGGTCGATCCCGCGATGAAGGCACCGCCGTGCACGAAGAGCACGACGGGCGCGGGCGCCGTCGTCTCGCGCGGTGACCAGATGTCGACGGTCAGGTAGTCGTCGCCCCGCACCCACCCCGCACCGAAGAAGGGTGACAGGTCGAGGTCACCGAGCCGGGAACGGAAGGGCTGCGGTGCGGTGGGGCCAGCGATGCGGGCATCCCGTTCCCCCTCCCACGGTTCATGGGGCGACGGAGCGGCGAACCGCGACGCTCCGCTCGGCGGGGCGGCGTACGGCACCCCGCGGTAGGTCAGCGCGTGCTCGGTGACGCTTCCGCGAACCAGCCCGGCGGATGTTGCGACGAGGGCTTCGTCGATCGAGGTGGCGCTCACAGCCGATCGAATCCCGCCCAGTTGCGGATGCCGAAACCGGCATCCCGGCGCTCGATCTCAAGGGCACCGTGACCGCTGAAGTGCGCGGGCAGCACGAGCGCGTTGGAGTCGGCCGCCCACCCGAGCAACCGACGACGGGTCGCGACGGCGCCGGCGGGATCCTCGCAGAAGCAGCTGTTGTGGTCGACGTGCGAGACCTGGATCGGGGAATGCATGAGGTCGCCAGCGAAGAGCGCACGATCGGCACCACTCGACAGCACGATGACGCTCGAGCCTGGCGTGTGCCCCGGCGCCGCCTCGAGCGTGAGGGGCCCGTCGATGACGTGCGTGCCCTCCCACAGCTGCACCTGCCCGGCGGCGGCTACCGGAGCCACGCTGTCTTCGTAGACGTTCTCATTGACGCCGCCGGTGATGTTCGGGTTGTTTGCGGGGTTCCAGAACTCGAAGTCGGCCTTCGGCATGAGGTACGTCGCGTTGGGGAAAGTCGGATGCCACTCGCCATCGACGAGCATGGTGTTCCACCCGACGTGATCGACGTGCAGGTGCGTGTTCACCACGAGGTCCACCTCCGACGGCGCAACACCGGCAGCGGCCAGCGTGCCGAGGAAGTCGAGGCTGAGGTGGTCCCAGACGTCGACCGCCGGCCGGGACTTGTCGTTGCCCACTCCGGTATCGATGAGAATCGTCCTGCCCTCGCTGCGCAAGAGCCACGTCTGCATCGCGACCTGCACCATCTCACCGCTGGCATCGAGATGGTCGGGCGCGAGTTCGCCGTGCTCACCCCAGGCGGTTTCGGGAACGGTCGGGAAGAAGGCCGACGGCGGCATGATCGGGCCGTGCATCTCCTCGAGGCGCGTCACCGTGACATCGCCCAGCGTTATCTGGTTCATCTCGTTCCTTTCGGCATCTGGCGGGAACGGTTTCCGTCAGTGTGTCAAGGCTCCGTGCGGTGTTCCAGCCCGTCCAGACCGGGTCAGGCGTATCCCTGAGAGGGGTAGGCCCGGCGGGGCGTGCGGTGCGACACTGGCAACTATGGCCATCACAGCAGACACTGCATCCCTCGGCGGGTTCCTGCAGGCCAGTCGCGCACGCCTGGCACCCGACGACGTCGGCCTCGCCTCGGGCTATGGCCGGCGGCAGGTACCTGGCCTGCGCCGCGAGGAGATCGCGTTGCTTGCCGGCGTCAGTTCGTCGTACTACACGCGCCTCGAACAGGGACAGGCCCTGAATGCTTCACCGCAGGTCATCGACGCCCTCGCGCGCGCCCTCCAGCTCTCCCCTGCCGAGCACGAGCACCTCTACACACTGATGCGCGCGAGCTGGCAGCGGACCCCACCCTTGCGCAGCGAGCAGGTGGAGCACGTCGACCCCGCGCTGGCGGAGCTCCTGGCAAATCTCCACGGAAGCCCCGCCATGGTGGTCGGTCGGCGGCGTGACATCCTCGCCTGGAATCCCGCCGGGCATCTGCTCTTCGCTGGTCACCTCGACGCCGATTCGGTGGATGACCCGGCTCGCCGACCGAACGCGACAGAGCTCGTCTTTCTCGACGCCCACACCCGCGAGCTCTACGTGGACTGGGAGACCAAGGCGCGCGCGAGCGTTGGCCACCTCAGGATGCTCGCGGCCATCGACCCGGATGACCCGACTCTCGTCTCCCTGATCGGTCGCCTGACCGTAGAGAGCACCGAATTCGCGAGCCTGTGGGCCACCAACCAGATCCGCACGTCGACGACGGCCGTCTACCGCATGCAGCACCCGCTCGTCGGCCGCATCGACGTCACGCAACAGCTCCTCACGAGCGCCGAGGCCGCCAGTCAGACGCTCGTGGTGTGCACGGCGCCCGTAGGCTCGCCCTCTTCCGAGGGCATCAGGATCCTTGTCGACATGGCGGCCTGACCCCTCCCTGGCGTGCGGGGCTGGTACTGCTAGCCGCCCGCGAACGGTGGCAGCACGTCCACGCGAGCACCGAGCTCGCGAGTGTCGTCGCGGCTGACGATGCCGTCGACCAGGAACGATCCGGATGCCACGACCCGTGCCATCCCGTCGCCGTACCGCTCGACGAGCAGCGCCTTGAGCTGCCCGACGGTCGCGGCACCCTCGACGTGTTCGGATGACGCGCCGGCGGCATCCCGTGCCGCGGCAAAGTAGCGAACTTCAACCACCGATCGCTCCCATGCTGCGCACGGGGCGCACGAAGTCGGAGCGTTCCATGCCGTGGCCGGCCTGCTTGCCCCACATGGCTGCGCGCCACCAGTCGGCAAGCTCCGCATCATCGGCGCGGCTGCGCAGGAGTGCGCGAAGGTCGGTCTCGTCGTCGCCGAACAGACACGATCGGACGGTGCCCTCCGCGGTCACGCGGGTGCGATCGCACGCCGAGCAGAAGCTTCGCGTCACGCTTGCGATGATGCCGACCGTCGCGGGTCCGCCGTCGACGAGCCACTCCTCAGCCGGGGCGGACGGGTCTTCCCGGTGCGGCTGGGTGAGGGTGAAACGGGAGCCGAGCACGTCGAGGAGCTCCGCGGCATCCACCATGTTGTCGCGAGCCCAGGCTTCGTCGGCATCGAGGGGCATCTGCTCGATGAAACGCAGGCGCGCACCGTTCTCGAGCGACCAGGCGAGCAGGTCGACGGCGCCACCGAGCGTGTCGCGCATGAGCACGGCGTTGATCTTGAGCGGGGCGATGCCCGCGAGCTTCGCGGCCTCGATGCCCGCGAGCACGGCCGGCAGCCGGTCACGACGCGTGAGGCGTGCGAAGTGATCGCGATCCACGGTGTCCAGCGACACGTTGAGGCGGGTGAGGCCCGCGACCACGAGTCCCGCGATGCGCTTGTCGAGGCCGATGCCGTTGGTCGTCATCGAGACGCTCGCACCATCGGCGACCTCGGTCGACCGCGCGATGATCTCCTCCAGGTCGGCGCGCATGAGCGGCTCTCCGCCGGTGAAACGGATGTCACGCACCCCCAGGTCACGCACAGCAACCTGCACGAGCCGAGCGATCTCGACCGGCGTGAGCAGGTCCTCGCGGGCAATCGCGGGGAGCCCCTCCGCCGGCATGCAGTACGTGCAGCGCAGCGAGCACTTCTCGGTGAGGGAGATACGCAGGTCGCGGGCGACGCGTCCGAAGCGATCGAGGAGGCCCGTGGCATCCGGTCGCCCGGTCGTGTCGGGGCGCTCGGTGGGCGCACGACGAATCGTCGGAAGCCCCAAACCGACGCCTGTCATCTCTTCACCCTAGAACGCGTTGTGGATACTCTGAACCATGAGCATCTTTACGCGAGGTTTCTCCGGGCGGGGCCGGGACAACAACCCCGATCTTCCGCCGGGCCAGTACCTCACCGAGGACTTCCCCGTTCTCTCCGCGGGGCCGACGCCCGAGGTGGACACGGCCGACTGGCAGTTCACGATCACGAACGAGAGCGGCAAGCGCTACTCGTGGACGTGGGACCAGCTGATGGCCCTCAAGATCGACGAGGTCGGCACAGACATCCACTGTGTGACGCGGTGGTCGAAGCTCGGCACGAGCTGGCGGGGAGTCTCGCTCGACACACTCTTCGAGGAGGTCGACACCTCCTACGAGTACACGATGGCGCACTCCTACGGTGGCTACACGACGAATGTGCCCCTCGCCGACCTGCTCGACGGCAAGGCCTGGATCGCGTTCGAGTTCGACGGTGAACCCCTCGACCCCGAGCACGGCGGGCCTGCGCGCCTCCTCGTGCCGCACCTGTACTTCTGGAAGAGCGCCAAGTGGATCCGCGGCCTCGAGATGCTGCCGCAGGACGAACCCGGATTCTGGGAGCAGAACGGGTACCACATGTACGGCGACCCCTGGCAGGAAGAACGGTATTGGTAGGACAGCGTTGGTAGGCAAGTGGCTCGTGGGCACGGTCTCGGCGGTTCAGACGCAGACGCCCAGTGGGCGCAGCATCGTTGTGTCGCTGCCCGGGTGGCCCGGCAACATCGCCGGCCAGCACGTGGATGTTCGGCTCACCGCCCCTGACGGCTATCAGGCCGTGCGTTCCTACTCGATAGCCTCCGCTGGCCCCTCGGAGATGGTGGAACTCGCGGTCGACAAGATCCCCACGGGGGAAGTCTCGCCGTACCTCGTCGACGACCTCATGCCCGGTGACATGCTGGAACTGCGCGGCCCCCTCGGCGGCTGGTTCGTCTGGAAGCCAGAGCAGACCGGCCCGGTGCAACTCATCGGCGGTGGCTCCGGCATCGTGCCGCTCGTGGCCATGGTGCGCTCACACGCCGACTCGGGCTCCTCGGCTCCCTTCAAGCTGCTCTACTCGGTGCGCTCCCCCGGCGATGCGTTCTACAGGGACGAACTTTCAGCGTCCGAGGGTTCCGACTTCTCGACGACGTACGTGTACACCAGGGCCGTTCCCGACGGGTGGCCCGTGGCACCAGGGCGTCTGACGAAAGACGTGCTCGCGGCATCCGTGATCCCGGCGTCGGAGAACCCGGCGATCTTCGTGTGTGGCCCGACGGCCTTCGTCGAGGCCGTGGCTACCTGGCTCGTGGAGCTCGGCTACCCAGCCGACACGATCAAGACGGAGAGGTTCGGCGGATGACACACCTCGATGGCAACGTACTCGCTGGCCCACTCTCGGAGCTCTTCCGCGACGACATGACCACCGCGACCGGCCGGTGCGCACACTGCGGCGACGTCTCCGTGCTCGCGGAGGCCGTGGTGTGGGACGCAGCACCGGGATGGTGCGTGCGCTGCCACGTGTGCGGCGACGTGCTCATGACCCTCGTGCAGACGGGGTCACGCTTGCGCGTCGACCTCCGCGGCGTGACGGCGCTGGAGGTCGGGTAGCCGCCGCCCGTAATGCGCGCGACACACTAATCATGTTGACTGCATGAACAATGGATCTGGTCGGCGTTCGCGAATACCGGGTGGCCACCACCCGGGCTGATCTCGCGTTTGCGCCCGGAGAGCGGGTCATCGGCGGTGGCACCTGGCTGTTCTCGGAGCCACAGCCGGACGTGTCTGCGGTCGTCGACCTCATGGGGCTCGGATGGGATCCCGTCGTCCGCACCGATTCGGGCCTCGAGATCGCCGCGACCTGCACGATCGCAACCCTTCGCGAGCTCCCCGATTCGCCACTCTTCCCGCTCTGCGCCGACTCGTTGCTGGCCTCGTGGAAGATCCAGCACGTCGCCACGGTCGGCGGCAACATCGCCACCGCGTTGCCCGCCGGGCCCATGACATCCCTCGCCGTCGCGCTCGATGCCGACGTCGTGCTCTGGTCGAAAGACTCCGAGCGACGGATGCCCGCCTCCGAGTTCGTGCTCGGTGTGCAGCAGACCGCACTGCTCCCCGGAGAGGTGCTGCGCTCGATCGTTTTTCCGGAGCATGCGCTCTCCTCACGACAGGGGTTCCGGCGTATCGCCTTGTCGCCACTGGGAAGGACGGGAACGCTCGTGACCGCGCGGCGAGAATCCTCCGGAGAAACGGTGTTCAGCATCACGGGAGGCACGCCGAGGCCCTACGAGCTGAGCTTCGAGACCATCCCCGACGCCGAGACACTCGCACATGCCGTCGACGGCATAGACGACTGGTACGACGACCCACACGGCGCCCCGGACTGGCGGAGGGCAATGAGTCTGCGCTTCGCCGAAGAACTGCGGGAGGAGCTCTCGTGAAGTTCTCGATCAACGGCGAGCCCGTCGATGCGACCCCGCGACCGGGCCAGGTGCTGCGCACGCTTCTGCGCGATCTGGAGCACTACGAGGTCAAGAAGGGGTGCGACGCCGGGGATTGCGGTGCGTGCACTGTGCTGCTGGATGGCAGCGCCATCCATTCGTGCATCTACCCTGCCCAGCGCCTCGAGGGCGCGAGTGTCACCACCGTTGCCGGGCTCGGCGAGCCGGAGCACCTCCACCCTGTGCAGGAGAGTTTTGTGCAGGCCGGCGGATTCCAGTGCGGCTTCTGTACGGCCGGCATGGTCGTGACAGCGTCGGCGATCACCGCTGAAGGGCCCGTCGACGAAGCCGATCTGCCTCGACTCCTCAAGGGCAACCTGTGCCGCTGCACGGGGTATCGCAGCATCCGCGATGCGATCTGCGGCACCACCAATACCGAGGTAGCGCCGGCCGGAGACGCCGCCGGTCGCTCGGTCGCTGCCCCCGCCGCACGCCGTGTCGTGACCGGCCGCGAGCCGTACACGCTCGACGTCACCACGACTGCGCTCGCACACCTGGCGGTGCTGCCGAGCCCATATGCTCACGCGCGCATACTGTCCATCGACACGTCAGCTGCGCTTGCGATGCCCGGCGTGATCGCGGTGCTCGATCACCGCGACTCCCCCTCGACACTGTTCTCCACCGGCCGGCATGAGCACCGTACCGACGATCCGGATGACACCCTCGTGTTCGATACGGTCGTGCGGTTCCGAGGGCAGCGTGTTGCCGCAGTCGTCGCCGAATCCGCAGCGGAGGCCGAACTCGCCGTGGCCGCGATCGTCGTGGAGTACGAGGAACTGCCCGCCGTCTTCGACCCCCTCGTGGCACGCGAGCCCGGTGCTCCCCTCGTCCACGGGGACAAGGGCGCGGCGTCCCGCATCCTCGACCCCGGCCGCAACACCCTGGCCGAGTTCTCGGGTGGGACGGGCGACGTCGACTCCGCGGTTCGGGATGCGGCGGCATCCGTCACGGGAACGTGGCAGACCGCGCGGGTCAACCACGCGGCACTCGAGACCCACGCAACGCGCGGCTGGCTCGACTCGGACGGCCGCCTGGTGTTGCGCACCTCGAGCCAGGTCCCGTACCTCGTGCGCGACGAGCTGTGCCACATCTTCGGCCTTCGCCAAGACCGGGTGCGGGTCTTCACTGCCCGAGTCGGCGGCGGTTTCGGCGGCAAACAGGAGCTGTTCACCGAGGATCTCGTGACGCTCGCCGTGCTGAAGACCGGGCGGGCCGTGCAGCTCGAGCTCACTCGCGAGCAGGAGTTCACCGTGACATCCCCTCGCCACCCCATGCGCGTGCGCGTGACGCTCGCGGCCGACGCTGACGGCATCCTTACGGCGATGGACGTCGACCAGCTCATGGATACGGGCGCCTACGGCAACCACGGAATCGGCGTGATGTTCCACTCGGTGCACGAGTCGGTTGCGGTGTACCGCTGCACCAACAAGCGGATCCACGCGCAGTCGGTGTACACGAACAACCTGCCGTCCGGTGCGTTCCGGGGGTACGGGCTCGGGCAGGTGATCTTCGCGATCGAATCAGCGATGGACGAGCTGGCTCGCGAACTCGGTATCGACCCCTTCGAACTTCGCCGACGGAACGTGATCGTGCCGGGCGACCGGATGGTCGTTGCCGATCCCGAGGAAGAGTCCGACCTGGGCCTGAACAGCTACGGACTCGACCAGTGTCTCGATCTCGTGGAGGAGGCCCTGGGCTCCGGTCGTGGGCTGGAAGCACCGGAGGGCTGGGCGCTTGGCCAGGGTATGGCCCTGTCCATGATCGCGACGCTTCCGCCCCGCGGTCACTACGCGGAAGGGTCCGTGACGCTGCTCGAGGGTGGCGACGTCGAGATCCACGTGGGCACCGCGGAGTTCGGGAACGGCACCACCACCGTGCACGCCCAGCTCGTGGCATCCGTGCTGGGGCTCACGGCCGAACGGGTGCACATCAGGCAGTCGGACACCGACGTCATCGGTTACGACACCGGCGCCTTCGGGTCGGCGGGGGTCGTCGTGGCGGGTAAGGCGCTCTACGCAGCAGCCCAGAATCTTCGCGACCAGATCGCATCGTCGGGGCCCCTGCCAGGGCTCGTCGGTCGCGGCCACAACGACGGCACTCCGCGATCCGTCGCCTTCAATGTGCATGGCTTCCGGGTCGCCGTGAACTCCGCGACCGGCGAGGTGCGCATCCTGCAGTCGGTGCAGGCAGCGGATGCCGGGACCGTGCTCAACCCGGAACAGCTCCGAGGCCAGCTCGAGGGCGGAACCGCCCAAGCCATCGGCAGCGCGCTCTACGAAGAAGTGCGACTGGATGGCGCGGGTACCGTGACGACGACTGCACTGCGGAACTACCACATCCCGCAGTACGCGGATGTGCCGTTCACCGAGACCTACTTCGCCGACACCTTTGACGAGCTCGGCCCGCTCGGCGCGAAGTCGATGAGCGAGGCGCCGTACAACCCGGTGGCCCCGGCCCTCGCCAACGCGGTACGGGATGCTCTCGGCATCCGCCCCTACGAACTGCCCATGTCACGCGACCGCCTCTGGCGCCTGGCCAACCCGACCTAGACCCCCGCGGGTCTGTTTTTCCCCCAAAACGCGCGCTGGTTGACAACAAGCGCGCACATGTCGGCGCTCCTCGTCACTATCGTCGCTTCCTAGCGATCGCAGGCCGGCGGGGATGCGACGTCCCCCCGCTCGCCTCGAACTGTCCCCAGAGTGACAACATGCGATGAAAGTTGCACGACACTTGCCAACCAGCGCGCTCTTTGCAGGATGAATGCCCTGGGGGCGGGCTATTGGGCCTGGGAGACCCCGAGTCGCGCGTGGATCGCGCCGGCCGTGCCGGTGAGGGGACGCGTCGTGGCGCCGGAGCGCACCGCGAGCAGCTCGGCGAGGATCGACACGGCCGTCTCCTCGGGGGTGGATGCCCCGACATCCAGTCCGATCGGAGACCGCAGCCGCGCGATCTCCCGCTCTCCCACGCCCCTCTCGCGGAGGGAAGCCACCCGGCGATCGTGCGTAGCGCGCGACCCCATCGCCCCGACGAAGCCGGCTGGCGATGCGAGCGCGATCTCCACGAGCTCGGCGTCGAAGCGCGCGTCGTGACTCAGCACGCAAATCGCCGTGGCCGGGTCGACGGATGCCGAACGCAAGTACTCCGTCGGCCACTGCACCACGACCTCAGCGCCGGGAAAGCGCGCTGCCGTCGCGAACAGCGGGCGCGGATCGCACACCGTCACGCGATACCCGAGCACCCCGGCCGCTGCAGCCAGGGCCGCGGAGAACTCCATCGCTCCGAAGATGATCATGTGGCGCTCGACCGGTGCCGGTTCCGTGTACTCGCGGCACACCTCGATCGGCGCGGCATCCCCGAGCGCGGCCAGCAGCTCAGGCGTGAGCAACTGCACGTGCACGCGAATCTGCCCGCCGCAGGTGAGTCCCACGCTGAACGCAGTCTCGTCATCCACCCCGTACTCGACGGTGCGTGGCGCACCATCGGCGAGCACCTCCTCGCACACGTCGACGACAGCACCCTCGACGCATCCGCCGGCGATGGAACCGATCACGGCGCTGCCGTCGTAGGCCATCGAGGTGCCGACCGTGCGCGGCGCGCTCCCCTCGACGGAGATGGCCGTGGCGACCGCGATGGGGCGCCCGGCGGCAGACGCCGCGAGGAGCCGATCAGCGATCTCGTGCATGGCTCCAGCGTCGCACACCGGGGTTTCCGCCGCGTAACGCCCCTGATACGACCGGCTGGTAGAACTACAGGATGCTGACCATCACGGGCGCCACCGCCATCGTCGTCGACGAGCACACCGAGACCACCGGCGACCTACACGTCGCCGACGGACTCATCGCCGCGAGCGCGACCGGCGACACCCTCGATGCGAGCGGATGCATCGTCACTCCCGGTCTCGTCAACGCCCACCATCACCTGCTCCAGACCGCCTTCCGAACGCTTCCCGGAACTCGGGGCGTCGCCATGTCGCAGTGGCTGCCGACGATGGCGGCAGCGTATGCCGAGGTGGGGGTGGATGCCGAACTCGCGTCTGTCGCAGCATCCGTCGGTCTCGCCGAAGCGCTGTTGTGCGGCGTCACCACGGTGGCCGATCACCACCTCACCTGGCCGTCCGGCTCGGACACCGTGGCCATCGCGACGGCGACCGCTGATGCGGCAGCGCGGCTCGGCGCACGGCTCGTGTTCGTGCGCGGCTCGGCCCGCGACGATCCGCAGGAGGCCGCGGCATCCGCCGACGCGATCGCCACCGCGCTCGCACCCCGAACGGCCGACGGAATGCTGCAGCTCGCGGTCGGCCCGGCCGGCGTGCACAGCGATTCGCGCGACACCTTCGAGCTGCTCGCCGAGGTCGCGCACAAGCACGGTCTCCGCCGGCGTACCCAATCGAATGAACAGGTCGACGTCGCGATCGCGCTCGAGAAATACGGTCGGCGACCGATCGACCTGCTCGACGAGTGGGGCTGGCTCGCCGACGACGTGACGCTCGCCCACCTGTGCGACGTCACCCCGCAGGAGATCGAACGGCTGGCCGCGGCGGGCGTCACCGCCACTCACGCTCCGGGATGCGACCTGCCGATGGGCTGGGGCATCGCTCCCGTCGCGGCGCTGAGGGCAGCGGGGATACCCGTCGGCCTGGGCACGAGCGGCGGCGGCAGCAACGACGCCGGACACCTGCTCGCGGATGCCCGGCTCGCCATGCAGGTCGCGCCGCTGGTCGGCCCGCCCATCGCTGCTCGCGAGGTGCTCGGTATGGCGATGGCAGGCTCCGCCACGGGTCTCGGGCGCCCCGAACTCGGCAACCTGCGGCAAGGGTCGGCTGCGGACCTCTGCGTGTGGGATGTCTCGGGGGCCGCCGATGCCGGCGTCGCCGACCCCGTCGCCGGGCTCCTCTGGGCGAACCCCGGTCGTCGTCCCCGCCACGTCGTAGTGGCTGGGCGCGTCGTCGTGCGGGACTACGAACTCGTCACCGCCGACGAACGCGAGCTCGTGGCATCCCTCGCCGCACGTCTGACCCCCTGACAACTGGCCCCCTGACAACCGCTTGCGGTTTTTTCCCGCCAACCAGCGCGCTGATGTACGAGAAGCGCGCACTTTTCAGCGCGGGTTGCACAGCAGCGCGCTCTTTTCGAAACCTTTCGAAAGGGATGTCGCGGGCCCTGCCGCGGCGAAGGTTAGAGCTCCAGCACCAGGAGCGGGCACGCGGAGCGGGAGACGCACGGGTACATGACGGTGTTCGCCGCCTGCTCGTCGGGGGTGAGGATCGAGTCGCGGTGATCGACCTCGCCCTCCATCACCGGAGTTTCGCAGGTGCCGCAGGTTCCCTCGCGGCACGACGAGAGCAGCAGCACCCCAGCTTCCTCGATCACGTCGAGCACTGATCGCTCCGGCGGCACCTCGAGCGTCAACCCCGAGTACGCGAGCTCCACCTCGAACGGGCCAGCGAGCACGGGCGGCCCGAATTCCTTGGGCTCGAAGCGTTCGACCTTGAGCTGGCGACCACGAGAAGCCACCTCGACAGCCTCGATGAGCCGAGCGGGCCCGCAGCAGTACGTGGTCGTGAAGGGCTTGAGGTCGGCGAAGAGCGCGTCGAGGTCCAGTCTTGCGCCCTCATCCGCAGCGTGGATGGCGACCTGCGTCGGGTGCGCGTCGACGAGCTCGTCCACGAGCGCCATCGTCGACCGCGATCGCCCGGCGTATTCGAGCCGGTAGTCGACTCCGGCTGCCGCAGCGGCCTCAACCATCGCCGAGATCGGCGTGATCCCGATGCCGCCTGCGATGAAGAGGTAGCTCGTTCCCTTCTCGGGCACGAACTCGAAGTGATTGCGAGGGCCGGCGATCGTGATGGTGTCGCCGACCGAGCGCTCGTGCAGCCAGCGGGAACCCCCGCGGCCGTCGTCCTCGCGCAGCACTCCGATACGCCAGGTCGGCGCATCCTGCACACCGCAGAGCGAGTACTGGCGGGCATCTCCGTCCGGCAGCAGCACGTCGATGTGTGAACCGGGCTGCCAGCGGGGCAGTGCCGCCCCGGATGCCGCGGCCAGCTCGAACAGCGCGATGCCCTCGGCACCACGGCTCTTGCCGACGATGACGGCCTCGAACTCGCCTGTGACGTGTGCCGTCATAGCTTGCGGGGCCTCTCCTTCACCACGAACAACCGGAACCCTCCGGCTCGCGCCGCGCGCCACCGGTGCGGGGTTCCCCCACCGTAATAGACCGAATCTCCGGGCTCCAAAACGACCGAGCCCTCCGGGCCGAGGTCGACCTCCACTGCCCCATCGATCACTGTGAGAAACTCGTCCTCCTCGTGTGCGAAGTAGTCGCCGAAGCTCTCGTTGTCGCCCGTGAATTCCATGGGGTGGAACCGACGGATGCCCTGCACAAGCATCCGCGCTTCGCCCTCGGCATAGTGGCCCCTCGTGCCCTCTCCCGCTCGCACGACGGTGGCTGCCGGGGCCTGCACGGAGCTCGCATCCTCTGCTGCAGCGATGAGTTCGAGCTGGCTCGTGCCGAGAGCCCTGGCGATCTTCTCGAGCGAAACCATGCTCGGCCTCGCGAGCCCGCGCTCCAGCTGGCTGAGGAAGGGGTGCGACAGCTCCGAGTCGGCAGCGAGCTGCACGAGGGTCAGGCCGCGTGCACGCCGGAGCTCACGGATGCGCTTGCCAATGCGCTCGGCCTGTCGGTCGAGGGCGACGGTGAGGGTTGTGACGGGGACTCCTCCGGTGGGCTGAGCCACCAGAACTATCACAACGCGGAGGAGCCCCACGAGTGAATTACGCTGAATTAACACGTGGAAACGATCGCGTTACGTGCCAGAAACGCGGGATCCCTAGATTCGAACATGTTGAGACCATCAACATTCGCGTGCTACCAGCCCAATGAAGTGGTGGAGGCATTCCACCCCGAACTCGAAGGCCAACTCGCGTGACACTACTTCCCCTGCAGCTATCGCAGTTGAGGAACGCCACGCTCTCCGACGGCTCCACCTGCGACGTCGAGCTCATCGACGATGTGGTTCGCGGCGTGCGCCCCTCGGAGGGCCGCCCGGCGGAGGTCGGGACATCCGAACTCGACCTCACGGGCTTCATGCTCCTACCCGCTGCCGCCGAGCCTCACGCACACCTCGACAAGGCGCTCACGTGGGATCTCATCAACCCTCCGGCTGGCGACCTGGTGCAGGCCATCGCGTCGTGGCAGGAGTACTCGGCGAACATGTCGGTGGAGTCGATCGCCGACCGCGCCCGCACGCAGGCGCTCGCGATGCTGCGCAACGGCACGACCGCGATCCGCTGCCACGTCGACATCCTCCTCGGCCCTGAACCACTCCGTGGCGTGCAGGCTCTCGTACAGGTGCGCGACGAACTCGCCGATCTCACCGACATCGAGCTCGTCGCCCTCGCCGGCTGGCAGGCGACGGATGCCTCGGTCGAAGCCGCCCTCGACCTGGGCGTCGACCTCGTGGGTGGAGCACCCCACCTCGCGCCAGACCCGAGCGCCGACCTTCGCCGGCTGCTGGCCATCGCTTCCCGCCGCGGCGTCGGCGTGGACCTCCACACCGACGAGGGCCTCACCGGGCACCTCACGATCATCGAGTACGCGCGCATCGTTCGCGACTGGCAGCAGCCGGTCTCGGCAGGCCACTGCGTACGACTCGGCACCCTCGAGGCATCCGAACTCGACGAGGTCATCTCGGAGGTGCTCGCGAGCAATATCGGCATCATCTCGCTGCCCATCACGAACCTCTACCTGCAGGGTTGGGATCACCCCGTCTCCACGCCGCGCGGCCTCACCGCCCTTCGTGCGCTGATCGACGCGGGCGTCCGCGTGGGTGCGGGCGCAGACAACGTGCGAGACCCCTTCAACCCGGTCGGCCGCAGTGACGCGTTCGAGACCGCGTCCCTCCTCGTCACCGCCGGCCACCTCTCCCTCGAGGAGGCCTGGTCGACGGTGAGCACGGGATCGCGCTCGGTGATGTCGCTTCCACCAGCGGGCGTCTCGGTCGGGTCGCGAGCCGAGCTGGTCGCCGTCCGCGGCAGCAGCCTGTCGGATGTCATCGCCAACGCCCCGGCCGACCGATACGTCATCCACGCGGGTCGCCTCGTCTCCCGCAGCCACGTCGTCACCGATATGGCCCTCCCCGCACGACTCCCCCAACTGGAAATGAGGTGACTCCCATGTCAACAGCGACCGCTGCACCTGTGGTGACCGAAACCGATACGCTGCTCGACTTCCACGACGTCGCAATGACCTTCCCTGACGGCACGGTGGCCCTCTCCGGCGTCGACCTCACGGTGAAGCGGGGTGAGTTCGTCACCGTCGTCGGCCCGTCAGGCTGCGGCAAGTCGACGCTCCTGCGCATCGCCTCCGGCCTCGAGTCGGCGTCGCACGGCACCGCGAAGGTCAGCACCGATCGCATCGGGTACGTGTTCCAGGATGCGACGCTGCTCCCGTGGCGCGATGTGACATCCAATGTCGAACTGCTCGCCGAACTGCAGGGCATCCGCAAGGCAGAGCGAGCATCCAAAGCACAAGAGGCCATCGAGCTGGTGGGCCTGTCGGGATTCGAGAAGCACCTCCCCAAGGCGCTCTCCGGCGGGATGCGCATGCGCACGTCGCTGGCTCGTTCCCTGACGCTCGACCCCGAGATCTTCCTGTTTGACGAGCCCTTCGGTGCGCTCGACGAGATCACCCGCGAACGCCTCAACGACGAGTTGCTGCGACTCTTCGCTGAGAAGCAGTTCGCGGGCCTTTTCATCACCCACTCCGTTTCTGAGGCCGTGTACCTCTCGACGCGCGTGATCGTGATGTCCGGTCGTCCCGGCCACATCGTCGACCAGTTCGAGGTGCCGTTCGACATGCCGCGTGACCCGGAGGTGCGCTTCACCGCCGAGTTCGCCGACCTCGTCGGCAAGGTTTCCCACGCACTCCGAGAGGGGCACGCCTGATGTCTGAGACAGTCCTCACCGCAAACGACGATATGGTCGTCGCGGCTCCCGCCACCGGAGGGACCCCGCGTCGCCGCCAGCTGCCGCACGGCCCTGGCAAGATCCTGCTCTGGGGCCCACCCCTGCTCGTACTCGCCGCCGTGATCGGAGCCTGGTACTTCATCTCCCTCGTGATCCTCGGCAAGCGGTCGTTCCTCCTGCCGCCGCCGAACGAGGTGCTGGGCACGCTGCTCGTCGAGAAGACCCGCATGGATGTCATCGAGGCGTTCTCGAGTACCGCACAGGTTGCGCTGCTCGGACTTGTCATCGCCTCGGTCATCGGCATCGCCTGGGCGATCCTGATGAACGTCGCGCGGTGGGTCGAGCGTTCGACCTTCCCCTACGCCGTCATCCTGCAGGCCGTGCCCATTCTCGCCATCGCCCCGGTCATCTCGATCTGGGTCACCGATGCCTTCTGGGCCCGCACCATCGTCTGTGTGCTCATCGCACTGTTCCCCATGGTGTCCAACACCCTCTTCGGGCTGCAATCGGTCGACCGCAGCCACCGGGAGCTCTTCAAGCTGCAGAAGGCCTCGCGGTTCACGGTTCTGCGCAAGTTGGAGCTGCCGGCCGCCACCCCCGCGATCTTCGCCGGCCTCCGCATCTCTGCCGGCCTCGCGGTCGTCGGTGCGATCGTCGGTGACTTCTTCTTCCAGAAGGGTGCCCTCGGACTCGGCGCCCTGATGCGCAAGTACCAGAGCCGCGTCGACAACGCTGAGCTGCTCGCCACCGTACTCGTCGCAGTGCTCTTCGGAGTGCTCGTGTTCCTGCTCTTCGGCCTGCTCGCACGGCTCGCCGTCGGCAAGTGGTACGACTACAGCTGACCCGGCCCAGCACAGCATCCTGAGCCGACGTCCACAGACCAACCTGACCCCCTTGCACCACACACCAAACACAGAAGGAGATCCAATGCGCACATCCCGCACCCGCGCGATCATCGTCGCCGGCCTCGTGGCCGGAACGATGACGCTCGCCGCCTGCGCCGCACCCGCAGCCGAGGAGGAGACGACCGATGGTGCCCTCACCATCGGTTCGATCGACCTCGCCGCGGCCGGTTGTCCCTCCGACATCCGCATCGCCACCGACTGGTTCCCCGAGGCGGAGCACGGTCACCTCTACGAGCTCATCGGTGACGACTACACGATCGAGACCGACACCGAGTTCTCCGTCACTGGCCCGCTCATGGCCAGCGGTGAGTACACCGGCGTCGACGTGACCGTCATCTCCGGTGGCGCCGCGAGCTCCGCCTTCCTCCAGCCGGACGCCATGATGTACTCCGACGACACCATCTTCATGGGCTACGTCGGCTCCGACGAGGCCGTCGTCCACTCCGGTGAGTTCCCGACGGTCGGTGTCTACGCACCGCTCGAGAAGGACCCGCAGATGATCATGTGGGACCCGGCGACGCTGACGGATGTCAAGTCCATCGCCGACCTCGGTAAGGCTGGCACGTCCATCCGCCTCTTCCCCGGTGGCTTCTACATCGACTACTTCCTCTCCGAGGGAATCCTGCAGGAGTCGCAGCTCGACTACAGCTACGACGGCTCCCCCGCGGGCTTCGTCGCGGCGAACGGAACCGTCGCCCAGCAGGGCTTCGCCTCCGCCGAGCCGTACATCTACGAGAACGAGATCACCGACTGGGCCAAGCCGGTTGACTACCAGCTGATCAACGACGCCGGTTACCCCAAGTACGCCGCAGTGGTCTCGGTGATCCCCGAGAACATCACGGAGTACGAGGAGTGCCTCACGGCTCTCGTGCCCGTGCTGCAGCAGGCAACGGTCGACTACTACGCCGACCCGACCGACACCAACGCCGTCATCCTCGACGCGGTCGAGACCTACGACACCTTCTGGGTCTACAGCCAGGGCGTCGCGGACTTCTCGGTGGCAACGCAGGTCGAGACCGGCCTCGTGGGCAACGGACCGGATGACACCGTCGGAAACGTCGACATGGACCGCGTGCAGTCGCTCGTCGACATCGCGACCGGCATCTACGCTGACGACACCGAGAAGAACATCACCGAGGGCATCACGGCCGAGGACATCTTCACGGACAAGTTCATCGACCCGTCCATCGGGTTCTAGTAGCTCCACCGCAGTAACACAGCACCTGTAGTACCCAAACCGAAAGAGCCCCGCCAGTGACTGATGTGACCACCCCCGAGCCCCGGCTCGCAGGCAAACGCATCATCGTCACCGGCGGGGCTCGCGGTATCGGCGGAGCCATCGCGGCCCGCTACGTGGCCGAGGGGGCTCGCGTGAGCATCCTCGACCGCCTCGCCGCAGAGGGCGCCGCACACGCGGCATCCCTCGGCGCAGACTTCCACGAGGTCGACCTGTTGGACCCGCTCGATGCCGAGCGCGCGACCACGGCGGCCGTCGAGGGGCTCGGTGGGGTCGACGTTCTCGTCAACTCCGCCGGCATCCTGCGTTTCACCCCCCTTCTCGAGCTCACGGTCAAGGACTGGAACGAGACGTTCTCCATCAACACGCGCGCCATGCTCACGACGATGCAGGTCTGCGCGAAGTCGATGATCGCTGCTGGCACCGGCGGCAAGATGATCAATCTCGCGAGCATGGCGGCCAAGAAGGGCGGGGCGGGCGAAGGCGCCTATCCCGCATCGAAGGCTGCCGTCGTCACCCTCACCCGCCAGGCCGCACTCGAGTGGGGATGCCACGGCATCACGGCCAACTCGCTCTGCCCCGGTTACATCCTCACCGAGATGGGCGCGGCCACCCGCACCCAGGAGATGGTCGACCTCTGGTCGTCGTACTCGCCGCTCGGGCGACTCGGGGAGCCGTCGGATGTCGCATCCGTCGCCCTCTTCCTCGCTAGTTCTGACTCCGACTACCTCACCGGCCAGGCGATCAACGTCACCGGTGGGATGGTCATGCACTGATCCACCTCCCCCAACGGAAAGCACCACCATGACTGTCGAAGCCCTTGCTGACGAACTCCGTATCCTGCTCGGGGACACCGGTGTGAGCACCGACCTCGCCGCTCGCGAACGAGCCTCCATCGATGGCGCACGACTCTCGCCGGTCATCAGCGAGCAGCTGCCCTTGGGACTGGCCGACATCGTGGCCTATCCGACGTCTCCCGAGCTCATCGCGGCGACGATCGCGGCGTCGGTGCGACACGGTGTTCCCATCACCCCGCGCGGCAAGGGCACGGGCAACTACGGTCAGGCGATCCCGTTCGAGGGCGGCCTCGTGCTCGACACCTCCCGAGCCCGCAAGGTGCTCGAGGTGGGCGACGGATACCTCGTCGCCGAGGCGGGCGCCACGCTCGTCTCGATCGAACTCGCCGCCAACAAGGCGGGCCAGCAGGTGCTGATGTACCCGTCCACCGCGAACTCGACGATCGGCGGCTTCGTCTCGGGGGGATCCGGCGGAACGGGTTCGATCAAGCACGGCATGCTGCACGAGGACTTCGTGCTGGCCCTCGACGTCGTGCACGCCCTGCCGGATGCCGAGCTCGTGCACCTCGAGGGCAAGGACACCGAGCCGTTCATCCACAACTACGGCACCGCGGGAATCATCGCCGCCGTCACGGTCGCCCTCGAGCCGCTGCAGGACTGGCGTGCGTTCTACGCGAGCTTCGACACGTTCGAGCAGGCACTGTCGGTGATCCGCCCGTTCGCCGACCTCGAGCCGACGCCACGCCTGGTGTCCGCCGACCTCCCGACCCTGGCCGAGGCGCTGCCGAGCAATCCCGCGATTCCCGCGGGACGGGCATCCCTGCGCGCGATCCTGGATGTCGCCTCGCTCGACGCAGCGACCGCGCTCGTCGAAGGTGCTGGGGGTCGTGTCGAGGAGGTGCGCGAGGGTGCGCAGGAGTCGATGAAGCTCTCGATGATGAGCTACAACCACCCCATCGAGTGGCTGCAGAAGGCCTACCCCAACACGTACTTCCATGTCGAGGTCGCTGGCGACGCGCTCGTCGACCGCATCGATGAGGTGCACGCGGTCTACCCTGGCGGCATGCTGCACATCGAAGCGCAGAAGGGCCGCCCGATCGGGATGCTCGCCGGCACGTACACCACCGCCGATGATGTCTGGGCGGGCTTCGAGAAGCTCAGCGCCCTGGGCGTCGGCTTCCACAACCCGCACCAGTGGTTCGTCGATTACGAGCCCGAGCGCACTGCCGCTCTCGCGGAGACGACCGACCCGCACCACCTGCTCAACCCCGGCAAGCTCCAGGCGAAGCCCGCGGTGGCGACCGGGAGCCAGGTGTGAGCCGCTTACTCACCGACCTGCCTGGTCCCGCCCTCGCGACGACTCTGACCGCCGAGTCGATCGTCGTGCTGCCCGTCGGCTCCATCGAGCACCACGGTCCCCATCTCCCGCTGTCGACCGACCTGGTCATGGCCGACGAGTTGTCGAGGCGCATCGTCGAGGCGTCGTCGCAGGATGCCTGGCTCCTACCGCCGCTCGCCTTCACCAAGTCCGACGAGCACGACTGGGCCCCCGGCACCGTGTGGATCGGGTGGGAGACGCTCATGCGTACCGTCGTGGAGATCGGCGAGTCCGTGGCGAAGACGCCGGCCCGAACCCTCGTGTTCTTCAACGGGCACGGCGGCAATATCGCGCTGCTGCAGGTAGCGCTGCGCGAGATCCGTCGTGCAACCGGCCTGCGCACTTTTCTCATGAACGCCTCGATCTCGGCGAGCGAGACCGAGAACGGTTTCGGCATTCACGGTGGGCACGGCGAGACCTCCCTGCTCATGGCGCTCCGGCCGGAGCTCGTCGACCTCGCGCCAGCGGAGCGCTGGGTTCCCGACCACCTCGCCGAGTTCGAGCAGGTCAAGTTCAACGGCGGTTCCGTGTCGTTCGGGTGGGTGTCGAACGACTTCGGCCCGTCTGGCGTGGTGGGCGACCCCACCACGGCGAACGCTGCAGCGGGTGAGGCTATTCTCGCGGCATCCGTCGCACAGGGCGTTGCCGCGCTCGACGAGATCGCTCGCTTCCGGCACAGCCCGGGCGCCGAGCTGTGAGGTCACGCGCATGAGCGAACACTGGCAGAAGCTGGTCGACTGGCTGCCGGCCAACGACGACCCGAACCGACCCCGTATGACCGTGTCAACAGCTGCTCCGGATGCCAGGACCCTCCTGCTCAGCGAGTTCGACGAACACGGCTTCTACTTCCATACCGACTCGCGGTCACGCAAGGTCGAGCAACTCGCGGACGACCCGCGGGTGGCGCTCACTCTCCTGTGGCCGGACTTCTCGCGGCAGCTCGTGATCGTCGGCACGGCCGAGGTCGCCCCCGTCGAGGAGCAGGCCCGGGCGTACAAGGCTCGAGTGCCCTACCTCAAGCAGCTCGCGTGGGTGAACACACAGGAGCACGCGCAGCTGCCCGTCGAGGAACGGCGCGCCGCGTGGGCGTCGTTCACGGACGACCCCGACGCGCTCCAGCCACCCGACACATGGGTCGGCTTCCTCGTGCGACCGCACCGCCTCACGTTCTGGGAGAGCGACCCGAACGCGGCGTCCCGTCGCACCGAGTTCACCCTCATCGATGGCGACTGGGAGAAGTCCTACCTGCCTGGTTAAGGTGGCACCATCGAGGGATGCACTCCCACTTCACCGTGCTCGACGGTGGCCTGTCGACCGTTCTCGAGGCCGCCGGCCACGACCTCAGGCATGACCTGTGGACAGCGCGGCTCATCACCGAGCGGCCGGAGGCCCTGGTCGAGGCGCACCGTGCCTTCGTCACCGCTGGCGCCGAGGTCATCATCACGTCGAGCTACCAGGCGAGCGTCGGCGGCTTCGAGGCGGCGGGCCTGAGTCAGACAGAGGCCGAAGCGGCGCTGCTGTCGACCACGAGGTTGGCGCGAGAGGCCGTGGGGGATGCCCCGACCCTGGTCGCGGCATCCGTCGGTCCCTTCGGGGCGACCCTCGCCAACGGCTCCGAGTATCACGGACGCTACGGAATCGAGCAGGCCGACCTCCGCGACTTCCACCAGTGGCGGCTAGAGCTGCTCATCGACTCGGCGCCCGACCTCCTCGCGATCGAGACCATCCCCACCGCCGCCGAGGCGCGAGCCCTCGGCGAGGCACTCGATGGCCTCGACGCTCCCCCGGTCTGGTTCGCGTTCACGTGCAGCGATGGTGCACACACCGCGGGCGGCGACCGCATCGAGGACGCGATCGCGGTGGCCAGTGGCATCCCCGGGGTCGCAGCGGTCGGGGTGAACTGCACGTCGCCAGAGCACGTCGGCGAACTGCTGCGCCGGGCAGCCAGCGTGACCGACCTTCCGCTACTCGCCTACGCCAACGGCGGGCAAGTCTGGAACGCGGCCCTCGGCGTCTGGGAGGGGCCACCCGTCGCCGCAGACGATCGCACCACTGTCGGCGAATGGCTCGACGCCGGCGCGCGCATCGTGGGCGGATGCTGCGGGGTCGGCGCCTCGGGAATCGCGGGATTGCGCGCCTGGCGCGACGAGCTCCCCACTTGACCCGCCGGCACTGCTGCGTTTAGTCTCGACGCCGTGATCCTGTAAGTCCTGACCTCCCCGCGTCCGCGGCCATGCCCGGCGGGGTTCGTTCCCCACGAACAGGACACCCTCTCTTGCCAGCGATTTCTTTGCTGCGCGCCGACGGCATCTCGCACGCCTACGGCGACCGCACGGTCCTCACCGACCTCTCCCTCACCGTCTCCGCCGGTCAACGACTCGGCCTCCTCGGCGACAACGGCGCCGGCAAGTCGACGCTGCTGCGCCTGCTGGCCGGCGTCGAGGAACCCGACAGGGGTGACATCCAGCGCCCCGAGCGCACCGGATACCTGGCCCAGGAGGTCCATTTCGACGATGCCGCTCCGCTGTCGGCGCTCATCGAGCACGCGATCGCACCCGTTCGCGCGGTCGAGCGCGAGATCGCGGATGCCGCGGCATCCCTCACCACGGATCCCTCCGCCGAGGCACGCTACGCCGCAGCACTCGAGCTCGCGGAGGCCATGGACCTCTGGAGCCTCGACTCCCGCCGGGATGCGCTGCTCGCGGGGCTCGGAGTGGCGGGCATCCCGCTCGATCGCACCCTCGGGGAGGTCTCGGGCGGTCAGCGCAGCCGAGTCGCGCTCGCCGCGCTCCTCCTTGCGCGGCCCGATGCGCTCCTGCTCGACGAGCCGACCAACCACCTGGACGACAACGCGGTGGGCTTTCTCGCCGCGACCCTGCGAGAGTGGCGCGGAGCGATCGTCTTCGCCAGTCACGACCGGGACTTCCTCGACGAGGTGGCCACGGGCTTGCTCGACATCGACCCATCGCGCGCTGGCGCCACGCGTTTCGGTGGCAACTACAGCGACTACCTGGGTGCGAAAGCGGCGGAACGTGCGCGGTGGGAGGAGACTTTCGCGTCGGAGGAGAAGGAGCTGGCGACCCTGCAGGCCAGTGCTGCGGGCAGTGCCCGCACCGTTGCCCACGATCGCGGTCCCCGCGATAACGACAAGTTCATCACCCGGTTCAAGGGCGGAAACGTGCAGAAGACCATTGCGCGTCGCGTGAGGAACGTGGAGGGTCGCATCGAGGACATGGTCGCGTCGCGGGTCGAGGAGCCGCCCGAGATCCTGCGGTTCCGCGGCATCGCGCGCGGCTCGCACCCTCTGGAAGGTGAGGTGCTGCGGGCCACGGGAGTGCGAGTCGACGGGCGACTGCAGCTGGACGAGCTGGTCGTGGCATCCGCGGATCGCGTGCTGGTGACCGGGGCGAACGGCGCGGGCAAATCGACTCTGCTCGGTGTGCTCGCTGGGCGGATTCGACCGGATGCCGGCACCCTCGAGCGACGCAAGGGACTTCGGATCGCACTGCTCGAACAGGACGTTCGCTGGGCGGACCCTTCCTTGAGCCCGAGGACGATCTACGATCGCGCGCTTGGGGAACATCGTGCCGAGACGGTGCCGTTGGCGAGCCTCGGTCTGCTCACCGAGCGGGACGCCGAGAGGCCGGTCGGTGCGCTGTCGATCGGGCAGCAGAGGCGCACGGCGCTTGCGCTCATCATCGCGAAACCACCGCACGTCTTCCTGCTCGACGAGTCCACGAACCACCTCTCGCTCGCCCTCGCGACCGAGTTGGAGGATGCGCTCGGCGGCTACCCGGGCGCGGTCGTCGTGGCGAGCCACGACCGGTGGCTGCGGCGCCGATGGGAGGGGCGCGAGGTGCGGTTGTGACAACCTAGCGCCGTGCCACCAGCACCGTGTCGAGAGCAGTTCCGGCCGCGGTCTCGCGGGGCGCCTGGGCGCACTCGAGGATCTCGAGGCCGGATGCCGCGGCCCGCAGTTGCTCGACGGTCGTGAGGATCTCGGGGTCCTGCGGCCCGCCCACCGTGTTCTCCCGATCGTGGGACACCAGCGCGAGCGTGCCGCCCGGCGCGAGGTAGCTGGCGGCGTTGCCGATTGCCAGGGCCAGCGGGTCCGCCGGGAGTTGCAGGTAGGCGACGACCACGAGATCGACGAGTTGCGGGCTGACCCAGGCCGTGGCATCCGCCGTCACCCACTCGATGTCGAGGCCCTTCTCGGTGGCCTTCGAGGCTCCGGTTGCGAGGCCGACCGGCGAGAAATCGACGGCCGTGACCTCCCAGCCACGCTCGGCAAGCCAGATCGCGTTACGCCCCTCGCCCGCGCCGAGGTCGACCGCAACGCCAGGGTCGAGCGAGGCGACGGTGGCAGCAACCCACGCGTTGGGGGTGTCCGACCACACCGAACCTGCGGCATACCGCTCGTCCCAGAACTCGCGGCTCACGCGAGCACCTCGCGACCGATGCGGGCGAGTGCCTCGGCGAACCACGCCTCGCGACCCGGACCGGTTCCGCCCGAGAGGTTGACGCCCGCAACGCCCTCGATCGACAGGAGCCCGTGCGCGAGCTCGACCGCGGCAGCGATCCCCTCCTCGAACGGGTCCGTCGCCGACAGGATCCGGTCGAGGTACCCGGGCGGCAGCACGAGCGTCGTGAAGGTGCGCAGCAGAGCCGCACTTTCGCGATCGATGACCACCGGGATGCACGGGATGTACTTCATGTCCGCGCCGAGATCCTGCGCTCGGGCGATGAAGTCGGCGACCGGCGCCACTCCCCCGGCGTGGTTGACGAAGCACACCTCGGCCCCGGCCCGCATCTTCTCAAGCAGACGGTCAGGCCGGCGACCCACGGGAGGCGTCGCGGGGGCTTCGGCCACCGAGACGAGATGTCCGTTGGCTCGGGCGAGAGATGCCGCCTCCGTCGAGTCCAGGTCGAACACGGGCTTCGCGTCGGGCCGCTGGCCGGTGTTGGTGTGGTCGCCCGTCACGCAGTGGACCCCGGCAACTCCGACGTGCGCGAGGGCTGCGAGCTCGCCCTCCATCGCGACACGGTTGCGGTCGCGGCAGTTGAAGCCGGTCCAGGCCAGGAGCCCGGTCGCCTGGATGAGTGATGCCCGGTATGCAGGCGGGAACTGCACACGCGCAGCCCCCGCGTCACCCGCGAGCACGGCATCCACTGAGCCTGCCAGCAGCGTCGCGCACTCGGTGAGGGATGCCGCATCCAGCGCTCGCGCCGGGAAGTCGGCCACCACGACCGGCCGCACCCCCATGAGCTCACGCATCGCGGTCGCTCCCGCCGACACGGGCGACGGCGGAACGGGATCCGAGTGCCCTGGCTGCTCCTCCGAGTCCACACCGTGCCAGCGCACCGTGGGCGTCTCGAGGAACACGCACGCGTGGGGAGCGACCTCGCACGTGCCGTCGAACTCGACCCCGCCGCAGGGCCCGTAGACCATGCTCTTGGGGCACGAGAACGGGGCTTCTGTCACGTCGAGGAGCTCGGTCGGCACGGGGGTAACTCCTCTGAAATGTTGGTCTGTTTCAATGGTAGCCACAACGGAAACACGGAACGGACGGCACGATGGGCAACAGGTACGAGCTGGTCGTGCGCGCGTCATCCGTGCTCGTTGACGGGGTGTTCCAGCCGCGCGAGATCGGCGTTCGTGAGGGTCGCATCGAGGCCGTCTCCGAGCTCCCGCTGCAGGGTGAGACCGTCGTCACGCTCGCCGACGATGAAGTGCTCCTGCCGGGTGTCGTCGACACCCACGTGCACGTGAACGAGCCCGGCCGCACCGAGTGGGAGGGTTTCGCGACCGCGACAAGAGCTGCAGCCGCGGGCGGCGTGACGACGATCATCGACATGCCGCTCAACAGCATCCCCGCGACGACGACAGTCGAGGCACTGGACCAGAAACGCGCTGTCGCAGCCGAGAAGGCCGTGATCGACGTGGGCTTCTGGGGTGGCGCGGTCCCGGAGAATCTCGGCACGCTACGCGAGCTGCATGACGCTGGCGTCTTCGGGTTCAAAGCCTTCCTTGCGCCCTCGGGTGTCGACGAGTTCGGGCACCTCGACACCCCGCAGCTCTTCGCCGCGCTCGAGGAGATCGCCTCCTTCGGTGGCCTCCTCATCGTCCACGCCGAGGACCCGGCCGTGCTCGACGCCCACGCCAACCACGGCGGTCGCGACTACCACCGGTTCGTAGAATCGCGACCCGACGAGGCCGAGATCACCGCGATCGGCAACGTGATCGAGGGGGTTCGACGCACGGGTGCTCGCGCCCACATCCTGCACCTGTCCTCGGCCGCAGCCCTGCCCGAGCTGCGTGCCGCGCGCGCCGAGGGGCTGCCCATCACCGTCGAGACCTGCCCGCACTATCTCACGCTTTCCGAAGAGCAGATCGCCGACGGCGCGACCCAGTTCAAGTGCTGCCCCCCGATTCGGGATGAAGCGAACCGCGACCTCCTCTGGCAGGCGCTGCTCGAGGGCGACATCGACATCATCGTCAGCGACCACTCCCCCGCGACCGTGGAACTCAAGACGCGCGGAGGCGGCGACTTCCAGGAGGCCTGGGGCGGCATCGCGGGCCTCCAGCTCGAACTCCCCGCTGTCTGGACGGAGGCCGCCCGACGCGGCATCGGCCTCGAACGCGTACTGCAGTGGATGTCGCGGGGCCCGGCCGATTTCGTGGGATTGCCCGCCAAGGGCCGCATCGCCGTGGGAGCCGACGCCGACCTCGTAGCCTTCGCCCCGGATGCCACGTGGACCGTGCACAAGGAACAGCTCCTGCACCGCAACCCCGTCTCGGCCTACGACGGTCGTACCCTCCAGGGGCTTGTGCGCCGCACGTGGGTGCGCGGTGCGGAGCCCAGTTCGGGGGTGCTGCTTTCCCGGTAGCTCTACTCGCGGGTTGAGGAGGCGCGAAGGGCCGCACACTCGCGGGTTGAGGAGGCGCGAAGCGCCGTCTCGAAACCCAGCCCCGTAACTACCCCGACCCGAGAACTCCACCCATACGCTCGATGAGCTCCTGAGTCCTGAACTTCTTCGCGCCGCCATCGCTCCAGTGCTTCACGTCACACGGCAGCAACACCTGGTCGTCCACCGTCCGAACCACAACCACGAGCACGTCACGATCACCGATCGTCGAGATGCTGTCGCCATCCCAGATCCCGCATATCTGCGCCACTGGAACAGTGAAGAGGATTGCTGGCCGCCACCATCCACCCAGGACCGTGAGGCCCGAAGGCTCCACCAACAATGTGATGGACATCCCCTTGTTCGGTATCGCTTCAAGAAGCCCAGCCGCGAACGCTCCGTTGAGCAGCCACGTGTCGAAGCTCGAGTACACCCGCAGGCTGGCGTGCGAACCAGGAACTTCCGCACCGACGAGGGGCAGATCCGACATGTCGGAGGGCAGTCGTGCGACAGCGGACTCGTACTTGTGATTGGCATTTCGAGACACCTGCGCCAACACGTGGTCTCCGAGTCGAACTCGCGGCCCCGGCAACTGGTAGTACTCGGGGAAGTACACCCACAACAAGTGCAGAACCGCGGGAGTGCCCAGGAGTAATACGAGCTTCACAGCAACAATCGGCAGATACCAAGGCTCCAAAGAAAAGATGAGAGCAGGCACGCCATAGAGGATCCAGATCACCGCGATGACGCGCCGCAGAAAGCGTCGCCGTTCCCTCCAGGTCCACGGCTTGGGCTCTGAGCTCACGGTAATGAGAGCGGCGGGCGACCGAGTGATGACGCGATTCGGCTAGGAGGCTACGCCTCCGCAAGCGAGCCGCTACCCCGCGGAGGCCCGAACGCGCGCCGCCTCACGCTCAGCGCGCGTGTTGAGCCGCCCACCACGCGACCCCGCAAGCTTCGCCTTGCGGTGCTCCGCCACCGTGATGGGCTCGTACAGCAGTTCCTCCCCGGGCGCGAGAAGCTCCGGGATCGGCGCGATCACCGCATCCGGCCTCCCGCCATGGAAGTACGCAACACTCCGACGCCGCTCGATGCGCCCGTCGATCACGGGAGGCTTCACGCGGTGGAGCGTCGACATCCACTGGTCGTTGGTCCAGCCCGCCATGTTGTCGGCGAGGTTCACGAGCAGGGCACCGTCGGCTGGATTGACGTCGTTCCAACTCCCGTCGGTGCCGAGTACTTGGAGCCCCTTCACCTGGTCGGCCCACAGCACCGTCACGATGTCGTAGTCGGTGTGCTCCCCCATTCCGCGGAGCTCTCCATCGAGGTCGACGGTGCCCGGCGGCAGGGCATAGTTGTTGATGCGCATCGTCGCGGTGTTGTGGGTCGTGGCATCCGCGAAGTAGTCGGCGGGAAGCCCGAGCGCGTCGGGGAAGATCGTCACGAGGGTCTCCGCCACCCGTCGCGCCTCGGCGAAGTAGGCCATGACGCGCTCCCGGAACAGCGGCACCTCCGGCCAGACGTTCTCCTGATACTCGCTTTCGGGAAGGTCCACGCCCGGGTAGTCGGCGCGCGTAAGCCCCACGTTGAACGCCTCGAAGAAGTCGTTCATGAGGGATGCATTGACCACCCCGAGCGACAGGCTGAGGCTCTCCGACTTCGGCGGCGAGTATCCACGGTTCACGCCGCGCGGGGTGCGCATGAGCATCTTCGTGTCGATGTCCTGCGCGAAGAAGTCGTCGATCGCCTGCTTCAACCCGTCGATGGTCTCGTCGGGCACGCCGTGTCCGATCACCTGCACGAAGCCGACCGTGCGGCACGCGTCATCCCACGCCCTGGCGACGGCCGCCCTCTCCTCGGGCGTGCCGCCCTTCACGTACGGCGTGATGTCGACTGTCGGCACTTCGAAGGCCATGGGCGGCTCCCTTCGGCAACGGATGCCGCGACCCTACGCCCCTCGTGTGACCGGGGTGTAACGGGCTCCGGCCCGCGGTGAAACACACCCGTCATATCCTGCTGCGAGACTTCAGGGATGGGAATCATCCTCGGCGGCAACCAGTACGGCAAGGCGGAGAACCGCATCGTTCGGTTCGTGCGCGATACCCCTCGCCATGAGATCCGCGACATCAACGTGACGACCGCGCTGCGCGGCCCGTTCGAGCCCGCGTATCTGGTCGGCGACCAGACCAATGTGCTCCCCACCGACACTCAGAAGAACACTGCATACGCCTACGCGAAGACGGTCGGCGTCGAGTCGATCGAGGCCTACGGGCTCGCGCTCGCCAGCCACTTCGTGCACGACGTCGAGCCCGTCGAAGGCGCGCGCATCGAGATCGAGCAGTACGACTGGGATCGCGTGCTCGTGGACGGCACCGAGCACGACCACGCGTGGATCCGCAAGGGCCAGGAGGTGCGCACCGCCGCCATCACCGTCGATGCGACGGGCGAGTACGTCATCGGTGGCTTCAAGGATCTCGTCATCCTCAAGTCCACCGGCTCCGCTTTCGCAGACTTCCTGCTCGATGAGTTCACGACGCTGGAGCCCACGCACGACAGGGTGATGGCGACATCTCTCGTCGCGAAGTGGCGGTTCGGCAGCGAACCCGCCGACTGGAACGCCGCCTACGCGACGATCAAGCAGGTGCTCGTCGAGCAGTTCGCCACGTTGCATTCGCTCGCCCTCCAGCAGACCCTGTGGCACATGGGCACGGCCGCGATCGAGGCCGTGCCGGAGCTCGTCGAGGTGCGCCTGAAGGCGCCGAACAAGCACCACTTCCTGTACGACCTGCAGCGCTTTGGCATCGAGAACAACGGCGAGGTCTTCCACGCGGACGACCGCCCGTACGGCCTCATCGAAGCGACTGTGACGACGGATGACGCGCCCCCGGCCGGCGACGCCTGGCGCTTCTCTGCGGGGCTCGCGTGAGCGCCAGCACGGACTCGGACTGGATCGCGCGCACCATCGAGCTGGCCGTCGAGAACGTGTCCAACGGTGGCGGCCCGTTCGGCGCCCTGATCGTGCGTGACGGCGAACTCCTCGCCGAGGGCCAGAACCGCGTGACCGCCAACCTCGACCCCACCGCACACGCGGAGGTCGTCGCCATCCGCGCCGCTTGCCAGGCCGTCGGCGACTTCTCGCTCGCGGGAGCCACCCTCTACACCTCGTGCGAGCCCTGCCCGCTCTGCCTCTCGGCAGCGCTCTGGGCGCGCGTCGACCGCGTGGTCTTCGCCGCCGACCGGGATGACGCGGCCAGAGGCGGCTTCGACGACCGCGAGTTCTACGAACTCTTCGCGCGCCCCCGCTCGGAGTGGGATGTCACGATCGACGCCGAGCGCCCCGCGAACGCAGCAGCGCCCTTCGACGCCTGGCTCGCCCACGAGGAGCGCACGGACTACTGAGGCACGGGCATCCGCTCAGCATGATCTAGCGATGACCCAAATGCAGGAGATCCGGATCATTCACGTTCCAAATGTGCGAAGTACCGTCCGCACGCCGCGAATCTCCTGCATTTGGGATCGATATCGCGCCGAGGACGATGCCGCTACTCCGGGTACTGCAGCACCCCGAGTTGCTCGTAGACGCTGAGGCCATCCCAGAGGGACTGGCACGAGACGATGAGGCCGTCCTCCACCCGGAAGATGTCCATGCCCTCCATCGTGACGACGCGACCCGTGGGAGCCACGGAACCGTAGGGGCCCACGTGGAGACCGGAGGTGCGCCAGTGCAGCGCGACCTTGTCACCCTCGGCGATGAGGTCGAGGATCTGCGCGTCGACATCGGTGAACGCGCCACGGTAGCGAGCGACATCCTCTCGGATGGCATCGAGGGTCGAACTCTCGAAACCCGTGACCGCAACCGAGGCTGACGGCGACCAGCACTCGTCGATCGCAGTCAGGTCGTCGCGCACCCAGACGCGCTCGTGGTACTCGCGCACGATATCGGCATTGGTGAGAACGGGCATCAGGCTCCCCAGCGTTGGTGGATTCGGCGGTCGATCCAGCCGAAGACAGTGAAGACCAGCAACGACAGCAGCACGATGAGGATTGCAGCACCGAACGCGGGGGCCATCGTCAGCAGACGGTACTGGTAGGTGAACTCGACCCCGAGGCCGGTCGTTCCGATGAGCGATTCGCCGATGACGGTCGCGATGATCGCCGAGCTCGCCGCGATGCGCAGGCCGGTCGACATGTGAGGCAATGCGCTCGGGAGGCCGATCCAGCGGAACGTGGCGGCGCCGGATGCCCCGAGCGAACGCGCCACGTCGCGGTGCTGGGGCAACGCCGCATCCAGACCGGACCTCGTGTACACGAAGGCAGGAAGGATCACGAGCACCGACGCGATCACGACGACCGTGCTGTCCCGGTAGCCGAACAGTCGCGCCAAGAGCGGGAACATCGCCACGAGCGGGGTCGCCGTGAGCAGCACCATGGCGGGCACGACGAGCCCGGAGGTGAACGTGGACAGTCGCGCGACGACGGCGAGCACGACGCCGACGGCGACACCCAGGAGCAGGGCGAGCGATGCGGTCGACAGGGTCTGACCCACGAGCGCCAGGTACTCCAGCGGCCGCGACACGAGGTCCGCGAACACGGCGGCCGGGGCCGGGACGATGAGCGGCGAGACCTTGCCGAGCGTGATCCAGAGCTGCCACGCCCCGATCAGCACGACCGCGATACCCACGACCTCGAGCGTGGTCTGGATGACGCGAACCCGGGTCGTCCGCGTATCCGGCTCGCTGCGCGACACGATCCCGACCCCGTAGCGCCGACGCAGCAGCCACTGTGCGAGTGCGGCCACACCGAACGCGACCATTCCGCCAGCGGCCGCGAGAACGGAAGCCGCCCACAGTCGCTGAACGTCGCCGCCCTGCATCCCGGAGATGAGCAGCACCCCGAGGCCGGTGGATGACCCGTACCACTCGCCGTAGATCGTGCCGGCGAGCGCGGCGGGGGCCGCAAGCTTGAAGCCCTCCGCGAGGGACGGCAGTGCCCGGGGAATCGTGAGGAGGGTCGCGGTTCGCCACCCCGAGGCACCCAGCGAGGAGAAGAGGTCGCGCAGCGAACCCTCGCTCGCGGAGAGCCCCACCGAGATCGACACGAAGAAGTAGAAGTAGACGGCGAGCGCGGCGATCGCGATGGGCCCGCTCTCGCGGCCGGCAACGACGAGCACGACCGGTCCGACGGCCACCCAGGGCGCCGAATTGGCGAGCGCCGCGAACTGGTCGACGATGCGACGCAGCGACCGCACCTGGTGCGCGAGGAGCGCCGAGATTGCGGCGAGCACACCACCGATCACCAGGCCGATCGCCGCGGCGGAGAAGGTGGCGCTCGCCGATCTCCAGTAGAGGTCTCGATACTTGTTGTCGAAGACTGTGGCGACGGCCTCCCCCGGGGTGATGACGAAGCCGTCAGCGAGACCTGCGCGCCCCGCGATCTCCCACGCGGCGAGCAGCACGAGAACTCCCGCAAGGTAGGCACCGGTCGTGCGTGCGCGCGTCCACCCGGCCGCCCACTGCCTCGGTTGCCGCGTTCTCAGGAAGACGGGCGCTGCCGTGCTGGCGATCTCGTTCATGCGGGGTCTCCCGTTCCGCGTTCGTGCTGCGGAAAGACGTCGGCGTACGTCTCACCCGGCACGTAGGGGAAGCGCTCCGCAATGTCGTCCGGCACATCGACCCCGAGGCCCGGCCCGGTGGGTGGTGCGAGCATCCCGTCGTTGACCGCACTGAGGACGAGCGAAGGGCTGAGTTCGTCGACGAGCGGCTGGTACGGGTCGATGTCGTACTCGAGGAGAGATACGGATGCCACGCTCGCCCAGTGCAGGTTGGCCGCGAGTCCCACGGCGGTGGGGCCGCCGACGTGCGGGTACACCGCGATGCCCGCCTGCGCGGCGAGGTCGGCGATCTCGAGGCTCGCGAGGATTCCGCCGCAGATCGAGGCATCCGGTTGGAACACGCCTGCGGCCCGGGTGCGCGCGAGCTCGCCGTACTGCCGTGGGGAGAAGACGCGCTCCCCCACTGCGATCGGGATCGGGCTGCGTTCGGCAAGCCACGCAAGCTCTGCTGCCCGGTACTGCGGCAGGGGCTCCTCGAAGAAGAACACGCCGAGGTCGGTCAGCTTCTCCGCGAGCGCCAGCGCCGAGCGCGCATCATGGAACCAGTACGAGTCGACCCCGATGCGCACTGACTCACCCACGTGCTCGCGCACCTGGCGCACCACGTCGACATCCCCCTCCTGCGTGCGACCGAGTCGCACTTTCACGGCACCGAACCCAGCGGCGAGCGCCTGGTCGAAGTACTCGGCATGCCACTGGCCGGATGCCTCGAACATGGTCGTGCCCGTTCCGTAGAGGTTCAACGCCCCGCCGTCGCCGCCGAGAAGCTGCCACACGGGCGCATCCACGGAGCGCCCGAGGATGTCCCAGAGGGCCATCTCGATCGCCCCGATCGTCTGCGACGTGAAGCCGTCCCAGCCGAGGTAGCCGTCCATGCGCGCGTGCAGGTCGGCCAAGCGCGCCCGAATCGCTCGGGGTTCCTGGCCGACCAGCGCCGAAGCGCAGATGTCACGCACCGCCGAGGCGAACACCGTCGGATAGCTGTGCCCCCAGTTGGTGCTCGCCTCGCCCCACCCCGTGATGCCTGCGTCGGTGTCGATGCGCACGAGCGCGAAGCTGCGCGACATCGGCGGGTCCGACTTGCGATACCCGAGGATGAGAGGGGTGACGGCGGTGATCTTCATGGAGTGGGCGGAGCCTTACTGGCCGTGCGCGGCTGTCATGTACGAGGTGTCGACGAAGTCCGCGACATCCGGGAGATCCGTCTCGCCCGCGGCGAGGTAGCCAGCGAAGACCTCGTTCTCCATGTACTCGGGGTCGACGCTCAGGATGCCGTTGGCATCTGTGTAGTCGCTCTCGATGAAGGAGATGTAACCGTCGTTCGCCTCGGTCGCGAAGGCCTCGTCGAGCCCGCTGTCCTTCGCGTACTCGTTGACCGTGAGGTCGACCGCGATAGACGGGTCGGCCATGTTCGCCTCGGTCGCCGCGATGAGCGCCTTGAGAGCCGCGATCACCTTGTCCTCGTTCTCCTCGAGGTAGGCACGGGACGCGAAGATCACGTCGCCGTACGCCTTGAGACCAAACTCGGAGAACGTCTGGTCCGTGACATCCGTGCCGGCCTGGCGGAGCTGGATGGGCTGGTTGGTCGCGTACGAGGTGATGACGTCGACCTCGCCATCGACGAGCGGCTGCGGGTCGTAGCTCATCGGCACGAAGGTGTAGTCGGGCTCGAGATCGTTGATCTTGAAGAGCGCGTCAATGCGGATCTGGTCGCCCTGGATGCCGCCGATGCGCTTGCCGACCAGGTCCTCCGCCGTCGAGATGTCGGTGGAGCTCAGCCACGTGTACGACGAGGGCGACTGCTGGTACATCGCACCGATCACGACGTAGTCAGCGCCCTCCTCGTTGGCCTTGATGAGCTGGAGCTCGTCCGACGCGATACCGATGTCAGCCTGGCCGGCGGCAAGCACCTGGGCGACGGCTGGCGTGTTCGGGCCGCCGTGGACGATCTCGATGGAGACGCCCTCGTCCTCGAAGTAGCCCTCGCTCTCGCCCACGTAGAGCGAGGCCCACTCGACGTCGGCGACCCAGTTGACGGCGAAACGCACCGGACTGTCGTCGACGGCGGACTCGGATGTCCCGGCAGGAGCGGCGCAGGCTGCGAGCAGTCCTGCCGTCGCGACGGCCGCGAGGGTCGCCGTCAGCTTTCGTCGGGTGATGCGGTGGGAGGGAGCTGTGCTGACCATGGGAACGCCTTTCGTGGATGGTGCCGGGAAGGAACGGTGCTGGATCTGGCGGTGCTGGGTGGTGTGCTGTGGAACGGTCATGCGGGGATGGCGGCGTGGGCCGAATCGATGCCGAGGTGATGTTCGACCCGCGCAACGAGATCCACGAACTCGGGGCTCGTGAGCTGGTCGGCACGTCGCGGCTTCTCGATCTGCACGTCGACGCGAGCGACGATCTGTGCCGGCCGGGGGCTCAGCACGATGATCTCGTCGCTCAGGAGCACGGCCTCGGTGATCGAGTGCGTCACGAGAAGAGTGGTCGTCGGCTGGCTCTGCCAGATGACGGGCAGCTCGAGATTGAGGCGGCGGCGCGTGAGCTCGTCCACAGCCCCGAACGGTTCGTCGAGGAGGAGCAGTCGGGGCTGTGTGACAAGGCACCTCGCGATCGCAGCGCGCTGGCGCATCCCGCCGGAGAGCTGCGCCGGGCGCGACTTCTCGAAGCCCTCGAGACCGACGAGCTTCAATAGGTGCGCGATGCGCTCGGCGTCGGCCGGCCTTCGGGTGAGTTTGCGCGCGAGCGAGAGGTTGGACTCGATGCTGCGCCACGGCAGAAGGGCCGGGTCCTGGAAGGCAACCGCGATGTCCCCGCGAGCGCGGTAGGCGTCGGGTGACTCACCGTCGATCGTGACCACACCACTCGTGGGGTGATCGAGGCCCGCGATAATGCGCAGCAGCGTGGATTTGCCGCAGCCAGACGGCCCGACGAGCGCCGTCGTCGTGCCGGGCCGCAGCTGCAGGTCCAGGCTCGCTATCGCGTCCACCGCGCGCGCACCGGATCCGTACTGTTTGCCGACGCCGAGAACCTCGACGCGAGGGCCTTCTGGTGACGATGTCATCGCTGCTCCCCTCACGATCTACTTCGCTGAGATCACGCGGGCGCCCTCGCGCTCCGCCTTGGTGTTGAGCACGCCGGCCCGGGTGCCCGCAAGCTTCGCCCGCATGTGCTCGGTCGCGGTCACGGGCTCGTAGAGCGGTGCCTCACCCTCCGCGAGCAGTTCGGGTAGCGGTTCGACGATCGCGTCCCAGTTGCAGCCGTGAAAGTAGGCGACGCTGCGGCGGCGGATGATCGTGCCATCGATCACGGGCGGCTTCACCCGGTGCAGCGTCGACATCCAGTGCTCGTTGGTCCACCGTGCGGTGATGTCACCGAGGTTGATGAGCAGCGCGCCCTCGTCGGGCTGCACGTCGTGCCATCCGCCGTCGGAGCCGAGCACCTGCAACCCCCGCACGCGGTCGGCCCAGAGCACGGTGATCACCCCGAAGTCGGTGTGCTCGCCCATGCCGCGCAGCTCACCGTCGAGGGTGACGTTCATGCCGGGCGTGAGCGCGTAGTTGTTCATGCGCATCGTGCCGGTGGCGTGCTCGAACGCGGCGTCGAAGAAGTCACTGGGCAGCTCGAGCGCGTCGGCGCTCATGCGCATGAGGGTCTGCGAGACCGCCCGCGCGTGCTGCATGTAGGTTTGCACCCGGTCCCGGAACAGCGGGACATCCGGCCACACGTTCTGCTGGTACTGCTCCTCGAGCAGGTCGTCGGCGTCGTAGTCGTCGACGGTGAGTCCCACGTTGAACGCCTCGAAGAAGTCGTTCATCTTGTTGGCCGGCTCAACGCCGAGGCTCAGGCTGGTGGCTTCGGACTTGGGCGGTGAGTATCCGCGATTGATGCCGGGAGGGGTCTGGTACTTCTTCTTCGCGTCCGACTCGAGGCCGACGAAGAAGTCGTCGGATGCCGCGGCAAGCCCCTCGATCACCTCTGCGGGAATGCCGTGCCCGTGCACCTGCACGAAGCCGACCTCGCGGCAGGCTGCGGCGAATTCGCGAGCCACGCGCTCGCGCGCGGCGGCGTCATCCGGAGAGCCGGAGATGTACGGAGAGATATCGATGGCGGGAACGCTGAATGTCATGGTCGGAGCTTCCTCAGAACGGAGTCGGTTATGGGCGGTCGCGAACGACCACACACTTCCCGTCTTCCGGTCATGGCTCGAACGAGTCGAGGCTCCCAGAACACCAAGTGACAGATACTACTGTCGCGGCGCGCTGTTTCGTCTCTGTTTCATCATGGTTACTCGGTCGTAAAGGTTGGCCCCCTCGGGACTTTCGCCTCTGGTCGTCGAGCATGCTGGAAGGGTGAGAGTCGGCGAAGGGACGAAACCGTGGTTGCGCGCGCCCGCGGAGGAGTTCGTTGCGGCGTTCACGGAGAGCGGATCGCTCGCGCCGCTCACCGAGTGGGTGCGGTCGGTATCGCCCCGCGCCGACCTGCATCTGTGGTCGGACAACCAGGCCCAGATGCATCGCGCGCGCATCGTCTCCGGCACGATCGGAATCCTCGACATCGACTGGTCGCCCGTGCGATTCCAGGTGAGTGCGCGGCGCCCATTCACATCACTTGCAGCGGAGACGCTCGACTCGTCCTGGCATCCGAACTCGGCCTCGGCAGGCCCGGTGGCGCGCGCGGTGACCTTCGCGTCGCTGGCACTCGTGGAGGTGTCATCCCGCACTCGATTCGCGGTGGACGCGCTCGGGCGGTTCGGGATGCTCACCCAGGACTACGCTCCCCTCGTCTCCGGACCACTCACGGATGCCCCGGCCGTCGTCACCACGCAGGAGGCGCTGCTCCCTGCGCCCATCCCCGGCGGCGCACCCTTCTTCTCTGCCGCACCTGACGCGATCGTCGCCGACGAGCACGGACGACTCGAGCTGGTGCGCACCTATACGTCCCGCGCGCCCGAGCTCCGGTTCGCCGCGGCCCAGGCCCACGTCGACCTGGAGCTCTTCGGAGAGTCGAGCGAGGAGCAGCTGCTGAACCTCGAGCGGATCGCGGCATCCCGTCGGCTGCTGGGGTTGCCCACGACGAGCGACGCGCTGAGCTCCATGCCCGCTCGCGCCCACGTAGTGGTGCAGGCGGGCGCATCCGACCGACTTCTCGAGCAGTACGCGTCCGTTCGGGCACGGCTGATTGAGCATGGGGTGCTCAACCAAGAGGCGCTCAGGTTCACGGTGCTCTAGAAGCCTCACGCCCCGCGGGGCGCATTCACTTTCACGGGGCAAGTGTTCACCTCGCAGCGACACGTCCTTCACACGCTTGCAGCCCCTGAGACTCCCACGCTCACGAGTCTTGCCACGACCCAGGCCGGGCATCCGGGTGGCCATGCTGCCCCGAGTCCGACCGTGCGCATTCCCTCACGGAGATATTTCATGCCACTGCAGCAATTCCTGTCCGCGCGACCGGCGCGTTCCTTCCTGGCGGCGACTGTCGCGGCCCTTCTCGTCGCGGTCGGCATCACGTCGGCCGGGCTGGTAGCTCCCGCCTTCGCGTTGGAGGGGTCCGGAACATCCGAGAATCCTTACCTCATCAGCGATGCGACGGGGTTCCGTTCGTTCGTCGATGGCGTCAACGCTGACACGGCAGGCACGGGAGCGGCATCGGCCCGGTACGCGCTGACGTCGGACATAGCGCTCACCTCGGCCATCCCGATGATGAACACCTTCTCGGGCGTGCTCGACGGTGACGGCCACACCGTGTTCGGCCTGACGGTCGATTTCACAACGTCGGCCGTGTACACCGCCTCGAACGGAGTGAACCGCTCTGCCGCACTGATCTACAACAACCGCGGAACAGTCAAGGAGATCGGCTTCAGCCAGGTCTCCATCAGCGGTACGAGCGCTGCGGAGAGCCAGACCACCGCGACCAAGAAGGCCGCCGTGGCCGCCCAGAACTACGGTCTCATCGACCAGGTGTACGTGCTCGGCAGCGTCGACGGCGGCTGGCGCACCGGTGGAATCGTCGCCGACAACTTCACCGGCGGAACGATCAGCAACAGCTACTTCCGTGGGTCCGTCCACTCGGGTTGGGAGACCGGAGGCATCGCGGCACGCAACGACAACGTGGGCACCGAGCGCATCAGCAACGTCTGGGTGAGCGGCTCCATCGTCACGGAGACGCGCAACATCGGTGCCATCAGCGGCTACAGCTACAGCACCGCCACTATCTCGGGAGCTGTCGCCCTCGCCACCACGGTCGCCCAGGGCACCGGCCAGTCGGCGAACAACATCGGCCGCATCCTCGGACAGAACAACACGAGTGTCGGCAGCAAGGGAGCAACGCTCTCCAACAACCTGGCTCTCGCGACCAACACCGTGAGCGGCGCGACAGTCACGGGTACGGCGACCGACCGTCACGGTCTGGACAAGACCGCAGCCGAGCTCTCGCAGCAGGCGACGTACGAAGCGATCGGCTGGGACTTCTCCACGATCTGGTCGATGGCCTCCACCGGCGAGCCGCACCTCAAGATCGTCACCGAGAAGACGACTCCCCCGGTCACCGAGCCGTCGCAGCCTCCCGTCGAGCCGAGCGACCCCAGCGCCCAGGTCATCACGACGAGCCCCGACGGTCTGACCGTTGCGACGGTGTCGACCGACAGCTCCGGCGCGCTCAGCTACACCGTGACCCAGGATGGCGTCACCGTCGTGCAGCCCTCGGCGCTCGGTCTCGTCGTGGACGGCAAGGACTGGGGCACCGCGGTGACCCTCGGCACGCCGACGACGACGAGCACGGATGTCTCGTACCCCCTGATCGGCTTCCACGACACCGGTCGCGACCACCGCAACACGAGTGTCATCCCGCTGGTCTCCGGCGACTCGAGCCTGGTCTCCGTCGAGATCCGCGTGTTCAACACGGGCGTCGCCCTCCGCTATGTGCTCGATGCTTCGCTCACCGGCAAGGTCGTCTCGAAGGAGAACACCACGTTCGCGTTCGATCCAGCGTCGACCCTGAACTACCAGGTCGTGACATCCAGCACGATCGATGACCTGCAGAACTCCTTCAGCCGGGGCACCTTCGGCTCGGCGGGCAATCAGAACATCACGGTACTGCCCACCGTGCAGACGACGGACGGACACTACGCGAACATCACCGAGGCCAATGTGCTCGACTGGCCCGCGATCGCGCTCAAGACGACTCCCTCCGGCGCCATCTCGACGTACTACTGGGCAACGGACAACGGTCAGGGCACCTTCGCGGTGAAGGCGCAGAGCCCGTACTCCCCGTTCCGGGTGATCACGATCGCCGACAACCTCACCGACCTGACGAACTCGGACATCGTGACCTCCGTCAACGCGCCGATCGACGAGACCGTGTTCCCGGGCGGCGACTTCAGCTGGGTGACGCCGGGGACCAACTCGTGGTCGACCCTGTCGACCAACGACCAGACACTGTCAGGGATGCAGTCACTCATCGACGCGGCATCCGAGGCGAAGATCGACGGCATCCTCATCGAGGGCAACATCACCAACGCCTCGTGGGGATCGACCACAGCGCAGCGCTTCGCGAACATCAAGGCGCTCGTCGAGCGCGGTGCCGCCAAGAGCTTCCCGGTGTCGGTGTGGCTGTGGACCGACTACGACAAGGCTGCGGGCGTCGACTCGACATTCACGAGCACCGTCACTTACGACAGTGGCAGCCCCTACCCGCAGGTGAGCCTCCAGAACCCCGACCTGCGCGAGGCGTACCTCGACCTCGTCAAGGCATCAGGCATCGCGGGACTGAAGATCGACCACACCAACGAGGAGACGGAGACGAAGGTCAACTTCTTCCGCGACACGAGCCGCGACATGGCGGCGCGCAAGCTCATGGTGATCTACCACAACCCCCTCGAGCCGACGGGCCTGAACCGCACCTACCCGAACGAGATCGGCCGCGAGGCGATCAAGGGCCTGCAGTCGGGCTACGACGCGAACCAGAACGTGATTGCCCCGTTCACGCGCCTCGTCGCGGGCACCGCGGATTACACCCCGTTTCTGCTCTCCGGTGCCGGCGGCAACGTGACGTGGGCCCACCAGTTGGCGTCCACCCTCGTCTACACGATGCCCTACCTGCAGATCTCGGAGCGTCCGTCGTACATCGCCCCTGGCGGCCAATACCACGACCTCCTCGGTGACGTGATCGCGAACATGCCGACCACGTGGAAGCGCAGCTGGATGCTCCCGCAGAGCACCATCGGAGGCCTCGCGGCAGTTGTGCGTGAGACCTCGGACGGCGAGTACTGGATCGCGGCGACATCCGGCACCTCGGCGCCCGGGCAGCTCTCGATCCCGCTCGACTTCCTGCCCGCAGGCACCACCTACAACGCCGACGTCTACACCGACAAGACCACGTCGACGAGCATGGACCGCATGACGACCACCGTCGACCGTTCGACCACGCTGAGCCCGACCGTCAAGTCCGGCGGCGGCTTCGTGGTTCGCATCACGACGAAGACGATCGACAACCCCCTCGGCGAGGGCGGCTCGAACGCCTACTCGATCGACGACGAGGCGGACCTCGCGCTCATCGCCCAGCACCCGATGGCCACGTTCAACCTCAACGCCGACATCACGCTGACCACGCCGTGGACGCCCGTACCGCTGTTCATGGGCACGATCAACGGCAACGGTCACAAGATCTCGGGTCTCGAGGTCGAAGGTTCCGAGTCCAAGGCGTTCATCGTGAGCAACACGGGAACGATCCGGCAGCTCGGGTTCATCGACCCCGTCTCGAAGGTCACGGGCCCCTACGTGCAGTCCACCCGTGTTGCCGTTGTCGCGGTGAACAACAGCGGGCTCATCGAGCAGGTCTTCACGATGGGTGCGGATGTCTCGGGCGGCTGGCGCACCGCGCCGATCGCCGCGGAGAACACCGGTGAGGTGCGCAACAGCTACACGGCGGACTCCACGGTCGTCTCGAACTGGGAGGTGGGAGGCCTCGTCGCGTGGAACTCTGCGACGGGCATCCTCACCAACAACTACGTCTCGGGCGCCGACGTGAAGGCCGACGTCCAGAACGGTGGCATCCTCACGGGTTACGGCTATACGGGCACTCGCGTCGTCGGCAACGTCGTGATGAGCGGCTCGGTCACGACCGCGAACGCACCTCGGGCGCGCATCCTGGCGCGGGAGAACGGCACGCCGACCTACACGAACAACCTCGCCCTCGCGACATCGACGGTGAACGGCGCTGCGGTGACGGATGGCACGGCCGGCAACCGCAACGGTGCGAACCGCACCGCGCAGGAGCTTGCCACCCAGGCCACTTTCGAGGGCATCGGTTGGGACTTCGCGTCGGTCTGGACGATGGACGCGCAGAACGCACGCCCCGTACTGACGGCCGTCTCGGAGACGATCGAGCCCCAGCCCTCGCAGGGCGACCAGACCCTCGAGGTCGAGGTGCCGAAGGGAGTTCCCGGCGAGTTCGTCTGGAGCATCGACGGCAGCAACGACCTGATCGACCTCGGAACGGCAACCGCCCAGGGCGATCACTTCGAGGCGGCAGGCGCGATCAACCCGATCCGCGTGACCGACACCCGCGCTGCAGGTCCGACGTGGTCGGTGGCTGCACAGGTCGGCGACTTCGCCGCGGGAAGCGACAGCTTCTCCGGCAAGTACCTCGGGTGGACGCCACGAGTGCTCGAGGCCGGTGGTGGAGCCACTGCAGGCACGGCGGTGCAGTCCGGCTTCGACGGCGGTGATGGCCTGTCCGTCTCGTCGACACTCGGCTCCGCGGCACCCGGGCACGAGCGCGGATCGGCCCGTCTCGGCGCTGACCTGCTGCTGAAGCTGCCGGTGGATGTCACGAAGGGCACGTACACCGCGACCCTGACGCTCACCGCACTGGGCTAACGCGGGCGACCACAACGGGCGGGGGTGCTGCGGCGCTCCCGCCCGTTGTCGTTGCCGGCGGACGACGTCACATCCCAAATGCAGGACATTGGGGCGCCTCGCGCGGCGGCCAGGCGACCTACGGCTGCAAAAGTCGAGATCTCCTGCATTTGGGATAGCGGCGGGTGTGCCTCAGCTACCGCGGTAGGTGCTGTAGCCGAAGGGACTCAGCAGGAGGGGCACGTGGTAGTGCGCGTCGGCGTCGGCGAGGATGAAGTCGACCACGACCCGCGGGTAGAAGCTCTCCCGGCCGGAGGCCTCGAAGTAAAGGCCGGTGTCGAACTCGAGGCGGTAGTCGCCGACCGCGAGGAGCTCGGGGCCAAGGTCAGAAACACGGCCGTCCGGGTTGGTGACCGCGCGAGCGATCTCGCCGTCGGGGCCGGAGAGGATGACGGGGACGCCCCCTGCGGGGCGGCCGAGTGCGGCATCCAGCACATGGGTGGTGACGTGGCTCATGCGGCATCCCCTCCGAAGAGTTTCTCGAGGCGCAACAAGGCGATGTCGCGCAGTTGTTCGCCCACGATGATGAGCTCGGTGGCGTCGTCGAGTTCGAGGCGGCGATTCAGCTCGGCGAGGATCTCCGCCCGACTTCGACCGGCTGCACGGATGATGAAGACGCGACCGAAGCGCTCTTCGTAGGCACGGTTGCCCGCGGCGATCTCGTCGGCGAACTCGGTGTCCGCACCCTGCTCCGCGCGACTGAAAGCCTGCGACGTGCCCTCACCCTTGGGCTTCTCGCCGATGCGCGGGTGGTGGGCGATGGCCTGCTCGACCTCGTCGACAGAAAGCGGAGTGGCAGCGTCGTAGGCGACCGCGAGCAAAACATCGAGCGACTCGAAGGGCGCGAGGGATGCGACATCCTGCACCCACCGCGGAACCGCCAGACTCGCGGCCAGCCCTTCACGCAGCGCACTATCGGTGACGTTCAGGGCCATGTGTATAACTGTACCCATGGCGGGAATCACCGGAATCGTGCTCGCGGCGGGAGCCGGAACGCGCGCCGGAAGGCCAAAGGCGCTGCTGGTCGACGAGGCCGGTGTGCCGTGGGTCACCCTCGCGGTCAACGCACTGCGCCGCGTGACGCCTGACGTGGTCGTGGTGCTCGGCGCGACTGTGGACGCCCCCATTCCCGAGGGGGTTCAGGTGGTCGTTGCGCCCGAGTGGGAGAGCGGCATGTCGGCTTCCCTTCGCGCTGGGCTCGCGGCGGTGCCGGCGGGCGATGGTGCTCTCGTGACGCTCGTGGACCTGCCCGGGATGCCCGCCGCAGTCGTCGAACGGATGGTCGAGGGAGCATGGCCGGGTGTGCTGCGCCAGGCGGTGTACAGCGGGCGGCCGGGGCATCCGGTCTTCATCGGACGGGACCACGTCAAGCGGGCCGCCGAGAGCCTCGTCGGTGACCACGGTGCGCGGGCGTACCTGATGGCGAACGGGGTGGATGAGATCGAGTGCGCCGACCTGTGGGACGGGACGGACGTGGACGCGCCCCACTAGGCGGAGGCAGCCAGCGCCAGAACCGTCGCCTCGTAGGCCTCCAACGCCGCCGCCACATCGGCCTTCGTGACCGACTCGTCGGGGTGATGACTCACGCCACCCTTGCACCGGATGAACAGCATCGCGATGGGCGCGACGGCAACCACGGCCATCCCGTCGTGTCCTGCCCTGCTCCACATCGCCATCGGCGTCTCGTCGCCAGTGGAACGGATGCCCGCCTCGACGGCCGCGCGCAGGTCGAGGTCGCACATCACCGCGTCGGCGCGGTACATCTCCTCCGCCTCGAAATGCAGCTTGCGCCTCTCGGCGATGGAACGCGCGGCCTCCTCGATGAGCCGCAATGCCTCGTCGCGGTCCTCGTCGAACTCAGCCCGCAGGTCGAGGCTGAAATCGACCCGCCCGGGGATCACGTTCACGCCGCCCGGCAACACCTCGAGTTTGCCGACAGTGCCGATGACGTGGCGTTCCTTCGAGATACGCTCCACTTCGACGACGAGCTCGCTCGCACCGACAAGTGCGTCGCGCCGACGGTCGTAGGGCGTGCCGCCCGCGTGCCCGGCCTTGCCGATCATCGTGAACTCGAAACGCCGGGCTCCCGCAATGGATGTCACGACACCGAGCCGTTTGTCGGCGTCCTCGAGCCACGGCCCCTGCTCTATATGCGCCTCGAGGTATCCGATGAATTGCTCGGGCCGACGGAAGGCACCGGGGAGCCTCGCCGGGTCCAGCCCGAAGTCCTGGAACGCCTCGAACAGCGTTATGCCGTTCTCATCGTGGAGGTTCCACCATTCGTCATCCCAGGTTCCGGCGAGCGCCCGGCTGCCCATGAGCGCGTTGCCGAACCTGGTGCCCTCCTCGTCACTGAACGCGACGATCTCGAGGGCGAATGGCAACTCGATGCCACGCAATCTCTCGGCGACCTGAATCGCGAGAACCACACCCAGCATGCCGTCGTAGCGCCCTGCGTCGGGCACGGTGTCGATGTGTGACCCGAGCAGAAGCGCGGGCAGCCCCGGTTCGCGACCCTCGAGCCTTCCACACTGGTTGCCCGCGGCATCCTGCCAGGTGAGCATGCCGGCCTCGGCCATCCAGCTGCCCACGAGTTCATTGGCAGCCTTGTGCTCGGGCGACAGGTGCACGCGAACGAGGTGGTCGGGGTCTGCGGAGATTGCGGCGAGCTCGTCGCAGCGATCGAGGATGAGCTGGGCTTCGGCGTTAGGCATAGAAGTCCACCGCGGCTCCGACACCACTGCCGGCAGTCACCGCCACGCCCCCGGCGCGCAGTACCTGCTCGAGAGTCGCGAGGGTCGTGAGCACCGCATCACGTCGGGTGTTGTACCCCATGACACCGATGCGCCAGACCTTGCCGTGCAACGGGCCGAACGATGTGCCGATCTCGATTCCGAAGTCGTTCAGCATGGCAGCGCGAGCCGCATCGCCGTCAATGCCCTCGGGGATGTGTACGCCGACGACGTTGTTCATGCGTACCGACTGGTCGCCGAAGAGCGTGAAACCCATCGCCGTGAGGCCCGCCACCATGGCGCCGCCGTGAAGCCGGTGGCGCTCGACGGCCTCGGGCATTCCCTCCTCCACGAGCAGGCGAGCGCACTCGCGTGCGCCGTAGAGCATGCTCGTGGCCTCGGTGTGGTGGTTGAGGCGCTTCGGCCCCCAGTAGTCGAGGATCTGGCTGAGGTCGAAGTAATTGCTGCGGATCGGATGCGCGCTCACGGCGTCACCCTCCGAACGGATGCCCGCCTCGATCGATTTGCGCCCGTTGATGACATCGACGGCCGCCGCGGATATCGTGATCGGCGCACTACCGGAGGGGCCACCGAGGCACTTTTGCAGGCCGGCAGTCACCACGTCGACGCCCCAGGCGTCGGTCTCGAAGGTGTTGCCTCCGAGGGAGGCCGTGGCATCCGTGTACAGCAGTGCGCCGTGGCGCGCGCAGATCTCGCCGAGCTCGTCGAGGGGTTGGGCGACCGTCGTCGACGTGTCGCCGTGCACAACGGCGAGCACCTTCGGGGTGTGCTCGATGATCGCTGCCTCGATCTCGGACGGTGTGAACACGGTGCCCCACTCGCGTTCGATCACGCGCACATCGGCCTGGCAGCGCTCCGCGATCTCTCGAAGGAGGTGCCCGAACCGGCCGAAGATCGGCACGAGCACGACATCCCCCGGTTCGAGCAGTGAGACCAGGGCCGCTTCGATGCCTGCTCGGCTCGTGCCATCCACCAGCAGCGTCGCATCGTTCTGCGTGCGGAAGACGCCGCGGTAGAGCTCCATCGTCTCGTTCATGTACGCCGTCATCGCCGGGTCGTACTGCCCGACGAGTTGCGCCGACATCGCCCGGAGGACTCGCGGATCAGCGTTGATGGGGCCGGGCCCCATGAGCAGTCGCGGCGGCGGATTGATGGGCTCGGCTGGCATGTGCCCCATCGTATTCTCCGCGTGCTACGGGAATGTTACTGGCATCAACATTCGGCTGGAGCTAGGACCGCAGTGCGGGGAGCTGGGAGTGCAGCAGCTCCCCCATCGCGATGAGTGCGATCTCGCTGTTCTTGGGTCCAACCAGGCACAGGCCGACGGGAGCGGGCAGCAGCGCGCCCGGCTGGGCGACCGACAGCAGTGGAACGCTCAGCGCCGGGCGCCCCGTGATTCCTGCAATGCACGTGAGTCGCATCGTGCCCTGACGGGTGGCCTCGATCGTGGCGGCGTCGGCGAGAGCACTCGGTGCAGCGGATGACGCGGACGGCAGCAACAGCACCCGCTCCCCCAGCACCTCGTCGAGCCGTGCGCGTGCTCTCACCAGGTCGGCGCGCGCCGTCGCCTCCTGCTCCGGAGTCACGAGTGCCGCGGCCGCGAAGCGGCCGGCGACATCCGCGCCGAGTGCCTCGGGATGCTCGGCCACCCAGCCACCGTCGGACTCCCACGCCTCGGCGGCCTGAACCGTGCGGAAGATCGCGAGCAACTCGTCGATGTCCCCGAGGTCGACGGTGTCCAGCGTCTCACCGACCACCTCGAGGAAGGCCGCGCGAACGTCGGGCTGTGCGTGCTCGAGGAGTGCGGGCGCCACCACGTAGTCCCCGGCTGGCGCGTGCGATCGGAGGCTCGCACCGGCGGCGCCCTTGAGCGCCGCCGAAGTACGCGTAAGCCACCCCACCGTGTCGAACGAGGGCGAGAGTGGGAGCAGCCCGTCCATCGGCACGGCGCCGTGTGTCGTGCGCAGGCCCCAGAGGCCCTGGTAGGAGGCGGGAACGCGAATCGACCCGCCCGTGTCTGTGCCGAGGCCGATGCTCGCCTGTCCCAGTGCGACGGCCGAGGCTGGCCCGCTCGATGACCCGCCCGGGAGGCCACCGACCACGGACGGGTTCGGTGGGGTTCCGTAGTGCGCGTTCTGGCCGGCGATCGAGTACGCGAACTCGTCGGTCTGGGCGATCCCCGTGACGCTCGCACCCTCATCGAGGAGGTGCTGGACCGCGGAGGCCGTTGTCCGCTCCAGCCCCGCCCCGGCGAGCCACGTCGGGTTGCCGGCGCCGATCGCGTGGCCCTCCAGCGCGAACAGGTCCTTCACGGCGACCGTTTCGCCCACGAGCGGGCCGTCCCCGGAGCCCCGCAGGAGGGGGCTTCCGATCACGCGCCAGACGCGGGGGTCGATCGCGAGCGCCGGCAGCGAGACGTGGGCCTCGGTGACCCGCCACGCCCCGTCGATCCGTCGCCACAGTTGTGACTGCTGCCCACGGCCTCCCGTGTGTGGCGCGGTGATCGCGATGACGAGGGCCGCGTCATCCGTGATCTCTCGAATCTCGACGTGCAGGATGTCGCGGGCCGGAGCACCGCCGCGGCCCTTGCGGAACTCGCTGATGGCGTCGTGGCCGACGAGGATGCCCGCCGAATCGCCTCGCAGGGTCTCGGGCCCCGGTGCGAAGAGTCGGTCGAGCGCTGGCAGGTCGTTGGCCATGAGCGCTCGCTCGTACTCCCAGAAGGCCTCACTCACGTCAGTCAAAATCGGCCACCCTGATCCGGGCGTGCACGCCCTTGACGAGATCGACGACCTGACTGATGTTGAAGTCGGTCGCCGCACTGAGATAGGCGTACGCGTGCTCGGCATCCATTCCGAAGCGGGCCTGGAGGAGAGCGATCGCGGCTCGCACGCAGTCCTGAACCGCCAGGTCGAGGTCCTCGTTCATGCCCGTGGGCACGAGGAACTCGCTGGTCTCGGCCAACGGGCCGACCGCTGTGCCGAACTCGCGCACGGCGTCCTCGTGCGGCACGACCTCGAACCGGATGGTCGCGCGAAGGGACGCCTCCATCGCCGTGAGGGCGACCTCCCCGTCGCCCTGGGCGAAGTGGGGGTCGCCGACGTAGGCGAGCGCACCCTCGACCTGCACGGGAACGTAGAGCGACGCGCCCTCGGTGAGGAGGTTGATGTCGATGTTGCCGCCATGACGCCCCGGCGGTACCGAGTGCGGGCGGGTCGAACCGGCCACGGCGACACCCATGATGCCGAGGAAGGGCTTCAGCGGGAATCGAACGGTATGGTCGCCGCCGAGGGTTCGCGGGAAGGTCCCATTGTCGCCATCTACCCCGGCGAACACGCTCACGGTCTCGCCGTCGACCGGGTACTCCCCCGGGAGTGCGCCGCGGCCGTGACGATTGGACACGACGCCGTAGGGCACTCGCTGAAGCGTCTCGACGACAGTCATCCTGAGCAGGTCACCCGGCCGGGCGCCACGCACTCGAATGGGGCCCGTGATCACGTGCGGCCCGAACTCCCCGCGGGACCGATCGGATGCCGCGAGCGCCACGGCATCGTCGAGCACGAGGTCACGCGGAACCCCGTAGCGCCCGAAGAATCCGGCGGGGTCGCGCCCCTGGTCCTCGAGGATCCCCTCGTGGCTGAGCGTGTCGATGGTGACCTCGGTGCCCTGGTCGATCGTGAGGATCGCGTCATCCGCCTCGCACGGCAACTGCCCCCAGAAGACCTCGGCGGGCTCGGCGGGCAGGTAGGTGGCGGAGCGGATCGGTCCGAGACCGGGCTGCAGGGCATCCATTCGCCAACCCTATTGCGTCATCGGAGCCGACTCAGTGGCCGTCGCTCGTCAGGCGACGGATGTACGCGGTGGCGGGATGCCGCACGAGCTCGTCGAGCGTCGCGTGCTGGGTGGGGCGCCCGTGCTCGAGCACGATCACGTCACTCGCGAGCGCCCGCGCATCCGCGAGGTCGTGCGTGACCACGATGGCGATGCCGCCCCACTCCCCGAGGTGCTGGGCGAGCTCGGCGCGCACATCGTCACGCACCTCCACATCGAGTGCAGCGAGTGGTTCGTCGAGCAGCAGCACCTCGGGCTCGCCGGCAAGGGCACGCGCAAGGGCGACCCGCTGCGCCTGGCCCCCCGAGAGCTGCGCCGGGCGCCTGTCTGCGAGGTCACGGATGCCCAGACGGGAGAGCCACTCGAGGGCGCGCTCTCGTGCGACCACCCGCGGAACCCCCTGCGCCCGCGGCCCGAAGGCCACGTTCTCGAGCACCGTGAGGTGCGGGAACAGCAGGTACTCCTGGAAGAGGTAGCCGACGCGGCGCTCCTCGACGGGCATCCCGATCAACTGCCGTCCGCCGACGATCACGCTGCCCCGCGCCTCCACGGTGCCGGCGATCGCGCCGAGCAGAGTCGACTTGCCTGCGCCGTTCGGGCCGAGCACGCACAGGGTCGCGCCGGGCTCGACGGCGAGAGCGAGCGAGAGGTCGAACGAGCCGCGCGCCACCTCGATCTCCACTCTGAGCGTCACGCCGTCACCCCAGGAACCCAGCGGTCACGAAGGCTCACGAGCACCACGACGCTCACGGCCATGAGCAGGAGAGCGAGTGCGATCGCCGCATCCGGGTCGGTCTGCAGCCGCAGGTAGGTGGCGATCGGCAGAGTCTGGGTCACTCCGGGGAAGCTACCGGCGAAGGTGATCGTCGCCCCGAACTCCCCCAGTGCGCGCGTGAAGCAGAGCAGGGCGCCCGCTGCGACGCCCGGCGCGACGAGCGGCAATGTCACGCGGCGAAACACCGTCCACCGCGATGCCCCGAGCGTTGAGGCCACGACCTCGAAACGACGATCGGATGCCCGCACCGCACCCTCGACGGCGAGCACGAGAAACGGCATGGCCACGAACACCTGCGCGATCACGACGGCGGCCGTCGTGAAGGGGATCGTGATGCCGAACCAGGCATCCAGCCACTGGCCGATCAGGCCGCGCCTGCCGAGCAGCAGCAGAAGCGCGACGCCGCCCACGACGGGTGGAAGCACGAGCGGAACGGTGACGAGGGCGCGCAGCAGGCGCCGCGGTACGGCGGGCCACTGTGAGCTTCTCGCAAGAACGAGAGCCAGCGGGATGCCCAGCACGAGCGCGATCACGGTCGACAGGGCTCCGGTGCCGAGGGAGAGCGCCAGGGCCTGGATCACCTCGCTGCGCGCCAGCAGCTCGGGCAGTCGCGACCATGGAGCCCGAACGACCAGGGCAACGAGTGGCAGCCCGAGCAGCGCGATGCCGATGGCCGCGGGGACCCAGAGCGCAGGCGCGAGGAAGCCCCGGCGCCGGCTACGGCGTTCCGAAACCGTCATCGGTGAGGATCGCCGATCCCGCAGGGCCGAGCACGAACTGGATGAAGGCGGCAGCGGCCGCCGAGTTGGGCGCTGCCAGCAGCATTCCGATCGGGTACGTTCCGACGGCGTCCGCTGCCTCGGAGAACTCGATGCCCTCGACCGCTGCGCCCGCGGCGAGCACATCTGTGCGGTACACGAGCCCGGCATCCACCTCGCCGAGCTCGACCTTGGTCAGGACGGCCTTGACGTCCTGCTCGTAGGTGTCGACGGCGGGCGTGATACCCGCCGACTCGAAGACCGTCGTCGCGGCAGCACCGCACGGCACTTCAGCGGCGCAGACGGCGAGCGTCAGGTCGGGATTCGCGAAGTCGCTCAGGCCCGTGATGCCGCCGGGGTTTCCCGCAGGCACCGCAATCTCGAGGGTGTTCGTCACGAAGGGCGTCGGGTCGTCGATGAGGCCAGCGTCAACCACTGTTGCCATGGTCGATCCACTCGCCGCCGCGAACACGTCGACGGGCGCACCCTCCACGATCTGGGTGGCAAGGCCCGAACTCCCGCCGAAGTTGACGACGACCGAGACATCCGGATTCTCCGCCTCGAACTCCGTCGCGATCTGCCCGAAGGACTCGGTGAGGGATGCCGCCGCGAACACCGTGACGGTGCCAGAGAGCCCCTCCGCATCCGACTGTTGCTGTGGCGCCGCGCATCCGGTGAGCGCGAGCACGACGGCGACGATCGCCGCCCCCACTCTCACGGCAGCTCCACAACGACGGTGGTGGCTTTCACACTCGCCGTGGCGAGTGTGCCCGGTTCGAGGCCGAGCTCGTCGGCTGCTTCACGACTCATGAGCGACACCAGGCGGAAGGGACCCGCCTGCAACTCGACCTGCGCCATGATGCCGTCCTTCGTCACCTTGGTGACGATTCCGGTGATGCGGTTGCGAGCGGATGCCCGTGACTGCGGGAACGCGGAGGCAAGAGTGGAATCGGCCGCGAGCTCCTGCGCGAGGGCCGCCACCTCGGCGCCGTCGATCACAGAAGGCCCGTGTTCGCGCTGCTGCAACGAGAGGCGACCGGAGTCGGCCCACCGGCGCACAGTGTCGTCACTGACCGCCAGCAGCGCCGCAGCCTCACGCACGGTAAAACTTGTCACGATTCCCCGCAGATGCGCCACATAGCGTCGATCATAGCCTCATCCATTTACGCTCCTCGCGGCGCGATAGCCTCAAACCATGCCCAGTACGTTCTCCATGAAAGCCATGAATGCGATCCACCGCGCGATGATCGCGGTCACCGGAGGCCGAGCCGGATGGAACCTGCGCGGGATGCCCGTGGTTGAACTCACCACCACCGGCCGCCGTAGCGGCGAGCCGCGCACGAGCATGCTCACGAGCCCGCTGAAGATCCATGGTGACGAGGTGGTCGTGGCATCCCGCGGTGGTGACGACTCGCACCCCGCCTGGCTGCTCAATCTCGAGGCCGAGCCGAACGTGCTCGTTGCTGAGCAGGGTGGGGAGCCGCTGCCGCGCAGGGCACGCGTGCTTCAGGGCGGCGAGCGCGCCGATGCCTGGGAACGCATCGTCGAGCGGCACCCGCACTACGGCGAGTACCAGAAGAAGACCTCCCGCGAGATCCCGCTCGTCGTTCTAGAGCGTCCGTAGCGGTCAGCGCGTCCGCCGGACGCCTAGCAACTCCGCGAGAGTGCACACAGTACACCCGAAGGCATGGAGCACTGTGTGCACTCTGAACGAGTAAGGCTGACTAACGCGTAGCGCTGCGGCGGCGGATGCTCAGCGCAAGCACACCGGCGCCGAGAACCACGAGCAGGCCTGCGATGCCGATGATTCCGGCCGCGTCATCCGACCCCGTCGCTGCCAGCTTCGGCGCCTCGGGCGCCGGTGCGGGCTGCGGGTCGGTGCTGGGGCTCGGGCTCGGCGTGGGAGCGATCTCGGCCCAGTTCACGACATCCACACCCTCGAGGCCCGAGGTGAGTCGGCCAGCGAACGTGTCGAACTCGGCCATCGCGGTCACGAGTGCATCGGCAGCATCGATCTGAACCTGCGAAGGCTCATTGGTGAAGTCGAGCTCGATGAGCAATGCCGGGTTCCACAGCGCAAAGTAGGCGACGGCGCGGGACTCGCCTGCCGGGATGGTGAAGGCGCTCACGGTCGCGGCGTACTCGTCGCCGTTAAGGTACGTCAACGACGCCGGCGCCGCCGCGTTCGCGGCACCCCACGCAACGCCACCAGGCGCATCGGACTGCTCGTAGTGAACCGCCCACTGGGCTCCCGCTGCCGCTAGGGCATCCGCGGTCACGTCGTCCTCCTCAGCGGGCACCGGAAGAACCGCGTCGCTCTGGCCCTGGTAGCCCCAGAGCTCACCGCTCGACCCGAAGTCGGTGTAGAAATCCACCGCGTCGATCACGATGTCGGAGTCCGAATCGTTCGTGATGACGGTGGCGACGCGAACGAGGTCGCTCGAGGCGTACACGCGCACCTCGGAGTCAACGACGAGACCGGCTGTGGCGAAGGCTTCGTTCGACGCCGTGCAGGTGTAGACGAGGTCGCCCGATGCCGCTTCGATGCTGACGTCGACGGTCGTCTCGGGGTCACACTCGACGCCTTCGAAGTCCAGGCCAGCGCTCTCGGAGTCGATGTAGGTGTAGCCCATCCCATCCCAGATGTCCGTGTACTCCGAAGAATCCGGTCCCGTGAGGAGGTAGACGTCGTCCATGGCGACACTGGTGCTGGTGTAATCCCAGTCGCCAAGACCGAACTCGATATCGCTGCCATCCCATGGGTCGGCGTGAGCGGGAGCCGCCGCTGCGACGGCCATGATTCCTGCAATTCCTACGGCCGTGGCGGCCTTGACGACGTGCTTCATGAAGTTGTTCCCCTTTGTGACATGGTGTCGACAGATCTGCGAGCGGGCGCCTGTACGACACGGTCCAACCACACTATCGGCGCGACTCCCAGCCTTTTGCCAGCTTCGGCCGGTTCGACTACCCCAGTTAGGGGGTACAAAAGGAGACTTCTGCGACTACCCCCGAAGGGGGGCAGTAGCCCGGGACCCCTTAACGACTTCGGGGACCCCCGCGTGCGAGGGTCCCCGAAGTCGTAGCTGGAGCTAGGAACGACTAGCGCGCAGCGGGCCCGCTTGAAAACACAGTGCCTATGAGCGCTGCGCGCTAGCGCGCAGCGCTGCCGTCGGCGCGCGTGAGCCCGCTCACGCGCCAGCAAACACAGCGTCCGCTAGGACTGCGTCGATGTCAGCGCGCAGGCGGGCCCGCCTGCGGGCCCGCCTAAAAGCACAGTGCCTTTAAGCGCTGCGCGCTAGCGCGCAGCGCTGCCATCGACGTAGTCCTCGTCCTGCTGCTTCCAGGCGAAGAGGGCGCGCAGTTCGCGACCCGTCGACTCGATCGGGTGCTGCTCGCCCTTGGCACGGAGCTGCTTGAACTCGGGGGCACCGGCATCCTGGTCGTCGATGAAGCGCTTGGCGAAGGCACCGGACTGGATGTCACCGAGAACGGCCTGCATGTTCTCCTTGACGCGGGGGTCGATCACGCGCGGGCCGGAGACGTAGTCGCCGTACTCGGCGGTGTCGGAGACGCTCCAACGCTGCTTGGCGATGCCGCCCTCCCACATGAGGTCGACGATGAGCTTGAGCTCGTGGAGCACCTCGAAGTAGGCGATCTCGGGCTGGTAGCCGGCCTCGACGAGGGTCTCGAAGCCGTACTGCACGAGCTGCGAGGTTCCACCGCAGAGCACAGCCTGCTCACCGAACAGGTCGGTCTCGGTCTCCTCGGTGAAGGTCGTCTTGATGACGCCGGCACGGGTGCCACCGATGGCCTTCGCGTACGAGAGCGCGGTGTCCCAGGCTGAGCCCGAGGCATCCTTCTCGACGGCGATGATGTCCGGGATGCCACGGCCGGCTACGAACTCGCGACGCACCGTGTGACCGGGGGCCTTGGGCGCGACGAGGATCACGTCGACGCCCTCGGGCGCCTCGATGTAACCGAAACGGATGTTGAAACCGTGCGCGAAGGCGAGGGTCTTGCCCGGCGTCAGCTTGTCCTTGATGGACTCGCTGAAGATCGTGCGCTGGTACTGGTCCGGCGCGAGGATCATGATGAGGTCGGCCCACTCGGTGGCGTCGGCGACGGACTTGACGGAGAAGCCAGCTTCCTCTGCCTTGGGGGCGGACGGCGAGCCCGCCTTGAGCGCGATGGCGACCTCGACACCCGAGTCGCGGAGGTTCTGCGCGTGTGCGTGACCCTGCGAGCCGTAGCCGACGATGGCCACCTTCTTGCCCTGGATGATGGACAGGTCGGCGTCCTTGTCGTAGAAGAGTTCGGTCATGGGGAGTGCCTTTCGATTGTGGATGTCTGTAGTTCTGTAGTTCGTTGGCTGAGGTCTCGATACGCGCTTCGCGCTACTCGACCTTGATTCCGAGGCTTCGCCTTGGAATCAATTCTTGAAGACGCGCTCGGTGATCGACTTGGACCCGCGGCCGATGGCCAGCAGTCCCGACTGTGCGATCTCCTTGATGCCGTAGGGCTCGAGGATGCGCAGGAGCGCCTGGATCTTGCCGGAGTCGCCGGTGGCCTCGATCACGAGGGCATCTGTCGCGACATCCACCACGCGCGCGCGGAAGAGGTTCACGGCCTCGAGGATCTGCGAGCGAGTCGAGTTGTCGACCTTGACCTTGATCAGCAGGTGCTCACGCTGCACCGCCGACGACGGGTCGAGCTCGACGATCTTGATCACGTTCACCAGCTTGTTGAGCTGCTTCGTGACCTGCTCGAGTGGCAGCTGCTCGACATCCACCACGACGGTGATGCGGGAGAGTCCCTCGATCTCGCTCTTGCCCACGGCGAGAGACTCGATGTTGAACCCGCGGCGGGCGAACAGGCCGGCGACGCGCGTCAGGAGACCCGGCTTGTCCTCGACGAGGAGGGAGAGTACGTGGCTCATGGTCTTACTCCTCTTCCCACTCGGGGGCGTGATCACGGGCGTACTGCACGCTCGAGTTGCCGACGCCCTGCGGGACCATCGGCCACACCATCGCGTCACGGCTGACGATGAAGTCGATGATCACGGGGCGATCGTTGGTCTCCAGCGCCAGCTGGATCGCGGCATCCACCTCCTCGGGCTTCGTGACGCGAATGGCGAGCGCACCGTAGGCCTCACCGAGCTTCACGAAGTCGGGGATCATCACGGTGTCGTGGCCGGTGTTCAGGTCGGTGAACGAGTGGCGACCGTCGTAGAACAGGGTCTGCCACTGGCGCACCATGCCGAGCGACGAGTTGTTGATGATCGCGACCTTGATCGGGATGTTGTTGATCGTGCAGGTCGCGAGCTCCTGATTGGTCATCTGGAAGCAGCCGTCGCCATCGATCGCCCACACCACGCGGTCGGGGTTGGCGACCTTCGCCCCCATGGCTGCGGGGACGCCGTAGCCCATGGTTCCTGCTCCGCCCGAATTCAGCCAGGCGTTGGGGCGCTCGTACTTGATGAACTGCGCGGCCCACATCTGATGCTGCCCGACGCCCGAGGCGTAGATCGCCTCGGGTCCGCTCAGTTCGCCGATGCGCTGGATGATCTGCTGCGGCGAGAGCAGTCCGTCATCCGGCATCGTGTAGCCCAGCGGGTACTGCGTGCGGAGCGTGTCGAGACGCTTCCACCACGCTGTGTAGTCGGGCTTCGTGGTCTTGGATGCCTCGGCGAACGCCGCGGTGAGGTCGACGATCACGTCCTTCGCATCGCCCACGATCGGCACATCCGCAGCGCGGATCTTGCCGATCTCGGCCGGGTCGATGTCGACGTGCACGATCTTGGCGTGCGGAGCGAACTCGCTCGGCTTGCCGGTCACGCGGTCATCGAAGCGCGCACCGAGGGAGATGATGAGGTCGGACTCCTGGAGCGACAGCACCGCGGGAACGGAGCCGTGCATGCCGGGCATGCCCAGGTGGAGCGGGTTGGAGTCCGGGAAGGCGCCGCGAGCCATGAGCGTCGTGACGATGGGTGCTCCCACCGCGGTCGCGAGATCGAACAGCTCCTTGGACGCACCGGCGCGGATGACACCACCGCCAACGTAGAAGACCGGCTTCTCAGCATCCACGAGCATCTGGGCTGCGGCCTGGACCTGCTTGCCGTGCGCCTTGACCACAGGGCGGTAACCGGGGAGGTCGACCTTGGGGGGCCAGATGAACGGAGCGCTCTTCTGCTGCGCGTCCTTCGTGACATCCACGAGCACGGGGCCGGGGCGACCCGTCGTGGCGATGTGGTACGCCGCGGCGAGGGTGGCTGGCACGTCCTCGGGGCGCGTCACGAGGAACGAGTGCTTCGTGATCGGCATCGTGATGCCGACGATGTCGACCTCCTGGAACGCATCGGTTCCCATCGAGGTCGAGAACACCTGGCCGGTGATGGCCAGGAGCGGCACCGAGTCCATGTAGGCATCGGCGATGGCGGTGACGAGGTTCGTCGCACCGGGGCCACTCGTCGCGATCGCGACGCCGACCTTACCGGTAGAGGAGGCGTAGCCCTCGGCTGCGTGACCCGCGCCCTGCTCGTGACGCACGAGGATGTGGCGGATGGCGGTCGAGGCCATCAGCTCGTCGTAGAACGGCATGATCGCGCCGCCCGGGAGACCGAAGACATCGGTGATGCCCAGGTGCTCCAGCGATTTCAGGATCGCGCCCGACCCGGTCAGGATCTCGGGCGTGGTCGACTTAGGCCGAGGGGCCTGGTCGGTAGACATGAGTGTTTCCTTACAGAAATGAATCGAGGATGATCAGCGCTAGCCCGTGACTGCGCCCACTGCTGCGGAGTGCACCAACTTGGAGTACTTCGCGAGGACGCCACGGGTGTAGCGCGGAGGAAGGGGAGCCCAGCCGTTTCGGCGAGCTTCGAGCTCTGCGGGGTCGACCAGTAGGTCGAGCGAGCGAGCTGCGATATCGACCCGTATCAGATCACCATCGCGCACGAAGGCAATGGGACCTGCGTCCACTGCTTCGGGAGCTATATGGCCGATGCACAGGCCGGTTGTGCCGCCTGAGAATCTGCCGTCCGTCAAGAGTAGTACATCTTTTCCGAGGCCTGCGCCCTTGATGGCTGCCGTGATGGCGAGCATCTCGCGCATACCGGGGCCACCCTTGGGCCCCTCGTAGCGGATCACCACGACCTCGCCTGCGTTGATCGAGCCCTCGGTCAGTGCGTCGAGTGCTGCACGCTCGCGCTCGAACACGCGAGCGGGGCCCTCGAAGACCTCGGCGTCAAAACCAGCGGTCTTGACCACAGCACCCTCTGGGGCCATCGAGCCCTTGAGGATGGTGAGGCCGCCCGTGGCGTGAATGGGGTTGTCGAGAGTGCGCAGCACTTCGCCGTCGAGCGGCTCGAGGTTCAGGTCCTCGAGGTTCTCGGCCATGGTCTTGCCGGTGACCGTGAGCACGTCGCCGTGCATCAGCCCAGCATCCAGGAGCGCCTTCATGAGCACCGGGATGCCACCGTGGCGGTCGACGTCGTTCATGACGTACTTGCCGAACGGCTTGAGGTCGCCGATGTGCGGAACCTTCGCACCGATGCGGTTGAAGTCGTCGAGCGTGAGGTCGACCTCTGCCTCGTGGGCGATGGCGAGCAGGTGGAGAACGATGTTGGTCGAACCGCCAAGGGCCATGCCCACCGCGATGGCGTTCTCGAACGCCTCCTTGGTGAGGATGTCGCGAACCGTCTGGCCACGCTCGAGCATTCCAACAACGGCCTCACCGGAGCGGTGCGCGTAGTAGTCGCGGCGACGGTCGGCCGCGGCGGGGCTTGCGGAGCCGGGCAGCGAGAGACCGAGAGCCTCGGCGACGGAGGCCATCGTGTTGGCGGTGTACATGCCACCGCAGGCACCTTCACCGGGCGCGAAGGCGCACTCGATGCGCTTGGCATCCTCGAGGCTCATCTTGCCGGCCTTGACGGCACCGACGGCTTCGAACGAGTCGATGATCGTGATGTCCTTCTCGGTGCCGTCCGAGAGCTTCACCCAGCCGGGCGCGATGGAGCCCGCGTAGAGGAAGACGCTCGCGAGGTCGAGGCGGGCTGCTGCCATGAGCATGCCGGGGATCGACTTGTCGCAACCGGCGAGCAGCACAGAACCGTCGAGGCGCTCGGCCTGCATGACGACCTCGACGGAGTCGGCAATCACCTCACGGGAGACGAGCGAGAAGTGCATCCCCTCGTGGCCCATCGAGATGCCGTCCGAGACGGAGACGGTTCCGAACTGCAGTGGATACCCTCCCCCGCCGTGCACGCCCTCCTTGGCCGCCTGCGCGAGGCGGTCGAGCGAGAGGTTGCAGGGGGTGATCTCGTTCCACGAGCTCGCAATACCGATCTGGGGCTTGTCCCAGTCGGCGTCTCCCATGCCCACGGCACGCAGCATTCCGCGTGAGGTGGTGGCTTCGATTCCGTCAGTGACCGTGCGTGAGCGCGGCTTCATGTCATGCGTTTCCGGCATGTTACGAGGGTAGCGCCTCCGCGAGTGTGACTCTGCGCGCAGCTGGGGGCTCGTTGCTTACGCGCCGGTCTCCTTCGATGCGCGCTCGATGGCGTCATCGAGTTCGTCGGTGATGAGGGTGTCCTCGCGGAAATTGCCTGTGCGGTAGGCAGCTCGACCCACCATGTGGGCCGAGATCGGAGCGGTGAGTGCCTGGAAGAGCAGGATCGGGGCAAGCACGAGCAGCGTCGACCAGTTGCGGTCCTCGAGGGCGATCGCCGCGAGGATGAAGATGAGCCCGAGTATCTGCGGTTTCGTGGCCGCGTGAAGCCTGCTGAGCGCGTCGGGGAAGCGCACGAGACCGAGGCCGGCCGCGAGCGAGAGGATGCCGCCCAGCACGAGGAACGCGGCGGAGATCGCGTCGAGCCAGTCATCGAGTGTCATGGTGCCGCTCATGAGTCCGGATCCTTCCTCGTGGGGTCGAGGGGTGCATCCGGCACCCTGTCCTGCTTGGAGACGTAGCGTGCGACAGCGACGGTCGCGAAGATCGCGATGGCGGCGAGAACGACCATGAGCGTGATGTTGCGGGTGTGGCCACCCACGACCATCTCGGCACCGACCACGAGGATGAGGGTCGTGAGCAGTACGTCGGAGGCGATCATCCGGTCGAGGATGGTCGGACCGCGCACGATCCGGTAGAGCGCGAGCAGGGCGCCCGCTGTGAAGAGCCCGGCCATGACCCAGTAGAGAATGTCGTCGATCATCGCGCCGTCCTCGCAACGTCGTCCTTCGAGCCGACGGCCCTCACAAGAGCCCGTTCCACCGACAGCACCTTCTCGCGCACCTTCTCGAGATCCTCCACAGTGTCAGTCGCCATGACGTGCAGGTAGAGGATCGACCGTTCGCGATCCACCTCGATCACGAGCGATCCCGGGATGAGGGAGATCGTGATCGCGGTCAACGTGGTGATGAAGTCGGACACGGTGACGAGCTCGACCGCGATGACGGCGTTGTGCTGGACGCCCCTCGGGCGGAACGAGAGCCACGCGACCTGGAACGAGGCGCGGATGACATCCCAGAGGAAGTGCGCGAGGAACACGATGAGCCAGAAGGGGTTGAACCGGCCGGAGAGCTCCACGGGCGGAAGGTAGAAGAACCGCGTGACGAGGATCGCGACGATGATGCCGCTGAGCACGCTGATCCAGCTGATGGTTCCCCACAGCAGCATCCAGAGCACGACGAGCGCGACGAGCAGGGGAAGCTGCTGGAGGAAGGTGGACCGCACCTGCTTCGCGGTCTGCGGCTCACTCATCGATGCCTCCCGCTTCGTCGTAGCCGTCGGGGAAGACCAGCAGCACGTACTGCGACGGGCCCTCGAGGTCCTCGCCCGCGCGAGTGCTGATGCCGTACAGGGGCCCAGCGAAGACGGTGAGCGCGAGCGAGACGAGCACCATGCCGGCGGTGGCACCGGTCATGAGTTTCGGGATGCTCCGCGACTTCTTCACGTCGGTGCCGCCCGGAGCCTCCCGCACGTTGTCGAGCATGGGTGACTCGTAGCCCTCGACGTCGGCCGCCGGACGCCAGAACGCGAGGTTCCACACGCGCATGAGCGCGTAGAGGGTGAGGAGCGAGACCAAGGCGCCGGCCCCGACGAGCGTCCACGCGAGAGCGGTACCGAGTTCGGCGCTCGCCTGGAAGAGGGCGAGCTTGCCGATGAACCCGGAAAACGGTGGGATGCCGCCGAGGTTCAGTGCGGGGATGAAGAAGAGGATCGCGATGAGCGGGGACGCCTTGAGCAGCCCCCCGAGCTTCGTGATGGAGGTCGTTCCGCCCAGGCGTTCGATGAGACCGGCGGCGAGGAACAGGGTCGCCTGCACGATGATGTGGTGGACGATGTAGTAGATCGCCGCGGCCGTGCCGATGGCGTTTCCGATCGCCACGCCCAGGATCATGTACCCGATGTGGCTGACGAGCGTGAAGGAGAGCATCCTCTTGATGTCCGCCTGCGCCACCGCACCCAGCACGCCGATGACCATCGTCAGGAGCGCAACGATGAGCAGCGCGGGGTTGAGTTCCGGCCCCGGGAAGATGATGGTCTCCGTGCGGATGATCGCGTACACGCCGACCTTGGTGAGCAGTCCTGCGAACACTGCCGTGACGGGCGCTGGTGCCGTCGGGTAGGAGTCCGGGAGCCAGAACGACAACGGGAACACGGCGGCCTTGATACCGAAGCCGATGAGCAGCATGACGTGCAGGATCGTCTGCACGTCGGGCGGGATGTCGGCCATCCGCAGCGAGATCTGGGCGATGTTGACAGTACCGACGGCGCCATAGATCATCGCGATGGAGGCGAGAAAGAGCATCGAGGAGACGAGACTGACCACGATGTACGTGACGCCGGCACGGATGCGCGCTTCTGTTCCCCCCAGCGTGATGAGCACGTAGCTCGCCACGAGGAGGATCTCGAAGCCGACGTAGAGGTTGAAGAGATCGCCAGCGATGAACGCTGTGAAGACGCCCGCCGCGAGGATCAGGTAGGTCGGGTAGTAGATAGACACGGGGGTCTCATCGTCGCCGTCCGCCAGACCCTGCCCGATCGAGAAGACGAGCACGGCGAGCAGAACGATCGCCGAGACCACAACCATGAGCGCAGACAGCCTGTCGACGATCAGCACGATGCCGAACGGTGCTGCCCATCCGCCGACCTCCATCACGAGCGCCTCCTCGGCGTCGGCGATGAAGAGCATCACGCTGCCGATCACGACGACGGCGCTCAGCGCGACGATCGCGACAGCGCGCTGGGCGTGCGGGCGCTTACCGAGCGCGAGGGCCGTCGCCGCTCCGATCAGGGGAAGCAGTACGACGAGGGGAACGAGTGCGTTCACGAGGACTCCCCCTCGGTGGGCACGTCGACCGGCACCTGGTCGCTGAACTCGGTGTCGCTCGTGATCTCGTCCCCGGATTCGCTTTGGATCGACTCACCGCTCCGCATCGCCACGTCGTCGACGTCGTCCTCGAGACGGTCCTGTGTTCCGAGACGCCACGAGCGGTAGATGAGGGCCATCAGGAAGGCGGAGACCGCGAAAGTGATCACGATCGCGGTGAGGATGAGGGCCTCCGGCAACGGGTCGGTCATCTCGTCGGGCTCGACGCCGGACGACACGATCGGCGCGAGACCGGACTTGCCCGCCATCGTGATGATGAGCAGGTTGGTCGCATTGCCGACGAGCAGGAACCCGAGCAGCACCTTGGTCATGCTGCGTTCGAGCAGCAGGTAGATGCCACACGCGTAGAGGACGGCCATCACGGCGAGCAGCACGAGTGAGACGCTCATGAGCCGACCACCTCGCTCTCCTGCTGGCGATCGACTTCAGCACCGAGGCTGCGCAGAACGTCGAGCACGAGGCCGACGACCACGAGGTAGACGCCGATGTCGAAGATCGTCGAGGTCACGAAATCCAGGCTGCCGAAGAAGCCGAGCGGAATCGTGAACCACGTCGACGTGAGCGCGGCCTCCCCGAAGAACAGCGGAACGAGAGCGGTGCCGACGGCGAGGATCAGGCCGGCGCCCAGCAGCTTCCCCGCATCCACGGGAGCGGCCGCTCCGAGCTCAACCCGTCCGCCCGCCAAATACCGGGCGACGAGGGCCATGCCCGCGACGAGTCCGCCGGCAAATCCGCCGCCGGGTGCGTTATGGCCGACGAGCAGGATGTACAGCGAGACCACGATCACGGCGTGGAAGATGAGTCGCACGACGACCTCGAGCAGGATCGAGCGGTTCCGCGCGGCAAGGGTGCGCCCCGCAAGCAGCCACGAGCCGCGCTCCTCGGGGTTGGCCGCCCTGCTCGCCTCGCGCTTGCGGATGGTCTTGCGCGCATCACGTCGCGCAACCCGCGGCAGGTTGTCGGTTCGGCCCGAGATGAAGATGAGGCTCGCGACTCCGGTGGCTGCGGCGATCACGACGGACAACTCCCCCATCGTGTCCCAGCCACGCAGGTCGACGAGCGCGACGTTCACGACGTTGAGACCGTGGCCCTCCTCGTAAGCCAGTTGCGGCCACTCGAGCGAGATGGGCAGGTCGGTACGGGCACCCGCGGCGACCACGGCGACAACGGCCATCAGCACACCAACTGAGATACCGATCGCTGCCCGGATGCGACGGTGGGCGGTTCCGTTCCGCTCCCCCAGTCGCGCCGGAAGCCGGCGGAGCACGAGAACGAACGCGACGAGCGTGACGACCTCCACGAGGATCTGGGTGAGGGCGAGGTCGGGTGCACCCTGGAGCGCGAAGAGTGCCGACATCCCGAACCCGGTCACGCCGACGAGAACGACGGCTTGGAATCGCTTGGATGCGCGGAGTGCCGCCACCGCGGCAACGATCATGATGAGGGCGATCGCGAGCTGTGCCGGGTAGTCCCAGAACCGGAACTCTGCCGGCCACGATCGGTTCAACACGAGCGCCGTGGAAATCGTGACGACGAAGACCAGGAAGATGACGCCGAGGTAGAACGGCAGCGAACCACGCTGGGTGAGACTCGTGGTCTTCGCGGCGAGCCGGTCGATCGAGCGCATGGTGGTCGCATAACCCTTCGCGGCCGTGAACGGGAACATCGGTGCCTCGGCGCTGGCACCCAGCCTGCGCTGAAGCACGAAGAGCCCGAAACCGGCGAGGAGAGTCGCCGCGGAGATCGCGAGGGCTGGCTCCCACCCGTGCCAGAGCGCGAGGTGGTACTCGTGGTCGCCCTGCGGAGGAAAGAGGTCGGCGTAGCCTCGAACCCATTCGTCGACGGCCGGCGCGAACAGGCCGAGCGCCAGCCCTGAGACGGAGAGGATGCCCGGCGAGATCAGGAACGCAGGGTGCTCTGGCGCCCGCCGGCGCGGCTCGACCCCCGCCTTCACGGCGAAAGCGCCCCAGAAGAACCGGACGGCGTAGGCCGCAGTGAGCGCCGACCCGATGACGACCCCGATGAGCGCGACCCAACCGATGGCGCCCAGGCTGCCTGCTGCCGCGATCAGGCCTGTGAGCACGGCCTCCTTGGCCACGTAGCCGAGAAGCGGGGGCAGACCGACCATCGAAGCGAGAGCGAGCGCGGTGAAGGTCGCGACGAGCGGCATCTCGCGGCCCAGACCGGAGAGACGCCGGAGGTCGCGCGTGCCTGCTCGGTGATCGATGATGCCGACCACGAGGAAGAGGGTCGCTTTGAAGAGGGCGTGGGCGGTGAGCAGTGCGATCCCGGCGAGTGCGGTGTCGCGGGTGCCGAGACCCATGACGATCATGAGGAAGCCGAGTTGACTGACCGTGCCATAGGCGAGAAGTAGCTTGAGGTCGTTCTGGCGGGTCGCCATCCATCCGCCGAGCAGCATGGTCACGACACCGAGACCGACGAGCACCTCCCGCCATCCGGGCAGGTCTGCGAAGCCCGCCGCAAGGAGGGCGACAAGGAAGACGCCGGCCTTCACCATCGCTGCCGCGTGGAGGTAGGCACTGACGGGAGTCGGGGCGGCCATGGCGGCGGGGAGCCAGAAGTGGAACGGGAAGATCGCCGACTTCGACAGGGCGCCAACGAGAACGAGGATGATCGCGATCACCGTCACACCGCCGCCCGGTGCGATCTCAATGATGCGAGCAAGACTTGTCGTGCCGGTGCTGACGGCGAGCATCACGAGGCCGATGAGCATCACGAGCCCGCCGAAGGTGGTGACTAGGAGTGCCTCGAGCGCGGCTCCACGGCTGGCCTTGCTCGATGTCTTGTGACCGATCAGCAAGTACGAGAGGACGCTCGTGGCCTCCCAGAAGATGAAGAGCAGGAACACGTCATCCGACAGCACGAGCCCGAACATCGCACCAGCGAAGGCGAGGAGCACACCGGCGAACCTGCCGAGCGACTCCTCGTCGTCGCTGAAATACCAGACGCAGTAGATCATGACGATGGCGCCGACCCCGGAGACGATGAGCGCGAGCACCCACGACAGGGTCTCCATGCGGAAGGAGAGCGCGAGGCCGAGTTCGGGTATCCACGGGATGGTCTGCACGACGGCATCGCCGCTCTGCACCGCCGCCGATTGCATCAGCGTGTAGACGAAGGCCGCGGTCGGAACGAGAGCTGCCACCAGGAAGACCTTGGTGCCGAGAAGTCGCGTGAGCGGCGGAACGATGAGCGATCCGGCCGCGAACAACAGGAGGATGCCAAACATTGGGTCCTCCCCGGGTCGGAGCCACGTCGCGCTTTCCGAAGGGAAGTCGCGCTTCGCAGCGGCGGCTCACATCATTCTACCCGGCCCTCCTGAACATCGACCCCGGCCAGGTGGGCTGCTACTGCTCGTGGACGTCGCCCTCGCGGAGGTCGGCCAAGAGGGCGAGTGCGGTCGCCACCTGGATCGGGCCGGGCACGCGGAAACCGGCGAGAGTTGTGCCCTCACCACTCTTGAGGCCCAGGTCGTCGGCACCCAGTGCGGCGAAGGCGTCTTCATCCGTCACGTCATCGCCAGCGAAGAACACGGCGTCGGCCTCGGTGTAGCGGCGCAGGTGCTCAACCGCCTCGCCCTTCGTCGTCGACCGAATCGAGAACTCGAGGACGTCCTTGCCCTCGCGGATCGTCAGCTCATCGAGAGCAGCCGCCGCCTCGGTTCGAGCTACCAGGTGCGCAACGCGACTGTTGTGCTCGGTGGCGAGCCGAGTGTGCAGCGCGAAGCCGGCAGGCTTGGGCTCGAGCCAGATCTGGTCGAGGGAGTCGGCGACCTCCTCGAGCACTGCGCCGAGCCGTTCGACACGCTCGCGCTCCGCATCATCGAGCGCGAGGTGGTCGGCCGGGTCATCCAGACGGATCTCGATGCCGTGCGAACCGACGAGCAGAACGTTGTCCGGCATCTCGGCGACATGGATGAGGCTTTCGAGCGCGCGACCGGAGACGAGCGCGACGCGGGTGTTGCGCATCCTGCTCAGGCGCAGGACTGCATCATGCGCCTCGGGGAGAGCACGAGCGTTCTGCGGGTCGTCGACCTCGGGTGCGAGGGTGCCGTCGAAGTCGAGGGCGACGAGGAGGCGTTTCGTGCGGGCGAGTTCGCGTAGGGCACCGACCAGGGGCTCCGGAAGGCGCGAGTAACGGGGTGGTGTATCAATGTCGACCATGTGGAGCTAGTCGGCCTTTCTGCGGTCGATCGTCCAGTCCAGCACGTCGTCCATGTCGTCGGAATGCACCGCACCGTCGCGGTTTCGAGTCGCCTCGGCGAGGGTCTCGAGAAATTCGCGCGACCAGCGGGCGACGTCGAACTCCGCCACGCGCTTGCGCAGCGAGCGCATCCTGGCCTGCTGCTCGCGGTGCGGCATGTCGATGGCCTGCAGGATGGCGGCCTTAAGCCCGTCGATGTCGTGCGGGTTGATGCGCACGGCCTTCTTCAGTTCGTCGGATGCGCCGGCGAACTCGCTCAGGACAAGCACACCGTCTTCGGTGAACCGGGATGCCACGTATTCCTTGGCCACGAGGTTCATGCCATCCCGAAGCGCCGTCACCAGCAGCACGTCGGCGGCGACGTAGAGCGCCGCCATCTCCTCGCGGGGGTAGCCGTGGTGGTGGTAGCTGATGGCCTGGTGGCTCATCGTGCTGAGGTCGCCGTTGATGCGACCGACCGTGAGCTCGATCTCGTCGCGCAATGCCATGTACGCTGCGACGCGCTCACGGCTCGGGCTGGCGACCTGCACGAGCGTGACGTCCTCGACGTTGAGCGCGCCGTCGGTCAGCAGTTCGCCAAACGCCTTGAGTCGATGCCCGATGCCCTTCGTGTAGTCGAGCCGGTCGACGCCGAGCATGATCGTGCGCGGGTTACCGAGTCCCTCGCGGATCTCCTGTGCACGAGCCTGCACGCTCGCCTGGCGAGCCAGTGCCTCGAAGTTCGAGGCGTCGATCGAGATCGGGAACGCCTTGACGATCGCGTGGCGCGTCGGCTGGAAGGGGGCGGTGACTTCGATCACGGGGCTCTTGGTGGCGAGGCCGGTGAGCCTGCGCACCGCGCGGGAGAAGTTGCCGGCATCCGCTACCCGCTGGAATCCGATGACGTCTGCGCCCAGGAGCCCCTCGACGACCTGCAGGCGCCAGGGCAGCTGCGAGAAGATGCCGTAGGGCGGGAACGGGATGTGGCAGAAGTACCCGATACTCAGGTCGGGGCGCAGCTCACGCAGCATGCGCGGCACGAGCTGGAGCTGGTAGTCGTGCACCCAGACGGTGCCACCGACCGAGGTGACGGCCGCCGCGGCATCTGCGAACCTGCGGTTGACCTCGACGTAGCTGTCCCACCACACACGGTGGAAGCTCGGCGGAGAGATGACGTCGTGGTACAGCGGCCAGAGCGTGTCGTTGCTGAAGCCCTCGTAGAAGTTCTCGATGTCGTCCTCGCTGAGGTCGACCGGCACGATATGGATGCCGCCCGTCTCGAACGGCTCGAGACCGAGGTTCGGTTGGCCTGCCCACCCCACCCACGCCCCGTCCGCGTCGCGCATGACGGGCTCGAGGGCAGCGACCAGTCCGCCAGGCGATGTGGCCCAGCGCTCGGTGCCATCCGGGTCGACCACGCGGTCGACGGGCAGGCGGTTGGACACGACGACGAAGTCGTACAGGCGGGTACTACGAGTGGAGGACATCCTTCTTCCACGGTAGCAGCCGACCTAGAGGCCCAACCCGGCTTATCCTGAAGCGCACGCATCGCCGAGCGGAATGAGGACCGATGCCGATCGTTGACAACGCGATCTACCGCGACGGGGCCAGGCTGTCGCTGCCCGTCACGCTCGACCAGACCTTCGAGGAACTGCGCGACCACGGTGGCTTCGCCTGGATCGGCCTGTACCGACCGACGGAGGAGGAACTGCGCACCGTCGCGAACGAGTTCACGCTGCATCCCCTCGCCGTCGAGGATGCGCTCGTCGGCCACCAGCGACCCAAGCTCGAACGCTACGGCGACGTGCTCTTCGTGGTGCTGCGCTCCGCCCGTTACCTGGACGCCCCCGAGGAGGTGGAGTTCGGCGAGGTGCACCTCTTCATCGGCCCGAACTTCGCCATCACCGTTCGCCACGCCGAATCCCCCGACCTGGGGCGGGTGCGCAAGCGCGTCGAGGAGACACCGTCGCTGCTCTCACTTGGCCCCCAGGCTGTGCTGTACGCGGTCTTCGACCAGGTGGTGGACGAGTACGGTCCCGTCATCCACGGCCTCGAGAATGACATCGACGAGATCGAGGACCAGATCTTCCAGGGTGACTCGGCGGTCTCCCGCCGCATCTACGAGCTCGCGCGCGAAGCGATGGCCTTCCAGCGCGCTACGCATCCGCTCGTCGGGATGCTCGAATCGCTGGAGTCCGGCTTCGAGAAGTACGGCGTGGACATCGAGCTGCGCCGCGACTTCCGGGATGTCGCGGACCACGCGCTCAAAACCGTGGAGCGCGCCGACTCCTTCCGCGCCGTCCTGCAGAACGCGCTCACTGTGCAATCGACTCTCGTCACGCAATCCCAGAACGATGAGATGCGTACGCTCTCCCGCATCGGTATCGAGCAGGGCGAGCAGGTGAAAAAGATCTCCTCCTGGGCGGCCATCCTTTTCGTGCCGGGACTCGTCGCGGCCATCTACGGCATGAACTTCCGTTTCATGCCGGAGCTCGACTGGCCGTTCGGCTACCCGCTCGCGCTTGCGCTCATGTTCGGGTCAGGGGCTGCGCTCTACTTCGTGTTCAAGAAGCGCGGCTGGCTCTAGCTGCGGTCTCAGGCGAGGGATGCCGCGCCGAACGACACGGCGAACTGCTCGCACCAGAGGTACAGGCTCGGGTACTGGCTGAGATCGACGTCCGCCGGGATCTCGTAGAGCTGGTTTCCGAGGTTGCCCTTCAGCGGGCCAAGGTCGACATACCCGGCGTCGTCGGCGAGGTACCAGCCGTCGAAGCCCGACACGACGGGTGAAGCCGCGAGCCATACGCGCACATCGGGCCCGCTGGACGTGGAGAGGTTCTCGAGGGCGAGAACACGGGAACCGTCCGGGTTCTGGATGATGCGAGCGCTTCCCGTCGTCTCGTGCTCATGGCTGATGAGCTGCCCCGCGGACAGTTGCACGGGTTGTGGGTCCGGCGTGGCGGTCGGCGTCGGCCCGGCGGGGGCGGCCGGTTGTGAGGCTGACGGAGTCGGGACGATGGGGAGCGCGTCATCCACCTCGACGTTCACGAACAGCAGCCATGGTTTGAAGATCGCTGCAACCACGGTGAGTGCGACCACCGCGAGCACCAGAATCACGCCGATCAGCCATCGTCGCATCATGGTCCGCCTCCGCTCCTCGAATCCCGCCGGTGGGCGAAGAGTACCGACCGTTGCCGAGAATCACTTCCACGACGTGGGCGCGGCGTGTCCTCCGGCGCCCTGGCGGCAGCAGCGAGGACACTGGGAACATGGTCGAGCGACACGATGCACAGGTGCCCGCGAACGAAGCAGACCAACAGGCTGTTTTCGATCTCCTCCGCGAGCAGCTTTTCGCGCTCTTCGGCCCCGGCGGGAGCTTCCGCATCACTCTCGGCCGCGCCACCACTGACGACGCGCTGTTCGTCGAGACGGTCGCAGACACGATCGCCTGGGATGTCACGGCCTCGCTCTCGTCCGCGCACAGCGAGGGCACTCACGCCGCAGACCCCGTCGACCCGCAGACGGCGCACAACGAACTCTGGCGTCACATCGAGCAGGAGCTTCTCCTGCGCCGCACCGGCCCTCAGTCGCTCGACGTGGTCGTCGAGCGCGAGGCAGAAGCTGCGGCCGCTGAGCTACGGGTCATCCACGCCGCCTAGCTCGAACGCGAGGCCCCTCTGCGGCATCCCTCTGCTAGATTGTGAGCAAATTCACAGCTACGTTAGGACCGCACGTGACGCGCATTGCACCAGCCCTTGCCACCACCGTGGCTTTGGGCGCATTCCTCGCCCTTGGACTCGCCTCCCCGGCCCACGCCGAGACCGGCGTTCTTCCCTCCACCGACACGATCTTCGCCGTGGACTGTGAAGACAGTATCGGCCAGCTCTGGAGTGTGAACCCTCTCGATGCGGTATTCACGCCGGTCGGCACCGGTTCTGACCACCCTCTCGTGAACTGCGCCGGACCTTCGGCGTTCAACCTCGTGGACGGTCTCGGTTACTGGATCTCGTGGGACGGCGAAGATGCGCTGTTCTCTGTTGATCCAGTCACCGGTGACTCGACCTTCATCGGACTCTTCGTCGATTCCGAGACGGGCGACCGGGTTTACGCTTCCTCGATCGCGATTGGTGCAGACGGCTCCGCTTACCTCCTCGGTGGCGACACCAACTACGGCAACACGCTGTACTCCCTCGACCTGACGTCGGGTGAGGCCACCGCACACGGCGACATCACGGGCGACGACGACTTGTGGTCGTTCGCCTACAACCCTGCCGACGGCGGCTACTACGCGTTCGACGCGAATGGCGGAGGTTTTTACTCTGTGGATGTCACGGCCGTAACCTCCACACTGCTCGTGGACGCGGCAGATGTGCCGATCGACATCTTCGGAATCGCCTTCGACTCGACCGGCAATCTCTGGGGATTCGGCGAAGGCGAGGCCACCGAAGGCGAATGGGTGCTGTTCTCGACGACCGTTGCGAACTTCGTCGATGACCTCGCGATCGTCGGTATCACTGTGGAAGGCGAACAAGAGACCTTCTCCGAGTCGCTCTTCATCACATACGACGTTCCCGCTCCTGCGCCGGTGCCTGTGCCGGCCCCAGCCCCCGCTCCCGTGCTCGCCGCGACCGGCTCCGAGCTGCCTCTCGTGGGCGGCGGGGCTGCCGCCCTGCTGCTTATGGCAGGCGCAGCGGCAGTCATCGCTGCACGTCGTCGGAACGCCTAGCGTTCGCGAACTGCAATGAAGAAGGGCCCCGCTGGTGATCCAGCGGGGCCCTTCTCGTTGCGACTAAGCGGGCAGCGGCACCAACCCGAGCAGGTCGGCGCGCCTGGTGCGGCGGATCGCGAAGAGCGCCCCGATCACGCTGGCGACTCCGAAAGCGAGCAGGATGAGTGCTGACGAGACGACCGCCCCAGCGCTGCCCCCGGCGATGATCCCCTGCATTCCGCTGACCGCCCACGTGAGCGGGAGGAACGGGCTGATCACCTGGAAGGGCGTCGACAGCAGCTCGACCGGGTAGATGCCGCCCGTGGATGTCACCTGCACGGCGAGCGCGAACAGCGAGACCACGAGGCCGCCGCGTCCGAGGCCAATCGTGAGCAGGTAGTGGAACGCCGTGAAGGCGAGCGCGGTGATGATCGAGAAGACGAGCGTTGCGGGCAGCAGGCTCCACGAGACTCCGAGCGCACCGTGGAGAAGGCCGACAAGGAGGAGGGCCTGCAGTGCCGTGACAACACCGGCACGCCCGATGGATGCCGCGACAAGACGCCCGTTGCGTGCCGTAGAGGCAAGCGCCCGGCGCGAGACCGGCTTCAGCACCAGGAACACGGCAAGCGCCCCGATCCAGAGCCCGAGCGGCACGAAGAACGTGGCAACGCCCTGACCGACATCCGTGACCGCATTCGCGGTCGTGACGTCGACGCCGACGGGCTCGACGACCACGTCGGCCGTCTTGGCCGCCGCGTCGGCGTCGGTGGCAGGCACCTTGTCGGCCCCCTCCTGGAGACCGGTGGCGAGCTGGCTCGCGCCGGACGCGAGCTGCGACGCCCCTGAGTTGACACCAGCGGAACCGGAGGAGAGCTCGCTGGCACCCTCGGCGCTCTGCGAGATGCCGGACTGGATGCCTGAAATTGCCGTAGCACTTTGCGCAGCAAGTTCTTGACCTCCGGCGCTCGCTTTCTGAGCTCCGGCCGCGGCATCGGCGATGCCATTCTGCAGGGTACCGAGCTGGGACGCTCCGCCCGCCAACCCGACGCCCTGTTCACTGAGAGCCTGCAAGGTGCCCAATTGGGTTCCGAAGGTCTTCTGCTGCTCGGGCGTGAGCGCGGCGAGGATTGATGGTGCCAGAGTGTTCAGCTCGTTGGTCACCCCGGTCACCGTCTGCGTGTAACCGGCGACTCCGGTCCCGAGTTCCGAGAGAGCTGGTTTGTTGTTTGCTGGATCGGCCTGGACACCCTGGTTGAGCTGCGTCAGCCCATTCGAGAGCTCGGTTACGCCCGTCGTGTACGCACCGATGCCGTTCCTCAGGTCTGTAAGACCACTCGCCCCGGAGTCGAGCTGCGAGAGTCCGCTCGCCAGCGAGTCCACCCCACCCGTGTACTGTGACAGCCCGCTCGAGAGCTGCGTCGCACCGTCGGCAAGGCCATCCGCGCCATCCGCGGCCTCAGCGAGTGCATCCCCGAGCTGTCCCATTCCCCCGTAGAGGCCTGCGAGGTACTGCTTCGTGATCTCGCGCCCGAACGTGTCGGTGAGGGTCTGGCCAACGACCTGGGCGACAGAACCGGTGAGGTAGCTGTGCGAGTCATCAGTGGCGATCGAGATGTCCGCCTTCTGCGGGTCGTCGCCCGAGATCGACATGATCGACTCGGAGAAATCGCTCGGCACGGTGAGCACCGCGTAGACCTTGCCGGAATCGAGGAGAGCCTGGGCATCCTCCTCGTTGGTGATGGTCCAGTCGAAGCCGTCGGCACCCGTGAGCTCGGTCACGAGTTGGCGTCCGGCGAAGATGATCTGCTCGTTGCCGTCTGCGTCGGTGGTCGTGATCATCTTGTCGTTGTTCACAACAGCGGCAGGGATGCGGTCGAGGGCGGAGTCGGACTGCCCGAGCGCACCGACGAAGAGGCCGGCGAACGCGAGCGGGATGAGTACGACGGCGACGAGCCCAAGGCGACGCAGCACGCTCGCGCGCTTCTGGAGTGTGGTGGGGGTGCTCATCGAAGGGATCCTTCCGTGGTGAGCGAGTAGAGATCGATGGTGAGGAGGAGCCGGGCATCCGGGTCGTCCAGGGTGATCGCGCGGGCCGGCAACGGGGTGCCGATCACGATCGTCGTCTCGCGCGGCGCCAGGAGCTGCAGCGCGTCGATGAAGGCCTGCTCGTCGTCAGAGCTGGCGAACGAGTCGATCTGGTCGAGCATCACCACTGGGGTGTTCTCGGCGAAGGCTACCGCGGCCAGGGCAACAGCCCGCTCGAGCTGCGGCAGCTCGAGGAGGGTGTGGGATGCCCGCACGGGAACGACCTCGCGGCCGGTGGCGCGACGCACCGCGGTGTTGACGCGCTGCAACCACTGGTCTGCGCGGCGGTGATTACCGAACAGCCGGAACCAGGGCTGCGTCGTCTCCAGGCGCTCGACCAGCAGCTGACCGATCGTGACGCTCGTCTCGGCCCGCTCGGAGCCACCGACGTTCGCCAGTGCGACGAGAGTGCGCGCCCGGGCGGAATCGGAGGGGATGGGCACTCCCATGACCTGCGCGCGACCCGAGACGGGATCGAGCCTGCCGGAGAGGGTCGCCGCGAGGAGACGACGGGATGTGGCATCCCCGCTGGCGATCACGAGCGAGCCCGTCGGGATCTCAACGGAGATCGGGCCGGTCTGCTGGTCGGTCGAGCCCACGACGAGGTACTCGGCGCTGATGGCCATGCCCTCCTGCTGGTCGGCCCACTCGACCGCGAGACGGTGCTCACGCAGCTGCTCGCCCTCAATGTCGGCGCGAGGCAGGATGCGACCGAGCCAACGTGGCATCCACCAGGCGGCCTTGCCGAACAGAGTCATGAGAGCGGGCACGAGCGTCATGCGCACGAGGAACGCGTCGAAGGCGATACCCACCGCGAGGCCCAGTGCGATGGGCTTGATCATGCCGGAGCCCTCTGGCACGAACGCGAAGAAGACGAAGAACATGATGAGAGCGGCGGCGGTGACAACTCGAGCGGCACCCGCGAAGCCCTTCTCGACCGCACGTCGCGCGTCGCCCGTGTGGACGAACTCCTCACGCATGCCCGAGACGAGGAACACCTCGTAGTCCATGGCGAGCCCGAAGAGCACCGCCATCAACAAGATGGGTAGGAAGCTCAGGATGGGCCCTGGATTCTCGACGTGGAGCAGATCGGCGCCCCAACCCCACTGGAAGATCGCGACGACGACTCCGAAGGAGGCGACGACCGAGAGCAGGAAGCCGAGCGCGGCCTTGAGCGGCACCAGGACGGAGCGGAACACGATCATCAGAAGGATGATCGACAGCCCGACCACCACGAGCGCGAACGGCAGAAGTGCTGCCGACAGGCGGTTCGAGATGTCGATGGCGACGGCGGTCGTGCCGGTCACCGAGATGGGGGTGTCGAACTCGGATTCGATGTCGGGAGCCATCTCGCGGATGGCCTGCACGAGCTCCTTCGTCTCCGCGGAGTCCGGCGCGCTTTCGGGAGTGACCTGGATGATCGCGGTGTCGAGGCCCTCGTCGGGGAAGCCCTGCTGCACATAGGCGACGTCGTCGAGCGTTGCGAGCTTGTCGCGGATGCCGTCGAGGTCGTTCAGGATGTCCGTGGTCTGCGTGATGTCGACGGCGACGATCAACGGGCCATTGAACCCGGGCCCGAAGCCCTCGGTGACGAGGTCGTACGCCTCGCGCTGGGTCGATCCGCTCGGCTCCGATCCACCGTCAGGCACGTTGAGGTCGAGGCTGAGTGCGGGGATCGCGAGGGTTCCGAGCAGTGCCACGACACCGATGGAGGCGATCACGGGATGCTTCATGACACCGCGCACCCAGCGCTGCCCGAGGGCGACCTTCTGGCGCTTGCCCTCGACCGCGTCCTGCACGGGCTGGGCCCGACGCCAGGCGCGCGAGCCCTCGCGCGGGGCGAGTCTCCCCTTGGCGAGCCCCATGAGCGCGGGAAGCAGGGTGACCGCGATGGCGATGGCGACGAGCACCGCGAAGGCGGCTCCGATGCCCATCACGGAGAGGAACGGAATGCCGACGACCAGCAGGCCGAGGAGCGCGATGATGACGGTTACTCCCGCGAAGACCACCGCACTACCCGCGGTGCCGACAGCGATCGCGGCGGACTCCTCAGGATCCTCGCCGTTCGCCAACTGGTTTCGGTGCCGGGACAGGATGAACAGCGCGTAGTCGATCCCGACCGCCAGTCCGATCATGAGCGCGAGGAGCGGGGCCGTGCTGGAGACAGTGGCGAACGCCGTGTAGGCCGTGATGCCGCCGATCGCGATACCGACACCGATGAGGGCGCTGAGCAGCGGCATGCCCGCCGCGAGGAGGGACCCGAAGGTGATGAAGAGCACGATGCCCGCGAAGATCACGCCGAAGACCTCGGTGATCGTGATGCCGAAGGTGTTGTCCTGAAAGACCTGCCCTCCGAACTCGACGCGCATACCGGCGTCCTCGACGATGGGCGCCGTGGCCTTCAGCTCGTCGAGTGTCTCGTCGGTGACATCCGATGATGGCCCATCGAACTGCACTCGCAGGATGGCCATGGACTCGTCGTCGGTGACCGCCTCGCCCGCGTACTCGCTGAACGGCGAGACAACGGAGTCGACGCCCTTGATGGTTCCGATCTTGTCGGCGAGATCGGCGATGGCGGTCTCGGATGCCGCGTCGGTGACCTTCGCACCGTCGGGCGCCACGAGCACCACCTGGGCACTCGCGCCCGCGACCGACGGGAATACCGCCTCGAGCCGGTCGAGCGCGTTTTGCGACTCGGTGCCCGGAATCGCGAAGGACTCCTGGGTCTGGCCGCCGAGCGCGAATCCGCCCCCGAGGATGCCGAGCAGCAGCACGGCCCAGACGAGGATGACGCGCCAGGCGTGACGGTAGGAGAACCGACCGAGTCGGTACAGGAGGGTTGCCATGAGAGCTCCGAGAGGCTGCTAGGGAATTCGGACGGGGGTGAGCAGTTCGCTCATGATCGTCACGAGAGCAGCCCTGGTCTCGTCGATGGGGGGAGCATCCAGCCCGAGGTTGTGGGCCGTGCTCAGCATGTAGGCCGCGCCACCGAGAGCGACACCGAAGCGCATCTTCTCCTCGATGGACGACGTGTGGGTGGAGAAGAACTCGGCCAGGCGCACGATGACCGCGTTGGCGCGGTCGATCACCGGCACGTCGACGAGCGCCGGCCCCTGGTTGATGAACATGTGGACTTCGAGTCGGTACTGGAGGAGGAAGTCGACGAACTCCTCGAGGAACGCCTGGCGGTTGGCGCCGGCGAGGCCCGCCGCACTGAGCGGAACAAGGATCTCCTCCATGCGGTCGACGGCTGGGCCGATGGCTGCTTCGAGGAGCTGCTCCTTGGACCCGTAGTGGTAGAGCACGCTCGACTTCGAGAGCCCGGCCAGTTCGGCGATGCGCTGGAGCGACGTGCCCACGTAGCCTGCCGAGGCGAACTCGGCGAGCGCTATTGCGCGGAGGTCATCCTGGCTCGTGGACATGGACACCACGCTAACTGACCGATCGGTCAGAAACTAACCGATCGGTCAGTTTGCCAGAGAACTTTCAGCAAGCGCGGGCCAGTTCGCTTGTCAAGAGGGGGACACCGGTCCGCCACAGCCGCTAGCGTGGAGCACGACCGAGGAGGCACCATGCGTAAGTTCCTGTTCAACACCAGCATCCTGAGTTCGGTATTCGGGATCTGGGGTCTCGTGCAGAGCACGAGAAAAGGCCCGAGGGACTGGCGACTCATCGCGATGTGGCTGAGCTGGGGTCTCACCGTCGCCATTGCGGTCGGAACCGTCGTGAAAGACAGCCAGGACGGCCAGATGTTCAACGAGTTGGAGGATTGAGATGGGATACGGAGACGGACCGTTCGTGTGGATCGGCCACACTCTCCTGACACTGGTGACGGGGTTCTTCTCCCTCGTCGGCCTTCTGGTCGCCGTCGCCGTCGTACTGCTGCTGGTGCGCTTCCTGCTCGTGGCGACCAAGGCAGCCCAGTTGTACATCGCCAAGAACACGGCTGAGACCGATGACCCGGCTGCCGATGAGCCCACAGCTCCGGCCCCTGTCGTGGCCCCGGTTGCCCCCAAGACGCCCCGAACCCGAGCACCAAAGACGCCGCCCCAGGCCTGAGCGCCATGAGCGTCACCTTCAGCACTCGGCTGGACGCCGGCGTCGGCCCAGTGGGCATCACCGTTCCCGACGAGGCGATGGCCTCCCTCGGCCCAGCGAAGCGCTACCCGGTCGTCGTGACCGTTGCCGGATACACCTACCGCAATTCGGTGAGCTGGTACAAGGGCGCGTATCGCATCGCGTTCAGTTCGGAACATGAGAAGGCATCTGGCGTGACGCGCGGCAGCGACATCGAGGTCACGCTGGAGATCGACGACGCGCCTCGGGTTGTCGAGATTCCCGACGACCTGCGCACGCAGTTGAGCTCTGCCGGCGTGCTGGAGAAGTTCCTCGCCTTCTCCTACTCCAAGCAACGAGGGTTCGTCGACCCCTGGGTTGCTGCGAAAACGGATGCAACACGCGAGAAGAACCTCGCGAAGATGGTCGAGGCGGCGAGCTGAAGCCGAGCGCCTCCGGCTAACCGAGGAACCCGCGCAGGAGCGCGGCCGACCCCTCGAGGTGCTCGGCCATCTCCTCCGCAGCGCGGTCGGGGTTACCCGTGAGGATTGCCACGACGATCGCCTCGTGCTGTTGGTTGGAGTGCTCGATGTTGCGGGAGAGCAACGGGATCGTGTCGAGCAGGCTGTTCACGCGAGTGCGGTTGTCTGCGAGCAGGGAGACGAGCGACGGGATGCCGACGACCTCGCCGATCGCGAGGTGCAGGCGGGAGTCGAGCCTGCGGTAGTCCTCGACAGAGGCCGACGCGGTCTCCCGCGACTGGCTCCACAGCAGTTCACGCTCGGCGGCGGAGAGATCCCGGGCAGCAGCAGCGCGGGCGGCGCCCACTTCGAGGATCCGGCGGAGGCCCAGTACATCCTCGAGCTCCGCGGATGTCAGGGGTGCGGTGTCCGGCGCCACGGGTTCGGGCAGCGGATCGTTCACGAAGGTGCCGCCATACCGGCCACGACGCGCGACAAGGTAACCGGCATCCGCGAGCGAACGGATCGCCTCACGCACCGTGTCGCGGCTCACCGAGAATCGGGTGGCAAGATCGCGCTCGGGAGGCAGCGCTCCTCCCGGGTCGACGATGCCGAGGCGGATGGTCTGCAGCAGCCGCGCGACGGTGTCTTCGAAGGCATTGCCGCTGCGGACGGGCCGGAACAGCACCTCGTCCGCGAGCCCTCCATCCCCATCGCTAGCCATGGCAGCGAGCCTACCGGTGGGCTTACAGCGGGGTGACGTAGGCCGAGCTGATACCACCGTCGACGAGGAAGGTCGACGCGGTGATGAAGCTCGCGTCGTCGCTCGCGAGGAAGGCGACGGATGCCGCGAGCTCCTCCGGCTCGGCGAACCTCCCCGTCGGGATGTGCACGAGACGGCGCTGGGCGCGCTCCGGGTCCTTGGCGAAGAGCTCCTGCAGGAGTGGGGTGTTCACCGGCCCGGGGCACAGCGCGTTGACGCGGATGCCCTGCCGCGCGAATTGCACACCGAGTTCGCGGGTCATCGCGAGAACGCCACCCTTCGAGGCCGTGTAACTGATCTGCGACGTTGCTGAGCCGAGCACCGCGACGAAGGACGCCGTGTTGATGATCGACCCCGACTGCTGCTTCACCATGTGGCGGAGTGCGGCTCGCGAGCACAGGTAGACGCTCTTGAGGTTGACATCCTGAACCTTGTCCCAGGCCGGCAGCTCCGTCGTCTCGATCGAGTCATCGTCGGGCGGAGAAATGCCCGCGTTGTTGAAGGCGATGTCGACCGAACCATAGGTCGACGCCGCGGTGTCGAAGAGGTTGTTGACCTGCTCCTCGTCGGTGACGTCCACCTTCACGAAGAGCCCGCCGACCTCGAGAGCTGCAGCCTCACCCGTCTCGGCATTGAAGTCGCCGATCACGACGGTCGCGCCTTCGGCGGCGAACCGACGAGCGGTGGCAAGCCCGATGCCGCTCGCGCCGCCTGTGATGACGGCGACCTTGCCTGCCAGTCTCTGCCTGAGGTCGATGGGGGTGATGGTCATTGTCGGTTCCTTAGTCGGTGCTGCTTCAGTCGGTGCTGATGAAGACGTTCTTGGTTTCGGTGAAGGCATCCAGCGCGTCGGGGCCGAGCTCCCGCCCGAGGCCGCTCTGCTTGAATCCGCCGAAGGGGGTCGAGTAGCGCACGCTCGAGTTCGAATTGACGGACAGGTTGCCGCTCTCGATCGCCCTGCTCACGCGCAGCGCGCGACCGATGTCGCGGGTCCAGATCGAACCGCTGAGGCCGTAGATGCTGTCGTTGGCCAGCGCGATGCCGTCCGCCTCGTCGTCGAAGGGGAGCACGGAGACGACCGGCCCGAAGATCTCCTCTGTGACCACCCGGTCGGTCCTGGAAGCCGGGGTCAGAACGGTGGGCGTGAACCAGTAGCCGGGGCCGGTGGGAGCCGAGCCGCGGAAGGCGACGGGTGCGTCATCCGGCACGAACGCGCTGACGGAATCGAAGTGAGTCTTGGAGACGAGGGGGCCCATTTCCGTCGCCTCGTCGACGGGCGCGCCCACGACGACACCCTTCACGGCGGGCTCGAGCAACTCCATGAACCGGTCGAACACGCTGCGTTCGACGAGGATTCGACTGCGAGCGCAGCAGTCCTGGCCAGCGTTCTCGAAAACCGCATAGGGGGCGGATGCCGCCGCCTTCTCGAGGTCCGCGTCGGCGAACACCACATTCGCACTCTTGCCGCCGAGCTCGAGCGTCACGGGCTTGACCTGGGCGGCACATCCCGCCATGACCTGCTTGCCCACCTCGGTCGACCCGGTGAAGACGATCTTGCGCACGTCCTCGTGGGTGACGAAACGATTGCCCACGACGGAGCCCTTGCCCGGCAGCACCTGGAACAGGCCATCGGGCAGACTCGCCTCGAGCGCAAGCTCGCCGAGGCGGATCGCCGTGAGCGGAGTCCATTCGGCGGGCTTCAGCACGACGGCATTGCCCGCCGCGAGCGCTGGCGCGAAGCCCCAGCTCGCGATCGTCATGGGGAAGTTCCACGGCACGATGATGCCCACGATGCCGATCGGTTCGAGGAAGGTCACGTCGATGCCGCCCGCGACGGGAATCTGCTTGCCGATCATCCGCTCGGGTGCCGCGGAGTAGTACGTGAGAACGTCGCGAACGTGCCCTGCCTCCCAGCGAGCCTGCGTGATCGGATGCCCGGAGTTCACGACCTCGAGGGCCGCCAGATCCTCGATGTGCTCGTCGACGACGCGCGCGAAATCGCGCAGGAGGCCGCCGCGGGCTGCCGGTGTGAGCGCCCGCCACGCCTGCTGTGCGGAGAGGGCGCGAGCGATCGCGTCGTCGACCTGCTCGAGCGAGGTCTGCTCGACGTCCTGGAAGGGGGTCGCGTCGGCCGGGTTGATCAGGGTGGTGGTGCTCACGCGTCCTGCTTTCGGTAACTTCTCGCCGCATCCACGAGGCCGGCGAAGAGCCGGGCATCCTCTGCGGCGTCTTCTTCGGGATGCCACTGGACGGCGACGGCAAACGGAGCACCCTCGACTTCGACAGCCTGGATGATGCCGTCGTCAGAACGGGCGGTCACGACCAGGCCATCTCCCAATGTGTCGATCGCCTGGTGGTGGTAACTCTTGACGGTCAACTCGTTGCCGACGAGATCGGAGACCACCGAACCCGCGTCGATCGCGACAGGGTTCTGGTTGAACACTCCCCCACCGAGGTTGTACCGGTCACTGCCGATCACGTCGGGCAGGTGCTGGATGAGGGTGCCTCCCCTGGCCACGTTGAGAAGCTGCGCGCCGCGGCAGATACCGAGGAACGGCAGGCCGCGTTCGAGTGCTGCGGTGAGGAGCTCATCCTCCCAGGCGTCGCGATCGAGACGCGGTTCGTCGGTCGTGGGGTGCGGTGCCTGACCGTACCGAGCAGGATCGACATCCTTGCCCCCCGTGATGATGAGGCCGTCGAGGCCGTCGAGGATGCGCCCCGCGATCGCCTCATCCACGGGCTGTGGCGGCAGCAGCACAGCGATGCCGCCAGCCTTGTTCACCGCGTCGAAGTAGACCTTCGGAAGGAAGGAGGCAGGCACGTCCCAGACACCGGTCTGGGCGCGCTCAAGGTATGTAGTCAGACCAATGACCGGTTTCTGCTCGGTCACCTCAGAGCCTCTCGAATCCACGCACTCGCTCCCAGTCGGTGATCGCGGCGTCGAATGCCGCCTGCTCGACCTTGGCCATGTTGAGGTAGTGCGCGACGACATCCTCGCCGAACGCCTCGGTGGCGACCTCCGATGCTTCGAAGAGCGCAGCGGCGTCACGCAGGGTCGACGGCACGCGGGGTGCGTCCGAGCCGTAGGCGTTGCCCTCGAAGATCGGCTCGAGTTCGAGCTCGTGCTCGATGCCGTAGAGACCACCCGCGATGAGCGCCGCGACGGCGAGGTACTGGTTGACGTCCCCGCCTGGTACCCGATTCTCCGCGCGAAGGGATGCGCCGTGGCCGACAACGCGGAGTGCGCACGTGCGGTTGTCGAGGCCCCATGCGACCGCCGTCGGCGCGAAGCTCCCCTCGACGTATCGCTTGTAGGAGTTGATGTTGGGCGCGAAGAACAGGGTCATCTCGCGTAGCGTCGCGAGCTGACCGGCGAGCCAGTGCTCCATGAGCTTGGAGAATCCGTAGGGGCGTTCTTTGTCTGCCATCACCGCTGAACCATCCGTGCCGCGCACGGAGAGGTGGATGTGGCACGAGTTGCCCTCGCGCTCGTTGAACTTGGCCATGAACGTGATCGACTTGCCGTGTCGGTCTGCGATCTCCTTTGCGCCGTTCTTGTAGATCGAGTGGTTGTCGCAGGTTCCGAGCGCATCGGTGAAGCGAAACGCGATCTCCTGCTGGCCGAGGTTGCACTCCCCCTTCACGCCCTCGCAGTACATTCCGGCACCGTCCATGGAGTTCCGGATGTCACGCAGCAGCGGTTCCATCCGCGTGGAGGCGAGCAGCGCGTAGTCGATGTTGTAGTCGCTCGCGGGTGTGAGGTCGGTGTAACCCTTCTTCCAGGCATCCCGATAGGTGTCTTCAAAGGCGATGAACTCGAGTTCCGTTCCGACGAAGGCCTCGAGGCCGCGTTCGGCCAGGCGTGCGAGCTGGCGCTTGAGCACCTGCCGGGGGTCGGGGTTGACCGGGGTGCCGTCGAGCCAGGTCAGGTCGGCGGTGACGATGGCCGTGCCATCCAGCCACGGGGCAAGCCTCAGCGTGTCGAGATCGGGCATCATCGCCATATCGCCGTAGCCGCGCTCCCACGACGAGATCGCGTAGCCGTCGACCGTGTTGTTCTCCACGTCGACCGCGAGCAGATAGTTGCAGCACTCCGCGCCGTGCTGGGCGAGCTCCTCGAGGAACAGGCGTGCAGACGCGCGCTTGCCGATGAGTCGGCCCTGCATGTCGGTGAAGGCGATGATGACGGTGTCGATCTCGCCCGCGGCATACTTCGCCGACAGCTCCTCGACCGTGAGATTACCCGTGCGTTCTTTAGCCACCTGTAGCTCCTCTTCGAGTGCCTGCCGACCATTACACCACAGGGCAATTGCGGGAATCCCGGCCCACTGTAACGCGCAATTTACATCCAAAGGTAGACATGGAGTACCAATAGCCGACAAACTCATGGGAATTCCGCAGGCAATGGCGCCTGCACCCGAATCGACGCAAGTGGAGGAAGCATGGCGGAGCTGAAGGACACCACGAGGGTGTCCGGCGTCACCTATACGAAAGCTGGCCAGGACTACTTCGAGAAGCGTTCGCTCAAGCGATCGGCAGGCGTCTGGGGCCTCTGGGGTCTCGCGGTCGCCGCCGTCATCTCCGGCGACTTCTCCGGCTGGAACTTCGGAATCGACTTCGCCGGGTTCGGCGGGATGCTCATTGCCTTCGTCATCCTCGTCGCGATGTACTACGGCCTCATCTTCTCCATCGGAGAGATGGCAGCTGCGCAGCCCCACACCGGCGGCGCATACTCCTTCGCACGGTCGGCCATGGGGCCGTGGGGCGGACTCATCACGGGTCTCGCCGAGACGATCGAGTACGTCGCCACCACTGGCGTGATCGTGTTCTTCTCTGCCCAGTACGCCAACGGCATCACGTCTGAACTGCTGAACTTCGACCTCTCCGCCAATATGTGGATCTGGTGGGTCATCCTCTACGTCGTCTTCATCGCGCTGAACTCGGCCGGAGCGAACATCTCCTTCAAGTTCGCGATCGTCGTGTCGATCATCTCGATCGGCATCATCCTCGTGTTCTCGGTGATGGCTGCCTTCTCCGGACTGTTCAGCTGGGACTCGCTCTGGAACATCGCTCCCGACGAGGGCCAGACCGCGTTCCTGCCGCACGGTCCGCTGCCGATCCTCTTCGCCCTCCCCTTCGCCATGTGGTTCTTCCTCGGCATCGAGGAGCTGCCGCTGGCCGCTGAGGAGTCTCACAACCCCAGCCGCGACATCCCGAAGGCGGGCCTCTGGGCTCGCGGAACCCTCATCGTCACCGGACTGCTCGTACTGTTCCTCAACACCGGCATCCTCGGCGCCGAGGCCACGGGTGTCTCGCTCGAGCCGCTCCTGGACGGATTCCGCGCGATGGTCGGCGACCAGGCCGCCGCTGTGCTGGCCCTCTTCGCCCTCATCGGACTCCTCGCCTCGCTACAGGGCATCATGTTCGCCTACGGGCGCAACATGTACTCCCTCTCGAGGGCGGGCTACTACCCGAAGTTCTTCTCGCTCACCGGCAAGCGGCAGACGCCGTGGGTTGCGCTCATCGTCGGCGCGGTCATCGGGTTCATCGCGCTCGTCGTGCTCGACATCCTCGGCAAGGCCGACCCGGATGGCGCGGGTGCCGTCGCAGGCGCCATCATCCTGAACATCGCGGTCTGGGGCGCAGTGCTCGCCTACTTCCTGCAGATGGTGTCGTACATCATCCTGCGCAGGAAGTTCCCGAACGCCAACCGTCCGTACAAGAGCCCGTGGGGCCTGCCGGGCGCCTACATCGCGGCGATCATCGCGGCGTTCGTGTTCGTCGGCTTCCTGCTCAATGCGACCTTCCAGCCCGCGATCATCGCGATCGTGATCGTGTACGTCGTCATCCTCATCGGGTTCGGGGTGTGGGGACGCCACCGACTCGTTCTGTCGCCGGAGGAGGAGTACGCGATCAGCGGGGGCCTGCACGGAGATCCACAGGCAGAGGGGTATGACGCGATGGAGGACCAGGTCTTCGACGGGGACGCGAAGGACTCCTCGAAGTAACCCCCTTCATGGAACGGCCCTCGCTTCGGGTGCGGGGGCCGTTCCCTCGTTAACGCTTGTAAGGTTCAGCAAACGACGTAGGGAGCGCACGTGCCGAGCGACCAGGAGAACATCGAAGAACTGACGCGAGAGGTCGCGCGCCTGCGTGAGCAGGTGGAAGCGATCGCACGGCACATCGGGCTCGGGCAGCTCGAGGCCGCGTCGAGCGGGCCATCCCCCGCGATCGCCGACGCGATTCGGTCCGGCAACAAGATCCTCGCCATCAAGTTGCACCGCGAGGAGACGGGCGTCGGCCTCCGGGAGTCGAAGAACGCGGTTGAGGAGATGGCCCGGCAGCTCGGGTACTACTGATCGCGCCGCTCGAGATGAGCCGCTAGAAGAAGGTGCGCACGAGGTCGACCACCACCGGGTCAGCCGCATCCGCATTGTCGACCACCGGGATCAACCGCCATTTGTCGAACGCCGTGCACGGATGCGACAACCCCAGCCGCACTACTTGCCCGACCCGGGCGCGGTCGCTGCGCAGGTAGGCGTGCTGGTCGTTGAGCTTCTCGACGGTGCCGAGCGGAGTCACCGGCATCCCCTCGTCATACGGGAAGTCGCGCTTACCGCCGTCGAGTAGCGCGAACCCCGGTTCCGGCCGCGACAGCACGCGCGCCCAGCCGTGCATCGCCGCGCGCAGGCCCGCAAGAGGGGTGATCCCGCTGTAGATCCCGTCGTCATGCACCTGGTACGCGCCCGATCGCAGGATGACCGTCGCCTCGTCGCGCAGTGCGCCGAGCTTGTCGGCGACGAGGTCGAACCACGCGCTACCGCCGGCGGTGACCACTGGGCGGTCCTGCCAGTCGAGCATTCCGTGCAGCTCGACGATCGAGTCGAGGTACCGTTCGACGGCCGCGACACCCTCCGGCGTCCTGGCGGTCGCATAGCTGCCCTCGTATCCACCGACGCCTGCCAGACGCAGGTGCCGGGATGCCTCGACAGCGCGCACGACGGCGAGCGCGTCATCCGTTCCTCTGGCGCCCGCGCGGCCACCGACCTGGCCCACCTCGAGCACAACGTCGACCGGCCGTGCGGAGTTCGCGAGCCCGGCATCCATGGCCTCGACGCCTGCCACGCTGTCGACCCAGCAGAGGAAGTGGAACTGCGGGTCGGCGAGCTCGGCACCGAGCCAGCGAAGGGCAACGGGGTCGAGCAGTTCGTTCGCGAGGATGATGCGCCGCACGCCGACCGAACGCGCGACCTGCACCTGCCAGCCCGTCGCCAGCGTGATGCCCCACGCCCCGGCATCCAGCACCTGCTGCCAGAGTTGCGGCGCCATTGTCGTCTTGCCGTGCGGCGCGAGCTCGAGCCCGCGTTCGGCGGCCCACGCCGCCATAGTGGCGACATTGTGTGCCATTGCGCCGCGGTCGAGTGTGAGCAGCGGGGTGGCAAAGCTGGACAGTGCGGGAGCGGTGTCGAGGAATTCGCTCTGGGTCATGCCCCAGGCAGCCGGGGGAAACGATTTGGCCCACGGGCCGATGACGAGCTCCTGCATGTCGCCCACCCTAGCTGCGGAGTTCCGTCACGCTCCTCGTGTTGTTCCGCTCGATACAGGCCTGATCGTGGGACTTCTCGTTCTTCGCGATCAGGGTTCCGGAGCCGGCGACCGCCAGGATCGTCACGAGGCCGAGGCTGACCGCGAGCGCCTGCGTGCGACGTCTCGTGCGGAAGCGCTCGTCGTCGAGCGGAGTGCGCCTCACCGGATTCTCGACGAAACGGGTTGTCGCCCACGAGAGAACCACCGCGAGCGCCAACAGCAGCACCATGAACCAGGTCTCACTGGGAACGCCCGTGATGAACGGTGCGAAGACCAGCACGGGCCAGTGCCAGAGGTAGAGGGCGTACGAGATGTCGCCGGTCCACTGCACCGGGCGCCAGGAGACGAGGGCGCGGGCCGAGCGGGGCAGCCCAGCGTTGCAGGCGACGATGATGGCGATCGTCGCGGCGATGGGGATGATCGTGAGCGCCCCCGGGTTGCCGTGGATGATCAGGATCGAGGCGACGAGTGCCGCGAGCCCGGCCCAGAACAGCGCATCCGCGCGGGCGCCGGTCACTTTCAGCGCGGGCAGCAGGGCGAGCACGCCGCCAGCCGCGAACTCCCAGGCCCGTGATGCCGTGCTGAAGTAGGCGAGGTCGTAGTCCTGGGCACTCGTGACGATCCACAGGGCGAGGGATGCCACGACGATCACACTCGCGCCGGCGATGAGTACCGCCCGGGGTGGCCTGCGCAGCCGAACCGCGAGCGCCGCCCCGCCGATCACGAGGAGAGGCCAGACGAGGTAGAACTGCTCCTCCACCGAGAGGGACCAGAAATGCAGCACCGCCGTGTCGAACGGGAGTCGGTCAGTCGTGGCGAGCACGACCCAGTTCTGCACGTAGAGGGCGCTGCCGACGATCTGCTCGAAGTACGCGCGCCACTGGTACGTGGGCACGACGAGCACGGTCATGAGGGCTGTCACCGCGAGCACGACCGTGGCGGCAGGCAGAAGACGACGGGCGCGACGCACGTAGAACCGGCCGAGACGGATGCGTCCGGTGCGAAGTCGCTCCCCCACGAGGTGCCGGGTGATCAGGTACCCGGACACGACGAAGAAGATGTCCACACCGAGATACCCGGCGGGAACGAGACCAGGCCACGAGTGGTAGACGACAACGGCGACGACGGCGAGGGCGCGGAGTGCCTGGAGGTCCAGGCGGCGTTTGCTTGAGTCAACGACGAGGTCTGCCACGCGCCCCCTTCCCCAGTGCCCCCGTTCGAGGGTCAGAGCCTAAGGCTCCATACTTACGAATCGACCTTGGAGTCCTCTGTGAGACTTATGGCAGGCGAGTGGCCGCCGCGAGGCGCTCCTCGAGTTGCTCCTTCGTGCTCCGCACGCCGTAAGCAGGGCGATCGCGCTCGACGCGCCACGACTCCTCGAGGCTGTCGATGGGGGCAGTGTCGTAGCCCAGTTCGTCGTAGAGACGGGTGACGAAGGCGAGTGCATCCGCGTCATCGGATGCCGCCACCAACGCACGACGGTCGGGGGTGCCTGCCGGGGTTCCTGCCGTGGGGATGTCAGCCGCACCGATGTGGTTGAACGCCTTCACGACCTTCGAGTCAGGCAGGTGCTCCTGCATGAGGCCGGCCGTCGTCGCCTCGCCGCGGTCGAGCGCGTCGATGTGACCATCGCGCTCGAAGTAGTAGTTGTTGGCGTCGAGCACGATTTTGCCCTTGAGAGGCTCGACCGGAACGGCCTTGTAGGCCTTCAGCGGCACGGCAACGAGCACGACATCCCCGGCGGCCGCGGCCTCCTCGACAGAAGCCGCCCTGGCCTTGGGCCCGAGCTCCGCGATCAGTCCGGTGAGCGACTCCGGCCCGCGTGAGTTGGAGATCACCACGTCATAGCCGTGCGCGATCACCGCCCGAGCCACGTTGCTGCCGATGTTGCCTGAACCGATGATGCCGAATGTAGTCATGGGGTCGGCAACCGGTCGACCGCGTCGTGTATTCCGGGGCCACCAACCCTCCCGGCGAATGCCCACGTAGCGCGCAGGGCCTGCTCATCGGAGGGCAAATGAAAAGCCCCGCGAACTGGCGAGAGTTGGCGGGGCGATCCGTACACCCCCCGGGACTTGAACCCGGAACCCACTGATTAAGAGTCAGTTGCTCTGCCAATTGAGCTAGAGGTGCGCAGCCCAACAGGTGGGCCGAGGAACAAGGTTAGCATGAGTCTGACCCAAGGAGATCGATGTCCGCACGCCTCGAGTCCGGCGCCGTTGCGCCCGACTTCACTCTGACCGACGAGCAGGGCAGGGATGTCTCGCTCCACGACTTCCGAGGGCAGAAGGTGATCCTGTACTTCTACCCGGAGGCGATGACCGAAGGATGCACGAAGCAGGCCTGTGACTTCCGCGACAACCTCTCGTCACTGAAGGCCGAGGGCTATACGGTGCTCGGCGTCTCGCGCGACGAGCCGGCCAAACTGGCAGAGTTTCGCGAGAAGGACGGCCTGAACTTCGCACTCCTGAGTGACCCCGACCGCACAGTGCACGAGGCATACGGCACGTGGGGTGAGAAGAACCTCTACGGCAAGCAGGTGGTCGGTGTCATCCGTTCGACGTTCGTGATCGACGAGAACGGCATCATCACGCACGCCCTCTACAGCGTGAAGGCGACCGGCCACGTCGCCATGCTGCGCAAGAAGCTCGGCCTCGCGGCCTGACCTCTGGTTAGTCGCGCGCTGTCGCCGCCATCACGGGGCGTGTGAAGACCAGAATCAGCGCGAACAGCGCTGGCAGCAGGAGCGCCCACCCGATGTCGGGGCGAGCGAAGAAGCCCTGGAAGCAACCAATCGCGATGGCGATCTGCAGCACCTGCCACACGACGATGGCGCTGCGCACCCACGGGGCGGCGCGCAGCGTGTTGCCGCCGACGATCGCGAGCCAGACGGCCGCGAGGATGACGAGAGCGGTCAGCGCGAGCGCGCTCGCAATCGAGGATGGCACGTCCACAAGCAACTCGAGGATCAACCACAGGGCTGCCACCGCGAGAAGGGCGGCCTCGGCAAACACGATGACCGCCAGGGTGATGAGGAGAGGATGACGCGACGGCCCGCTCACAGCGCCCTTCCCCAGAAAACCATTGATTTGCATCTAACGGTATGCGATTCTAGTTGAGGTTGATTTCACGCTCCCAGTGTCGCGAGCGGGTCCCCCGGATTTTTTTCCACCCCTATCCAACAGGCGTACCGTCATGTGCGGTCGCTTGTCCGCGGACACCCACCGCGAGCATCGAAGGAGTACCACCATGGACTGGCGCGACAAAGCTGCCTGCTTGACTGCTGACCCGGAACTGTTCTTCCCGGTTGGTAACACCGGTCCTGCCGTCGACCAGATCGACAAGGCCAAGGCTGTGTGTGGCCGCTGCTCCGTCACCGAGATGTGCCTCCAGTACGCCCTCGACACTTCGCAGGACTCCGGCGTCTGGGGTGGCCTCAGCGAGGACGAGCGCCGCGCACTGAAGCGCCGCGCAGCTCGCGCCCGCCGCGCCTCCTAACCCGCAGCTCTTCACTAGAGAACGCAGTTCGCACTGGTGCGCCTCGGCGCCACTAGTCGAAACTGCACTCTCGCTGCGCGCTTGGCTCCACTTAGCTGCCGCCTCGGAGCGCGTTTGGTTGGCTCGACTTAACTGCCACCGCGAAGCGCGTTTGGTTGGCGCGAGCTAGCTGCCACCGCGAAGCGCGTTTGGTTGGCGAGACTTAACTGCCGCCTCGGAGCCACGTGAGCGGCACGTCGATCGTGACCTCCGTGCCACTGCCCATGAGGGTGTGCCAGTCGATCGTCCCGCCGAGCTCGCCCTGGATGAGTGTGCGCACGATCTGCGTGCCGAGCCCCGAGCCGACCTGGCCCTCGGGTAGACCGACACCGTTGTCGCGCACCTTCACACTGAGGTGATCCTCGGTGCGGGATGCCGCGATCTCGACCTCGCCGTCGCGCCCTGCCAACCCGTGCTCGACAGCGTTCGTGACGAGCTCGGTCAGCGCAAGCGCCAGCGGCGTCGCGTACTCGCTCGGCAGGTGGCCGAAGCTGCCCGTCGACTTCGGATGCACCGTCGTGTTGTGGCTCGACGCCACCTCGGCGATGAGCTTGAGCACCCGGTCGAAGACCACGTCGAAGTCCACGTTCTGCGTGAGCCCCTCGGAGAGGGTGTCGTGCACGACGGCGATGGATGCCACGCGCCGCATCGCCTGGCCAAGAGCCTCGCGCGCGACATCCGAGTGGGTCCGTCGCGCCTGGATGCGCAGGAGGGAGGCCACGGTCTGGAGGTTGTTCTTGACGCGATGGTGGATCTCGCGGATCGTGGCATCCTTCGTGATCAGCTCGCGCTCCTGGTGACGCACCTCGGTCACGTCGCGGCAGAGCACGATCGCTCCGACGCGCTCACCACGGTTGCGGATCGGAATCGTGCGGAGGGAGACCGTCACACCGCGCGACTCGATGTCGGTGCGCCACGGAGCGCGGCCGGTGACCACGAGCGGCAGTGACTCATCAACCGTCAGACGACCGTGCAGCAGTTCTGTGGTGACCTCCGCGAGAGACTCGCCCTCGAGCTCGCCGGCGAAGCCCATGCGGTTGAACGCCGAGAGCGCGTTCGGGCTCGCGAACGTGACGAGCCCATCAACATCGAGCCGGATCAGGCCGTCGGATGCACGGGGCGCGCCACGGCGCGGGCCGCTCGGAGCACCGAGGTCGGGGAAGTCGCCAGAGGCGATCATGGCGAAGAGGTCGTTCGCGCACTCGTTGAACGTGAGCTCCTGGCGACTGGGAGTGCGCGCCTCGCTCAGGTTGGTGTGACGCGTGATCACGCCGATCGGGTGCTCGGTCGTGGCGCTGCCGCTCGGGCTCAGCCGGCGAAGAACGGGAACCGCGCGAACTCGCGTGGGCGTCTCCTCGTACCAGTCGGGCGCTGAGGTGTCGACGATGGTCGCGGTCTCGAAGGCCTCGGTCACCTGCGCCTTCCACTCCGGCTTGACGGCCTGGCCCACGAAGTCGCGGTAGAAGAGCGTGGCGGAGCTCGAGGGGCGAGCGTGCGCCACGGCGACGAATCCGTCGTCGGCACTCGGCACCCACAGCACGATGTCGGCGAAGGCGAGGTCGGCGAGAAGCTGCCAATCCCCCACGAGGAGGTGAAGCCATTCGATGTCGGCTTCGCTGGAGCGCCCCTGCGCCTGGACAAGATCACTGAGGGTCGACACCAGCTAAGGCTACCCGCTGACTCTCGAAAGTCTCCGGGCGCGACGGTGAGGCGGCTGCTCACGGGCGGGCATGAGGGATGCGGCGAGCTCCGCCACGGCAAGTCGCGCGGGCGATCTCGGCATGATGTCGGTCACCGTGCGACCCGCGAGCACGGCGGCGTCGAAGGCCGGTCGGTCGTCGGGCACGATCACCGCCTCGCGAATTCCACCGAAGCGCGCGAGCGCCTGGGTGACCTGATCGCGTGGCGCGAGTCCGAGCGCGGATGCCCGCACCTTATTGACGAGCACGGTGACGTCTCCCGTTGCCACCTCCAGCAGGCCGGGGTGATCTCGCAGGAACCTCGCGAGGCCCACCGGATCACCCGAGCCGACGGAGATGACGCGGTCGGCCGCTGCGAGCGCAGCGCGCGTGGCGATGTTGCGCGGAACGGGGACTTCCTCCAGCGAGGATGCAACGTCCACGACGACGACGTCCGCCATCGCCCGGCTCGCGGTAAGCGTGCCACTGATCGCCGATTCGGTGAGCTCCGGCCAGCGCGAGGGCCGCGGCAGCCCCGTGAGCACCTGGAACGACCCGAGCGGCGAGGAGTAGAGCTGAGCGACGCGGCCCAGTTCTGCGGGGGTGAGGCTGTCCGCTGCGGCGAGACGGCAGGCCGCGGCGAACCCGGGCGCCTCCTCGGCGAGCGCGAGGGTCGGAGCGATCGCGGCAGCGTGGGTGTCTGCATCCGCCAGGATCACCCGGTGGCTGAGAGCGGCGAACTCTGCCGCGAGCGTGATCGCGATGGTCGATCGGCCGGGTGCGCCGGACGGGCCCCAGACCGCGATGAGCAGCGACGTCGCGGGGCCCGCTGGCGCGGCATCCGCCAGCGTGGTCGTGGCGATGAGGCGTTCGACGCCGCTCCAGCCGTCGACCATGTCCACCACCTCGCGCAGGCCCAGGCTCGCGACGTGGAGACGCTCGACACTCGAGCTCACCACAGCGATGAGGCGTACCCCCGCCGTATCGGCCTCTGCCAGCACGTCTGGAGTGAGGAGCTCGTGACGAGCGGAGACGACAGCGAACTCGGACTCGGACAGGAGCGGCAGCAGTTGTTCGACGGTCTCACAACGGGCCAGCACCTCGTGACCGTGGCGCCCGGCCTGTTCGGCGAAACGCTCGTCGATGTCGTGCGGCAGCAGGAGCAGAATGCCGACCATCACTTCTCCAGCGCCGTGCCGGCAGGAATCACGGTAAGGGCGTCGCCTCTCGCGAGTGCCTCGATAACCCGCGCGATGCGATCCTTGGCCACGAGAATCTCGACGCCGGACCCGCCCGCTCCGCCCATGATCGAATCCGACTCGACCAGCCGCACCACGACCGCGCCCGCGGCAATCACGCCCGGAGCCTCGACCTCGCCGCCCTCCCCCACTCGAGCCGCCCACAGATCGACCGTCGCGCCTGCCCGCACAGCGTCGGGCAGCAGGCCACCCGTCTCGACGACCACCGCGGACATCCGGATGCCCGAGGCGCTGCCCGCGACAACGCGCGGGATCATCTCGCCCTCGCCAACTGGCCGGAGCACCACGAATCCTGCCGAGGGAACATCGCCGGGCTGGAGGTACCGCGCACCAGTGGGTGGAAGGGCCGCTTGTTCCACGCGGAGATCATCGACGGTGATGTGCTCGCCCGGGGCGAGAGGCCCGGGCGCGAGGTAGACGGTGGCCGTGTCATCCACGGCGGAGACGAGAGCAACGACACCCGCTACAGAGCTGGCGACGAGCACGAGGCCCAGCACGAGTCGCGGGTCGACGAGCAATCGGCGCACGCGTGCCGACGAGAACGTTCGGTTTGAGGGCATGCGGCCACCGTGCCGAGACGGTGGTCGACTGGCAGGCAGTTACTCACAGGGCCGCCCACCGCAGTGACCATGCTCAGATAATCGAGGCATGAACACCCTGAGTCTCGGCGACGGCAGTCCGCGCTTCATCTCCCTCAGCGAGGCCGCGCTCATTCTCGGCACATCGGATGAGCACGTGGAGACCCTCGTCACGTCTGGCGAACTGCCAGCCATCCGCCTCGGCGCAAAGGGACCGTGGCGGATCGACCGGCTCGTGCTCGAGTCCTACATCGGTGCTCTCTATGAGGAGACCCGCCGTCACCGCCTCTGGAACGAATCGAACTCGGCGAGCATCGAGCGCCTTCCCTGAGTCACTCCCGCACCCGAATTGTGCACATGACAGTTTCTCCACACACCTCATGCCGCGTTGGACACCGGCCCTCCGACCTGCTTAGGTGTGTGTACCGCAACGTTCACTAGACAGATTCGTCTACAGAAACGAGGCGGCGGATGCCCACAGCAGCGGTACAGCAGGTCGAGGCGCACGAATTCCCGATCGACGTCATCCCTGTGGAGCACCGGCTCCCCTCCCGCGTCATCTCGGCGCGCTTGGCAGCGGACGATTTCTTCGCGCACCAGCCCACCTCGACCTCCTCGCTGCCCGACCCGGCACCCCTCATCGAGAACCTCGCCCGCTGCGTGATCGAGATCCTGGCCGGTGCCCGCGACCTCGACCAGGTGGCGCGCTGGATCACCGACGACGTTCAGCGCCACCTCCAGCGTCGAGTCGCACTGTCCGCACGGGCGCGCGCAGCCAAGGGCCAGAAGACGGTTCGCCCCGCGTTCACGATAGGTACGGTGAGAACGTGCGAACCGGCCGACGGCATCGTGGAGGCCGTCGTCGTCGTTCGAGGCCGCGCGCGCGTTCGAGCAGTCGCGATTCGACTCGAGGGCCTCGATCGTCGGTGGAGGGCGAGCGCCATCAACGTGCTCTAGGTCAGACTTCGATCTCGCCGCCGACTCCGCGGAGGTGCTCACGAAAAGTGAGAGAAGCATCTCGCTCGCGTGCAGCGAGGAACTCCGTGAATCTCACCTGATCGCGCAGCGACCTGCCGGCAGCGATTCGCTCGGCTTGCGCCACCTCGGTATCCCGAATCGACTCGGCCGCCTCGAATACCTCATCGAGGCGATCCATGTCGACTGCGATGAGACCGTCCGCATCCGCAAACACGGCATCGGACGCCGTCACCGTGATCTCGCCGAAGGATGCCGCGATGAGCGCGTCAGCGGGCCGCACGTCTGCTCGCCGGGGCCCTGGCGGCGTCGCACCATAACTGAAGACGGGAAGCCCGATCGCCGCGATCTCCGTCGAGTCGCGGTGGAGTCCCCAGATTGCGATGCCGGAGAGTCCGGCCTCGCGCATCTCGACGGCGACCAGGTCACCCACGCACGCTTCATCCGAACGGCCGCCGTTGTCCACGACGAGCACGTCGCCCGGAGACGCTGATTCGAGAGCCTCGAGATAGATGTCGACGCTCCCGACGTGGCGAACCGGAAGCGCCCTGCCGGCAAGACTGTGGCCGGCGACAACGGGTCGAAGCCCGGGCGGTGCGACGCGGAGGGGCAACCCGAGGCGCAGACACGCATCTGCCAAGTGCGGGGTGGTGAGGGACTCGAACCGTTCCATCGTCGCGCTCCTACAGGGTCTTCTCGAACCAGTGATGAGCGTAGGGCTCACCGTTGAAGTCTGCGACCTCGCGGTATCCCGAGGCGCGGTACAGGGCGATCGCCTCGACGAGCGCACGATTGGTGTCCAGCCGCACGACCCTGCGATCGTGCTGCCTGGCGCGGGATTCGAGCTCCACAAGCATCCGCTTGCCGAGCCCCATACCGCGAGCTGTCGGCGATACCCACACCCGCTTGATCTCCGCCACCCCGTCCGCCAGCAGCTTGAGTCCCCCGCACGCGACCGTCTCTCCGTGAACGCGCGCGATGAGCATCAGTCCACGCGGCATGCTGAGGGCCTCGTCACCCAACGGCAGGGTTGATCCGGGCTCGAAGCCAGTGTCGAAGCGCGATGCGAGTTCCGTGAAGTACGCGGCGACGGATGCCCTGGCATCCGGATGCGACGGCTCCACCACCTCGAACTGCACCTCCGATGCCAGCAGTAGCCGTTCCACCACCGCCATCGCGCCCACAAGTCGCTCGCGCTGGATCTCGTCGAGCGGCACGAGCATCGACTCCGCCTGCGCGTCGGACAGTCGATCCAGCTCGGCGCGTTCCGCCAGACCCTCGTCGGTGAGGCGCACTGAGCGGGCGCGCGCGTCGTCGCCAGATACCTCGACCATCGCGAGTCCCGCCTTCTCCAGCGCCTGGAGCATTCGCGTGAGGTACCCGGAATCGAGCCCCAGCCGATCGCGGAGCTCCTTCAGGCCTGCCCCGTCGACACCGATCTCCCACAGAAGCCGCGACTGGCCGAGGCTTCGGCCGCGCGAGAGAAAAGCGTCGTCGAGCGCACCAACCCGCTGCGTGACGGCGCGGTTGAACCGGCGCACTGCAGCGATCGACGCGTCATCCATTCTCTGACTCTAGTCAGAGAACTCGCCACGCGCTACTGAATCGGCTACCTAGCCCTTGCGGTCCTGCGCCCGACGCTGCGCGCGGTTGAGGGGAGCCGCCTGCTCGCCCTCCTCCGTGCGCTGGCCGAAGGCACCACGGGCAGCGGGCTGCGCGGGAGCCGCCGGCGTCATACGCCCGGACCCCGCCGCACGCTGCGCCTGCTGGGCGCGAGCGGTGGCAGCACGTTCGACCTGGCCGCGCTGGTTGCGCACCTCGACGTCGCCCGTGGCATCCTCACTGGGAGCCGAGTAGCTCAACTGCGCCGCCGGAGCAGCATCCGCCGTCAGACCACGAGCCTGCACGACCGGGCCGTCGGCGCCAGCGTTCGACACCTCGACGTCCAGGTTGAACAGGAAGCCGACGGCCTCTTCGCGGATCTGGCCCATCATCGACTGGTAGAGCGCAAAACCCTCGCGCTGGTATTCGATGAGCGGGTCGCGCTGTGCCATGGCACGCAGGCCGATGCCGTCCTTGAGGTAGTCCATTTCGTAGAGGTGGTCGCGCCAGCGACGGTCGATCACCGAGAGCACGACGCGGCGCTCGAGTTCACGAGTCGCCTCAGTGCCGAGTGACTCCTCACGACGCTGATACGCGATCTGGGCGTCGGACAGCACCTCACGCTTGATGAAGGTCGGGGTGACGCGGCCACGACCGGCCTCCGACAGCACCTCGTCGGGCGTCAGGGAGACGGGGTAGAGCGTCTTGAGCTCTGCCCACATCGCGTCGAAGTCCCAGTCGTCGGGCGAGCCCTCACCCGTGTGCACGTCGACCACTTCGGAAACGACGTCCTCGAGGAACTTCGAGACACGATCCTGCAGGTCGTCGCCCTCGAGAATGTGACGGCGGTCGGAGTAGATGGCCTCGCGCTGGCGGTTCAGCACGTCGTCGTACTTGAGCACGTTCTTGCGGATCTCCGCATTGCGGGATTCCACCTGCGACTGCGCAGACCGGATGGCACGGCTCACGATCTTCGAGTCGATGGCCAGGTCGTCCGGAACGTTGCTGCGGCCCATGAGGGCCTCGGCAGCACCCGAGTTGAACAGGCGCATGAGGTCATCCTGCAGGGACAGGTAGAACCGGCTCTCGCCGGGGTCGCCCTGACGACCGGAACGACCACGCAGCTGGTTGTCGATACGGCGCGATTCGTGACGCTCGGTGCCGAGAACGTAGAGACCGCCGGTCTCGATGACCTTCGCGGCCTCCTCCTCGACCTCGGCCTTGACCGTGGCGAACACCGTGTCCCACTCGGTCTCGTACTCGTCCGGGGTGTCGACGGGGCTCAGGCCGCGGGCGTTCATCTGGGCGACGGCGAGGAACTCGGCGTTACCGCCGAGCATGACGTCGGTGCCACGACCGGCCATGTTGGTGGCCACGGTGACGGCACCCAGGCGACCGGCCTGGGCGATGATCGCTGCCTCACGCGCGTGGTTCTTGGCGTTGAGCACCTCGTGGCGCACACCCTTCTTGGCGAGCATCTTGGAGAGCAGCTCGCTCTTCTCGACGCTCGTGGTTCCCACGAGAACGGGCTGGCCGGTGGCGTGGCGACCCACGATGTCCTCGACGACCTGCTCGAACTTCGACTGCTCGTTCTTGTAGACGAGGTCGACCTGGTCCTTGCGGAGCATCGGCTTGTTCGTCGGGATGGGAACGACGCCGAGCTTGTAGGTGCTCATGAACTCGGCTGCCTCGGTCTCGGCTGTACCGGTCATGCCCGACAGCTTGTCGTAGAGACGGAAGTAGTTCTGCAGCGTGACCGTGGCGAGGGTCTGGTTCTCGGCCTTGACCGCGACGCCCTCCTTGGCCTCGATGGCCTGGTGGATGCCCTCGTTGTAGCGGCGGCCCATGAGGATGCGGCCAGTGTGCTCGTCGACGATGAGCACCTCGCCGTTCATCACGACGTAGTCCTTGTCCTTCTTGAACAGGGCGCGCGCCTTGATCGAGTTGTTGAGGAACGAGATGAGCGGGGTGTTCGCCGACTCGTAGAGGTTGTCGATGCCGAGGTAGTCCTCGACCTTCTCGATGCCGGGCTCCAGAAGCGCACCGTCGGCGTTCTGGAGCCCGG
>CAYRON010000004.1:0-175224 GCA_964425885.1 uncultured Salinibacterium sp.
GCGCGGCACGAGGGCCGCGACGGAGTCGATGACGATGAGGTCGATCGAGCCGGAACGCACGAGCATGTCGGCGATCTCGAGCGCCTGCTCACCCGTGTCGGGCTGCGAGACGAGCAGCGAGTCAATGTCGACACCCAGCTTCGCCGCGTACTCGGGGTCGAGTGCGTGCTCTGCATCGATGAAGGCGGCAATGCCCCCAGCGCGCTGTGCGTTGGCGATCGCGTGGAGGGTGAGCGTGGTCTTACCCGATGACTCGGGACCGTAGATCTCGACGATGCGGCCTCGCGGGAGCCCACCAATACCGAGGGCGACGTCGAGGGCGATGGAGCCCGTGGGAATTACCTCGACAGGAGCGCGGTCGTCACTGCCGAGGCGCATGACGGAACCCTTGCCGAACTGGCGGTCGATCTGAGCGAGGGCTGTCTCGAGGGACTTCTCGCGGTCTGCTACTGATGGCATTTTTCTCTCCTGGTCTGAGGTTGCTGCCCATAGGCTGTCGCTCCGCAGCGGACCGGTGATGCAAGGCCCGCAGCCTCCCGACAAAGGCTGGTCGTGCTGCGTCCAACGGGACGAGGCCCACGCTACGCCGCGCCTCCGACATTTGTCGGAGCACTGCTGCGTGTTGTGGATGACACTCGTCTTCGATAAGACGTTGGGGAGAAGCTATCACTCCATCGAATCAATATTCGATAGGTTCCCGCGTGTCGCGGGCCTGCGTAGAGGCGACCTACGGCTTCTTTGGCTCGCGTCGACCGACGCCGTACCTTCGCTCCTGCGGAACGTCCATCGCGCTGCACAAGGCCAACCAGATGTCCTTGACCGATACGCCAGCGGCGATGGCCTCATCGGCCGTTCTGCCGCCCACATCCCCCAACACGAGGTCCCTCGTCAGGATCCGCCCGTAGGCGTCGCCGAATTCGTCAGCAACGGCCAGCCAGAACTCACTCAGACGCATGACACAACGCTAACCCGACTCCACCACTCACCGAAGACAACGAAAGCCCCGGCCAGCGGCCGGGGCTTTCGCGGAAACCTGTCAGCGGGAGACGAGGTCGGAGTCGAACTCCGCAACCAGGTCGTCCGGCAGCGTGTCCGGTACGGGGCTGAGACCCTCGATTACCGAGAGACGGTCGCCCACTTCGCGCATGATGACCGAGATCGGTGTGTCGAGAGCATCGGCGACCGAGGCAAGAATCTCGGAGCTCGCCTCCTTCTGCCCGCGCTCTACCTCACTGAGGTAACCGAGCGCGACGCTCGCCTTGCTCGCGACCTGACGAAGGGTGCGCCCCTTCTGCAGGCGAAAGTCGCGGAGAACGTCGCCCAATTCCTGTCGAACCAGAACCATTGGACCCTCCTTAGATGCCTGACTGTGCGGTCGAACTTCGTACCGGGTGGCCAGACTACAGCCATCGAGGTACATGAACTCTAACCACCCAAATCTGTGCGGTGCTTGTGAACCTGACAGATGTAACGTGATCGAAACGAGGCGTATTCCCGCCTCACTCCGTGAGCAGCGTGTGAAGTTGTACGAGTGCTTCGGTGACCGTCGCTGAACGGATTGCCGCCCGCGATCCCGTCAGGGTGAGCTCGAAGGACAGGACCCTCTCCCCCACCGCCAGGCCGACGTAGACCGTGCCAACGGGTTTGCCGTCCTGCGAATCCGGGCCCGCCACGCCCGTCGTCGATATGCCGACGTCAGATGGTCGTCCGTCCACGGCGAGAACCCGCCGTACGCGATCGGCCATCTGTTCGGCAACCCGGGGATCTACGGCGCCGGCTTCAGCGAGCAACCCGGCGTCCACGCCAAGCACGGCGTGCTTGAGACGAGTGTCGTACGCCACGACGCCACCGACGACCGCAGCGGATGCCCCGGGGGTCGCGATGAGTTCGGAGACGAGCATCCCGCCCGTCAGCGACTCGGCGACAGCGATCGTCAGGCCACGCTCGATGAGCGCGCCGACCACCGCCGCACTAGACACGCTTGCGGTTCTCCCGCCACGCCTGCACGAGGTAGTCGATGCCGGTCACGACGGTGAGCACGAGCGCGATCGCCATGACCGACCAGTTCAGCCAGAGGATCCAGTCACCGACGATGGTGAAAAGCGGCACGAGGAAGAGAGAGATCGCCACCGACTGGAACACCGTCTTGAGCTTGCCGCCACGCGAGGCGGGGATGACCCGGTCACGAAGCACTGCAAACCGGAACGCCGTGATTCCGAGCTCGCGCACGAGGATCACGATCGTGACCCACCACCACAGTTCGCCCAGCACCGACAACATCACGAGGGCAGCGCCCGTGAGCACCTTGTCGGCGATGGGATCGAGGATGATGCCGACGTTCGTGACCAGATTGCGGCTCCGCGCAACCGATCCGTCGACGCCATCGGTGGCGATCGCAAGGATGAAGAGGCCAGCAGCAAGCCAGCGCAGAAGCCCGTACTCGCCGTTGTCGGCGGCGAGGAGCCAGACGAACACGGGAGCCAGCAGGATGCGCGCCACGGTGATGATATTGGCGATGTTGCCGTTGCTCGCGGGAGAGTCACCCTTGGACGAGACGCGGCCCTTCATCGAGTCCCGCACGGCAGCCGCGCGATCGGCGTGAGTCCGGCGCTGGATGCTCGAAGGATCCGGCTCAGAAACCACGTGTCTACTCCCGACCGGTCAGATTCCAGGCGTCCTCGTCGGATCCGCCGTCGACCACATCGTAGCCGCTGAAGGATTCCTCGACCTGATCGCGCGGGGCGGCGGATGCAGCGGGTGCCGGTGACGGCGAGGCAGGGGCATCCTGACCCCGGAGCTTCGCGAGCACCCCGGGCAGCTGCTCGGCGGTGACGAGCACGTCCCTCGCCTTCGAGCCCTCCGACGGGCCGACGATCTCGCGCGACTCGAGCAGATCCATGAGGCGGCCGGCCTTGGCGAAGCCGACACGCAGCTTGCGCTGGAGCATCGAGGTGGATCCGAACTGGGTGCTCACCACGAGCTCCGCGGCAGCAAGCAGGAGTTCGAGGTCGTCACCGATGTCGGAGTCGATCTGCTTCTTCTCCGCCGTGGCCTCGACATCGTTGCGGTACTCCGGGCGGGCCTGGCCGATCACGTGCTGGACGACGGCCGCGACCTCGCTCTCGCCAACCCACGCACCCTGAACGCGGATCGCCTTCGAGGAGCCCATTGGGAGGAAGAGTGCGTCACCCTGGCCGATGAGCTTGTCTGCGCCCGGCTGGTCGAGGATCACGCGGCTGTCGGTCATGCTCGACACCGCGAAGGCGAGACGTGAAGGCACGTTCGCCTTGATGAGACCCGTGACGACATCGACGGACGGGCGCTGGGTCGCGAGCACCAGGTGAATTCCTGAGGCGCGGGCCAACTGCGTGATGCGCACGATCGAATCCTCGACGTCACGCGGCGCGACCATCATGAGGTCGGCGAGCTCATCGACGACGACCAGCAGGTACGGATAAGGCGAGAGCTTGCGCTCACTGCCCTGAGGCAGCACGATCTCGCCGGCAACGACCGCGCGGTTGAAGTCGTCGATGTGCCGGAACCCGAACGACGCCAGGTCGTCGTACCGCATGTCCATCTCTTTGACGACCCACGCAAGTGCCTCAGCGGCCTTCTTCGGGTTGGTGATGATGGGAGTTATGAGGTGCGGGACACCCGAGTAGATCGAGAGCTCGACACGCTTCGGGTCGATCAGCACCATGCGCACTTCGGAGGGCTTCGCCCGCATGAGAACGGAGGTGATCATCGAGTTGACGAAGCTCGACTTACCCGAACCCGTGGAGCCGGCCACGAGCAGGTGGGGCATCTTGGCGAGGTTCGCGACGACGAAACCGCCCTCGACGTCCTTGCCGAGCCCGATCGTCATCGGGTGCTCGCTCTTGGTGGCCGCGGGCGACCGCAGCACGTCGCCGAGCGACACGATCTCGCGATCCTTGTTGGGGATCTCGACGCCGATCGCGCTCTTTCCCGGAATGGGCGAGAGGATGTTGACCTCGTTGCTCGCTACGGCGTAGCTGATGTTGCGGGCGAGCGCCGTGACGCGCTCGACCTTGACACCCGGGCCGAGCTCGAGTTCGTAGCGGGTGACGGAGGGGCCCCTGCTGAAACCTGTGACCGCGGCATCCACCTGGAACTGCTTGAGCACCTCGGTGATGGCCGCGACGACCTCGTCGTTGGCGGCGCTGCGAGCCTTGGGCGGCGTGCCGGCCGCGAGTACCGAGGGGGTCGGGAGGCGGTAGACGGTGGCCGCCTGGGCCGTCGCGGGCTTGGCGTCAGCTCGGGGCAACTGCTCTTCCTCGAACTCGCCAGCAAGACCCTTCTCGCTCGCCGTTGCCGCGAAACCCGGAAGCAGGCCAGGAGCGTCGTCACGGATGCTCGTGGCCGCCGGGTCTACTTCGCCCGTGAACCGCTTGACCGCCGCCTCAGCATCTGCCAGCTCGTCAAGCAGGCTCCACGCCCCCGCTGGGTTGGCGTCGATGACCTCGGTGACGTCGTCCGACGGCGCAACATCGCGTGCGATGACGGGACTGTCGAACGCCGGCTCCGACGACGGCGCTTTGTTACGACGCCACCACGGCACGGATGCCGGGTCGTCGTCGAGACCGAGGTCGCCGAGCGTGCCGAACTCACCGGAATCGGCCGATGCGCGCTTGGCAGCCTTCGCCGCGGCGCGATCCGACTCATCGGGCAGCTGGGCGCCGAAGAGGTAGGAGTAGAGCTCGCGCAGACGTGAGCCGAGCCTGTTCGGTGGGGTCTTCGTGATGATGAACAGCGAGAGCACGAGGAGGAAGATCAGGACGGGCGCGGCGAGCGCCGCCGTACCGAGGAAGATCAGGGGCCCGGCGAGGATCCAACCGACGATGCCGCCCGCCTTCGCAAGGAACTCCATGCCGCCAGCGGGTTGCGGCTGGCCGCCGAAGGTGTGGCAGAGGCCACTGATCGAGACGACGAGGATCGTCACACCGATGCCGATGCGGGTGTTGTCGTGAACGCTCGCGGGGTGCCTGAACAGCCAGATGGCGAACAGAAGCATGATCACCGGGAGGGCGAAGGCGACGCGACCGACGAGTCCACCGAAGGTCCAGGTGTCGAGGGCTATCGCCACGGGGTCGGTCGGGTTGAACCACTCGACGATGGCACCAGCGACGGCCAGGACGAAGATGAAGAAGGGCACCCCATCGCGGCGTTCCTCCTTGGCGAGGGTCTCCTTGCCGAGAACGCGGAAGGCTCCGCCCGTGGCGTGGGCAAGACCCATCCAGGCTTTGGTGAGCAGACCGGGCTCCTCGACGGGGGGTTGCTTTCCCCGCGGCAGCTTCTTTGTGGGCTGGGTGCGGCCGCGCGCGGGTGCCGTACGCGGGCGCGACGTCGTCCTGGAGCTCGTAGCCATGCGGATTACGGTACCCGCGGGGTACGGCACTGGCCGGGAGGCACGCTGGGGGGCGTCAGTAGCGGATCGCGTCGATGACCTTCACACGCACGGCCACCAGCGCGGGCAGGAGACCCGCAAGTGCACCGACCGCCGCAGACACGACGAGTCCGAGAATCGCCGCCTCGAGGGGGAAGGGCGGCACATCAGAGAGACCGGATGCCACGAAGTCGCGAACCAGCGGATTCTGCACGATCGCCACCGCGAGCACGACTCCCGCGAATCCCGCGACGACCGTGGCCACGACGCTCTCCATCATGACCGCGAAGAAGACTCGCGGAGCTGTCGCCCCGAAGCTGCGCCGAATGCCGATCTCCCGGATGCGCTGTCGCACGGTCACGAGCGAGATGTTCACCAGCCCGAGCGCGCCGAGGAGCAGGATCAGCACGGAGATTCCGGCGAGCACAAGCCGGATCGACCCGAGCGGGTCGCCTCCCTGCCATGCGAGGTAGTCGTTGCGGCTGACATCCACCTGCCAGTCGTCGCCGAACGCCGAGGCGACATCCCGCTGGATCAGGCCGGTGAGGTCGGTGGCGAGCTCCGGGGGAACCCAGAATTCGTACTGCGGATAGGACTGGGCGATCTGTTCGGGTGAGGCGAGCTGGCTGTACGCGCTGTTGAGGATGAACATCGTGAGACTCGAGTCGAAGGGGTTCGGTGGGAGCACGCCGATCACGACAGCGGTCGTCGAGTCCTGGCCCAGCAGCGTCACGGTGGGATGGGTGCGGAGGTCAGGGGCCCCGAGGCGCTGGTAGAACGCATCGCTCACGACGATGGCAGGCGCCAGCCTCAGCTCGTCCTGCTCGGTGAACCACCGCCCCTGCTCGAGCTGCACGCGGTGCATGACGCCGTAGTCGGGGTCGACCGACTGCCCGTAGGTCTCGCTCACGCCATCCACGAACTGCACGTTGAGCTGAACGCCACCAACTGCTCCTGCGTAGGTGATCTTGTAGCGGTCGATCACGGACTGCGCCGCGGTGGCCAGGACGTCGCCCGGTCCCTGCTCCCCCGTGACCGGGTTGTACGGCGACCCGAGCATGAGCGTGGCAGGGCGACCAGATCCCCGCTCGAGCTGCTCGATCTGCGCCTGCTGGGCGATCGCACCGATCCCCACGACAGTCGTCAGCGCGCAGACCGCGACTCCGACGCCGATGAGACTCAGAAGAACCCTGGTCTTGTGGATACGCAGTTCGTCCCAGGCCTCGACGATCGCACCGACGAGCCCGCTCAGGGCTCCTCCGCGCTGGCGGCTGCCCGCCGCACGCTTTCGCACGCGCGGCGTCTTCTCGATCGTCACTGCATGATCCCCGGGGTCGATTCCGACAGTGCGAGCACGCGGCGAACGTCGACCGGCGCGAGCACGCCCCGGTCCAGCCGGTAGTGACGACGAGCGAGCGCAGCAACGTTCGCGTCGTGCGTGATCGTGATGAGGGCCGCTCCGGACTGCTCGGCGACATCATCGAGGAGCTTCATGACCGAGGCGCCCGTGTCGATGTCGAGTGCACCGGTCGGCTCGTCGGCGAGGATGAGCCGTGGCCCGCGAACGAGCGCGCGTGCAATGGCGACCCTCTGCTGCTCGCCACCTGAGAGCTTCTCCGGCATCGACCCCATGCGGTGGCCGAGGCCGACGCGCTCGAGCATCTCGCTGGCGATCCTGGAGCGGTTCCAGAACTGCCGACCAGAGGCGTAGAGCAAGGGTGTCATGGCGTTCTCGAGCGCCGTGCGACCCGGAAGAAGGTTGAACTGCTGGAAGATGAAGCCGATGTCGCGCCCGCGCTTGCGATCCCGACGACCCCCCGTGAGAGATTCGAGGGGTTCATCGTCGAAGAGGATGCGCCCCGTCGTCGGCGCATCGAGGAGGCCGAGCAGGTTGAGGAGCGTGGACTTGCCGGACCCCGAGCGTCCGACGATGCTGACGTGGTCGCCGACCTCGACGTCGAGATCCACTCCCTTGAGGATGTCGAGCTTCTCGCCATCGGGGAGCTCGACAGAACGCGTCACGCCCTCGAGCTTGAGGAGCGTCATCCGTCGCACACCATTCCGCCGTTGCCGACGGGGTAGCAGTTCCCGCCCATCCCGTCCGCCGGCACACTCGGCGCGCCCGGCACGAACTGCAGGATGGAGTCACCCTCCGCGAGGCCGCCCGTGACCTCGACGTTGACGCCGTCGTTGAGGCCGAGCGTCACTTCGCGCTTCTCCGTGGAGCCATCGGGGAGAACGAAGTACACGTTGCCCTTGCCCGATGCGCCCTCGACGGCCGTGATCGGTACGACGAGGACGTCCGCGGCGACGCCTCCCGCAATGACCAGGTCGGCGGAGAGCCCGGGGAAGACGGTAACGTCCCCCGGAACCGTGCAGGCGATGGTGGGCCCCGATGCGGAACCACTCCCCTCCCCCTGCTGACCCTGCCCAGTGCCTTGGGTCTGGCCGGGGAGCGGAGTCGTGATCGCGAGATTGGTGCATGCGAAGGGTGCCGGGCCACCCGCGATCGTCACCTGTGCCTCGGAGGGCCGCGCGATAAGCCGGTAGAGCTGCTCCGGCGGGATGCTGCCACTCACATGGAAACCGGGAGGTGCGATCTGGCCGACCGCGTCGCCCACCGAGAATTGCTGGCCAACGAGGGCGGTGAAACTCGACAGCGTTCCCGTGACGGGCGCCGTGGCGTACTTCCACTCCGTGCCGGAGGTTCCATCAGGGTAGGCCACGACCGCCTTCAGCTGAAGAATGTTCTGCCCGGCCTCGACCCACGCGCCCTGGCCGACGAACACGTCGCGCACCTCGCCCGTGAGCGTGGCCGGGATGGGTACCGCGGAATCGGCGGCAACCGTTCCCGTGAGGGTCACATCGTTGCTGATCGTGCCCTTGGCCACGATGTACTCGGGTTCGACAATCTCTGCGCCCGGCGTTGCCGGGTCAGCGGCCTCGGACTGGTCGGGGAAGAACGCGACCTTCACGAGGGCCGCCGCGATGACGGCGAAGATGACGATCCAGAGAATCGGGAAGACCCAGCGACGGGCAATACTCACAGCAGACGACCTCACGACTCATGGAAGGGGATACCGTCCACGCTAAACGGCTCCTGCTTCCAGAAAATCACCCCAAAGGATGATCTGGCGAGACCAACGTTTACGGCGAGGTGAACGTCGGGGGTTCCGCAGTGGGTCTATGCCTCGATGACGACCGGCACGATCATCGGGCGACGGCGGTGCTGGGTGTTCACCCAGCGGCCCACCGTGCGACGGATCACCTGCGCGAAGGCGTGGGTGTCGCGCGTACCGTTGTCTGCGGCGTCCGTCAGCGCCTTGACGATCTGCGGCAGGACGGCGTCGAAGACGTTCTCGTCCTCCGCGAAACCGCGCGCCTGGATCTCGGGGCCGACGATGACCCTGCCGGTCTGGGGATCGATCGCCACGAAGATCGAGATGAACCCCTCCTCGGCCAGGATGCGGCGATCCTTGAGGTCGGCATCCGTGATCTCACCGACGCTCGAGCCGTCGACGTAGACGTATCCCAGGTCGAGCTGGCCGACGATCTTCGCCACCCCGTCACGCAGGTCGATGACCGTACCGTCCTCGGCGAGGATCGTGTTCTGCTCGGGAACGCCCGTCTGGATGGCCAGGTTCGCATTGGCCACGAGGTGGCGCTGCTCCCCGTGCACGGGGAGCACGTTCTTCGGCTTGAGGATGTTGTAGACGTAAAGGAGCTCGCCTGCGGCCGCGTGTCCGGAGACGTGCACCTTGGCGTTGGCCTTGTGGACGACGTTCGCGCCGAGCTTCATGAGGCCATTGATGACCCGGTAGACGGCGTTCTCGTTGCCGGGGATGAGGCTCGAGGCGAGGATGACCGTGTCACCCTTGCCCACCTCGATCTGGTGCTCCAGGTTCGCCATGCGCGCGAGGACGGCCATGGGTTCGCCCTGGCTACCTGTCGACATGTAGACCACCCGGTCATCCGGGAGGTCGACAGCCTTCTTGGCGTCGAGGAGCACGCCGTCCGGAACCTTCAGGTAGCCGAGCTCGGCGGCGATACCCATGTTGCGCACCATCGAGCGGCCCATGAGCACAACCCTGCGGTTGTTGGCCACCGCGGCATCGAGCACCTGCTGCACCCGGTGCACGTGGCTCGAGAAGCTGGCGACGATGACGCGACGGGGTGCCTTGGCGATGACGGCTTCGAGTACGGGCCCGATGTCACGCTCGTTGGGCGTGAACCCCGGGACATCCGCGTTCGTGGAATCGGAGAGGAAGAGGTCGACTCCGGCCTCACCGAGGCGTGCGAATGCGCGCAGGTCGGTGATGCGGTCGTCGAGCGGCAGCTGGTCCATCTTGAAGTCGCCGGTGTGGAGCACGACGCCCGCTGCCGTCGAGATGACGACGGCCAGGGCATCCGGGATCGAGTGGTTGACGGCGACGAAGCCGAGATCGAAGGGGCCGAGCTTCTCCTGCTGCCCCTCCTTGACCGTCAGCGTGTACGGCTGGATGCGATGCTCCTTGAGCTTCGCCTCGATGAGGGCGAGTGTGAGCGTGCTACCGATGAGCGGGATGTCCTGCTTGAGCTTCAGGAGGTACGGAACCGCGCCGATGTGGTCCTCGTGGCCGTGCGTCAGCACGATGCCGAGCACGTCGTCGAGGCGATCGCGGATAGGGCTGAAGTCGGGGAGGATCAGGTCGACGCCCGGCTGGTGCTCCTCGGGGAAGAGAACACCGCAGTCGACGATGAGGATCTTGCCGTCGATCTCGAACGTGGTCATGTTGCGACCGATCTCGCCAAGACCTCCGATCGGAGTCACACGGAGTGTTCCGGGGGTCAGGGGCGGCGGCGCGAAAACTGAGACTGGCATCGCGACGAGCCTACCGCCGCATCAGCGTGTCGTGCCCGCGACCTTCGGGAGCGCGCCGCCGGCTGCTGCGTTGCGGTCGGGCCGGAAGTTGTCGAAACTGACCCCCGTGACATCCTTCACGAGGTCGAGTTCGTCCTCGATCTGGGCCGCCTCCCACTCTTCGGGACCGACGAGCGGAAGACGGACGCGCGGGCTCGAGATGCGGCCGAGGCCGTGCAGGATGTACTTGGTCGCGACGGTTCCCGGCACGTGAGTCATGGTGGCCCGAACGAGCGGCTCGAGCGTTTGGTGCGCGGCCGTTGCGGTGCGCAGATCGCCTGCATTCACGGCATCCACCATCTGCCGGTACGGGGTCGCCGCGATGTTCGCGGTCACCCCGATGAGGCCGGTCGCGCCGATAGCGAGGCTCGGGAGCACGTTCGCGTCATCGCCCGAGAAGTAGTAGAGATCGGTCTGGTTGAGCACGCGGCTCACCTCGGACAGGTCACCCTTGGCGTCCTTCACCGCGAGGATGTTCGGGTGCTTGGCCGCGCGAAGGATCGTCTCGTAGGTGATCTGAACGCCAGTGCGCCCGGGGATGTCGTAGAGGATGACGGGCAGGTCAGTCGCGTCCGCGATCATCCTGAAGTGGGTGAGGATGCCGGCCTGGGTCGGCTTGTTGTAGTACGGCGTGACGATCATGTTGCCGTCCGCGCCTGCCTGCTCGCTCTTCTTGGCCAGCTCGATGGCGTGAGCGGTCTCGTTGGAGCCACCGCCCGTGATGACCTTCGCGCGATCACCCGCGACACGCTTCGCCACCTCGACGAGGCGGATCTTCTCCGGGTCAGTGAGGGTGGAGGTCTCGCCCGTCGTACCCGTGACGACGATGCCGTCGGCACCCGCGGTGATGACGTCGTCGATGTGCTTCTCGACGTCTGCCCAGTTGACTTCACCGTCGGCGTTCATGGGCGTTACCAGGGCTACAAGCACCTGGCCAAAGGGATTGGGGATCGTTGACACGCACCAAGGCTATCGGAGGCGAGAAAGGGGTCGCACGGCACACCGTGCGACCCCTCCACTCCGCGGGTGTACTACGAGAGGGCCTTCTTCTTGAGCGCCTCGAACTCCTCGGCCGTAATGGTGCCGTCGTCGAGCAGCGCCTTGGCCGAGGCGATCTCGGACGCCGGGCCGCTCCCCGCAGCCTGACGGATGTAGGCGGTTGCCGCGTCATTGCTCGCCTTGGCGAACTCGTGCTGGCGCTCCGCCATGCCGCGCCCGCGCGCGATGAGGTAGATGAAGGCCGCGAGGTACGGGAAGACGAGGAGCGCAATGAACCACAGCACCTTGTAGCCGCCACCGAGGGTACGGTCGCGGAACAGGTCGGTGAAGATCGTGATCAGGATCATCAGGTACACCACGAAGGCGAAGATGATGAAGGCGTTCCAGAGGAAGGTCCAGATGTCCATGCGGTTTCTTTCTGTTGGGTGTGCCGACCAGGTCAGGCCGGAAGTCGTGCGCGGTTCTAGGAGCGCGTGAGCTCGCCGATGAGCTGGCCGTCGGCATCCTCGATGGTCATCGTGTCGCCCTCTACTGTCGCGTGCTCTGCTTTCGAGAGCCAGGTGTCCACGCCCTCGCAGTAGCGGAGGGTACTCGCCACCTGCTCGAACATGATCGTCCCGTCGTCGTCGAGCAGCCACGTGCCCGAGAGCACGTTGCATCCGTCATCGCCCGAGAATGCGCCATCCACGGCGAGGGACAGCATCGGGGCTCCGGCAGCATCTGACGCCGTCCACTGGCCGACGGGAAGACGGAGGCTGCCAATGCCAGGGTCCTCGCCGCGCACGAGGTCGGTCACCGTCGACTCGGCAGAACTGTGGATCGAGAGGATGTCACCTGAGATGACGACGTAGTCCGCGAGCGTGACGGCGAGGGGAAGCTGCGCTCCCGCGCAAGCCATGAGGGTGGACGGACCGGAGGTTGTCGTCAGGTCACCCGCGGGGCCGAGCTCCCATGTGCCCTGAACGCGGTTGCATCCGTCTGACGCGGTCCACGTGCCGCCCTCGACAAAATCGATGAAGGGCTGCTCGGGCGAATCGAAGGTCGCGTCGATCGTCCAGGTGCCCACAAGCTGCTGCGGATCGACGTCGGGTGGAACGTCCGGCCCACTGCAGCCGGCGAGCGCAAGGATGCCGGCGACGGCCGTCATCAGCGGCAGCATTCTCGACCACGGCTTCGACCCGCTCATGCTGCGCGCTACGGTGCGACGCGTCCGTTCTCATTGAACGCACCGTAGGTGAGCGGCATGAGGTCCGCCCAGATGTTCTCCATCTGCTCTGCAGCCATCTCGATCTCGCGCTGCGGGAACGACGGGAAGTGCGTGCCCTCGCGCTTGGTGCGCAGGGACAGGAAGTTCATGAGCGATCGCGCGTTCATCGTCACGTACATCGACGAGTAGATCGAGAGCGGCAGCACGATTCGTGCGACCTCGCGGGCGATGCCCGCGTCGAGCATCCGCTGGTACGAGGCGTAGGCCTCGGTTGCGACGGCCTTGGCCTCGCTGACGGCGAGGTCGGTCTGCTCCGGGCTGCCGGGGAGGAACTCGTACGCACCGGCCTTGCCGACCTGCACCAGGTTGCGCTCAGGGCCGGGAACGTAGAAGACCGGATTGAGCTCCCGGTAGCGACCGCTCTCTTCGTTGTAGGAGGCGATCCGGTGCCGCATGAACTCGCGGAACACGAAGATCGGCGCCTGCACGTAGAAGGTCATCGAGTTGTGCTCGAAGGGCGATCCGTGACGGTCGCGCATGAGGTAGTTGATGAGCCCCTTGCTGCGGGATGTGTCGATGCCGGCGTCCTGCGCCTGTTCCAGCGTCTGCTCACCCTGGGTGGACACACGCGCGGCGAACAGCACGTCGGAGTCCTGCGCACTGGAGCGAACGAGCTCCACCGTCACGTCGGAGCGGAACTGGACCTCGGGCTTCGTCTCATCAGTCACGGCCTTCACGATAGCGAGAGATCGCCTCGTCATATGCCGCAACACTCGGGCTGGCGGGGTGGATGACTCCTACATTTGCTCCATGTCGCTCCCCCTCGTGCTGCTGGTGCTCGTCGCACTCGTCGGCGCGGCGACGACGGTCGGACTCGTCTGGCGCTCCCGCCAGGGTCGAGTGATCGCGGTCAGCGGCGGCACCGTCGTTCGCGCATCGGATGTTCCCGGGCTGCGTCGCCTCCCGCGAGGGGCCACGCTCCTCCAGTTCTCCACGGAGGTCTGTTCGCCCTGCAAGGTCACGCACGCCGTGCTCGATTCGGTGGCGGCTGAACGCGAGGACATCACACACATCGACCTGGACGTCACTCACCGCCCTGATCTCGCCAGTCGCTTCCGCATCCTGCAGACCCCCACGACGCTCATCCTCGACGGGCGCGGCGTCGTTCGGGCGCGCATCGGTGGGGCGCCCCGCCGCACCGAACTGCAGGCCGAACTCGACCGCGTACTTGTGGCATAGAACCGAAGACCACAGAACGGAGCCCCCGATGACAACGTCCGCCTCCCCCACGAGCACGACCAAGGGCATCGATCCCCGGTCTCCACGATTCGGCGCGGGAATCACTGCAGTGCTGCTCCTCGTGGTGATCGGACTCGCTCTCGCGTCGCCCGCCCCGTCTGATCTCGCGGAACGAGCAAGCCAACCGGCCTTCATCCTGTTCGCGATCATCAGCGCCCTCTTCGCCTGGGGTGCGTTCGCCGGAATCCGCCGCCATCCGTACGGCGCCCTCTTCCGGCGCCTCGTGCGTCCGCGCCTCGCCGCGCCCACTGAGCTGGAGGATCCGGCACCCCCGACCTTTGCGCAGGGCGTCGGCTTCGCCATCACGCTTGTGGGGCTGCTGCTCCAGCTCGCCGGAGTTCCGCTCGCCATCGTCGTAGCCGCGTCCGCGGCTTTCGTCGCGGCGTTCCTGAACTCTGTCTTCGCCTACTGCCTCGGATGCCAGATCTACCTCCTCCTCGCGCGGGCAGGGATCCTCGGCCGGAAGGGTGCCGCGGCAGCCTAACCCGCCTAGGCTGGAACCCGACGAAAGGGGCTCCATCGATGTCAGTCACCAGCGAAGCCACAACCCTCTGGTTCGGCGATCTGAAGAGCGGTTCAGGTACCACCTCACTCGATTCCTCGGATGCGGCGGAGTTCCCCGTCACGTGGGCTGCGCGTTCGGTCGGCGAGGCCGGCCAGACCAACCCTGAGGAACTCCTCGGTGCAGCGCACTCAGCGTGCTACTCGATGGCGTTCTCCAACGCCCTCGCAGGAAACGGCACGCCGCCGGAGAGCCTGCAGGTCACTGCAGCCGTCACGTTCGATCCCGGCGAGGGAATCACGGGAAGCCATCTGCTCGTCAGCGCCAAGGTGGCCGGCATCAGCGAAGAGGACTTCCAGCGTCTCGCCGAAGAGGCCAAAGCCGGATGCCCGGTGTCGCGTGCCCTCGCGGGCATCCCCATCACCCTCGAAGCCAGCCTCGCCTGATGACGCGCGGCGGTGCCGCTGACGGCACCACTTCCACGGTTCTCGTCAGCGGCGCCTCCGGATTCATCGGCTCCGAGCTCTGTCGGCAGCTCGAGGACGACGGCCGTACGGTTCTGCGGCTCGTCCGACACACACCAGCGAGCGAGTTCGAGTTCCGCTGGTCGCCGGAGGAGGGCTCGATCGACCAGGCCGCCGTCGAGGCCGCCGATGCGATCGTCAACCTGGCTGGTGCCACGACGGGACGAATCCCGTGGACGCCCGGCTACAAGCGGCAGATCCACGACTCACGCGTGAAGGGCACGACGACGATCGTCGAGGCCATCAATCGGGCGTCGACGCCCCCCTCGGTGTTCGTGAACGGGTCGGCGGTGGGCTACTACGGCGATCGCGGCGACGAGGTGCTCGATGAGCAGTCGAGCAAGGGCACCGGGTTCCTGAGCGACGTCGTCGCCGACTGGGAGAAAGCCGCCCTCGCGGCCGCCACGCGCGTCGTGCTGCCGCGAACCGGAGTCGTCGTGGGCAAGGGCGGAGCGTTCACGCCTCTTCTCGCACTCACGCGGCTCGGCCTCGGCTCGCGCTTCGGGGCCGGCAGCCAGTACTGGCCCTGGATCAGCCTGCACGACGAGGCGGCTGCTCTCGTTCACCTCATCGACTCCTCGCTCGACGGCGTCGTCAACCTGGCTGGCCCGACCCCGGCGACATCAGCGGAGATCACGGCGAAGCTCGCCGATACGCTCGGCCGGTGGCATCCGTTCGTCGTCCCGTCGTTCGCGATCAGAGCCCTCGGTGACGCGGGCAAGGAGTTGTTGCTGAGCAGTCAGCGCGTCACTCCGAGCCGACTCGTGCTCGACGGCTTCGGCTTCCGGGACATCACCGTCACCGAGGCCATCGAGCGCACCTTCGGTGTTTGAGGCGTCCGAGTCACGCGGGCAGCTGACTCACGCCGCGGCGCGGCGCTCCCTGCGTTCGAACGAGATGGCCTGGCGGGTGGCCCATCGAGCCCTGCGACGGTCACCGCTCGCGTCGTAGGCAAGACCCAGGCGCAGCCAGTCGCGCCAGGATTCCGGCGCGGCCTCGACCGCAGCCTGGTAAGCGGGAAACTCGAGATCCGCGGCCGCGCGGTCGATACGGCCGCTCGGCGATCGCGGCAGGTCGTCGAGCGGTAGGCCGCCCTCGGCACCGAGTTGAGCTACCAGACGGTTGCCGCGAGCGACGAACAGTATCTCCGAGAGGAGTGCCCAGGCACCGATGATCGGCAGAACGATGAGGGCCGCGCCGAGTGCGATCGCGACAGGATCGCCCGACCCGAGCAGGAGCACCGCGTACTGGGCAACGGCCACGAGGTACAACGCGAGGAGCACCGCCATGACGATGGTGCCGATGCGCGCGCTCATGCCGGGTCGCTCGTCGGCATCCCCACGTCGATGAGCTTGTCGAGGCCCACGATGAGGCCCTTGGCCTCGCGCGCGGCTCGGAGACTCACGAGGATTCCCGCCTCGTACGACGTGCGCGACAGGGTCTCGTGGCTGATCGTGACGCGCTCGCCCTCGCCACCGAAGTAGACGTCCTGCCTGGCCGACACCCCCTGCATCCGCACGCTGTGGATCGGGATGCTCGAGACCTGCTGGCCCCGAGCGCGCTGGTCGACGTGGGGTGCTGCGACGGGACCGATCTCCTGGCGGGCTGCACCCATGAGTTCCGCGGTGCGTACGGCCGTTCCGGACGGGGAGTCGACCTTCGACGCGTGGTGAGCCTCGACGATCTCGATCGAGTCGAAGAACCGCGCGGCATGGGTCGCGAGCGCGGTGGCGAGCACCGACCCGATCGAGAAGTTGGGGACCACGACGACACCGACCTCGGGCTCCGGACCGAGCAGCCGACGGATCGCCGCGAGACGCTCGCTTGACCACCCCGAGGTGCCGACGAGTACGTTGATGCCGAGCTCGATGGATTTCTCCACCACGCGCTGCGAGACGACCGGGATCGTCACGTCGACCACGAGGTCGGCGCCAGCGATATCGTCGAGCGAGTCGCGGGAAGAGATCAGGGCGGCGACTTCGAAGTCGTCGGAGGCCTCCACGAGGGCGGTCATGAGCGTACCCATGCGACCAGGGGCTCCGACGATGGCAACACGAGTGGGCATGGTGCCAATCTACCAAGTAGCCCTGAGGCCTCCCGCGCTAGAAGGGCTGGTCGACCGGCATCCCCGTGCGCAGTTCGGGGGCGAGATGGCCGAGATCGTTGTGGGTGACGAGCACCGGTGGCTTCGCACTGCGCACCCGGATGATCGTCAGCCCGCAATTTGCCTGGTTGATGCCGAGCCATCGCCACGCCGGCGCCCCGAAGACCTCGCGGACGAACCAGGCGATCACGAAGTTGTGGGTGATCAGGAGGTCGTGTCGATCCTCACGCGCGGGAACGAGGAACTCGTCCACAGCGTCGGCCATCTGTGCCTGGCCTGCGTCGATCTCCTGCGGCGAGATGCCGCCGAAGAACGGTTCGAAGGCCGAGGGCATGCTCGGCTCGGGCCCGGACGGGATGCAGTCCATGAGCAACGCACTCGGAACCGACTGGAGTGCCGGCATCCGCTCCGTCATGATTGCGGCCGTTTCCTCGGCGCGCTGGAGCGGAGAATGCCAGGCACGCGAGAACGGGACTCCCCCGAGACGTTCGGCAATGGCCCTCGCCTGGCGGACTCCGCGAGGGCTCAAGGGGCCATCGGGCAAACCGTATTCTGCATCGAGTTGCTCGCCGTGCCGAACCAGGTAGATGTAGTGAGCCATGTCTGGCACCTCTGTTCCTTGCCGCTGCGCGGCGCTATTTCTGCGAAGGCAGACCTGGCGACACTGCCAGGCCAGCAAGAGAGTCGGAGTCGACCGAGCCGACCGCCGCGATGGACAGCGGTCGTGACACGAGGAGCTCCGCGAGCTCCCTGACGCTGTCGAGAGTGACGAGGTCGAGGCGACGAAGCGATTCGTCGAGGTCGGCGAATTCGCCGAGGGTCAGCTCGCTGCGCGCGAGCCGCGACATCCGGGTGTCCGAGTCCTCGAGCGACAGCGCTGAGCCGCCGGCGAGTTGCCCAACGGCCCGGCGGAGTTCGTCGGCCGTCACGCCCTCCCGAGCGACCCGCTCGAACTCCTGGACCATCAGCTCAGCGACCTGCGGGGTCTTCGCGGGCGAGCAGCCGGCGTACATACCGACGAGTCCAGCATCGGAGTAGCTCGCAACGAACGAGTACACGGAGTACGCGAGTCCGCGACGTTCGCGGATCTCCTGGAAGAGCCTGCTCGACATGCCTCCGCCGAGGATCGAGTTGAGCACGGCGAGCGTCGAACGGCGGTCGTCGGATGCCGGGAGCCCTGACACTCCCATGAAGATGTTCGTCTGCTCGAGTGGTCGCTGGACGACCACGAGAGGGCTCCCCCGGTCGATCAGGTCGCCGGTCGCACTACGGCGCTCGACGGGCACGGCCGGAACGGTCAGATCCCAGCCGGCGGCCGCGAGAGCGGCGCTGGCGCGCGCCACGAGAATCTCGTGGTCGACCGCACCGGCGACCGTGATCACGAGGTCCTGGGGACGGTAGTTCTCGCGATAGTGGCCGACAACGGCCTCGCGGGAGACGGCCTCGATCGCCGCGGGGTATCCGCCGATGGGGCGGCCGAGGGGATGCTCGCCGAAGACCGCCTCGAAGAACCGCTCGCTCGCGACATCCGACGGGTCGTCGTCTGCCATCGCCAGTTCTTCGAGGATCACGCCCCGCTCCGTGACGAACTCATCGGCGTCAATGAGAGAGGAGGTGAACATGTCGGCGAGAACGTCGATGGCCATCGGGAGGTCGCGATCCTGCACCTTGGCGTAATAGCAGGTGTACTCCTTGGCCGTCAGCGCGTTGTGCTCTCCACCGACGGAGTCGAAGGCGATCGCGATGTCGAGCGCGGAACGCGTCTGGGTCCCCTTGAACAGGAGGTGCTCGAGGAAGTGCGTCGATCCGAAGGTCTCCGGCCGCTCGTCGCGGGACCCGACGGCCACCCAATAGCCGATCGTCGCGCTTCGGGCGCCGGGAACGCTCTCGCTCAGGATCCGCACGCCACTCGGGAGGACGGTTCGGCGAACCACGGAATTTCCCGAAGCAGTGAAGGAGAGTTCAGCCAGATCGAGCGGGAGTACGACAGCGCCATTCATCGCTCCTGAGCCTACGTCATAGGTTCTGCGCTCACCTGAGAGAACTCGGGCGGGGTGTGACCCGTTCTGGGGGTGCCGAATGAGGACAAACAGACTGGTCTGTCTGTCCTCATTAATGTAATGTGATCTGCGGGCGCCCGAAGCCCGGGCATATCCGCTAACCCGATGGCGGATATGCATAATCCCCCGCAAAGGAGTCGCGCTGTGATGATCGTCGAGGAGTCTCCGATCGCGCAGCGCGCTCCTGCGAAGGGCCGCATCCTCGACACGGCGACTGTGCTCTTCTACGAAGACGGAATCCGCAACGTCGGTGTCGATCGCATCATCGCGGCTTCGAGCGTGACCAAGGCCACCTTCTACAAGCACTACCGCGCCAAGGACAACCTGATCGTCGAGTACATCTCCGGTCAGCACCGAGCGGTTCGCGCCAACCTCGAAGGCCTCATCGCCGCTTCTCCCACACCTGAAGCTGCACTGCGCGCCTTCGTCGCCGCGATCGGAGCCGAAGTTGCCTCCCCCGGGTTCCGAGGTTGCGCATTCATCAATGCTGCCGCCGAGTTTCCCGACCCGAACCACCCTGTTCGCGTCATCGTGAGCGATCACCGCGAATGGTACGTCGAGACGCTCGCTGAGTTGCTGCGCAAGCTCGGGCATCCGGTGCCGGGGGACGCCGCCGACGAGCTCCTCCTCGCACGGGATGGCGCGTTCTCCGGTGGCTACGCTGGCGACTCCATCGCGGCTGTCGCAGCAATGAGCCGAGTCGCCTCGCGAGTGCTGTCGGACGCCAGGGCCGCCGCGTAGCTCGCTATTGCGAGACCCGGTCCAGGTCTGCGACCTGGTGCCTCGTGAGTTGAAGCGTGACCGCGTCGGAGAGATCCGCGAGCTGCTCTGCGCTCGTGACCGAAGCTACGGGCGCCACAACGCCCGGCTTCGCGAGAAGCCACGCGAGGGCCACGGACGCCACACTCGTCGACTGCTCCTGCGCAACACGATCGAGCGTCGCGAGAATGCGCATGCTCCTGCGGTTCATGAGGCGCGCGACCTCTGCCCGCCGCTGATTGAGGGCAACGTCTGACCGACCGCGGTACTTGCCCGTGAGAAATCCGCTGGCAAGTGCGAACCTCGGCATCACGCCGAGTCCCTGCTGCGCTGCGACCCTGGCGAGGTCACCCTCGTAGTCGGAACGGTGCAGGAGGTTGTAGCGGTTCTGGAGCGCGACCATCGGTGCGACACCGAGCTGTGCCGAGGCGATGCGGGCCTCGATCAGGCGGTTACCGGTGTGATCCGAGCATCCGAAGTAGCGCACCTTGCCGGCACGGATCAGTTCGTCGACCGCGAGGAGAGTCTCCTCGAATTCGACCGTCACATCGTCGATGTGGAGGTACAGCAGGTCGATTCGATCCGTGCCGAGACGGCCGAGCGACGCGTGTACGGCCTTGGTGAGCACCCGCGCGCGAAGTCCCGGGTGGTCCGCCGACTTGCCGACCTTCGTGGCCACCAGGGTGTCCGCCCGACACCGACGCTTGCGCATCCAGTTGCCGATCATGGTCTCGCTACGACCTGCGGCGTAGGAGTCTGCGGTGTCGATGAAATTGCCGCCACGCTCAGCGTAGGCATCGAGGATCGAGTCGGTCTCCGCGTCGTCGGCCGTCCATCCGAAGACGTTGCCGCTGAGCGCGAGAGGGAAGACGGTGAGGTCCGATGAACCGACGGTGCGCAGACGCAGGGGGCCCCGAGTGACCGCAGCGGGCTCTCGCGTGGCCTCTGCCACGTTCGCCTGCTGCAGTTGCGTCACATCTCCTGCCATCCGACCGGTACCCCTCCGGTCACGACCAGAGTAAAGCGGCTCACCTGCGCTGCGGGGAGCGACAGGCCAATCGTTACGAGTCCGTGGCTGTGCGTTGATCGCGCGTTAACGAAGCGAGGGCCCGCCTCCTCGGAGACGGACCCTCGCTTGCGGGAACTACTAGCCCTCGGCGGGAGCCTCTGGGCCCTCGGACGCGGCAGCAGAGCTGTCGGTGTCGGCTGAGTCGGCTTCATCCGAAACCGGGGCGAGCGAGAGCTTTCCACGATCGTCGATCTTGGTGATCTCGACCTGGATCTTCTGGCCAACGGCGAGCACGTCCTCGACGTTCTCGACACGCTTGCCACCGGCGAGCTTGCGGACCTCGCTGATGTGAAGCAGTCCGTCCTTGCCGGGGGTGAGCGAGACGAACGCACCGAACGTCGCGAGCTTGACGACGGTTCCGAGGAACCGCTCGCCGACCTCGGGGTTCAGCGGGTTCGCGATCGCGTTGACTGCAGCGCGAGCCGCCTCGGCCGACGGGCCGTCAACCGCACCGATGTACACGGTTCCGTCATCCTCAATGGAGATGTCGGCGCCGGTGTCATCCTGGATCTGGTTGATCGTCTTGCCCTTCGGGCCGATGAGCTCACCGATCTTGTCAACCGGGATCTGCACGCTGATGACGCGGGGCGCGGTGGGCGCCATCTCGTCGGGAGCGTCGATCGCAGCGTTGATCACGGCGAGGATCGCGGTGCGAGCCTCCTTGGCCTGCTTGAGCGCGCCATCGAGAACGCTCGACGGGAGACCGGCGAGCTTCGTGTCGAGCTGGATCGCGGTGACGAACTCTGAGGTACCTGCGACCTTGAAGTCCATGTCGCCGAGTGCGTCCTCAGCACCGAGGATGTCGGTCAGCGCCGCGTAACGCGTCTGTCCGTCAACCACGTCGGAGATGAGGCCCATCGCGATACCGGCAACGGGTGCGCGCAGCGGCACACCGGCGTTGAGGAGCGAGAGGGTGGATGCACAGACCGAACCCATCGACGTCGAACCGTTGGAGCCGAGAGCCTCGGACACCTGGCGGATCGCGTAGGGGAACTCCTCACGGGGCGGCAGAACCGGCACGAGTGCGCGCTCGGCGAGGAAGCCGTGCCCGATCTCGCGACGCTTCGGGCTGCCGACACGACCGGTCTCACCGGTCGAGTAGGGCGGGAAGTTGTAGTGGTGGAGGTAACGCTTCTTCGTGATCGGGCTCAGGGAGTCGATCTGCTGCTCCATCTTGAGCATGTTGAGCGTCGTGACACCCAGGATCTGGGTCTCGCCGCGCTGGAAGATCGCGGAACCGTGAACGCGCGGGATGACCTGCACCTCGGCGTCGAGCGCACGGATGTCGCTCAGGCCACGGCCGTCGATACGGATGCCCTCGGTCAGCACGCGGTTACGCATGACAACCTTCGAGACCGACTTGTAGGCTGCGCTGACCTCGGCAAGTGCCGACTCCGGCAGCTCCTCGGCGGCGACCTTGGCGGTGATGGTCTCCTTGACGCGAGCCTTGAGTGCGTCATCCGCGTTCTGGCGCTCGATCTTGTCGGCGATCTGGTAGACGCCCTTGAGCTCGTCGTAGGCGAAGGCCGCGACGGCGTCGTAGGTGCTCTGCGCGTACGGCGGGAACAGCGGGAAGTCCTGGATGGGCTTCGCGGCCTGGGCTGCGAGCGACTCCTGGGCCTTGATGAGCTGCTTGAGGAACGGCTTGGATGCCTCGAGACCCTGGGCGACGACGGCCTCGTCGGGCTTCGTGGCGCCGGCCTTGATCAGGTCCCAGCTACCCTCGGTGGCCTCGGCCTCGACCATCATGATCGCGACATCCTCGTTGCCGTTCTCGTCGACGACGAGGCGGCCAGCGACGGTGAGGTCGAAGACGGCCTCCTCGAGCTGCGAGAACTTGGGGAAGGCGACCCACTGGTCACCGATGAGCGCGAGACGCACGCCACCGACGGGGCCGTAGAACGGCAGGCCGGAGATCTGGGTCGACGCGGATGCCGCGTTGATCGCGAGCGCGTCGTAGAACTCGTCGGGTGCGATCGAGAGCACCGTGATGACGATCTGGACCTCGTTGCGCAGACCCTCGACGAAGGTCGGGCGCAGCGGACGGTCGATCAGTCGGCAGACGAGGATGGCCTCGGTCGAGGGGCGACCCTCACGGCGGAAGAAGCTTCCGGGGATCTTGCCTGCTGCGTACGAACGCTCTTCCACGTCGACCGTGAGCGGGAAGAAGTCGAATCCCTCACGCGGGTGCTTTCCGGCACTCGTCGCGGACAGGATCATGGTGTCTTCGTCGAGGTACGCGGCAACCGCGCCCTGTGCCTGCTGTGCGAGACGACCCGTTTCGAAACGGACGACGCGCTTGCCGAAGGAACCGTTATCGATAACGGCTTCGGCGAACTTGATTTCTGGACCCTCCAAGGGGTTTTCTCCTTTGTTTACCGTCGCGAGCCCGTGTGGCGCGCGACTCATCAGTGCTCTGACATGAGCAAGGAGCAGGGAGGAGGCAGAAAGCGGCGCACTCTCGCGAACGAGGGGCGCTGTGGCATACGTGCCGTAGATGTCGGCACTGCTCTGGTCAACAGTAGAAAAACACCATGCTCTTCGCTTGGTAGTTCACCACCGGTGACCAGCTTCTTGCCAGCCTGCTCCGGTTGTCATCTTACGGAAATCCGTAATCAACCTCATGAATCGTACCAGTTGCGGCGTGGCGAACCTAGGGATGGCCTGGCGACGATGCCAGCTGTTCACCTTGCGCGGCTAGAACAGGGTCGATGGACGTTGTTCTCGAGTGGCTGACCGGTGCCGCCGGATCCCCGTGGCTGTATGTGGGAGTGTTCCTCCTGGTCGTGGCCGACGCGTTCACGGTGATACTCCCGAGCGAGACGGTCGTCGTGGCCCTCGCGTCGCTCGCGCTCTCGACGGGCGAGCCGTCGCTCTGGATCCTCATCCCGGCCGCAACTCTTGGCGCGATCGTGGGCGACAACCTCTGTTACGCGATCGGCCGCCGTATCGGCACCTCGCGGTTCCGATGGATGCGGGGGCCGCGGGTCTCGTCAGCGATCGAGTACGCCAGGCGAGCACTCGACAAGCGCCCGGCCTCGCTCATACTGACGGCACGGTACATCCCGTTCGCCCGCATCGCTGCAAATCTCACTGCCGGGGCCACGCGGTTCCCTTATCGCAGTTACCTACCGCTCACGATCGTCGCCGGTGCGGGCTGGGCGCTGTACAACTGCGTGATCGGGGCGCTCTTCGGGGCCTGGCTTGCTGCGTACCCGATACTCGCGATCGTCGTGTCGATCGCCGTGGCGATCGCGCTCGGCGTGACCATAGATGCGATCACCGCGCGCTGGGCGGCGCGATCGGTGCCATCAGGCGAACCACAGCCGTAGGCTTGACGCATGGACGACGAAGCGGCATCGGCAGAAGCGGCCGAGGAGACCAAGCGCAAGTTCCGCGAGGCCCTCGAGCGCAAGAAGCAGGGCGGAGCGGGCCCGAAGGATGGCCCCGGCTCCACCTCCACCATCGGTGGAGCTCGAGCCAAGGCCGATCACAAGCGCGAGTTCCGACGCAAGAGCGGCTGACGGGATAACCCACCAGCCGCTCTCGGTTGTGCCCTGCTGCGGGCGCGCGCCGACTACTGCGCCCCGTAGCCGCCGACCGGGCTGAAGCCCTCTGGCAGGGCGAACGGGTCACGGATGTGCTGCGAGCGCTCGCTTGCCACCACCAGGGAGGCAAGCTCACTGGCGGCACGGTCGATGCGACCGGGAAGGGCATCCTCTGCGCTCCCCCAGTCGGAGGATGCAGCGTAGACACCCGTCGACACGGGCACCGCGTGCAGGTACGTGAACAGCGGACGCATCGCGTAGTCGATCGCGAGCGAGTGGCGCTCGGTGCCACCCGTGGCTCCGAGGAGCACGGGCAGCCCGTGGATGGACTGCGGGTCGAGCACGTCCACGAAGGACTTGAACAGCCCGCTGTAGCTCGTCGTGAAGATCGGGGTCACGGCGATCAGGCCATCGGCCTCGGTCACCGCACTGATCGCGGCCTCGAGCTTCGGTGGCGCGAAGCCGGTGAGCAGGTTGTTGGTGATGTCCTGCGCGAGGTCGCGCAGTTCGATCACCGTGACCTCCGCCGTGATCCCCTTCGCGTCGAGCGACGCCACAGTCGAGGCGGCGATACGGTCTGCGAGGAGTCGTGTCGACGACGGCTGGCTGAGCCCGGACGAGACGACGGTGATCTTGCGTGTTGTCGAGTCAGTCATCAGCTTGCCTTCCTAGTAGCTGCGGGGCCGAACGCGGATCCCGCGGGGGCCGCGGGGGCTGGCGAGTCCTGGTAGGGGCTCGGCCCGGCGAGGTTGTCTCCGCGGTTGGCCTTGGGGATAGCGACCCGCGCCGGGCCGTCGCCGTAGGCGGCAGCCACGAGTGACGCGTGGGTCGGGGCATCCGGAACCTCGGCGGGGCGGTTCTCGGCGAGCTCCTTGCGGAGCACGGGCACGACCTCCTCACCGAGCAGGTCGAGCTGCTCGAGCACCGTCTTCAGGGGCAGACCAGCGTGATCCATGAGGAACAGCTGGCGCTGGTAGTCGCCGTAGAACTCGCGCATCGACGCGTAGCGATCGATGACTTCCTGCGGGCTACCGACGACGAGCGGGGTCTGCTCGGCGAAGTCCTCCATCACGGGGCCGTGACCGTAGACAGGCGCGTTGTCGAAGTACGGGCGGAACTTGTTCTTGGCGTCCTGCGAGTTCTTGGACATGAAGGCCTGACCACCGAGGCCCACGATCGCCTGCGCGGCCGTGCCGTGACCGTAGTGCTCGAAGCGCTGGCGGTAGTAGGCGATGAGGCGCTGGTAGTGCTCCTTCGGCCAGAAGATGTTGTTCGCGAAGAAACCGTCACCGTAGTAGGCGGCCTGCTCGGCGATCTCCGGGGTGCGGATGCTGCCGTGCCAGACGAACGGCGCGACGCCGTCGAGCGGGCGAGGGGTCGAGGTGAAGCCCTGCAGCGGCGTGCGGTACTTGCCCTGCCAGTCGACGACGTCCTCACTCCAGAGGCGGCGGAGCAACGCGTAGCTCTCGATGGCGAGGTCTACACCGTCGCGGATGTCCTTACCGAACCACGGGTACACCGGACCGGTGTTTCCGCGACCCATCATCAGGTCGATGCGACCGTCCGACAGGTGCTGCAGCATCGCGTAGTCCTCGGCGATCTTGACCGGGTCGTTCGTGGTGATCAGGGTCGTCGCGGTCGAGAGCTGAAGGGTCTCGGTCTGCGCGGCGATGTAGGCGAGCGTCGTCGTGGGGCTCGACGAGAAGAACGGCGGGTTGTGGTGCTCGCCGAGTGCGAAGACATCCAGCCCAACCTCCTCCGCCTTCTTGGCGATGGCGACGATGGCCTTGATGCGGTCATTCTCGCTCGGGGTGGTGCCATCCGTCGGATCGGCGGTGATGTCGCCTACCGAGAAGATTCCGAACTGCATTGTGTGCTCCTGTTGGCCTGAAAGTCTATGCGTTTGCATCGACTAGCTTACATAACCACAGTGGTGGGGTGGTTATTCCCGCCGCTAGCAGGTGCCAGCGGGAGTTGTTCCTGCCCTGATTCCGCGGAGCCACGGGAGCACGTCAACAACGGATACCGAGCCTGCCAGCAGGTGCGAGACGCCGTCGAACTCCCGGAACGTGACGTTCTCACCCGTCGAGCAGAGGTGCTCCACGTAGGACTTCGTCGAGCTCGGATCGACTGTGGTGTCAGCGAGCCCCTGCCCGATGAACACCGGAACAGTGATGGGCGAGGCTCCGGCGCTGTTCTCCTTCAGGAGCGTCTGCCAGGGCTCGGTGGTCGCCGGGTTGGTGCGGACGAAGTTGCCGATGAGCGGCTTCGCGACGGAGTGGAGGTGCTCACCCTCGGTGAGGAGACAGATGCTTGCGAGTTCATCGACGGCAGCAGCACCGTCGTCGGTGAGCACCGCGGTGAGATCCGCCTTCGTGTAGCGATCGGCGTAGGCGGCCTCGTACGACGGGAAAGCGTAGGAGGTGATGGTCACGCCCTCCATGAAATCGATGTCATCCGTCATGAGCTCGGTGAGGTCGGCGGCGGGCGCCGCCGCCGCCGCGGCGACGATGTCGAGATCCGGTGCGTAGCCGGCCGCGGCCTGTTGCCCCGCGAAGAGCGCGGCCTGCCCGCCCTGCGAGTGACCCCAGAGCACGACATCAGTGCCGAGGCCAGGGCTGAGCGCGCGCGCTGCGCGGGCGGCATCCAGCATGGCGTTGCCCTCCGTCACGCCGATCAGGTACGACGAATCACCGCGGACCGCCATCCCCGGATAGTCGGTAGCGACCATGGCATAACCGGCCGCGATGTACTCGGAGAGCCCGGTCATCATGAGGAAGGGGTCGATGAGCACCGAGGGTGCGCAACCCTGGGCGGCGCCCGTCGTCGGATGCCCCCACGAGACGATCGGGGTACCCCCGGTCGGCGACGGACCCTCGGGTACGGCCACGATTGCGGAGGACAGCACGTCCTCACCGTTGACGTCGGTCGTGTGGTAGATCACGCGCCAGGCGTCGGCACCGAGAGGCGCGGAGAGAATCGGCAGGGAACGTACGATCTCACCGGGCTTGCCGGCGGGCTCCGTGGCCGGGACCGAGTAGAAGGCCTCGTTGCTCATCTCATCGAGCGCGCCCTCCTCGAGCCGCCGCTCGCTGTTCCAGAGGCAACCGGACAGGAGAACACTCGCGGCCAGCAGAAGAACCACGAAGCGCTTCACAGCGTCTCCCCCATCCTGAGCTCGACTCGGAGAAGCGAACCCTTTCTCACAATATCGACGGGGATCCGCGTGCGCTTGCCTGCCATGTCGAGTCGCGAGAGCGCCTCGTCGACGATCGCCTCGAGTCCGCGCGGAACCCAGCCGACAGGACCGCTCACGCGTGACCCCGTGAACAGGCGCACCTCGATGGGTGCGTCCTCGGCGTCCTGCTGCTGGTTGCGGCGGGTGATCGCAGTCTCGAGTTGGTCGCCCGAAGCGAGCAACTCGGCCAGGGTCGCCTGGTGCGGGTTGCTCCCCGCCAGTCGCAGTCGCACCCGGCGATTGTTCGGCGCGAGGGCCCACTTGTACTGGTTGAACGACCCCTTTCCGAGGTCGTTGCGGTCGAATGCCGGCGTCTCAGGAACCACATACGGATGCTACCGCTCGCAGATCGACTGGGGCGTGGAAGGTCAGGCGCCCAGCTGGCCTCGCACTATCGAATCGCCCGAGTGCGCGGGATCCCCGTCGATCGGCTCGGCTGAGACGTCCACGAGATCGTAGATCGAGAGGTCGACACCGGAGGGAATGGGGAACGTGCCGACATTGCCCTCGACGGTTCCGAGGCTGATGAGGCGCGTGGCATCCGAACTGATGAGCCAGACTTCGGTGTAGCCGTCACGATCCTCCGGAACATCGAGCGTGACACGCACAACGCGTGAGCCGTCGGGCGACTCCTCCACGACCGCATCGCCCGTCGCATCAGGCCAGTCGGGGAAGGCGTCGAGGGTCGCGGAGGCCAGCACGACGGATGGCACGGGGCGAACCAGTTGCCAGGTAGCGAGCCCTCCGATCGCCAGCACGCCGACGACTGCGGCAGCGATGGCGAAGGGTGCCCACGCACGAGCAGCACGGCGACGCGCGCGACGAATCGGCACGACTTCGGGTGCCGGGTTCTCGCGCGGGACGCCGACCTCGTCGGCGATGCGTTCCCAGAGCCGAGGATCGGGAACCAGGAGTTCGGCGTCAAGCGTGGATCGCCCCACTCGCGCGGCTCTACTGAGCTTGGCGAGCTCGGCTTCGCACTCCGGGCAATCGGCGATGTGAGCTCGCCCCGCGTCGTCGGCGACCCCCTCACCCAGGGCAAGGAGCGCAAGGACATCAGGATCGATGTGTTGCATAGGTCACCTCCAGTCGGGCACGCATGCGCTGCAGGCTGCGGCGGATATGGCTCTTGACCGTGCCCAAGGGTAGACCGAGGCGGTCGGAGATCTCGTTGTGCGTGAGGTCGTCGAAGAACGCCAGGCGCATCACGTTCCTCGCGTCGGGCTCGAGTCGCGCGATCTCGTCAGCGACCACGAGCGTGTCCGCGAGATCGGGGGCGTCGGAAACCCAGTCAGACTCCACTGACGTCGACGTGAGTTGCTCGTGGAGCCGACGGATCCGGGCGCGTGCCTCGTGGGTGTCGGCGATCTTGTTCCGGGCGATCCCGACAATCCACGCGGAGAGGCTCGCACGCTCCGGCGAGAACTTCGTGCGGCTCGTCCAGGCAGCGACGAAGGTCTTCTGCGTCACATCCTCGGCATCTCCGATATCGCCGAGCGATCGAACGGCGAGCGTGTACACAAGCGGCGCCCATCGCTCGTAGACGCGCGCGAGGGCTGCGTCATCGCCGGAGGCGAATGCCGAAGCGAGTTGAACGTCGTCGTCCACGTGCCGATCGTAGCCCTGGGGTGTCGTGCTCACTGCGGAACCGCCACAACCACGACGTTGTCCGAGTAGTTGAGCTGCTCGGAGTTGAACTGGCCCCCGCACGTGATGAGGATCAGACGCGGTGCACCCTCGCGATCGAAGATCTGGTCGAGCGGCAGCTGGCTTTTCAGGATGCTCTGCACCGATTCGACCGCGTAGGCGGCGGTGCTGCCATCCGAACTCATCACGGTTATCCGTGCGCCAACGGCAAGGGTCTTGAGTTGTGAGAATGGCCCGAGACCGTACTCGAGGGAGTCGACGTGTGCTGAGATCACCGTCGTACCCGTGGCGCTGCCCGGGTCGGAACCGTACCGATACCACCCGGCGACGGCGACATCCGGTGGGAGCTCCATGTAGCCATCGGGCTGGACGCCGACAGGGACGACCTGGACGTCGATCCCTGCTCCGTCGACCTGAACACGAACGGGCGGAACCGCCTCGCGAACCGGCGCGAGCGCCGCACTGTGGGTGCCGACAGCCGGGGCCTCCGACTCGGCAGTCGGCGTCGGGGTGGGGCTCGGGATGATGCTCACGGGATCGGCGGCGCATCCGCCGAGAACGGCAGTCGCGAGCACGAGGAGGAGAGTCATGGGCGCGACTGCGAGACGCTGAACCATGACTCTCCTCCTCTCTTGTTGCTCGGCCGCGCGGTCGGCATCACGCGCCGCCCCGGCTGTGCACGACCTCGCGCGGGGTTACTTGGTGAGCTGCGCTGCGCGCATCCGGATCAGGGCGAAGGCGAGCAGCCCCAAGACCCCGAACGCTCCTGCGAACGACAGGACGACCTGGCCCGGGTTGGGGTCGGCGGCAAGGCCAGCGCTACCGGAGGGCACGCCATCCGGTGTCGAGTGGAGTCCGCCGATCGTCTGCACTGCCAGGTCGAGGTTGTCGTCCTCGAGGCTTCCCCAGGCGTAGACGATGGTGTTGACGCCCTCCTGGATCGTGACAGGCGCCGGGCCGATCACGGGCTCGGTGGTTCCCGTGGCAGCGACTGCGGCCTCAATCGTGCCGATGGGCAGGTTCGCCTTGACCTCGTTGGGGTTCGACAGGTTGGTGAACGCGGCAGCACCGTTCGCCAGGATGTCGACAGCAGGAGCGGCCGCGGTATGGCGGACTGTCAGCCTGCCCTCTCCGGCGGGGATAGTGGTGAGATCGTTCGTGAAGAGAGTGGCTGTTGGCGTGCCATCCTCGGCAAGGTGAGCGACGGCCGTGTAACTCGATCCCGCCGCGAGCGGAAGAGTCGCCGGTCCGATTGCGGGACTCGTGATGGGATCGCCCGCGGCGGTGATGACGACCTCATAGTCCCCGGCCGGCAGGTCGAGTGCGTCAGTCAGGGTGCCCGGCTCGAAATCCTCGAGCAGTACTGCACCATCGACCCAGACGTCGACCGTCAGTCCCGGTACCGCATGGAGCACGTAGAGATCAGCCGACGATTCGGAGATCGCCTGTGCGGGGGCCGCGATTCCCACGGCAGCGATGACACCGGCAGCGATGCCGGCAGCGAGCTTGTTGCGCATGATGTCCTCCTCTGTCGAGCGGGTTTCGCCCGTCAGAAAGTACTTCCGGTCGAGAGCGCCCGATGGATGCAGGCGCGCTCAAAAAATTCTGATCGGGTCCACCGGGGGCACCCTCTCAGAGTGCGAGCACGGCGAGCGCAGCCTGATGCAGCGCACTGCCATAGTGGCGGCCGTGCCCAGCGGCGTGCACCGCGAGGGGATGGAGCTGGTGCAGCGGGATGCGCTCCTCATACCCCGCCGCGAGATCCGTCTCGGAACGATACCCGTCCAGGACGTCGTCGAGGAACGGGCAGCCGAAGAGGTGCAGCATCGCGAGATCGGTCTCGCGATGCCCGCCATGGGCGGCCGGGTCGATCAGCACGACGCCATCGGGTGACCAGAGCACATTGCCCGCCCACAGGTCACCGTGGATACGGGCGGGCGGCTGATCATCGTCGAAGTCGCCAGCCGACACTCGCTCGCAGGCGCGGCGGATGTCGCGTGCCTCCGTGTCACCGATTGTTCCGACCCTCTCCGCGAGGGTGACGAACGGCAGCACCCTGTCTCGCGCATAAAAACCGCCCCACGTGGCATCCGCGGCGCTCGCCATGGGTCGCCGTCCGATGAAGAGCGGGCCGGTCCATCCGTCGGGCGGCGCGCCGAAGGCTGCCGCGCCGGCCGAGTGGGTGCGGGAGAGCGCGGCACCGAAGTCCCGGGCGGCTGCAGCGGTCGGCACCGACTCCGCGACGCGTTCGAGCGTGATGCGACCGGGCTCGACCCCGCGGACCTGCGCGATCCGCGCTCCCCCGGCGGACGCGAGCCACGTGAGGCCGGCAGCTTCGGCCTCGAAGAAGCCCGCTGGTGCGTCGGGTCGCGTCTTGGTGAAGTCGGTCACCTGCCTAGTCTGCCTCTCGCGTACTGGCACGGAACGTAGAACGGGCCGCCACCGCCTCCCTGGGGAGTTGGTGACGGCCCGTCCGTCAAGTTCGACGCGATGTCTCGCGAGGTGCCCTTGCTAGCGGCGCAGTCCGAGACGTTCGATCAGCGAGCGGTAACGCGCGATGTCGATGTCCTGGAGGTAGCCGAGCAGACGGCGGCGCTGACCCACGAGCAGCAGCAGACCACGACGCGAGTGGTGGTCGTGCTTGTGCTCCTTGAGGTGCTCGGTCAGGTCCTTGATGCGCTGTGTGAGCATCGCGACCTGGACCTCAGGGGATCCGGTGTCACCGGGGTGGGTAGCGTACTCGTCGATGATCGCCTTCTTGACAGTGGCTTCAAGAGCCATAAGGTGATCCCCTTTCTCCTCGTTGCGCGGCGCCCGTAGTCGGAATGACTGGGCTCTCTTTATCCGCGGCCGTTAGACGGCAACCTTGGGAGTCTAGCAGAGGTCAGGGCTCGAGTGGCGGGGCACCAAATGCATACCGGCAGGCTAGCTCGTCTGCCCGGAAGCACCCTCAGCCAACTCGGCACTCCCCCCGAATAGGCTCGTCGCGTGACGGAGTCGATCGTGCTGGACGTACTGCTGCTCGTGCTGCTCGTCGGCTACGTGGCATACGGAGTTCGCGCCGGCCTCTCCCACGCCGTCTTCGCCTTCGCCGGTGTCGTCGCTGGCGCGATCGCCGCGTTCTTTCTCGTTCCCGTCGTCTCGGCATGGGTGCCGTTCCCCCAGGCGCGACCACTCGTGGTGATCGTCACCGTCCTCGGTCTCATCGCCCTGGGTACGACGCTCGGAGCACTCCTCGGCCGTGCGGTTCGACGGGGGTTCGAGGCCACCCCACTCAGCGGACTCGATCGTCTTGCCGGCGGGATCGCCACAGGGATCGCTGCCGCCCTCGTGGCTTCGGTGCTGAGCACGAGTGTCGGCCAGCTGGGTGTGCCGTTCCTATCGAGGGCCATCGCCGGCTCGACGGTGTTGCGTACGATCTCGACACTGACCCCCGACCCCGTCGAGGCGTATCTCGCCGAACTGCGTTCGACGGTGATCGAGAGCGGCCTGCCCGTGATCTCGGGAGCCCTCGGCATCCAGAATCCCGTTATCCCGACCATTGACGCGGGTAGCCCTGAACTCACCGCTGCCGCGCAGTCCGTCGTGCGCATCACGGGCAACGCGCTCGCGTGTGGCATCGCCCAGAGCGGCAGTGGATTCGTCATCGCGGATGATCGCGTCGTCACCAATGCACACGTCGTGGCTGGTGTGACCGAACCTGTCATCGAATCGCCAGCCGGGCAGGCGATCGCCGCGACGGTCGTCTACTTCGACCCCGTAGTGGACCTCGCCGTTCTCGCCGTTCCGGGCCTCGACTCCAACCCGCTCGATCTCGGTGCGACGGTTTCTCCCGGAACGGATGCCGCGGTGCAGGGTTACCCGTTCGGAGGACCGTTCTCGTCCATCCCCGCTGGCGTCATGGCCGTACAGGAGACGCAGGTGCAGGACATCTACGAGAGCTCGCGTTCAGCCCGTGAGGTGTACACGCTCGCCTCGGCGGTGCGGGAGGGCAACTCGGGGGGACCGCTGCTCTCGCTCGATGGCGACGTCATCGGCGTCGTCTTCGCCCGAAGCGCCGACAGGGGCGACATCGGCTACGCGATGACCATGACGGAGCTCACGCCGGTCACGGATCAGGCCGCTGGCCTGTCGTCCCCCGTCGATACCGGCACCTGCACGAGCTGATCGGGTCTGGTGGCCGCCGCCCGGCGCTGTGCCGCAAGAACGGTTCCGACGATGATGAGCCCCTGCGCGCTCACGTAGACGAGCATGATGACGAAGTCCTCCTGCCAGAACCCGAAGCCGGGCAGGAAGAATTTTAGCGCGAGAAGCGTGTCCGAAGTGAGGAACAAGAGGGCACCGACCGCGACCACCGGCGATGTGCCGAGCGCCGCCGCAGCAGCACCGCAGAGCAGCACCCCGTACAGCGCGACGGGGAGGGTGAGCGCCCCGATGTGCGGTAGCAGCACGAGGATGAGCACCGTGAGCCACGCGACGTAGAGGAGCCCCCGCCATCCCACCTTCCTCGTGCGGAGGGGCCTCAGGTACAGGAGAAGGTAGGCGACGTGCGCGAGTGAGAATGCGCCGAGCCCGACCAGGAACGCCACCCCGCCCGGAGCCCCGAGAAGCACATCGCCGGCCGTCGAGAACACGAGGGCAAGGCCAGCCCAGAGCGCAACCTCGGATGTGACGCGGGGAAGAGCGATGAGAAGGGCCGCAAGCAGCATGGGCATGAGCAGTGCCTTGCTGGGCACTGAAGCCTCCTGGGATCCCACAAGGAGGGCGGAGAGATGGATCACGCTGACCACTCCGAACCCGAGGAACCCCCACCAGCGTTTCATGGCCGGGCACCCGCCGACCGGAGGCGCCTCGCCTTTGACGCGGTGAGTACAAGTGCGAGAACCGTGCCAACCACGGTGCCGATCGAGTTGGAGACGAGGTCGCGCGGATCCGAGATCCTGCCCCCGATGAATTGCTGGGCGTACTCGATCGTGACGGTCATAGCGACCCCGATGAGGATCGCGAGCCACCAGCGCGAGCGTCCGAAGAGGAGCACGAAGAACAACCCGAGCGGCACGAACAGCGCGATGTTCGCGAGGAACTCGATGGTCGAGAAGGTCAACCACTGTGTTGCCTCGAAGCGGTCGAAGAACCGAGCGAGTCGCCAGAGCACGCTCGTCGTAGCGGGAGCGGACTGAGGAGTGAGCGTTGCCCATGCCAGAAGAGCGAGGTACGCGAATGTCGCCAGGCTGAGAATGGGATGCCGCGCGAACATCCCCCCATCGTGCAGTGTGTCGCTGGGAGAAACCGCTCGACGCGCGCGACCGGCCTCCGACTTCTCGCGCGGCTCGCCCTGTGCGCTCACCGCTCAGTGGGCGAGCAGCAGAAGTGTCGTCTGGGCGACGTACGTCCAGAGGGCAACGAGACCGAGCGCGGCCGCGACAGTCCCGAGGATGACTCGCCGCAGACGGGCGGCTCTCACCTCGTTTCGTATGCTGCCGAAAGCCGCGTGCAGACCCTGAACCTCGAGCGACACGGCCGCTGGCCGTCCCCACGTTGATTCCAGATCGGCCAGGTCGGAGATCGCGGCAACCTCGACACCGGCAAGGATGCGCGGGGCGCGGGTGAGATGCCGTGCGAGGTCGCTTGCACTGACCACCTCGACAGATCGCGGTTCGGACTTGATGATGAGCCGCCGGGGTGCCACGACAACCAGGATCGGCGTGACCTCCACGGAATGAGCCGCGGCCGCGGAGAGATGCATCCGCGTCTCCTCGGCCTGCTCGCGGGCCTGGCTCAGGTCGGGAGCGTGCTCGCCGCCGACGGAGACCTCGTCGCCGCTCACCACCACGTCGAGCTCGCCGTAGTGCGCCGCCCGGATCGCGAAGGTGCCGGCAGGACCGATCAGGAGGTGGTCGAGCGTGGACTCCTCGAGTGGGACATCGTGGAGCACGTCCCAGTTATGGCCGAGGTTCTCGAGGATGTCGCCGACGATGAGTTCGGCGAGGGCATCCCGATAGCTCGCCCGTGCGGCCGGCAACAGCGGCGAGAACCCGACCAGCCGCGAGAGGACACCCCGGGGAGCGGCGGTGCGCTGTCGCTCGACGACGTCGACCATGGCCGACTGAGCCGCGAATCTCTCGCGCACCGCCCGCCCGACAGACATCTGCTTCCCCCCGCGCCCGGCGAACATCGCCCGGCAGTGCCGTGTGCCCGAATGTGCGGGGAAAGACGTTGGGCCGGAGGCTCCCCCGCCTCCGGCCCTACTCGTTGCGACGAATCGCACCCGATCGAATCGGTTCCTCCCCCGAAGAACGTTGATTCGTAGCTACAGTCTGTCGAAGCTGGGAAACACCTGCAAACCCCCACTTGGGGGTACCTGTGGGGGACGTGTTACTGGTGTGACTCGCCTCGCGGGAAGCCGTCGGGAAGCGTCGAGGATGCCACGACGTGCAGTCTCTGGGTCGCTCGCGTCATGGCGACGTACAGTGCAGCCGCTCCACGGGAGTGCTCGTCGATGACGTCCTGAGGCTCGACAACGACGACCGAGTCGAACTCGAGACCCTTCGACTCCTGCGGTGTCAGGATCGCGATCGGCCGGGAGAGTCCCGCTGCTCCCACCCCCACCTCCGTGCCGAATGCCTCGCGGAGCGCACCCACGAGCTCCGGCGTCGAGTCGGGCGTTGCGATCACAGCGATCGTGCCCTGTCCAAGTTCGCGATCCTTGCGGATGCTGCGGACGGCCAGCTCACCGATGCGTTCCCCCACCTCGGTCATGACCGGCCACTCCCCCTCGCGAACTGCTCGTGAGCGGGTGATGCCGACCCCGTGCGCCAGCGCCACAGCCTCGGCGACCTCGCTGACCTGGGCGGGGGTGCGGTAGTTGACCGTCAGCTCCTCGAGCCGCCAGTTCGTGCCCACGTGGGGCTGCAGGGCATCGGCCCAGCTCGTGGTTCCTGCGGCGGTGGAAGCCTGGGCGACATCCCCCACGATCGTGAAGGACTTCAACGGGTTCCTGCGGGTGAGCACTCGCCACTGCATCGGGGAGAGTTCCTGGGCCTCATCGACGACGATGTGCCCGTAGGTCCACTCCCTGTCTGCCGCTGCGAGCTCAGCCGTCGTGCCGCGGTAGGAACCGGCCTCGAAGCCCTCCGCGAGGGTCTTCGCGTCGACGAGCCCCTCGACGTCCATGTTGCGGATCGCCTGCTCGGCGTTCTCGATGTCGCGCTTTCGCTGCTGCTTTCGCTGGGCCTTGCTGGCGTCGGCCGCGGCATCCGATTCGCCGAGGAGTTCCGCCGCCTCGTCGAGCAGCGCGATATCGGCGATCGTGAACTCGGCGTCGCGCGACCGAAGCAGGAGGGCGCGCTGCTCTGGCGACCATCGCGGGGTGAGCGTTGCCAGCCAGTTCGGACGTGCGTACAGGTCCTGTAGGAGCTTCTGGGGGCTCAGGGGCAACCATGCCGAGTTCAGCAGGACGCGCACGTCGTACGATCCCCGCAGATCCTCGCGGAGCCACGCCATGTCCGAGTCCTCAATGGTGTTGCCGTGCGAGCGGAGCTGGTCAGCGAGCAGCCGCGCGAGCGAACCGAGTGCCGCCTTGTTGAAGGTCACCCGCGCCAGGTTGTGCGGCTTGCGTGTGTCCCACGCGCGCTGCATGGCGGAGTGGATGACGGAGGGTTCGACGGTGAGGAGCTCGCCATTGATGTCGACAACCTGCGACTCACGGGGAACGACCTGGCGCGAACGCACGGCCCGTGCGAGCAGGGACGCCATCTCGAGGCTCCCCTTGAGGGCAGCCACCTCTGGGACGTCGTCGTGAGTCGCCTCCTCGCCGGGGTAGAGCTGGCCGAGGCTCGCGAGCACGACGCCGGTCTCCCCGAGCGACGGGAGGACCTGCTCGATGTACTGCAGGAACGACGGAGACGGGCCGACGATGAGCACACCATTCGACGACAGGCGTTCGCGATAGGAGTAGAGCAGGAATGCTGCCCTGTGCAGGGCAACGGCGGTCTTGCCCGTGCCCGGCCCACCCTGCACGACCAGAGTTCCGGCGAGTTCCGAGCGGATGATGGCATCCTGCTCGGCCTGGATGGTGGCCACGATGTCGGTCATCCGGCCGGTGCGCTGGGCTGTGACCGTCGCGAGCAGCGCGGCCTCACCCTGCAACCCCTGGACGTCGCCGTCGAGCAGGTCGCGATCGAAGATCTCGTCATCGATTCGGATGATCTCGCGACCCTTGCTCTGCAGGTGCCGTCGAGCCCTGGCTCCGAGCGGGGTGGCCGCGGTCGCCTGGTAGAAAGCGCGGGCCTGAGGGACCCGCCAGTCGAGCAGAAGCGGCCGCTGGTCCGCGTCGCGCAGCCCGATCCTGCCGATGTAGTGGTGCTCTGAGCCCTCGGGGGCGTCCGCCACCGTCAGCCTGCCGAAGGCGAGGCGCTCGTCGACCTGCCGGAGCTGCACGACGCGGTCCTCGTAGATGCGCGCGAAGGCATCGCGCTCCGAACGGTTCTGGTGCGTTCCACCCTGGTTGGTGCGCCGGACTGCCTCAAGTTGTTCCTGGGCTCCGGCCAGCAGTTCGTCGAGTCGCTCATACAGGGTTGCGACATACTCGCGTTCCCTCGATAACTCGCTCGACGGCATCCGCCCACCTCTCGATTTCAGGCCTTCAAGTCTAGTGCTCGCCGGAGCACAGACTCTTGCGCAGCCTCGTCGACGGTGGCAGTCTGGACGCAGAACAACTCATCGCCCGGAAGAGTCGCAGGCAGTGCCGCACCACCGGGCGATGAGTCTGTTAACGGGCGGTTCGACGAGCGCCTAGACGGCCTGTGGGGATGCCGCGGCTCCCCCGGTGGCAAGGGCCCGACGATTGTCGACCACCGCTGCCAGCAGAAGTGCTTCGTCGGCCTCGGCCGTGCGGCGACCCCGGCCCGTGATGATGCGCTGACGCGCGAACGCGAGGCGGGTCGCGGCGTGCAGGTAGCGCTTCATCTCGGTGCGCCTGCCCCGGGATCCCGCCCACGCGAGAGCCTGGCGGCGACCGAGCGGCGTGGCGATCACGTCGATCTCCTCCGGGTCGAACCACCCGGCTGCCGCGTACTCTGCGAGACGGTCGTGTGTGAGCTTGGACTCCTGACGACGGAAGAAGACAACGAGCGCGATCGCCCCGGCGAAGAGCGGCACCTGGATGAGCACGTAGTACCCGAAGAAGTCGCTCACGAAGAACAGGGCGCCGTTCCAGAACGCGTGCAGGAGGATGGCGGGGATCAGGCCGACCACGAAGTAGACGATGGCTCCCAGCGCGCTCGATCGGCGTGCTGCAATGCCGAGCGCGATTCCCACGAACGCCGTGAACATCACATGGGCGAACGGCGACATGATGCCGCGGACCAGGAAGATCTGCACGACGCTGCCGTCGACACCACCCGCTTCGACGAGTTGCGAACCGAAGTACAGGATGTTCTCGGTGAAGGCGAAACCGCCAGCGACCCACGCCGCGTACACGATTCCGTCCACGGGGCCGTCGAAGTGCTTTCGCGCGACCCAAAAGATGAGGAGCACGCCGAATCCTTTGCCGAACTCCTCGACGATCGGGGCCTGGATCGCCGCGGCGAAGAACTCGTAGCCGGGGCCCGGGCCACCCATGCTCGCGATGACGTTGTCGATCTCGGCGCCGACGAGGAGCGCGAGGAGAACGGAGACTCCGGCGCCCCAGAGGAACGCGAAGACGACTGCCGCGCGTGGCTCCGGCTCCCACTTGTCGATCCACCGAACGCCGAAGAACACGATGGCGAGAGGAATGAGGGCCATGATCCCGCCGAAGGCGAAGGCGTTCACACCAAGGCCGGCGACCAGGAACACGGCGACGAAGAGAGTGACGATCGAGATCAGGATTATGCCGACGATGGCGAGAACAGCCCGCGCGGTGCCGCCGGGCACCGTGGCGGGGATGGTCGCGATGCCGGCGGTGGCCGCTACCTCTGCTGGGGCGGTGCCGGGCTGGGCAGGGGAGATACCCGCGGACGCCGTGTAGTCCGTGATGGACTCTGTCGGTTCGGGAGTAGCCATGCCCATGACACTATCGGCAGGGCTTCTCCGGCCGGTTCAGCCCTGCTGCTCCCGCAGGATCTGCAGGGCACGATTGACCCGGTCGCCGAGCCCCGCGACACGTTTGCGAGCCGAACGGGATGCCCGGTCGATCAGTTCATCGATCTCCGCTCGATGCTGCTCGTGAACGGTCGAGCGCGCGCTCGCTGCGGCCACGGATGCACGGGCCGCGGCGAGCGCGAGCACGTAGGTCACCACGGGCAACGGAAGGGCCGCGAGAGTGATCGGCCACGCCGACAGGCTTGCCACGATGATCGCGAGGGCGAGGACCGTCGGGGCGAGACGCCACGGGGTCGCCTGCCACAGTTGCGCGGTGGCTCCCCGGCCGGGAGGGATCGCGCGGGCGGCCTCTCGGGCATCCAACTCGGCCACCTGCGCGCGCCATTCCTCGAGCTGCTCTGGGGTCGTGCGGGTGCCCTCGGCCGCGAGAAGCTCAGCCTTGACGCTCGTGAAGGCCGAGAGCTGTGGGAGCCTGCTCGAGGTGAGCACGACATCCGCGAGTTGCAGGGTGAGAAGGCCCAGCCAACTGGCGAGGAGAAGGACGGCGAGCAGGAGGTCCGGATGCACTCCTGCACCCTAACCCAGCACCTCTCCCCTCGCCCGCTCCTGGCAGGAGTGCCCGCCTAATCCAGCAGAACCCGCTGTTTCCGCGAGATGCCGATGCTGACGATGGCCGCGACAATACATAGGCCCGCGGCGCCGAACCAGGCGAAGGTGTACTCCCCCGTCGTGTCACGCACGACTCCGGCGACGGTGGCAGCGATGGCGGCGCCGACCTGGTGGGAGGCGAACACCCAGCCGAAGACGATGGGCCCGTCCTTTCCGAAGACCTCACGGCAGAGTGCGACGGTGGGCGGAACGGTCGCGACCCAGTCGAGACCGTAGACGACGATGAACAGGATCATCGGAGGATGCACGGCCTCCGACAGGAGGAACGGGAGCACCGCGAGCCCGATGCCGCGTCCCGCGTAGTAGATCGCGAGCAGGATGCGGGGGTTGACCCGGTCGGTGAGCCAGCCCGAGGCGATCGTGCCAACAATGTCGAAGATGCCCACGAGAGCGAGCAGGCCGGCCGCCGTGGTCTCCGGCATCCCGTGGTCGTGCGCGCTCGGGATGAAGTGGGTGCCGACGAGCCCGTTGGTGGTTGCACCGCAGATGGCGAAGCCTGCGACGAGCGCCCAGAACGTCCTGGTTCTGCTCGCGCGCCGCAGGGTCGTGAGCGCGATGCGCACGGCATTGCCCTGTGGGCGTGGCATCGGCGCCCAGTCGGCTGGCGCACCGTACGGCGCGAGGCCGAGGTCGGATGGCGAGTTACGCAGGAACAGCAGGACGAGGGGCACAACGAGGAGTGCGCCGCCCGCCACCAGGAGCGAGGCCTGTTGCCAGCCCTGCTCGGTCACGAGGATCGCGATGAACGGCAGGAACACCAGCTGGCCCGTCGCCCCACCGGCCGTGAGCACCCCAACGACGAGTCCTCGGCTCCTGATGAACCACTGGTCGGCGACGGTCGCTGCGAAGACGAGCGCCATCGACCCCGTGCCGAGACCGATGAGAACGCCCCACGTGAGCACGAGCATCCAGGGAGCCGTGGCGAAGATGCTGAGCGCCGCACCGGATGCAACGAGCAGGAGCGCGACGGTCGTGACGCGCCGCAGTCCGAACCGCGCCATGAGCGCAGCCGCGAACGGCGCCGTCAGGCCGTACAGCAGAAGGTTGACGGTGACGGCGAGCGAAAGATCAGTGCGGCTCCACCCGAACTGCTCCTCGAGCGGGAGCATGAGCACGCTCGGTGCCGCACGGAATCCTGCCGCACCGATGAGTGCGAGAAACGCGACCGCGGCGACGAGCCACGCGGGGTGGAAGCGTCTGGCGGTGACGGGCTTCGGCGCGCCACTCACCGCGTCAGCAGTCCGGCATCGAGGGTGAACTGCGCGCCGGTGGCGAATCGCGCGCGGTCGCTCGCGAGGTAGAGCACGAGCTCCGCGACATCCGACGCCTCGATCCATGGCACACCGGGCAACAGGTTGCCAGCAGAACGTTCGGCGATCTCGAGCGCGCTCGCGCCTTCGAGTTCGGCGAGTCCGTCATTCATGGGCGTGTTGACGCCCGTGGGGTGGATGCTCACGACCCGGATACCGAAGGGTGCGAGTTCGATCGCCCAGGCTTTCGTGAGCCCGGTGAGTCCGTGTTTGGACGCGACGTAGTGCGAGAGCCTGTCGCCGCCGCGGAGTCCCATGACCGACGAGTTGTTGATGATGACGCCCGAGCCCTGCTTCTTCATCACCGGCACGACGCTGCGGGCCATGAGGAAGGGTCCCTTGAGATTGATGTCGATCATCGAATCCCACTCCCCCTCGGTCATCTCCTCGAGGCTCGCATACGCCACGATCCCGGCGTTATTGACGAGTATGTCGATGCGATCGAAGGTCTCGACGGCGAGATCGACCGCCTTCTGCACCGCCTCAGCGTCTCGGACGTCGGCGACGATCGTGAGCGCGCGGGAACCCAAGCTCCCGACCTCCTCGGCAAGCGAATCGAGTTCCGCCGTCGACCCCTGAGCGTACGCGGGGTACTCGATCTTCGCCGCGACATCCAGAGCAACGATGTCTGCACCCTGGGCGGCGAGAGCGAGGGCGATCGCACGCCCCTGACCGTGGGCAGCGCCGGTGATGAAGGCCACGCGACCCTCGAAGTCGGCGGTCACGTCAGGACGTCCGCTCGTCTCCGGGCTTGCGGTAGTCGTAGAGCACCTCGTCGAGCGGCACCCTGCCGACCGTGTTGAAGAGGTTGGTGGCCACCATCTGGCCGGCGAAGGCCAACAGGATGACGCGCAGCTGTGGGCTGAACGCGGCCTCGAGCTTCGCGTAGAACTCATCCGGGATTCCGGCCGGATCACGAACGATGAGGCGACCCCAGTCGATGAGCAGTTGCTCCGCCTCGGTCACCTGGGGGTTGTCCGGGTCCTCGCCGTTGTCGATCAGCACCCTGCGGAAGAAGACGGAGCACACGAGGCAGTCGTTCTCGTCAGAGATCGCGTAGGAGAACAGCGATACCGCCCGCTCGCCGATGAACGGCACGAGCTCGTCGCGCAACGTGTACCACTCCATGTAGGCGTCGAAGCTCGGCACGTGGCTGAGCAGCGTGGCCTTCATGTTGGTGATGCGACCACCGTGCGTCTCGACCTGGCGGCTCGCGGCGGCCTTCGCAGCGTCGCTGCGGTTTTCGTCGGAACTGATGGGCAGGAAGGTCATGGCAAAAGACTAATCGGCGGCGAGCCAGTGGCGTCGTCCGTTACGCCGCGCTCTACGGCGCGAAGACCTTCCCCGGGTTCAGAATGCCGAGCGGATCGAACACGCGCTTGACCTGACGCTGCAGTTCGAGCTGGTCGTCGCCCAGCTCGTCGCGCAGCCAGCGACGCTTGAGCAGGCCGACACCGTGCTCTCCCGTGAGCGTTCCCCCCAGTCGCAGTGCGGCGAGGAACATCTCGTCGGCAGCTGCCCAGATGTGCTCGGGCACGTCGGGGCCCTCGAACACGAAGTTCGGGTGGAGGTTGCCGTCGCCCGCGTGCGCGACCGTGGGGATCACGATGCCGTAGCGCTGCTCGATGTCGCCGATCGCGGCGAACATGGCAGGCAGGGCACTACGGGGAACGCAGACGTCCTCGATGAGCACGGTGCCGAGCCGCGCAATCGACGGGTGGAACGCACGCCGCAGCGCGAAGAGGCGCTCGCCCTCGGCGCGATCGCCCGAGAGCACCGCGACGCCACCGAGAGACGTGATGCTGGTGAGCGCGGCATCCGCCTCGGCGAGCGCGCCCGGCCCGTCGAACTGCACGATCAACTGTGAGCCGCCCGGATGCCCGAGACCCAGGTACTCCGAAATGTGCATCATCGCGGACTCCCCGATGAGCTCCATCACGGCCGGGGTGAGTCCGGAGGCGGTGATCACCGCAGACGCCCGTGCCGCATCGTCGACGCTCGCGAAGGTCGCACTGATGACGGCCACGGGGCCCTGCACGATGCGCCGGGTGCGGAGAGTCGCCTCGACGACAACGCCGAGCGTGCCCTCGGAGCCGATCATGAGCGCGGTGAGGTCGAGACCGGTGACGCCCTTGACGGTGCGATGACCCAACTCGAGAAGACGTCCGTCTGCGAGCACCACCTTCAGCCCGAGCACCGACTCCCGCGTGACGCCGTACTTCGCGCAGAGAAGGCCACCCGCGTTGGTGGCGATGTTCCCGCCGACGGTGGAGATCGCGCGGCTCGCGGGATCGGGTGCGAACCAGAGACCGTGAGGGGCGAGCTGCTCGTTGAGGTCCGCGTTGATGATCCCTGGCTGAACCACGGCGAGCTCGTCATCCCTCGAGACCTCGAGAAGTCGGTTCATCGCGAGCATCGAGAGCACGATCTCGCCGGGACCGGCTATGGCGGCGCCCGCGAGTCCGGTGCCAGCACCACGAACGACGACCGGCGTATGCGTCGCGGTAGCAATGCGCATGACGGCCTGCACCTGCTCGACGTTGAGAGGCGTGACTACCGCGAGTGGCGCAGCATCGGACTCGTGGCCGGACTTGTCGCGACGGCTTGCGTCGAGGATCTCGGGCGCGAATGACACCGCGTCGCCCAGTTCGTCGCGGAGCGGTCCCAGTGCGTCGGACTGACCTTCGAGCGGCTGATGCATCGATGCGGTACTCACCCGTCCAGTGTGACAGGTGGCCGTCGAACGCGACGAGAAGTGGTGTCTGAATACCGCTAGTGGATGTCGTCCGCCCGTGCGACTCTGGACTCATGTCCGCCGCCACGCAGCCCTCCCGCGATTCCCACGCGAGCTTCGGGCCCGGTGATTCCTCCTTCGACGAGCGCTACCGCGCCATGCAATCCCGCGATTCGCGCTTCGACGGCCAGTTCATCACCGGCGTGCATTCCACGGGCATCTACTGCCGACCGAGTTGCCCCGCCGTCACCCCGCGCGAGCGCAATGTGCGCTTCTACCGCACCGCAGCGGCAGCGCACGAAGCCGGGTTGCGCGCGTGCAAGCGCTGCCAGCCGGACGCAGTGCCCGGCTCACCGGACTGGAACCTCCACGACGACCTCGCCGCCCGCGCCATGCGCCTCATCGACGACGGCACGGTCGATCGCGAGGGCGTGCAGGGGCTCGCATCGAGGCTTGGCTACACCCCCCGCCACCTCACCAGGGTGCTCACCGCAGAACTCGGCGCAGGCCCGCTCGCGCTCGCGCGCGCGCATCGCGCCCAAGCCGCGAGAACCCTCCTGGCGGCGACGAACCTTCCCGTGGCGGATGTCGCCTTCGCGAGCGGGTTCGCGAGCATCCGCCAGTTCAACGACACCATCCAGGCTGTCTACGAGATGACTCCCACCCAGCTCCGCACGCGTGCGCGCGCCGCCGGACGACAGGTGCCTGCCGCCGAGGGATCAACGTCGATCACGCTGCGCCTGCCAGCCCGGCCACCCTTCGACGGGCCTGGCCTCCTGCGCTTTTTCGCGGACCATGCCGTGACGGGGCTCGAGACCGCCGATGACACGATCTTCGAACGCAAGGTGCGCCTGCCCCACGGCTCGGCCCACGTGCGCATCACCCTCGACGGCGATAGCGCCATCACCTGCACCGCGCTGCTCGACAACGTCGCCGATCTCTCCACCCTCGTCTCCCGGGTCCGCCGGCTCTTCGACCTTGACGCGGACTCCGTCGCGATCGATGCAGCACTCTCGAAGGACGCGGATCTCGCACCGCTCGTGCGGCGCGTGCCGGGCATCCGGATCGCTGGAAGCCTCGACCCCGAAGAGGCGCTGTTCCGCACCCTCGTGGGCCAGCAGATCTCCGTTGCCGCAGCGCGGACGGTGCTGGGAACGCTCGTGCGCGACCTGGGCGCTGGCAGTTTTCCGACCGCCGAGGACTTCGCCACGAGGGGACGTGACGTGCTGAGGGGCCCGGCATCCCGCATCTCGACCATCGTGGGCGCTGCCGAGGCACTGCTGGATGGACGATTGAGTCTCGACCTCGGGATGCCCGTGCGCGACTTCACCGCGCAACTCACCGCCCTGCCGGGCATCGGCCCGTGGACGGCCGGCTATCTCGCCATGCGCGTGCTCGGCAACCCGGACACGCTGCTCTCCACCGACCTCGTCATGCTGCAGAGCGCCCGCGCTCTCGGGCTGCCCTCGACCGCTCGCGACCTCGCGAGCCACGGCGAGCGCTGGGCGCCGTGGCGCAGCTACGCTGGGCTGCACTTGTGGCGAGCCCGGCCTACGATCGGGGGATGAACGAAGGAGCCGGCGCATGAGCAATCCAGCTCCCCACCCCGACGCGGCAATCGTGGATCGGGAATCCCAGGATCGCGATGAGACCGAGACCGAACGCGTCGACCGCAATTGGGCTGAGCTCCTGCAGGAGCTCCGCGTGATTCAGACGGGAACTCAGATCCTCACCGGATTTCTGCTGACCCTCGCATTCCAACCGCGCTTCGCCGATCTGGACCAGTACCAGGTCGATACCTATCTTGGCCTCGTGATCAGTGCGGGTCTTGCGACGATCCTGGCCCTGACCCCCGTCAGCCTGCACCGGGCGCTCTTCCGCAGGAAGGCCAAGGCGGAGATCGTGTTCGTTACGAACCGGCTGCTGAAAGTGACCCTTGCGGCGGTCGCGATCACACTCGTGGGCACGATCATGCTCATCTTCGACGTCGTGATCAGTCGCCAGGGCGGCTGGATCGCGGGCGGCGCAACACTCGTGCTCGTGCTCCTCGCCTGGGTTCTGCTGCCCTTCGGCGCGGGAAGAGCGCGTCGCCATGGCTGAGCGCGACGCGATCACTGACCGCGACGCCTCTGAGCCAACGGCACGCGGACTCCCGCGCAGCTCGTGGGCCTTCGCCGCCCGGCGCGCGTGGCACGGCTTCGTACGACACAGCGGCATCGACTCCGCCGCCGCCATGAGCTTCTTCTCCGCGCTCGCCATCTTCCCCGCTGCGTTGTCTGTGGTGTCCGCCCTGGCCATCGGCAACGGTGACGGCAGGAGGGCGACGGACTTCCTCCTCTCCATCGCGGACGAACTGGCGCAGCCTGCAACGGTGGAGACGATCCGAGCTCCTCTCGAGGCCCTGCTCTCCATCAGCAATCCGAGCATAGCGCTCGCGATCGGTCTCGTGCTCTCCCTGTGGTCCCTGGCGAGCTATGCGACCGCATTCGGCCGTGCGGTCAACCGTGCCTACGAGGTGCAGGAGGGCCGCCAGATCTGGAAGTTCCGCGGCCTCATGCTCGTCGTGTCGGCCTTCCTGCTGGTGGAATTCACGCTCATCGCGGCCCTTCTTCTCACTACGCCCCGGGTTGCGGAGGCCATTGGCCAGTCGATCGGCATCGGCGAACCGTGGATCACGACGTTCGACATCGCACGCTGGCCGCTGCTCGCGGTGCTCGTCGGCCTCATGATCGGGGTGCTTTACTACTTCACCCCGAATGTGACCCACGAGCGCATCCGCTGGATCAGTCACGGCGCGATCTTCGCCATCGTCGTGTGGTTGCTCGGCAGCGCCGGCTTCGTTCTCTACGCCTCGACCATCGCACCGTACGACCGGATCTACGGATGGCTCGGCGGGGGCCTCGTGCTCCTGATCTGGTTGTACATCAGCAACCTCGTCTTCGCGCTGGGTGCGGAGGTCGACGCCGAGGTCATGCGCCTGCGCCAACTGCACGCTGGCATAGCCGCCGAGGAATCCATCCGCGTGACAATGCGCGACACGACCCGCAACCTGATGCTCGCGCGACAGCGCGCCGCTGATGAAGCGGAGGGTCAGAGCATCCGCGAACGATACGGCGACTCCGACCGTCGCGTCTAAGCCGACTTCTTCTTGGCGCTCGCCTTCTTGGCTGGTGCTTTCTTGGCAGGAGCCTTACCGGATGACGCGGGCTTCGAGGCCTCGCGGTTCTTCTCCACACTGCGTCGGAGAGCCTCCATGAGGTCGAGCACCTCGCCGCCACCGTCAGCCTCGCCTGCATCGCCGAAGGTCTCGGCGGTGTCGACCGCGTCGCCCTTCTCGAGCTTTGCCTCGATGAGCTCTCGCAGCTGCTCCTGGTAGTCGTCGGTGAACTTCTCGGGAGAGAAGTCCGACTCGAACGAGGCGACGAGAGCCTGCGACATCTGCAGCTCCTTCTCGGTGATCGTCACCTTTTCGTCGAGAGAGGGGAACTTCGCCTCTCGCACCTCGTCGTCCCACAGGAGGGACTGCAGCATGAGCACGTCTCCCCGTACGCGGAGGGCGCCGAGGCGGGTCTTCTGCCGCAGGGCGAATTGCACGATGGCCGTCCTGTCGGTCTCCTCGAGGGTGCGGCGCAGCAGGGCATAGGCCTTGACGGACTTGGAGTCAGGCTCGAGGTAGTAGCTCTTCTCGAACATGATCGGGTCCACCTGGTCGCTCGGCACGAACTCGACAACGTCGATCTCACGGCTGCGCTCGGCCGGCAGCAGCGCCATGTCCGCGTCGGTCAGCACGACCGTGCGTTCGCCGTCGTCAAAGGCCTTGGCGATGTGCGCGTACTCCACAACCTCACCATCGAGTTCACACACGCGCTTGTAGCGGATGCGTCCGCCGTCCTTGTCGTGTACCTGGTGCAGCGACACGTCGTGGTCCTCGGTGGCCGAGTAGACCTTCACCGGCACATTCACGAGGCCGAAGGTGATCGCGCCCTTCCAGATCGACCGCATCGCGCTGACTCCTTATGTGGACATGGTGAACATGAGGCTCCAGTACACACCCTGCGGCCTAGCGGTGCCACCCCCTTGCGACGCAAGATGGGGATATGGCACAGGCGGGGGACGACCAGGTCGTCACGATCGACGGGCACCGTGTCAAGCTCACGAGCCTCGGCAAAGTGCTCTACCCGGAGACGGGAACGACGAAGGCCGACGTACTCGACTACTACGCACGAGTAGCGCAACCACTCATCCGTCACGCCGCGAACCGGCCAGTCACTCGCAAGCGCTGGGTCAATGGTGTGGGAACGGCGGATGCCCCGGGCGAGATGTTCTTCCAGAAGAACCTCGATGAGCGCTCGACCCCGCAGTGGGTGCTGCGGCGCGACATCCAGCACTCCGATCACGTCAACTCGTACCCGCTCGTCAACGACACCGCGACCCTCATCTGGCTCGGCCAGATCGCGGCGCTCGAGCTCCACGTGCCCCAGTGGCAGTTCGGCCGCACCGGGAAGCCGAAGAATCCCGACCGGCTTGTGCTCGACCTCGACCCTGGCCCGGGAGCCGGCCTGGCAGAGTGCGCCGAGGTCGCACGGCTGGCACGCCAGATCCTCGTGGGGATGGGCCTCGAACCGATGCCGGTCACGAGCGGGTCGAAGGGCATCCACCTCTACGCCGCGATCGACGGCAAGCAGACGAGCGATCAGGTGTCGGCGGTGGCACACGAGCTCGCGCGCGTGCTCGAGGCCGATCATCCTGAGCTCATCGTGAGCGACATGAAGAAGACCCTCCGCGAGGGCCGTGTTCTCGTCGACTGGAGCCAGAACAACGGCAGCAAGACGACGATCACGCCGTACTCCCTCCGCGGAAGACTGCAGCCGATGGTCGCGGCACCTCGCACCTGGGACGAACTGGACGACCCCGGTCTCAGCCACCTCGACTACCGGGAGGTCATCCGTCGCGTCGAGGAGCAGGGCGATCTGCTCGAGGCCCTGACCGCCGGGCACCTCGCCTCGCTTGAGCCAACGCCGGAGCGGATGGCGGGCTTCATCTCCGCGAGCGCGCCGATCGAAGCAGGTGGACCGGACGATCGGCTCGCCGCGTATCGCAGCATGCGCGACCAAGCCAAGACCCCCGAACCCGTGCCGAGCGATGCTCCCCCGACGTCGACCGGAAGCTCGTTCGTGATCCAGGAGCACCACGCCAGGCGGCTCCACTACGACTTCAGGCTCGAGCACGATGGCGTACTCGTGAGTTGGGCGCTTCCCAAGGGGGTACCGACGGACCCCGGCCAGAACCACCTGGCCGTGCAGACGGAGGACCACCCCCTCGCGTACGGCGCGTTCGAGGGAACCATCCCGGCAGGGCAGTACGGCGCGGGCGACGTGACGATCTGGGACAAGGGAACCTACGACCTGGAGAAATGGCGCGACGGCAAGGAAGTGATCGCAACCCTCCACGGGGAGAAACACGGCTCGCACCGCTACGCGCTCATCCAGACCGGCGGTCGCAACGGCGACGACAACAACTGGCTCATCCACCTCATGAAGCCGGTCGACGAACAGCCTCCACGCACGGCAAAGGCAGACTCACGCCGCAAGGTGATCGGCGGCAGTCGCTCCCCCAGGTCGTCTGGCGAGCGGCGGTTCGCGCCGATGCTCGCGAGCCCCGGCGCCGTCGGAGAGCTCGGTGACACTGCGGCGTGGGCGTTCGAGATGAAGTGGGACGGCATTCGCGCCATCGCGGAGGTCCGTGACGGCGCGGTGACACTGATGAGTCGCAACGGAGTCGACATCACCGCGAGCTACCCTGAGCTCGAGGGCATACCGGCGATGCTCGCCGCCAACGGGCACGGTGCTGACGCCGTGCTCGACGGCGAGATCGTCGCGCTCAACAAGGCTGGCAGGCCCGACTTCGGAGTGCTCCAGACCCGGATGAAGCTCACCAAGAAGAAGTACGTCGACGAGGCGCGCGCGACCACGCCCGTGCAGTTCATGGTTTTCGACCTTCTCGAGTTCGACGGCGAGCGCCTGACTGACCGGAGCTACGACGAACGCCGTGAGCGACTGACGAAGGTGCTTGAGCCCGCAGGCGCAGTGCAGGTGCCGCCCGCCTTCGACGGCGACGCGAGAGCGGCGTTCGCCACGAGTCGCACCCTCGGTCTCGAAGGCATCGTCGCCAAGCGCCGCGACAGCGACTACCTCCCGGGCAAGCGTGCGCGGTCGTGGGTGAAGCTACGGCACAACCTCAGCCAGGAGGTCGTGATCGGCGGATGGCGCCCCGGGTCCGGGGCTCGCTCCCACCACATCGGTTCACTTCTCATGGGAGTCCACGATGAGGACGGCCTGAGATACGTGGGTCGAGTCGGGTCGGGATTCACCGACAAAGAACTGGATTCGCTCGCCGCGACGCTCCGGCGAAGTGAACGTGTCACGAGCCCGTTCGTCGGCCTTCCCGCTGCGGATGCGGCGGACGCGCATTTCGTGACGCCGCGGCTCGTTGGCGAGGTGGCGTACTCCGAGTGGACGCCGACCGGCAAGCTGCGGCATCCGTCATGGCGGGGTTGGCGACCCGATAAAAACCCCTCCGAGGTGCGAACCGAAGCTGGACGGGCACCCAGCGAGGCTGGCTAGGCTCTAGCCATGAACCCACGCTTCCTCGCCCTCGCCGCTGGTCTCGCCGTCGGATACGTGCTCGGCACACGCGCCGGGCGGGAGAAGTACGACGCAATGCGCGCCAAGGCGCGGCAGCTCTGGGAGGACCCTCGCGTGGCCAAGGCTCGTCATGACGTCGAGGAATACGCGCGTCAGCAGGCCCCCATCATCCGCGAGCGTGCAGAAGCGGCCGCGAAGGCGGCCCCCGGTGTCGCGAAGGATGTCGCGGACAAGGTCGGATCAACGGCCAAGGACGTCGCTGGCAAGGTCTCCACGACCGCGAAGGATGTCGCGGGCAACGTGAGCGCGACGGCCAAGGACGTCGCAGGCAACGTCTCCTCCACGGCAAAGGACGTCGCGAACAACGTCAGCGCGACGGCCAAAGACGTCGCGGACAAGGTCACGACGACCGCCAAGGACGTGACCGAGCGTGTCACCGAGGCTGCGGGTGACGCCCGCGACGAGGCCCTCCATGTGATCGAGGACGAGGACGCACCGAAGTCCTAAGCGGAGCGGAGTGGGCTAGCTCGCCCGCGGCACCACGAGTTCTGCACCCCTGGTCAGGTAGCGACGCAGGTCGGCCGGGATGCCCGGCGCGCGTCCGACTTCGTCGATCGCCTGCGCCACCAGCGCCGCCATTCGCTCCCGGTGCACGATGACGGCTCCGCTGTTCACGAGGATCGCGCGCACCCGCTCCGCCTCGGACTCTCCCAGTTCCGCGCGGCCGACGAGGCTGTCGAGCGTTGCGCGCTCATTGCCGTCGGCGAGTTCGTGGGCGAGTTTCATGAGCCCAGTACGCTTGCCGCCGCGAAGGTCGGCGGTGACGGATTTGCCCGTGGCCTCAGGATCTCCGAACACCCCGAGTTCGTCGTCCTTCATCTGGTACGCGACGCCGAGCGCCTCGCCGTAGCGCTGGAGCGACTCGATGGTCGCGGAGTCGACTCCCCCCGTCGCGATCGCCCCGAGCCGCAGCGGCAGCACCGTGGTGTACCGCGCGGTCTTGAGCGAGGCGATCGCATCGGTGGGGACGTCGTGCGGCGCGGCAGTCTCGCCGCGCACGTCGAGCCACTCACCAGCGATCGTCGTGCCGAGAGCATCGAGCAGCTCCTGTGTGAGGGCGATGCGGGTCTCTGGGGGCAACGGTGCGGCGAGAAGGATCTGCTGACTCCGGGCGATCGCGAGATCTCCGGCCAGCACGGAGGCCGTCATCGCCTCGTGCGCGGCTCGAGCGGCATCGCTCCCCTCGGCCAGCGCGCGGGACGCGCTGCGGCCCGCGACATTCGGGCGGCCATGGCGAGTGGTATCCCCGTCGATGAGGTCGTCGTGGACACACAGCCCCACGTGGAGCAACTGCACAGCAGCCGAGATGGCGTCGGATGCGGCATCCGATGTTCCGCCGAGCCCGAAGTAGGTCGCGACAGCCAGGCGCGAGCGCAGGTATTTGCCTCCCGTCATCTCCGCGAGGAGCTGGGCTGGCCGCGCTGACTCTGGCGGGAACGCCGCCAGGCTCGCCTCGAGGTCCGACCAGGAGGAGGCGATGACACGGGAGGTGCGCTCCACCGCGCGGTCGACACGCTCTGACAGGGTGGGCGCCGGGGTGTCGTGGTGTGCAGCGCTCGACTCCACAGCTCGGTCGCCCGTGAACGGAGGCCGGTCTCCTGTGAGCACTGGGCGATCTCCTCTGAACGCTGTGACTCACCCCTGCGTGAACCACCGTGCGGTCCAGTATGACAGCCGCACGCCTTTTGTTTCGGAGTAGCAGAAATGCCCGATTCTGCAAGTGCAACGACCGGTCTACCAGGGCGATCTCAGCTAGTTGAGCAGGTGTCACGGGTCACGCGATGTTTGTTTTGACGTCCGGTAAAATATCGCCTACGGTCGGGAGAACCGACGAGATCGGGTTGTGTGCGATGGCGGACACCGAGGATGGAGCAGTTCGACGATGAATGGTGTTTCTAGCAAGGGTACGGGCCTGTGGCTCGTAGGTGGCCGCGGAAGCGTAGCAACGACGGCAGCGGTCGGTATCACCGCCCTGAGTCGCAACCTCGCAGGGCCGACCGGCCTCACGACGGCGAGCGATGAATTCGCCGACGTTCCGCTCGCGGCATTCGGTGACATCGTCATCGGCGGACACGATGTCGGTACGACCCCGCTCGCCGAGAAGGCCCTCGCCCTGAGCGCTGCCGGGATGATCGACGGCGCACTCGTTGCCGCGGTCTCCGATGACCTCACGGCCATCGACCCCAACATCCTCCCTGTGCCGACCGCGGCCACCCAGCAGGGTGAGATCGAGAAGCGGGCCCAGGACATCCTCGACTTCCAGGCCAAGTACGACCTCGCGCGCGTCGTTGTGATCGACGTCTCGTCGACGGAGCCGCTTCCCGCATACCGCAGTGAGTTCGAGGACCGCGCGCTGCTCGAGGCATCGCTCGCGAAGCCGGGCGAGAAGGTGCTCCCCCCGAGTTCGATCGGCGCTCTCGCGGCTGTCCACGCCGGTGCGGCCTACGCGTGCTTCACCCCGTCCACTTCGCTCAACCTGCCTGTGCTGTGGCAGTGGGCGACGGATGCCGGCATCCCCTTCGCTGGGCAGGATGGCAAGACCGGCGAGACGCTGCTGCGCACCGTGCTCGCCCCGATGTTCACGTCGCGCGGCATGAAGGTGCGCTCGTGGGCAGGAACGAACCTCCTCGGTGGCGGCGACGGCTCGACCCTTGCCGACCCGGAAGCGGTTCGCTCAAAGCTCGCGTCGAAGAACCGCGGACTCCACGCTCTCCTCGGCAACGATGTCGTCGCGCCGCTGCACATCGACAACGTGCCCGACCTCGGTGACATCAAGACCGCGTGGGACCACGTGAGCGCAGAGGGCTTCCTCGGCAGCCGGGTGATCCTCCAGACGACGTGGAGCGCGTACGACTCCATGCTCGCTGCCCCGCTCGTGATCGACCTCGCTCGTCTGCTGTCGCTCGCCCAGGCCAGCGGGGAGTCCGGCCCGATGGGAGCGCTTGGGTGCTTCTTCAAGGACCCGTGGGGTAGCGACATCCACGCGTTCGCCGAGCAGTCGAAGGTGCTCACGGAGTGGGCCCAGGCTGTTGCCGCGCGCCTGCCCGTCGGTACCCCGTAATGTCACTGCGCGACTACCGGGAGCTGGTACGCGCGCCTGCGGCGTTCTCCGTACTCGGTGACGCGGTGGCTGGCGCCAGCTGGGCCGGGCGCCCCCTCCACGGTCGCGCGCTCGGAATCCCCGTCGCCTCGGTATTGCTCTACTGGTCTGGCATGGCCCTGAACGATCTGGCCGACGCGGATCTCGACGAGATCGAGCGACCGGAGCGCCCGATTCCCTCCGGTCGCATCTCGCGTCGGGCTGCGGGAATCACGGCAGCCGCCCTTGCCGTGGGCGGCATCGCCGCCGCAGGCATCTTCGGTGGACGCAAATCGGTGGCACTCGCCGTTCCGCTGGCTGCCGCCATCGCGACCTACAACCTCGTCGCCAAGAGTGGACCCTTCGGGCCGGCCGTCATGGCCGCCTGCCGTGGTCTCGACGTGCTGATGGGCGCGGGTTCCGACCGGATGCTCGCCGCAGCGCCCGCCGCGACGATCATCGCCGCGCACACGGCGAATGTCACGGTGCTCTCCCGCGGTGAGGTGCACGGATCGACCAGCCGCGCCGTCGCGGGATCGGTTGCCGCTACAGCAGTTGTCGCAGCGGCCACCGTCGCCGCTCCTGCTCCGGCCGCAGCGGCCGACGACGCGTCGCTCGGCCGAGCTGCTGGCGCCCTCGCGACCGCTCGCTTCGGCGTCGCCGTCGGGCTGCCGCAGTCTGCAGCAGCCGCTGAACCCACGGCAGGCAACATCCGAACGGCGACACGTGCCGGCATCATGGGCATGATCCCCCTGCAGGCGGGTCTCGCCGCGCGCGCGGGCAACCTCGTCGCTGCCATCGCGCTCGCGGGACTCGACCTGGCACTCGAGTCCCGCGCCGCCAAGGCGCGCGCAGCGTCGAAGGGTCAGCCGACAGCGAAGAGTGAGGAGGGGGGATCGATCACGTGATCGCCCCCAGCACTCCCCCGATCCCCGTTCTCGGGTACGGCACCAACGGTTTCACCGACCACACGCTCTCGGACACCCTCGACGTCCTGTCGGGCTACGGGTACGGCGCGGTCGCGCTCACCCTCGGGCATCCGCATTTCGATCCGTTCGGCGACGACTGGGAGGCACGGGCCCGCGAATTGCGCGCAGAGCTCGCCGAGCGGGGCATGCGCGTCGTCGTCGAGACGGGAGCGCGCTACCTGCTCGACAAGCACGTCAAGCACCGCCCCACCATGGTCGACGCGGACGCCTCGCGCCGCATGACCTTCCTCGCGCGTGCCATCGAGATCGCCGGGGTGCTCGGTGCAGACTGTGTTTCGCTCTGGTCCGGTGTGACGCCCGAAGGCACGTCGGACTCCGAGGCCTGGCGCCTTCTCGTCGATCGCACCGCCGACGTTGTCGCCCTGGCGACGGTGCGCGGCGTGCGACTGGGTTTCGAGCCGGAGCCCGGGATGCGCGTCGAGACGGTCGCCGACGCGCTCGCACTGCGGTCCGAACTCGGCAACCCCGAGGCGCTGGGAATCACGGTAGACCTCGGACACTGCGTCGCCGTCGAGCCTGGCGGTGTCGTCGAAGCCCTGCACCAGGCGGGCGATTTGCTCGTCAACGTTCAGGTGGACGACATGATGCCCGGCATCCACGAACACCTCGAACTGGGCACGGGTCAGCTCGATATCGACCTCGCGTTCCGAACGCTCAGCGAAATCGGGTACACAGGAGTAGCGGCAATCGAACTCCCCAGGGACTCGCACGCCGCGCCCAGGCTTGCCAAGGAGAGCATCGCGAGAATGCGGCAGGCTCTCGGCACCATCACCCACGACGTTGTGAGGAGCGCGCGATGACCGCAGACGACTGGATGGACCGGGCACGGGATGCCGTGCGGGAGAAGCCGTCGGCAGCGCTCCGTTGGCTGGCGCAGGCCGGCATCGGTGTCGGTCGTGACCTCGTGGACGAGGCATCCGATCCCCACGGCCTCATTCTCGGCACGTCCGCGGATGCCGCGCGCGCCGAGCTCATCACCGTGCTGGCCGAGACGCAGTCGCCGCAGGACTTCGCCACCTCCGTCGAGACGCTCTACTCCCAGGGTGACAACGATGTGAAGCGCGGCGTTCTGCGGGGGCTCAACGTGCTCACCCAACGCGGCGAACTGCCCGACGCGGCCGTGGCAGCGGGGGTCGCGCTCGTGCACGACGCGTTCCGTGCGAATGACCCGCGGCTCGTGGCATCCGGCATGGGCGACTTCGCCGGCGCACACCTCGATCAGGACACCTGGCGGCAGGGTGTCATCAAGCTCGTCTTCATGGACGTTCCGTTCACGGCAGTTGCCCAACTCGAGGAGCGCCGCGACGCCGAACTCGAGCGCATGGCACGCGACCTCGTGCGCGAGCGCAGCTCCGCTGGGCGCGTTATCACCACAGACCTCAGCACTCTCGCCGAGCCGATCGCGAAGGGATAGCGCGATGCGCATCTTCGACCCCCACATCCACATGTCAGCCCGCACGACGGATGACTACGAGGCCATGTACGCGGCAGGCGTGCGCGCCGTCGTCGAGCCGGCATTCTGGTTGGGCCAGCCCCGCACGGGTGTGACCTCGTTCGTGGACTACTTCGACCTCATCACCGGATGGGAGCGGTTCCGCGCCTCGCAGTTCGGCATCCGGCACCACGCCACGATCGGCCTGAACCCCAAGGAGGCGAATGACCCGCGCTGCCGCGAGGTCATGGCAGAGCTCCCGCGGTTCCTCGTGCGCGAGTCGGTCGTTGCGATCGGCGAAACCGGCTACGACTCGATGACCATCGAGGAACAGGAGGTGTTCGAGGAGCACATGTCGCTCGCGCTCGAGTACGAACTCCCCGTGCTCGTGCACACGCCCCACCGCGACAAGCTCTCGGGAACGCAGCGCACGCTCGACGTGGTCGCCGCCTCCGGTGTCGCGCCTGAACTGGTCGTCGTCGACCATCTCAACGAGCTCACCGTCGACATCGTGGCCGACAGCGGATGCTGGATGGGCTTCTCCATCTACCCGGACACCAAGATGGACGAGCAGCGCATGGTCGCGATCCTGCAGCGCATCGGAACGGACCGCATCCTCATCAACTCCGCAGCAGACTGGGGTCGTTCGGACGTGCTCAAGACCCTCAAGACGGGCAAGCTCATGCTCGAGTCCGGCTTCACGGAGGCCGATGTCGACCGCGTGCTGTGGCAGAACCCGATCGACTTCTACAACCCGAGCGGGCGCGTGGATGTCACGCCGCTGCCCGGTTTCGAGGCGCTCGTCGCTCCCCCGCTGTTCGAGGGCAACTCCGTGCAGCGCGGCGCCCCTGCCGTCGCGCCGGATCCCGTGCAGTCATGATGCACCTGTCGTACTGCACGAACGTGCATCCGGCAGAAGACCTCGACGGGGTGATTGCCCAGCTGCGGGAATTCGCCGGCCCCGCGAGGGAGCAGGCAGGAATCGACACACTCGGAGTGGGCCTGTGGCTTCCCGCCGAACTCGCCCACCAGCTGGCCACGAACGAATCCGACCGCGATCGGCTGCGCGCCGTGCTCGACGAGCAGGGGCTCGAGGTTCGCACGCTCAACGCGTTCCCCTACGCCGCGTTCCATGCCGACGTCGTCAAACTCGACGTGTATCTGCCCGACTGGACCGATCCGCGGCGCCTCGAGTACACCATCGACGCCGCACGCGCCCTCGCTGCCCTGCTGCCGCCGCGCGCCGAGGGCAGCATCTCCACGCTCCCCCTCGGCTGGCGCGAGGGGTGGGGCCCCGAGCAGGATGCCGCGGCCACCGAGGCCTTCGCTGCGCTCGTAGCAGCACTCCAGCAGATCCACGACACCACCGGGCACACGATCAGGATCGCCATCGAGCCGGAGCCCGGGTGCATCCTCGACAATGTCGATGACATCGTCCAGTGGCTCTCCGCCCGCACGGATGTCATCGACCCCGAGTTCGTCGGAGTGTGCCTCGACACCTGCCACCTGGCCGTCTCCTTCGCCGATCCCGTCGCCGCCGTCGCGGCCATCCACGATGCGGGACTCAAGGTCGTCAAGATCCAGGCCTCCGCCGCTTTGGAAGTACTCACGCCGGCCGATGCCGCCTCACGGGAGGCGATCTCCGCCTTCGCCGAACCGCGGTATGTGCATCAGGTCCGCGAGAACCAGGGAGCCTCGGGCATCCTGCGCGTCGACGACCTCGACGAGGCGCTCGCGACTCTCCCCGGCGACGGGCCGTGGCGCGTGCACTTCCACGTGCCGCTGCACATGGTGCCGGATGCCCCGCTCTCCGCCACGACAGACGTGCTGCTCGCAGCGGTCGATGCCGTTGTCGGTGCCCGCCCCGAGCACGACGTTCACATCGACGTCGAAACCTACACCTGGGCCGTCCTGCCCGAACCGCCAGCCGACCTCGCCGCGGGTATCGCGAGCGAACTCGTCTGGGCACAGCGCGAACTGATGGGAACCCGAACAGAATGACCGTAGCAACCCGGCCGATCCTCCTCCTCGACATCGTGGGGCTCACAGCGCCGATCCTGAAGAACATGCCGCGACTCGCGGCGCTCGCGAGCAAGGGTGCACAGGCAAGTCTCGGCACCGTGCTGCCCGCAGTCACGTGCTCGGTGCAGTCGAGCATCCTCACCGGCACGATGCCGTCGGAGCACGGCATCGTCGGCAACGGCTGGTACTTCAAGGGGCTCGGCGACATCTACCTGTGGCGCCAGCACAACAAGCTCGTGCACGGCGAGAAGGTCTGGGAGACCGCCCGGCACAGCCAGCCGGACTACACCGCAGCGAACGTCGGCTGGTGGTACGCGATGGGTGCGACGACCGACGTGACGATCACGCCCCGGCCGATCTATCACGCGGACGGCCGCAAGTCGGCCGACGACTACGTGCGCCCGCCGGCCCTCCACGACGACCTCGAGAAGCGCCTCGGCGTCTTCCCGCTGTTCCAGTACTGGGGACCGACGGCCACCATCAAGTCGTCGCAATGGCTGATCGACGCGACCCGCTACATCCTCGAGGGCGGCGGCACGGGCGGCAAGGTTCCGGAACTCACGATGACCTACCTCCCTCACCTCGACTACGACCTCCAGCGATTCGACCCCGAGGGTCCGGAGGCCGCCGCGGCAGCCGCCGAACTGGATGCCGCGCTCGCGCCGTTGCTCGACCAGGCCGAGGCCCAGGGTGTGACCGTCGTGGCCCTTGCCGAGTACGGACTCGCGGCGGCCGACAAGCCGATCGACATCAACCGCGCCCTCCGTCGCGCGGAGCTCCTCGAGGTCTACGTGCAGCAGGGCCTCGAGCAGCTCGACCCCTGGACGTCGCGCGCGTTCGCCGTCGCCGACCACCAGATCGCCCACGTCTACGTGGACAACCCCGAGGACATCCCCGCCGTGCGCACGATCCTCGAGGGACTCGACGGTGTGGACGAGGTGCTCGATCGCTCGCAGCAGGCCGCGTACGGCCTCGACCACGAGCGCGCGGGAGATCTCGTGGCTGTGGCGAAGGCCGGTGCCTGGTTCACGTACTACTTCTGGCTCGACGACGAGAAGGCGCCGGAGTATGCGCGGGGCGTCGACATCCATCGCAAGCCCGGCTACGACCCGGCCGAGCTCTTCTTCAACCCGTCTGACCCGCTCGTCAAGGTCAAGGCGGCGGCGAACCTCGCGAAGAAGGCCGTCGGCCTGCGCTATGCGATGAACGCGATCTCGCTCGACCCGTCGATCGTCAAGGGCACGCACGGCCGCCTGCCGAGCGGCCCGGCGGACACCCCGATCATCCTGTCGTCAGACCCGACGTTCCTCGCCGGCGAGGCCGACACGGTGCCTGCCACGTCGGTCAAGGGTCTCATCCTCCGCGCCCAGGGGCTTGGCTAGGTAGCCACAAAACCAGCCTGGGGAATGAAGGCCCGCTGGCGCAGATGCGGTCGGCTGTGACGGAATGTCAGACGCCATCCACAGGCTTACGGCCCTCCAATCGCAGAGGGGGCCCGAGGGAACTTCAGATACCTCGTCGAGCCGGAAAGCGGGGCAAATTCCCCTTACCTCTCCACAGGCTACCTAAGGAGCGAAGGAGTCACGGACTGAAACGTGCTCATCGACTTCGACGATCAAGGTACCCCGCGCTGGTCCACCGCGGATGTGCTCCGCGACTGTCCTTATTGAGACGTAGAGGCTCCCGAGGTGGCGATTCACGGAGATCATCTCCACCTGTTGCCGGTAGGACCTGAGGAGTTCGCGCTCTCCGACCATCCAGCTCACGAACGCGTCGGCAGCGACCTCGTCCCACGAGATGGCCACCTGGGAGCCGTCCGCGGCCTGCATTTTCACGTTGACCTGCCACGGCTCTTCTCCCCGCTCTACATCGATCCCCAGCTCCTCAAGGTCTGACAGGTCGGGCGCCTTTAAAGGGCCGCTCACGCTGACTCCGGCGCGATCGGCGGTTGCACAGGCAGACGTAGCGGACTCGTGAGGGGCACCATGCCGGAGAGGCGCTCCGGGGAGAGCACGCGGTCGACCTGCTCTGGCTCCATGAGGCCAGCCTCCACCACGAGGTCGCGGATCGACGCGTTCGACGTGAGGGCGACGTGGGCGAGGGATGCCGCGGCCTGATAGCCGATGTAGGGGGTGAGCGCCGTCACCACACCGACGCTCGTCTCCACCTGCATCGCGAGGCGCTCGGTGTTGGCCGTGATGCCCTCGACGCAGTTGACGCGCAGCGTGTAGCAGGCGTTCGTCATCCACGCGAGTGACTGGATGATCGAACTCGCGATCACCGGCTCGAAGGCGTTCAGCTGCAGTTGACCGGCCTCTGCCGCGGCTGTGACCGTGGCATCCGCACCGATCACCGAGAAGGCGACCTGGTTGACCACCTCGGGGATGACCGGGTTCACCTTGCCCGGCATGATCGACGAGCCAGCCTGGCGCGGCGGCAGGAAGATCTCGCCGAGACCAGCCTGCGGCCCGCTCGAGAGCAGGCGCAAGTCGTTGCAGATCTTGGAGAGCTTCACGGCGGCGCGCTTGAGGGTGCCGCTGAGGGTCATGAAGATACCGGCATCCGCGGTCGCCTCGATGAGGTCGGGTGCGGTCTCCATCTCGATGCCCGTCACGGCCACGAGATGACGCCGTACGGCCTCTGCGTAGCGCGGGTCAGCTGTGATTCCCGTGCCGATCGCGGTGGCCCCCATGTTGATCTCGTTGAGCCACGGGATCACCTCGGAGAGCCTGTCGTGGTCTTCGGCGAGCGTCGTGGCGAACCCGCTGAACTCCTGCCCGAGGGTCATCGGCACGGCATCCTGAAGCTGCGTGCGACCGATCTTGAGGATCGTCGCGAACTCGCGGCCCTTGGCGGCGAACGCGTCGGTCAGCAGGCGGTGTTCGTCGAGGAGCCGTTGAGTGCCGAACACCATGGCCAGCTTGATGGCGGTCGGGTAGACGTCGTTCGTGGATTGGCTGCGGTTGACGTCGTCGATCGGATGCAGGTGACCGTAGTCGCCCTTGGCGAACCCCAAGAGCTCCAAACCACGGTTGGCGATCACCTCGTTGGTGTTCATGTTGGTGGAGGTGCCCGCTCCGCCCTGGATCACGCCGACGCAGAACTCTTGGTGGAGCACGCCACCCGCGATCTCTTCGCAGACCCGGTCGATGAGGTCGGCTTTGGCCGGGCTGAGGACTCCGAGCTCCTTGTTCGCCCGCGCCGCCGCCTGCTTGACGCGCGCGAGCGCCTCGATCAAGTACGGGTAGTTGTAGATCGCGCGCCGGGTGATGGGAAAGTTCTCGAGCGCCCGCGCGGTGTGGATTCCCCAGTAGGAGTCGGCCGGGATCGCCATCGAGCCAAGGGAATCCGTCTCGATGCGCGTGGGGATCTCGCCTCGCAACGCTGCGAGGAACTCCCGCCGCGGCGACATCTCGTCCCCCGTGAGCAGTCCCCTGTTATCCGTCGACATCGCTATCTCCCTCCGCCGCCTCCGCCGCCGCCACCGCCGCCGGAGAACCCGCCGCCGCTCGAACCGCTGGAGAAACTGGAACCGCCCGACGACGACCAGCCAGAGCTCGACGACGAAGTCACGATCGGTCGCACCGTCGAGACGGATGCGGCGTTGAAGCTACTGATGAACTGGGGCGTGAGTTGAGCGCCGTCGAGCCAGTCCGGCGACCCGCTCGGCCACTCCGCACGCAGCTCCTCGACCCAGCGATCCTCCACGCCCCAGAGCACGGCATACGGGAGGAGGCGCTCGTTGAGCTTCACGACCGCGTCGCGATCCGTGACATCCACTCGCATGGCTCCTTCTGGCGACTGCAGCATCCGCATCCGCTCCTCCTCCGCCACGGTGAGGTAGAGGCGGAGACCCTTGAGGTAGTCCCGCGCGTCGGCTCCCGCACGCGTCAGGCGCATCGGGAGGATAAGCACGATCGAAGTGACCAGGGCGATCACTGACCCGAGGATCGCCGGGAGCACGACTTCGGCCTCGAGGGCACCGGACCAGGCAGCCCAGGCCCAGACGGGCGCGAAGGCGATCCAGGTGAGGCCGGCGCCGCGGCGAATCCAGGTGGGAACCGACGTCACCGGCCGCGCGCGCAGCCCTTCGGTGTTCGCGTACGACACCGTCGAGCCGCGCAGGGCGTAGATCGCGGCCCCTTCGCTCGCGGAGAGTTCCCCGGGGTTCACGCGCTCCCCCGGAGTGAGCTTCGCGCCGAAGAGCGCCACGAGAACCCTCAGTTCGCGGGCGGTCGCACCTTCGCTCGTCACGAGCTCGAGCTCGAAGTGGTCGGTCGATGAACCGCCCGTCGGATCAGTGTCGATGACCTTGATCATGCCCCGCACGGCGAAGTCGATCAGCAGGGCGGGGAATCCGGACTGCTGGCGACCCAGCAACTCGGCGTCGAGGAGCAGATCGCTGCCCCGGGGCGGCGAGTACTGCGCGATGATCGTGCCGCGCCCCTTGTCGTCGCGCCAGAGGATCGATCGAAGCACGATCGAGAGCAGCAGCCAGAACCCGGAGAGAGCCAGCAGCACCTTCGGTGCCACCTGCACGATCCAGCTGTCGCTGGGGTCGGCGGGTTGCACGACCGTTCCCCCGTCGAACCCGATCGCCACGGTGAGCGTGTTGTACGGAAGCACCGGCCCGAGGCTCGCCGAGAAGGATGACCCGTGCCACTCCAGCTCACACTGCCCCACCTCGCCGTAGTAGCCGAGGAAGCAGCTGGCGTCCCCGGTGAGCCCGGCCGCGAGTGAATCCGACACGTGCACCGTGGCACTGACCGTGCCGAAGGACTGCGCCCATCCATCGCCGTTGACGTCCCAGTAGAACTCGTCGCCGCCGGAGTCCGCGAAGTGCCGGATGACATCGCGCATCGTGTACTCGATGCGATACGTCGTGCGACCCTGCACATAGTCGTCGGTTCCGAGCGCGAGTTCAGCGAAGTCGCCGTAGTCATCACGTTCGTAGGGAACGTTCTCGCCGTTCTCGTCGGTCACCGAGATGACCGACGGCTGCAGCCTCACGTCGCCGTAGGTGAGGGGCAGGGCACGGATGATGCCGCGGTTCTGATCGAAGTCGGGGAAGATCGCCACGATCGTCTCGACGACGCGCAAGGTGGCTTGGTCGTTCGCATCAGTGTCGAGGTAGTAGTCGGCCTCGAAGGACTCGAACGAGAAGTCGTTGACGTCGCTGGGGGCCGCCACCGGCTGCTCCGACGCTGAGGCCATCGCTGGCGCTGAGACGAAGAGGAGGATCGCCGCGAGTGCGGCCACGCGCGCAGACTTCACCGCCCCAGACTATCCCGGCGTGGTGGCTATGCTATTGATCGCTATGCTTCGAGCCTCGGTCGTGATCCCGGCCTTCGACGATGCGGCCATGCTGGAGCGTTGCCTCAGCGCCCTCGCGACTCAAACGAGACTCCCCGATGAGGTCATCGTCGTGGACAACGGCAGCACGGATGGCACGGCCGACGTCGCTCGGCGACACGGTGCCACAGTGCTCGCCGAGCCGCTCCGAGGAATCTTCCCCGCGTCCGCCGCAGGCTTCGATTCGGCGACGGGCGACCTGATCCTCCGGCTCGATGCTGACTCCGTTCCCCCCGCCGACTGGGTGGATCGAGTGGTCGCGGCCTTCGTCGAGGATCCGTCTCTCGACCTGCTCTCGGGGCCCGGAACGTTCTACGGCGGCTCGCGGACGGTTCACTGGGTGGCCGAGAACCTGTACATCGGCGGGTACGTCTGGTTCGTCGGGCTTTTGCTCGGGCATCCGCCGCTCTTCGGCTCGAACCTCGCCTTCCGTGCCAGCGCGTGGGAGCGTCTCCGCGGATCCGTGCACCGCACGCTCCGCGAGATACACGACGACCTCGACCTGGCGATCCATGTCGCACCGGACATGACCGTGCGATTCGAGCGCACCCTGCGGGTCGGGGTCTCCGCTCGACCCTTCGCGTCGTTCACCGGATTCCGCCGTCGCATCCGCTGGGCCTTCGGCACTCTCGAGCTGAACCGTCGCGAGCGCTCCTACCGGAGCCGACGGGCCGAGCGGCGGGCGGTGCAACGCGCGCGAGGCACTCAGCCCCGATAGGTCTCCAGAAGGTCGATCACGAGTTCGTTCGGCGCAGTCTCGCAGGGGCTGTGGCCGGTGGCGTAGACGGCCAGCCGGGCGCCGATGGCGTCGGCGAACTCGCGGTGGAGACGCGACGGCCACAGGTCGTGTTCCCCCACCGCGACAAGCCGGGGAATGCCGGACGCAGCCAGGATGCCGCGCAGGTCTGGCGCACGCTTCATGAGCGAGATGATGTCGCGAACCGCACCGCGCCGGGTGAGTGCGAAACGCGCTCGCACGAACGCGAGGCGGCCCGGCGGTACGTGTGTGAAGTTGCGACGAACACCCCAGATCATGAGTGCCGCACCCACCCGCCCGGTGGCCAGACCCGTGAACGGCCCGAGACGTTTTACTCCCCGGAATCCCTGCCCGGGCTCCGGGGGGCAGCTCAGGAGCGTCAGGCTCGCGAAGAGTTCCGGTCGTTGGGCAAAAGCGATCTGCGACACGGTTCCGGCAAACGAATACCCGAGCACGTGGACGGGGGTCGTACCGCTTTCGAGTACCGAGAGGAGATCGTCGACGAAGAGTTGGTGGTCGTAGTGACGACGGGGCGGTGACAGGTTCTCGGGACCGGCTGCCGACGATTCGTACTGTCCAGCCATGTCGAAGGACTCCACCCGGAATCCCGCTGCGGCCAGCAGCGGCATCATGAGGATGAAATCCTCCTTCGATCCCGTCACCCCTGGAACGAGAACGACGCGTGGAGCCGCTGGATCTCCCAGCGCGATGGTCGCGAGACCTCCGCTCGGTGCCGGGTGCATGTACGTCTCGGTACCGGCGGGCAGCGCGGTCCAGTCGATGTCGGGGAGCGCGTTATCCCGTCGTCGCGCCTCCGCGCGAGCTCCTGTCTCGTCCGTCACGCATCACAAGATAGCGCCGATCACGCACGTGATTCGTCTGCCACCGAGACGCGTCCCACAAAATCCTGCAGGAGAGCGTAGACGCCGGCGGAACGAGGGTGGTGCGGGTCCTGCTGCCACGTGTGCTGGGCATCCTCGTCGACGTGGACTTCGACAGCGACCCGACGGCGCCGAAGGGCACCGGCGAAGTTCAGGCTCGCCCGGTAGAAGGGGTCTGGGCGGGACGTCGTGATGAGGGTGGGCGGGAAGGACGGGTTCACCCACTCGATCGGTGAGAGAAAGCGAGACGCCGCGCGAACAGCGCCTGCTGCCATCCCGGCGGGGAGAAGCATGTGCACGAAGCGCCTGCTGAGAATGAAGCCACGCTCGAAGATCACCGAGATGTCGAGTGCCGCGCAGTGCTGCACGACGCCGCGGACCCGAGTGGTCCGCACGGGTTCGAGCCCGTAGTGGTCGGCGAGCTCTGGATTGTGCATCGACGCCGTGACGAGCGCCGCAAGTTGCCCGCCCGCCGAATCTCCGCCGACGACGACCGCACGGGGATCTCCCCCGAACTCGGAGATACGCGCGCCCACCCAGTCGAGTGCCGCTGAGGCATCGGCGATCATGTCCGCCATCCTGTGGCGGGGTGCTCGCCGATAGTTCACGTTGACCACGACCATTCCACCCTCGGCCTGGCTCGCGCAGTACTTCGTCAGAGAGGCCTTGTCGCCCGACGTCCACCCGCCACCGTGGAAGTAGACGTAGACGGGCAATCCGGCGGCCTCGCTCGCGGCACTTTTCGGGGCGATGACATCCAGGCGATGTTCGGAGATGCCGTCGCCCGCGTAGTCGATGTCGATGGTGTAGTCCACCGACCGGATCGGGTCGGCGTTGAAGCGCCGGAGTTCGCGTGGGCCGAGATGAGCCATGAGCGCTCGCCAGGCCCAGACGGGTACCCGTGACAGGGCGGGCGGAGCGGCGGGCATGCCAGCACGATAACCACCGTGGCAGGGTGGAGGCTGTGCGCTCACTGCATAACTGCCGCACGCTCGCTACCCCTTGACCACGAGGGGCACACCATGCCTACTCTGGCGCATGACCTTCCCGTCAGCGGAGTCCGGTGCCGCAGCCGATCTCGAGCTCGTCAGCCAGTGGATGACGCGCCAGCGTTGGTACGCGAACAAGGGTGCGCTGCCGTCCCTCGAGGAAATCGGGCGATGGGAGTTCCCCTCGGTGCCCGGTGCTCGCTTCGTCACCCACCTCATCCTCGACCATGCCGCGGGCGGAGCAACGCTCTACCAGGTGCCCCTCTCGTACCGTGACGAGTTGCTTCCCGACATCAGTCCCGTCGGCAGGTTCGGCCTGAAATGGGTCTACGACGGTCCCCAGGACGAGGGCTACGTCGCAGCTCTGCTCCGGATGCTCGCGACGGAGAGTGAAGCCCGTGGTGCTCGCGCCTCGGCCAATGGCCAGCGGAACCCGGCATCCGTGAGATTCGATCCAGACTCCCCCGCGCTGCGGTCGCGCGTGCTGTCGGGCGAGCAGTCCAACACGTCGATCATCATCGAATGGCCGGGCACGGACTCCGTGCCCGTGATCTGCAAGCTCTTCCGCGCGCTGCACCACGGCGACAACCCGGACGTCGAGCTGCAGGGTGCGCTCGCGGCCGCGGGCTCCACGGCGGTGCCTCGCGCAGTGGGTTCGGTTGCGGCCGAATGGCCCGACAGCGGGAGGGCGGACGGACGGGCCAGCGGCCACCTCGCCTTCGCGCAGGAGTTCCTTCCCGGCGCAGTCGATGCGTGGCGTCTCGCCCTCGAGTCCGCGGCCGCCGGCGACGATTTCACCGAGCCGGCACGACGCCTCGGCGCCACAACGGCGACGATCCACGCGATGCTCGCTCAGGCGCTCTCCACGAAGCCGGCGACGGCTTCCGACATCGCCGAGACCCTCGAGCAGATGCGGGGGCGGCTCGACGCCGCGCTTCGCGAGGTTCCGCAACTCGAGACGCATCGAGCGGCTCTCGAGGACACGCTCGCGCTCGCGAGCGCCTCGTCGTGGCCGGCCCAGCAGCGCATCCATGGCGACCTGCACCTCGGTCAGGTCCTCGATGTTCCGGGCCGTGGCTGGTTCGTCGTGGACTTCGAGGGTGAACCCCTCCGACCGATGGTCGAGCGCAGCCACCTCGACAGCCCTCTCCGGGACGTCGCCGGGATGCTGCGATCCTTCGACTACGTCGCTGGCGCTCTCGGCGTCACGGCTGGCGTCGACGCGCGCGAGTGGGCTCGTGCATCCCGTCTCGCGTTCGCGGAGGGCTATGGCGAGACATCCGGAACCGACCTTGCCCAGTGTCGGGCGGTGCTCGACGCTTTCGAGGCCGACAAGGCGCTCTACGAGGCCGTGTACGAAGTGCGCAACCGCCCGGAATGGCTCGCCATCCCGGTGGCCGCTATCGAGCGCATCTCGGCCCGCGCAGAGCTCTAATCGGAGAGCGCGCTCCGCAGCAGGCTGGAGAGCGCTTCGAGCTGGATGTTGGACTCCTCAGCGACCTCCTCGTCCGATCCATCGAGTGCACGGGCGGCGAGGCCAGCCTTGCTGCCGATGAGCTCGGCGATCCTCGCGTCGATAGTGTGCGCCGCGATGATGCGCCACGCGGTGACCGGGAGCTCCTGGCCGATGCGGTGAACCCTGTCGATTGCCTGGGTCTGCTCCGCGTTTGTCCAGCTGAGCTCGGCGAGCACCACGTTGGAGGCGGCCTGCAGGTTGAGTCCGACGCCGGCAGCCGTGAGCGAGGCGACCACGACGGCCACGTCGGGATCGGTGCTGAAGGAGTCGATGGCCTCCTGTCGGGCCTTGGCGCTCTGGTCGCCTCGGATCGACACGGACTTGAGTCCGACGCGCTCGAAGTGCTCCTCCGCGGCATCCATCACATCGATGTGCTTGGCGAAGAAGACGACCTTGCCGACCGACCGGGCGAGCTGGGCCGTGTAGTCGGCAGCGAGCGTCGCCTTGGCCTGGCCGATTCGACGGACCATGGTGAAGACGTTCTCACCCGTGTTCTGGCCCTTCGACTCCTCGAGTTCGGCGTGTGCGACCACGCGGATGAGGTCGGCGTCCGACGCGTCCGGCTTGATCGCACGCACCCGGCGGAAGCGATCGAGCAGGCGGGCGGTCAACGCGGCCTCCGCTGCACGAATCGACCGGCCGAGTTCGTCGTCGAGTTCGACGGGGATGTCGGCGATGCGACGCGCGGGGATGTCGGCAGCGACATCGACCTTCTTGCGACGAACGATGCCCATCTCGACGACAGCACGACGCGCTTCGGCGAAGAAACCGGGATCGGCGGGCGTGAGCCCGGTGTCTTCGAGCTTGGCCATGAGTGGCGTGAGGGGCTTCTTGTCATCGATCCAGCCGAGGAACTGCCAGATGGCGCGGAAGTCCTCGATCGAGTTGATGAGCGGAGTTCCCGTGAGGGCGATCATGAGCGCCTTGGGGTACGTGGCCCGGATGCTGCGCGAGAGCGCGAGCACGTGCTTCGAGCGCTCTGACTTCAGGTTCTTGATGAAGTGAGCCTCATCGACGACCATGCCCTTGAATCCAAAGCGGCCGAGCCACCCCACGTGGCGGTCGAGGATCTCGTAGTTGACGATGACGACGTCGCTGAAGGCGTCGACGTCGTTGCCGTCACCGTGCACGACCGTCGCCGTGCGTCCGGGCGTCCAGCGCTCGACCTCGCGCTCCCAGTTGGTCTTGACGACGTTCGGCACCACGACGAGAAGCGGGTACGAGTTCGACGCTGCTGCCGCGAGCAGTGCCTGGGCAGTCTTACCGAGACCCGGCTCGTCGGCGAGCAGGAAGGTGCGGTGACCGCGGCGGACCTCTTCGACGAAACGAGCCTGGTGGCGCATGAGCTCGAGGTCGCCCTGGGCGTGGAGGGAGCCAGCCTCCGGCAGGTCCATCGTCGCTGCGCCACCGCCTGCGCCGTACTCGAAGGAGCGGAACAGTGGTTCGATGAGCTCCCAGTTCGCGAGCCTGCTCGGCTGGGTCGAGGCGGCAGCGACTGCGCTGAAGTCGGGCGCGAGGAATGGGTTCGACATCTGCATCTGGCGCACGGACGCCGGCACGACCTGCTTCTCCACCTGCTTGTCGACGGGCTTCGGCTCGGTCGTGATGATGAGTTCGTCGGGGCTCAGTTCCACACCGGCCGCAAGTAGCAGGTCACGGCGCAGGGCCTTCGCGGCGGCGGTGACGGGTGCATCCTCGCTCAGCATGGCGATGAGACTCGTGTCGCGGGCGGCCGTCTTGGCGAGGATGCCCGCCAGCCCGTCAAGTCGCTTCTGCTCGTTGGCGCGCTCACCGTCAGACAGGCTCTGGTCGGTCTTGACACGCGCCCGCTCCTCGCGGAGGAGCAGCGCCGCGACCTGGAACCGCGCTCGGTTCGCCGGCTTCAGAGGGCCCTTCTGCACGGCGGTCTCCACCTCACGTGCGGCGCGGGCGAGGATGGGGATGACCCCAACATCGTCGCCGGGGCGAACACGACGGCGCTGTGCTGTGCTGCTGCGCTGGTTGCGCTGCTTGGTCGAGCGCCTGCCCGAGTCTGACTGGCCGGTAGTTGCCACGTGGTCTCCCTGCGTGGGTACGGTGACCCGACGCCTGATCAGTGAACGGTCCCCGGCGAGATCACCGAGCGACGGCAGCGACTCGAATTTCTCCAGACCCAGTCGCGGAGCGGCTGGTGGAAGGAATCGTTGCTGTTCCCAGTGTACGCCCAAAACACTGGCCCGATACGCTTGCGCCACAGGTGAGTATGAAAGATCGTCGAAAGGACGCGAGATGGGCTTCTTTGACGAGCTGGCCGACGGGTTCCGCCGGCTCACCGGAGGCGTCGACCAGAAGCTTCTGGTCACCGGCATCCTCGCCAGGGCGGAGCTCGTCTCACTCTCGCTCTCGGGAAGCACGATCACGATCATGAACGGCCCCGTCGAGCGCACCTGCACGTTCGGCCTCAAGGTCATGATGAACGACCGAGCACCGTACGAGGCCACCGTCACCCAACGGGTTCAGGAGATCGCGATTCCCCAGCTTCAGGCGCCCGGGGTGGTGCTCGCGGTACGGGTCGACCCGACCAACCCCGCGAATGTGGCCATCGACTTCTTCAGCGAACCGCCCGTCGTCAACCTCCCCGAATCGACGGGTCCGGGCAGCGCCAAGGACATCCTCGCCACCGGCACGCCCGTCACCGTCGTTCTCGTCGCCAATCAACCGATCGGCGTGAACAACCACGAGGGACATCCGGTTCACGCCCTCACGCTCACGGTGGCCACGGGAGTACCCGAGCCTTACCAAGTGCAGGTCGGCAATGCGATCCCGCCATTCGCGCTCCCGCTCGTGTACCCGGGGTCGAAGCTCCACGCGAAGCTCGGGTCCGATCCGAACGCGATCGTTGTCGACTGGGCGGCAGGGCCGGCGAGCTGACGCGCTACCTCTTGGCCTGTTCCGGCACCGTTCTGATCAGGATGCCCGCAGCGATGAACACGAGGGCTGCAACGTACTGAAGACCCAACCACACCTCAGGAAGCCCGAGGTCGATGGGAAAGACGGGGTTCCAGAGAATGGCGATCGGCACGAGGCCGATGAGCCACCACCACTGGTGGGCCTGCCACGCGAACACGGCCACGATGAGGGCGAAGATGCTCACGACGTAACGGATGACGGTGAACCCGTCCGACTCGATGAACGCGACCCCGGCGAGCAACGCGATGACCACGATGATGGCAGGCGCGAGCGCTGTGCGGCGGGCGGGGTTCGGGTATGAGGCACTCATCGACTCCAGCCTATTCGCGCATCCGAAGGCGCCGGTCTCACCACCCTGCCGATACTCTTGGCGAATGCGCGCGATCGTCACGGACACGGTGCGCCTCTACGTGCGTCATCTGCCGGCGCTCATGGCGTTCTTCCTCGCGGGGTGGGCCGCCAACTACCTGCTCACCCGGTTCGCGGGGTTCGTCGCCAACGTCGACCCGCTCTACGGCCAGCTCGTGCTTCCCCTCGCCGTGCTCGCGCGCATCGCCTCGTACGTCGCGATGTTTCTTGTTCTTCGGCCGGGCAAACCGTTCCTCGAGGCGCTCGGTTCGAGCATCCTGCCCTTCCTGGCCGTCTTCGCCGCCTGGGGCCTGCTTAAGGATGACTGGGTCGCCTTCTCGCTCGCCCAGCTCGAGCAGCGCGCCAACGCAGACGTGCCCCTCTTCATCACCATCACTCCCGTCACTGTTGCGGTCGTGATCGTCGCTTTCGCGCTGAGGTTCCTCCTCGGGCGCTATCAGGAACGGCTACCGAAGTGGTTCGGGTTCATCGCGGCCTACCTCGAAGCGGTGTGGATCTTCATCGCCGTCGACGTGCTCTCGCAACTCGTCGGTCTTGTCACCGGATGGGTGCAGACCCGAAGCGTGGTGGTCTGGTACAACGGCGTCGTTGAGGCAGCGCGCGAGATCTTCGCCCCCGTCGGATGGGTAGCGGATGCCCTGGGGTGGATTGTCTCGCAAGCTGCTGTGGTGCTTGGGCTGCCGCTCGCGTGGCTCACACTCGCCGGTATCGTCTACGCCGTCACTGCGCCACGAGGAGGGCGCAACGCGCGGGTTCTGGCAGCCGCGCGACGCTGGGCACGTCTTCCACGATCAGTGCGTCGCAGAGCCACCGAACTGGGTTCCGACCTCGCGGGTCGCTGGGTGCCGATCGCCACCTCCGTGCGTTTGTTGTGGGCCGGTGGCATCGTGACGATCGGGCTGTTCGTGCTCGCCTACGCGGTACTCGACACGAGTTCGGCGTGGCTGCGGTTCGGTGTCGAACGGCTACTCGGCCCCCATGAACTCCCGTGGTGGTTCGCGGTGGACACGACGATCTCGCTCGTCGTCGACGCGGTCGTCGAGCCGCTGCGGATCAGTCTCATCGCTGCGGCCTGGGGTTTCTTCCTCGCGCGAAGCAGCCGAGGTCGCGACGAGCTAGAGCTCGAAAAGGAGCACCTCGGGCAGCCGGTCGGCGTCCGACAGGCGCAGGCGTGAGTCAGTGACCGCGTCGTCAGGCACGACGAACCAGGTCTGGAGCGTGTAGGGGCCCTCAGCGTCGCTCGCGCAGGTGGTCTCGGCGCCCGAGTCGGCCGAGAGGTCGACATCCGTGGAGCTCGCTGGGTCCCAGACCCTTGCCCCGTCGGCGTCCTCGAGCTCGAGGGTGCAACTCGGCGGGGTCGCACCCGGCTCGACCTCGAGTGTCGCTACAACGAGTGAGGTGCCCGGGAGCAGCCCGATGCGCTCCCCTGCCTCGGTGTCGGAACCGAGCGAACCGGAATCGGTGACCTTCCACGTGGCGCCGGAGTATTCGGCGCTCTCGCCCGAGTCGACCAGTACGGGCTTGCCCACCGTCTCGTCGGCGTACGAGAACCAGCCGGCGGACAACGTCACCAGAAACGCGGCGGGAGCGATCACGACGAGCGACAGCAGGAACCATCGGTTGCTCCGCCACCAGGTCGCGGTCGTGGTGTGGTCGGTCGTTGGAGCCTCAGTCACGGTGCCTCCCGGGTTGCGACATCCGCCTCGATGCTGGGCTCGGGGCTGAGCGCGGAGAGATCGACGGTGGTGCCGATCGCAGAGTCCCCGCGTGAGTCGGAGAGCGTCGCCACCAGTACCCGCGCATCCGTCGTCTGCTCCGCGAGCTCGCGCGGGATCTCGAAGACGAGAGTGCCGCGGGTGGGGATGCCCGGGGTCAGGGAGGCCGCCTCCATGCCGTAAATGCCGATGCGATCAGAGGCGTCGAACTCCTTGTCACCGATCATGAGGGAGGAGTGCAGACCGGTCGGCTCGACCCTGTTCATCGCCACGATGTCGACCACGACCCAGACCCCGTTGGTCGTGCCGGTCCATTCCTCGCTCGTGACCACATCGGCCAGACGAACTGCCTCGTAGCGAACATCGATGTTGCGACCGATGCCGCGATCGCCGAGAGCGGTGTCGACGACGAACGGGGACTGGAGGACCTGCTCGCCGGGTTCGAGCGCGACCACGACGCCCGCACCGATGATGAGCGCAATCCCGCCCAGCCACGTTGCGACTCGAGTGAGGCGGGTCACCGTTCGACCGCCAGAGTGACGATCGCAGCAGGCGTCGGATCCGACCAGTAGGCGCCGTAGGTGAGGTCGCCGTCCTCGGTGAGCACCTTCTCGATAACCGTCACGGGCATGGTCGACTCCGGCACGTCGGCCAGCGGGACCTCCCACACGTAGACCACGTCGATCGGAACACCGGGGTGCGCCTGAGGATTGGTCGTGCCATCGGAAACCAGGACAACGCGCTCGGCGACCGCGAGCCCGTCGCCGAGCCACGGAAGCTGCAGCAGGTCGTTGGCGTTGGTGGAGATGCGCCACGTGTTCGTCACAGTGGCCGAGACGAGAAGGTACGTGTTGCCCTCCTCCGGCTCTGAGACGATCCCCGGAACGACCGGGGAAGTCTCTGCCGACCGAACGATCGACGTGAACTGTGGCCCCACATTCTCGGTGCCCGCTTCGACGTGCGGCGGCCCCGCCGCAACGGATTCAGCATCCGCAAGTCCGCCGAACAGCGCCGAGATGGCGAGAAGAGCCCCGACCCCTGTGAGAAACCACCAGCGCAGCGGCACCCTGTCGAGCCACCTGGCAATCCTCGAGGTGCGACTAGACGCCACCGCCGCCACCCCCGCCGCCACCGCCGCCGGACGACCCGCCTCCGCCAGAACCGCCGCTCGAACTGCTCGACGATGTGCCCGAGTAGGAGGTCGACACCGAGGAGGACATCGAACTGATGCTCGAAGCGAAGATCGCGGCGTTGAAGGCCGAATTGCCGGAGTACCACTCGGGGTTGGCCTCCGTGTAGTACTTACCGAGTTCCTCGGCCCACTGCCGCTCGAGCGAGAAGAGCACCGCGTAGGGAAGGAGCTTCTCGTAGATGTCGAGCACCTGGCGCGGATCGTCCGTGCTGACGGCCTCCCGCTCAGCCCCGGTCGGCGACTGGAGCATGCGCAGACGGTCCGCCTCCGCGAGACGGATGTACAGAGCCAGACCCTTCAGGTGGTCGCGGAGCTCTGACCCCTTCTCCGTGAGTGGCACGCGAGCCACGAGCACGAAGACGACGGGCACGACGAGCGCGGCGGGAATCACGAGCAGGAGGGGTAGCGCGCCACCGAGCGAGCTCTCGGCCATGGTCACCCCGATGATGAAGGCCGCAACCAGCGAACCGATGGCAAGGATGATCGGCAGGGCGGCCGCGAAGGCACGGTACGGCGCGCGATAACCGAGGCTCGCCGCGCGGGATGTCGCCGACTGGATGATCCCGCGAACGTGCTGGCTCAGCACCGTGTCGTTCTTCGCCATGAGGTATCCCGTGCCCGGAGCGAGTTGCCACCCGAACAGCGCGGTGACGAGCTGCCTCTCGTGGCCCTCGAGGCCCGTGGCATCCTGCAGTTCGAGAAGGTAGTCGTTTCCCCGGGCGAACCAGCCCCGAGCAGGGGTCTCGATGATCCTGATGTGCTTGCGCACCGCGAGATCGACGAGGGTCGCTGCAATCGCCCTGCGCGACTTGCGGATCACGATCGCCGAGGTGACCAGCTCGGGCTCACGAGGTGGCGTGTACTCGGCGATGATCGTCGGCCGACCGGGGGCGTCGCCCAGGTACGTCACGCGGAGGATGATCGCGATCACGAGGGAGAGAGCCGATCCGGCGAGCGCCAGAACCTGGAGCCACCCCAGGAGGGAGCCGAAGTACGAGTCGTCGCGCGGAACGAAGGTTCCTGGGTCGAAGCCGATGGCGAACGTCATGTTCTGCATTGGCGCGACGTTCGTCACGCCCATCGTGAACACCGTGCCCCCGGCATCCCCCGAGGCTTGGATGTCGCAGGGCGTATCGACGCCCTCGTAGCCGAAGTAGCACGCGGCGTCGCCCGTGAGCGAGGCGGTGAGTTCGGCCGGCACGTGCACCCGAGCCGTCAGCGATTCGAAGGGTTGGTACCAGCCGGTGCCGTTGGTGTCCCAGTAGAACTCGTCGTCGTTGGTGTTCTCGAAGAACCGCGTCACGTTCTGCTGCTCGTAGGTGAACACGTAGGTCTGTGCGCCGTGAACGTATCCGTCGGCGCGACTCGTGACGAGCACGAATCCCTCGTCGTCGGTCTCGACCTCGTAGGGGCGGGGCGTGCCGTTCTCGTCGGTCACGGAAACAACACTGACGTCAGTGGGTGCGCCGAGGTAGCTGCCGGGAATCGCCCTGCGCATGCCGCGGTTCTGATCGAACTCGGGGAACACCGCGACGAATGACTCCACGGTGCGCAGCGTGCTGCGACCCGCGTCGTCAACGCCGAGGTAGTAGTCGATGCTGAGCGACTCGAACACGAAGTCGTCCACGCCGGCGGTGACGAGTCCCGGACCCGGTGCAGCCGCCGCGACGGTCGAGACGCCGCCAAGGGGAAGCACGACGAGGACTGCCGCAAGGATGACTCGTGCGAAACGGTTCACGAGAGCCACGGTAGCCGATCGCGGTGCGCTGGGTAGGCTCACAGCATGCACGACGACCGCGCGCTTGAACGTCTCCGGGAGCTCATTCGGATCCCCACGATCTCCCGTCTGGACGAGTCCGGGGTGGACTGGGCGCAGTTCGATCTGTTCATCGCGACGATCGCTCGTCTCTACCCACTCACTCACACCGCGCTCACCCGCGAACTCGTGTCGGGCCACTCGATGCTGTTCCGTTGGCCGGGGGCCTCGAGCGACGAACCGACCGTGCTGTTGGCCCACTATGACGTTGTCGCGGCCACGGATGAGGGGTGGACTCACCCGCCGTTCGCCGCGGATGTGACCGGAACCGGCGACGACCGCGTCGTGTGGGGCCGCGGCACCCTCGACGACAAGGGCTCGCTGACCGCGATCCTCGAGGCCGTCGAGGGAGCGTTGGAGGCCGGCTTCGTGCCAGCGCACGACGTCTACCTGAGCTTCGGCCACGACGAGGAGACCGCGGGACGCGGTGCGGCCGCCATCGTCGCCCTGCTGGACGAGCGAGGCGTGCGGCCCGCCCTGGTGCTCGACGAGGGCGGTGCGGTGGCAGTAGATGCTTTCCCCGGCGTCCCGCGCCCCTTGGCTGTCGTGGGAGTGGCGGAGAAGGGCACCACCCTTGTGCGCCTGAGCGTTGACCAGAAGGGCGGTCACGCGTCGACACCGCCGGCAATGACCGCAACCGGCCGGCTCGCGGCGGCGATCGTGCGGCTTGGCCGGAGCCCGTTCCCGTCGGGCTTCAACTCGGCCACTCTCGACATGCTCCGCACCCTCGCACCCCATGCCACGGGACTCGTCGGCCGGGTGCTGCGCTCGCTCGCGATCAGCAAACCCCTCCTCCTGCGGATCTTCTCGCGCTCGGACGAGACACGGGCGATGATCCGCACCACCCAGGCGGTCACGATGCTGGATGCCGGCCACGCCGCGAACGCGCTCGCGGAACGAGCAGAGGCCATGGTCAACATTCGCGTCGCGGTCGGATCCTCGGTTGCCGACGCCGTGGCTCACGTGCGACGCGCGATCCGTGACGACGCAGTGCGGGTCGAGATCGTGCAGGAGGGCGAACCCTCACCGATATCGCCGACCTCGGGCCCTGCCTGGCAGCTCATCGCCGACACGGTGGGCCAGACGCATCCGGAAGCCATCGTCACGCCCTACGTGCAGAACGGCGCCACCGACAGCAGGCAGTTCACCCGGATCTCGCGCAACGTGTACCGCTTCACGCCCTTCGTCATGAGCCGCCAGGAGCGCGACACCCTCCACGCCAGGAATGAGCGGATGCACGTCGCGAGCTACCTCAGGGGCATCGGTTTCTACCGCGCGCTGATCGAGAAGCTCTAGCGGCAATCACTGCTCGATGCGCGCCCACGCATCGAGATCGGCAGGGGTGTCAGTGATGATGCCGTCGACACCGAGTGAGATGGCCTCCGTCCAGGCGGTCTCGTCGTTGAGGGTGTAGAGCATCACACCGAGGCCCGCCGCGTGGATGCGATCGATGACGTCAGGCATTCTCTGCACGAACGAGATGCTCGTGACGATTCCCACGGCCCCGCACGCCTCGGCGAGGTCCGCAGGATCTCCATTGACCTCGCGACTGATGATCACGCGCTGGATCGTCGGGGCGACGGCCTCGGCCGCCTGCAGCGTCATGAGATCGAAACTCGCGAGCACGACGCGCTGCGACAGGTCCCATTCCTGAACGAGTGTCGTGACGATCGAGACCTGCTCGGCGGTCCACGAGCCCTTGAGTTCGACGATGGCGTGCTTGTCCGAGGGTTTGAGGATACCCAGAAGCTCGGCGAGATGCGGAACGGCGAGGCCCGCGTACTCGGGCCCGGCCCACGACCCGGCATCCAGGGTGGAGACCTCGTCCCAGGTCGCCGCCCACACCGGTCCGGTGCCATCCGTGGTGCGGTCGAGCGTCCAGTCGTGGATGAGCACGGGCACACCGTCCGACGTCAGCTGCACATCGGTCTCGACGAACTCTGCCGGACTGTCGAGCACGGCCTGCAGGGCGGGGAGGGTGTTCTCCGGACCGCCGCGCAGATCACCGCGGTGCCCAGCGACGTACGGGGTTTCTCCCGGCTGGCGAAGTGTGGAGAATGTCCCGGCCTCTGGCGCTCCCGCGGGAGTCAGAACCATGATCAGCACGAGCGACAGTGCCCCGGCCGCAGCCAGCAGGGGCCGCCCCAGCGCGGGAGGCCATCGTAGCGATGTCGACATTGACACGCCCCATCAGTTTCGGGTTCCCCGCTTCGTCGCGGATTCCCTCCACCATAACGGTTCCGTTACCGTTTCGTTACCGTTTGTTTACCCAAGTGCGTCGTCGATACGTCGGCGGTCGGGGATTGACGGTACGGCTCCGGGGCTCTGCACCGACAGGGATGCCGCGGCGACGGCAAACCGCAGAGCCTCCCCACGCTCCATACCCTCGCCAACCGCGGCAGCGTACGCGCCGCAGAAGGTGTCCCCGGCTCCGGTCGAATCGACGACCTCCACGGCGGGAGCTGCCACCCGGATGACGTCACCGCCCCGCTCCCGCAGCTCCGCGCCCTCGCCGCCGAGGGTCACCACGACCACGGCGACGAGTTCGGTGAGATCCGCTACGCCAGTCGCCGCCTGCAACTGCGCTGCCTCGTGCTCATTCACGACGAGTACGTCGATCGAGGAGAGCAACTCCGCGGAGAGTATCGCCATGGGTGCAGCATTGAGAATGGCGACGGTCGATGCCGCCCGGGCCGCCCTGGCGGCAGCGAGAACCGTCGCCAGCGGCACCTCGAGCTGGAGAAGCAGCGCATCGGCGTGCGCGATGATCGCGCGGTCTCCCTCGTCGAGCTCCACCGTCGCGTTGGCGCCGGGATCGACGATGATCGTGTTCTCTCCGGCGGCATCGACGGCGATGATGGCCGTGCCGGTGGGGAGCGTCGACCGGCGCAGACGACTCGTGTCGACGGCGTCGCCGGCTAGGCCGGCCTCCGTGAGATCGCCGAACGCGTCCTGTCCCACCGCACCCACGAACGAGACGGACGCACCAGCGCGCGATGCCGCCACGGCCTGGTTCTGCCCCTTTCCACCGCGTGCGGTGGCAAACCCGGAGGCAAGGACGGTCTCCCCCGGCGACGGAATCGAGCGCACCGAGTACACCTGGTCGACATTGGCGCTGCCGACGACGACAATTCGCGACACTGCCTAGCCCTTCGCCTGCGCGGCCGCCGTGGCCGTGATCTTGTTCGCCATGCCACTGAAGATCACACCGTGGAAAGGCAGGATGGAGAACCAGTAGAGCCGGCCACCGAGACCGGACGGGAAGAACACCGCGCGTTGGCGATAGGTGGATCCACCGTTCGGATCCGCTTCGGTCGTCATCTCGAGCCACGCCTGTCCCGGCACCTTCATCTCGGCTCGGAGGCGGAGGGTGTGACCTCGGTCGATCGTCTCGACGCGCCAGAAATCGAGTGCGTCGCCCGGGCTCAGGCGGCGGGCATCCCGGCGTCCCCTGCGCAGACCGACCCCACCGACGAGTTTGTCGGCCCACCCGCGGATCGCCCATGCCAGCGGAAAGGAGTACCAGCCGTTCTCGCCACCGATGCCCTCGACAACCCCCCAGAGATCGTCGACTGAGGCATCAGAGTGCTGCACCCTCAGGTCGGTGTAGACGGTGTGGCCCGACCAGTCAGGGTCGCTCGGCAGCAGGTTGCTCGGGGCGCCCGCGATGGTGGCGTTCTGCCAGCTCGTCTCGACCTCGCCATCGCGAACCTTCGCGAGAGCCAGGCGTACGGCGCGCCGGTAGCTCGTGAGCCCGCCGTCGGGATCGGGTATGAACTCGGAAATGTCGTGCTCCCGCACGACGCAGTCGTACTGCAGCGAGGCGATGATCGGTACGGCGAGCTGCCGCGGAATCGGCGTGACCAGGTTGACCCACTGCGAGGCCAGCCACGGGGTGAGCACCGGCAGCGAAGCGATCGGGCGTTGGTGCAGGCCTGCCTCGACCGCGTAGCCGTTCATCATCTGGCCGTAGCGCAGCACGTCCGGGCCCCCGATGTCGAAGGTTCGGTTGACGTTCGCGGGCAGGTCGGCGGCGTTGATCAGGTAGTACAGCACGTCTCGAACAGCGATCGGCTGGATGAAGTTGCGCACCCATTTCGGCGCCGGCATGTAGGGCAGCACCTCGGTGAGGTGGCGGATCATCTCGAATGAGGCAGACCCCGAGCCGATCACGGTGCCGGCCTGCAGCGCGGCGGTCGGCACACCGGAATCCATGAGAATCTGCCCCACCTCGGCCCGGCTCCGCAGATGCTTACTGAGGTCTGCAAGCGGAACATCCGGATGCAACCCGCCCAGGTACACGATGCGCGAGACGCCAGCGGCCTTCGCCGCCGCACCGGCGTTCGTCGCAGACATCACCTCGGTCGCCTCGAAGTCGCCGCGCGCACCCATCGCGTGCACCAGGTAGTACACGACGTCGACACCCTCGAATGCCGGGGCGAGGGTCGCGGCATCCGTGAGGTCGCCGGTCACGATCTCCACGTCAGAGGCCCACGGCACATCCCGGAGCTTCGCGGGGTCACGCACGAGCACCCGCACGTCGTGCCCGGCCTCACGAAGTCGCGGAGTGAGCCGTCCGCCGATATAGCCGGTCGAACCTGTCACGAGTATGCGCATGGTCAACCTTCTCGGGTTACCTCGACTCCCGCCACCGGTTGACAGGGACTAGCGACTTCGATGGTCAGAGGAGTGACTTGGTGTGCCAGACGGTCTTCGTCTCGGTGAATGCGACGATCCGCTCCAGCGACGGGGCCGGCACGCCCGGCTCCGGCGCGATGACTCGCTTGAGCGTGTCCGCCGCCGCGATCTGCAGGTCGACCCACTCCAGTGCGCCCGCTCCTGCCAGATCGAGCCCGTTCACGTCGGCATGGGCCGCGAGCCACGGCGCGATCTCCGCGGGTGAGCCGGTGAGCAGGTTGACCACTCCCCCGGGCACATCGCTCGTTGCGAGCACCTCGGCGAGGGAGATCGCCGCGAGGGGCGCCGACTCACTGGCCACCACCACGACGGTGTTGCCCGTGAGGATGGCCGGAGCGATGACGCTCGCGAGACCCAGCAGGGAACCGCCTGTCTGGGGCGCGATGATCGCGACCACGCCGGTCGGCTCCGGAGTCGAGAGGTTGAAGTAGGGGCCGCTCACCGGATTGCCGTTTCCTGCGACCTGCACGTACTTGTCGGCCCAGCCCGCGTACCAGACCCAGGCGTCGATGGCCGCGTCGACCTGCTTGGTCGCCGCGGGCTTCGCGAGCCCCTCGGATGCGACGAGCTCCTCCACGAACTGGTCACGGCGACCCTCGAGCAGCTCCGCGATGCGGTACAGCACCTGCCCGCGGTTGTAGCCGGTGGCCGACGACCACCCGGCGAACGCCGAACGCGCCGCGACAACCGCATCGCGGGCATCCTTGCGGCTCGCGAGTGCGGCGTTCGCGAGGAACGTGCCTTTCGACGAGACGACCTCGTACGTGCGTCCGCTCTCGCTGCGCGGGAACTTGCCGCCGATGTAAAGCTTGTACGTCTTCGGTACTGCCAGGCGGCCTACCATGATGCTCCCTTGAGGTACGCGGCGAGGCCGTGACGACCACCCTCGCGGCCGTATCCGGACTCCTTGTAACCACCGAAGGGGCTGGCCGGGTCGAACCTGTTGAAGGTGTTCGCCCAGATCACGCCGGCGCGCAACTGATCGGCGACGGCGAGGATCTTGGATCCCTTGTCGCTCCAGATGCCGGCAGAGAGCCCGTACGGCGTGTTGTTGGCCTTGGCGATCGCCTCACCGGGGGTGCGGAACGTCAGCACACTCAGCACCGGCCCGAAGATCTCCTCGCGAGCGATGCGGCTCGAGGTCGACACGTTGGTGAAGATCGTCGGAGCGAACCAGAACCCCTTGGCCGGGATCTCGCACGGGGCGCTCCAGCGCTCGGCACCCTCGGCCTCGCCGATGTCGCTCAGTTCCCGAATGCGGTCGAGCTGCTCGCGCGAGTTGATCGCGCCGATGTCGGTGTTCTTGTCGAGCGGGTCGCCCAAGCGCAGGGTCGATAGCCGGGACTTCAGCCGCTCCACCACCTCGTCGTGGATGTTCTCCTGCACGAGCAGGCGCGATCCAGCGCAACAGACGTGGCCCTGGTTGAAGAAGATCCCGTTGACGATGCCCTCGACCGCCTGGTCGAGCGGTGCATCGTCGAAAACGATGTTGGCTGCCTTGCCGCCGAGCTCGAGGGTGACCTTCTTGTCGGTTCCGGCGACGGACTTGGCGATCGCCCGGCCGACCGCCGTCGATCCCGTGAAGGCGACCTTGTTGACGTCCGGGTGGTTCACGAGCGCCTCACCGGTGTCACCAGCCCCCGTGAGGATGTTCACGACGCCATCGGGGAGATCGGCCTGCTGCAGGATCTCCGCGAAGATGAGGGCCGTGAGCGGCGTGGTCTCCGCAGGCTTGATCACGACGGTGTTGCCGGCGGCGAGCGCCGGGGCGATCTTCCACGCGAGCATCAGCAGCGGGAAGTTCCACGGGATCACCTGGGCCGCGACTCCGAGGGAGCGCGGGTTCGGCCCGAGGCCCGCATAGTCGAGCTTGTCGGCCCAGCCCGCGTAGTAGAAGAACCAGGCCGCCACCAGCGGCACGTCGACATCCCGCGATTCCTTGATCGGCTTGCCGTTGTCGAGGCTCTCCGCGACGGCGAGCTCACGAGCGCGCTCCTGCACGAGTCGCGCGATGCGGAAGAGGTACTTGCCCCGGTCCGCGCCGCTCAGCTTCGACCAGGTGCGGTCGTAGGCGCGGCGAGCTGCGGCCACCGCGGTGTCGACGTCCTTCGCGTTGGCGTTGGCGATCTCAGCGATGCGCTCCTCCGTCGCAGGAGACACGGTCAGGAACGGCTTGCCGTGTCCCTTGACGAACCGTCCGTCGATGAAGAGCCCGTAGCTGTCCTTGAGCTTCAGAACGCTCGTCGACTCGGGCGCTGGTGCGTAGTCCAGAAAACTCATCGTCAGTCCATCGTCACGTAGTCGGGGCCGGAGTACCGGCCGGAGTTGAGCTTCTGGCGCTGCAGAAGAACATCGTTGAGAAGGCTCGACGCGCCGAAGCGGAACAGGTGTGGCTGCAACCACTCCTCGCCGACGGTCTCGGCGACCGTCACGAGGTACTTGATCGCGTCCTTCGATGCGCGGATGCCGCCGGCGGGCTTCACACCGATACGCTCGCCCGTCAGCCGGTGCCAATCGCGCACGACCTCGAGCATGAGGAGGGTGACAGGCAGTGTCGCGGCGGGCGAGACCTTGCCGGTCGAGGTCTTGATGAAGTCGCCTCCGGCGAGGATGGAGAGCCAGGATGCCCGGCGCACGTTGTCGTAGGTGTTCAGTTCCCCGGTCTCGAGGATCACCTTGAGACTCGCGTACGTGCCGTCTTCGCGGCGGCACGCGTCCTTGACCGCGACGACCTGGTCGAACACGAGACCGTAGTTGCCCGCGAGGAAGGCACCGCGGTCGATCACCATGTCGATCTCATCGGCTCCCGCCGCGACCGCGTCGGCGGTGTCGGCGAGCTTCACCGCGAGGGAGGCACGACCGCTCGGGAACGCGGTTGCCACCGCGGCGACCGAGACACCGCCCTCGTCAGGGTCACCGTGGGCGTCACCCAGTGCGGCAACGGCCGTCGGCACCATGTCGCCGTACACGCACACGGCGGCCACCCGTGGGGTCGAGGCATCCATCGCGTCGGGCACGAGGGCCTTCGCCACGAGCGAGCGAACCTTGCCGGGGGTGTCGGCGCCCTCGAGCGTCGTGAGGTCGATGAGTCGGATGATCGTGTCGAGCGCCCACGCCTTGGATGCGGCCTTGATCGACCGCGTGCCGAGGCCGGCCGCCCGCTGCTCGAGGCCCACGGCGTCCACGCCGGGAAGGCCCTCGAGATATTGGCGGAGGGACTTCTCTGTGAGGTCCGATCCGATGAGCTCTATCGCACGCTCTGCGGGGGCCAGGGCGGCTCCGACCTGCTTTGATGCGTTCACCCACCCAGTCTACCGAGGGGTCACCCTGAGCACCCTGGGCGGTTCCGCGCTCGCCCTAAACTGGCGGCATGACGAGTTGGGTATTGGCAGCAGACCTCGGCGGCACGAAGGTCGAGGCAGCGCTCGTCGACGCAGAGGGAACCGTGCTTCCAGGGTCACGCTTCCGTGCTCCCACCGGGCGCGACTCCTCCAGCGAACAACTCGAGACGAGCGTCCGCTCGGTACTCACGAGTGCGGCTGCGGCGCTCCCTGTTGGCGATGAGCTGGCGGGGGTCGGAATCGGTTCTGCCGGCCCGATCGCCGTGCACACCGGTCAGGTCTCCCCCCTCAACCTGCCGGCCTGGCGTGACTTTCCGCTCCGCGATCTCGTGGCGTCGCTGCATCCCGATGTTCCTGTCGAGCTGCGCGTCGACGGCGAGTGCATCACCCTCGCCGAACACTGGCTCGGGGCTGCCCAAGGCGCCAGGAACCTCATGGGCATGGTGGTCTCCACGGGCATCGGTGGCGGCCTGATCCTGGGCGGGCGCTCGGTCGCTGGCCCCACGGGAAACGCTGGCCATATCGGACACGTCGAAGTGGGTGGATTCGACACCCCCTGCCTCTGCGGTGGCACGGGATGCGTCGAAGCCGTCGCATCCGGTCCTGCGACGACCACGTGGGCACGTAGCCAGGGGTGGACCGGATCGACCGGCGAGGAGCTCGCCGCGAGCTACGCGGCTGGCGACCCGATCGCGAAGGCCGCGGTGGTGCGCTCTGGCACAGCCATCGGACAGGCGATCGCCTCGGCAACGGCCATGCTCGATCTCGACGTCGTCGCTATCGGTGGCGGCTTCTCCAGGGTCAGCACGGACCTCTTCGACATCATCCGTGCCGCTATCGCGGAGCGGAGCCCCTTCCCCTTCGTCGCGAAGGTGACAGTGCTCCCGTCCGGACTCTCCGACGAAGGCCCGCTCATCGGAGCGGCAGCGCTCATCCACCGCCCCGACTACCGCTCCTGACGCCCGTCTCGTCGCGCAGTCATCTCGTCCTCGACGTACCGCGGTCGCGCCAGCACGATCGCCGCGAATGATGCAGGCAGAGCAGCCACCGCGAGCACGATGAGGGGCACCGTCCACGAGCCGGTCGCGTTGTGGATGACGCCGATGACGAGAGGGCCGAGCGCGCCGATGCTGTACCCGACGGCCTGAGCGAACCCGCTGAGTGCGGCCGCCGTCGCCGGTGTCCTGGTTCTCAGGCCGATGAGCGCCAGCGAGAGCGGGAAACTCAACGGGCCGAGACCGACGAGGGCGACCCACACGACGGTGAGCTGCGACGGAACGAGGAGGAGTCCGAGATAGCCGGCCAGGAACATGCCGAGCCCAGCCCAGATGATCGGACCGACGTTGCGCACCCGCGCGGCGATCACGGGGGCCAGGAGCGATCCTGGCAGGCCCATGAACGCGAAGACGCCGAGAAGTGTGCCCGCCGCCGCAGCATCGACTCCTGCGATGTCGACGAGCATCTGCGGCAGCCAGGCGAACATCGCGTACGCACCGAAGACCGTCACTCCGATCGTGACGGCGATGGCCCAGGCGGTGATCGAGTGCCCGATCCGGCCCACGAGCCCAGCCGGCGCTTCCGGCAATTCCTCGTCGAGGCGTGCGACCTGCGACAGCGTGCGCTGGCGAAGGGCGAGCGTGATCCACGGCGTGACCGCGACGGCCGCGACAACACCCCAAATGCCTATCGATACACGCCATCCGGCGAGCTCGGCGAGGGGCGAGGCGACGATCGGCGGCGTGGTTGCACCGATCGCGAGCAGGCTCGCGTAGATGCCGGTGACGAGTCCGATGCGATCCGGAAAGTACTCCTTGACCGCCGCGGGCAAGAGGATGTTCACGAAACCCATGCCTGCCAGGGCGAGGGCGCTCCCGATGAAGAGCGGAGCGTAGGAGTCGGCGAGCGCACGCACGACCGGGCCGACGATCATCCCGAGGCAGGCGAGCACGATCGTGGCCTCGAGCCCCAGGCGCCGCGCAACCGCTGGCGCGACGAGCCCCGCAGCCGCGAACGCCACGGGCGCGAGCGTTCCGATGATGCCGAGGCCCACCGCGTCGATGGGTACGTCCTCGCGGATCTGGGCTGCGATCGGCGAGAGGGCAGACACGGCCGTGCGGAGGTTGAAGGCCAGCAGGACGATGCCGACCAGTACGGTCACCCGACCCGCCCACAGGGGGCGAGGGGGCACCACTGTCACGACCGGACTCGCGGTGCGATCCCGAGGATCCTGCGCGCGTCCTCTTCGTCGCGAGCGATCTGCTCGACGAGTTCGTCGATGCTGTCGAACTTCCACATGCCGCGGATGCGATCGACGAACTCGAGAGTGACGGTCTTGTCGTAGAGATCGAAGTCCTGGTCGATGGCGTGAGCCTCTACCTGCTTCTCGGGAACCCCGTCGAACGTCGGGTTGTTGCCGATCGACACCGCAGCGCCGTAACGGTTGCCGTCGACGACCAGCCACGCGGCGTACACGCCATCGGCGGGAGTGAAACCCTCCACCTCCGGGGCGAGATTGGCCGTCGGGTAGCCGAGCTCGCGACCGCGGTGGGCCCCGTGCACGACCGTGGAGCGAACGCTCGGCAACCCGCCGAGAAGGCGCGAGGCCTGCTTGACATCGCCCTCGGCGAGGAGTTCCCTCACCCATGTGGACGAGACCCGGCGCGGACCGTTGGGAGCGACGTCGTCGATGCGGATGACCTCGAAACCGAAGTCCCGTCCGAGCGACTCGAGGAGTGCGACATCCCCTGCGCCCTTCGCACCAAACCTAAAGTCGCTCCCGACGAACATGACCTCGGCATTGAGGGCGTCGACGAGAATCTGCTGTACGAATTCCTCGGGAGTCATGTCCCGGAGAGCCTCGTCGAACGTCACCATGAGCACCGCGCCAACGCCGGCCGACTCGAGGAGCTGCACCTTCTGCGCGTTGCTCACGAGTGGTTCGGGGCAGAGCTCCGGCCGGATCAGGCTGAGCGGGTTCCTGTCGAATGTGACGACGGTCGGTACGAGGTGGCGATCCGTGGCGATGGCCCGCAGGTGGTCGATGACGGCACGGTGACCGGCGTGAAGGCCGTCGAACTTGCCCACCGTGACCGCGCTCGGGCCGAAGTCCGCTGGCACCGATTCGGTGTCGGTCCAGAATTCCATCAGGACTCCTCTGGACGCGGGCGTGTACGCACGAGCCAGAGCATGCCGAGGATGGGCAGCACGAGAGGGATGAACAGGTAGCCCCTGCCGAAGAACGACCACACGGTGTCGTGGGGGAAGTACTCGGGATGCACGATGCTGAGAACACCGACGACGAGCACGCCGAGCAACTCGATGCCGATCGCGACCCACGCCACGGCGTACCAGGTACGCCCCTTGCCGATGAGCGCGACGGTCGCGACCACGTAGACGAGACCAGCGAAGGCTGAGAGCGAGTACGCGACGGGTGCCTGGTCGAAGCGACCCGCGAGCTGCACCACCGACCTCGCGGTCGCTGCGAGGGCGAGGATCGCGTAGACCGCGATGAGGACGCGGCCGACGCCGACCGCGCGCGAGGAGAGCTGTGACATCGGGGCCAATTCTAGTTGCGGGGCCTGTGGCTACAGGCCGGGGAGGGCGCTGGGACCCTGCACGAACCAGATCACGTTCATGCGGTAGACCATTACGGCGATCGCGAGGCACGCGACGCCGATCACGACCGTGCTCCAACGCGTGCGCTCGATGAGTGCCCAGAAGACGGCCAGCGGAGGCAGGATCACGGCGGAGACGAGGTACACCCAGAACTCAAGTCCGCTCCCGGTCGGCACATTCCCGAACGCAGGCGCGGCGATCGCGATGATCACCTGGGCGATGAGCAGCAGCTCGACGAGACCCGCGGCCGCCAGGATGAGGTCGTTGGGGCTGCGCTTTGCGAGGCCGAGTACGACACACAGCAGTCCAGCGGCGAGCGCCACCGCGATCTGCACGGTCGTGAACCACTCGATCATGATGTAACCCCCGAGTCGGCCGCCGGTGCGGGAAAGTTCACGAGAACTCGCGCGACTCCCCCGACGATCTCGACGAGTCCGACGAGCCGGCCAGCGGAGTCGATGGCCGCGATGGGAGAGCCGTCGGGCTCACCCAGTGTGATGCGCTTTCCATGGGCGAGATCGATGGCAGCCTGTTCGTCGAGCACGATCGAGCGGAACAGCTTCTCGGCAACGGCCGCCGGCGCCATGAGGCCCTGGGAGAGATCATCGTCGAGGGTCGCGGCATCCTGAACGAGAAAGGGACCGACTCGCGTGCGTCGGAGTGCCGTGAGGTGCCCACCGACTCCGAGCCCGTTACCGAGGTCACGTGCGAGGGCGCGGATGTACGTGCCAGAGGTGCACTCGACGACCGCGGCGACATCGATGAAGCCGTGTTCCCGGTCGATCGCGAGCACCTCGAACCTGCGGACCGTGACCGGCCTCGCGGCAAGCTCGACATCCTCGCCGTCCCGCACCCTCGCATAGGCGCGCTTGCCGTCGACCTTGATCGCGCTCACAGCACTCGGTCGCTGCAGGATGTCGCCCGTCAGCGCTGCGACGCCGCGCGCGATCGCCTCGTCAGAGACTGCGGCAAGCGCCGAATCGGATGCCACGGGGCCGAGCTCACCCTCGGCGTCGTCGGTGTTCGACGCAGCCCCGAGGCGGATCGTCGTCTCGTAGGTCTTGTCAGCCCCCACGATGTACGTCAGAAGCCGGGTCGCCGTGCCCACCCCAAGAACGAGAAGGCCGGTCGCCATCGGGTCGAGCGTGCCAGCGTGGCCCACCTTTCGTGTGCCGAGGGCTCGTCGAGCCCGGGCAATGACGCCGTGGCTGGTGATCCCGGCCGGCTTGTCCACGAGCAGGACGGCGTCAGGAGCTACCGCGGATGGGCGCTTCTGCGGTTCGGCCGCGTCATCCACCGGCCGAGCGTCCATGGTGCGATTCTACCGGCCGGGTATTCGCTGCCCCGCACCTAGGATCGAGGCATGCGGGTGGGAGTGATCGGGGCTGGCGCTGTCGGCGGTGCCATGGCCGCGCTCCTGTCGCGCGCCGGTCACGACGTCGAGGTCACCGCACGTGGCGAACACCTCGCCGCCATTCGTGCTACCGGGATCAAGCTCACGGGCGGGTGGGGCACGTACACGGCGATCGTCGACGCGAACTCCGTGCTGACGTTCGCACCGGAGCTCGTGATCGTCGCGACCAAGGCGCAGGATGCCGTTGCCGCGATCCGCGAGAACATCGGATTGCTCCGCGGAGTGCCTGTGCTCGTCGTGCAGAACGGGCTGGACTCCATCGTCGCCGCCGGTGCCGCCTCCCCGCGGTCGGACATCGTGGGCGGGCTCGCCACGTTTGCCACCAGTTACCTCTCGCCGGGCGAGATCACCGTGACGACGCCAGGACCCACATACGTCGGCGTCGACGGCGAGGACGACCTGCCTGCACGCTACGTCGCGAGCATCCTGTCGTCCGTGATGCCGACGACGGTCATACCCAACTTCCGTGGTGCCCAGTGGACCAAGCTCATCATCAACCAGGTCAACGCCCTCCCCGCCATCACCGGCCTGAGCGTGCAGGAGGTCGTGGCCGACTCTCAGCTCAGGCGACTGCTCACCGCGAGCATGCGGGAGGCGGTGAGGATCGGCGGCAAGTCCGGAGTTCGCTTCGAGAAGCTCCAGGGCCTCAGTAGGCGTCTCCTTGGCCTGTTCGCCGCCGTTCCGCTGGCGATCGGCGAGTTCCTCCCCCGGGCGATGAGTGCGCGCATCGGTGATGTGCCGAACCCGGGATCGACTCTCCAAAGCATCCGCCGGGGGCAGTCGACCGAGATCGACCACCTGAATGGTGCCGTCGTCGACGCAGCAACAGCGATCGGTCGCACCGCGCCCGTCAACGCCCTGCTCGTGACGCTCGTTCACGAGGTCGAGGCATCTGGCTCATTCTTCACCCCGGAGCAGGTCGTCGACCGCTACCGGCAGCTCGTCTAGCAGCTGTCGGCGAAGACGCGGCGGGGCAGCTCGGGATCGGTGTTGTCGACGATGGCGGATGCCCGCGCCCTCGGGTTCGCTTCGGCGAGGTACAGGCGCTCCCCGCCGGCGTAGCGGGGGCTCCGGGGCGCCGCCCCGTCGATCGCGAGTGCGCGGTTGGCATAGGTGTCGAGCCAGACTGAGAAGTTCCACAGGCCGCGGAGTTCCGGGCGACCCAGGAACGGGCCATCCACGATGAGCGTCGCATCCTGCGGTGCCGTCTGCCACTCCATCTCCGTGGCAACATCGCGCGCCGCGTCGAATGCGGAGGTCACGAACCCCGTGCTTCCGCCCAGCCGGAAGGGCTCGATCAGCACGCGGCGGAACAGTTCGTAGTCGTACGAGTCGTAGTAGTACCCCTCCGCGGAGTCGGCACCGCGAGCGAAGCGCTCGGCGCGAGGACGGTGGAAGTCGTCGATGGATGCCCGGAACACCGCGTGACTCCCGCGCCCGAGTCGCTCTGCCAGCGCGTCGGCGAAGTCCCGGCGGCAGGAGCCATCGATGCCGTCGACCGAGAGGAACGTGCGGCCCCTGCTGTACTGCGCGAGGAATTCGTCCGCGAGGGCATCGAACGCCGCCCGCTTGTCCGACGTCCAGCGGGTTGCCGATCGTGTCTGCACCATGTCACCTCGTCTGCTCGTGCCCTCCAGTCTAGATTTCGTTCGGCGCGATGCACCCGTCGCGCCGGTTAGGTTGGGGTGGTGCAGATCGCTCCCCCGGTGAACGCGTGGTTTCGCGCTCACCAGCGTGATCTGCCCTGGCGGCGGGAGGGGTTCGGCGCCTGGGGCATCCTCGTGAGCGAGGTCATGCTGCAGCAGACCCCGGTTGTCCGCGTCATCCCCAGGCTCGCCGAGTGGCTCGAGCGCTGGCCCGATCCCGCGGCGCTCGCTGCGTCCCCGCCGGGCGACGCGGTCCGGGCCTGGGATCGGCTCGGATACCCGCGTCGTGCACTGCGCCTGCATGCCGCCGCTGCCGCGATCGTGGAGCGCCACGGCGGGGTCGTGCCGCGCGACATCCCGTCCCTGCTCGCCCTGCCGGGGATCGGCGACTACACGGCCAGGGCAGTCGCGGTCTTCGCGTACGGAGACCGACACCCGGTGGTGGACACCAACGTGCGACGCGTGCTCGCTCGGGCCGTGGACGGCGACGCAGAGCCCGGGCCGCCATCGACGAGGCGAGACCTCGCCGCGATGGAACAGGTTCTTCCGGATGATGACGCGGAGGCGCGGGTGACCAACGCAGCCATCATGGAGCTCGGTGCGGTGATCTGCACGGCTCGGGCGCCCCGCTGCGACGACTGCCCGATCCAGGACCAGTGCCGCTGGCGCGCGGCGGGCTACCCGGCGTACGAAGGGGCTCGCGCCGCGGTGCAGCCGCGCTTCGAAGGCAGCGACCGGCAGGTGCGCGGCCTCATCATGGCGGAACTGCGAGCCAGTGACATCCCGGTGACGCCAGCCGAGATCGTCACCCTGTGGCCCGACGCCCCACAGCGTGACCGCGCCCTCGCGAGCCTCCTCGCCGACGGCCTCGTGATCGCGGTCGACGACGGGTTCGAGCTTCCGGGCTGAGCCGCGGTCGTTTGCGCATTCCGCGGCCGCTGCGAACGCGCGCGGATTGCGCAAACCACCGCGCGAACCGACACTGGAGGAATGCCGGAGCTGCCAGAGGTGCACGCACTCGTCACCGACCTGCGCGGTCGCCTCGTGGGTCGCACCGTGGAGCGCCTGGACATCGTGGCCTTCGCAGCCCTCAAGACGTTCGACCCGCCCGTGAGCGCGCTCTCTGGCCAGCCGATTGTGAGCGTCGATCGGCACGGCAAGTACCTCGACATCGGTATCGGCGAGCTGCACCTCGTGATCCACCTCGCGCGGGCGGGCTGGCTTCGGTGGCGGGATGCCGCGCCTCAGGGTTCTGCACGCCCGGGCCGCGGTCCCCTCGCCGCCCGCCTCGTGCTCATGCCCGACGAAGAACGCCCTGGCAGCGGTTTCGATCTCACCGAGGCCGGCACCAAGAAGAGCCTCCAGCTTCACGTCGTGCACAGCCCCACTGATGTCGCGAACCTGCGCACGCTCGGCCCGGACCCGCTCGACCCCGCCTTCACCGAGGAGGCGTTCGCGGCGATCCTCGCCGCGCAAGGCCGCGCGCAGATCAAGGGTGTACTGCGAAGCCAGTCGATCATCGCAGGAATCGGCAACGCCTACTCCGACGAGATCCTCCACGCGGCGAAGATGTCGCCCTTCGCGCCGGCGTCCATGCCCGCAGGTCGGGTGGCCGAACTGTATGCCGCGGTTCAGGAGACGCTGAGAGCTGCCATCGAGCGAGCGGACGGGCTCGCGGCATCCGAACTCAAGGGTGAGAAGAAGACGAATCTCCGGGTGCACGGCCGCACCGGGGAGACGTGCCCCGTGTGCGGCGACACGATCCGGCAGGTGATCTACAGCGATTCGACGTTCCAGTACTGTCCGACGTGCCAGACGGGCGGCAAGCCGCTCGCCGACCGGGTGCTGTCGAGGTTGCTCAAGTGACGCTCGACTCGATCATCGGCTCCGCCGTGTCACAGCTCGATGCCGCGGGCGTCGCCGATGAAGCACTAGCCGAGTTGCGCGCGGAGCGGCGCCTCGGCCCCATGACGCTGCCTGCGAAGTTCATTCCCGTCGGGCGCGCGTGGCGACTGGGCGAGCTGTTGGTGACCCGCGACGAGCGGCTGCTGGCGACGGGAAGCGTCGTGCGAGCGGTGATGCCGAAGGACTTCGCCGCGAACAAGAGCCCAGCGGAGGAGCACCGTCGCAGCCTCCAGCGGGCAGCCGCGCGCGGCCCGTTCACCTCTGGTGAGTCGGTCAACTACGACTTCCGAACTGCACTGGGTCACACGGTCGTCGAACGCGACGGCGAGTTCGTACTTCGACTGCCCTATGCCGAGGTGCCGCTGGAGGCCTACCTCGCCGACCGGGTGGGATTCGCGATAGCCCCGGGCCCCGACTGATCACTATGCTCGCGGGCATGACCGAGGTTCCCCGCTCATGACCGTTGCACGCCGAAGCACGACGGTTCCCAAGACCATCGCCCTGCTCGGACTCGGCGGGATGCTCGTGCTCTGGATCCTCGAGGTCCAGGCCCTCACGTGGGAGTCCGGCGACAGGGTGCTGTACCTCAACTACATCGGCATCGCCGTGTGCGTGGTCATCACCGTGGCCGCAGCGCTCTGGACGGCGTGGAGCCCGCGCAAGGGCTGGGCCATCACGGTGCTCGTGACGAGCATCCTGATCAATCCGATCTGGCTGCTGCTGCTCATCCGAGCTCTCGGTTGAGCTCGCCTAGTCCTCGAGCTCGCGCGGCTTGATGTACGGGTCCTCGTCGCCGGCGTACTGGGCCTTCTTCTTGAGTGACTCGACCTCGGCGTCGCGCGCGGCAGCTTCGTCCAGGAGCGAGGCGATGAGCGCTGCGTTCTCCGGAATACCGTCGAGGATGAACTCGAGAGACGGGGTGAGCCGGGCCGTGAGGTTCTTGCCCACCTCGCTGCGCAGCATGCCGGTCGCGGACTTGAGAGCTGCTGCGGTGTCCGCACGCTCCTCGTCGGAGCCGTAGACGGTGTAGAAGATCGAGGCGTGCTGGAGGTCGCCGGTCACACGCACGTCGGTGATCGTCACGAAACCCATGCGCGGATCCTTGATGCCGCGCTCGAGCGTTTTCGCCACGATGACCTTGATGCGGTCGGCCATCTTCGCCGCGCGCGCTGCGTCAGCCATGCTGCACTCCCTCTCGCCTCAGTCCGACTAACGGAGGTGGGGTGCCGGTGCTCAGCTCCTGAGCACCGGCACCCCACCGGCTCACGCTAGACGCGCGGCTTTTCCTTCATTTCAATTGTCTCGATCTCGTCGCCGACCTGGATGTCGTTGAACTTGCCGAGACCGATACCGGCCTCGAAGTCCGTACGAACCTCGGTGACGTCATCCTTGAACCGACGCAGGCTCTCGATCGTGAGGTTGTCGCCGACAACGACGCCATCGCGGATGACACGTGCCTTAGCGTTCCTCGTGATCGTGCCAGAGCGCACGATGACACCGGCGATGTTTCCGACCTTGGAGGAGCGGAAGATCTCGCGGATCTCGGCGACACCGGACTGGACCTCTTCGAACTCGGGCTTGAGCATTCCCTTGAGGGAGTTCTCGATCTCCTCGAGTGCCGCGTAGATGACCGAGTAGAAGCGCACGTCGACGCCTTCACGCTGGGCGCGCTCGCGCGCCTTGGTGTCGGGTCGAACGTTGAATCCGATGATGATCGCGTTGTCGATCGTGGCGAGGTTGACGTCGCTCTCGGTGACGGCACCCACACCACGGTGGATGATGCGCAGCTGCACGCTGTCGTCGACCTCGATCTTGAGCAGCGCATCCTCGAGTGCCTCGACGGCACCGGACACGTCACCCTTGATGATGAGGTTGAGGGCTTCGACCTTGCCGTCTTCGAGGGCCTTGGTGAAGTCCTCGAGGCTGATGCGCTTGCGAGCCTTGGCCAGGAGAGCATTGCGCTCCACGGCCTCGCGCTTCTCGGCGATCTGACGGGCGGTGCGGTCCTCCTCGGTGACGATGAAGGTGTCGCCTGCGCGGGGCACGGTCGACAGACCCTGCACCTGCACGGGGCGCGAGGGGTAAGCCTCGTCGACCGGCACACCGTTCTCGTCCATCATCGCCCGGACACGGCCATATGCCGTTCCCGCAACGATCGCGTCACCGACGCGGAGCGTTCCCGACTGGATGAGCACGGTCGCAACCGCACCACGGCCCTTGTCGAGCTTGGCCTCGATCGCGACGCCACGGGCATCCTTGTTGGGGTTGGAGCGCAGGTCGAGGCCGGCGTCCGCCGTGAGCAGCACCGCGTCGAGCAGCTTGTCGATACCGAGGTTGTTGAGTGCCGACACGTCGATGAACATCGTGTCGCCGCCGTACTCCTCGGCAACGAGGCCGAATTCGGTGAGCTGCTGGCGCACCTTGGCGGGGTTCGCACCCTCCTTGTCGACCTTGTTGACCGCGACGACGATCGGCACGTTGGCCGCCTGCGCGTGGTTCAGAGCCTCAACGGTCTGGGGCATGATGCCGTCATCCGCTGCGACAACGAGGATCGCGAGGTCGGTGACCTGCGCACCACGTGCACGCATGGCGGTGAACGCCTCGTGACCCGGGGTGTCGATGAAGGTGATGGCGCGCTCGATGCCCTCGTGCTCGGTCCAGACCTGGTAGGCACCGATGTGCTGGGTGATTCCACCAGCTTCACCGGCAACGACGTTGGCCTTGCGGATCGCGTCGAGGAGCTTGGTCTTTCCGTGGTCGACGTGACCCATGACCGTGACGACGGGCGGACGGATCTCGAGATCCTCGTCCGTTTCGTCTTCGAGCTCCTGGTCGAGGTCGAGGTCGAAGCCGGCGAGCAGCTCGCGGTCCTCATCCTCGGGCGAGACCATCTCGATCTTGTAGCCGAGCTCCTCGGCGAGCACCTGGAAGGTGCCCTCGTCGAGCGACTCGGTAGCCGTGGCCATCTGGCCGAGGTGGAACAGCGCGGTCACGAGGCTGCCGGGCTGAACCGTGAGACCGGTCAGCGTCTCCAGCTTGTCCGCGAGATCACCGATCGAGGCGCCGCGACGCAGACGGATGATCGTCTTGCCGTCACCACGAGGAACGGCAACACCGCCCAGCGACGGTGCTTCCCTCAGTTCGAATTCTGCGCGCTTCGTACGCTTCGACTTGCGAGCCTTGCTCTTGCCGCCACCGCGACCGAATGCGCCAGCGGTTCCACCGCCGGGGCCACGACCGCGTCCACCGCCACCTGCCGGTGGACGGTTTGGGCCGAAGTTGTTTCCGGGCGCTCCACCGGGAGCACCCGGACGGAAACCGCCGGGGCCACCGGGACGCGGGGCACCTGGGCGCTGCTGGAAGTTGCCACCGGGACCACCGGGGCGCTGCTGGAATCCGGGGCGCGGACCCTGGCCGGGCCCGCCGGGACGCGGAGCGCCGGGGCGGGGAACGGGGGCGCCGGGGCGACCCATTCCCTGGTTCGATGCGAAGGGGTTGTTACCCGGGCGCGGGATGCCGGGGCGTCCCATTCCCTGGTTCGACGCGAACGGGTTGTTACCCGGGCGCGGGGCACCGGGGCGCGGGATGCTGCTCGGGCGCGGGGCATCCCCGGCAGGAGCGGCGGGAGTCGCGCCGGCGGGGGCGGATGCCGCAGCTGCTGCTGCCGCCTTCGCCTCTGCCGCTGCGGCCTCGGCCTGGGCCTGGCGCTCTGCGACGGTGAGGGGGGCTGCGGGAACCGGTGCGGCATCCGCGACCGGCTCAGGTGCAGCGACCGGCTCGGGGTTGGGGTTGACGGGCTTCGGGGCCGCCTTGGGAGCGGCCTTCGGCTTCTCGGGTGCCGGAGTCGGCTTGATGCCGTCCGCCTCGAGGGCAGCCTTCACTCGCCGGGCTACCGGCGGCGCGATGCTGGAGGACGGTCCCTTGACGAACTCGCCCATGTTCTTGAGTTTCTCAAGAACGAGTTTTGTTTCAATGCCGAGTTCTGATGCGATCTCGTGCACGCGTGGGTTTGCCACATTTCTCCTGTTCTGAGCCTGCGCCCAGAACATGGGGGCAGGCGATTAGCGGACGGGTCTCATTTCGAGCCGCTCATTAGTTGTCCATAGGTCAATCAGCCTGTTCGTTTGGATGACTCGGTCGAGTCATCGACTGCTGCACGTACCGCCGTTGCATCCAGTGCCGCCGTTCGAAACGCTCGAGACCAGGCCCGGCGTTTGTCAGCTGCGTCAACGCAATCGAGTGTGGGATGAACCCACGCCCCTCGTCCGTCAAGGCTCCCGGACGGATCCGGAACCACGCGGCCCTCTCGCACAACCAGCCGCAGAAGAGCTGCGCGGTTGTCGCGAGAACGGCAACCGAGGCACGTTCTTGCGGGTTCCATCTTACCCCCTCGCGGTCCTGCTCTACTTTCGAGTTTACGAACCCTCTATCCCCAATGCAGGCGGGGGCCTAGGACTCGAGAATGCTGTCCGGCTGGATGTCGATTCGCGCGCCCGTGAGCTTCGCGGCGAGACGGGCGTTCTGGCCCTCCTTGCCGATCGCGAGCGACAGCTGGTAGTCGGGCACGAGGGCCCTCACGGCTTTGGTCGACTCGTCGATCACGAACGCGCTCGACACCTTCGCGGGCGACAGCGCATTGGCAACGAACGTCGCGAGGTTCTCCGAGTAGTCAACGATGTCGATCTTCTCGTTGTTGAGTTCAGCAGTGACCGCGCGCACACGCTGGCCGAGCTCACCGATGCACGCGCCCTTGGCGTTCACGCCGGGCTCGGTCGCGCGCACGGCCATCTTGGTGCGGTGGCCGGCCTCGCGGGCGAGCGACGTGATCTCGACGATGCCGCTCGCGATCTCCGGCACCTCGAGGGCGAAGAGCTTGCGCACGAGCGCGGGGTGCGTGCGGCTGACGGTGATCTGCGGACCCTTGAGCCCCTTGCTCACGGCCGTCACGTAGACACGGATGCGCGTGCCGTGGGCGTACTCCTCGCCGGGAACCTGCTCCTCCGGAGGAAGAATGGCCTCCACGGAGCCGAGGTCGACATGGATCATCCGGGGGTTCGGGCCCTGCTGGATCACGCCGGCGACGATGTCACCCTCGCGGCCCTTGAACTCCCCGAGTACGTGGTCATCCGCGATATCGCGCAGGCGCTGGTTAATGACCTGCTTCGCGGCGAACGCGGCGATGCGGCCGAAGTCGCTCGGGCTGTCCTCGGCCTCGCCGATGACAGCGCCCTCCTCGTCCAGCTCGGGTACCCACACGCTCACGTGACCGGTCTTGCGGTCGAGCACGACGCGGGCGGCAGAGGCGTCCGTCTCTCCCACGTGCTTGAGATAGGCCGTCTGGATGGCCTGTTCGATGATCTGGACGAGTTCCTCGAAGGGGATCTCGCGCTCGCGCTCCATGAGTCGCAGCACGCTCAGGTCGATGTCCACTGAGGGCCTCCGCTATTCGTGATGTCTGATGCCCCCGAGGGGCACGATTCCACAAGTCTACCTGAGCGCTCAGCACGGTCCGGGCTCAGCGAAAATCGATCTTGTGCTTTCGAGAGCCGGGGTAAATACTGAACCCAATTCAGACAGGTTGGGTCATGTCGAACTCAGACTCGAATGAGAAGCCATCACGCACCAACGTCTGGGCATGGGCCGCCGTATTGATCGGCGTCGCATCGCTCACTCTCGTGTTCCTCGTCATCACGTCGGGGGCCGAGGATCTCGACCCCGTCGGCGCATTCGGTGTGTTCGCGACGCCCGTCGTCTCGGTTGTCACCGCGTTCTTCGGTATTCAAGCGGGAACGAAGGCAACCGAAGGCGCGGCGAAGAACAACGCCGAGAGCATCGCCGCCGTAAATTCTGCCCTTGACACTCTCAAGACCCTCAACACGAAGAGGTGATCATGCCAACTCCATCAGAGGAAAGCCTTGTCGGAGCACTTGCCAGGGTCGCGGAGATCCAGCCGCGGCTCGACGCCGTGACGTTGGATTCCGACCCGAGAGTCGAGGCACGACTGGCTGGCATCGAATCCGACATCAGCACTATCGTGCAGGCAGTCGAAGCCCTGGGTGCGCTACTCAAAGAACATCTCGCCAGTGGTGAGAGCTAGCCGACGAGGAACGAGTTAGTCCGCTAGCCCAGCAGCGCTGCGCCGACCTCGTCGAGCGAGACCGGAGTACGCTCCCCCGTGCGGCGGTCCCAGATCTCGACGCGGCCCTCGGCAGCATCGCGACCGACGATCACGATGAGCGGAACGCCGAGCAGCTCGGCATCGCCGAACTTCACACCGGGCGAGACCTTGGGGCGATCGTCGAAGAGCACGTCGAAGCCGCTCTCCTCGAGCGAGCCGACGAGAGCCTCGGCCGTCGCGAAGACGACCTCATCACGACCGGCGGCGATCACGTGCACGTCGAACGGGGCGACGTTCTTCGGCCAGATGAGGCCCTTCTCGTCGTTGTTGGACTCGGCGATGACCGCCATGATGCGGGTGACACCGATGCCGTACGAGCCCATCGTGACGGTCACGAGCTTGCCGTTCTCGTCGAGAACCTTGAGTCCGAGAGCCTCCGCGTACTTGCGGCCGAGCTGGAACACGTGCCCGATCTCCATGCCGCGCGCGAGTTCGACGGGCCCCGAGCCATCCGGAGCCGGGTCACCGGCGAGCACCTCGCCGACCTGCACGACGCCGTCGCCGACGAAGTCGCGGCCCGCGACCAGTCCGAAGACGTGGCGGCCGTGTTCGTTCGCGCCAGTGATCCAGCCACTGCCGTCCGAGACGCGGGGATCGAGCACGTAACGGATGCGCGTTGCCGACTTCTCGCCGAGCACGGGACCTGCGGCCGACCACGGCCCGATATAGCCCTTCACGAGCCCGGGATGCTTCGCGAAGTCCGCCTCGGTGGCGGCCTCGACGAGCGCGGGGGCGAAGGCCACCTCTGCACGCTTCATATCCACATCGCGATCGCCGGGCAGGCCTACGATGACGAGCTCACGGTTGCCCTCGAGGTCGGTGAGCGCGAGCACGATGTTCTTGAGCGTGTCCGCTGCGGTCCAGGCCCGACCATCCGGGCGCGGGTGCTTCTCGTTCGCGACTGCGACAAGGGTCGCGATGGTCGGGGTGTCCGGGGTGTCGAGCACCTCGGCTGGCGTGAGCTTCTCGTACGAACGGGCGGGAGGCGCCTCGGTCGTGAACGCCTCCACGTTGGCGGCGTAGCCACCGTCCGTGCGCACGAAGGTGTCCTCGCCGATCGGGGTCGGATGCAGGAACTCCTCCGACTTCGAGCCACCCATCGCCCCGGCATCCGCCTTGACGATCACGTACTCGAGGCCGAGGCGCTGGAAGATGCGCTCGTACGCATCGCGGTGCTGCTGGTAGCTCACGTCGAGCCCGGCATCGGTGTAGTCGAACGAGTAGCTGTCCTTCATCGAGAACTCGCGACCGCGCAGGAGACCTGCACGCGGGCGGGCCTCGTCGCGGTATTTGTCCTGGATCTGGTAGATCGACAGCGGCAGGTCTTTGTAGCTCGAGTACAGGTCCTTCACGAGCAGCGTGAAGACCTCCTCGTGGGTGGGGGCGAGCAGGTAGTCGGCACCCTTGCGGTCCTTGAGGCGGAAGATGCCGTCGCCGTACTCGGTCCAGCGGCCGGTCACCTCGTAGGGCTCGCGGGGCAGGAGCGCCGGGAAGTGCACCTCCTGCGCGCCGAACACGGCAAGCTCCTCACGGATGATGTTCTCGATCTTGCGACGCACCTTGAGGCCGAGCGGCAGCCAGGCGAACACCCCGGGGGCCTGTCGGCGGATGTAGCCGGCCCGCACGAGAAGGCGGTGGCTGGCGACCTCGGCATCGACGGGGTCTTCGCGGAGGGTGCGGACAAAGAGCTGGGACAGGCGTGTGGACACCCGCCCATGTTACCGGGGGTGCGTGGGCCGCTGACCGGGCGGGCAGGGCAGCGTTAGTTTGCCGTAACGACCAGCGGCGCTCCGGTCGCTCCGGCCGGCATCTCCGCGGCAAGGCGATTCGCCTCTTCGATGAGGGTCGCGACGATATCCGCCTCGGGGACCGTCTTGATGACCTCACCCTTGACGAAGATCTGGCCCTTGCCGTTTCCGCTGGCGACGCCGAGGTCTGCCTCTCGGGCCTCACCGGGTCCGTTCACGACACAGCCCATGACGGCAACACGAAGAGGGACAGTCATGCCCTCGAGCCCCGCTGTGACGTCGTTGGCGAGGGTGTACACGTCGACTTGTGCGCGACCGCAGCTCGGGCACGAGACGATCTCGAGCTTGCGCTCACGCAGGTTGAGCGACTGCAGGATCTGCAGGCCGACCTTGACCTCCTGCGCCGGAGGGGCCGAGAGAGACACGCGGATGGTGTCGCCGATGCCCTCGGAGAGCAGGATGCCGAACGCCGTCGCCGACTTGATGGTGCCCTGGAACTCGGGGCCCGCCTCGGTCACACCGAGGTGCAGCGGCCAGTCACCGCGTTCGGCGAGCAGGCGGTAGGCCTTGACCATCACGACAGGGTCGTTGTGCTTGACGGAGATCTTGAAGTCGTGGAAGTCGTGCTCCTCGAAGAGGCTCGCCTCCCAGACCGCACTCTCGACGAGCGCCTCAGGCGTGGCCTTGCCGTACTTCTGGAGGATGCTCGGCTCGAGCGAGCCCGCGTTGACGCCTATACGGATGCTCACACCGGCGGCCTTCGCCGCCGCAGCGATAGCTCCGACCTGGTCGTCGAACTTCCTGATGTTGCCGGGGTTCACGCGCACCGCGCCGACGCCGGCGTCGATCGCTGCGAACACGTAGCGCGGCTGGAAGTGGATGTCGGCGATCACGGGGATCTGGCTCTTCATCGCGATGATCTTGAGCGCGTCCGCGTCATCCTGATGAGGGACGGCAACGCGCACGATGTCGCAGCCGGATGCCGTGAGTTCGGCGATCTGCTGCAGGGTGGCGTTGATGTTCGTGGTCTGCGTTGTCGTCATCGACTGCACACTGACCTGGTAATCGCTGCCCACGCCGACCTTGCCGACGTGGATCTGGCGGGTCTTGCGACGGGGGGCGAGGGTTTCGGGGACCTTCGGCAAACCGAGATTGACTGCTGGCACGACACCAGCCTACGACTTACAGGATGGAGATCGGCTTGACGATGTCTGCATAGACGAGCAGAAGCGTCATTGCCGCGAGAAGACCGGACACGACGAGCGTGATCGGTATGAATCGAGCCGTGTCCACGGGGCCGGGATCCGGCTTTCCGCGAAGCTTCGCGAACCCTCTCCGCAGCGCCTCCCAGAGGGCTCCCGCGACGTGCCCGCCATCGAGCGGAAGCAGCGGGATGAGGTTGAACACGAAGAGGGCGACGTTGAGCGAGGCGAGCAGCTGGATGAGACTTGCCGCCCTGTCAGCGACGGGAATCGTGTTGAGGCTTGTGATCTCCCCCGCGAGACGGCCGATACCGACGACGCCGATCGGTCCGTTGGGATCACGCTCCTCCGGTCCGAATGCGGCGACCGCGATGTCGACGATGCGTTGCGGGAGCGTCACGATGATCTGCGCCACGCGCGCGATGTTCTCGCCAACGGCCGGAAGAACTGCGGTGACCGGCTGCTGGACATTCTGCGATGCGGGCCCGATGCCGAGGAATCCGACGTCCTGCGTGACGGGCTCGCCCTGCGCGTCCTCCTGGATCGCGCCCTCCTCGGTCAGTGCGTATCGCTCGGAGAGCAGCGGGACTGCCGTGAGAGTGACGTCCACACCGTCGCGCTCGACGACGAAGTCCAGATTCTCACCCGGAGCCTCGCGAATGGTGTCCGTCACCTGGCTCCACTCGGTGATCGGTTCGCCGTCGATGCTCACGATGCGATCGCCGGGCTGGAAGCCCGCCGTGAGAGCCGGGGATGCGGCATCCCCGGGTGCGCACTCCTGGCTCGTGCTCGTGGCGGGGATGACGCACTCATTCACGCTCGAGACGGTGGTACTGGCCTGGGGAAGGCCGAACCCGCAGAGCACGATCGCGTAGAACAGCACACCGAGCAGCAGGTTCATGAGGGGCCCGCCGAGCATGATCACGATGCGCTTCGGCACGGGGAGGCGATAGAACGCGCGCTTCTCGTCGACGTCGACGAGTGTGTCGGCGCTGACCTGCCTGGCGTCTTGAACGAGCGTGTCGAAGACGCTCGTGGTCGCGTTGCGAGCAGGACCGCCGGGGCTCTTGGGCGGGAACATCCCCGCCATCGAGATGTACCCGCCGAGCGGAAGTGCCTTGATGCCGTACTCGGTCTCCCCGCGACGCCAGGAGAAGATCGTCGGCCCGAAACCGATCATGTACTTGCTGACGCGCACGCCGAACTTCTTGGCCGGCAGAAGATGGCCGATCTCGTGGAGACCGATCGAGAGGGCTAGTCCCACGAGCACGATGAGAATGCCCAGGATGTAGAGCAGAACGGTTTCCACGGCGTCAGGCTATCCGTCTCAGGCTGGAAGCAGGCTGTCCGCTGTGGCGCGGGCCCAGATCTCGGCGTCGAGCACGCTCTCGAGGCTCAGCTCGCCCGCACCCGTGTGGGCTGCGACGACCTTCTCGATAGTGGGAACGATGTCGAGATACCCGATGCGCCCGGCGTGGAACGCGATGACCGCCTGCTCGTTCGCAGCATTGAAGACCGCTGGGTACGTTCCGCCGGCCGCCCCGACGCGTTTCGCGAGCTCGACCGCAGGGAATGCCTCGCTGTCAAGCGGTTCGAACGTCCACTGGCTTGCCGTGGTCCAATCGAGCGGCACTCCGACTCCCGCTACGCGGTGGGGCCAATCGAGGCCCAGCGAGATGGGCAGTCGCATGTCTGGCGGGCTCGCCTGCGCGATCGTCGAACCGTCGACGAACTCGACCATCGAGTGGACGATCGACTGCGGATGCACGGTGACCTCGATCTGGTCATAGGGCACGCCGAACAGCAGGTGCGCCTCGATGACCTCGAGCCCCTTGTTGACGAGCGTCGACGAGTTGGTCGTGACGACCAGGCCCATGTCCCACGTGGGGTGGGCGAGCGCCTCCCGCGGGGTAACGGACGCCAACGACTCCCGGCTGCGACCACGGAACGGACCACCGGATGCCGTCAACACGAGCCGTCTCACCTCTCGGTGCTCGCCGGAGCGGAGCGCCTGGGCGATCGCGGAGTGCTCTGAATCCACCGGAACGATCTGGCCGGGAGCAGCGAGGGACGTGACGAGCTCGCCACCCACGATGAGGCTCTCCTTGTTGGCGAGCGCGAGGGTTGCGCCAGACTCGAGGGCGGCCAGGGTAGGCCCGAGGCCCACGGAGCCGGTGATGCCGTTGAGCACGACGTCGGCCGGCACATCCCTGACGAGGGATGCCGCATCCGACGCTCCGAGCGCCGTGTGCTCGACCCCGAACTCACGTGCCTGCTCGGCCATCGCCTCGGCGTTCGAGCCGGCGGCGAGCCCCACGACCCGGAAGCGATCGCGATTGCTCGCGATCACCTCCAGGGCCTGGGTGCCGATCGAACCGGTCGAACCGAGGACGATGACGGTGCGCATAGGGGTTATTTGATTCCCAGGATCTCGACCACGAAGACGAGCGTCTGGCCACCGAGCTCGTGAGCCTCGGGGTCAGTCCCGTAGGCGTACTCCGGCGGAATGCCGACGACGAGCTTGGTGCCGACTTTCTGGCCGACGAGCGCTGCGCCGAAGCCCTCGATGACGCCGGTCGTCGCGAACGATGCCGGCGCGCTGCCGTAGCTCTGGTCGAAGATCTCGCCGGTGTCCCAGCTCGTGCCCTGGTAGTTGACCTCGACGGTCGCGCCCGACTCAACGACGTCGCCGTCACCCTCCTCGAGGATGTCAATGACGACCGAGGTCGGCGGGTCAGCATCGGGGATCGTCACGACGGGAGTGCCGCTCGAGAGGTCAACGGTCGGCACGTTCTCGGTCCAGTCCTCGGGAACGAGGGCCTCGGGCGCCGCCTTGACCTCGACGAGATCGACGACGAACACGAGGGTGTCCTCAGGAGCAACACCGAGGTCGCTCTGGCCGGCTTCGCCGAAAGCGTCGACCGCGGGGAGCACGCCGACGAGGCGCGATCCGATCGTCGAGCAGGTGAGGGTCTTCACGATGCCGGGCAGGAGCTGGGCCTCATCGAGAGTGAACTCAGCAGTCGCCTCGCCGTCGTACTGCGACGCGTCGAGCTGCTCGCCCGAGGTGCCGTTGTACACGGTGTACTCCACGAGCACGGTCTGGCCGGACTCGACGACATCACCGTCGCCCTGGATCACAACTGAGCGCTCGGTCTCGTCGGTCTTGGTGGGCTTGGGGATCTCAACCTCTGGCGTCTTGCCGAAGTCGCCGCTGACCTTGACCGCGTCGGAGGCCGAACCGGAGGGCGTCACTGCACAGTCCGGGTCGGTCGCGGTGGTCGCGGGTGAGCACGCAGCAAGCGAGATCACCAGCCCTGCCGTCAGAAGAAGGGGGGTTACAGTGCGCACGAAAGCACCTTTCAGTACTGGGGGAAGAGCGGAATGTTTCACCCATCATTCCGTACTCCGGCTGTGGCTGTGGTGTGCGTTACCGATGGGTGACCTGAGTCCTGGGTTCGTGACTCAGCGGAAAGCTGACCGATGACGCGATGAAGCACAGGCGGTTGGCCTCCGCATGAAGCGATTCTGCAAGCTCCGGGTCGCCCTGCGAGATCGTGACGACGGGGCGCAGAGTGGCCGAGACGAAGCTCCCACCACCCTCCGGCGTGGTCCGGAGAATTCCGCTGATCGAGTCCGAGTACGACTCGACCACGATGCCGTTCTTGAGGGCCACATAGAGGTAACTCAGCAGATGGCACTGGCTCAGGGCGGCGAGGAGCAGGAGCTCGGGATTCCAGCGCTCGGTGGACCCGTGGAACGGGGCATCCGCCGAACCGAGGATGACGGGCATGCCCTCAGCGGTGATCTCCGTGTCCCGCGTGTAGTCGCGATATCCCGAGGTGCCTGTGCCGAGGTTGCCCCGCCACTGCACCTGCACGAGGTAGTCGTGGTCGCTGCGCATGGTGGTGCCTCATTCCCGCGTACTGGCGAATAAACTGAGGTCATTATGACTGACACCCTCAGCGCCACCTCCTCCTCTGTCACCCAGGAACGACGGGTGGTCACGGCCATTCCCGGCCCGAAGTCGCAGGCGCTGCACGAGCGACGTCTCGCCGTCGTTCCCGTCGGTGTCACGGCCGCACTCCCCGTGTACATCGAGCGCGCACACGGCGCGATCGTGGTGGATGTCGACGGCAACCAGTTCATCGACCTCGGCGCCGGCATCGGTGTGACGACGATCGGACACACGGATGACGCGGTGGTCGCCGCCGCGACCGAGCAGCTCGAGAACCTCACCCACACCCTCTTCACGATCACCCCCTACGAGAGCTACGTGCGTGTCGCGGAGCTGCTCGCTGAGCACACCCCGGGCGACTTCGCTAAGAAGACAGTGCTCGTGAACTCGGGCGCGGAGGCCGTGGAGAACGGTGTCAAGATCGCTCGCAAGTTCACCGGTCGTAACGGTGTCGCCGTTCTCGACCACGCGTACCACGGTCGCACGAACCTCACGATGGCCATGAACTTCAAGGCAGCGCCCTATGCGACCGGCTTCGGCCCGCTCGCCGGCGACGTGTACCGCGCGCCGAACTCCTACCCGTTCCACGACGGACTCTCCGGCGCGGAGGCTGCGCGGCGCACCATCTCGTACCTCGAGAAGACGGTCGGGGCCGCAGACCTGGCGTGCCTCGTCGTCGAGCCGATCCAGGGCGAGGGTGGCTTCGTCGTGCCAGCGGAGGGATTCCTCCCGGCACTTCAGGAGTGGTGCACGGTGAACGGTGTCGTGATGATCGCGGACGAGATCCAGAGCGGAATGGCGCGAACGGGCGCCTACTTCGCGAGTGAGCACTTCGGCTGGGTGCCCGACATGGTGCTGAGCGCAAAGGGCATCGCGGGTGGACTGCCCCTCGCAGGTGTGACCGGTCGCGCGGACATCATGGATTCGGCGCAGCCGGGTGGTCTTGGAGGAACCTTCGGAGGAAACCCCGTCGCCGCTGCGGCCGCGGTCGCCGTCTTCGAGCAGATCGAGTCAAAGGGCCTGCTTGCCGAGGCCGACCGCATCGAGAGTGTCCTCAAGCCCGGCCTCGTCGCCCTGCAGGCCAAGTACCCCGTTATCGGTGACGTCCGCGGTATCGGAGCCATGATCGCGATCGAGCTGGTCGACCCCGAGACGCACGAGCCCGACGCGAACGCGGTCAATACTGTCGCCGCCGCAGCAGCCCAGAAGGGGGTCCTCCTCCTCACGGCGGGAACCTACGGCAACGTGCTGCGCTTCCTTCCGAGCCTCGCGATCAGCGACGACCTCATCACTGAGGCCCTCGCGATCATCGACGAGGCGTTCGCCGCACTGTGATCTTGGGGTGGATGCGGGATGCTCTCGACAACTCGATCGCCGGCCACGTGATCCACGGACCCACCGACGTGGGCGAGCTGCGTCCGTCCTCCTCCGCTGAACTCGCGGTCGTGGTTCGCTCAGGCCTTCGCGAATCGAGCCACATAGGTGCCGCCGTCGTTCTCGACCCGACCGGCGCGACGCTCGCCGAGCACGGCGACGCGGATGCCCTGCTCTACCCGAGATCCACGATGAAGTTCTTCCAGGCCATGGCGGTGCGGCGTGCTGGCGTCGAGCTCGAGGGCGAGGAACTCGTGCTGTCGGCAGCGAGCCACATCGGAACGCCGGAGCACGTACGAGTGGTGCGCAGCATCCTCGCGCGGGCCGGCCTCGACGAGGATGCGCTGCAGTGCCCGGCGGCATGGCCGATGGATGCGGCATCCCGACGCCTTGCGGAGCGACCAGAACGCATCACCATGGGTTGCTCCGGCAAGCACGCGGCCTTCCTGCTTGCGTGCGTCGAGAACGGCTGGCCGATCGAGTCGTACCTCGAGCCATCCCACCCGCTCCAGCGACTCATCCTTGCCACGGTTGAGGACTTCGTCGGCGAGGGCATCTCCCACAGCGGGATCGACGGCTGCGGCGCACCGGTTCACGCGATGTCTCTCCGCGCGCTCGCGCTGGGGGTGGGCCGCGTTGGTGCGACCCGCAACGACGATGACGGACGCCTCGCGGCCGCCATCCGCAGGTTCCCGTGGGCTCTCGACAACGAGTCGGTGAGGACCGTCATCGCCGAGACGGGGCTCGTTGCCAAGAGCGGCGCGGAAGGCGTGTTCGTGGCGGCCGAGCCCGACGGGACGGCAGTTGCGATTCGCGTGCTCGACGGGTCGCAGCGCGCGCTGGCCCCTGTCGCGCTCTCGCTCCTCATGCAGCACGGCGCGCTCGGACTCGAGGTCGGCGAACGAGTGACAGCGGCCGTCAGCGAGCAGGTCGTGGGTGGTGACGAGATCGTCGGAGAGCTCTACTCCGTCGTCTAGCTCTGCGTGTGCTCCGCCTGCATCCCGTCGATGTACTCCTTGATCGTCGGCATGTCCATGAGCCGTTCCTGGAAGAACGTGTTGATGAGGTTCACGACCTGGCCCTGGGCTGCCTCCACAGCGGCAGTCTTGGCCTCGCCGGCCTCCTGATCGTCGAGGGTGCGCCGCAGCGCAAGGAGTGCTGCCACGATCTCCACCTCCTCATCGCCCTCGAGCGCGGTGATCACGTCGAGCACGAGTGAGTCGGCTTGCGCCTGGACCTCCTCGATCGGGATCGAAGAGCCCGGCACGGTGGCGTTCTGGAGCGTCGTGATGAGCGACCACACCTGATACAGGATGGTGGCCGGTTCATCGAAGAGCTCGCGCACGAAGGCCGCATCCATGTGGCGGCCGGAGAGCCGGAACACGTTGTACATGCGCTTGGCGGCCTTGCCGTAGTTCACGTTCTTAGTGAGGTATTTGCGTACCTCTCCCTCGAGCTTCTCCACGTAGTCGTCGAGGGCGTCATCGGAGACGAAACTCGCCACTTTCGCGAAGACCGGCAGGGCATCCGCGTCGAGGTAGACCTCCTGGAAGTAGGCATCGAGGTAGCCGTCGAGGGCGATGATCTCGCCGTCCGGCCCCTCCCAGGTCACGTCGATGACGTTGCTCGCGTTCGAGAGCTGGTGTCGCTCAGGGTCGGCGACGACCCAATCGAGCTTGCACCAGCCGGGATCGTGAGCGGCGTCGCGGAACTGGATCGCCACGGTCGAGCCGTCAGGCCGTTCGACGAGCATCTCCCCCGCCGCGATCTCGGGTGCCGACCAGGAGATCGGGCTGCCCTTGCGCACGAGGGAGCCGCGCACCGTGCCATCCGTCACGTGCGTTCCGAGTTTGGCCTCGAGAAACTGGTAGGTCGGCCCCTGGAGAGTTGCGAGAACCTTCTCTCGGAGCACCTCCGCGAGGATGTCGCTCGCCTCCGCCCGCGTCGGCGCGACGATGTTGAGGCGCTGGAAGAAGTCGGCATCCCCCGGAAAGCTCTGGATCTTGGATTGCGCGGCGGAGCCGGAGAGAGCGAGAGCGCCCTCCACGATGCCCTCAGGGCCGGTCACCTCGACGACAGCACCGATGCGGCGGAACCGGGCCAGGTCGTGGGGGCTGAAGTCGAGCATCGATACCTTGTGACCGAAGATGCCGTTCTCTACATCGATCTGGAGTGGGTCATCGTCGGACTGCGCGGCAGCGATCGCGGTCAGCCACTGCAGCGTGGCTTCCTCATCGAGTTCGACGCCCAAGCGCTGGGCGGACTCCACGATGCGCTGGATCTCGGCACTGGCGTCGATGTCTTCGGTTGCGTTCGAATCGTCGGTCATAGTGGGTCTGTCAGCTCACGTCGTCGGTCGACCCCGAGTCCGCAATGATCGACCGGAACAGTGTTGCCTGGTCTCGCGCGTCGCCGAGGGCGTTGTGGGAGAGGTGGGCCCCGCCGAGGTACAGCGGGGAGAGGTGTTTCATGCTCGTGCGACGGAAAGTCGTGCCGAACTTGCCCATATAGTACGACTTGATGTCGACGGCGGAGTGTCCGAAGGGATTCCGGCCGAGGTGGCGCTCGAAGTAGTCGGCCACGAACATCCAGTCGAATGGCGTGTTGAAGCCCACGAACACCGGGACGCTGCCCGCAGGCGTCACGCTCCGCACCCACGCCTCGAACTGTTCCATTGCGAGAGCAGGCTCGACGCCCTCGCTGCCGAGGTCACTCATCGACAGCCCGGATACCTCTAGGGCCCCGGGAGCGACGGCGTCGTGCTCTGGGGCGAGCTCCACGTAGAAGCCCTCGTCCGGATTATCGACGGAGCACGCACCGATCGAGAGCAGCGAGTACGTGCTCGGCACGGGACCGGCCGTTTCGACATCGACGGAGATGTAGAACTCGGTTCGCTCGTCGGGCATGGGTCAACGCTATCGGGCTAGGCGTACAGGCTGACGACGGCCTCCCTGAACGCCACGGTGTGGCGCTCGACATCTGCCGCCGTGGTCGCGGGAGACATGAGCGCCATGTTGTGGAACGGCGTCATGAGGATGCCGCGGTTGAGCGCGTGCAGGTGAAGGTACTGCTGGAGTTCGAAGTCATCGGCCTCTGCCGCCTCTCGGCCGTCGCGCGGCGCACTCGGCCGGAAGCTGTACTCCGCGCGGGCACCGAGCTGGGTGACCTGCCACGGCACGTCGAACTCGTCGATGGATTGCTGGACGCCCGCGGTCCACTCAGTGCTGCGATCCGTCATGTGCGCGAAGGCCTCGGGCGTGAGCACCTGGGTCAAGGTGGCTCGGATGCCAGCGAGCGAGAGTGCGTTGCCGGCGAGTGTTCCGCCCACTCCCCCGACGTCGATGTCCTCGAGCTCGAGCGAGTCGCGAACCGCGTTGGCGAACTCGCGCGTCATGCCCCACGCGCCGGCCGGGATGCCCCCGCCGATGCTCTTGCCCAGCACGACAGCGTCCGGGTGGAGGTCGAGCTCGGCGATCAGCCCGCCGGGGCCGGCGCTGAAGGTGTGGGTCTCGTCGATGATCAGGAGGGTGCCGTATCGGGTGCAGAGCTCGCGCACCGCCTCGAGGTAGCCGGGCTCCGGTAGCACGATGCCGATATTGGTGAGGGAGGGCTCGATGAGCATCGCTGCAATCTCGCGCGAGGCGAGTACACGCTCGAGGCCGTCGACGTCGTTGAACTGCACGACAGCGGTCGTCTCCGCCAGCGGCACCGGGGCCCCGATGTTGCCGCGCCTCGACACCACCTCTCCGCGATCGTTGAGGGTCGCGTAGGCCTCGTCGACCGTTCCGTGATAGCTGAAGTCGTGCACGAGGATGCGGCTGCGGCCCGTTGCCTGCCGGGCGTAGCGGATGAGGCTGCGGTTGGCATCCGTGGCCGAGAGCGAGAACTGCCACACGGGCACGCGGAATCGCTCGCTCAGGAGTTCGGCGACGACCGCGGCATCCTCGGTTGGGAGCATGAAGGTCGACCCCCGCTGCAACTGGGCCTGGATCGCCGCGACGGATGCCGCGGGCGCGTGTCCGCACATCGCACCGGTGTCCCCGAGGCACAGGTCCACGTGATCGATGCCGTCGAGACACGTGAAGTGCGCGCCAGAGGCGCTCTCCACGTAGACCGGCCAGGGCCCAGGCCACTTCGACATCCAGAGCATGGGAACGCCGTCCGGCATGTGCTGGATGGCTCGTTCCCACTCCTCCTCGGAGCGGGGTCGACCGGCGCGGAACACTTCAAGCTCCGACTCCCACAACGCTGCGAGACGAGCACGATCTTGGTACATGAGTGCCTAACTGGGAGACGCGGGTACTACTGCTTGGCGAGCCGCTTGCGCCGGGCAGAACCCGTGACCTGAGTCACGACCACGAGGACCAGCGCGAAGATGAAGACGGCGGACGCGATGACGTTGGCCTCGGCGGGCACGCCCCTGGCCGCGGCTGTGTAGATGTAGATCGGGAAGGTGGTCACGGCGCCGTTGTTGAAGCGCGTGATGATGAAATCGTCGAAGCTCAGGGCGAAAGACAGCAGAGCGGCGGCGGTGATGCCCGGAAGCAGCAGCGGGAACGTGATGCGCCAGAAGACCTGGGCGGCCGATCCGTACAGGTCGCGTCCGGCCTCCTCGAGAGCAGGGTCGAGGCTCGAGATGCGCGCCTTGACCGTGACGACCACGAAGCTCAAGCAGAACAGGGCGTGCGCCGCGATGATCGTGCCGAGACCCTTCGGGATGCCAGCGGAGAGGAATTGTGCGGCGAGCCCCGCACCCAACACGATCTCCGGCGTGGCCATCGGGAGGAACAGCAGCAGACTCACGGCCGACCTCGCGCGGAACCGGTAGCGCGAGAGGGCGAGCGCCATGAGCGTGCCGAGAGCTGTCGCAATCACGGTGGCGACGACGCCGACGAGGATGCTCGTGCCGAAGGCGCCGCAGACCGACGCGTCAGCGCAGACGTTGAGCCAGTTGTCGAGGGTGAACCCCACCCAGACGATGTTCGACTTGACCGAGGCGTTGAACGAGAACACGAAGGTGTAGGCGATCGGCACGAGAAGAAAGACGAGCGCCAGGACCGCATAGACGGGCAGAAGCCACTTTCCCAGGGAGAACCGGCTCACAGCAGCTCCTCCGTTCCCGCGCGCTTCACGTAGATGCCCACGATCAGAAGGATGATCGCCATGAGGATCACCGAGAGCGCGGCGGCCGCGGGGTAGTTCAGAAGCTCTAGGAAGCTCGTCTCGATGACGTTGCCGATCATCTGCGTCGACGACGACCCGAGGAAACTCGAACTCGCGTTGATGAAGTCACCGGATGCTGGGATGAACGTCAACAACGTGCCAGAGACGATCCCCGGCAGCGAGAGCGGCAGCGTGATCTTCCAGAACGTGGTTGCGGGCGTCGAGTACAGGTCGGACCCGGCCTCGAGATAGCGAGTGTCGAGACGCTCGAGGGTCGTATAGATCGGCAGGGTCATGAACGGGATGAAGTTGTACGTGAGGCCGAAGATGACGGAGAACGCCGTGCCGGTCAGGTGGCCATCCGGCGGCAGGATCGTGAGGGCTTTGAGCGCGTGCACGAGAGGCGTGTCATCCGACATCAACTGCTTCCACGCGAGGGTGCGTAGCAGGAACGAGATGAAGAACGGCGCGATCACGAGCGTGAGCGCGAGTGCCTGGATGAGCGGCCACTTACGCGCCGTGACGCCGATGAAGTACGCGAGCGGGTAGCTGATCACAAGCGCGAAGAACGTCGCGGCGATCGCATAGCCGAACGCCCGAAGGAAGTGGGGCCAGTACTGCGAGACCACCATCGCGTAGTTCTCGATCTTGAACGCAGCCTGGTACTGGCCGACATCACCGAAGTCGACGGGAGCCTGCAACGACGTGAGGATGAGCGAGATGAACGGTGTGAGGAAGAAGAGCGCGAGATAGGCGAGGCCAGGCGCGAGCAGCACCCATGCAATCCAGCTGCGCTTGCGCGGAGCCTGCTCGACAGCGGGCCCCTGCGACCCGAACGCGGCGAAGGCCATCGCTAGGCCTCCTCGATCTCCGTCAGCAGGTCTTTCCTGGTCTGCGCGGCGATGGCGGCGGTGTCGGTGTCGGGAGCGAACCGGGGCGTCGGCTCCGGCTCGTCGACGAGGCCGAACCCGTGGTCGACCGTCCACGACACCCAGACTTCGGCGCCCTCCTGCACAACGGGGCCGAAGACCATGTTCTGCGCGAACACGGTGACCGGTCCGACACCCGGGATGGCGATCTGGTACTGCGTGCTCACGCCGCTGAATGAGACATCCATCACCCGACCGGGTCCGAGGATGTTCGTGCCGGGAGTCGGCTTCGGGGCCTGGGTAGCGAGCATGAGCTTCTCCGGGCGGACCCCGATCGTGACGTTCCCCGTATGTCTCTGCGCGCGTTCCTTGGGAACCTCGACCTTGACGCCTGCGACGTCAACGATGATCGAGTTGCCGGAGCTCGAGGTGATCGGCCCGGTGAAGAGGTTGGACTGACCGAGGAAGTTGGCGACGAAGGCCGTCTTCGGCAGCTCGTAGAGCTCTTCGGGCGCGCCCATCTGCTCGATCTCGCCCTTGTTCATGACCGCGACGGTGTCGGCCATGGTCATGGCCTCCTCCTGGTCGTGGGTCACGTGGAGGAACGTGAGGCCGACCTCGTCCTGGATGGTCTTGAGCTCCGTCTGCATCTGGCGGCGGAGCTTGAGGTCGAGCGCCCCGAGAGGCTCGTCGAGGAGCAGGAGCGCCGGACGGTTGACGACGGCCCTGGCGAGCGCGACCCGCTGCTGTTGGCCGCCAGACAACTGCTGTGGCCTGCGGGATGCCAGGTGGTCGAGTTCGACGAGACGCAGGGCCTCGTGGGCCTTGCCGAGGGGGTTCTCGATCCGCCGGCGCCGGAGGCCGAACGCGACGTTCTCCAGCACCGTCATGTGCGGGAAGAGCGCGTACGACTGGAAGACGGTGTTGACCGGGCGCTTGAACGACTTCACGTTCGTGACATCCTTGCCGCCGATCAGGATGCGACCGGAGGTGGGCTGCTCGAGACCAGCCACGAGACGCAGCGTGGTGGTCTTGCCGCAACCCGACGGACCGAGGAGGGCGAAAAAGGAGCCTGCGGGGATGACCAGATCGAGATCCTCGATGGCGGTGAACCCGGGGAATCGCTTGTGGATCCCGACCAGCTCGAGGTCAGCTCCGGCCTCTGCGAACGTTCCGTCGGCCATCAGGCACCGAGGCTGACTCGCTGGAACTCGTTGTTGAACGCCTGGTCGTCCGCGGCATCCAACGTCCGGAAGATGTGCGATTGGGCGAGCGTCGCCGCGTCCGGGAAGATGAGCTGGTTCTCGGCGACCTCGGGGAACAGCTCGGCTGCGGCCTCCGCAGCTCCGGCGACGGGGGTGATGTAGTTCACCCAGGCCGCGACCTCGGCAGCGACTTCGGGCTCGTAGTAGTAGTTCATCAGCGCCTCGGCGTTGGCCTTGCGCGTGGATCCCATCGGAACCACGAAAGTGTCGCCCCACAGCGTTCCGCCGGTGTCGGGCAGGGCGAATTTGAACCGCTCGTAGCCGACCTCGGCGTTCAGCACGGTGATGTCGCCGGACCAGCAGATACCGGCGACCGCGTCACCAGCGATGAAGTCCTGCATGTACTCGTTGCCCTTGATTCCGAAGATCTGGCCGCTCGTGACGTGCTCCTCGAGCACCGCGATCGCTTCGCCGTACTCGTCGGTTCCCCAGTCGGAGGAGGAGATGTCGACGCCGTTCGCGAGCAAGAGGATGCCCATCGTGTCGCGGAGCTCGCTGAGCACGGTCACCTTGCCCTTGAGATCCGGCTGCCAGAGGTCCTCGACGGACTCGAGCCCCTTCGGGAATGCCTCGGTGTCCCACGCGAGACCCGCGAATCCGTTCTGCCACGGGAGCGACATCTTGCGACCTGGGTCGAAGTCCGGCTCGAGAAGTGCATCGGCGAGGTTCGCCTTATTCGGGATGTTCGCCTCGTCGAGTTCCTGGACGTATCCGAACCGGATGAGCCTCGCGATCATCCATTCCGTGAGGCAGAACGTGTCGTACCCGGGGAACTGTCCAAGGGCGAGCTGGTCCTTGATCGTTCCGTAGAAGGTGTTGTTGTCGTCGACGTCGACGCGGTATTCGACGGCGATTCCCGTCTGCTCCTCGAAACGCATGAGAGTCGGGGACTCGCCGGCGTCATCCTCATCGAGGTAGGCCGGCCAGTTTCCCCAGACGAGTGTCGGGTCATTGGCCGAGTTGTCCTTGGCCGGAGTCGGGGCGGTTGCACCGCTCGGAGCGCACGCGGCGAGCGCGAGAGCGCCAGCGCCGACACCCAGTCCCTGCAGAACATTCCGGCGACTGAACTGCGCCCGTCGAGCCTGCGTGACCAGCTGACGGATCATCGGGTCCTGCGGAAGTTCTCTGGGCATTGAGTCGACTCCTTTGGTTCGCGCGTTCATCGAATACTGACATACCCGTGTCCGCGGGCACACCCTCCAATGAGCAGAAGGCGCAGTTTGTAACATGAATTTCACCGAATCAGTGTCGAGCGGCGCGAATTTGTGCGGAATCCATCGTCTTCCGCCAGCTGCGCGGGTACGCTGTGCGCATGAGAGTGGCGGTTCCGAAAGAGATCAAGAACAACGAGTTCCGAGTCGCGATCACGCCGGCCGGAGTGCACGACCTCGTCGCCCACGGGCACGAGGTTCTCATCGAGACAGGTGCAGGAGTCGGTTCGTCGATCCCCGACTCTGCCTACGTCGATGCCGGGGCGGTGATCGCTCCGGATGCCGCGACCGCCTGGAATTCCGCCGAGCTCCTCCTGAAGGTCAAGGAGCCGATCGAGTCGGAGTACGGCTACTTCCGGGATGACCTCGTGCTGTTCACCTACCTCCACCTCGCCGCCGAGGCGGCCCTCACGCGGGCCCTCCTCGAAGCTGGCGTGACCGCGATCGCGTACGAGACCGTGCAGCTGCCCTCCCGTGCGCTCCCCCTCCTGGCGCCGATGAGCGAGGTCGCTGGTCGGATCGCGCCCATCGTCGGGGCGAACGTCATGATGAAGCCTTCCGGCGGCCCCGGCCTTCTCGTTCCGGGCGTTCCCGGCACGCACGCTGCGCGGGTGGTCGTGCTCGGCGGCGGAGTCGCGGGCACGAACGCGGTGTCGGTGTCGGTGGGACTCGGTGCCGAGGTGACCGTACTCGACACCAACATCCAGAGGCTGCGCGAACTCGACGCCCACTACGCGGGACGCGTGCACACCATCGCCTCGAACGGATTCGAGATCGAGAAGGCGCTGCTGAGCGCTGACCTCGTGATCGGTTCGGTGCTGGTACCCGGCGCAAAAGCGCCGAAGCTCGTGAGCAACGAGCTCGTGTCGCGCATGAAGCCGGGCAGCGTGCTCGTGGACATCGCGGTCGACCAAGGTGGATGTTTTGCCGACACCCACCCGACGACACATGCCGACCCGACGTACGCCGTGCACGATTCGCTCTTCTACTGCGTTGCGAACATGCCGGGCGCGGTGCCGAACACCTCGACCTATGCACTCACGAATGCGACGCTGCCCTATGTGCGGGCGATCGCGACCTCGGGATGGCGCGCTGCGCTGCGTCGCGACCCGGCGCTCGGCCTCGGCCTCAACACGCACGCTGGCAGGGTGGTCAACGCGCAGGTCGCTGAGGCCCACGGCCTGACATCGGTCGACCTGGACGAGGCGCTGGCGTAACTGCGCGCCCCGCGTGCGACCCGTCACAGGCGGGCCCGTGTCAGGGTGCCGTCGGCGGCGAAGTGCCAGACCGCACGGCGATCGGATGGAAGCGGAGGTGGCAGCTGCCGTGATCGTGTGAGCAGACGCACGTCTGCCAGCGAGCATCCGTCGAGCACCACGGTGCAGGTCTCGCGCAGTGACCCAAGCAGACCCCATCTCGACTGCCACTCATCGACGTCGCCCACCACGGCCATACCTGCCGCGACCGTCTCGACTGAGGCCGCCTCCGGCGTCACGATCGTCCAGCCCGCATCGCGCAGCCGGGGAACCAAGGTTGCTCCTCGCGTGCTGACGGCCGCGAGGGGGCGCGTCGGATCGAGCCGCGTGACCACCGGTTCGATGGACTTCGCCTGGCGCATGGCGAACTCCGCCACCTGGACCCGATGACCCGACCAGCGCCCAGCGCCTGGAGGGCCACTGCCCAGATACTCCGAACCCTCCCCACCGGCGAGAACCCAGTCCTGACGTGAGCCGTGACGGAGCATGAGCCTGGCGGGCAGAAGGGAGGCGATGGAGTGCAGTTCGCCCTGCAACTGCTGTGCGCTCACGGCGACGTGGATGCCGAGAGCCCCGCCATCTCGCAACAGCCGTGTCAGCGACTCGAGCCACGCTGCCCGGTGCTCCTGGGAGAAACGCGGGACCAGCGCATCGATGTCGTCGATGGTGAGAACACCCTGCAGGGCGTCTCTCGCGTCGGTGGGCCTGTCGAGCCGCGAGACGACATCGTCGAGCACGTCCCATGCCGCTGGCGGATCACCGGGCATCCTCCACCCGGGGATCCCCGCCAGCACCGTCGACTTACCGCTGCGCTGCGCGCCGAGCACGAGGAGCCCTCCGGCACGGCTCGGATCCCAGGCGAAGGTGTCCTGGCGCTGCTCCTCCGGCAGGTCGACCATGCCGAGGGGAAACCCCCGCCCGACCGGCACGAGATCGCGCGGATCGATGTGGGACGACAGCGGATCGCGCCACGGGCGACGCGGCGCGGGCGACGAGGCCCAGCGACGCGCTATGTCGCGAATGTCATCGGGTGCGGCGATCGCGACCTGGGCGCGGAGCGCTTCTCCGCCCGCCAGCCGGACGATCGCGCGCCCGCGAGCGGAGGCATCGAGTTCGGCAGCGTCCGGCACTCCCACGACCGCGCCGCTGTCTGCCCGATTGTTCACCCTCAGGGAGATGCGCAGGTCGGCGTTGGCGAGCACTGAGTCGCGCACGACTCCGGCAGGGCGCTGCGTGCAGAGGATGAGATGGACTCCGAGCGAACGACCTCGGGCCGCGAGATCCGTGAAGAGGGCGTGCAGGTCCGGGAACTCCGCGAGCATCGCGGCGAACTCGTCGACGACGATCACGAGCCGCGGCAGATCGCACTCCTCGATGTTCCTGGCGCCTGCCTGGGCGAGAGTACGTTCTCGCAGCCTGAGCTCGGCGCGGAGGCTCGCGAGCGCTCGTGCTGCCTCGTGCTCGTCGAGATCGGTGATCGTTCCCACCGTGTGCGGCAGTCCCGCGAGCGGTGCGAACGCCGACCCGCCCTTGAAGTCCACGAGCAGGAAGCAGACCCGCTCCGGCGGGTGCCGTGCGGCCATCGCGATCACCCACGAGACGAGGAGCTCGCTCTTGCCGCTCCCCGTCGTGCCACCGACGACGGAGTGCGGACCGTCCCTCACGAGGTCGAGAGTGAGCGGCCCGGCGGATCCGACGACCGGTTGGCACGCGAGGCTGCTCTCATCGGGTTCGGGGTCGCCGAGCAGGGGCCCCAGCGGCACCACGTCGGGCAGGCCGTGCGGGTCGGCAGCATCCCTGGCCCTGGGGTCGTCACTGAGGGACTCCGCCCAAGCCAGCGCCTCAACAGCAGACACGAAGCCGGGCTTCACCGGAACCCGCATCGCGGGATCGGGATGCTGCACCACGCGCATGGCTCCCTCGCACGACACGACGACCCTGCACTCCGGCGGGATGTCCGCCTCCGTGTCGGCCACCGCGATCGTGACCGTCGCATGACCCGCTTCGACCGAGCCGAATTCCACGACGAGTGTTGCCCGTCCCCCGCCCCGGTGTGTCGAGTCGAGTCGTCGGTGCGGAAGCGACTGCAACCAGTCATCGGAGCCCGAAGAACCCCGCGCCCCGCTCGACACCCGTACCCAGAAACGGCCTGGTGGCAGCGCACGTGCTGCCTGCACGACCACCCCCCGCGCGCACGCCATGGCGATCGCGCGTGGCCCCACGATGCCGATGCCGAGCGCAGAGTCCACGGCGAGCGGGCCGTCGAGTGATCGCGCGCGTTGCGCCAGGTCGACGATCTCCGCTGGCTGGTCGATGGCAGCCCCGGCCGGGGTCGTGACCTCAAGGGCGCTCGGGATGCTCGCCGTGCCGAGGACGACGCGCGCCGCACGAGGGTCGCCGTGCCAACGGCCGCGGTCGTGCCGGCGTCGCACGAGTGTTGGCCCATCGGGCGTGGCATCCCGGAGCCCTTCGCGCTCTGCTGCATGAAAGCGCTCGAGTTCGCGGTGTGCCGTCGCGATGGCGTCGGCAAAGCGGACGCGGTCACGGCGAGCGCTACGCCTGCCGCCCCACCATTGGTCCGCAACGCTCGCGACCGCCGTGACCGGCCCGAGTGCCGCGAATACCAGCGCGAAGATCGATCCGGTGATGAGCCAGAGAGCGACCGAGACGACGACGGGCGCAGCCACCGCCAAGACCGGGAACTTCCATGGCACGGGGGCGGAGACGGGGCTGGGCAGAACGAGGCGCTGGTCGGTCACCCCTCAACGCTGCATCACGCGTCGAGAGCAGACTGCGTTCCTCCGCGTAACTGTGGAGAGGCCGGGTCCCACGGTTCGGGAACGGAGGGGTCAGCTGACGATGAAGAACTGCTCGCCGATCTCGACCCGGGTGCCACGCGCGATGCGATAGCGCTTGCCGGGTTCGCAGCGTCGAGCGGGTCGCTCTGGTTCGCGCACAACCGTGCCATTGCCGGAGTGACGATCGCTGACCCAGAACGCACCGCCGTCCTGGCCGAACTCGAGGTGAGTCTTCGACACGGACTTGCCGGGGTCGGAGATCGTCACGAGCGCGTCGAAGTACTCTCCTGGCTCAGCAAGGGGATTGCGGCCGAGGAGACCAGAGCCGGTCACGCTGACGCTCTCGCCGGTGCTGAACTGCAGGATGAAGCGGTCTCCCCCTGCGCCAGGGGCCACGATCCGCGTCTGCTCGACGTCTTCGTCAAGGGGTTCGGGAGCGCGGCGCCGTGGCGTGCCGGCGAACGCCGGCTGCGAAGGCGCGGGCGGCATGGGAGGCAGCGGTGCAACGGGGGCGACAGGAGGTGCAACCGGCTGCGGGATCACGGCGGGGGGAGCCTGAGCGACCGGCACGGCCGAATGCTGAGGCTCCAGCACTGTCTCCGGCACCGGAACGGGCTGAGGCTCCGGCTCCGGCACACGCTCCGGCTCCGGCACAGGCTCGGGCTCGGGCTCGGGCTCGGGCACAATCTCAGGCTCCGGCGTGAACACCACGTCCGGCGCGACAACGACCTCCGGCTCGTCCTGATGCACGATCGGGTCGGCGGCCTGCTGGTCGCTCCCCCACGGGAAGGGGTCGAGGATCGCGGTGTCGCGCGGCCGCGACGAGGGTGTGCGGACGAAGCCGCACTCGCCGCAGAAGATATCGGAGTCCGACAGCAGTGCACCGCACTGTGCACACCAGCTGCCCTGCATCGATTCGTCGAGCTCGGGCTCGGGCTCGGGCTCCGGATGCTCGAACGCGGCCGATTCCGCCGGCGAAACGAAGGGGCTCGACAGCCCCTCTGGCCCGGGCACGAATGCCGCCGGCGCCGCGGCATCCTGACGCCCTGTGTGATTCGACGATTCGATGTGATCGGCGATACCCGGTTCGGCGTGGGCGGGATGAGCGTCGTGCTCCTCGACCAGCTCGTCGTAGGCCGCGACGTCGATCATGAAGGAGTCGGAGATCGCGTGCGAGCTCGGGGCCGGGATGACCAGTTCCTCGACGGCTGGACTCATCACGGGGTCGATCCCCGGGTCGACGATGAGGTCGTGGGGATCCTGCACGGGCGGGGTGACTTCGCGGGATTGCCCGACCGGGTCGGCCGCAGTCGCGGCGACCGAACGGGAACTCACGGGTCGACCACACTCGCCGCAGAACATGGCTCCGGAGGGCAGTTGGGTCCCGCAGTAGGAACAGATCACAATGGTCCTTCAATCGGGCGCAGCGCCCTGTTGGATGCTGACGCCCTATCGGGTGAACAACTTTGAGACACTATAGCCACCGAGCGAGCGCAAGGAGATGTGGGCTTTGAGCCTCTCCCAACGACTCAGACCATCGTCGAGCGATGCGCGCAAGTCATCCACCGCCCGCCACACCGTCTCAGCGTCGTTGGCTGGCGCATCGTCCGGTGAGAAGACCGCGCGATCGGCAACGGCCGCGAGCACCTGCGCCTGAACGGCGCCCGTCGCGTAGGCAACCTCGCTGCGGGTGGCGGCAGTTCCGGTATCGACCCCGTGGTCGATGATGGCGTCCTCGAACTCCCGCCAGCCGGCCGTGATCCTGTCCACCGTCGAGCCGGACCGACGCCGCAGGGTGCGCCTGCGAACCTTGGCGGCGATCACGAGAAGGAAGGGCGAGACGAGGATGGCGAGACCCAGGAGCACCCACCCCGCAATGCGCAGCACGGTGAGAACCAGTTGCAGAACAGGGTCGAGGTCCGGCGGCAATTCTCGCTCGCTGTCCGGAGTGGCCAGTCGATCGGTCTGTTCCATCTCGACCACCGGGGGCGGCACGATGGTCGGAGGCCGGGCAACCTGTGCGTTGTCCTCGGGCAGTTCTTCCGGGATGTCACGGAAGGGTGGAGTCGCGTCGAGTGCAACCCACCCGAACTGCGCCGTGTTGACCTCCATCCACGCGACGACGTCCCCGCCCCGAACGACGCCGTCCTCGGGAACGAACCCCATGACGACGCGCGATGGGAACCCGAGTTCACGCGCCATGAGCGCCGCCGCCACCGAGTACTGCTCGGCGTCGCCGATCATGCGCGGGGCGGTGAAGAGCTCGAGGATGCGGTCGATCGCGTGACCGGACCTGCTCGGCGGCTCGTCATCGCTCGTACCATGGCTGATGTAGCCGTCGGTGGCGAGCCCGTCGAGCATGGCGACGAGTTGCGCACCCGCACCGTCGACGCCCTCTGTGTACCGTTCGAGAGCCTCCGTGACTTCCTCGGGAACCGCGGGCGCGGTCGGCACCGTCGCCGATCCCGGCCCGACCTCCCTGAGCTGCGAGGTCGTCGGCTGCCTCGGGGCAATCGCGGTGAGCGAATAGCGATCGCCGGGCGTGATGCCGCCCACCACTGCCGCCGCACCTGAGGTGTCGTTGTAGAAGAAGGCCTCTCGCCGGGCAGCGGCATCCGCTCCGGAGAACTCGATCGACTCGAACTTGCCGACCGTCGGCACCCAGACACCCTCGTAGTCGGCGACCTCGACGTCGAGGTCGACGGGGTCGCCGGAGACCCGCGACTGGTCGAAGGTTGACGGCACGCGCACGAACGATCCCGACTCGCTCGTGACCCGGTCGCTGCCCACCGAGAAGACGACACCGTCGTAGGTATCGAGTGTGGCAAGACGGAGGAGGCGTCCGTCGAGTCCGTCGACGCGGAAGAGCACCGAATCGACGGTGTCCTCCTGCCAGTACCCGCGGAATCCGGCGAGCGGGCTGACGTAGTCGCGGGGATCGAAGGGCTGCACGATCGTGCTGCGCAGAACCGTGCGCGATTCGGTTGGCGGGAGAGCAGCCGCCGCGGTCACGCCGACTCCCGCGGCAAGCGCGAGGATCACGATCGCCCCGATGGTGGTCCGCACGCCCGCAGTGCCAACGTCGCGCGGCGCGCGACCCTCACCGTTCTCGGACGTCGTGACGAGAGCGGCGATGGCTGCTCGCCTGCGGTACCAACGGAACCAGGCCAGCCACAGCAGGATTACGCCGAGGAGCGCCAGCGGCGCGACGATACCGCGGGAGGGAAGGTCGGGGCCGAAGGCGAGAGCGACGAGATAGAGAGTTGCCGGCGCAAGCACCGCGATTTCGCGGTACCGGGTGCGCAGGGCGATCGAGAGTCCGATCGTGACGGTCACCAGTACGAGCACGAGGGCCGGCACGAGAAGTGCCTCGTAGTCACCGACCGGAAGCGTGATGGTCAGTAACTGCTTCCATCCGAGCGCGACCCCGGAGACGAGATCGACGAGCCCGTCGAGACTCGGGAGAACTCCGTTGTTCGCCTTCGCCGGGACCGCCACCGGAACCCCGACGGCAAGGAAGGCGACCGCGGTCAGCGCAATGACAAGCCACGCCGGCCAGCCGAAGCGTGAGCCGAGGACGGCGAGGATCGTACCCACGACAGTCGCTACGGCGACGACGATCAGGATGCCGCGACCCTCGTAGATCGGCCACAGAGCGGTTGCGGCGATCGCCGTCGCTGCCCAGAGGAACACGATGTTGACGATGACGGCACCCCAGCTCGCCCTGGTCACGGCGCGCGTCATACCGACACCGACCGCGAGAGTGCCTTCTGGAGGTCCTCGAGGTATCCGATGGTCAGCACGCTGAGGCCCGCGACGCGACGAAGGCCGGGCTGCGTGTCCGGGTCGCACACCACGGCGACGACCTCGACATCGATGGGGAATTTCGTCGACGCTGCACGCAGTTCCTGGGCCGTGACCCCGGAGCCGCAGACGAGGAACGCGACGGACACCCCAGCCGACTGCTCGCCCGTCACCCGCGCGACGTCGGTCATGGCGAGTGCGGACTCGGAGGTCTCGACAACGGCCAGGTCATCGAGCAGACGGGAGCGCGAGAGCGTCGAGAGGCTCCGCACGGCGTAGAGCTTGCGTTTGGCGAACTGCGGGGTGACCTCACTCGTGACGACAGTGAGGGTGCGGGCATCCCGGATGGCACGGGTACCAAGTGAACCCGCAACGCTCACCGCGAGCTCGAACTCGTCGTCGTTGCCGTAGTCGGTTGACGCGAGGCTCAACGCGATCACCAGGTGACTTCGCCGCGTCTCCTCGAACTGGCGGACCATGAGGGTGCCCGTGCGGGCGCTCGACTTCCAGTGGATGTACCGCCGCTCGTCGCCGGGCACATACTCACGAAGGGCGTGGAACGAGACATCGTTGGTTGCGAGATTCCGTGTGGGGTTCCCCTCGAGGTCGCGGATGAGCCCGGTACTCATGCTCGGGATGCCGATGGTGCGCGGATGCACGTAGAGCTCCGCGACATCCGCCCAGACCACCTCGCGCCGCACCAAACCGATCGGGTCTGCCCTCACGGTCCGCACGGGGCCGACCGGAACGACGCCACGTCGCGAACTGGGGATCTCGAACTCCCGCACCTGCTCGCCCTTGGCGGGGAGGCCCGGCAGGGCGAGTTCGGCGAGCCCTTGGCCGACGGGCACCTCGACCGTGATGCCGAAGGCGCGTCGGCGGGTGGGGTTCGTGACGGCGATCTGGCCGAGTGCTCGCTCCCCCACGACGACTCGTGAACGCACGACATCGAGCCCCACGGTCATCGGCGAGCGGCCGATGAGGTAGATCACCGCGACGGCGAGAAGGGCCAGAAGTGCCCACCCGACGACCACGAGCTCCAGGATGCCGAGTCCATACCCCATACCGAGGGCGAGTGGGATCGCCACGAGAATGAACCACCCGAGCGGTGTAACGACCGCGGCGACGCGACCGAATCCCCGCGACAGGACGCCACGGAGACCCGCGGTCAGGCGAACAGCGGCGATGACCAGATCGGCGAGGAACCCTGTGCGATCGCCGACGATGCGCGTGCGGGCGTTCGTCAGGCCGCGACTGCCGGTCGTGAACTGGCTGTCGAAGCGGGACTGCGAATCGTGCGAACGGGTCGACTGACGCGTCGAGGACGACTGTGTCCTCGACGACGCCGGTGACCCGCCCGTGCGCGCCATTACTGCGCCGCTTGCCTATCGCTCGGCGGCGGGGTCTCGATGAGGATCTGCGCCATGACGCTGGAGGGCGTCACCCCGTCGAACTCGGCCTCTGGATCGATCACGAGTCGGTGCGCGAGCACCGGCTCCGCGAGAGCCTTGACGTCATCCGGGATCACGTAGTGCCGACCGCTTGCCGCTGCGAGTGTCTTCGATGCGCGCAGGAGTGCCAGGGCACCACGCACACTCGCTCCGAGACGCACCTCCGACGTGCTGCGCGTCGCCTCGACGAGACGACCGACGTAGTCGTTGATGGTCGGGTCGACGTGCACGGTGCGCGCGAGTTGCGCCATCTCCACGACGACCTCGGCCGTCACGATGGGCGGGAGTACGTGCTCGTGCGAGCGAACCTGGGAGCCCTCGAGGATCCGCATCGTCGACGCGTGATCGGGATAGCCGATGGAGGCCTTCATGAGGAAGCGGTCGAGCTGGGCCTCCGGGAGCCGGTAGGTGCCGGCCTGCTCGATGGGGTTCTGCGTGGCGATGACCATGAACGGGGCGCCGACGGGGTGAGTGACTCCATCCACCGTGACGTGCTGCTCCTCCATGACCTCCAGCAAGGCTGACTGGGTCTTCGGGCTCGCACGGTTGATCTCGTCGGCGAGCACGATGTTGGAGAACACCGGCCCCTGGTGGTACTCGAACTCGCCGCGGCCCTGGTCGTAGATACTCACGCCCGTGATGTCGCCGGGGAGCAGGTCGGGCGTGAACTGGATCCTGCTGGAGGTTCCCGCGACCGACTGCGCCATCGCCCGCGCGAACGACGTCTTACCCGTGCCCGGGAAGTCCTCGAGCAACAGGTGTCCCTCGCTCAGCAGGGCGGTGAAGCCCAACCGGATGACGAACGTCTTGCCCAGGAGCACCTGGTCGACGTTGGCCACGAGGCGCCCGAAGATATCGGAGAACCAGGTGGCCTGCTCCGCGGTCATGGTCATGGTGTTCCCTTGATGGTCGATGGGTCTGTCTCAGTCGATGGGTCAGTCAAAGTCGAATCCGTTGTAGCTCACGTCGTACTGCTGGCCGCCGTTGGCGAGCACACGAACGGTCATGAACGGGGTGTCGGTCTCCGTGGCATCCACGTGGCAGGTCGCGCCAGACACCGAGACACTCGTAAAGGTACCTTCGCCGGGCGCGAGACCACAGGCGACCTGCACGTCTTCGTAGTTTCCGCTCGGCGGGGTGAACGTGAATGTGCCGGAGACCGCGGGGTCGGTCGCGTCATCCTGGGTGTAGAGGATGGTCGTAGCGCGGGGATCAACGGGAACGCCGAGCTCGAACCCTGCCGAAGGTGTGTCCTGACAGAGCTGCTGCCCGGAATACACGCGGCAGGCGATCGCGGTGATCGTGACCGACGTTCCGTACTGCAGCGGTTCTGCCCGGATGAAGGATCCGAGCGTGATCGGACCCTGCTGTGTTCCGCCGTTCAGGCGGTAGTAGATGCGGAACTCGTTCGTGATCGATGCGCTGCCCATCTCGCCACCGGTGAACACGAAGTCGTACACCTCGCCGTTGAGGCTGGGCTGGTCCCAGGTGATGCTCGTGATGATCCCGGGCTTGGTCAGCGCTGCGACAGAGGGGCTCGCCGTGCATCCCTGGGTGTTGAGAGCGAACACCACGAACGAGTAGGCCACGTTCGCGGAGAGCCCCGTGAACGAGGTCGACGTGCTCGTGCCGTTGGACTGGACCGTTGCGCCGTTCGACTCGACCGTGCCATTCGCCGAACACGTGGGGACGGCGCCCGTGTACGCAGCAGCCTGGTAGCTCGTGATGGGTCGGCCGTTGTCGGAGAACACCCCTGACCACGAGAGTGAGATCACGCTGTCGCTCACGGTCGACGCGAGCGGAGTGCCGACGACAGCAGGCGCACCCGCTGGCGTGCCCTGCGCCGTGGAAGTGTTCCACGGCGCCAGGGCGCTGTAGGCCTCATTGCGAGCGCTCACGCTCACGTTGGCCGCCACGCCGTTGCTGAGCGAGGCGTCGTACACGTCGATGGAGCACAGGGCCGCGGAGCACGACGCCGTCGTCGACACCGCACCCGCTGTGACCAGGTAGCCAGTCACGGCGGAGCCGCCGGCCGGGTTCGGGACGCGGTCCCAGGAGATGCGGAGGCCACGGTCGAGAGGTGCGGCGTTCAACCCGGTGGGTGCGGCGGGGATGACGTCCGACCAGATCGAATCGGAGAACGTGACGGGGGTCGAATCGCCGATGGAGTTGATCGCCGACACGCTCACGCGTACAGCGCTTGCCGGCCCATTACCCGGGGTCGGAATCGCGCACGTCGTGCCAGGGCAGGTGATCGAGCCGACCGCTGCACCGGCGGGCGTCGTTGTCGTCACCCGGTAACCGATGATCGGCGAGTTGTTGAACTGGCCGGCGTTCCACCGCATCGTGATCTGGCGATCGCCGAACCCTGTTGGCGTCAGGTTGCTCACGGGATCGGGCTTGTCCTGCACAGACACCGTGATGGTGCCCCAGGTGAATCGGGTCTGGTCGTTCGTGGCGTCGGCGACCTGGTACTGGAAACTGACGTCGCCCGGGGACGCCGTGCCAGCCACGGTCACCACGAGCCGGGAATTGTCCGCACTCGGTTGGGCCTGGATGCCCGGGGGCAGCCCCGCGCCGTCGAGACCCCTGATCTGCACCACCCGAAGAGGCACGCCAGGGAACGGGTTTGCTGCCTGGTCGTTGGTCAGCACGTCGATCGTCGTGGACTCGCCGCGGCGCACGACCGCGGTGTCTGCCGCGGGTCGAACCAACGGCCTCGTGGATGCCACGACCCTGAGGTCGATGCGTCCGCTCTTGCCCTCCGCCGTGGCGTCCCGCACCGCGAGGGTCAGCGCCGAGGTCGATCCCTTGACCGCGCTGGCATTCGCGCGGATGGTCAGCTGGCTGCCGTTCAGGGCGTAGGAGAAGCCGGTCGGCTGGGGAGCCTGCGCCGTGAAGACGAGCTCGTCGAGGTCGTCGGGGTAGGGGTAGTTAGTGAGCCTGAGGAGGTCGATGACGCGCTCCTGGCCCGGCTCGAACTCGAGCGAGGCACCGCTGAACACGGGCGGCTGGTTCTCGCGGGGCAGCACCGTGATGGGCAGCACGATCGTCGCGGTGCGCCCGGCCGGGTCATCGGCCGAGACGCCGTCGGTGACCTCGAAGGAGATCGAGGCTGGGCCGAAGTACTTCTCGGCCGACGTGAACACGAGGGTGTCGGCATCCACGACCAGGCTGGCGCCGTTGGCGTGAGTGGCCTCGACGGTGCTCGAGTCCGTGAGGCGCACCTGCTTTCCCGCCACTGCGATCACGTAGTCGTTGATGTCGATACGCAGCGTGTCCTCGCTCGTGACGCGGAGGGCCGGCGCACGTCGATCGACCTGGGGCAGGGCATCCTCGAAACCGGGCACGCGGATGAAGGCGTAACTGAAGACCGAGCTGTCCTCGGGGTGCGTGACGCGGAACGGGATGATCTGGCTGCGCTCCGTGACGGCGACCTCGATGCGCTTGTTGGCCGTGACCGTCGCGGAGTCGCCGTAGCCGGGATACACGGCAAGGCCGAGGGAACGCGGGTCGCCGTCTGCGAAGAAGACGTTCGCGAGCACGTCGACGACGACCGTCTCGCGGTCGTGCACATCGGAGAGCGTGAGCACGGAGTCCGAGGCGATCGGGTAAGCGAGCGGAGCATCGTCGCTCACGCGCACGCGGATGAAGTTCTGGCTCGTTCCACCCGATTCGTTCTCGATGCTGTAGATCACCCCGTAGGTTCCCGGTTCCTGGGGCGGTGTGACCTGCACGACATCGCCGACGACTTCGGCCGTCGTCTCGTCGTCGTTCGGCTCGGCCGACACGATCGTCAGTGGGCTCCCGTCGGGGTCGGAATCGTTGGCCAGCACCTGCACCGAGACCGTGAAGCCTGGGCGCACCGTCACCTCGTCGACCACTGCGACCGGGTTGCGCGCACCATCGAGCCTTGGGCTGATGCCGACTCGGATGGTGCCGGTGGCGCGAGCCCCCAGAGCGTCGATCACCGTGTAGGTGAAGGTGTCGGTTCCCGCTGAGTACTCGCCGGCCTCGTAGGTGATCGTGTCGGCGTCGGTCTCGACCACCGCACCCTTCTCCGGGCTGCTCGACTGCCCGAGCAGCTGAACGGAGTCGCCATCGGGGTCGATCTCCGAGAGTGGCACGCGGATGCGCACCGACTCCCCCGCGAGGACGCGGGCGGTGATGGTCGTCGGTACGGGAGGGTTGTTCGTCGCGGCGTCCTTCTCGCGCACCGCGATGCGCACGAGGGCGGTTGCCGCCTGGCCGTCCGGTCCCGTCACCTGGTAGGAGGCAGTGAAGTTACCGGGGCTCTGCGGCGCGAGGTACCGCAGGATGTCACCCGAGGCGAACAGCAGGCCCGCGTCATCCGGAACATCCTGCGCGAGTTTCGGCTGCAGCGCGAGGGCGAGGCCGTCGGGATGCTCGTCATTGGCGAGAACTCGGATGTCGATGGCGTCCCCGACTCGGACAGTCACGGCGTCGTCCTCGGCGATGGGCGGCTGAATCCTTGCCGGGGCCGGGATCTCGATGACCGTGATGACACCCTCGGCCTCGGCGAGGCCGTTGCTGACGCGGTAGTTGAAGCTCACGGGCCCGGAGTCGAGAGGCTTCTCGAGGCTCACGCGGACGAGGCGCTGTTCGAGCACCTCAGCGCGAACCCCCGAACCATCCGGCACGTTCATGACGCCCGTCACGAGCAGCACGCCGCCGGCCGGGTCGACGTCGGTGCCCGCGACGTCGATGCGCTCGTTGCGGAGGCTCTGGACGAAGACGGTCTTGGGGATCGTGATGGGTTTCGTGCCGGCATCCGGCGGTGCGGAGACATCGATGCGAACGACGCCGGTCGCAGTCTGCGTGCCATCGGTGACAACGTACTCGACGTAGTGACTGCGGATTTCGGAGCTTACGAAGCGGAACGTTCCGGCCTCGAAACTCGGCGTGACGGTGAAGCCGCTGCGGGCGGGAACGCTGTTGAGGCGAATGGTCCCCGAACCGCCCGTCACGTGCTCAAGGGGACTGATCGTCTCCTCTTGGCCGGCGTAGGCGTGCACGATGAAGGGCGTCGGAATGATCGGCACCTCGCCGACCGGACGCACCGATACAGTGAGCGTTCCCGAGCTCCGGGCGCTGCCATCCGACACCACGAGCGCGACGATCTTCTCTGAAGCGCCTGAACCCGACGCGCCGGAGCCAGCATCCGAGAACACCACGGATCCACCCGGCTTGTAGGCGACCGAATCGGGGGCCGGCACGGAGGCGTCGGTCAGGTAGAAGGGGTCGCCGTCCGGGTCAACCCAATCTCCGAGTACTTCCGTGGTCACGCGCCCTGCGCTTGCCACGGTCGCGGTCGTGCGGCGCACCTGCTCAGGAGCGCCATTCTGCTCGGGGGTGCGCACGGAGACCGTGACGGTCGCCGCAGCGGACCCACCGCGGCCGTCGGTAATCGTGTAGCCGAAGGTCACCGTGCCGCTCGCGCCAGCCGTGAGGGTGAGCTGCACCTGCTGCTGCTCGTTGATGAGGTCGATGCGACCGACGGACTCATCGATAGCGGTGAGCTCCGTGATCGCGAGCACGTCACCGTTGGGGTCGTAGTCGTTGAGCAGCACCGGCAGAACGGATGCCCGTCCCGGGCGCGCTCCGAAGGCGTCATCCACCGCGACCGGAGGTTCCTGCGCCTTCTCGATCTCCGTGGGCACGTCCTCGTCGTTCTGCTGCTCCTCCGGCTCCTCGTCGTCGGGCACGATGAGGTCATCCCAGTTGTTGATGAGCTGGCCCTCGCGCTGCACGGCCCAGGTGCTGCCCGAACGGCCGTCGTTGAGCACGGCCCGCGCACCGTTGGCGACGAAGCTCAGGCTCGCGGTGGAGGGCATCGACGCCAGTGTCGTGAGCTGGCCCTCGCCCTCTGTGCCACATCGGCGCCAGGACTGGCCGGAACTCCACGCGGCGAACTCGCATCCCTCGAGCGCGAATGGCGCGGCCGAGAGTCCTGAGGTTCCGGTGGCGAGTTCGACGGGGTCGGTGCCATCGAGGGGCACGCCGACGAGCCCGCCGGAGTGGCTGACGAGGGCGCGGGAACCCGAGGAGGCGGCATCCTGGAGCAGCGATCCCGCGCCCGACGGCACGAGTTCCGACAGCACCACGGTGCCGCCGCGCTCGGTGGTGACCGCCCGCTCGACGGCATCCCAGAACACCCAACTACCCCCCACGGAGCTGAGCTGGAGACCTGCCGTGTCTGTGCCGAGGGCGAGTGAGGCCGTGGAGACGACTGCGTCGGAGAGCGAGGTGTTGACGCGGTAGAGCATTCCTGCGGCCGGCGCCCAACCGAAGAGCACACCGGAGGGGTCCACACTCACGAGCGCATCGGTGCCGAGGTCGAGCGACGACGGGGCTTGGGAGTCGAACGCCGGCAGGGCATCGAGATCCATGATCCAGGTGCGTCCGGTGCCGCGCTCGAAGATGACGACGCGCTGCCCTGCGAGGTAGACCTCGGGGCCGTCGGGCGGGAGCGCGATGGAGTCGGTCACCTCGGATGTAGCGGGGTCCACGATCTCGATGCGTGCCTCCGTGAGGTCCACGAGCAGCACCGTGTCACCCGACTGCAGGACGTCGAGGTCGCTGCCGCTCGTGGGCACGACCGAGTTCAGTTCGAGCACCTCTGTGTTGGCTCGACCGATGGCCTGCTGTTGGTTGTTGGCGACCCAGACCGAGCCATCGCCCAGGTCCAGTCGCTGGGCCGGGTAGCCGGTGGAGACGATGGCCACCCCGGCGATGAGGGCAGCGATGACCGTGCCGCTCGCCAGACTGGCGACGAGCGACCGATGTGTGGCGAACCACCGTCGAATCATCGGGTCACCATCACTCGGGAACGTCCACGCACTTCTCGGCGCTCGACGCGCCGCTCTTTCCCTCGCGGTTCACGGCCACCGTCACACAGACACGAGTCCCGGGTTCGGAGTTGACGATGAACGATGTATTCCGTTGGAGGATCGGCGCTCCGCCGTCGTTGGTGGCGACCTGGAACGTGTCCTCCGCGCTGATTCCGGGGTCGGCCCAGGTGAACTCGACCGAGTCAGCGTCGGTCGTCGCCTCGATGTTCGCCACGGTCGGGATGTCGCTCGGGCTCGCCCGCAGCAACACGAAGGTCGCCACGGCACCCAGCACAACCACGAGAGTTGCGGCTCCGACGACGGCCCACGCGAGAACGCTCATCGCGCGGCCGCTCGATGGGCGGCGAGCGCCCGTGCTCTTGGGCGGGGGCGCGTCATCCTTGACGATCGTTCCTACCGAGTTGTACGACTGGTCAACACCACGGCGACGCCTTCGGCGTTGCGACACCGACCCGCGAGGAGCCCCGCCGCCGCGGATGACCGTGCGATCCTCGAGGTCGGCGACGGTGGAGGATGCCCAGTCGTCGACGGCGATCTCGACTGCGGTCTGGGGCACACCGATCTCGGTCTCGACGGCCTGCAGCTCGTGCACGAGTTCCATGACACTCGACTGCCTGTTCTCGGGCCTGCGCGACATCGCCCGCTGCAGGGCGCGTTCGAGGCTCGCGGGAACATCACTGCGGTTGATCGGCTGGACCTTCGCCCGGTTAATGCGGCCGATGAGATCGCTCGACTTGTTCGACTCCCCCGGCACCTCGAACGGGGAGCGACCAGCCAGGAGGGAGTACACGGTGGCCGCGAACGCCCAGACCTCACTCGCGATCGTTCCCGACGTCTCATCCATGAGAACCTCGGGAGCCGACCACGGGATCGACATGCCGACGGCTTCGCGCTCGCTGGCTTCGCTCAGGGTGGCAGCGATACCGAAGTCGCTCAGCACGGGGTGGCCGTATGCCGTCAGGAGGATGTTGGACGGTTTGATGTCGCGGTGCAGCACTCCGGCGCGGTGCGCGGTCTCGATTGCGCTGCCGATCTTGACCGCCACCCGCAGCACCTCGGGCACGGGGATGCGCTCGGTGCGGTACCGCTGGCTGAGAGCCGACGAGCACAGCTCCATGACGAGGTAGGGCCTGCCATCGGCGGAGACGCTCGCCTGATAGACCGTGAGGATCGACGGATGCGCCGACAGCTGGGCCATCAGGTTCGCCTCCGCCTGGAACATCTGGCGCACCTGGTCGTTCACGATCTCGGCGAGCATGACCTTCACGGCGACCTGGCGCCTCGGCATGTTCTGCTCGTACAGGAATACGTCGGCAAAACCGCCGGAACCGAGAACATGGATGTGCGAGAATCCGGGCAGGATAGGGGGTTGGGAGGGAAGCCTTCGCGCCACGACTACCCCCTGGACCTCTACTGCTGGACGTAGGGTCCAGTGTAATCCGGGCATATCCCGGGGGAGCCATAAGTCCCCCAAAATGCGGACATATCGTTACCCCAGTTGTGGGTGGGCGTCGAGCATCACCGTCGAGCGGACACGCCCGTGTCGTCGACCCCCGTCGCGCCATCGTCGATCGAACCCGGCTCGAGCGGAACATCGGCCTGCTTCTCGGATCGCACGAGTGCGATTCCGCCGAGGATCGCGACACCGCCGAGCAGCTGCAGCAGGGTCAGCGCCTCACCGAGCAGAACCCATGCGAACACCGAGGCGAACACCACCTCGAGGAGCCCGACAAACGACATGAGACGCGAGCCGAGCATCTCGGATGCCGCGATGCTCGTCACGTACGCGAAAGCTGTGCCGACCACCCCGACGAAGACCAACGGCAGCCACCATGGAACGTCGGAGCCGAAGAGCGACACCGCATCGAAATCCATCGTGAACGGCACGAGGCCGACCACACCAGCGACGCCGAGAACCAGGGAACCGAGCAGGAGCCCGAAGGCGGCGAAGGCGACAGGCGGGAGGCCATCACTCGGGCGGGCGGCGATGACGTAGTAGATCGCGCATCCCACCGCCGCGAGGCCGGCGAAGACGAGGCCAAGGCCATCGGTCGCGCCGAATGAACCTGGCCCGATGACCATGACCAGGCCACCGATCGCCACGGCGGAGCCCACGAGCACGACGACCTTCGGCGCACGACGGGTGGTGACCCAGACGAAGCCCACGAGAAGGAGCGGAGCGAGGTACTCGATCAGCAGCGCGGTGCTCACCGGGATGCGCTGGAGGGCCGCGAAGTAGACGAGTTGGGTTCCCGCGACACCGATGAGCCCCATGCCGACGATGCGCCAGCGAGCCCGCCACACGGAGTCCCACTTGCCTCGGAGAGCGAACAGCGCGATGGGCAGCAGCACTATCGCGCCGACGCCGGCACGAACGGTGACGGCCGCTGCGGGGCTCCACCCGGACTCGAGAAGCGGCTTGAGGAATGCGCCAGAGGTCGCGAAGGTCAGGGAAGCCAGCACCCCGATGATGAGGCCCCGAGTGGTACCGGAGGTCCCACCGATTCGCGGAGCGACGCCGACCCGGCGGGGCGCGGTGGAGGGAGCGGCGACCTGCGAAGGGGTGGAATTCATGGCGACCTCACGACGACAGCGGGAATGAAGCTCTTGCCCGCATGTAATGGTTGAAACTGGTTACGCTCATGACAGTAGACTCGTCTCGAATAAGGAGTCAAATTGCATTTTGCCCCTGACAGCGAGGACACGCTCGAGTTCATCGTCGCGCTGGGAAACACGCATCCGAGCGCGTCCCGCAGCGGCGAAGACGAGCTCGCAACGCCCGCCCAGCTGCTCACGCTCCTCACCGAGAGCGTCTACTCAGGACGCATCGACGGAGACGAGCGCGAGCTGCGTGAGGTGCAGGACACCCGCGAGCTACTTCGACGGGTGTGGAGCCTTCACCGGGATGACGCCGCACTCGAGATCAACGCGATGCTCGCCGACGCGAACGCGATGCCCTACCTCACTCGGCACGACCACTTCGACTGGCACATCCACGCGACCTCCAACGATGCCCCGCTCGCGGAACGCATACGGGTAGAGGCTGCGCTCGCGCTGGCCGACGTCATCCGATCAGACGAGACGAGCCGGATGCGCGTGTGCGAGGCCGACGACTGCACCGGGCTGCTACTCGACCTGTCGCGCAACGGGTCGAAGCGCTTCTGCAGCGTCCGCTGTGGCAATCGGATGAACCAGCTCGCCTTCCGCGAGCGCGCTGCCGAGCTGTAGACCGCTACCGCAGGGCTACAGGTTCGGCGCCTGCGAGAGGAGCGACCCGCCCCACCCCTCTTCGAGGAGACGCTCGAGGGTGGCACCGAAGCGGTAGAGCCGAGCATCCTCACGCGCTGGCGCCATGATCTGGAACCCCACCGGGAGGCCGTCCTCCGGCGCGAGTCCGATCGGCAGGCTCATGCCGGGGATGCCCGCCAGGTTCGCGGGGATCGTGGTGACGTCGTTGAGGTACATGGCCAGCGGGTCCGCGAGCTTCGCACCGAATTCGAACGCCGTCGTCGGTGCCGTCGGAGAGACGAGAACATCCGCCTTCTCGAAGGCTGCCGAGAAATCGCGCTGGATCAGTGTGCGCACCTTCTGGGCGCTCCCGTAATAGGCGTCGTAGTAGCCGGCAGACAGCGCGTACGTGCCGAGAATGATGCGGCGCTTCACCTCCGGGCCGAAGCCAGCCTCGCGCGTCGCGGCCATGACGTCCTCGACGGTGCCGGCAACCTTCGCCCGCATGCCGAAGCGCACGGAGTCGAACTTCGCCAGGTTGCTGGATGCCTCGGCAGGCAAAATCACGTAGTAGGCAGCAACCGCGTACTCGAAGTGCGGCGCATCCACCTCGACGATCTCAGCGCCGTTGGCCGTGAGCAACTGCAGCGTCTCGTGGAATCGCTGCGATACACCGGCCTGGAAGCCAGGGCTGTCGAGTTGCTTGACGACGCCAACACGCAGTCCCTTGAGGGAGTCGGCGCGAGCGCCCTCGCGAGCGATGGCAGCGAACGACGGCCACTCGTCGGTCAGGGAGGTCGAGTCGCGCGGGTCGTGCCCGCCGATCACGTCGTGCAGCAGCGCAGCATCCAGCACCGAACGCGAAACCGGCCCGACCTGATCGAGCGACGACGCGAGCGCAATGGCACCGTAGCGGGAGACTCCGCCATAGGTGGGCTTGACGCCCACCGATCCGGTGACGGCAGCGGGCTGGCGAATCGATCCACCGGTGTCGGAGCCGAGGGCCAACGGCGCCTCGAACGCGGCCACCGCGGCAGCGGAGCCACCGCCCGAGCCACCGGGGATGCGGTCGAGATCCCACGGGTTGCGGGTCGGGCCATAGGCGGAGTGCTCGGTAGAGGAGCCCATCGCGAACTCGTCCATGTTGGTCTTGCCGAGGGCGATGAGTCCACCTGCCTTGAGCTTGGCGACGGTCGTGGCGTCGTAGGGCGGAATCCAACCCTCGAGGATCTTCGAGCCGGCGGTCGACGGCATCCCGATCGTTGTCAGCACGTCTTTGATGGCGACGGGAACACCGGCGAGCTCCGGGAGCGACTCACCGGACGCGCGGCGCTCATCGATCGCAGCCGCATCCGACAGCGCGGTCTCGGAGACGTGAAGGAACGCGTGCACGTCACCGTCGACCGCAGCGATGCGATCGAGGTGCGCCTGCGTCGCCTCGACGGACGAGACCTCGCCGGAGGCGAGCTTCGCAGCGAGGGACGCCGCGGATTCGTGGATGAGGCTCACTGCTCCTCCCCCAGGATCGCGCTCACGACGAACCTGCTGCCGTCGTGCTCTGGCGCACCGGCCAGCGCCTCCTCCGTGGTGAGTGTGACACCCGGAACATCGGGGCGGAACACGTTCACCAGGGGAATCGGATGGCTCGTCGCCGGAACATCCGGGGTGGCAACTTCGCTGACCTTCGCGACGTTGTCGACGATCGCGCCGAGCTCACCGGTGAGAGTCTCGATCTCTTCGGGAGTGAGGGCGATGCGGGCGAGGCCTGCGAGGTGCGTAACGGTCTGGGGTGTTATCTCGGACACCGCACAAGTCTACGGTGGGCCGGATGCCCGCCCCGCTACTTCTCGGCGTTGCCGGCGCTCACGACCGATGACGGCGTGCTGCCCATCACCAGATCGCCCCTGCCGATCGAGATCAATGCGAAGTTGCGCATACTCTCGGTGCCGGCGGTGAAGTACTCGTTGTGGCCGTTCGACCCTGCCAGTAGTCCGCCCGTGATGGGGTCCGTTCCCCCCGTGACACCGAGGGACTTGGCTCCGTACGAGGCCGATCCTGGATCACTGCCGAAATAGGCGCTGTTGGGGATGGGATCCCATGGAGCCTCACCCACCCAGACGTTCTTGTCGCGCACGTTGAGCTCGTCGACCGACTGTGCGGGGCTCCCGGGCGAACCCACGAGGGCCAGTGCGTCGATATCGAAGTCGTACTCGGCGAGGGCGAGCAGCGCAGCGGTGGAACCGTAGGAGTGGGCGACGACCGATACGTAGGGCTCGTCGGCCGAGCGCAGCGACTGCAGTCCCTCGATCGACCGGGCGAGCGTGTCGCGCCCGATCTCGGCGTTGCCGATGCCTCCGACGTTGGTGAGGTTCGGCGTCGGGTAGCCGATCCAGGCAATCGTCGCGACCGAACTGTTCTTCTCGCCGAGGCGATCGAGCCAGGTGAGCTGTTCCGTGTAGAGGTCGCTGGCGGCCTTCGACCAGTCGGTCATCTGGTTCTCGATCGTGAAGAACATGCCGGGCACGAGGTAGGTGACGTAGTCGGCCTCGCGAAGATCTCCGAGGATGATCGCGGCCCGCCCCTGGCCCGTCACGTCGAGGCTGAGCAGGGTGCGTGGCGCCGCCGTGTCCTCGACGCCGAGGGCGCTCGAAATGGAGTCCAGCATCACCAGCTGTCGCTTGGCCAGCTCCACGACCGTACGCCCCGTGTCGGGGCCAGCGATCACGCTGTTGAGGTCGTTGATAGTGGCGTTGAGGAAGGCCCGGTTCGCTTCATCCCGGAACGTGTAGGGAATCCCCTCGAGATTGCCGACGAGCTGGGGACTGGCGGCCATCACCGCGTCGCGGTGGTCGCCGCTCATGGCACCCCACCAGACCGTGACCTCCTGGGCTGCGGGTGGCTGCGCGAGCAGGCTCTCAACGGCAGCAGGGTTGGAACGCAGGAATTCGGTGACCTTCGGGGCGCTCAGGAGGGAAAGCTCCTGCAGGAGTCGTGTACCCCGAAGTTGCACACTCGCGCCCGGGTCTGGGCCGATGAACGGGGCGGGGACCGCGGAGGCGGGGGAGACGTACGTGGAGACCACGGAATACGCGGGAGCGGGCAGGCTGAACGCCTCGGTGGCGGATGCAACCGAGGTCGACAATAATGCTGCAATTTCGAACAGCAATGTGGCTAGTCCCCTTGCCCGCAGCCGCTCACAAGAAATGCCCAGAAATGGGCGACTGCCCCCTCATGCTAGGGGATAGACCTCCCCGTATGGGGTACGGAATGTTTCGGGCGTAAAAACAATCCTCGATTTGCAAATGCGCACGGGGGAATACGTCTGTCGCACGGGGTGCAATCGACTCAATCGAGTGCGGACGGCCCTCCAGCCAGCAGTTTTGCGAATTCCTCAGCATTGAGGATGCGCACCCCGAGCTCCTCCGCTTTGCCCAACTTGGAGCCGGCTCCGGGGCCCGCTGCAACGTAGTCCGTCTTCTTGCTCACGCTCGATGCTGCTTTGCCGCCGGCCGCAACAATTGCCTCGATCGCACCCTCGCGCGTGAAGCCCTCCAGCGTGCCCGTGGCAACGACCGTGAGCCCTGCGAGTGGACCGTCGTTCGCCGCCGCGGCACCCGGACCCGGGTGCCCCGGAGTGGCGAACTGTACCCCGGCAGCGGCCCACGCTTCGACGATCTCCTGGTGCCAGTCGACCGCAAACCAGTCAATGAGGGCATCAGCGATGATGCCGCCGACACCGTCGACTGCGGCGAGTTCATCCCGCGATGCCGCACGAATAGCGTCAAGCGACCCGAAGTAGCCCGCAAGAGCGCGCGCGGCAACCGGGCCAACGTGCCGGATCGAGAGCGCCACGAGATAGCGCCACAGCTCCTTGGTCTTGGCGATCTCGAGATTCTCGAGCAGCGTTGTCGCCGCGGCCGAGGGGAGAACGAGCCGGTAGTCCTTGCGGATGCCCTGCTTGCGTCGCTCGATTGGGTCCATGTCCTCCGTGCCGGGCGGGTACGTGAGCTCGACCCGCTGGAAGGGAGTACGACGTTTGGCGGCGCCATCCTCGTCTTCCTTGGGAAGCCCGGTCTCGGCGTCGCGCACGATGACCTCGATGGGCAGGATCTCGTCGATTGTGAGGTCGAACAGGCGTGCCTCGTTGATGAGCGGCGGCACCTCGGGCACGAGCGGCTGGGTGAGTGCCGCTGCACCGACCTCGCCGAGTCCCTCGATGTCGAGAGCTCCCCTGCTTCCGACGTGCTCCACCCTGCCTCGCACCTGCGCGGGGCACGCGCGAGTGTTCGGGCAGCGCAAGTCGATGTCGCCCTCCTTCGCCGGAGCGAGTCGCGTGCCGCACTCCGGGCAGAACTCTGGCATGACGAATTCACGCTCTGTTCCGTCGCGCAGTTCCACAACGGGGCCAAGCACCTCGGGGATCACGTCTCCCGCTTTGCGCAGTACGACGGTGTCTCCGATGAGCACCCCCTTTGCCTTCACGACCTCCTGGTTGTGGAGGGTCGCCTGCCGCACGACTGAGCCAGCGACGCGCGCGGGCTCCATCACGGCGAAAGGCGTAGCGCGCCCGGTGCGGCCGACCGACACCACGATGTCGAGCAGCTTGGTGTTCACCTGCTCCGGCGGGTACTTGTAGGCGATTGCCCAGCGGGGAGCCCGGGATGTCGCGCCCAGCTCCTCGTGCAGGGCCAGCTCGTCGACCTTGATCACGATGCCGTCGATCTCGTGTTCGACGCTGCCGCGGTGCTCACCGTAGTACTCGATGAACTCGGCAGCACCAGCAGCATCGGGCCGCACCGAGAAGTGGTTGCTCGTGGGGAGTCCCCACTCGTGAAGCAGCCCGTACACCTCGCTCTGCGAGGAGACGGGTGGGTTCGGCCACGCGCCGATGCCGTGGACGAGCATCCGTAGCCGTGAGAGGCGACGATGCATGAGGTCGAGGCCAGCCTGCGACTTGTTCTCCGCCTTCTGCCGGAGCGAGCCGGAGGCTGCATTGCGCGGGTTGGCGAAGATGCGCTCCCCCGCCGCGGCCTGCTCGGCGTTCAACTCTTCGAAGGCCTCAACCGGGAAGAAGATCTCCCCGCGCACCTCGACGAGCGGCGGATGACCCGAGCCCTCGAGTCGGGTCGGGATCCCCGGCACGAAGTGGACGTTCTCCGTCACGTCTTCGCCGACCACCCCGTCACCACGGGTGGCCGCGCTCGTGAGCCGACCGTTCTCGTACCGGAGGTTGATGGCGAGCCCGTCGATCTTGAGCTCGCAGAGATAGTCGACGCTTCGCCCGGAGTCGCGCTCGACCTTGGCCGCCCAGGCCAGGAACTCGTCGATACTGAAGACGTTGTCGAGGCTCAGCATGCGTTCGGCATGGCGAACGGGATCGAAGAGTTTTGCGGCGCGACCGCCGACCGTCTGGGTGGGGCTGTCCTGGCCCTGAAGCTGCGGGAAGGCTCGCTCCAGCTCTTCGAGCGAGCGCATCATGCCGTCGTACTCCGCGTCGCTGACGAGCTCCTCGTCACGCTCGTAGTACGCGTCGCGCAGCTCGAGAATGCGCGTGGTCAGCCGGTCAACCTCGGCCTTGGCCTCCGCGAGCGCGGGATCGGCGTGCTGGGCGACCTGGTCCGATGTGCCTGAAGCGGTGTTCTCTGCCACGTCCCAAGACTACGGCTGGCCACCGACTCAGCGAGCAGAGACCGGAACGGCCGACACCGTCCGGTCGATGGTGAACTGGCCGAGTACGCGGGTGCCCACGTAGATTACAGCGGTCTGCCCGGGTGCGACGCCGTTGAGGGGCTCGACGGGCGTCATGACGACCTCGCCGTCGACCAGGCGAGCCGTGGCATCCACCGGGTCGGCGTGCGCCCGGATCTGCACCTGGCAGGCGAACTCGACCTCAGTCGGCGGCAGACCCGCCCACGAGAAACGGGATCCGGCAATCTCGGCAACAGCAAGAGCCTCGCGCGGCCCCACGACGACCTCGTTGGTCTTCGGGCGCACCTCGAGCACGAACCGCGGCTTTCCGTCGTCAGCAGGGAACCCGATGTTGAGGCCTTTGCGCTGTCCGACCGTGAACGCGGCAGCTCCTTCGTGGGTTCCGAGCACCGCTCCGGTGCGATCGAGGATGGCACCGGGCTCAGCGCCCACCTTGTCCGCCAGCCACCCACGGGTATCGCCGTCGGGGATGAAGCAGATGTCGTGCGAGTCCGGCTTGGCCGCCAGCAGGAAGCCGCGCTCCGCTGCCTCAGCGCGAACCTCCGCCTTACTTGGCGTAGCCCCCAGCGGGAACATCGCGTGCGCGAGCTGCTCCGCAGTGAGAACGCCCAGTACGTACGACTGGTCCTTCGCCCACGCGGCGGCTCGGTGGAGCTCGCGGTTGCCGTGCTCGTCGTGCTGGATGGTCGCGTAGTGACCCGTGGCAACAGCGTCGAACCCGAGTGCGAGGGCCTTGTCGAGAAGAGCGGCGAACTTGATGCGCTCGTTGCAGCGCATGCACGGATTCGGGGTGCGGCCCGCGGAGTACTCAGCGACGAAGTCATCCACCACGTCCGCCTTGAACCGTTCGGAGAAGTCCCACACGAAGTACGGGATGCCGATCTGGCCGGCGACGCGTTGCGCGTCCATGGAGTCCTCGATGGTGCAGCAGCCCCGTGCGCCCGTGCGGAGGGTTCCGGGCTGGCGGCTGAGGGCGAGGTGCACGCCGACGACGTCGTGTCCGGCATCCACCGCGCGCGCTGCGGCGACGGCGGAGTCCACTCCACCACTCATCGCCGCGAGAACCTTCATGGCGTCCAGTCTACGAGGAGCGACCTGATGGACCGCCGTCGAATCAGCGCCTGCTGAGCCCGCTCCTGTCGTGTGAACTCCCGTTGCGCTACGGGGACGCCTCGCAGGCCGGCTTGCCCAGAATGTCGCCCACCATCGTCGTACCGCCGAGAATGTAGATCTCGGCGGGCTTCAGCCGTGCAATCTCGTCGAACACCGCCTGCGGCACGCAGTTGGGACGTACCAGGTAGATGGGCGACCGGAGGTCTTCGTAACCGGCGAGCGCCGAGCCGGCGAGCGCGTCGGGGAACTCGAGACCGGTTGCCAGGAACACGGCATCCGCGACGCGCACGGAACCCTGGGCGAGCAACACAGAAGTTCCGAAGCGGTCGGAACCCGATCGTCGGTAGATCTCTGTCACGGATGCCGCGGACCGCAGCGATGCCTCGATGCCCGAGGAGACCATCCCCTCGCCGCCAGCGATCACGACCTTGCGTGTACCGAGAGCCTGGAGCGTCGCGAGAGTCTCCGGGTCCGACGTGCCTGCGGCACCGTTGACCAGCAGTACTGGCGCACTTTCGACCGCCGCAGCAGGTCCGGCACTCAGGGCGTCGGGGAAGTTGTTACCTGTGGCGACGTACGCCGTGTCCGCCCCGTCGCCGAAGATCTGCTGCGCGACTAAACGCGAGGTGGCGTAGCGATCGGAACCCGCAATCCGTACCACGCCGATGTTGGCATACGGCTTCAGCTGAGCCTCGACGGCGGCACTGATCGATGGTGTGTCACCAATGATGTAAATGGTGTCCGGGTCCATCGAGGTGAGCTTCGCCGTGATCTCAGAGGCGAGAACATCTGGCCTGGTGAGCAGCACGGGCGCGCCGAGGTGCGCGGCGGCCGGTCCGGCGCTCAAGGCATCCGGGTAGCCCATTCCGTTGACGATGAACACCGAATCGGGGTTCGCGAATCCGGGGTTGACTGCCGCGATGAGCGCGCTCGTGGCGAACCGATTGCTACCCGCGATTCGCGCTACCGTGCGGCCGCTTGACGGGAGGGTCGCGTTGCGCCCCGCGACGACCCCGGTGCCCGAGACGGAGATGAGCTGGGCTTCTGCCCAGAAGGTCTCGTTCTGCCAGTACCTCGTCGAGATGAGCTGGCTGTCGTTCTTCGGAGCGAACCGGAGGAGATACTGGCCGTTCGGCAGGCCCCAGATGCGGTACGCGCCCGACCCGTCGGCATTCGCCCAGCGCGAGAACCGCTCCCACTGCCCAGTCACAGGGTTCTTGAGGAACGCTGCAGCCGCACCCTTGTCGGTGGACGAGCTCGTGGTGATGGTCCCACTGATCGAGCCTCCGACGGCCAGCGCCGCATTGACACCGGTCACCGCGGTCGCCCCGAGCGTCAGGATGCTCGACTCGCTCTCGAGCGCCCCACCGCCCAACCACGCCGCGGAGTAGCTGCTCGACTGGTCCTCCGGGGCGAAGCGCACGCGATAGGTGCCCTGCTCGAGCCCTGAGACGGAGTAGGCGCCAGAGGCATTCGTGAGAGCGTTGCCCGCGGCATCCCCGCTCCCCCACAGCGGAAAGAAGGTGACGCGGATATTGGCGAGCGGCAGGGAGGCTGCCGTGACGATTCCGCTGACCGCTCCACCGACGACGGCCGAGGCCGGCGCTGCAACCCCACCGCCGATCATGGCTACTGCTGCAATGACGGCGACCAGCGCTCTCGTGAGCACCCGTGACCGTGCCGTCGGTTCCGACTGTGATGCGTGCATCGTTGACCTCTCGCTGTCGTGCGACCTACAGCGGGGACGTCCCCCTCGTTTCAGGCTAACCGCACCATTCGCCTGCGGCGGGGAGGCGGCTGGCCTGTCGAGAGGCGGCGCTCACGCCATCCCGGCCGCGCGAGCGCGATCGACGATGCCCGGCAGCGCCGCGAGGAGAGCATCGATCTCGTCAGCGGTCGTCGTGCGGCCGAGCGTGAAGCGCAGCGCCCCCCGGGCATCCGCTTCGCTGAGACCCATCGACAGCAGCACGTGGGATGCCTCCGGCACGCCCGCCTGGCACGCGGAACCGGTCGAGACGCTGAACCCGGCCGCGTCGAGCAGGAAGAGCAGAGAGTCGCCCTCGCACCCCGCGAACGTGAAGTGGGCGTTGCCGGGGAGCCTGCCGTCGGGATCCCCTCGGAGGGTCGCCGTGGCAACCGAACTCTGGATGCCGGCAACGAGGCGGTCACGCAGCGAGCGCAACTCACCCCTGTCGGACTCGCGGGCACGCTCGGCAGCGGTGAGCGCCACCGCGAAGGCGTGGGCGCCCGCGGCATCCATCGTTCCCGACCGCGACCGCTGCTGGTTGCCCCCGTGCACGAGTGGGGTGACGGATGCCCCGCGCCCGATCACGAGAGCGCCCACGCCGACCGGGCCTCCGACCTTGTGTGCTGAGATGCTCATGGCCGCGGCGCCCGTCGAAGGGAAATCGACAGGAATCGAGCCAAGAGCAGACACCGCGTCGACGTGCACCGGAACATCGTGTGCTGCGGCGAGGGATGCGATCTCGGCAACGGGTTGCACGGTTCCCACCTCGTTGTTGGCCAGCAGCGTGGTGACGAGAGCCACATCGGGGCCGAGTGCCGACTCGAGGGCGGCGAGGTCGATGCGGCCCGTGGCATCCACGGGGATCCACTCGACGACGGCACGCTCGTAGCGTTCGAGCCACTCGATCGAGTCGATCGTCGCGTGGTGCTCCGCCCGCGTCGACAGGATGCGCGTGCGGCCCTCGCCTGCCGCCCAGAACAGGCCCTTGATGGCCAGGTTGATGGACTCGGTGCCCCCCGAGGTGAAAGTCACCTCCATGGTGTCGGCGCCCACGGCCTCTGCAATAGTGTGGCGCGCGTTCTCGAGCATTCCCCGCACGGCCTGGCCCTGCGAATGGATCGACGAGGGGTTGCCCGCAACCATGAGGGCGGAGGTGTACGCCTCCAGCACCTCAGGCGTCATGGGGGTCGTTGCCGCGTGGTCAAGATAGATCGCCACAGTTCATTACTCTAGAACGCATGCCAGACGCCCTGTCCGACCTCGGAGTGCGCCTGACGTCGCGCGGCGGACAGCTGCGCGTCTGGTCGGCGAATGCGACCGCCATGGAGCTCTGCATCTTCGACGAGAAAGACAGCAGCTGGGTCGCCAAGACCATCCCGATGACCCAGAACGGCGACGTCTGGTCGGTGACCACCAAGTACCTCTCTCCTGGCACGCAGTACGCGCTGAGGGTCGATGGCCCTACGGGCCCCGGGCACGACTTCGACCCGACCGCGCTGCTCATCGACCCCTATGCGCGGGGCCTCGCCCGAGCATCCAACGGAGTGTTCCGGGGGTACGTGCAGGAGTCGGACTCGTTCGACTGGGGATCGTCGACGAAGCCGCGCATCCCGATGGATCACACCGTGCTCTACGAGGCCCACGCCAAGGGCATCTCCAAGCTCAACCCCGACGTGCCAGAGGAGTTGCGCGGCACCTACGCGGGCCTCGCGCACCCCTCGACCATCGCCTACCTGAAGGATCTCGGCGTCACGACGGTCGAGCTGCTTCCGGTGCAGGCCTTCGTGAGCGAACAGCGCCTCATCAAGCAGGGTCTCATCAACTACTGGGGCTACAACACTCTCAACTTCTTCACTCCGCACGCCGCCTACGCCTCGCGCGACGCTCAGTTCGGCGGCACCGGCGCCGTGCTCCGCGAATTCAAGGGGATGGTCAAACTCCTACACGAGGCGGGGCTCGAGGTCGTGCTCGACGTGGTCTACAACCACACCGCTGAAGAGGGGCCGACCGGTCCGACCACGTCGTTCCGCGGCATCGACAACCGGAGCTACTACCGGCAGACCGCCGAGGGCGACTATGTCGACACGACGGGATGCGGCAACTCGGTGAACACCGCGACGCCCGCGGTTCAGCGGCTCATCCTCGACTCGCTCAAGTATTGGAGCAACAACCTCCAGATCGACGGATTCCGATTCGACCTCGCGGCCGAGCTCGGCCGCGACGCCAACCACGAGTTCCAGCCGGATCACCCGCTGCTCCTCGCGATCCGCGATGACCCGGAGCTGCAGAACACCAAGATCATCGCCGAACCCTGGGACGTGGGCATGGGGGGTTGGCAGGTCGGCAACTTCCCCGGTGTCAACGAGTCGGGTCGCGGCTGGTCGGAGTGGAACGACGGCTACCGCGACCGGATGCGCGACTTCTGGCTCACCGACATCGGTGCCGCGCGCGCCAATGGCACGGCGCCCAACGGCATCGGTTCGTTGGCCCGACGGCTCGCGGGGTCTGCACACGTGTTCTCGCAGGAACGCGGGCCCGTGGCATCCGTCAACTTCATCACCGCGCACGACGGCTTCACGATGGCCGACCTCACCGCCTACAACCAGAAGCACAACATGGGCAACGGCGAGAACAACCGCGACGGCACGGACAACAACCACTCGTTCAACCACGGTGTGGAGGGCCCGACGACGGATGCCGCGATCATCGACTCGCGACGCAAGGCGATGCGCAACCTCCTCGGCACGCTGCTGCTCTCGGCCGGTGTGCCCATGCTCACCGCCGGTGATGAGTTCGGCCGCAGCCAGCGCGGCAACAACAACGCCTACTGCCACGACAGCGAACTGACCTGGCTGCCGTGGACGCATGACGCATGGCAGGAGGACCTGCTGAAGGTTGCGCGGGACCTGATTCGCTTCCGGCGGGAGAACCCCGCACTGCGGCCCGTGCGGTATGGGCGCTGGGGCGAGACGGTGCCGAGCGCGACGCAGATGGATTGGTTCAACAAAGAGGGCGAAGCCATGTCCGAGGAGGACTGGGACTCCCCCGCCGAACGCACGCTCCAGTACCTCGCGGCATCGACCCCCGAGTTCGAGGACTTCAACCGCATCCTGCTGATCGTTCACGGCCTCGAGGACGACGTGGATGTGGTGTTGCCAGCCCACGAGGGCGTTGCGGGGTACTCGCTGCTGTGGGACTCCTCGGTGGAGGAGCACGCTGACCCGCTCGTGGATTACCTTCCCGGGTCGCTACGCCGGGTGTCTGGCGCGTCGATGCAGCTGCTGCGAGCGCACGGAGCGGACTCGACCGACTGACGCGCCTGTGGAGAGGCTCGCGCGCGCGTTTCGGGGGTGATCTAGGGTCCCCGGATGCGCACGCTCGGTCTAGTTCTTGTAGTCGCCCTGTCGTTGTCGCTCGCTGCGTGCGTACCTGCGCCGCCTGAGCGGGCGCGGGATGTCGTTGCGAGGGGTCCGTTGTTCGAGACGGATGCTGAGGCGCTGGCCGCTGCGGAGAAGGTGTACCGGGAGTACCTGCGGGTGCTCGATCAAGCCTTCATCTCTGGGAAGACCGACAACCTGTCGTCAGTGGCAAGCGGCGGGGCTCTCGAGAGCACCACGTCGGCGGTGGAAAGCCACGTGGCTGCCAACCGGACACAGGTCGGAGTTTCCAGCGGGCGAATTGTCAGTCTGGTTGTCCAAGACGACTCCAGGTTTCAGGTTTACGCCTGTTTGGACGTTTCTACCGTCCAAGTATTTGACGCGAATCGCGAAAGCGCCCAGATACTGGGTCGCGCGACGGTGTATCCGATGTCAGTGACGTTCGAGAATCTCGCGGATGGCTTTTCGGTGTCCGACGAATCAGTCTGGGGCGGCGATGATTTCTGCCGCTAGCGCGCTTTTGGCATTGTCTATCAGCCTCACACCAGGGACCAGCGTCAGCGCCTGCGACGCGGCTACCATTCGCGACGGCCTCTGCACCTCGGGGTCCATAGGCACCGACAGCGTCACGCTCGACGGCACGTTCACCACGCCCGGCAACGAGCGCGAGACCGATGCGGCCGTCGAAGTCGAAGGTGGCGACTCCGACAGCGACCCCAACACCTTCTGCATGGACCGCGTCGGGGAGCTCACGTGCTGGTCCGTCACTCCCCCCGCCGAGGCGGGCAGCGCACCAGTCACCCTCGCAGACATCGCTCACTTCCGGCCCGAGATCGGCCCTCACACCATGGAACCCGGCGGTTGGGCGATCCAGGGCCTTCCGGCGAACTTCGTGTCGGCGGCATCCGTCCACGCTGTTGATGGCGAGCTGTTCGGCACCCCCGCGAGTATGCGTTTCACTCCCGTCGCCTGGCGCTGGGACTACGGCGACGGGTCGACGTCGACTCCTCATACGGGAGGCTCGCGCTGGGTCGACCTCGGCACGCCTGAGTTCTCACCGACGGCCACGAGCCACGTCTTCGAGCACCCTGGCACCTATCGCGTCACGCTCACCGTCGATTTCCGCGCCGAGTACCGGGTCGGGACAGGGGCCTGGACGCCTATCGCCGGCACGGTGCCGATCGCGGCCGACGCCCTGTCCCTGACTGTCGCGCGCGCCACCACGGTGCTCGTCGACGGGACCTGCGACGGTGCACGTCCGGACGGGTGTGCGTGACGCCGCCGCAAATTGCACTATGCGACACATCGTGCAATACTGCACTCCATGCCCGATAGTGCAATCACCTCGCGAGCCGTTGAACGGCGCCAAGAAACGGCGCGCCAGCTCACGAGTGTCGCCCGCCGATTGACAGCTGAGCGCGGCCTGAACGGATTCACGGTCGAAGAGGTCTGCGCCGAGGTCGGCGTCTCCCGTCGCACGTTCTTCAACTACTACCCCTCGAAGGAGGAGGCGGTCATCGGGACGAACGAGGACGGCGTGATGGACGAGCTGGCCGTGCAGTTCCTCGATCGCGCTTCCCGCGGCTGGGCCGCGGTACTCGACGACCTCGTGGATCTCGCTGCGTCCCACGCGAGCACAGCAACCCTGGGCGCCGAGGAGCTCGCCGAGCTCATGCGGGTGCTCGATCGGGAGCCTCGCATCCTCGCTCGTTTCATCGGACTCTCCCGCGAGCGCGACCAGCAGGTGCTCGAACTCATCGCGCACCGCGAGGGCGTGAGCACAAGCGACCGCACGGCAGTTGCCACGCGCGACCTCTTCGTCACCGTCATCCGCTCCACCGGGGAGCGCCTCCCCGATCCCGAGGTCGCTGCCGATTTCGGCGCTGCTCTCCGCCAGACCGTCGCCGTGATGCGCGGCATCCTCACCGACAACTCCTGACCCCTCACCACGTCGAAAGGCCCACCCGTGACATCCGTTACTCCCGCACCGCTGCTCCTGACCAAGCGGCGGATCTGGATCATCTTCGGCGCCCTGATCGCCGGCATGCTCCTCTCGAGCCTCGACCAGACCATCGTCTCGACGGCCATGCCCACCATCGTCGGGCAGCTCGGCGGCGTCGAGCACCAGGTCTGGCTGACCACCGCGTACCTGCTCGCGACCACGATCGTCATGCCCGTGTACGGCAAGTTCGGTGACGTCCTGGGCCGACGAAGCCTGTTCCTGATCGCGATCGCGCTCTTCACGATCGCCTCGGCCGGGGCCGCGTTCTCCACGGACTTCACTCAGCTGATCGTCTGGCGGGCCGTTCAGGGCCTCGGTGGCGGTGGTCTCATGATCCTGTCGCAGGCGATCATCGCCGACATCGTGCCCGCATCCGAGCGTGGAAAATACCTCGGGCCGCTGGGTGCCGTCTTCGGCCTCTCGGCCGTCGGCGGACCGCTCCTCGGGGGCTTCTTCGTCGACCACCTCACGTGGCAGTGGGCGTTCTACATCAACATCCCCGTGGGTATCGCGGCGTTCGCGATCGCCTGGTTCACCCTCCGACTCCCCAGCAAGAAGGCCACGGCACCCATCGACATCCTCGGTGTCGTGCTGCTCTCTGCCTTCACGACCTGCCTCATCTTCTTCACCGACTTCGGCGGTGACTCCGCCCACGGTTGGGACGCGATCGAGACGTGGCTGTTCGGTATCGGGATGCTCGTGGCAGCGCTCCTCTTCGTGCTCGTCGAGTCGCGCGCCAAGGATCCGATCATCCCGCTCCACCTCTTCAAGAACCCGATCTTCGTCAACGCGACCGCGATCGGCCTGACGCTCGGGCTCGGAATGTTCGCGGCGATCGGCTTCGTTCCGACGTTCCTGCAGATGTCGTCCGGAACGTCGGCCGCGGCATCCGGGCTCCTCATGCTGCCCATGATGGCGGGCCTCATCGGCACCTCCATCGCCTCGGGCATCATCATCACCCGCACCGGGCGGTACAAGATCTTCCCCATCATCGGCACGCTCGTGACGGGCGCCGCGATGGTCGCGATGACGACGCTCGCCGCCGAGACTCCGATCTGGCTGATCTGCGTGTACTTGTTCTTCTTCGGCGCGGGCCTCGGCCTGATCATGCAGGTCGTCGTTCTCGTCGTGCAGAACGCGGTGCCCGCCGCCGAGATCGGCACGGCAACGAGCACGAACAACTACTTCCGCGAGGTGGGAGCTTCACTCGGCGTCGCCGTCTTCGGCACGATCTTCACCACGCGCCTCACGGAGAACCTCACCGATGTGTTCGCGTCGGCTGGCGCGAGCGCGGAGGACGCGGCCAATTCGACCGCGACGCTCGACCCGCAGACACTCGCGTCGCTACCCGACGCTGTTCGCGACGGCATCGTCACCGCCTATGCAGACTCGCTCGCGCCGGTGTTCTGGTACCTGCTGCCGTTCGTGGCGATCGCCTTTATCCTGTCGCTCTTCCTCAAGGAGATCCCACTGTCGGATGTTGCTGGGCTCGTCGCACGCGGCGAGGCGATCGGCGGCGACGAGGCGGAGGCGCTCGAGGCAGCGACCCGCGCGGATGCCACACCCGTCGCATCCGACAGCGTCGACGAACCAGCGTCCCGCACATAGGGCTTGAGAGTGCAGTTGTGACGGGTCAGCGAGACGCCAACCCGTCACAACTGCACTCTCGCGTCCCGCGCGCGGCCCGTTACGCTCGAGGGATGACGCTTGCTCACCGTTGCGCTGTCGCCGCCGTCTCCGCGCTGCTCCTGACGGGGTGCACGGCCGCGGTCAACTCCCCGTCGCCCGCGTCGAGCCGGCTGCCCTCCCCCGGCGCTGAGGAGCCGCTGCCGACACTCGTCGACTCCGAGTGGGACACGATCATCACGCGTGAGTTCGACGGTGACGACGGTGTGGTGACGTGCACGGCTCACATCCGTGCCGAGGGCGACAACGATGACGCAACCGCGGCGAGCGCATTCCTCGCCGCTGGCGACTGGGATTCGGTCGAGGTGAGCCTCGACATGTTCGACCCGGGTGACCTTGCGGCTCGCCGCAAGCAGGGGGTCTCGGACCCGGAACTCCTCATGATGCTCGTGACCGACAAGGCCTCGGAAGATCTGTCGAACGCCGGTCTCTTCACGACGAACGTCTCCGTCCAGATGGACACCCGCTGCGACTAGGCATCTCGCTCCACCCGATAGCCTGACGGGATGGCCGCTGGAACCCCCGCCACCGTCGCGCTCACGGCAGCGGGCATCCCGTTCACGCCGCACTCCTATGAGCACGACCCGGCGAACACCAACTTCGGCCTCGAAGCGGCTGCCGCACTGCACTTGGACCCCGAGCAGGTCTTCAAGACGCTCCTCGCGGATGTCGACGGCCGGCTCGTTGTTGGCATTGTTCCTGTCACCGGCAAGCTCGACCTCAAGGCCCTCGCCGCAGCCGTCGGCGGCAAGCGCGCAGAGATGGCTGACCCGAAGCTTGCAGAGCGACGGACGGGCTACGTCGTGGGCGGCATCAGCCCGATCGGCCAGAAGACGGTGCATCCGACGGTCCTCGACGAGACCGCCGAGCTCTACGACACGATCTTCGTGAGCGGCGGCCGTCGCGGCCTGGATCTCGAACTAGCGCCGGCCGACCTCGTGCGCATCACGGATGCCACGATCGCTGCGATCGCGAAAGCCTAGACCCCGGCCGGCGCGACGTCGCTCACGACCGCGACAGTTCTGGGCGCGGGATATGCCACAAGCGCTGCCAACCACGCGAGGCCGAAACACGCCACGGTCGAAGGTAGAGCCAGCAGCAGGCCAACGAGCGCCGACGAAGGGGCACCGAAGGGAACGATGAAGAGGCATGACGCCAACACGATGGGGGCCGAGAACACCACCGCGTAGACGAGCCTCCGCGACTTCACAGACGTGATTTCCCTCACCAGGGGATGAACTGCAACGGTCAGGCCGAACGAGACCATCGCGATCAGGATGCACCCTACAAAAGCGACGGCAAAGCCGAACCAGGCGAAGAGCAGAGCAACACGACCCACGAGCATCCCCCAGTCGAAGGGACCGCCCTCGGAGACGTAGGACACCACCCCGACGGTGACGACGAGGATGGTTGCAACGGCCACGGACACTGCGACCATCAGAGTCAGCGTCGCGATGATCACCAAGGACCACTGCTGCCTGAGAGATGCCGCCTCGACGTTCACTCACACAACGTATCGGGCGCGAGCGCAGGGCACGCGCAGCCGCGCTATCCCGCTACCGCAACCAGTCCCAACTCCGCGTCGGACGCGAGCAGCGGGTTCTTCGGCACCACGCGCACGGTGTAGCCGAAGCTTCCTGCTCGCTCGAGCGGCACGGTGCCAGCGAACACGGGTGCACCCGAACCCTCGGCAACGGGCAGGAGCGGCTCACGCTGCACCGAGACGAGCTTGTCGCTCGCCTGGGCGCGACCGTAGACCACCTCGACGAGCACGTCGTCAGGGGTCAGCCCCGCGAGCTCGACCGTCGCGCGAAGGTGCAGCTCGTCGCCGACCTGCGGCACCGAATCCACTCCCCCCGACTCGACGTGGGCCACGTGAACGCCAGGCCAGGCGTCGACGACTCGCGCCTTCCATGCAGCGAGGTCGCGAGCGGGCTGGAAGCCCTTCGCGACGATCTCGCGTTCGGCGTGCGCGGCCGGGATGTACAGGCGCTCGACGTACTCCTTCACCATGCGGTCGGCCGAGAGCGAGGGCGACAGGGTCGCCAGCGTGTGACGGATCGACTCGACCCAGCGGGTCGGCACGCCATCGGCGTCGCGGTCATAGAACCGCGGCGCAACCTGGTGCTCGATGAGGTCGTAGAGCGATTCGGCTTCGAGCTTGTCGCGCTCCTCACCGTCGCCAGCGGAGTCTGCCGACGGGATCGCCCAGCCGTTGTCCTCGTCGTAGTACTCGGCCCACCATCCGTCGAGGATCGACAGGTTCAGTGATCCGTTGAGCGCAGCCTTCATGCCGGATGTTCCGCAGGCCTCGAGCGGGCGCAGCGGGTTGTTCAGCCAGACATCCGTGCCCGGATATAGCACCTTGGCCATTCCGATGTCGTAGTTCGGCAGGAACACGATGCGCTTGCGCACCTCGGGCTCGGCCGCGAACTCGACGAGCTTCTGGATGAGTCGCTTTCCTTCGTCATCCGCCGGATGCGACTTGCCAGCGATCACGAGCTGGATCGGCCGTTCGGGGTGCAGCAGCAGTGCGCGCAGTCGTTCGGGGTCGTGCAGCATGAGCGTGAGGCGCTTGTAGGTCGGAACCCGACGGGCGAACCCGATCGTGAGCACCTCCGGGTCGAGGAGCTCACGGAACCACGAGGGGTCTCCGACGCCCGGGTTCTGCTCCTGCCACGCGAGCCTGACCCGGCGGCGGGCATCCCGCACCAGCTGGTCGCGCATGCGGCCGCGGACCGCCCAGATGTCGGCGTCGCTCACAACCTCGGACATCCAGTCGACCGAGGTCGTGTCGGAGTTGCCGAACTTCTCGGAAGCGAGCGCCCCGAGAAGAGGATCGGTCCACGTGGGTGCGTGTACACCGTTGGTCACCGAGGTGATCGGCACATCCTCGGCGTCGAACTCGGGCCACAGAACGCCGAACATGCCGCGCGACACCTCGCCGTGGAGCTTCGACACTCCGTTCGCGCGCTGCGCCAGGCGAAGGCCCATGACGGCCATATTGAACTTGGTGGGGTCGCCGCCCTCGTAGTTCTCGGTCCCGAGCGCCAGCAGGTCTGCAGGTGCGACACCCGGCAGCAGGTCGGTGGCCGCGTACTTCTCGATGAGTGAGACCTCGAACCGGTCGATACCCGCGGGAACGGGCGTGTGGGTCGTGAAGACGGTGCCAGCGCGAACGACCTGGAGGGCCTCGGTGAACGAGAGCCCCTGGCCGATGAGGTCAGAGATGCGCTCGAGCCCGAGGAAACCGGCGTGCCCCTCATTGGTGTGGAAGACGCCAGGGAACGGCGTGCCGGTGAGCTCGGTGTACTCCTTGATGGCGCGAACGCCACCGATGCCGAGGAGCAGCTCCTGCAGCAGGCGGTGCTCTCCCCCACCTCCGTAGAGGCGGTCGGTCACACCGCGCAGGCCCTCGTCATTCTCGGGGATGTCGGTGTCGAGCAGCAGAAGCTGGATGCGCCCCACAGACACCTGCCAGATGCGCGCATACAACGCACCGCCGTCGGGCAGTGCGAGCACGACCTGGGCCGCGCTGCCGTCGGGGTGGCGCAGCACGCTGAGCGGGAGGCCGTCGGGATCGAGCACGGGATACGACTCGAGCTGCCAGCCCTCGCGGGAGATCGCCTGGCGGAAGTAGCCCGCGCGGTAGAAGAGGCCGACGCCGATGATCGGCACGCCGAGGTCACTCGCCGCCTTGAGGTGGTCGCCCGCGAGGATTCCGAGGCCTCCGGAGTACTGCGGCAGGGCGGCGGCGATGCCGAATTCCGGTGAGAAGTACGCGATGGTTGCCGGCGCGTCATCCAGCGACTGGTACCACCGGGGCTCGCGCAGATAGTTGTGAAGTTCGTCGCGGAGTTCGGTCGCTGCGGTGACGAAGGCCTCGTCGTCTGCGAGCTCGGCCAGGCGCTCGGGGCGGATGGCACCCAGCAGCGCTACGGGGTCGTGCGAGGTCTCCTCCCACAGCTGCGGATCCATCGATCGGAACAGCTGGCGCGTTGGCTGGTGCCATGAACGACGCAGGTTGGTGGCGAGTTCCTCGAGCAGGGCAAGACGCTCAGGGAGGACAGTCCGGACGGTAAACCTTCTGATTGCCTTCACCCGCTCAACCCTACGGGGCCAAAGTTACCGGGGCGTAAAGCTCCGATGCACCCGGGTCGATCGATCGCGGGCACTGTCGCAGGCACCGGAGTGTAGAGGACTTGCCGCGCACCCGAAAGCCCGGACGCCAGCAGCACAAAGGGGGTACGGTCGGAACGTGGCTACCGAGTACGAACCAGAGTTGGGTCGCATTCCGATCCGTCACCTCGCACCCCAGGTGCCCGAGAATCGTTGGCCGAGTAAGGCCTTCGCCGGGGAGGTGGTGCCGTTCGAAGCGACCGTCTTCCGGGAGGGTCACGACCTTCTCGGGGTGCAGCTCCTGCTGACCGACCCTTCCGGGTCGACGTCGACCTACCGGATGCACCCAATGGCGCCGGGAACCGACCGTTGGCGAGCCGAGGCGCAACTCACCACTGAGGGCACCTGGACGTGGCGCATCCGTGCGTTCACCGACGACTGGGCAACCTGGCTACACAACGCGGAGATCAAGATTCCCGCACGTGTCGACGTCGATCTCATGGTGCTCATGGGCGCACAGCTGCTGGCGCGCGCCGGCACGCGCAAGGTCGTCAAGGATGCCGCTGCAGCCTTCGCCGACGCCACGCTCACCCCCGACGCCAAGCTCGCCATCGCACAGGACCCCAAGCTCAGGGCAGCGATCGAGTCGCGTCCGCTTGCCAGCCTCACGACCGACAGCGAGACGCTCTCGGTGCGCGTGGAGCGCGCCCGTGCCGGACTCGGCAGCTGGTACGAGTTCTTCCCGCGCAGCGAGGGCGCCAAGCGCGGCAAGGATGGCAGGTGGACCAGTGGCACGTTCCGCACGGCCGCGCGGCGACTGCCGGCCGTCGCGGAGATGGGTTTCGACGTGCTGTACCTGCCGCCGATCCATCCGATCGGTCACCAGTTCCGCAAGGGGCCGAACAACACGCTCATCACGCAGCAGGGCGACCCCGGCTCACCCTGGGCGATCGGATCGGCGGACGGCGGGCACGATGCCGTGCATCCCGATCTCGGTACGGTCAAGGACTTCACCTACTTCCTCGGGCAGGCCAAGAAGGCCGGCATCGAGGTCGCGCTCGACTTCGCACTTCAGGCGTCCCCCGATCACCCCTGGGTGACGGAGCACCCCGAGTGGTTCACGACGCTCCCCGACGGCACTATCGCCTTCGCGGAGAACCCGCCGAAGAAGTACCAGGACATCTACCCCATCAACTTCGACAACGATCCTGACGGGATCCGCGCCGAGGTACTTCGCCTGCTGCGCTACTGGATCGGGCTGGGCGTGCGGATCTTCCGCGTCGACAACCCGCACACCAAGCCACTGCAGTTCTGGGAGCTGGTTCTCCACGAGATCAACGAGGAGTACCCCGACGTCGTCTTCCTGGCCGAGGCGTTCACGCGCCCCGCGATGCTCTACTCGCTCGCCCAGGTCGGGTTCCAGCAGTCCTACACCTACTTCACGTGGCGCAACACGAAGGAGGAGCTCGCGGAGTTCTTCACGTCGTTCTCGCACGAGACCGCGGCGTTCCTGCGCCCAAACCTGTTCGTGAACACTCCCGACATCCTGACGGAGTACCTGCAGTTCGGCGGGGTGCCCGCCTACCGCATCCGTGCCGGTCTTGCCGCTACCGCGAGCCCGAGCTGGGGCGTCTACGCGGGTTTCGAGCTGTTCGAGCACGTTGCCCGCCCGGGCAGCGAGGAGAACATCGACAACGAGAAGTACGAGTACAAGCAGCGCGATTGGGCCCTCGCAGAGAAGAACGGTGTCTCGCTGGCGCCGTACCTCTCCAAGCTCAACCTGATCCGCGCCGCGCACCCCGCACTCCGCCAGCTGCGCAACCTCGACGTGCACTGGAGCGACGACGACTCGATCCTCGTCTACACGAAGTACCTCGATGGTGCCTACATCCCGGGCGGCACGACCGACGCCCTCATCATCGTGGCGAACGTCGACCCGCATTCGGTGCGTGAGACAACCGTCCACCTCGACCTGAGCAGAATTGGGCTCCCGGCCGATGCACGCTTCTGGGTGCGCGATCTCCTCACCGGGGACCGCTTCGAGTGGGGCGCCGACAACTACGTTCGACTCGACGCCTTCACCGAGCCGATGCACATCCTGCACGTTGACTACCCCGACGGAAAGAGCTGAGCATGGCATCCACGACGAAGCTTCCCGAGCTGCACCCCGACCACGTCACCGCCCTCGTTGAAGGGCGACACCCCCAGCCTCATGCCGCTCTCGGCCAGCACGCCGAGGGTGACGGTTTCGTCGTCCGCGTCGTGCGCCCGCTCGCTGCCGGGGTCACGATCGTGCGCGCCGACGGATCGCGAGTGGCTCTCGAGCACTTCGCCGATGGTCTGTGGCACGGGTTCCTTCCGGGGCCGGGCCAGGCGTACACGGTCGAGACCGAGTACGACAACGGCCCTGCGTGGACCGCGGATGACCCCTACCGCTTCGTATCGTCGGTAGGCGAGATCGATCTCTACCTCTGGGGTGAGGGCCGCCACGAGCAGATCTGGCACGTGCTCGGCGCACACTTCAGGCCCCACGAGGGTGTCGAGGGCACCTCCTTCTCGGTGTGGGCACCCCACGCCGAGGCTGTGCGTGTGATCGGCGACTTCAACGGCTGGAATGGAGTCGGCCACGCCATGCGCCGTCTCGACGACAACGGCGTGTGGGAGATCTTCGTGCCGGGCCTGGAGCCGGGCAACGCGTACAAGTTCGAGATCCTCACCGCGAGTGGCGAGTGGGTCAAGCGAGCGGACCCGATGGCCCGGTTCACCGAGGTTCCTCCGGCTACGGCATCCCGCATCGAGCACTCGCAGTACGTGTGGGGCGACGGCGAATGGATGTCACGGCGCGCGGCCTCTGACCCGCACAACGGCGCCATGAGCGTCTACGAGCTGCACCTCGGTTCGTGGCGTCCCGGCCTCGACTACCGCTCCGTCGCGGACGAACTCATCGGCTACCTCGAGGAGCTCGCGTTCACGCACGTCGAATTCCTGCCGCTGGCCGAGCATCCCTTCGGCGGCTCCTGGGGCTACCAGGTCACCGGCTACTACGCGCCCACGAGCCGGTTCGGGCACGCCGACGATCTCAAGTACCTGATCGACCGGCTCCACAACGCGGGTATCGGCGTGATCATGGACTGGGTGCCCGGACACTTCCCCAAGGACGAGTGGGCGCTCGCCCGCTTCGACGGCGAACCGCTGTACGAGCACTCCGACCCGCGCCGCGGTGAGCAGATGGACTGGGGCACGTACATCTTCAACTTCGGGCAGTCGCAGGTGCGCAACTTCCTCGTGGCCAATGCGCTGTACTGGCTCGAGGAGTTCCACATCGACGGACTGCGGGTCGATGCCGTGGCATCCATGCTCTACCTCGACTACTCCCGCAAGGAGGGCGAGTGGCTGCCCAACCAGTACGGCGGGCGCGAGAACCTCGAGGCGATCAGCTTCCTGCAGGAGGTCAACGCCACGGCCTACAAGCGCAACCCCGGCATCGTCATGATGGCCGAGGAGTCAACGAGCTGGCCCGGTGTCACCAAGCCGACGGCGGAGTCGGGCCTCGGCTTCGGCACCAAGTGGAACATGGGATGGATGCACGACACCCTGCAGTACATGCAGGAGGACCCGATGTACCGCTCGTACCACCACAACGACATCACGTTCTCGTTCTTCTATGCCTTCAGCGAGAACTTCATCCTGCCGATCAGCCACGATGAGGTCGTGCACGGTAAGGGTTCCCTGCTGCACAAGATGCCGGGCGACCAGTGGCAGAAGCTCGCGAACCTTCGCGTGTACCTGTCGTTCATGTGGGCACACCCCGGCAAGCAGCTGCTCTTCATGGGAAGCGAATTCGGACAGCCGTCGGAGTGGAGCGAGGAGCGCGGGCTCGACTGGTGGATCCTCGACCAGCCGGTCCACCAGGGGCTCCAGAAGATGGTCGGCGAACTCAATCGGGCGTACCGCTCCCACCCCGCCCTCTGGGAACAGGACAACTCGCCGGCCGGATTCGAGTGGATCGACGGGGGCAATGCGACACAGAACGTGCTCGCGTTCCTGCGCTGGTCACGCGACGGTCAGCCGCTCGTGGGCGTCTTCAACTTCAGCGGCAACCCCGTAGGGCCGTACCGCATCGGGCTGCCCTTCGGCGGCACATGGCGCGAGGTGATCAATACGGACGCCACCGAGTTCGGTGGCTCCGGGGTGGGCAACTACGGTGCGGTCGAGGCTCGCGACGAGCCGTGGAGCGGGCGCCCGGCATCCGTCGAGCTCACGCTTCCGCCGCTCGGTGGTCTCTGGCTCGCGCCGAACTAGCCGAGCGCGTCCTCCAGGGCCACCCAGGCGAGCATCGCGCACTTCACTCGCGCGCTGTAGCGGGAGACTCCGCCGAGCGCTATCGCGTCTCCGAAGCGGTCCTCGTCGAGCTCGAGAGTGCCGCGTGAGCGGATGACCTCACGGAAGTCGCCAATGAGTGCCTTGACCTCGGCTACCGGGGCACCCACGACGAGCGGGCTGAGGAAGGATGCCGACGACTGCGAGATCGCGCAGCCGTGACCATCCCAGCCGAACGCCGTCACCGCTCCGTCCTCGACCGTGATCGTGACTGTGACCTCATCCCCGCACGTCGGGTTGACCTGGTGCGAGCTCGCGGTCGGCTCGGCCAGCAGTTCGCGACCACGCGGGCGCTTGGCGTGGTCGAGGATCAGGTCCTGGTAGAGGTTGCCGAGGTCGCTCATGAATCCACTCCGAAGTAGCCGCGTACGCCTGCGAGTGCGCCGAGGAAAGTATCGATCTCCTCCTCGGTCGTGTACACCGAGGAGCTGGCGCGGGTACTCGCGATGAGGCCGAGCCGGCGGTGCAGGGGCTGCGCGCAGTGATGGCCAACTCGCACCGCGATCCCGAGGTCGTCGAGGAACTGCCCGACGTCGTGCGCGTGAACGCCATCGACCTCGAAGCTCGCGAGGCCGATGCGTGGCGCGGACCCCTGGTCTCCCAGCACGCGGACACCCGTGATCGAGCGGAGGCCGTCCACGAGCCGTGCACCGAGCGCGCGTGCGTGATCGGCTACGGCGGGCATCCCGAGGGCCTCGAGGTAGCGCACTGCCTCGGCGAGGGCGATCGCCTGCGACACCCGCTGGGTTCCCGCCTCGAACCGCAGCGGCGGCGGCAGGAACTCCGCCTTCTCCATCGTCACGGTCGTGATCATCGAGCCCCCGGTGGTCACGGGAGGAAGCTGTGCCAGGAGCTCCCGCTTACCGTAGAGGGCACCGATGCCCGTCGGCGCGAGCATCTTGTGGCCGGAGAACACGGCGAAATCCACATCGAGTTCGTGGAAGTCCACGGGCAGGTGCGGCACCGACTGGCACGCGTCGAGCACCACCAGCGCACCGACCTCGCGAGCTCGCGCGACGAACGCCTCGACGGGGTTGACGGTTCCCAGCACGTTCGAGACGTGCGAGACGGCCACGACGCGTGTGCGGTCCGTGATCGTCGTGTCGAGCAGGTCGACGCGGAGGGATCCGTCATCGGCAACCGGGACGTACCGCAGCACGGCCCCCGTGCGCTGGGCCAGCTGCTGCCACGGGATGAGGTTCGCGTGGTGCTCGAGTTCGGTCACGACGATCTCGTCCCCTGGCACCAATGCGAGCGAACGGTACTGCTCGGGGGCGGTCACGGCGTTGGAGAGCGCGTAGGCGACGAGGTTGATGCCCTCCGTCGCGTTGGAAGTCCAGACGATCTCGTCGTCGTGGACGCCGACGAAGCGCGCGACAGTTGCCCGGGCGGCCTCGAACGCCTCGGTCGCTGCAGCAGCGAGCGTGTGGGCCCCGCGGTTGACGGCCGCATTCGAGCGCAGGTAGTACTCGCGCTCGACATCGAGAACGGTGAGCGGCTTCTGAGATGTGGCCGCAGAGTCGAGGTAGACGAGCGGATGCCCGTTCACGTCGGAATCGAGAAGGGCAAAGTCGCGACGCACGTCGTGCGCGGAGAAACTCACTCGCGATCGTCCTTGCGCAGTGACGAGATCATGCCGCGCAGCAGCGAGCGGCGGCCGGGCGTCTCGGGGTCGATGGACGACTCCCTCAGCACCTCGAGGGTGCGCCCGTCGCGAAGCTCATACCCGGGAAAATCGAAGATCGTGGAGTAGCCCGCCGCTCGCTCACGGTCCGATGCGGCGCCCACTCGAAAGGCGAGCACGATCGAGACCACGAACAGTCCGAACATGATGCCCGCGAACACTCCGGCCACCGTGACCGCGCCGGCAACGGCCGATATCCCCAGCCCGATGAGGGCGAGCACACCCGTCAGCTGTGCCGTTCTCGCCAGAAGGTCCCACTGCCAGGCAGTGGGACGGATGCCCTCGCTCAGGTCACTCACGTGCGACCTAGAACAGCAGCAGCGTCAGGCGACGCCGGGCTGCCACGACGCGTGGATCCTCGGCACCGGCGATCTCGAAGTACTCGAGAAGTCGAGCGCGCACGAGGTTCTTGCCAGCGGGGTCGAGCGACGGGAAGAGGTCGAGAAGACGAAGGAAGGCGTCCTCGAGGTGTCCACCGGAGACGTCGAGATCGGCAACGGCGAGCTGCGCCTCGACGTCCGTGGGCGCTTCCGCCGCAGCCGAGCGCACGGCATCCGCCGTCACGCCGTCGAGGCGGGCGAGCAGCGAGACCTGCGCGAGACCCGCCACCGCGAGCTGGTCTCGGGGGTTCTGGGTGATCGCCGTCTCGTAGGCCTTGATCGCCGCGGGGTAGTCGCCGGCCGTGATGGCGTCGTACGCCTCCTGGTGCAGTGGCGGCAGCGGCTCTTCCTCCGGCTCGGCATCGGTATCACCAACGGGGATCGTGCCCGTCACGTTCTGCTGGGCGGCCAGCTGAAGGACCTGGTCGAGCACACCCCGCACGTCGTCCTCGGCCGGGAGACCCGCGAAGAGTTGTACAGGGCGCCCCGCGACCACAGCGGCCACGGTGGGCAACTCTGCGACCTGGAAGGCCTGCACGAGCTGGGGATTGGCCGTGGCATCCACCGTCACGTGCGCGATGCGCCCCTCGTACTTCTCAATGAGGGGAGCGAGGGATGACGGGATGCCCTGGCCGAAGAACTCCACGATGACGGGCACCGTCTGGGAGAGGTCGAGCACCTGAGTGAACGTCGCATCAGTCGCCGAGCGACTCACGCCGCCACTGGGCGCCGGAGCGGACCCCGTGGCGGGGACGGCGGGGCGAACCAGTGACGACAGGTCGACGGCTCCCCGAAGATTTGCGCCACTGAGCGGTGCGTTCGTCATCCGACCTCCGATGCCTTGATGAGTCCCTGGCTGTAACCGAGCAGCACGATCTTTCCATTCCCACCGGCCGGCGGAATGTAGAACAGCAGTTGGTCGCCGTATGTCGCGGTGACGCCCTTGGTGCTGACGGCAACGCCCGAGAGCGTCTTGACCTGGCCGGACGGGTTGATGGCGGCACCGGCCTCAGTGGGCGTCACCGTCGTGGTCTCGTCGAGGTTCACGGCAACGATCGCTCCAGCGTCGTTGGTCGCGATGGCGATCGGGTCCGACTCCCCCACAGCGTTGCTGAAGGTCGCAGTTGCCGTCGTGGGCAGGCTCGCCTTGAGATCGTTCTTGGCCGTGAGACCGACACTCGTGCGAAGCGAGTCACCCTCCGACTCGAACAGCAGGTACTGCTCGCTGTCGACGTCCTGCATGAGGATGTCCGCGTAGGCGACGGCCGCGGCATCCGGCGTCATCAGCAGGAGACCACTATCTGCGGGAAGACGGGCGGCGCCGATGCTGGCGGGCGCGACATCCGGGAGAACGGCGGACGGCTCGAGGGTGATCGCGTAGTTGACCTTGTAGTCGCTGCGCGCGTCCTCCTGGACGAGGAAGAGCGCGACCGGCGGGATCGTCGCGTCCTTGTCATCCTGGATGACGGCGAAGACCGTGCGCGGCCAGGTGTCGGTCTGCTGTGGCAGGGTGACCTTCACGGGGCCGTCCGGGATGGCGGCGAGCGGTGCGACGGTCGGGTCGGCACCGCGAATCGTGTAGTTGGCTGCGCGAAGCTCGAGCGCGGGGCCCGCGAAGCGGGATGCGAGCAGGTTCGCGTCGAGGTTGGCATCGGCCTCAGTGGCCACGGCGCTGATCTTCGCGACGATGCGCTCGACCTGTCGGGCCGTGGTTGCTGGCGGGCTGAGCTCGGTCGCAGCGGGAACGCTCGGGGTGGGCGTGGGTGTCGCTCCGGCCTCAAGGTCCGGCCAGAAGTCCGCAGAACATCCGCTCATGACGAGTGCGGTCACGAGAAACAGCGGGATGGCGACGAGTCCACGGCGGCGCGTGACCATGGAGGTGCGCCCCGCCGACGTGTCGTCGCCCGGAAGCTCGATGACCTCTGTCTTGCGGACCGGCTCGATCGTCGCGTCCGTGACGTCGGTCGGGTCTGCAGCACTCTCATCGAGGTCGCCGCGGCTCGAGTCATCCTGTGCGTCACTCTCAGACTCGGCGGACGCCGGCTCAGGCATGGGCGGCACGGCGATCTCGGATGCAGGCTCGGGTTCAGTCGGGGTCGCGGCATCCGCTTCGACGACGGGGTCGTCCCACGGGTTTACGGGCGGGAGCGCCGGCTGGCGCTTCCTGAGCCCCAGCGTGCGACCGGCCTTCGGTACGTTCGGCATCGAGCGTCGCGGGCCGTGGGCGCTGCGCATGTGGGTGGTGGCCCAGATCAGGAGTCCGATACCCAGAAGCAGCACGATCGCGCCACTCACGACGAGGGGCCCGACCCACGGCGTGGAGTTGTCGAGGGGCCACTTGATGGTGAGATTCGTGGGAGCCGGCTGCACGCCGTCCGAGGCGATCACGAACGACACATCCTCCGGAACGGTCACGGTCAGTGTGAGGCTGTTCTCTTCGGCATAGTCGTCAAACCAGAGGTCGGACCCGTCGGGATTGGGGACTTCACTCTCCTCCCCCGTGACGACGGTGCTGACGAGCTCACCCGTGTCGGGGTCGAAGGTGACCTCGTTGTGGGTGGCGTCGCCGACCCAGGCGCGAACGTCGGTCGTGCGGCCGTAGGCTGCCACGACCTGCTCGCTTCCGCTGACCGTGATGGTCTGGCTACCGGCGAAGGCCGCGAGAGTTTCGCCGTCGATGACGGTCACGGGGGCATCCGCGGTCGCCGAAACGGAGAGGGTCACGTTATCCGGCGTTGCGAACACGGTGCGCTGGGCGATGCCGAGACCGAGAAGACCGGCTGCGACAACGAAAGCGACAATGGCGAGAACAAATCTCACTGGTTACTCCTTTCGTGCTGCTCGGCGCGATCCGGGAGGTCGAAGACCATCCATCGGCAGACGCGACCGCTCTCACTGGACGGGGAGGGACCTCCCGCAAACCCAGGAGAAGCAGCAACAAAGACGTTCAAGAATAGCGGATGGCCCTGCCCCGACCTAACCCCTGCACTGGGAAGTGACTGGGAAAGCGAGGCGGATTCCTCGCAGAAAACGCGAAATGAAGCCGTATTCTCCACGCTCTAGACTTCTCTGCATCCCCACGTCCACAAGGAGATGTTTCATGGCTGCAGGCGATACCGATTTCGGCACCGAGATGCGCGGCTACCGCAAGGACGAGGTAGATGCGACTATCGAGAAACTCCGGGCCGAGGTTGCGAAAGCCACGGCGGAACGCGCGGAGTCAGCCAAAGAGGTCAAGCGCCTCCTCGCCGTCAACGAGGATCTGCAGGCCGAGCTCGACGAGACCGGAAGCCCGACCTACGCGGGGCTCGGAACGAAGCTCGAGAACACTCTGCGTGTCGCGGAAGAGCAGTCGACCCGCCTCATTGCCCAAGCCGACATCGATGCCGAGAAGATGCGCAGCAGCGTCGCCGCCGACGTCAAGAAGCTCACGTCGGATGCCGCGGCAGAGGCACAGCGCACCATCCTCGATGCGACGGAACGAGCATCCGCCGCCCTGAGCGAGGCGACCCTCGAGGCCGACACACTGCTCTCCAGAGCCCGCGCCGAAGCGGAGACGCTCGTACAGGATGCCCGCCGCGAGGCCGCGGCCGTGCGGGGCGCGGCGACCACCGAGGTGGCTGAAGCACGCTCGACGGCGGCGCGCGAGGCCGCGGCGGTGCGTGCTGCTGCCGAGAAGGCAGCGGCAGAGTTGCAGGAGTCCGCGGCTCGCGAGGCGAGCAATGCCCGCGAGATGGCTGCGGAACTCGCCAGAGACTCCGAATTGGGGCGCGCGAACTTCGAGAACGAGAACGCCACCAAGCGTGCCGATCTTGCCCGCGACCTCGAACAGGGCAGGACCGACCTCGCGCGCGAACTCGCCACGGGGCGTGCGCAGCTGGAGGCCGAAACAGCCAAGGCGCGAGCAGAGCTCGCCAACGAGACGGAGGCGGCGCGCGAGAAACTCGAGAACGACACCACGGCTGCGGAGGAGAAGCTCCGCGTCGAAACGGAGACGGCTCACGCCAAGTTGAAGGCCGACACCGAGGCCGCGCATGCTGCTCTCGAGGCTGAGACGACCGCCGCCAGGGCCGCCCTCGAGTCCGAGACGGCCAATGCGCGCTCCACCCTCGAAGCCGAGGCCGCGGCCACTCGCGCGGCGCTCGAGGCAGAAGCGAGCGCGACGCGCGCGGCTCTCGAGTCCGAGGCGAACTCGACCAGGGCTGCTCTCGCGGCCGAGACCACGGCGACCAAGGCCGCGCTCGAGGCGGAGACGAACTCCACCCGCGCGGCGCTCGAGGCCGAGACGACGGCCGCGCGATCAGAACTCGACCACGAGCTGACCACGGCTCGGGCCGAACTCGAACTCGAGATCGCCACGGCGCGCGCTGAGCTCGAGAGCGAGACGGCGGCGGCCCGAAATGACCTCGAGTCACAGGCATCCGCAGCCCAGGTCTCACTCAACACGGAGATGGCCGACCTGCGCGCCACCCTCACCGCGGACATCGCGGAGAAGACCGCTGCCCTGGATGCGGAGACGACGAGCGCGCGTGCTGCTCTGGCCCATGACATCGAGAAGCAGACGGCCGACCTGAAGCGCGACATCGAGCGCCAGCGCGCCGAACTCGCGAGTGAGACGGAGACCACCCGAGCCGCCCTCGAACACCAGCGCGACGAGACGCGCACGACTCTCGCACGTGAGGCAGAAGAGGCGAGAAATGCGCTCGCTCTCGAGATCGCCACACGTCGCGACGAGGCCGAAGCTGCCGCGCTGGCAGCGCAGAAGGAAGCGGCCGACCAGACCGCCGCCTACCTCGCGGAGGCTCAGGCGCAACTCGCAGAGGCGACAGCTCGAGCCGAGGAGGCACGGGCCGAGGTTGCGCGTCTGACCACGGAGTCCACGGCCGCGGCGAAGGCAATCCGAACCGACGCCGAGAAGGAGGCGAAGAAGCTCGTCTCGAACGCCGAGGCACGCGCACGCACCCTCGTCGAGGAGGCAGAGCACCGCAGCGCCGCGCTGACGGCAGACGCGGAGGAGCGCCTCGCCAAGATTAGGATTGAGCGCGAAACGGTCGCTGGCTACCTCGAGAATCTCAAGGGAGCGCTGCAGCAGGTCGAATCGGTTGCATCGGAGCAGTAACGACCGCGCGTTGAGCAGGAGTACCGCATGAAGATCCAGAACTCCTTTCGAGTAGGTCTCCTGGGGGGCTTGGGAGTACTGGTGGCGGTCGCCATCGGTGGCACCATCGTGTCGCTCGCCACGATTCTCACCTACGTCGGTGCTGCACTCTTCCTCGCGCTCGGCCTCGACCCCGTGGTGAGCTGGCTGCAGCGCCACAAGTTCCCGCGGCCGCTCGCGATCGTGACGGTGCTGGTCGGTGTGCTCGCGGTCTTCGCCGGACTCATCCTCGCCATCATCCCTGTCATTGCCGAGCAGGTGAACAACGCGATCAAGACCGTTCCGCAACTGGTGGAGGCTTTCTCTGACGGCACAGTCCGCACTTGGATCGAGGACACCCTGCCCTGGGTGAATGTGGATGATGTGCTCAAGGGCATCACGGACTGGGCGAGCACCCTCGACGTCGGCAGCATCGGCGGCGGGGTTCTCACGGTCGGCATCGGCATCGCCACGGGACTCACCGGGGCTGTCATCGTGCTGATCCTGACCCTCTACTTCGTCTCGTCCCTGGCTAACCTGAAGCGCGGCATCTACCGCCTGGTCCCCGCGTCGAAGCGGCCGAAGTTCATCGACCTCGCCGAGCAGACGAGCACTGCCGTTGGTCGCTTCGTGAGCGGGCAGTTCCTGCTTGCGCTCAGCAACGGTGTGCTCTCGTTCATCATGCTGACCCTGGTGTTCCCCGCGTTCGGGGTGCCGGTGACGTACTCCGCACTCTTCGCGTTCATCGCGTTCCTGGCATCCCTCATTCCCCTCGTGGGAACGGTCTCCGGCGCCGCGGTGATCACTCTGCTGACGCTCCTCTTCGACGGGGCACCGTCGGTCTTCGTCGTCGGTATCTACTACTTGATCTACATGCAGCTCGAGGCCTACATCCTGAGCCCGCGCATCATGGCGCAGGCGGTGAAGATCCCCGGCGCAGTGGTCGTGATCGCCGCACTCGCGGGCGGCACACTGCTCGGCATCCTCGGCGCCCTCATCGCCATCCCGGTCGCTGCCGGCATCATGCTGGTCATCGACCAGGTCGTGGTTCCCCGCCAGGAAGAGCTCTAGCTCAGTCCCACTCGCGTGGTAGCGGCAGCACTCCCGGATTCAGGCGCGCCACGATCTCGGTGAGCACCCGGTACGTCTGCTCCTCGCCGACCCACAGGTGCTTTCCGCCTTCGACGGCAACGAACTCCAGCTCAGGAACGCTCGCGAAGCGCTCCGCCGCCTCAGCGGGGCGCAGGTAGTCGTCGAGCTCGGGGATGAGCGCCACGAGACGCTTGCCACTCCCGGCCCAGGCCGCGACTTCCTCCGCACTCGTGCGGTGCAGCGGTGGTGAGAGCAGAATCGCACCGACGATCGGATGCTCGAGCCCGTACTTGAGCGTGACCTCCGTGCCGAACGACCAACCGACAAGCCACGGGTTCGGCAGGCCGCGCTCGGCGACGAATGCCATGGCAGCCGCAAGATCGTGCCGCTCGTCGATGCCGTGCCCGAACGCGCCCTCTGACGTTCCCCGAGGCGACGTGACCCCACGAAAGTTGAATCGGAGCACCGCGATGTCAGCGAGTGCCGGCAGTCGTGCCGCGGCCTTGCGCAGCACGTGCGAGTCCATGAAGCCGCCAGCGGTAGGCAGCGGATGCAACGCCACAATGGTCGCGACCGGCTCAGCAGATTCCGGCAGCGCGAACTCCCCGACGAGCGTCAGCCCGTCGGCCGTGTGCAACTCGATCTCCTCGCGGCGTGCTGGCAGGATCGTCCCGCCCCTGATCTCCGTCACGTCAACTCCTGATCTTCCAGCAATGCGAATGCCAGTGGCGGCGGGCAGCGAGGTCGTCGGCCTCCCCCATGAGCCCGTCTGCGCGCCAGGTCACGACGTGGGCGGTGCCCGGAGACACCTCGAGGCCGCACCCGGGGCAGATGTAGCTCTTGAGGGCGCTGGCGGCCGCGATCGGCTGCACGTTCCAGCTGCCGTCGCGCTTGCCCTCCACGTGGCGATGCCCGGTCAGGGCACGCGCGAGGTCGATCTCGGGCACGTCCTCGGGTGCCCGGCGTCCGCGGGGACGGTTCGACCTGGGCATGCTCCAAGCCTACGACGCGGCCCGTCGCCCACTCGCTCAGTTCGTGTCGAACTGCGCGAGACGCGCCTCCTCGAGATCGAGCACCGTCTGGGCCCGCACGAGGATACGCGAGGCATACCGACCTTCGGAGCGCGCGAGGAGAAGCGCCTCCCGTTCGGCCCTGAGCACTTCGTAGCGCAGCATGCGGTAGCGGCTGAGGGGAAGGTCAGCGAGCTTCGTCGGATCGTCCGCTGCCTCGACCTGCTCGTGCAGCAGGTTCGTGCCCACCTCCGTGTCGTGCCGCACGCGATCGATGATCGAGGGGTCGACGGGCTCCCCCGTGCTGTCCGTCGCGTCGTCCAGAACCTGGAGGCCAGCGTGGTTGAGCTCCGCGAGGAGGGAGGCGAACTCGCGGCGGTCGGCCGTGGCATCCGTCCCCTGCACGCCGAGCATGCGGATGAGCCAGGGCAGGGTTCCACCCTGCAGCATGAGCGTCACCACCGCGACCGTGAACGCGATGAGCACGAGCTGGTTGCGGTGTGGGATGTCGTCCGGCAGCGACTGGGCCGCGGCCACCGTGACGACGCCCCGCATACCGGCCCAGCCCAGGATGATCCCGCCTCTCCATTCGAGCCCATCCTCGTGGAGTTGCCGAATGTCGTTGCCCCTGCGGCCGATCACCCGCCGCGCGACGGAGAGGCGCTTCTCCTGTCGAGGGGTCACGTTGTCGGAGGGCAGCCGTTCGAGGAAGGCCCGATCGCGTTCGTGTCGTTCCAGTGCCCGCTTCTCCTGGCGTCGCAGCAGCAGCACGAGCGGGCCGACGAAGAGGTAACGCGTCGCGATCAGCACGACTGTCACGAGGATGCCCAACAGAACAGCGACGGGAACACTCAGGTCGTCGGACCGCACATTGCCCACGATTGAGGTGAGCTCGAGCCCCATCAGAAGGAAGACGCCGTTCTCGAGCAGGAACTGGATCGATCTCCAGTTCGTGCGCTCGGTCGTTCTCGATTGGGGCGAGAACCGCCGCGAGGAGTGATAGCCGGAGTAGAGGCCGACGGTCACTACCGCGATCACGCCGCTCGCGCCGAACTGCTCGGCGGGGAGGAAGGCGATGAACGGCACCGCGAACGAGATGGCCGTGTCGAGCAGGGGGTCATTCAGGCGCGAACGAACCCACACCGTGATGAACCCCACCACGATGCCGACGGCGATGGCAACGCCAACGGCGAAGGCGAAGTCGCCGAGCGCCTCCCAGAAGGTGATCGTTGCCGCCGTTGCAGCGATGGCGGACCTCAACAGCACGAGGGCGGTCGCATCGTTGACGAGGCTCTCGCCCTCGAGGATCGTGACCAGTCGCGGGGGAAGGCCGAAGCGCTTGGCGACCGCAGTCGCCGCGACGGCGTCAGTGGGACTGACGACGGCACCCACCGCCACTGCAGCAGCGAACGACAGCGTCGGGAACACGGCCCACAGGAGTGCGCCGACGATGAAGGTCGTCGCGATGACGAGCAGCACGCTGAGAACGCCGATCGAGGGGAAGTTCCGTCTGAAGTCGATCACGGGAACGCTGATCGCCGACGAGTAGAGGATCGGCGGAAGGAGCACAAAGAGCACGAGGTCGCCGGGAACGCTCGCGGGAGCGCCCGGCACGAAGCTCAGGCCAGCGCCGATCACGATAAGGATCAGCGGGGTCGCGATGCCCAGCTTCTTGCCGAAAATACCGGCGGCAACGATCGTGATGATGCCGATGACGAAGAAGAGCGCAACTTCGAGAAGCTGATCCATCGCGCCAGCTTATCGACGGCGCGATGGCCCGGAGGTCAGTACCAGCCGACTGTCTCGGAGTGTTCCCACGCGCCGCACGGGGTCGCGTATCGCCCGGCGATATACGAGAGTCCCCACGAGACCTGGGTGGCCGGGTTGGTGGCCCAGTCAGCACCAGCGGAGGCCATCTTGTCGCCGGGGAGGGCCTGCGGGATGCCGTAGGCGCCGCTACCGGCGTTGTGCGCGTAGACGTTCCATCCGGACTCACGGTTCCACAGAGCAACCAGGCAGTCGAACTGGTCCTGCCCCCAGCCCATCCCCTGCAGCATCTCCCACGCGACGGCCTGGGCCGTGCCGGGGTCGGGGGTGCCAGCGGCCGGGGCAGCGTTCACGACGACAACGGGAGCGGGCGGCGCGATCTCACTCGTCGTGAAGGTGTCGCGCGCTGCAGTGTGCTCGTACTGGCCAGCGACGGTGAGCTCCTGGGGATCGACCTTCACGGTCGTTCCGGGAGCCATCAGCTCGGATGCACTCGCCTCAGTCTGGGGGCTCACCGCGTTCGTGAGGAGCAGAGCAGTGGTGACGGCGATTGCGAAAATGGGGAGAGACCACGTCGAGCGCACATGGCGCCCGGAAATGTCCCCGCCGGAGCTTTTCAGCTGCGCACGGAGAGCGGTAGCTCTAGTCTCGAAACCCACAGTTGCAAAACTTTATCCCACGAGCCTGACAAATCCCAGAGGATGGGCGGCCCCAGAGCGGGGTGCGTGCGCCGGTTCGCTCAGCGCACCGCGAGCATGACGTTGATGACGGAGTCGAGAAGGAGGTCGACCTGACCCTCGGTGTAGCCGCGCTTCTTGCTCGGGAATGCGATGGCGCGCACCTGCTCGACGCTCATGGGCTTGCCGTTCTGGAAGTAACCCACGAGCCGGTCGGCGAAGGCATCGACGGCCTTCGGGTCATAGCCGTCGGTGAAGATGCTGGTGCGTGAGAAGCGCTGGCCGGCCGGGCGGGCCAGACGATTGAGGATCTCCTGGGCGGATGCCCGGGCAGCCGCGTACCACGCGGCATCCCCCACCTCGGCGAAGGCCCGTTCGCGCTCGCGAGCGGCGAAGGCGTCCTCGAGGCGCTCGAGTGCTGCATCCACGTGCTTCGTGGAGTAGCCACCCTTCTCCATCGCGAAGGCCGTGGTGCGGATGCTCTCCGCCGTCACGGCACCGAGGCTCCCGCGGTCAGCCGTGTACGCGGTGCGGGCCTGCTCGAGGAAGTCCTCGACCTGCTCGACGCTGTACCCGGTGTGTGATTTACGTGCTCGCGGAAAAGTAGTACTCACCGAACCATTGTGCCTTACGCGAAGATGAGGAACAGCGCATAGGCCGCGGCACCGGACAGCAGTGACGAGTCGACCCTGTCGAGGAACCCGCCGTGGCCGGGCAGCCAGGTGCTGATGTCTTTGATTCCGAGGTCGCGCTTGATGAGCGATTCGGCCAGATCCCCGAGCGTCGCGGTGCCGAGGAGTACGACGCCGAAGATCACGCCGACCCACCACGGCTGCTGGAGCATGAAGATCGAGACGAGCACGCCCGCAAGGATCGCAGCTGCCGCCGAACCTGCGAAGCCCTCCCACGTCTTTCCCGGGCTGATGAGCGGTGCCATCTTGTGTTTACCGAAGGTGAGGCCCGTCGCGTAGGCACCGGTGTCGACTGCGACAACCACGATGAGGAACGCGAGCGTCCACCACTGGCCGCCATCCTGGGCCGTCAGCAGGACCGTGAACCCGGCCATGAACGCGACGTAGGCCATGATGAACGCGCCAGCGCCGAGGTCCTTCAGCAGGTCGATGGCCGACACGCGATGCTGCGGTCGGATCATCTCGACGAGGCGCCAGATCGTGATCGCGAGGATTCCAGCGAGGGTCACGAGCCAGTGCCCGGTCGCCAGCCAGTAGAACGAGGCCGGCACGACCGCGAGAGCTGCGATGACCGTCGGCACACGTGGAACGTCCCGGCCAGCGAACCTCAGGGCGCTGGCGAGCTCGAAGCTCGTGAACCCGACCAGGACGGCCGCGAAGACCATGTAGAGCTCTTTGACGAGCACCAGGCTGACGAGAACCGCCCCGCCGAGCACCAGGCCGACGACGATCGCTCGCAGGAGGGGTCGACCGGTACGCGCGTTGATCTTGTCGTTCGTCGCGCGAACCTGGGCCTCGAAGTCGGAAACCATCAGACCTCGAGCAGCTCGGCTTCCTTGCGCTTGAGAGCGTCGTCGATGGCGTCGACGTGGCTCTTCGTCGCCGCGTCGAGTTCCTTCTCGGCGCGAGCCACCTCGTCCTCGCCGACCTCCTTGAGACCGTCGAGGTCGTCCTTCGCCTTACGGCGGATGTTGCGGATCGACACGCGCGCCTGCTCGGCCTTGTCGCGCACGATCTTCACGTACTCCTTGCGACGGTCCTCGGTGAGCTCGGGCAGAGTGGCACGGATGACCGAGCCGTCGTTGCCCACACTGGCGCCGATGTGCGTTGCCGCGGCGAGCGCCTTCTCGATGTCTTTGAGGGCGGACTTGTCGAAGGGTGTGATGAGGAGTGTTCGAGCCTCCTGGTTGACCATCGAGGCCAACTGGGCGAGAGGCGTCGGCGAGCCGTAGTAGTCGACCAGCACCTTCTGGAAGAGGGCAGGGTTCGCCCGACCGGTGCGCACCGTCGAGAAATCGTCTTTGGCGACCTCCACGGCCTTCTGCATCTTGTCCTTGGCTTCAGCCAAAACGTCGCTGATCACGGGCAACTCCTTTGTGTCAGGTCGAGTTTAGTCGGGCGTCGCTGGCAGCCACGACCGCACCGCGGGGAACGGGTTGCCCGGGGCCGCTCACGCTGCGAGCAGGGCTACGCCCACGAGCACGACCGCAGCCCCGATCATCCGCTGCACGGGGTGCGGCTCCTTGAACAGGAGCCAACCAGCGAGACCGACGAGCACGACGCTCACCTCGCGAGCGGGCGCGACGATGGACACCGGAGCGATCTGCACCGCGTAGAGGATGAAGATGTAGGCGAGCGGACCGAGGATCGCGAACAGTACCACCGCGAACGGGTGGGACCGGGTGATCCGAAGCGGCTCGGGCCAGCGCCGCAGCGCGGGTACCGCGAGCACAACTGCCTGCACCACGAGGGAACCCCAGTAGAAGCCCACCGGCGGAAGGTCGTGCACGATCACCGCTGACGCGTCCCAGAGCGTGTACACCGCGATTAACACGCCGACTCCAAGGCCGTAGAGGATGCCCGTGCGATTGCTCCGCGCGCCGCCACGGCCTCCCGCGAACCCGATGATGACGACACCGAGCGTGATCACGACGGCGCCGAGGAGGCCAAGCCATCCCGGGCGCTCGCCCAGCAGGATGATCGCGAGCACGACGGCGAGGAGAGGGCCGGTGCCGCGCGCGAGTGGGTAGACGACCGAGACATCCGCGAGGCGGTATCCGCGCTGGAGCACGAGGAAGTAGACGACCTGCAGGCCGCCGCTCACCAACGCGAGCGGAAGGAGGTCGAGCAGGTCTGCACCTTCGGCGGCGAGAGACGCGATACCGAATGGCGCGAAGACGAGCGCCCCGACCACGATGCCGGCCCAGATGTAGCTCGGGCCCGACATCCCCGCCTTCTTGACGACGATGTTCCACGTCGCGTGGGCGATCGCCGCGACGGCGATGAGCAGCGCGACGACCAGGCCGGTCGACATGCGCGCGGCTAGTTGGAGACGAGCGTGCCGATGGACTCGCCGCGGATGGCCTTGGTGACGTTGCCCGCCGGCTCCATACCGAAGACGACCATGGGCATCGAGTTGTCCATGCAGAGGCTGAACGCCGTCGAGTCGACGACCTTGAGACCGCGCACGAGCGCCTCCTGGTAGGTCACGTGCTCAAGCTTGGAGGCCGAGTCATCCTTGCGCGGGTCTCCCGTGTAGACGCCATCGACACCGTTCTTCGCCACGAGCACGACGTCAGCACTGATCTCGAGCGCGCGCTGGGCGGCGACCGTGTCGGTCGAGAAGTACGGGAGGCCAGCGCCTGCACCGAAGATCACGACGCGCCCCTTCTCGAGGTGACGCTCAGCGCGACGCGGGATGTAGGGCTCGGCGACCTGCGTCATCGAGATGGCCGACTGCACGCGTGTTGCGGCGCCAGCCTGCTCGAGGAAGTCCTGAAGGGCGAGGGCGTTCATGACTGTGCCGAGCATGCCCATGTAGTCGGCGCGACCGCGGTCCATGCCGCGCTGGCTGAGCTCTGCCCCACGGAAGAAGTTGCCACCGCCCACGACGATCGCGATCTCGACGTCCTGCGCTGCGAGAGCGATCTCCTTGGCGAGGGCGCTGACGACGTCGGGGTTGACGCCGAGTTGCCCACCGCCGAACGCCTCACCCGAGAGCTTCAACAGAACACGGCGCTTCTTGTCGGTCATCAATCAATCCTTCTGTTGTGTCTGCTGGTGCTGCTGTGTACAGGCTATTGGTGCGGGCGCGAAAAGAGGGGCCCGGGACACGAAGTCCTGAGCCCCTCTGCTCGTTACGAAAGTACTACGCGCCGACCTTGAAGCGGGCAAAGCCCGTCACGGTCAAGCCAGCGTCATCCAGAACCTTCTTGACGGACAGCTTGTTGTCCTTCGCGTAGTCCTGCTCGAGCAGGGAGACCTGCTTGAAGAAGGCGCCGATGCGGCCCTCGACGATCTTCGGAAGGGCGGCCTCCGGCTTGCCCTCTCCACGGCTGATCTCCTCGACGATGCGACGCTCGTTCTCGACCTCATCGGCAGGAACCTCGTCGCGGCCGAGGTACTGCGGCGCTGCGAACGAGATGTGCTGGGCGATCGAACGGGCGGTCTCCGCGTCGTCACCGGTGTAGGCGACGACAACGCCGATCTGGGGCGGCAGGTCCTTCGAGGTGCGGTGCAGGTACACGGCGAACTTGTCGCCGGGAATGCGCACAACGCGACGAAGCTCGACCTTCTCGCCCAGGATTGCGGCCTGGTCGTCGATGACGCTGCCCACGGTTCCGCCATCGAGCGGAACGGCGAGAGCGGCCTCGAGGGTCTCGGCACCCGAGTCGGCGAGGGCCGCGAGGACCTTGTCTCCCAGGGCGACGAACTTGTCGTTCTTGGCCACGAAGTCGGTCTCGCAGGCGAGCTCGATCATCGTGGTGGCGGTTGCCGACTCGACGGCGGCGATGAGGCCCTCGCTCGTGGAGCGGTCGGCACGCTTCGCGTTGCCCTT
>CAYRON010000005.1:0-147412 GCA_964425885.1 uncultured Salinibacterium sp.
TCATCGTCCAGGGCATCACCGGCGGCGAGGGCACCAAGCACACCGCCCTCATGCTCAAGGCCGGCACCCAGATCGTCGGTGGCGTCAATGCACGCAAGGCCGGCACCACGGTCGAGCACGACGGCGGCGTCGAACTGCCCGTGTTCGGCACCGTGGCCGAGGCCATCGAGAAGACGGGGGCGGATGTCTCGATCGCCTTCGTTCCTCCCGCGTTCACCAAAGACGCCATGATCGAGGCCATCGACGCCGAGATCCCCCTGCTCGTCGTCATCACCGAGGGCGTGCCGGTTCAGGACACCGCCGAGGCGTGGGCGTACGCGCAGGCCAAGGGCAACAAGACGCGCATCATCGGCCCGAACTGCCCCGGCATCATCACGCCGGGCGAGGCCCTCGTCGGCATCACGCCGGCGAACATCACGGGCAAGGGCCCCATCGGCCTCGTGTCGAAGTCGGGCACGCTCACGTACCAGATGATGTTCGAGCTCCGCGATCTCGGTTTCTCCACCGCGATCGGCATCGGCGGCGACCCGATCATCGGCACGACGCACATCGATGCCCTCGCGGCCTTCGAGGCCGACCCCGAGACGAAGGCGATTGTCATGATCGGCGAGATCGGTGGCGACGCCGAGGAGCGCGCTGCCGACTTCATCCGGGCCAACGTCACCAAGCCCGTCGTCGCCTACGTCGCCGGTTTCACCGCGCCAGAGGGCAAGACCATGGGCCACGCGGGCGCCATCGTGTCGTCCGGTGCAGGCACCGCGCAGGGCAAGAAGGAGGCCCTCGAGGCCGCCGGCGTGAAGGTCGGCAAGACCCCGAGCGAGACCGCAGCCCTCATGCGCGAGGTCTTCGCAGCCCTCTAGTTCGAAGCATCCCCTCGGCTCCCGCTCACGGCGGGAGCCGAGGTTTCGCACGGTACCCTCGTGCTATGCAGACCCGTACCGTCGCGGTGGCAGCGTTCGCCGCTACTGCACTCCTCGTCCTCTCCGGGTGCAGCCTGCTGCCCTCTCCCGATCCCGTTGCGGAGCCGGTGAACTCGAGCACCGGTGAGGATGTTGCGCCAGAACTCGCGGAGTTCTACCACCAGTCACTCCTCTGGGAGCCCTGCGCGATCCAGCGCGAGTGCACGACGGTCACGGCGCCACTCGACTGGAACAGTCCGGCGGACGGGTCAATTGAACTCGCCGTCATCCGCAGTATCGCGGGCGAGCCGGATGATCGCGTCGGTTCGCTCCTCGTCAACCCGGGTGGCCCCGGCGGCTCCGGCTGGGACTACGTCGCCGCAGCCAACTTCCCCGGCATCTCCGACCGTTTCGACATCGTCGGCTGGGACCCCCGCGGCGTTGGCCGCTCCACGCCCGTCACCTGCTACACGAACGCCACGGATCGGGATGAGTCCCTCTACGGCACGTTCGACAACGACTACGGCACGGCGGGCTGGATCGACGAGTTGACCGCGAGCAGCGCGGAGTACGCGGCCGCCTGTGAGGCCGAGACAGGGGAGCTCCTCGCCCACATCGACACCTCCAGCACCGCTCGCGACCTCGACATGCTGCGCGCCGTCCTCGGCGACGAGAAGCTCAACTATCTCGGTTACTCCTACGGAACGCGCATCGGCGCCACGTACGCCGAGCTCTATCCCGAGAAGGTCGGGCGCATGGTGCTCGACGGTGCCATCGATCCGCTCCTCAGCGATTTCGACATGCTCAAAGCCCAGATGGTCGGGTTCGAACGCGCCTTCTCGAACTACCTCGTGTTCTGTTTCGAGCGAGAGGACTGCCCCTTCACCGGCACGGTTGACGAAGCCAAGGCGCAGGCCGAGGCCCTCATCCAGTCGGCGGGCACCGCTGGCCTTACCGGCCGCGACGGTCGGGTGCTCGATGAGGCGACGATCGGCACGGCGATTGCCGCGAACCTCTACTCCAAGGGCAATTGGCAGGACATGAGTGGCATGTTCGTCGACCTCAAGGCAGGCGATCCGAACGCTGCGTTCCAGCACGCCGACCGGTACAACTCGCGCAACCCCGACGGTAGCTACAGCGGCAACTCCGTCGACGTCTACCAGGCGGTGACCTGTGCGGACGGAGACTTCGCGGATGACGCGGCATCCACCCTCGACAGGGTGACCGAGATCGACGCTGCCGCGCCCACCATCGGCCGCTTCTTCACCTACGACGACTTCGCCGTGCTCGACGTGCTGTGCTCCCACTGGCCAGTGCCCGCCACCCCGCAACCGACGAGCTATGAGGCCGAGGGCTCGCCGACGATTCTCGTCATCGGCACGAGCAACGACCCGGCGACGCCCTACGCCTGGGCGCAGTCGCTCGCCGACCAGCTCTCGAAGGGATTCCTCGTGAGCTACGAGGGCGAGGGCCACACGATCTACAACCAGGGTGTGCGCTGCATCGACGATGCAGTGGACGTGTTCTTCAACACTGGGACGGTTCCCCCAAAGGACCCGAAGTGTGAGGATCCCAACATCCCCGTCGAATACAACTAGCTGGAGTTCTGGCCGGTACCGTAGTGCCCATGGGGTTTCGTGAATGGGTCGGCACCAGGCTGGTCACGGTCGACGCCATCTACGGGCTCATCCTGTATGCCGCGCTCATCGCGGCAGTGTCCGATGACGAATCGCACCCGATCGAAGTGCTTCTCGTGTCGGTGTTCTCGCTCCTGATCTTCTGGGCCGCTCACGTTTACGCGGGCACGATCGTCAACCACGTGGGCAAGTCACCGCTCCACGTGGCGATCGGCACGGCCATGAGGCACTCGAGCGGCATGCTGCTGGCCGCGATCCTCCCGTCGATCCCGCTCCTGCTCGGAGCCTTCGGTGTGCTCAGCGATGACGACTCCGTCGACCTCGCGCTGCTCATCGTCACGATCCTGCTCGGCGTTCTCGGATACGTCGCGCTCAAGGCTCGCGGGGCCAATGTCGCCGTCCGCATCCTCGGCGGAATCGGCTCCGCGCTGTTCGGCACGCTCATCATCGCGCTCAACGCGGCCGTTCACTGATCGGCCCCCCGCCCGTGATCTCGCGTCCCCTCACTGCAGTCTTCGCCGCCCTCGAGGCCCTCCTTGTTCTCGCGATCGGTGTGGCCATCCCGCTCACGCCGCTCACCGTGCTGTGGGTCGTGCAGTTCGGTTTCGGCGCGGACTGGGCGCTGTTCTGGCGCGCGGCCGTCGACACCTGGCTCATCGGGCACGGCGTCGACGTCACGTTCACGCTCGACCCCACGATCGCGGCATCCCTCGGGCTGGCGGGAGCAGACCAGGCCTTCACGGTGTCGATCGCGGCGCTCGGCATCGCACTGCTCACCACGCTGCTCGGTGTTCGCGCCGGTCGGCGGATCGCCGAGACCCGGTTCGCGACGCTCGGTGCGCTCGTAGCCGCGGGTACCTTTGCCGTGGCATCCCTCGCGGTCGCGGCGTCGGCGCTGGATGACCTCGCACGCGCCTCGCTCGTGCAGGCGGGCATCCTGCCCCTCCTCTTCTTCGGTGGCGGGCTCGTGATCGGCATGTCGCTCTCGCGCCGCGAGCTGGGGCAGAGGGCGTTCCTGCGGCTTCCGGATGCCCTGCCAACGCTCCTCAGGGATCTGCTCGCCACGTCCCTTCGCGGTGGCGCCGCTATCGTCGCGCTGCTTCTGGCGGTGGCATCCGTGATCACGGCACTCGCGATCGTGTTCTCCTACGCGAGCATCATCACCCTGTACGAGAGCCTGCACACCGAGGTGCTCGGCGGCATCCTCGTGACCGTCGCGCAGCTCGCGCTCATTCCCACCATCGTGGTCTGGACGGCGAGCTGGCTCATCGGGCCGGGCTTCGCGCTCGGCACCGGGTCGCTCGTGAGTCCACTTGGCACGAGCCTCGGCCCGGTCCCCGCCCTGCCCGTGCTCGGGGCGCTGCCGTCCGGCGACTCCGCGTGGGGGTTCATCGGCATCCTCGTTCCGGTCGTCGCTGCCTTCCTCGTGGGTGCGTGGTTTGGTCCGGGCATCCGGCGGCGGCTCGACGGCTACTGGGTCATCGTTGCTGCGCTCGCCATGGGCATCGTTGCCGGAGTCGCCCTCGGCGTGCTCGCCTGGTTCGCCTCGGGAGGTGCGGGGCCTGGCCGCCTTGTGGATGTCGGGCCGAACCCCTTCGCTGTCGGGGGATGGGCGGCCGTGGAGTGCGCCATCGGTGCGACGATCGGCATCCTCGCCGCGCACCGCCTTCCACGCCGTCGGTAGGCTGTACCGGTGCTCACACTCGTAGTCCTCATCTCGGGCGGCGGGTCCAATCTCCGCGCGCTCCTCGAGGCATCCGACGATGCCGACTTCCCCGCCCGCGTCGTCGCGGTCGGAGCCGATCGTCCGGCCGACGGTTTTGAGCACGCCGAGCACTTCGGTATCCCCACGTTCTCGGTCGTTCGCTCCTCGTTCGAGAACCGCGAGGCCTGGGGTCGCGAGCTGCTCGAGCAGATCCAGCAGTGGGATGCCGACCTTGTGGTGCTGAGTGGCTTCATGACCCTCCTCCCCGCGGCCGTCGTCGAGGCGCTCTCCCCGAACCTCATCAACACGCACCCCGCCTACCTCCCCGAGTTCCCGGGAGCCCACGCCGTGCGCGACGCGCTCCTCGCGGGCGCCACGGAGACGGGCGCAAGCGTGATCGTCGTCGACAACGGTGTCGACACGGGCCCCATCATCGTGCAGGAGCGCATCCCGGTGCTGCCCGGCGACACCGAGGCGTCGCTCCACGAGCGCATCAAGCCCGTCGAGCGCCGCCTGCTCATCCAGACCGTGCGCGACATCGCAGCCAATCCCAGCCTTCTGGGCACCCCAACGACTTCAGAGGAGCACTAGTGTCCGGCCCCACCCACGACCCCGCCAGCTATCGCGAACGCGACGTCATCCCGATCCACCGGGCGCTCGTCTCCACGAGCGACAAGACGGGGCTCGTCGAGCTGGCCACGGCGCTCGTCGGTGCCGGCGTCGAGATCGTCTCGACCGGATCGACCGCAGGCACGATCCGGGATGCAGGGCTGCCCGTCACCGAGGTTGCCGAAGTCACCGGGTTCCCCGAGTCCCTCGACGGCCGCGTCCGCACCCTCCACCCCTCGATTCACGCCGGCCTGTTGGCCGACCTGCGGCTCGAGTCGCACGAGAAGGAACTCGCGGCACTCGGCATCCAGCCCTTCGAGCTCGTGATCTCGAACCTCTACCCGTTCGTGCAGACCGTGGCATCCGGTGCCGCCACCGCCGATGTCATCGAGCAGATCGACATCGGGGGGCCGGCACTCGTTCGCGCCTCGGCGAAGAACCACGCGAACGTCGCCATCGTCACGTCGCCGAGCAGCTACCCGCAGGTGCTCAAGGCGCTCACGCTCGGCGGCACCACCCTCGCCCAGCGCCAGCGGCTCGCGGGGGAGGCGTTCGCGCACACGGCCGCGTATGACGCTGCCGTTGCGGCGTACTTCGCGGACCAGGTCGGTATCAAGCCGCCCCAGTCGGCGCACCCCGGGACGGTGCACTACGAGTTCAGCCTCGCACACGAGCTGCGCTACGGGGAGAACTCCCACCAGGAGGCCGCGCTCTACCTCGACCCAGCCGGCCACGGCATCGCCCAGGCGACACAACTGCAGGGCAAGGAGATGTCCTACAACAACTACGTCGATGCGGATGCTGCGCTGCGAGCCGCCTACGACTTCGACCAGCCCGCCGTCGCGATCATCAAGCACGCCAACCCGTGCGGAATCGCCATCGCCGACACGATCGCCGAGGCCCACGCGCTCGCGCACGCCTGCGACCCCGTCTCGGCCTACGGCGGGGTGATCGCCGCGAACCGCGCCATCACCCGCGAGGCCGCCGAGTCGATCAAGGACATCTTCACCGAGGTGATCGTCGCCCCGAGCTTCGACGAGGGGGCCCTTGAGGTTCTCGCCACCAAGAAGAACCTGCGCCTGCTGCAGTTGCCGAGTGGCTACTCGCGTGGCACGAGCGAGCTGCGCCCGATCTCGGGCGGCGCCCTCGTGCAGACTGCGGACACCTACGAGGACTTCGACTCCTCCACGTGGCAGCTGGTCGCCGGGGATGCTGCGGATGACACGACCCGCGCAGATCTCGAGTTCGCCTGGCGCGCGGTGCGCTCCGTCAAGTCGAACGCGATCCTGCTCGCCCATGACGGTGCGTCCGTCGGGGTAGGCATGGGCCAGGTCAACCGCGTCGACTCGTGCAGGCTTGCTGTGTCGCGCGCCGGGGAACGTGCCGCGGGGTCGGTTGCGGCATCCGACGCGTTCTTCCCCTTCGCTGACGGCCTCGAGATCCTGCTCGAGGGCGGCGTGCGCGCGGTGGTGCAGCCGGGTGGCTCCATCCGCGACGAGGAGGTCATCGCGGCGGCGCAGGCCGCCGGCGTGACGATGTACTTCACGGGCGAGCGGCACTTCTTCCACTAGTCAGTGGCGTGGGGCAGACCGCTCCGCTGCCGTGACACGGGCGCGAAAGTGATTTCGCGCTGAAAGTAACGGGCAGTACTCCGCTTGTACATGTTCGGGTCACCTGCGGGACGTGTGACCTCACCAGTGTGGTGAGGTCCACGAACCCTAAGGAACATCCAGCATGTCTCTTGCACGCACACTCGCTGCGGTCACCGCGACGGCTCTCGTCGCGACCTCAGCCCTTTTCGGCGCCTCAGCAGCTGGCGCCACGACGCTCGCACCACTGTCGGTGAACGCTGCCGATCCCACTCCAGAGCGCGTCGTTCTCACCCCGCCCCAGGACCCGTCGACGGCGCAGTCGTTCACGTGGCGCACCGGCGCCGACGTCGAGAGCGGCACCGTGTGGATCCGCAAGGTCGGCTCGACCGAGTGGCGCACGGCAACCGCTCGTGCCAACGAGCGTCTTCTCACGGGTGCATTCGAGACTCGCACCCACTCGGTCACCATCGGCGAGCTCACCCCGGACACGCAGTACGAGTACCAGGTGGGAACCGATTCGGCCAAGTCCGACATCTACCGGTTCACGACCGCGGGTGCGGCCGGCGACCCCTTCACCTTCATCTACTTCGGTGACGCGCAGAACGATCTCGCGGCCAAGTGGAGCCCCGTCGTCGACCAGGCCTATGCCAAGTACCCGGATGCCGTCGGCACCGTCAACGCGGGTGACCTGATCAACAACTCCGACCGCGACAGCGAGTGGACCGAGTGGTTCGGCGCCATGGACGGGCACAGCCAGACCTCGAACGTCATCGCGGCGCCCGGTAACCACGAGTACAGCGGCGACTCCTTCTTGAAGGCGTGGAAGTCGAACTTCGAGTACGACGCCAACGGCCCGAAGTGGGATGGCGCCACCGGCACGACGGACGCCCAGAAGCAGGAGGCCGCCTACCGTGCGCAGATGGAGATCGCACTGCGCGAGACCGCCTACTACACGGACTACCAGGGTGTGCGGTTCATCTCGCTCAACGCCAGCCGCAGTCAGGCGATCGCCCTCATGACGCCCGAGGTGCTGCCCCCGTGCCTCATCGGCTGCCCCAACCCGACCGACCTGTGGTTGCAGGTACAGGGCGAGTGGCTCGACAGCATCCTCGCGAACAACCCCAACCAGTGGGCCGTCGCCGTCTTCCACCAGCCGGTGTTCTCCACTGCGGTGGGTCGCGATGAGGCCGACGTGCGTGCAGCATGGTTGCCCGTGTTCCAGCGCAACGACATCGACCTCGTGCTCATGGGTCACGACCACACCTACGCACGCGGGTACGTGAACTCGGATGCCACGGCAACGCCAGGCGTGACCACCGGCCCCGTCTACGCGGTCAGCGTCTCCGGCCCCAAGTACTACGACCAGCAGCCGACCGACAACAACGTGTGGACGCAGAACGGCGCGACGCAGGTCACCCGTGCCGGCTACACCTCGACCTTCCAGGGCGTCACCGTCTCGGGCAACACCCTTCGCTACGAGTCGATCGTCGCGGCCAAGTGGGGCAGCGGTGCGGAGACGTCGACGACCGATGTGCCGATCGGTGGAACGCTCGATGCCTTCACGATCACCAAGTACGCGGATGGTTCGAAGTACGTGACCGAGGACGGCGTCGCGATCCCGGGCCCCGGCGAGGGCCCCGGCCCGGTCGACCCCGGCACGCCGACGACACCGGAGGAGCCGGAGGGAACCCCTGCCGAGGTGGCGCTCGGGTTCCAGAAGGTGGGGGACGTGGCATCCACGTTGACCGGTCCGTCTGCGCTCGACGAGGCTCGCGGCATCCTGTGGGTGAGCGACACGACCTCGGGCAGCACCGGCCGTGTGAACGGCATCAACGTCGCAACCGGTGAGGTCGTCGACCACTTCGATGTCGGCGGCCCCGTCATCGACATGAGCTTCGATGTTCAGCTCTCGGGTGTTGTCGCTGCGTACAAGACGAGCAACGGCAAGACGGCGGCGAACGGTTACTCCACCGCGGCCGGCAGCGTTGGCTCGCCCCTGCTCGATGACCCGATCGTGCTGCCATATGCCATCACGGGCATAGGTATCGATGCTGGGTCAGGCGTGGTCTACTTCTCGCTCGCCGTCGGGGCCATCCTCGCCGTCAATGCCGAGGAGGGCGAGATCGTCGGCCAGTACCCCGTCGGAGCAGGCGTCGGACGGATGCGCGTCGATCCCGCCACCGGCAACCTCTACGTGCTCTTCACGGGCCAGTCGTCGAGCGAACTGCGCATCCTCGCGGGACGCAGCGCGATGGCGAACCTCGGAAGCTACACCCTCGAGGCCGGAGCCGCCGGTGTCTCGGTCGACCCGAAGGCCGGACTCGCCATCGTCGGCCACACCGCTGGCGGATTCACCGCAGTCGACGTTCTGGCAGGCACGGTGACGCGCTACGCGAACGCCGACTTCGGCACCGGTGTGACGTCGGTCTCGACGGACTCCGCTAAGGGGCTCGTCTACGTGACGACTCCGACGGGCGTCGTCACGGTCGGTCGCGAGCAGGCGCCCCGCATCACGGCATCGCCCGCGCGCGCCACGATCGCCGCGGTCGACAGCACGACCCTCACCGCCGACGCCTGGGCTGTTCCGGCCGCCAGCGTGCAGTGGGAGCTCCGCAAGCCCGGCAGCACCGTATGGGAGGCCATCCCGGGTGCCACCGAGCGCTCGCTGGATGTCACGGGCCTGAGCACGGGCGTGCAGTACCGCGCCACGTTCTCGAACCAGATCGGCGGCGCGAACTACTCGACGGTGTCGGCCACCGCGACCGTCTGGTCGACCGCTCCCACGGAGCAGCCGGAGCCGATCACTCCGACGAGTGCCAACAAGGGTGAGGGAATCACCGCGACGGTCACGGGTGGCCTGATCACGGTCACGCTGGGCGACGAGTGGGACGGTGCCTGGGTTGGGTCGATCATCCACTCCGACCCCGCCTTCCTCGGCTGGCGCGTCGTGACCGACGGCACTGTCGTCGTGCCGCTGCCCTCTGGCATGACGGGCGATCACCGCGTGGCGATCCACGACGCCAACGGCGAGATCATCGGCTGGGCCGCGATCTCGATCCCCGTACCGGCGGTGGAGACCCCGCAGGGACCGGCGCCGCAGGCTGCCGCACCCCATGCGCTGGCGTCGACCGGCTCGACGATCGAGGGTGCGCTCTGGATCGCCCTGCTGCTGCTCGCGGCTGGTGCAGTGGTGGTCGCCCGTCGCAGGATGACGCGCGCCTAGGTCTGCATCCATCACCGAAGGGGCTGCTCGGCTGACGCCGGGTGGCCTCTTCGGCGTATGTCGCGTCACTCCAGCAGATTCATAGAATCCGACCGCTAGGGTGGCGGGATGCACACCCCAGCCCCCAGCTTCGCCCGACGCCTGTCCGCCTCACTCATCGCGGGCTTCGGCACCGCCGTGATGGTGCACGTGGCGGTCGTGCTCCTGTATTTCGTCAGCAACGGCGCCTCCGGCGAGGCGCTCGTCGCGCTGAACACCTACTTCCTCGCAGCGAGCCTCTCGCTCGCGGTTCTCCTCACCATCGCGGCACTCCTCGGAGCGTTCCGCACGTGGTGGGGCGCCACCCTTGCTGGCCTCGTCGGCGGCATCGCTGCGAGCGCACTCGGTGTGCTCTACGCGGTCGTCTCGAGTGGCACCGCGTGGAGTGACCAGGCGACCGCCTTCCTCTTCACCTCGCTGGTGGGCACGAGCCTCCTGTTCGAGGTCGCGGCCGTCGTCGCTGCCGTCACCGCTGGGCGAGCGCTCTGGAAGGCAGCACTCGGATGGTCGCGCGAGGTTCGGCGCATGGTCGCACTCGTGCGTCCCCCATCGTCGCGTCTCGCCGAGGGTGAGATCACCCACCTCGAGCGTGTGCCGGTCGACGCCGAACTCGCGGAAACCCAGTGGGACGGTTACGTCGCCGCGCTCGCCGCCGAGGGCTTCGAGGTGCTGGATGTCGCGGCAGCCGACGACTACCCGGATTCCGTGTTCATCGAGGACACCGTCGTGATCTTTGGTGACCTCGCCGTGATCACGAGCCCCGGCGCCGAGAGCCGTCGTGGGGAGATCACCGACGTTCGCGAGACCGTGGCATCCCTCGGCCTGCGGGTCGCGGAGATCACCGAGCCCGGAACCCTCGACGGTGGGGACGTGCTCAAGGTCGGCACGACGATCTACGTCGGCCGCGGCGGTCGTACCAACGGCGAGGGGATCCGCCAGCTGCGTGCCATCCTCACGCCCCTCGGCTACACCGTCGTCGCGGTGCCGATCAAGAAAGCGCTGCACCTCAAGAGCGCCGTCACTGCCCTCCCCGACGGCACGGTGATCGGCTATTCCAAGCTCGTCGAGAGCCCGGACGTGTTCGAGCGGTTCCTCGCGGTGCCCGAGGCGCACGGCGCTGCCGTGGTCGTGCTGTCGGATGATGCGGTGCTGCTGTCGTCGTCGGCGCCGAAGACCGCGGCTCTCCTCGCCGACCTCGGCTACCGCGTCGTGACGGTCGACGTGAGCGAGTTCGAGAAGCTCGAGGGCTGCGTGACCTGCCTCTCGGTGCGCATCCGCTAGCACTCGGTCGATTGCACCCTCTGCAGCGGCGGCCTATTCTGGAAGGCTGCGCGCTCGCGTCGGAGCGAAGACCTGAGTGGTTCCGCCCCGGCGCAGCGCAGGTTGCCCGAGGGGCGGCCTATCACCACAAGGGCAGCGCACCATTTCGGGAGCTCACAAGGCAACCGCGTTCCAGAGGCACTCCATGTCGACAACGACCACACCCGGTAGGCCCACGTCTGTAGGCACCTTCGCCGCGATCCGGCGTCTGTACCCGTATGTGAAGCCGGCGATGCCGCGCATCTACCTCGGCACGGTCACGGCACTCGCCGCGGCCGTCGTAGCCCTGCTCATTCCTCAGGTGCTCGGCGCACTTGTCGACGGCCCGCTCAAGACGGGCGATCCAGCCCAGATCTGGCCAGCCTTCGCCATCGTGCTCGGACTCGGTATCGTCGAGGCCGTCATGATCGCCCTGCGGCGCTGGCTCGTGCTGAACCCCGGCACACATATCGAAGCGCGGATGCGCAACAGCCTCTACGGGCAGCTCCAGAGGCTGCCGGTGAGTTTTCACGATCGGTGGCCGAGCGGGCAGCTGCTCTCGCGCGCCATTAGCGATCTCAACCTCATTCGGCGCTGGCTGTCGTTCGGAGTCGTGCTGCTCGTCGTCAACATCCTGACGATCGTCATCGGCTTCGTGTTTCTGCTCAGCATTTCGTGGGTACTCGGGGTGCTGTTCATGGTGTGCTCGATCCCGCTGTGGATCTACGGGTTCCTGTTCGAGAGCAAGTACTCGGTCATCGCGCGCCGCACACAGGATCAGGCTGGTGATCTTGCAACGACCGTAGAGGAGTCGGTGCACGGCATCCGCGTGTTGAAGGCGTTCGGTCGTGGCAAGTTCGCCCTGCGCAACTTCGCTACGCAGGCAGAAGCACTACGCGGCACCGAGATCGAGAAGGCCAAGGCGATTGCCGGTATCTGGCTCTGGCTGCTGCTCGTGCCTGACGTGACGTTCGCGCTGAGCCTGCTCGCCGGTGTGTGGCTGACGGTCCAGGGCCAGATCAGCCAGGGCGATCTTGTCGCGTTCTTCGCCACCGCGACTGTGCTGCGCTGGCCGGTGGAGTCCATCGGCTTTCTCCTGGGCATGACCTTCGACACCCGCACGGCTGCCGACCGGTTCTTCGAGGTGATGGACAGCGCCAACACGATCACAGACCCCGAGAACCCGAAGACGATCCCTGAGCCACGGGGCCGGGTCGTGTTCGACGACGTGCACTTCCGTTATCAGGACTCGACCGATGGCGTGCGCGATCTTCTCGATGGCGTGACGCTCGTCATAGAGCCGGGGGAGACGATGGCCCTCGTGGGGCTCACTGGCTCTGGCAAGACCACCCTGACGTCCCTGACCACTCGCCTGTATGACGTGACGGGTGGCTCCATCAGTATCGACGGCGTGGATGTTCGTGACCTGACCCTCGGCGAACTGCGCAGCCACGTCGCCATGGCGTTCGAAGATGCGACGCTGTTCTCGACGAGCGTGCGCGAGAACGTGTTGATGGGGCGACCGGATGCCTCGGACGATGACCTCGCCGAAGCGCTAGCCATCGCGCAGGCCGGTTTCGCCTACGGCCTTCCGCGGGGGCTGGACACCATGGTCGGCGAGGAGGGACTCTCGCTCTCCGGCGGACAGCGCCAGCGACTCGCACTTGCGCGGGCAGTGGCGGCACGGCCATCCGTGCTCGTGCTCGACGACCCGCTCTCGGCGCTCGATGTCGACACCGAGGCGCGGGTCGAGGCCGAACTGCGACGGCTGTTGGTCGACACGACAGCGCTGATCGTGGCGCACCGCCCGTCCACGGTCATGCTCGCCGATCGGGTGGCGCTGCTCCAGGACGGCCGCGTCACCGCGGTGGGGACCCACTCAGAGCTGCTCGCCTCCAACGAGCACTACACATTCGTCATCTCGTCGCTCGAAGCGGAGATCGAGCGCGAGGAGGCGCAATCATGAGCGTCCTCGGCGTCGAAGGTGAAGAGCGAAACGACTACGACAAAGCCGAGTCGAAGCAGATCCGTCAGCGTTCGCTGAGGCTGCTCGGCTCGCTCGTGCTGCCCGTTCGGGGGCGTGTCATCCTGACCATGGCCGTGGTCATCCTCAGCACCGCAGCCCAGGTTGCTGGTCCGGCGTTCATCGCGTTCGGCATCAACAACGGGCTACCCGCGCTGGTGAGCAACGACTGGATGCCGCTACTCGGCGCCGTCGCCGCCTACCTGTTCACCGGGGTTGTCGGCGCAGTACTCATCGCCTGGTACACGGTGCTGTCCGCGCGGGTGAGCCAGGCGATCCTGTTGGATCTGCGCAAGCGCGTCTTCTTGCACACCCAGCGGCTCTCGCTCGAGTTTCACGAGAGCTACACGTCGGGTCGCATCATCGCGCGTCAGACCAGCGACCTCGATGCCGTTCGCGAGCTGCTCGACTCGGGAATCAATCAGCTTGTCTCCGGCGCGCTGTACATGGGGTTCACCGCCGCTGCACTCATCGCGCTCGACTGGGTAGCCGGGCTCGTGTTGTTCCTGTCGCTCGTGCCGCTGTACTTTCTCACCCGGTGGTTCCAGAAGCGTTCGCAGTTGCGCTTCCGGGACACCCGAACCGCATCAGCGCGACTGATCGTGCAGTTCGTCGAGACGATGACGGGCATCCGCGCCGTCAAGGCCTTCCGCAAGGAAAAGCGCAACGCCGACGAGTTCGCCAGGCTCACCGAGGACTATCGCGATGCCAACGCTCGCACCATCCAACTCTTCGGTATCTACGATCCCGGGCTCGTGCTCATCGGCAATGTGGCGTTGGCGATTGTGCTCCTCGTCGGCGGCCTGCGCGTGGCCGACGGCGGGCTCATGATCGGAACCCTTCTTGCGACGCTGCTCTACACGCGCCAGTTCTTCGCTCCGGCAGAAGAGATGGCCATGTTCTACAACTCGTACCAGTCGGCCGCGGCCGCGCTCGAGAAGATCTCCGGTGTGCTCGAGGAGCGGCCGAGCGTGCCGGACCCCACGCGCCCGATCGACCTTCGCCAGGCCCAGGGTCGCGTGACCTTCGACGACGTCGAGTTCGCGTACACGGCCGATCGCGTGGTGCTGCCGAACTTCGACCTCGAGATTCAGGCAGGGCAGACCATCGCTCTCGTCGGTTCGACGGGGGCCGGAAAGTCCACGCTCGCCAAACTGATCTCGCGGTTCTACGACCCGAGCCACGGGCGAGTTCTGCTCGACGGAATCGACCTTCGGCACCTGCATCCGAAAGACCTTCGACGCGCCATCGTGATGGTCACCCAGGAGGCGTATCTGTTCTCGGGAACGGTCGCCGACAACATCGCGCTCGGAAAGCCGGATGCCACCCGCGACGAGATCGTGCGCGCCGCGAAGGCGGTGGGAGCCCACGACTTCATCGAGGCGCTGCCGAACGGCTACGACAGCGACGTCAACAAGCGTGGCGGTCGCGTGAGCGCGGGCCAGCGGCAACTGCTGTCGTTCGCGCGAGCGTTCATCGCCGACCCAGCGGTGCTGATTCTCGACGAAGCAACGGCCTCGCTTGACATCCCATCGGAGCGCCTGGTGCAGGAGGGGCTGCAGACGCTGCTCTCCGATCGCACGGCTGTGATCATCGCGCACCGCTTATCTACTGTGGCAATCGCCGACAGGGTGCTCGTCATGGAACACGGACGCATCGTCGAGGATGGCACGCCGCTCGAGTTGATCCGCGGCACGGGTCGTTTCGCGAAGCTGCACGCAGCGTGGCGAGAGTCGCTGGTCTAAAAGAAGGCCTCGGGCTTGGCCTTCGCCAGGTCGACCCGGTAGATGCCGCTCGCTGACTGGGCGAGCGGCGTGCCCTCGGCGCGGTAGTGCTGCAGCGCCTGCGTCTCATGGCCGATCGCGGGATGCCCGCTCGCTCGCACAACTCGCCACCACGGCACTTCGGAGCCGTAGTGCGACATGACCGAGCCGACCGCCCGCGCGGCCCGGGACCCGATGGCAGCGGCGACATCGGAGTACGACAGGGCGCACCCTGGAGGGATAGCTGCAACGACCTCCAGCACGCGGCTGACGAAGTCCTCGCTGGGAGCGGCGCGCATGCCTAGAGGGTCAGCGTGCCGATGTTCTCGCCGTACTGGGTCTCGCCGGTGATGGTGAAACCGAGGTGGAGGAAGAACTCCTCCGGGCCGTCGTCTCCCGGCTCCCAGAGGGCCGTGAGCTGGGTGAAGCCGCGGCTCTTGGCCTCCTCGGCCAGCCCGCGTACCGCGAATGAACCGATGCCCTTGCCCTGGTTCTCTGCTCCGACCGACACCCGCCAGACGCAGCTGCGGAACTCCTCCGTTGTCGCCTCCGGGTCGAAGTTGCCACGGATGAAGCCGACCACCGTGTCACCGTCGAGCACCACGCGCGGCCAGGATGTCGCGGGATTCAAGAAGCTGTCGGCGATCGCGTACGAGGGGGGAGTGACGAACTGCTCCTGCCCTCGCCGGAGTGTGAGGTTGTTCGCAGCCACGATCGTGCTCGCGGACAGTTCTTCCAGCCTGAGTTCGCCCATGCTTTCAGGCTAACGGGCGATCCTCAGTTCCGCGAAGATATCTTGATGTCGAGATACTTTGGGAGTTCTAGTAGGATTGGTGCGGCCTACTGAGAGGAAACAACGTGGCGAAAATCAAGGTTGAGGGAACGGTCGTCGAGCTCGACGGCGACGAGATGACCCGCATCATCTGGCAGAAGATCAAGGACACCCTCATCCACCCGTACCTCGACGTGAACCTCGAGTACTACGACCTCGGCATCGAACACCGGGATGCCACGGACGACCAGGTCACGATCGACGCGGCCCACGCCATCCAGAAGCACGGCGTCGGCGTCAAGTGCGCCACGATCACCCCCGACGAGGCTCGTGTCGAGGAGTTCGGCCTGAAGAAGATGTGGAAGTCGCCGAACGGCACGATCCGCAACATCCTCGGCGGTGTCATCTTCCGTGAGCCGATCATCATCTCGAACATCCCGCGCCTGGTGCCCGGCTGGAACAAGCCGATCATCATCGGCCGTCACGCGTTCGGTGACCAGTACCGCGCCACCGACTTCGTCTTCAAGGGCAAGGGCAAGCTCACGGTCGAGTTCACGCCCGACGACGGTTCCGAGCCGATGAAGTTCGAGGTCTACGACGCGCCCGACGACGGCATCGCGCAGGTGCAGTACAACCAGGATGCCTCGATCCGCGACTTCGCACGGGCATCCCTCAACTACGGCCTCACCCGCAACTACCCGGTGTACCTCTCCACCAAGAACACGATCCTCAAGGCGTACGACGGTCGCTTCAAGGACATCTTCCAGGAGATCTTCGACGCCGAGTTCAAGGAGAAGTTCGACGCCGCCGGCCTCACCTACGAGCACCGCCTCATCGACGACATGGTCGCCTCGGCCATGAAGTGGGAGGGCGGCTACGTCTGGGCCTGCAAGAACTACGACGGCGACGTTCAGTCCGACACCGTGGCCCAGGGCTTCGGATCGCTCGGCCTCATGACCTCCGTGCTCGCGACGCCCGACGGCAAGGTCGTCGAGGCGGAGGCCGCGCACGGCACGGTCACGCGCCACTACCGCCAGCACCAGGCGGGCAAGCCGACGTCGACCAACCCGATCGCGTCGATCTTCGCGTGGACCCGTGGCCTTGCCCACCGCGCCAAGCTCGACAACAACCCGGAGCTGGCCGCCTTCTCCGACACCCTCGAGAACGTCGTGATCACGGCCGTCGAGGAGGGTCACATGACGAAGGACCTCGCGCTGCTCGTGGGGCCGGACCAGAGGTGGGAGACGACCGAGGAGTTCCTCGACACGCTCGATAAGGCGCTGGCGGCGCGCCTCTCCTAGCGTCACGTGGCGCTACGGGCAGGGGTCTGCATTCAGGAGTCTCTGCCCGTAGACGCCCACCACACCGGAGCCTCCTGAATGCAGACCCCCGCCCTTCGCGGCGTCTTTAGCTTTAGGTGAGGCGTTAGTAGAGCTTTTCCCCGCGAGCGAGCATCTCCACGTATTTGGTGATGTTTCGCTCGCGGGTGTCTGCTTTCTTGAGCTGGCTGAGGCGGAAGATCATCGCCCAGCGGTTCTGCTTGGTGAGGGTGGCGAAGAACGCGGATGCCTCGGGATTGGCGTCGATGGCGGCCTGCAGGTCGGCGGGAACCTCCGCGCCCTTCACTCGGTACGCGGCATCCCACCGCCCGTCACCCTTGGCGCGCTCAATCTCGGCGTGCCCGCCCTCGCGCATGCGGCCGTCGGCGATGAGTCGCTCCACGATGCCGACGTTGCGCTGTGACCACGGGCTGTTGCGCCGGCGCGGGGTGAAGGCCTGGAGCAGGTAGTCGTCGTCCAGGCGCTTGGACTGGCCGTCGATCCAGCCATGACACAGGGCCACCTCGAGTGCTTCGTCCCACGTGATGCCCGGCGCCGATGACAACTTTTTGCGGAGCTTCAGCCGTACGCCCTCATCCGTGCCGTGCTCGAGGAGATATGCCTCCCACTCGTCGGGAGTAGCGACGTAAACGATGGTCTTCTCCTCGAACGACGCCATGCGTCGATGGTACGAGAAACCCCCGACCCCTTAACGCGAGGTGCCCACTTCGGACGGTGTTCTCGCGAAAGAACTAGCCGAAGTGGGCAACTCAGGATGGTGCAGGGTGGGGGTGAGGTCAGCTTGCGGTGACCTCGGGGGTCTCGGCGACCGGAGCGTTCGTCGAGACGGTGACCTTGCGGGGCTTGGCCTGCTCGCTCACCGGCATGACGACGCTCAGCACGCCGTTCTCGTAGTTGGCGGAGATCGACGCGGTGTCGATGCCCTGGCCGAGGGTGAACTGGCGCAGGTAGGCGCCACCCTGGCGCTCGCGTGCGAGCCACTTCACGTCACCGGTGCTGCGAGTGGTGCGCTCAGCACGCACTGTGAGCAGCTGGCCGTCGACATCCACGTCCACCGAACCCGGGTCGACACCCGGGAGGTCTGCGGTGAGGACGTAGTGGTCTCCGTCGCGGTAGAGGTCGATCGGCATCCGGCGGGGACCCTGTCGGGTCGCACCGCGCTCGAGCTCACGGAACGGGTCGAAGAGTACTGCCATGATGATCTGTCCTTCGTCTAGAAGTTGAGTCACCGTGACTCAACTAAGACGAAATTAGCACTCCGGGTACGCGAGTGCCAGCGCGTTCGCAACCGGCGAACGGCCGCCCACCGTGGGGTCCATTTCACTCTTTTCCGGAGCTTTCGCCGGTGATCCTCTCTGGCCACACCGTGCGCCGCCTAGATGCTGGGCACCGCGGATGAACCCTCCGGAGAAGAGAGAGTCGACACCCATTGGGCGGGTAGGGGGAGAGGCCTCTGGCGCGCGCGAGGGCTAGTAGCCGCTGAAATAGTCCGTGTGGATGCGACGCACACCCTGTTTGCGCAGGGTCTTGCGCACCTCGTTGACGAGCGCGGGTGGGCCCGACACGAACGCACGGCGGGACGCGGCATCCGGGACCGCGGAGGCGATCGCCTCGGGCGTCACGCGGCCGGTGCCTCCGTGGATCCAGCCAGCGGGCAGGCCCCCGTCCGGCTCGGGGCCGAACAGCACTACGCGGGCTCCGGTGCGTTCCAGCACCTCGCGGTAGGGGAGCGGCCCGGCCGTGCTCGTGGCGTACACGACGGTCACGTCGCGCTTCTCGCCGCGCTCCACGGAGTACCCGAGCTGCGAGGCGAACGGCGTGATGCCGATGCCTCCAGCGACGAGCAGCAGCGGGTCGCTGACATCCGCAGGCAGGACGAAGTCGCCGTGCACCCCCGTACCGTGCACCATGGCACCCGGCTCGAGATCGAGCAGGGCCTTCTTGAAGCTCGAGGACGACGACGGCACCGTGATCGCGAAGGTGATCGGCCCGTCGTCCGACGGCGCGGACGAGATGCTGAAGTACCGCCGGTTGCCGCGGAAGTCGGCCTTGCGGTGCGGGATGGTCAGCTCCATGTACTGGCCGGGCACGAAGTGCACGGGCTTGGTGGGCTGGAACGCGAGCTCCCACGTGCGTTCGTTGACCGCCGTCTTGCCGAGATAGGTCATCCGGATGGCGCGGCGCTGACCGAACACGAAAGAGACGAGGTTCGCGACCAGAAGCGCGAACAGCGGGCTCGTGTAGATCGGGCCGATGTTGTACGGCACTGCGTACAGCACACCAGCGATGGCCGCGACGAGAACCTGCTGCCAGCGTCGGGGCGGCGTCGTGAGTGGCTCACTGAGCATGAAGCCGACGAAGAAGAACAGGGGAGACGACAGGTAGGTGCTCGAGAACACCGTGGCCAGGTCGCTGCCCGCACTCAGTTCGATGCCGAAGCGGATTGCCGACGCGACGAGCACGAACGTACCCGCCATCGCGAACCGCCGCAGCCGGTAGAGCACGAGGAACGCAGCGATGATCACGACGGGCTGCAGGAAGGGCGTGCCCGTCCACCATGCCGGGAACCCGAGCCCGGCAAGCCCGATGATCCAGGCGCCGAGGGCCGCGGGGTTGAGCACGTGGCGGCCGCGGATGGCCAGCACGTACTTCGAGACGGTGGCGATGGTGCTCGCCAGCGCGATGCCGAGCAGGCCGAGCGGCTCGACCGTCGGCACGATGATGAGCGCGATGAGCACACCGGTGATGTACGAGGACTCCGGATGCCACGGCCGACGAACAATGAGCGAGGCGAGCCATCCCGTCAGCGCCGCCGTGCCTACCGCAACGGCCGCGGAGGCGAGGATCGGCAGCGGCTGGTACGACAGCTGCCCGAACAGCGAAAGCACGAGTGCCGTGAGCGTGATCGCCGCAAGGGTGAACAGCACGAGCTTGTACATCGGCACAGCACCGAGGGTGCGATCGAGCCATCGCTTCATAGGAATATCTCTCCTGACAGGTCTGGCGAGAAGGTTACTCGCCCGGTCGAATCGACGACCACGTACTGAAAATCGAACTCCGTCGCGAGGTGCTCCGGGGAGGTGAAGAAGAGCGCTGTGGCGAGTCCGTCGGCCTCCAGCGCGGTCGGCGCGAGCGCCCACGTCGCGAGCACGCGACTCGTCGGCAGGCCCGTGACCGGGTCGATCACGTGATGGAGCCCCTCGCCCCACGCCCGACGGTTGATGGCGGAGGCGCACACCGCGCCTGTGCCGAGTTCGACGACTCCGATGGCGCGCGTGGGGTCGGATGGTTGCTCGAGCCCCACCCGAATCGTGCCAGGGCCGTGCCGCAGCATGTCGCCACCGGCATCCACGATGAACTCCTCGTGCCCGTGGTCGGTGAGGATGCCGCCGACGATGTCGACGAGGTACCCCTTGCCCGCAGCCCCGACATCCACGGTGACGGGGCGATGTGCCGTGAGCGTCTCGCCGTCCCAGGCGATGGCGTCCTCCCAGGCGACGGCCGGCACGGCGGGCCCGTCCGGCCGGAGCCGGTAGGTGCTGTCGTAGCCGAGTTGTTCGAGGCTGGCGCCCACGAGCGGCGTGACGGCCCCTCCGGTGAGGTCGTAGAGCGTGCGGTAGAGGTCGAACAGGGGAGCCGCGTCATCCGGGAGCCTGACCGATCCCGGCGCTCGCCGCAGCTGCGACACGAGTGAGTCGTCGCGGAACCGCGAGTACGCCACATCGAATTCGGCGATCCGCTCGCGAACCACGAGCTCGAGGTCATCTCCCAGCGGCCGGGCGCTGTCGATCTGCCACCGAGTGCCGATGGCCTCGAAGGTGAGCGTCAGCACGTCGTCGTGCCGCTAGGACGAGGCATCCGCCTTGATCGCCTCGAGCGCCTTCATGAAGCCGCCGCTGGTGAGGGAGGAGCCGGCGACCTTCGTCACCGAGATGTCGTCGATGCTCTTGCCGACGATCTCACCCGAGATTCCGGAGGCGAACTCGCCCTGGTAGTGCTCGGTGTTCGGGTTGCTCGGGTGGGTGCCGATCTCCACCGCGGTCACGACGCCGTCGGCGAGAGTGAGCGTCACGTCGACCGTCTCGGTGCCATTGGGGGACTGGTACTGGCCACTCTCGGTGTAGCTGCCGTCGGCGTACGCACTCGTGGAGCCTGAGCCGGAGTCGGTCTCCGTGGGGGTGGTCGGCTCGGACGAGGCACCGGTGTCGGGCTCGGTCGTCGGGGTAGGGCTCGGGGTGGTCTGCGCTGCGCAGCCCGCGAGGGCTCCGACGAGCGTGAGTCCTGCCGCTACGGCGATGGTCGGGCGGGCGGTGATGATCGAGCGCATTCGTCTCCCTCGAGATCAAGTTGTTATGTCAAGCATCTCGTACTAGTTGGGAGATTCCTTGGAGTCGCCTGCGAAACCCCGGGCTTCACGCAGAAGGGGCGGCCAGGCCTTCGCCCGACCGCCCCCCAGCTAGGACTGGATCTGTGTGAAGGAGTCGTGGCCAGAGAATGAACAATCCCGCTGAGGACTTCTCATAAAAAAGTTTCCCGGCCACTATCAAATTCTGATGTTGCATGCGCTGGGGGTAAAAATGTCGAGAGTCGTCCGAGTCGTCGGGATGTTGCTGGGAATCGTCCTCGTTGCTACCTTGCTGTCCCCCACGCCCGCAACACGCGCGGAGGAGATCGAAACGCCGTCGGCTGAGCACGGAAACACTACGCTTCCGCCGTCCGTATACCAGCCGCCTCAGCAACGAGAGCAGGCACCTCAGCCTGAGGCAAGTGGTCCGCCCGACGGGTCACCGGAGTATGACCAATACAAAATGCTCGCGGACGCGGATGCAGAGCAGATGCGTCAGCGAGACTCACGTCAAGAGCCAGTGCGAGTGCAAGGAGGACTCGTCGCGTCCGAAGTGGGAGCTGCGGATCCTGAAATTGAGCAGAGGATCTGGGAGCAACTGTCAGGCGAGCTGATCGAGCCGACTCCGACTCCGACTCCCACCCCAACCCCAACCCCAACCCCAACCCCAACCCCAACCCCGACTCCGACTGCAACTCCGGAGCCACCTTCGGTGCCAACTCCGAGCGCAACCGCTCCCGCAAATGCACCTGCAGCCGCGGGAAGCGTCGCGGTGTTAAGTCCAGTAAGCGCAGCTACCTCAGGAGCGTTCGGATGCTACCCGGGCGACAACCCGGCGTACGACGGCACCGTTCTATTCGCGTCGCCGGCCGAGATAAGACCGGTTATGCATAACACTGCCGGGACGTACCGTGTGAACATCTCGAATACTGGCCCTACTCCTTGGCCTGCGGGCACTCAGATCGGGTATGCCGTTTACGACGCGGTCGGAAATCCAGTAACTGGTCAATACGTTGCCGCAACACTCACCTCGGGACTCAGTTCTGGATACACACTTCCCGGGTTTCAGATCGACGTACAAGCGCTGAGTCCGGGTACGTGGAATCTGTCCTGGGACATCAATATTCCTGGCGTTGGTTGGCTGACTGTGCTCGGGGTGTGCTCAGTTGAGGCGCTGGTAGTCAGGAACCAACCGCCCTCTCTGTTCCTTGACTCTCCGGCCGAGTTCGGGACGGTGACAACCATCGCCCCATCCCTTCATGTCAGGGCCGCTGATATCGACATGTGGCCAGGGGCTCCTCTCGCCTACTCGTTCCAGATTTGCCAAGACGAGCTAATGACGGTCAACTGCGTCAGTTCCGGTTGGACTTCGTCAACATCTTGGGCGCTACCAGTTGGCACGGTCGACTGGGCCGGAACCTACTACTGGTCCGCGAGTGTTAGTGATGGCGAGCTGACCACAAACGCCCGCACCAGTACGCACCCGGAGGGTTACCGCTTTGACGTCGTAGTGCCAACTCCCGTGGACTGGCGCCTGGTGGGAAACGGTCGCGGGATGGTAGACGTGCACGGTCTCGTCCTCCCGTATGGGGTATACGTCCATCGAGCGCGAGACGCCGTCTTACCTACTCCGAGCATGCCTCTCTCGCTCGATCGGACCTATTCCAGCGGTGCATCGAACGAGCGAGGTGCGTTCGGCTACGGATGGATGTCGATCCTCGACGCTCGAGCCGAGTACACCGCAACCGGTTTGAGGATTACCTATCCCGACGGGCGACAGGAGATATTCGCTCGCAATGCGACCGGTCAGTACGTTGGCCGAGCAGATTTGGGCGTGACCAATCGCCTCACGGTGCATCCTGATGGTGCAATTTCCGTCGAGCAGATCGGAGGCGACGTTGCGCACTATGACCGCTATGGGTACCTCTCGAAGATCGAGTACCCAGGACTTTCAAGTCTGGAGCTGAGTGGGCCCCCGTATCGTCCGAGTCGCATCACACAACAGCCGTCCGGACGGTGGTTGGACATCGCATGGAGCTTGGACGATGAAACCTGCAATGGTGACACGCATCAAGTTTCCGAAGTGCGGATTCCTGGTGCCCCCGGGCAGCTTGCCTCAGTGTGGAACTACCGCTACGACTGCGACCGCTTGATCTCGGTGGGGTCGCCCTCCGGCGGGGTCACGCGCTATGACACAACCGGGGGGAAATTTCTGGCGACAACGCCGGAAGGTCGTGAACTTCCGGGACTTGTCAGCATCGGGTCGCTAGTGACAGTCGGAACTCAGTACCAACAGCGGACGGCCACACTGACAGAGCCCGGTTCCGCACACCGCCGCGTGCGACTGTTGCAAGCCATCGCCGGACAGGTGCCGTTCTACCGTTCTGTCTATAACGAGTACGCCGGTGTCACTGCATTGTATTGCGAGGAACGGGTCGTGACGGGCGGCAATGAGAGCTGCCTCAACCGCTATGACACCTTGCGTTTTGACGAGCAAGGTCGATTGCGAGTCAAGGCCCTTCAAGAAGAGGGTGCTGGGCAGGCGACCGGAAATCGACGCGTTTGGTTCTATAACGAGAGTAATGGCCAGCTGTCAGCGATGATGGACGAGAACTCTAGAGTTGCCTCGTTCACCTACGACGGTTGGGGAAACCCAACGGGTTCGTTCGTATTCCGCGACGCGAACACTCAGGTCACCTCTACGAACTACTTCCAGCCTGCGGGCGCGAACGCGGCCGTGGAAACCTTATTGGCTGGATCGAGTGTGTGGCCGAATGCCTCCGGCGTTCAACTCGGTGAGTTCGCTGATATGTACCGCTACGACTCATACGGCCGTCTAGTTCGACGTGAAGGTCCACCCACTCCCGGCGCTCCTGGCGGGGAGGTGACCGAATATTCCTACACGACAGGGAGCGAGCAGGCGAAGGATGGCACAGGCGCCGCTCTTGTTGGCAAGTTCATGCCGAAAGGGCTCCTGCGCAGCACGACAACGGCATTCGGTACTACGACGAACAGCTACGACCCTCAGGGAAACCTGACGGTCGAGGAGGAGTCCGATGGAGCGCGGATTCTTAGAACCTATGACCATCGGGGACTCGTCCTTAGCGAATCGCGGCATCTATCAGCCACCGCACCGTCGCCCGCAACCACCTTCCAGTACGACGCCATTGGCCGGGTCATCCGCGAGTCTCGGCCTTGCACGGTGAACGTTGTAACGCTCGACGAAACCTATCTGAGAACCGATTGGGTCTACGACCGCGACGGCCTGCTCCTCTCGGAATCGAAGACCGAGCGAGAGTGCGCAAATGATGCGCAATTGGGACAGCCCCGAACTGAACAGTTTGAATACAACGCTCGTGGCCTCATCGAAGTTCATACTGATGCAGCGAGGGGAGTTACAGAGTACGAGTACTCATCAACAAATCCGACTCAAACTGCGCAGGTTCGAGATGCACGCGGTCGCGTGACTCGCTACACGTACCTCAATGGGCGAGTTCGTCAGATCATTGCCGATGTCGGCACTCTAGGTGCCACCTCTCAGGCTTACACCGAGTACACCTATGACCCCGGCGGCCGGCTCTACTTTGAGACCGACTTTCTTGGACGAGCCACTCAGTACACGTTGACTGGAGACGGGCTCGTCTCTGCTGCGGACAGACTCGGCGTAGTCAACTACGGCGGCGTGTCTCGCTCCGTGAGGATCTCGAGCAAGACGTACGACGGCAGTGGCCACGTGCTCACTGAAACCGCAGCAGGTGTCACCAGGGTCTACAGCTATGACGCTGAGGGTCGCGTCGTGACTTCGACCACAGACCCGGGAGGACTCAACCGCTCTCAGACCATTGTTCGAGACGCTGCTGGACGAATCGTAGAGACTCGACTGTCCGACGGGACCAGGACTGAACGAACCACCCAAGAACTCAATTCATCGGGCGAGGTGGTCTCATCCTCCCAATGGCTGAACTCCACGACACCACTGCGGACCTTATACACGAGAAACTCTCTGGGCGTCCTGGAGTCGGTCGTCGATCCGCGGGGCGCGGCATCGCCGTCGCAGCAGAGCAACTTCACTTCCAATGTCGTGCACGATGCCCTCGGGCGCACGGTCGTCAAGCTCGCAGCTCCAGTGACCGTTGACAGACCGGCGACCATGGACGGCAGTGGCGGAAGTTCAGCCTATTCGGGGTTGGAGCAGACTACGGCTCGCGCTCAAGAAAGTGTTGGCTACAACGCATTCGGTGAGGTTGTTGCTGTGCGCGATCCGCTGCTCAGGGTCACGATATACGAGTACGACACGGGCGGGCGCGTTGTCTCCGAACACCGACCCCAGCTGGAGGGATGGCTCGGAACGAAGCCTCGGACGACGGTGCGTTATGAATACTCCCCCGCAGGCGATCTCATACGCAAAATTGATGAGCTTGGCGCCACTACAGACTTCGAATACGACGTATCTGGAAACCTGACGACGTTACGAGAGGCCGCTGTACTCGGCCAGCGCCCCACGACCTATTTCACCTACGACGCCATGGGACAGCTGAAGTCGAAAACCTCGCCCAGCGGCGCTGAGACTGCCTACTCGTATGACGCCCTCGGAAATATGGTCGCGGAGACTCAGCGCCTCCGGCGTCAGGGTGCCAGCACCTTGGATTACACGACGGCGTACTCCTACGACAATCTCGGCAGGCTGACTTTGATCGTTCTCCCGTCCGGCAAGATAGGGGACCAGTACACATACAACGCTGCAGGTGAAGTCAGCGGGGTGTTTACCCAGGATCGGACCGGCTACTCGCAAATCACCTACGACCTTGCTGGGCGTGTCACAAGAATGACGTCGCAGCAGGGGCAAGCCACCGAGTTCACCTACGACTTGGCCGGTCGGCGCATCAGCTCTGTCCGTGTCGCCCTCGACGGGACTCGCCTCACTACGAGCTACAGCTACGACCTTGCTGGGAATCTCATCGAGGTGGTGGAACCCGGCGGGGTGCGCAGTACCTCAACATACGACTCTTCAAATCGCCAGATTGAAACCCGCCAATACTTGGCGGCCAACCAGTACGTCTCGGTATCCGCAGGATATGACTTGGCCGGCAATCGCGTACGTGTGCGGAACGGCCTCGGACAAGACACGTGGACTCTGTACAACTCGTGGGATATGCCCGACACGATAGTTGAGCCGGCCACGTCGGCACATCCGTACCTCCACCAACGGAGATGGAACTACGACTACACGCCTACGGGGCAGAAGGCCTCTGAGTTCTCCCCGCAGCACCGAAGCAAGTCTTGGACATATGACGCCCTCGGACGGGTGACCACCCAGGCTGGGGAGGTTGCGGAAGACGGGTTTGAGTATCTGAGCCAGAGCGGCTCATTCACGTACGACCTCGACGGAAGGCTGGTGTCCGCTAATCAGAACGGCACCGGGCCAACCTTCGCATGGAATGATCTGGATCAGCTTGTTTCGTCGAATGCCAATGGCGGGACTTCGGCATTCGGCTACGACTCGGATGGCCGACTCACGAGCAGGGTCACGGCCGAGGGCACTGCCTCATTCAGTTACGACAGCGCGGGCCGCCTACGCCAGTTTATGGACTCGACAACGGGCGTCGGCGGAGTGAACACGTATGACGAGCAAACTGGAAGACCCACAAAGCGTGAGATGTCAGGCGGGACCTTCAGCTGGACCTACGACACATGGGGTCGCACGATCGGCGAGAAAACGACTAACGCCGACGGCAGTACGGCACGACAAACTGCCTACCAGTACGACGTGCGCGATCGGATTGTGGATGTCACGACGTCAGGTGACGTTCATGGAGGAGGCACCTACGCATACGACGCGCTGGACCGTCTTACAACGTGGACGCCTCGCAATGCATCGGGAACAGGATTCGTTCCCGGTTTCAGCTACACCTGGGACGCCAACCATAACTTGGTGCGCGAGTTCGCGAGCGCAACCCAAACAGCAACTGACTGGGCATACGACGAACGTGGCCGACCGACGTCACGCTACGAGTACAGCGACGACTCGTCGTCTTACACGACCTATTCGTGGCAACCCAACGGAGACCTCCGTCGTGTGACATCCGCGGCTGGAACGAGAGACTTGTTATTCGACGGGCTGGGAAGGCTCGTTGAGAACGGCAACTCGTCTTACGGCTACGACGCCCTCGGACGGCTCGCGGTCTCGGGCTCAACACAATTCAAGTACTCAGGGCTTGAATCGGAGCCCCGAGTGGCGATGTCGTCTCAGTCAGGGGCGACTGAGCGAGTGACTCGCATGCCCAATGGTGAAGCAGTCGCCGTGCGTGGGGCCTTTGGCGCGCGAGCTCTCGTAAAAAACCACCGCGGGGACGTCGTCGGTGGCATGGGATTCGCCTCACCGGCCCCGACCGGCGGAGTTTCCGGCCGTGTTGGCTACGAGCCATTCGGGACTGCGTGGGCTGGATCGACCTCGCCGACGATAACCGGAGCGCAGCAAATTTCGGCGTTCGGATATCAAGGCGACTGGTCTGATTATCGAACGGGGGGCGTGTGGATGGGGTCACGGTGGTATGACCCTGGTATGCGCTCGTTCATGAGCCGTGACAACACCGAGCTTCCCTACGGAGACCGGGCTGCTCTCAACCGTTTCGGATATGCGAATGCGAACCCGATGCTCTACGTCGACCCGGATGGGCGCAAGCCGAGCGTCATCGACACAGACCCTGACGTCGACGAGTTGTTCCGCGACATTACGAAGTGGATGCCCGACGTTGAAGATGAGTTCCGCGACATCATCGAGCGAGCGAGCGCGCACACCGATGAAATTCTCCGAAGGCTGGGGCAGGAATTCGTTGGCGAATCGCTTGAGAAAGCGCTGTTCAAGATTCTCGGCCGAGCCATTGCGAAATTCATACCGATCATCGGTTGGATATCGCTCGCAGTCGATATCTACACCGTTCTGCAGATCATCTGGGAGGTGCTGAACCCCCCGGTCTTGCCACCCCGGATCAATCCTGAGCCGAGCAGTCCAAGGGGTCCTGCGGATACAGGAACATCCCCGCCCACGACCGCCCCTCGAACAGGCCCGGGGCCCGGCCTCCAACCCCCACCCCGACCGATCGACAACTCGATCGACTTCTCAGAGGTCAAGACAAGAGTCGAGACCTCGATCAGTACGGGCGCAGGCACGGTGACCGGCAATTATGCGGGCGATCGAGCTCACCTGAATGACTGCGGTTTCGGTTCCCTCGTGACCTGTTTGTTGCCTGGGCTTGGAATGATCGCCGGATGCGCCGGAATGGACGCGCCGATTGCTGTGTGCCTGTCAACTCCCCCGAGCGCAGGGGTGCCGGGGCAGATGGGGCCATCGGTGCGAACTCAACTACCACCGACGCCGCAGGCCGGTTCCGGAGGGAGCGGTGAAGGCGTGCCCCCGGGTAGCCAGACCTCGCCTTGCGAACCGCCCGAGGAGGGGACGGCTGGACGATCTGACTATCGCAAGACTTTCCTAGAGGCCAATCCAGATTCGGGACCGGTCGTAGTGCACCACGCGGTCGAGCGACGCGTGCTGACGCTCTATCCCGGATTGTTTAGCGCGGCGGAAATCAACTCACTCGAGTATCTTCGTGGGGTACCGGCGAACGTTAACTCGGATCTGCACTTGAGCCAGATCAGAAAGTTGTGGAACGAGTTCTATAGAAACAACCCATCTCCAACGCGAGAGGATGTTCTTGATCAAGTGAGACAGATCGACGGGATGCTAGGAGATCAGTTTGATCCGCCTTGCTGATATCTACATTCTCGAGCCGGAAGTGCCTGGTGGCATTGATGAGGGCACCGTTGTGGACAGAAGCACGTGGCCACCGAAATACAAGGCGCTGCGGTATGAGCTCGATACATGGCAAGGTGACCCGCTTGTCGCAGGGTTCGTGTGTCTCCTGGCCACAGTCGATCTTGAAGCGAAGTTCAGCGAGGCAGGAATAACTGGTTACGTGTCCCGACCTGTGGAGGTGACGCTTTCCCTCAACTATCTCGCTCTGGACAGACGGCCGGTGCCCCCGTTCGTTTGGCTTGATATTTCAGGTGATCTGGGCGTGCATGACATCGCGTGGACGGACGAAAGTGAGGTCGCAGTCTCAGCGCGATTTGTTGATGTGCTTCGGCGCGCCGGGGCCAAGCACTTCACGATTCGTCCCTTCTGAGCATCCGTGGTGGCACGACGAATAACACAAAGGGGCGGCCAGGCTTTCGCCCGACCGCCCCTCAGCGCCAAATACTCAGCGTTGCTTTCTACTCCGCGTTGCGCAGCTCGTTGCGGCGACGCACCAGCACGACGACCAGTCCGCCGAGCATGAGCAGCAGTGCGATCGCACCGATCACGACGCTCACCGATCCACCCGTCAGCGCGAGCACGGTGCCGATCGGACCGGCCGGGCCCGTGGGCTCCTCCGGCGCGATCACCAGCGGGAGTGCATACGCGTGGAACGGGTCGTCGTCGGTCACCGTGATGGGCTCGTCGTCGTCATCCGTCACCAGCACCGGGCCCTCCTCGTCGACGAGCGGCTCGCCCGTGGGTGCGCCTTCCTCGTCGGTCGCGGGGGTGATCGGGTTCGCGACGACGACAACCTCGTCGGCGTGATCCTGGTTCTCGCCGAGCAGCAGCGTGCCCTCCGCGAAGAAGGATGCGCCGGGGGGCAGCATGCCCGTCCAGGCTCCGCTCTTCACGAAGCTGTACTTCGCGGGGCCACCGAACGCGCTCAGGTCGGCCGTCCAGTCATCACCGAGGGTGATGCCCGAAAGCGTCGTGTCGTCGAGCGTGAGGTTGGTCAGCCACGTCGTCCCCGTGTTGGTGACGACCCAGCGCACGGCGTTCTTGTCGCCGACCGAGTAGCCGACAGCGTGGCTCTCGTCGTTGGCATCCTGCGCAGCGTCCACGAGCGGCTTCGTCGGGATGATCCACTCGTCGCCATCGCGCACGATCGGGTCGTCCTTCGTGCCGTCGTACTTGATCACCTGAATGGCGGCCGTGACGGCGTTGTAGTCGTCGACGTCGCTCACGGGGATTCCCGAGAGGGCACCCGCGGCATCCACCCGAACGCTGTTGACGTGCGGGGCAGCGGATGCCTCGACCGTGAGCGTCGCGGAACCGTAGATGTACTGCCCCGGCTCCCACACCGACTCTCCATCACCGAAGGTCTCGGCCCACTCGAACGACCAGCCCGTGCCCTCCGTGTAGGTGGCGTCGCGCGTGATGTCACCCGGCAGGGTCCACTTCAGCGACTCGACGGTCGCACCGGACACTGTCGTGTCGGAGAGACGCACCTCGCGGAGGTCTTCGTCTCCGGTGTTCTCGACGACGAACACGACGGTGCGGGTCTCGCCCGGCGTGTAGTACTCGGCGTCCGTCATCTCGTCGGCATCGTGCGTGATCGCGGTGCCAGCACCGTCACCCTTCTCGATGTCGACGAACGGGCCGACGCCGGTCCAGGCGTTGAACGGATCGTCGTCGTCCACGGTGAACGGCGTCTCGCCGTCATCGAGGGTGGCGCGAACCGGCTGGTCCTCCTCGTCGAGCTCCGGCTCGCCGGTCGGCTCGAGCGTCTCCGGGTCCTGCGCGGGGACCACGACGGTGGCGACCACGTCGACGGTGTCGGTGTGGGTATCCTCCGCGGGGATCGACAGCGTGCCGGTCGCGAAGAACGACGCTCCGGGCGGGAGGAGTCCGTGCCAGGTGCCGCTCTCCACGAAGCTGTACTCCGCCGAGCCGCCGAACGCGCTCAGGTCGGCCGTCCAGTCGTCACCGATCTCGGGGCCTGCGTCGGTCACGTCCTCGAGCGAGAGATCCGTCAGCCACGTCGTACCGGTGTTGGTCACGACCCAGCGAACGGTGCGGTCGGTGTCGACCGGGTACTCGACGGCGTGGTCGGTGTCGTTGGCATCCTGCGCAGCATCCGCGAGGGGCTTGGCAGGGATGATCCAGGTGTCGCCGTCCTTGATGGCCGGGTCGGCCTTCGAACCGTCGTACTTGATCACCTGGATGCCGCCCGTGAAGGCGTTGTACGAGTTGTCGTCCTCCAGCGGGATGCCGTTCCAGGCACTCGTGGCCGTGACATCCGCCACGTTCACGTGCGGCTCGGCGGCAAGGCCGACGGTCAGCGTCGCGAGACCAGTCACCGTCTCGCCCGGCAGCCACAGCGCGGTGCCGTCGTCGAAGGTCTCTGCCCACTTGGCCGTGAGCACACCATCCGTGCCCGGCGTCGCGGCGAGCGTCGCGCCGTTCGGCAGCGTCCAGGAGAGACCCGAGACGGATGCACCCGAGATGGTCGTGTCGGTGAAGGTCACCTCGCGCAGCGGCTCGGTTCCCGTGTTCTCGACGGTGATGAGGATCGTGCGAGTCTCGCCCGGCGTGTAGACCGCGCCATCGGCGAGGGTGTCCGCGTCGTTCTCAGCGACCCACTCGGTGCCCTCGAGCACTGCGTCGCTCTTGGTGATCTCGAGGCTCGGAACACCGATCAGCACGACTCCCGCGTCCCACGTCGGGTCGATGCCCTGCGTTGCGAGGATCTCGGCGTGCGTGTAACCGCTGCCGGGCTCGAGGTTCGGGTTGCTGTCGTCGAGCACGATCTGCTTCGTGAAGCCGGTCGCCGGGTCGGCGTCCGAGTCCGTGGCAGAGGTGCCGGCACCCGTCACCGTGAACTTGTAAAGAGCGGACTGCTCCTCGGTGAGGATGAAGCGGATCTCGTACGTGCCAGCGGGCAGCAGGTCGAAGTCGTATCGTCCCACTCCGTTGGTGGTCGTGGTGTCCAGCTTGTCGTCGCCGTCCCAGAGCTCGACCGTGACCCCGCCGAGCGGGAGCTCGCTCGCATCCTGGATGCCGTCGCGGTCCGCGTCGATCCAGACGTAGTCGCCCACCGCGTAGGTGCGGGGGAGGCTGTTCTCGACGGTGAAGCCGAGATCGTCGCCGTCCACGAGGGCGGGGAGGCTGCCGACGACCGTGGCGTCGTAGTCCTCGCCGTTGGTCTCGACGATGCTCGTGACGGTCGAGAAGGCCGGCAGGTCGAGGTTCGCCTGCTCACCCACCTCGAGGTCGAGCACGTAGGGGCTGTCCGGCAGTTCGTCGCCACGGAAGTCGACGACCGTCACCGAGATCTCGAAGGAGGTGCCCGCGGCGATCGCGGCGCTCCCCTCGGCGAGTTCCTTGCCCACGGTAACCGTGAACCCTGCCGTGTGGCCCGCATCGATCGTGTGATCGTTCTGGCCGTGTCCGCCGACAGACACGGGCGCGTTGCCGGTCTCGGGGTCGGCGTTCGAGTCGTTTTGGGAATCGCTCGCACCCTGGGTTGTCCTGCTGAGGTCACCCCAGGTGAGGCCAGCGAAGTCCGGGTTCACCGGGATGCTTCCCCACGCGAACACCACGGGCGTCGTCGCTGAGCGCGTTCCGAACACGACGACGAAGTCGGCTGCGGGATCCGCGAAGACCGAGTCGGTCCACTGCGTGCTGTCGAAGACGTAGTTGCCCGCGGCATCGGTCGACGTCGTGGCGATCGCCTCGCCCGTCGGCTCGCCATCGGGGCCGGCGAGGTACAGCGTCACGGGAGCGTTCGCGATGGCGGGCTCGTCGGCATCCTGACGACCGTTCTGGTCCGCGTCGAACCAGACGCGGTCTCCGATCTGCACGGGTGCGGGGAGCTGCGTGATCGCAACGCTTCCGAGACCGCCGCCCTTCTCGAACGACGGCGACGGCGTGGTGCCGCCCGGGTCGGTGGTGTGCTCGTAGCCGCGAACGGGTGCTCCGTCGCCGGTGTCGAACCACATCGCACCGGAGACACGGATGCTGCTGAGCGGGTCGAAGACCGTAGACATGACCTGGTCGACACCGGGGTAGCTCACGACGGCGCCAAGCGGAACGTCCTGGTGGTTGCCCGGGTTTCCGAGGTTCTGGCCATCGTTGTAGAACTCGCGAGTGTCGTCGCCGTCTGGGCCCTCGTCGTTGCTCTGCGAGGTCGCGGTGGTGCGGTCACCGACGAGACCGTCGTTCTCGAGCGTGAACGTGCCATCCTCGTTCGGCGCGGCCAGCAGCAGGTCGCCGCTCGCGAGCGTCTCGAAGAGCGGGCTCGTTGCTCCCGTGATCGCCGGGTAGTTGCGGTTACCGCCCTGGATGCCCGTGCGGTCGGTGAAGCCGAGGTTGAGGTAACCCTCCGTGTCGAACGCGAGGGTGGAGAGAATCGCCTGCGGGTACAGCTGGACGTTGCCGTTGCCCCAGCTTCCGCCGGTGGCTGCGAGGCCGACCGATGTGGTGGCCGTCGCGCTCGATGCGCCGTTCCACGTCCAGGTGTCGGTCCAGGTGTTCCAGTGGTCGACCTGCGGGCGGGTGGTCTTCCAGTTGGCTGCGGTGCCGCCGCCACCCCAGTTCTCCGCGTTCATGCCCTTGCGGTAGCCGAGATCGGCCGTGAGTCGAGTCGTCCAGGTGGGCGATCCCTCGAGCGCGTCGCCGAGCGGGGTGCTGGCGACGTAGGCGGAGAGCTCAGCGGTGCTCGCGAGCTGGCCTGCGGCTGCGCCGGTGTCGACGTAACCGACGTAGAGCTCGCCGCGGTGCACCTCGAGTGCCCACGGGCGCTGGTTGTCTCCGAGGCTGGCCGCGAGGTCGATCTTCACTGCCTCGGTCGGCGTGCCGTCCGTGAGGTCGAGCGCGTAGACGTTGCGGTCGAAGAGGTTCACGAAGAGCATCGTGGAGCCGTCCGGCGTGACGGTGATGCCACCGATTCCGATCTTGCCCGCGTTGGCGAACGCATCGACGTCAGTGCCCGGCGTGCTGCCGGTCGAGCCGAGTGAACGGCCAGCGTTCGTCTGGGCGGTACCGACGTTGACGAGAGTCGACACATCGAGCCATGGCTCGAGGGTCGGGGAGTTCACCATCGTGCCGTTCTGCCCGAGCACGTCGTTGATCCGGTAGATGCCGCCAAGACCCAGCTGGCCGAGGCCCGAGTGGCGCTTGTAGGTCGCTGCGGCGTACACGTCGTTGCCGGCGGAGTCGTACGCCAGGCCCCAGACCGCGCCGACCTGCCCGAAGGTGGCGACGGTCTTGCGAGCCGTGAAGGTTCCGGGTGAGTTCGCCGAAGCGCCCCAGGGCAGCCCGACGATCGCCGCGGCGCCGCTCGAGGTGCCCGAGGGGATGCCCGTCGACTGGATCGCCGTGAACACCGGCGCGTTCGCCTGGGCGAAGTCGTCCGGGTTGTTCACGAGGAAGTCGACGTTCTCGGAGCCTGCCGTCGTGAACTGCACGCTGCTGCCGTTGTCGGACCCGAGGAAGGACGGGAAGTACCCCGCCGGGGCCTCGAACTCCACGCGCAGCGGCGTTCCGTCCGGGAGGGGTGCAGTGTCGAGCGAGTAGGTGCCCGCGGCATCCGTCGTGGTCGTCCCGACCTCGCTGCCGTGCGCGTCGTACGCGGTGACCTCGACATCGGCGATGCCGACGTCGGTCTGCACGCCGGAGCTGGCGCTGCCGGTGTCACGGACACCGTTGCTGTTGAAGTCGCGATAGACGACGCCCGACACCGATCCGGTGGCCGCGACGGCGGGCATCGCGCCCGCCATGAGGCCGGCGAGGGCGAGGGTGGCGGTGGACAGCACAACGATATTTCGGCGCGACAAGCGCCCGCTGAATAGCGGCATCGGGTTTCGGATCTTTCAGTCGTGTTTCGGGCAGGACGGAACGAAGGGGAGCGTGCCAGATACACGACGTGCGACCGCGCGGGTACGGTCGGTGAATCCCCCCAGTGGCGAGCGGAACATTGGTGAGATGTTTCGTACTCACGTCGAGACTATGTCGAAGTGGTGGTCCATGCAACCGCATCGGCATCCCCCGTTCTAGGCTCGTCGTGTGAAACGCCTCTCTCTCGCGCTCCTCGGTGTGCTGCTCGTCGCCCTGACCGGATGTGCACCAGCCGGCCCCCGCCCGGTGACTGCGGACGAGGCCGAAACACTCGCGATCGTGCGTCTCATGAACTTCACCGAGGGCACGCGAGAGGTCACGAGCACTGTGACCGAGAACGGTGCCGAACTACAGCTCTCCGGCTGGATCGACTACGTCAGCCACGTCGGATACGTGTCGGTGACGGGAGACGGCTTCGACCCCCAGGCCCTTCTCTGGACCGAGGATCGCATCGGCATCACGACTGCGGAGCCCGATGAGAACGGCCTGCCGCCTCTGCCCATCCTCCCGCTCGACGACGAGGCCTGGACCAGCCGGCCGCTGGATGCCGCGGGGTCGCCGCTCGACGCCACGCTCGTCGCGCTCGGCAACCTGGGCGGTGATCGCCCGGAGAACCCGCTCCTGCTCCAGCAGACCGGCGCACTGTGGCTGCGCGATGACAGCGTTGGCGGGGTACCCGTGACGGTGTTCGCCGCACCTCCGAGTGACGTCGCGCTCGAGGCATCCGCCCCGCCGGTCGCCGAGGACGACTCCCCGCTGCGCTTGTGGGTCACCGATGATGGCCTCGCCCTGCGAGTCGAGCTGCGCGGTACTGACGGCGTCTGGACGACCATCGACTATGGCGATGCCGGGCCGAGCATCGCGCTGTAGCTAGAGCTGCAGCCCGTCTGCCCACACTCGCGTCGCTGTCCACTCGTGGTCGAGCAGCACGGCGTCAGCAGCGAATCCCGGCGCGAGCATGCCGTGCCTGCGCTCGAGACCGAGCACGCGGGCAGGCGTGTGGGTGACCGCTTCGACGGCCTTCGCCGGGTCGACGCCCGAGGCGATCGCGCAGCCGAGTGCTTCGTCCTGGGTGAGGGTCGAGCCCGCAATCGTGTTGGTTCCACTGAGCACGGCCTTGCCGTCGCGCACGGTGACGTTGAGGTTGCCCAGGCGGTAGTTACCGTCCTCGGAGCCGGCTGCGGCCATCGAATCCGTGATGAGGGCGATGCGGCCAGCGGCCGACGCGAACGTGAGGTTCACGACATCCGGATGCACGTGCACCCCGTCGCACACGAGCTCGAGCACCACGCGCTCGTCCTCGAAAGCCGCTACCACCGGGCCAGGGGAGCGGTGGTGGATGCCCGGCATCGCGTTGAACGCGTGCGTGAGCAGCCGCACCCCGCGGTCGAAAGCCACCTTGGCCATCTCAAAGGTCGCATCGGTGTGGCCGAGGGCCGCCACGATTCCGGCCTCGACGAGCACGTCGACGGTCTCGAGCGCGTTGGGCAGTTCGGTCGCGAGCGTCACCTGGCGAAGGGTTCCACGCGCGGCGCTGATGAGCTGCTCAACCTCCGCGGGGTCCGGCTCGTGGAGGGCGGCGGGGTCGTGCGCGCCGCGGTGAGCCGGCGCGAGGTACGGGCCCTCGAGGTGCGAGCCCAGCACGAGCGGGTCGTCCTTGGTGAGGTCGGCGATCAAGTCGAGACTCTCGATGATCGAGGGAAGCGGAGCCGCGACGAGGCTCAGCACCGAGCGGGTCGTGCCGTGGGCGCGGTGCGTCGCCAGCGCCGCCTGCAACTGCTCGGCTCCGCGATCGTAGGAGTAGCCGCCTCCGCCGTGGCCGTGGAGGTCGATGAAGCCGGGTGTGAGCCACTGTCCGTCGGCGTCGACCGAGGTGGCAGCGGCAGGGCGCTCGGGGCCGGAACCGGTGGAGATGATGACGCCACCTTCGACGAGCATCCAGAAGTCATCGACCTGGCCCGCAGCATCGAGCTTGCGGGCGGAATGGAAGAGGGTGCTCATGTGAAGATGATCGTCCTTGCGCCATCGAGCAGCACGCGGTGCTCTGAGAACCATTTGACGGCCTGGGTCAGCGTGCGTGACTCCTCGTCCTGGCCGATCGCGACGAGCTGGCTCGACGTGCGCGAGTGGTCGACTCGCACGACGTTCTGCTCGATGATCGGGCCCTCGTCGAGGTCGCTCGTCACGAAGTGCGCCGTCGCACCGATGAGCTTCACGCCGCGGGCGTGCGCCTGCTTGTAGGGGTTGGCGCCCTTGAAGCCCGGCAGGAACGAGTGGTGGATGTTGATGACCTTGCCGCTCAGCACCTCGCACAGCTCCGGCGAGAGGATCTGCATGTAGCGGGCGAGCACCACGAGCTCGATGTCGTGCTTCTCGACGACCTCTTGCACGCGATCTTCGAAAGCGAGCTTCTGCCCTGCGGATGTCACGGGGTGGGACTCGAACGGAACGTCGTAGAACTCGGCGAGCCCGGCGAGGTCGGGGTGGTTGCTCATCACGAGCGGCATGTCGACGGAGAGCTGCCCCGCGCGCTGGCGGTAGAGCAGGTCGTTGAGGCAGTGGCCAGCCCTCGAGACGAGAACGAGCGTGCGCAGGGGGCGGCCGACGATGTCGAGCTGCCACGTCATGTCGTAGCGTTCGGTGACCGGTGCCAGGGCCTGCTCGAAGCGCTCGCGCGTGGCATCCGACTCCACCTGCAGGCGCATGAAGAATCGGCCGGTGTCTTCGCTCGAGAACTGCTGCGACTCGGTGATGTTGCCTGCGGCCTCGACGATGGCGCCGCTCACGGCGTGCACGATGCCCGGCCTGTCCTCGCAGACGAGGGTGAGGATCCAGTGGGTGGCGGCGGTGGTCACGCAACAACAGTAGCGGCGTAGGCTTGTGTGCGATGGCGCCGGCCCGCGTCATCCCGCGGGCGGCGAACGCACCACACAGCACCGAATCGGAGCAACGCCTTCATGGGCGCGCCAGCAACATCTCACGCAACCAAGCAGACCTTCCCCTGGGTCGGGCTCATCACACTCTCCCTCCTCGTCTTCACGGCGGTGACGAGCGAGTTCCTTCCCACCGGTCTCCTGCCGGACATCGCGAAGGAGTTCGGGGTCAGCGACTCCCAGGTCGGGCTCCTCATCACCGTGTTCGCCGGCACCGTCGTGCTGACGGCGGCGCCCCTGGCGACCCTCACGAGGCGCTACTCGCGCAAGTGGCTCATCGTGGTCGTCGCATTCGTCTTCATCCTCGCCAACGTGCTCGCGGCCATCGCGCCCTCCTACGAGGTGCTCGTCGTGGCCCGCGTGCTCGGCGGTCTCGCGCACGGCCTGTTCTGGGCCGTCGTTGGCGCCTACTCCGGTCACCTCGTGCCGCGGGCCCAGGTGGGCCGCGCTGTCGCGATCATCTCGGGTGGTGGCACCGCGGCGTTCGTGCTCGGTGTGCCCGTGGGCACCGCGATCGGTCACCTCGTGGGCTGGCGCCTGGCCTTCATGGTCATCGCGATCGTGACCCTGCTGCTGACGATCGTCGCCATGTGGCTGCTGCCGTCGGTGCAGCACATCACTCCTCCTGCGACCGGAGAGATCCACCTGCCCCTGCGCAAAGACAAGTCGATCCCCGGCATCGTGCTGCTGTGCCTCGTGATCCTGCTCGTCATGACGGGGCACAACATTTTCTACACGTACATCGCGCCCTTCCTCATCGGGCCGGTCGGACTGGATGGCGGGGCCGTCGCCGGAGTGCTGTTCCTGTACGGCGGGGCCGGGGCCATCGGAGTGCTGCTCGCGGGCATCCTCGCCGATCGCTATCCGCGGCTCGCGCTGGCGCTGTCGATCCTCGGTGTTGCCGTCTCCGTGCTCATCATCGGCCTCTTCCCCAGCAACGTCTGGGTCGTGCTTGCCGCCATGGTCGCCTGGAGCATCGCGTTCGGCGGCGTGCCGGCGATGATCCAGACGCGGATGCTGCACACGGCGTCCGCACGCATGAGGGACGTGGCATCCGCCTACCAGACCACCGCGTTCAACATCGGGATCGGCGGTGGTGCTCTCATCGGTGGCCTCGTGCTCAACGTGTGGAGCATCACGGCACTGCCGTTCCTGGATGTGGCGATCGTGCTGGCCGGCCTCGTGCTGCTCGTCATCGGAGACCGCTGGCTGAGCGCCCGCTACGACCGCGAGGCCTTACGTCACCAGTCCGTCGCGCGCTAGAGTTGAGCCGTCGCAACTGGCGTTGAGATGGGCAACCATCGGGGAGCGATCGCTTTCGAAGTGGGCCGTACGCCTGGGCCTGCGGATACCTTTGTATTACTCGATCGCGCGTCTGGAGAATCCCCAATGTCGTTCAACTCCCCACTGTCTGAAGTCGATCCCGAGATCGCCGCCGTCCTCGAGCAGGAGCTCGGGCGCCAGCGCTCCACCCTCGAGATGATCGCGAGCGAGAACTTCGTGCCGCGCGCCGTGCTCGAGGCCCAGGGTTCCGTGCTCACCAACAAGTACGCCGAGGGCTACCCGGGCCGCCGCTACTACGGTGGCTGCGAGTTCGTCGACGTCGCCGAGTCGCTCGCCATCTCGCGCGCCAAGGAGCTGTTCGGCGCCGCCTACGCCAACGTGCAGCCGCACTCTGGCGCATCCGCGAACGCCGCGGTGCTCTCGGCCATCGCGACCCCCGGCGACCGCATCCTCGGCCTCGCACTCGACCAGGGTGGCCACCTCACCCACGGCATGAAGCTCAACTTCTCCGGCAAGCTCTACGAGGCCCACGCCTACGGCGTCGACCCCACCACGCACCGCATCGACATGGATGCCGTGCGCCAGGCCGCCCTCGAGGTGAAGCCCCACGTGCTCATCGCCGGCTGGTCCGCCTACCCGCGCCAGCTCGACTTCGCCGCATTCCGCTCCATCGCGGACGAGGTCGGCGCGAAGCTCTGGGTGGACATGGCGCACTTCGCCGGTCTCGTTGCGGCAGGGCTGCATCCGTCGCCCGTTCCGTTCGCGGATGTCACGAGCTCCACCGTTCACAAGACGATCGGTGGACCGCGCTCGGGCTTCATCCTCACGAACGATCTCGAGACGCAGAAGAAGCTCAACTCGAACGTGTTCCCCGGCCAGCAGGGCGGACCGCTCATGCACGTGATCGCAGCGAAGGCGACGGCCTTCAAGCTCGCCGGTGAGCCCGAGTTCAAGGAACGCCAGGAGCGCACCATCCGTGGCGCGCAGATTCTTGCCGACCGCCTCACGTCGCCCGACGTCAAGGAGGTGGGCATCGACGTGCTCACCGGCGGCACCGACGTGCACCTCGTGCTCGTCGACCTGCGCAACGCGGCGATCCACGGCCAGGACGCCGAGGACATCCTGCACTCGGTCGGCATCACCGTGAACCGTAACGCTGTGCCGAACGACCCCCGCCCGCCCATGACGCCCTCCGGCGTGCGCATCGGTACGCCGGCGCTCGCCACTCGCGGCTTCGGCGACGCAGAGTTCACCGAGGTCGCCGACATCATCGCGACGGCGCTCAAGCCGAGCCCGGATGTCGCGGCTCTCCGCGCACGTGTCGAGAAGCTCGCAGACTCCTTCCCGCTCTACGAGGGCCTCACCTCCCCGGGTTCCTGGGCGTGACGGCTGTAGTGCTCGACGGGGTCGCGACCGCGGCCGCCGTCAAGGAGGAGCTGCGGGAGCGCATCGCGGCACTCAAGGCACGCGGCATCCGCCCCGGCCTCGGCACGCTGCTCGTGGGGGAGGACCCCGGATCGCTCTCGTACGTCGCGGGCAAGCACCGCGACTGTGCGGAGGTGGGCATCGAGTCCATCCGTCTTGACCTGCCGGCCATGGCATCCACCCTCGAGATCGAGGCTGCGATCGCGAGCCTGAATGAGAACCCGGATGTCACGGGCTACATCATCCAGCTCCCGCTCCCGAAGGGCATCGACGAGAACGCGATGCTCGAGCTCATGGACCCGGACAAGGATGCCGACGGCCTCCACCCCACCAACCTCGGCCGTCTCGTGCTCGGGGTCGGCGGCGAGATCAACTCGCCGTTGCCGTGCACCCCGGCCGGCATCGTGGAGATGCTGCAGCGCTACGACGTTCCGATCTCGGGTCGCCACGTGGTCGTCGTCGGTCGCGGACTCACCGTCGGTCGCCCGCTCGGCCTGCTCCTCACCCGCAAGGGTCTGGATGCCACGGTCACCCTCACACACTCGCGCACCGCAGAGCTCGAGTCGTACGTGCGCCGAGCCGACATCCTCGTAGCGGCTGTCGGTGTTGCCGGTCTCATCCAGCCCGACTGGGTCAAGCCGGGCGCCGCTGTGCTCGACGTCGGCATCACGCGCGTGGTGAACGAGGAGACCGGAAAGGCGAGGCTCGTCGGTGACGTCAGCCCCGCCGTGGCCGAGGTCGCCGGCTACCAGTCGCCCGTGCCGGGTGGCGTCGGCCCCATGACGCGTGCGATGCTGCTGAAGAACGTTGTTGACGCTGCGGAGAGGATCGGCTCGTGAGAATACCCTGGGGACGGGTCTGGTTGAGCCTCGCGGCGGTGCTTGCAGTGGCGCTCGCGGTTGGTTTTGCGCTGCAGTACCTCGGCCTCTGGGTTACGGGCTAGGTCTCGAACAGCACGGCACCGATGCGGTGAGCAAACGTGCGGAGAATGGCGAGCTCCCTCGGTGCCATGTCACGCGGTGAGGTGCCTGTGATCGCCAACACGGCGACAGGATGCCCGTCCGGCGACTCGACCGGATACCCCGCGTACGACCGCAGAAAGGGCGGCCCGGTCACCTCGTCCCGCTCGGCGAATCGAGCGTCGAGGGTGAGGTCGGCCACCACGAATCCGCCCGGCCGCTGGATGGCCTCGCCGGAGATCGATGCCTGCCTGTCGATCTCCGGGATACTCGCGGAGGTCGACGAGAGCCGGTATACGACCTCGCGGTCGACGAGGTAGAGCCCGGCATCCGTCGCGCCGAGCACCTCGCGCAGCGCCTTGAGAAGCCCGAGCAGGCGTGGGTCGTCAGTGTCGACATGCGCGCGAGCCGCAGCGATCGCGTCGCGTCGCGCATCGTCGTCGACGTGACGGCGAACCCGGTCGGGGGAGTGATCGAGAACGTCGGCGAGAGTCGGAGCGATGCCCCGCGCGGCGGTGTCGTAGACGACGGTCTGGTCGGAATCGAGCACCCCGCGGCGAGACGACGAGCCCTCCGGCGGCATGAAGGTGGAGCGGAGAAACCGTACGCCCGGCCGCTTCGCGATGATCTCCCGTGTCGCGACATTGAAGGCACGTGCGCGGTTCATCGCGAGCGAGGTGATGAACCGCCCGAGAGGAACGGGCGACACCTCCTCGGCTCCCACCACGAGCACGGCTGGCCCTGCCTCCCTCCCCGCACTGATGTGGTCGAGCAGTGACGTCACCTGCTCGCGCCACAGGCGCACGGGCATGAGCTCGAACGACTCACGCCCTCCGAGCGTCAATACGATCGCGTCGAATCTCGAGACGATCGCCTGGGTGAGACTGGCCTGCAGCGTGGGGATATCCAGTCGTGGGTACGCGTAGACCTCGACATCCGTTCCCCGCCCTGTGATCACGGATGTCGCCCGCGCAAGATATCCGGCGAGACCAAGGTCATGGCTGAACACTCCCCAACCCACCGCACTCGATCCGCCGGTGAGGAGCACACGGTCAGGGTCATGACCGGGACCCCGCGAGACCGCGCGAGGGGACGGCCGCGGCGCGTTGTCCCACGCCGCCGAAGAGAAGCGCTCGAACAGCGGATAGGACAGTTTGCCGATCTGGTGCACGAACTCGCTCACGGCGGCTCCTCGGGTTGGCCCGTCACAGCCGATGCTAGACCTGAAGTGCCCTCATTCACTTGCGCGCTCGGAAATCGTCGTGTCGCGATGCATGACACGACGCTTTGACACGTTCGACACACGCTCGAAACACGGTCTTCGTAGCGTTGGAGGCCTTGGAACGAAGCGCCTCTGACGAGGCGCTCTCCGTCGTGTCCGGGCCCAAGACGGCCTGCAAGATTCTTGCGTAAGACAGGCTATATTCGCAACTGCATTGCGTATCAAGCCCCATTCCTGCTCGATAACACTTGCAGAATGGATAAATCGTGCATTCTGACCGAATTCACAGGCATGGTCCCGAGGCTGCGATCCAGCCCGCTCGGACGCCGCCGCCCTCACGAACACTCACATTTCCACCTGCTCCACCCGCACGAGAAACGGAGAAGCACGTGCACAGTCGCGTTCTCGCCGGGGTAGGAGGCGCCGTTCTGGTCGCCTCCCTCCTGGTCCCAGCCCACACAGCGATGGCGGCCATCGAGCCCCCATCCATCCCGATCATCCGCCCGACCACCCCCGGGTCGGTCCTCCCCACCAGCTATCCCACGCAGGAAGATCTGCCGGTATGGCCGGATAACCCCAACGACGCCTCGATCAACCGCGGCGTCATCCCCTACGACGAGATCGCGCCGAAGCTCAACGCGCTCATGGACACGAGCAGCCGCGTCTCGGCCCAGATCGTGACCAAGACCAACACCGGCAAGGACATCTACCTCGTCACCGTCACGAGCCGCGAGACTCCAGCAAAGACGGCCCAGCAGGCCGTGTGGCGCGACAAGATCAAGCAGGACCCGGAGGCCGCCGCCGCTGACGCCGCGCTGCGTGCGGGCTACAAGGTGCCGATCTGGTTCAACGGCAACATCCACGGCAACGAGTGGGAGGGCACGGACGCGACACTGGCGTACATCGAGAAGCTCGCCACCAGCACCGAGCCGGATGTCAAGGCGCTGCTCGACTCGACGCGCCTGTACTTCACCGTGACCATCAACCCCGAGGGTCGCATCAACGGCACGCGCCCGCCCGAGGCCGGCTACGACATCAACCGTGACGCTGTGACCGGATCGACTCCTGAAGGCACGGTCCTGCGTGACCTCGCGAGCGCAATCCAGCCGACGTACTTCGTCGACCTGCACGGCTACACCAACGTGCTCCAGGTCGAGCCGTGTGGTCCGCCCCACGGTGAGAACTACGAGTACGACCTGTTCGTGCCGCACGCCTACGCCGCTGCGCTCGCGGTGGAGAAGGCTGTCACCGACGCCAACATCCCGGGTAACACCTACATGACTCCCACGGGCGGAACTACGACCACCAACACCGGCAAGATCAACATCCCCTACCGCGACCAGCGCAGTGGATGGGACGACTGGCCCCCGATCTTCGCCCCGCAGTACCTGGCCTACCAGGGTGCGATCACGAACACCGTCGAGCTCCCGCTCGGTCGCGTGAGCCCGGCGACCAGCCCGACGAACAAGACCAACTCGGCCATCAACATCAAGGTCGCGGGGGTCGTTATCGACACGATCGTCGACTACGTCACCGACCACCGTGGAGACCTGCTCTCCAACCAGATGGAGATCTTCCGTCGTGGTGACGCCGGCGAGCCCTCGGTCGAGATCCCCGCGGACATCGCTCCCGAGGACCTCGCACCCGGCGTGCCCACCGAGTGGACCACGATCTGGGACGAGACTGACGTCTACGTCGCCGACTACCCGCGCGCCTACGTCCTGCCGATCGGTGAGGGACAGCGTTCGGACTCGGATGCCGAGACTCTCGCTCGACAGCTGATCTGGCACGACATCGAGGTCCAGAAGGCGACCGCGCCGTTCACTGCAGGGGGTAAGACCTATCAGGCCGGCTCCTACGTGGTCGACATGCATCAGCCACTACGAGGCCTGGCGAATGTGCTGCTCGATGAGGGAACCGACATCTCGGCTCGCATCCCGAGCATGTACGACATCTCCGCCTGGAGCCTCGCGCTCCTGTGGGGTGCCGATGTGGACTCGATCGGTGACACCACCGATGCCGCCGTCGAGTTCGCGGGTGAGCCCGTTACGGTCATCGACCCGGACGGCACCGTGCCCGCTGCAGGCACCTACCTGGCGTTCCAGCCGCGTGGTGTCGCCGAGTGGCAGGCCGTGAACGAGCTCCTGGACGAGGGAATCCTCCTCTCCCAGCTGCCGGACAAGACGATCATCCTTGGACCGGATGAGGCGAGCCACGCCGCGGCCGTCCAGGTTGCCGACATCTTCGGTGTCGACTTCGTTGCGAGCGATGGCAAGGCACTGCGTGACGGCCCGAGCAAGCCGCTGCAGAAGGTCACCGTCGGATACACCGGCAGCAACGAGGACCGCGACATGCTCGCGAAGCTCGGCTTCCGGGATGCCACGGTCGTGAGCGCAGCGACGATCACCTCCGGTGCCGTCAACCTTGCGAACATCGACGCCCTGTGGATCGGCTCGTCCCTGTCGTTCAGCGGGTCGCAGACGGCGGGCACTGCTGCCATGCAGGCCTATCTCGCTGCTGGCAAGCCGGTGGCTGGCCGTGGAACGCCAATCTCGTCGTTCGTGAACACGTTCGGCATCACGACGGTGACCGGAACTAACGCCTCGCCTTCCTCGAATGGTGTGGTGCAACTGACGAACACGGCAACGCCGGCGATCAGCCCCTGGCTGCAGGACACGGCGTTCGTCTACCCGGCTACGCGCTACTCCAACCTGGGCACCAACGCCGTGGTCGAGCAGTCGTACGCGAGTAACGCGCTCATCTCCGGCCACTGGCTGGCGGCGAACCGCAGCGCGTTCAACGGCCAGCCGGCTACGGTCTCGGCCGTCGGCCCGACGGGCAGCAAGGCGTACCTCTTCGGAACGTCTCCCGTGTTCCGTGGGCACCCGGTTGGCGCCTTCGGTGAGATCGCGAGTGCGCTCTTCTGGGGTTCGCTCCCGGCTGAGACCGGCGTGACCGCTCCGGCTCCTGACCCGATCGTCGAAGAGGATCTCGTCGACGGTGCTCGCGGCCCCGTGACCGTGCCTGAAGAGGCAGACCAGGGCGAGACCATCGCGGTGGGCCTCGGCGACGGACACGACGGGGAGACCGTTTCGGCACTCCTCTTCCCCGGTTCCGTCGAGCTCGGCCCGGTAACGGTCGGCGACGACGGCTTCGAGGTGACCATCCCGGGCACCACGACGCCGGGCGCCTACAAGATCGCGGTCGTTGGCGACGACGGCATCCTGATCGGTTGGGATGACATCACCGTCGTCTCGAGTGAGGTCACGGTAGAGCGGCTCTTCGGTGCCAACCGGTACGCCACCGCGGTGGAGTTGTCCAAGGACACCTTCCCCGGCACGGCACCTGTTGTCTACATCGCCACCGGCGACAACTATCCCGACGCGCTCTCGGCCGGTCCCGCCGCCGCACACGAGGGCGGCCCGCTGCTCCTCGTTCGCGGATCCGCGGTTCCCGACGAGGTCGTGGCCGAGATCACCAGACTCCAGCCGGAGAAGATCGTCGTGATCGGTGGCCTTCCGTCGGTCTCCGCGGCTGCGTTCACGCAGCTCGAGGCACTGGCGGAGGACGTCGACCGCATCGCCGGCACGAACCGCTACGAGACATCGCGACTGGTCGCAAACCAGGTGTTCGGCACCGCCGATCTGGCGTACATCGCCACCGGCGCGGACTTCCCCGACGCTCTGTCCGCTGGTGCAGCGGCAGGGTTCGCGGATGCTCCGGTCGTGCTCACGAACGGTGCGGCATCCTCGCTCGACAGCGAGACTGCCGCAGCGCTCACGGCACTGGGTGTCGACGCGATCTCCGTAGTCGGTGGCCTTCCGTCGGTCTCCGCGGGAGTCGAGACCGGGCTGACGGCTGTCGCCCCGGTCACACGATTCGCGGGAACCAACCGGTACGACACGTCGCTGCTGGTCAACGTTGCGGCGTTCGACTCGGCAGACCAGGTCTACCTGGCGACCGGTGCATCCTTCCCGGATGCACTCGCGGGAACGGCTGCCGCCGCGGCATCCGACTCACCGCTGTTCGTTGTTCCCAGTGCCTGCATCCCGCAGGCCGTGCTCGACGAGATCGCCGCCTTGGGCGCGAAGACGATCACCCTCATCGGTGGTACGCCCTCGCTCTCCATCGATGTGGAGAACCTGACTGCCTGCCCGTAGCGGCAGGGAGCAGGACTCCCGGTAACCAGCAGTAAACAGGGGGTGGTCGTGGGTATCGCACAGCGGTATCCCACGACCACCCCTTGCTGTCCGGCCCCGCCGCCGAGACAGCGCGAGAGAGGAACTACCCCATGAGCAAGAGCACCGAACTCGTCGTACGTGATGCGGCATCCACCGAGCTGGAGAGCACCCGGCGGGATCGTCGTGAGACGAAGCCGCCCCGCAAGGTCGGGCTGTGGGTGCTCCTCTCGATCGTGGCTGTGGCCGTCATCGCAGGCGTCGCAGTGATCGGTAACGCGCTCCACTGGCTTGAACCGACTGGTCAGCTCTCGGCTGGCACGACAGATGCGCCCGTGGGTGGCGAGCGTGCCGTGGACCCCTCGGCCCCCGCGCCCGTGATTGGCGACTTCGCCGTCAGCCCCGAGACCGCGGAGTGCAGCGACGACCGTGGAGGCGCGACCGCACCGCTGTCGTTCTCGTGGACGAGCACCGACGCGGATCGCGCGTGGATCGGTGTGGGGACGAGCGACGCCTCGATCTCCCCGACCGCGGAGGTTCCCGTCTCGAGTGACGGATGGACCGACCTCGAATACGAGTGCTTCAGCGCTGAGCAGAACTACACGCTGACCGTTCAGGGTCCCGGCGGCACCACGAGCATGATCATCACGGTGCGCAGCAAGGAACTCTAGGCGAATCTCTTAGTCGCGGGCGGCGCCGCCCGATGGCGTCACGGTGAACATCGTCGGCTGGCCGAAGCCGTGCTCGGCGAATGCCCCATCGATCGCCACCTGGATGCGCGAGATGCCTTCGGTGGGGACGAGGGCGATCGCCGCTCCGCCGAAACCGCCGCCGGTCATCCTCGCGCCGATCGCGCCGTTCAGTTGCGCGGTCTCCACGGCGAGGTCGAGCTCCGGGATGGAGATCTCGAAGTCATCCCGCATCGAGATGTGCGAGGCGTCCAGCAGGTCGCCGATCGCGTGCGGGCCGGTCTCACGCAGGGCGATGACCGTGTCGAGCACGCGCTGGTTCTCGGTGATGATGTGGCGCACTCGGCGGAACGTCTCGTCGTCGAGGAGTTCCTGGGCCCGTGGCAGGTCGTCGACGGTGAGGTCGCGCAGGGACGGCACACCGAGCGTCCGCGCTCCCAGTTCGCAGGATGACCGGCGCGCTGCATACCCGCCGGTGGCGTGCGAGTGCGAGACCCCCGTGTCGATGATGAGCACCTGCAATCCGGCCTCCTCGAACCCCAGCGGGACGAGCGAGGACTCGAGCGATCGGCAGTCGAGGAACACGGCGTGGTCGTTCTTACCGAGAAGCGACGCCGACTGGTCCATGATGCCCGTGGGTGCGCCCACGGCCTTGTTCTCGGCGAGCTGGCCTACCTTGGCGAGCGTCGGTCGGTCGAAGCCGAGCTGCCACACGTCATTGAGGGCCACGGCGACGGCGCTCTCGATCGCGGCGGACGACGACAGCCCGGCGCCCACGGGCACCGTCGACTCGATGAAGAGGTCCACACCGGGCACACCGGCGAGGTCTGCCCCGTACTGCGCGAGCGCCCACGCCACACCCAGCGGGTAGGCGGGCCAGCCCTGGAGGCGCTCCGGCGAGAGCTCGGCGATCTCCACCTCCGCTACCTCGTCGGCGAAGGCGGAGGCGACGCGGATGATGCCGTCCTCCCTCAGCCCGAGGGCAACGATGGTGCGGCGGTTGATCGCGAACGGCAGCACAAAGCCGAGGTTGTAGTCGGTGTGCTCCCCGATGAGGTTCACGCGGCCGGGGGCCGACCAGATGCCGGAGGGGGAGTAGCCGTAGGTCTGCTCGAAACCCTCGACCACGTCATCCCGGATGTCACTCATGCCTGCTGCCCGCCTACTCGTTCGATGCCTTCTCTGATGAATGCCGCCTGCTGTTCGGGGGGCACGTCGCCGATCCAGGCGCCCATCGCGGCCTCGGAGCCGGCGAGGTACTTGAGCCGGTCGGCGGCACGCCGCGGGCTCGTCACCTGCAGCATAAGACGGATGTCACCCCGCGCCACCCGCACGGGAGCCTGGTGCCACGCGGCGATGTACGGCGTCGGGGTGTCGTACAGGGCGTCGAGGCCACGCAGCAGGCGCAGGTAGAGGGGTGCGAGCTCGTCGCGCTCGGCCACGGAGGTGGCGGCGAAGTCGGGGACATGGCGGTTTGGGAGCATGTGGATCTCGAGCGGCCAGCGTGCTGCAAAAGGAACGTAGGCGGTCCAGTGCTCACCCTGGAGCACGACGCGCTCGGAACTGCGCTCGAACTCGAGGATGCTCTCGAAGAGGTTCGGCCCGAACTCCTCGATCGATCGCACGAGGCTCTTGGTGCGTGGTGTCACGTAGGGGTACGAGTAGATCTGACCGTGCGGATGATGCAGCGTGACGCCGATCGCCTCGCCGCGGTTCTCGAACGGGAAAACCTGCTCGACTCCGGGCAGCGCGCTCAAGAACTCGGTGCGGTCGGCCCACGCCTCGATCACGGTGCGGGCGCGAACCTCGCTGAGCGAGCCGAACGAGCCTTCTCGCTCAGGGCTGAAGCACACGACCTCGCAGCGCCCGTGGGAGGGCGCGGTGCGGCCGAGTCCGAGTCCCTGCAGGTCGAGCGCACCGAGCTCGGGGCCGAAGGAGGGGGAGCGGTTCTCGAAGACCGCCACGTCGTACGTGCTCGGGACCTCCGACGGGTTGGTCGGCGTCTGCGGCGCGAGCGGGTCGAGATCGGCCGGCGGCAGGAACACGCGGTTCTGTCGCGCCGCCGCGATCGAGATCCAGTCACCCGTCAGCGGGTCCTGGCGCATGGTGGCGGTGGCCGGTCGGGGATCGAGGGTGCGGGTATCCACGTTGCGCTCCGCGGGGAGCGTGCTGCCCGGGTCGTCGTAGTAGATGAGTTCGCGACCGTCGGCGAGGAGTGTGGGGATTTTGGTGATTCCGCCCGTGAGCATCCCATTACGATATCGAAAGAAGTGCTTACGAATGTGGAGAGTTTCGAAAGGCGGCCAGCATGAGTGAAGCGCGCAGGAAGCAGCTGTCGCAGCTCGTGGCATCCCGGGGCTTCGTTCGCGTGATCGACGCCGCCGACGAGCTCGGCGTGAGCGAGGTCACCATTCGCGGTGACCTGAGCGCACTGGAGAAACGTGGCGGCATCGTTCGGGTGCACGGTGGGGCGATGCCGAGCACGGCCATTCGTGAGTCGAGCCTGGAGGCATCCCTCGATCGCGATGCGGCGGCCAAACGTGCGATCGGGCGGGATGCCGCTGCCATGGTCAGCAGTGGCGAGAGCCTCTTCGTCGACGCGGGAAGCACGTGCATGGCGCTCGCGGAGGCACTCGTGGAGCGCCGCGACCTGACCGACCTCGTGGTCGTGACGAGCGGACTCACGATCGCGTTGGCTCTCGAGCAGGCCCTGCCGCGACTCACGGTGATCGTCACGGGGGGCACGCTCCGGCCGCTCCAGCACTCCCTCGTGAACCCGTTCGCCGCCCCCATGATCGGGTCGCTGAGACTCGACACCGCGTTCATCGGATGCAACGGCATCCACCCCACCGAGGGCGTGACGAACCGGGGCCTCCCCGACGCGGAGATCAAGCGCCTCGTGATGGGCGTCTCCCGCCGGAACGTGCTGCTCGCGGATGCCACGAAGCTGGGTCGCATCGACCTCGCCGTCATCGCGCCCGTCGCCGACTTTCACACTCTCGTGACCGCCGGCGAGGCCGACACGGCCGTGATCGACGCGCTCCCGCTCGACGTTAGGCTTGCCGCGTGAACGACACCCGCATTCTCCCCACCGGCGAGCAGTACGAACTCATCCACGGCGGATACCGCGCCGTCATCACCCAGGTGGCCGCCGCCCTCCGCGAATTCTCGTTCGAGGGCACCGCGCTCACCCCCGGTTACCCCGCCGAGGCAACCCCGCCGTGGGGTGCCGGTATCGTGCTCGCGCCGTGGCCGAACCGCGTCGAGGATGGCGTGTGGACCCACGATGGCGTGACACAACAGCTCGACATCACCGAGGTGGGGCGCAACAACGCCATCCACGGTCTGCTGCGGTACTCGCCGTATCGCGTGGTGGCGCAGGATGCTGCATCCGTCACGCTCGCCGCCACGATCTTTCCGCAGCACGGGTACCGCTTCATCGTTGAGACGACCGTCACGTACACGCTCGGTGACGACGGCCTGACCGTGACGCACACGGCCACCAACCACACGGATGCCGCGGCCCCCTTCGCCCTCGGAACCCACCCGTTCTTCTGCATCGGCGGCGTGCCCACCGAGGAACTCGAACTCACCCTGCACGCCTCGACCCGCTTCGACGTGGATGCCCGCCTCAACCCGCTCGCCGAGGTGCCGGTCGACGGCGACTTCGACCTGCGCTCCGGCCGCCTCGTCGGCGAGCTCGAGCTCGACACCGCCTTCGGTGGTGTCGCGACAGTCGACGGCGTCGTCGCCGTGCTCCGCGCCCCCGATGGTCGCGAACTTCGCGTGCTGCAGGACGAGAACCACGGCTACGTGCAGGTGTTCACGACCCGCGAGTTCCCCTCGCCCGATGGCCCGCCGGAGAACAAGGACTTCAGCCTCGCGGTGGCGGTCGAGCCGATGACGGCTCCGCCGAACGCGTTCAACTCGGGGCTGGGGCTGCGGTGGATCGAGCCGGGCGAGACGTGGACCGCAGGCTGGGGAGTCCAGTACTCTAGCTAGATCGAAGGGGAGTAGTTCCCGCGCGGGGCAACTTGCGCGGAGGAGCCATCGACATACTGGCGGGTCACGTGGACCCGCCCGGTGCTCCACCGGTCCAGCCGGCGAACGAGACCTTCGGCCAGAACCTCATCTGGCCGAAGTCGTCGACCCCCGATCTCTTCGCGCCGGATCCCTGACCAGGAGATCTCGATGACCGCACCCACCCCCGAGCGGGCTCGCAGCAACGCCGACATCCGCCGTTGGAGGCGTTACCTTGCGGCAGAACGCGCCGAGGCATCCGTCTACCGCGACCTCGCCTCGCGGCGCGAGGGACAGGATCGCGAGATCCTTCTTGCGCTGGCGGAGGCCGAGGGCCGCCACGAGCAGCACTGGGTCGACCTGCTGGGTGCCGACGTCGGCATGCCCCTGCGGCCGGACGTGCGCACCCGCATGCTCGGATGGCTCGCCAGAAGTTTCGGCTCGGTCTTCGTTCTCGCACTCGCCCAGCGCGCAGAGGCCCGTTCGCCGTATGAGACCGATGCTGACGCGACCGAGGCGATGGCCGCGGACGAGCGGATCCACGGCGAGGTTGTGAGGGGGCTCGCGATTCGCGGGCGGCTGCGCATCTCCGGCACGTTCCGGGCAGCGGTGTTCGGAGCCAACGACGGCCTCGTGTCGAACCTCGCGCTCGTGCTCGGCATCGGCGCGACCGGGGTGCCGCCGGCGACCATCCTCTTCACGGGGATCGCCGGCCTGCTCGCTGGCGCTCTCTCGATGGGCGCTGGGGAGTACGTGTCCGTGCGCTCGCAGCTCGAACTGATCGACGCGGCGAAGCCCGACCCCTCAGCGCGCGCCGTGCTCCCTGACCTCGACGTCGACGCGAACGAGCTCGCGCTCGTCTACCGCGCCCGCGGTATGAGCGAGTCGGAGGCGATCACGCACGCCGCAGAAGTGCTCTCCACCCTGCACCTCGATGTCGACCCTGTCGCTGCGGATACCGACCAGGATGTCGACACCATCGGCACCGCATGGGGTGCGGCAATCTCGAGTTTCTGTTTCTTCGCCTCCGGTGCGCTCATCCCGGTGCTGCCGTACCTGTTCGGTGCCACGGGGCTGACCGCCGTCGTGATCGCCTCAGTGCTGGTGGGACTTGCGCTGCTGCTGACCGGAACCATCGTCGGGCTGCTGTCAGGGGCATCCCCCCTCAAGCGGGCGCTGCGGCAGCTCGCGATCGGGTTCGGCGCTGCCGCGGCAACGTACCTGCTGGGCATCGCCTTCGGCGCGACGCTGGGGTAGGTGTTGGGGCGCTGGGGTGCGCGCTGCTTGCGCCCACTACGCCGAATGTTCCGATATGGCTGTCATTTCGGCTGTTTTAGGAGCCATATCGGAACACTCGCGCTATGTGATGGCCGTGATCCTGTAACCAGTGAAGGCGCCCTCGCGCGGGAGAGTGGCGCGGATGATGTCGCGGAGGGCCTCGGCATCGTCGCCGTAGATCACGAGGTCCGCCTCATCGCTCAGGATCTGCCACGACCAGACGCGCCCGTGGTCGCGGAGCGCGGGCTTCAGTAGCTCCATGGCGCGGTCGAGGTCCTCGCTGTGTTGGAGGGCACGGGCATCCTCAAAGTCCACCCTGCTGATGCGCGGGAACGTGACGGCGAGGCCTTCGGACTGCCCGACGTTGATCTTGCGCTTGGGCGGAGTGACCAGGAGCGAGCCCCGTGGCACGCCCAGCTCGCCCAGTACGGATGCCAGCTCGGTGAGTGCCTGCTCGAGTGACGACCTGAGCAGCATCAGCTCGATGCCGCAGCCGGTGATTCGACCGTCTTTGTCGAGTGCACTGCCGCCTCCCACCACGGTGAGGCTCGGGATGCTCGCCCCCAGCCTCTCGACGATGGCGTCTTCGAGGTCCCCGCGGTGGATGGGCTGCAGCCGCGCGTTCAGCTGCACGATGATGGTGGACTTCTTGGCGAAGAACGTTCTGACGGCGTCGGTGAGCGCACTCATGGTGACTCATTCTCTCGCAGCGCGATGGTGCTGGTTGCGCGCGATGCTGTCGCCGAGTGTTCCGATATGGCTGTTATTTCGCGGGGTTTAGCAGCCATATCGGAACACTCGCGTTAAAAGTCGGTGTGCGACTCCCGCTCGATGTCGAGTTCGGTTTCCTCGTCGGCCCACGCCTCGAGCGCGAGGTCGAGCTGGCGGCGGAGCCACTCAGCGGTGAGGGCCCCGGATGCCTCGCGGGAGAGTAGCTGCTGCATCCGCTCGTCTGCGGTGCCGGTGAGATCGTCCATGGTCACCAGTATCGCCCGGCGCCGAGTGTTCCGAAAGTGCCGCTTTGGGCGCTGCTATTGCGGCACTTTCGGAACACTCGGGATGCCGAGGCTCACGCAGTCGCGGGCCGCTCCGCTGTCTTCGCGCCGCCGCGCTTGCGCACCTCGCGGAGCACGATCTGCTCCGGGCACACCGTGGAGAGGAAGTCGCCCACGGACAGCGCGAGGCGGTCGCCGACGAGCGAGTAGAGGATGCGGTTGGCGTCACGGCGCTCGGTGACGAGGCCTGCCTGGCGGAGTACCGCGAGGTGTCGCGAGATCGTCGGGCCTGACGTGTTGAAGCGCGCGGCGATTTCGCCCGCAGCCATCTCGCCGTCCTTGAGGTCCTGCAAGATCTGCCGACGGGTCGGATGCGCGAGGGCCGAGAACACGTCACTCGCGGTATCTGTCATGTTTGCACTTTAGCACCATTGCTATATACAGTGTCGCTAGGTAGCAATTTAGCGAAATAGACAAGGACGCCGATCATGCGTATCGCGATCACCGGAGGAACAGGTTTCGTCGGAAGGAACGTGGCCGCGCGCCTCGACAACCCCGTCATCATCTCGCGCCGCACCGGCGTCGACGTCGACGATGTCGACGCGCTCGTCGCAGCCTTCGCAGGATGCGACGCCGTCATCCACGCGGCTGGCATCAACCGCGAGATCGGCACACAGACCTTCCAGCGAGTCCACGTCGAGGGCACCCGGGCGGTCGTCGAAGCTGCCCAGCGCGCAGGGGTCAAGCGCATCGTGATGGTGAGCTTCCTGCGTGCCCGCCCGAACTGCGGCTCCGGCTACCGCGAGACGAAGTGGGCAGCGGAGGAGCTGATCCGTGGGTCGGGCATCCCGCACACCATCCTCAAGGCCGCGATGATCTACGGTCCCGGCGACCACATGGTCGACCATGTCACGCGCGCGGTGCGGTCGTGGCCCGTGTTCGGCACGGTCGGCTTCGGGCAGCGGATGGTACGGCCAGTACCCATCGCGGACTTCGTCGATGTCGTGCTCGCCGCCGTCGAGGGGCGCATCGCCGAGCCGACGGTTGCGGTGATGGGTGCGGAAGAGCTGAGCCTCAGCGACGCCGTGCGCCGGGTGGCCAGAGTCGCGGGCAAGCGGCCGCTGTTCATTCCGCTGCCGGTGGGGGCGATCAAGCTGCTCGCGCAGGTCACCGAGTGGACGATGAAGGTGCCGCTCGTGGCAAAGGCGCAGGCACGGATGCTCGGCGAAGGTGTGAGCGAGGCCGAGCCGTGGGCTCCCGAGCCTCCGGAGGGCGTGAGGCCGCGGCATCCGTTCAGCGAGGAGAGCATCCGCGAGGCGCTGCCCAGCGAGGGTGCCTTCGGCTGGAACGACCTGCGGGTGTCGGGGTGGTGTGCCGCGCGCGGGAGTGGAGCGCCGGCCCTGGCCACGCACTAGCGACCGCCGAGTGTTCCGATATGGCCGCTAAAAGCGCGCGTATAACGGCCATATCGGAACACTCGGCGTCAACGCGCTGCACGCGCGGCACGCGCGGCCAGCGCGGCGCGCTACCGCAACGCCCGCAGCAGCGCCTCCACGTCCGACACGTCGTTGTACAGGTGGAAGCTCACCCGCGCACGGCCAGCGCGCACCGCCGCACGGATGCCCGCGGACTGCAGCCGCGCGGCGGCGTCCGGCACGTCCAGCGCGAGGATCGCGGAGTCCGCGAGCGGGAGCCCGAGCGAGGACCGCACGGTGTTCGCGAGGCCCACACAGTGCGCCTGCACCGCCGTGGCATCCAGCGAGGCGAGCCACGGCATCGCGATGCCCGCGCCCAGCAGGGTGAACCACGCGGGGGAGGCGTCGAAGCGCCGGGCGTCCGCAGCCTGCAGTGACGGCAGCGCGTAGGTGTTCGACCACGGCGTCGCCGACGAGTACCAGTTGGCGGCGTGCGGCACGAGCGTCTCGGCGAGCGTCGGCTGAATCGCCATCCATGCCGCCCCGCGCGGCGACATCAGCCACTTGTAGCTGCCACCAACCACGGCGTCGGCCCACGCGACATCCAGCTGCATCCATCCCATGGCCTGCGTCACGTCGAGGATGACGCGGGTCGTCGTACCCGCGACTGCCGCCCGCAGCGCCGCCACATCGAGCATCCGCCCGTCGGACGATTGCACCAGACTCACGCTCACCACATCGAACTCCCCGGCCCGACGCTCGAGCTCGCCCGGGTCGAGCGCGGTGACCGTGATGCCCCTGCCCTGAGCGTCGAACGGCGCAGTCACGCTCGTGAACTCATGGGTGAACGTCGCGACGCTCGTGCCGTCGGGCAGCACGGATGCCACGAGCCCGAGCAACGCCGAGACGCTCCCGCCCATCGCCACGTCCCCCTCGGAAAACCCTGCCATCCGCGCAAAGGCACCGCGGGCGAGCGCTACCGACTCGTCGAAGTCCGTAGGTACGAGCTCGCCGAGTTCCCACGCGTGGAGGGCGGTGTGGAGCGCCTCAGACGTGCGCCGCGAGGGCAGGCCGTACGTCGCGGAGTTGAGGAAGAGTGGCGCTCCGTCGAACCGTTCACCGTAGGTTTCGCGCATGGGGCGAGGCTACGCGCGGGGTGCCACCCCGTCTCGTGCCAATTCCGAACGCGCGGAACTCACGGGAACGCCAGCACCAGAACGCATGGAACTCACTGGGACGCCAACTCACGGGAACGCCAGCACCTCATCGCCCCAGGAGCTTCTGAGCGAGGCATCCAGGTCGTCCACGAGCGTGTCCCGGTGGTCGATCACGAGGGTCTGACGCGACGACTCCGAGTACGACTCCCACGCCGGAAGGGCGTCGCCGTTCGGCGCCAGGCCGTGCGCGAACGCGATCCAGCGCTGCTGCATCCGCGCCGACAGGGCCTCCGCGACGCGAAGGCCGCCGAGGCGGAACGTCGGGTCCTTGCGTCCGGTCGCGAGAGTGCCCCACAGGTATGGGAGCTCGCTCCCGTGGGTCGCACCGAGACCGATGAGACGCAGGAAGGGCGTCGAGTGGTCGAAGCGGTAGAGCCACACGTCGGCGGCCTTCGAATGGCCTTCGGCGATCCACACCGTGGGCATACGGAAGCCGATGTCCCGAGCGATGCCAAGGCCGATTCCACGCCGATGAGTGCGCTCATAGGCAGCGCGGAGCTCGTCGAACGTGGGGGGCTCCAACGTCGGATTCTCGGCGGCGATATCGGTGAACATCTGCTGCAGTCGGTCGTCGGTGATGGGGATCAGTGGTGACTTCATGAACTTGAAGAGCGACGCCTCATCCTTATTCGTGCCGATGAGCAGCGGCACGGGGAGTCCGCGGCCCTCTCGCAGCACCGTCACGGGCGCCTCGGGCAGCAGGTCGCCATCGATGACCGGCGCGAAGGCGAGCACGCCGGGGTCCGAGTCGGGCACGGCAGCGTAGACGGCCATGCATCCGTCGACGATCCCGTCGACGGATGCCGCGCGCAGCGTTGCGGCCGCGTCCGGTGCCGACGGGTCGACCCCGAGCTCCCGAACGAACCGCTCCGCCACGGACCGCGCGCGGGCGAGCCCGTACAGGCTGGTTGCGGGCGAGGATTGCGCGATCGCACGGTGGAAGAGACCCTCAGCGCTCGGGGTCGCGAGCAGGGTGGTCACGAGACCTCCACCGGCTGATTCGCCGAAGACGGTCACCCGGCTCGGGTCGCCCCCGAAGCCGCTGATGTTGTCGCGGACCCAGCGCAGCGCGAGCAGGACGTCCTTGAGCGCGAGGTTGCCGTCGAAGTCACCCTCCGGCAGCAGCCCGGTGAGGTCGACGAATCCGAAGCCACCCAGGCGGTAGTTGATCGTCACGACGACGACGTCGCCGTGCGTCACGAGCGAGGTGGCGTTGTACTGCGGTTGGCTGGAGGCACCGAAAACATAGGCACCGCCGTGTACCCAGACCATGACGGGGAGTGCCGTGGCATCCGTGGTCGCGGGTGCCCACACGTTGAGGCGCAGGCAGTCCTCGTCGAGCGGGGTGCCCTCGCCGAGGGAAATCGCCGGGGTGGGAGTCTGCGGGCACGCGGGGCCAAACTGCGTGGCATCCATCTCGCCCTCGACGACCGCTGCCGGCACGGGGTCGCGCCAGCGGCGTTCGCCCGTCGGTGCCTCGGCGAAGCGGATGCCACGCCAGGATCGAACGCCATCGTGCAGAGTTCCGCGGAAGCTACCCGCGGGCACCGTGACCAGGGTCGCGGGGTCGGGCGAGGGGGCGGTGCTTGGCATGGCGGATCCGATCTGCGCTCAGAACTGGTGCGCGAGATGGGCGTTCAGGTCGGTGAGCCCACCACGGCCTTACGGCACCACGGTAGTGCCCGGGAGCAGTCCCGCGGCGTAGAACGCGACCCCTCGGCTTGCCCACACCGGCAAGATTGGTCGCATGGCCGTTTTCTGTTCCGACATCGACGGGACCCTCCTGAACTCGCAGCGCACCATCTCCGATCGCACCATCCGCGCGATCACTTCCGTGCGCGAGGCCGGGCACAGCTTCGTGCTCTGCTCCTCGCGCATGCCGGCATCGCTCAGGGCGCTCGAACGGCTCTACGACGCGACGGATGCCCCGCTCGTCTCCTACAACGGAGGCCTCGTGCTCTCCGCCGCAGGCCGTGTGGTCAGCAGCACCCCGATCCCCGCGGATGCCGCTCGCCAGATCTACGAGCTATGCGCGGGCCTCGGGGTGCACGCGAGCTTCTACGCTGGCGACGGCTGGTACGCCTGGGCCCGCGACCGGTGGGCGGAGCGCGAGATCAGCAACACCGGTGTCGAGCCGCGCGACGAACCAGCCGAGTACTACGTCTCAAGCGGCGCGATCGACAGCGCACCGCCCCACAAGATCATGTGCATGGGCGAGCCGGCGTTGATCGACGCGATCGAGCAGCTCGTGGTTCGCCTCCCCGACGCCGTCGGGTACCGCTCGAAGGCGACCTACCTCGAGATCGGCGACGTGCGATGTGACAAGGGCACGGGCATCCGCGATCTCGAGGCCGACCTCGGGGTTGCCGTGAGCGAGTGCTACTTCTTCGGCGACAACTACAACGACCTGCCGGCCTTCGCCGCAGTGGGCACGGCGATCGCCGTCGCGAACGCGCAGGATGCCGTGCTCGCGGCCGCGGATGTTGTGACCGCCCGGCATCACGAGGATGGCGTCGCGCAGTACCTGGAGGAGTGGTTGCGGGCGCACTGAGCGGTTGGCCGCGCGCGGCGAATACGCTCTCTCCATGACTGCAGCAACGAACCGCGTTGGCGTGCTCGGCGTTGGACGAATGGGGCTCCCGATCGCGGTGGGTCTGAGCTCCGGCGGCCACGACGTGGTGACGTGGGACCCCGACGCGCAGGCCAGGGCACGGGCGGCGGCGGCCGGGATGCTGGTGGCTGCGAGTGCGGCGGAGGTCGCGGCATCCGTCGGCGTGCTCGTGACGGTGCTCCCGGGCGCGGCCGAGGTCGAGGATGCCGTGCTGCCGCTGCTCGACTCGCTGGCGGAGGGCTCGCTCTGGCTCGACCTCACGAGCGGCGACCCGAGCGTGACGGGACGGGTGGCGGCGCTCGCCGAAGCCCGAGGGATTTCGAGTGTCGACGCGGCGATGGTCGGTGGCGTGCCAGCCGCGACCTCGCGGACGCTCTCGTTTCTTGTTGGCGGGGCAGCGACGGCCGTCGAACGAGCGCGCCCCCTCCTCGAAACGCTCGGAACGATCGACCACGTCGGCGAGGAGCCCGGCGCCGGGCAGGGTGCCAAGCTGCTCGGCAACCTGCTCTGGTTCGGGCAGGTCGTTGCCGTGACCGAAGCACTTCTGCTGGGCCAGGCAATGGGCATCCCGGCGACCGCGCTCCGGCGAACCCTCGCTGCCGGACCCGCGGGCAGCGCCTTCATCGACGAGTACCTTGACCGGCTCCTGGCGGGCGACGACCTCACCGACTTCTCGCTCGCCCGCTGCGTGGAGGAGCTCGACATCTTGGCCGAGCAGGCGCGGGCGGCGGGGGTGCCGTTCAGCCTGTCGAATCAGGTGGTGACGCTGCACCGCGAGGCACTCGAGCGTTTCGGCGCGGTGGACGGCGAGCTGCTCGCGGCGCGACTGCTGGAGGAGCGGGCGGGGCGGCGGCTAGGGTAGCGGCCCCTGCGATACTTTCCCCAGGGCCGAATCGCCCCGCTCGACGACGAGAGAAGAGCCCATGTCGCTGTCCATGCGCCTCACCGTCATGCTCCTCCGCCTCACGCCCAAGACCCGCACGACCGAGCAGACTCTCCAGGAGTCCTTGCGTAAGCGCAAAGAGGCTGCACCGATTCCGGGTTCGCTGCGCCGCAGGACGGATGTCACGCAGCAACTCGTCGCCGGGCATCCCGTCATCACGCTCACCCCCAGAGCCGGCTCCACCGGCACGCACGTGATCTACCTTCATGGCGGCTCGTACGTGCATCCGCTGGTCTCGGCGCACTGGCGCATCGTGGCCGACATCATCGACGGCACGGGCGCGACGGTCACGGTTCCCCTCTACGGGCTCGCACCGGAGCACACCGCCGATGAGGGTTACGCGTTCCTCGAGACAGTGCCCGCCCAGACGAGTGGTCGGCCGCTGTTCCTCGCGGGTGACTCCGCTGGCGCGGGCCTCGCCCTCGGACTGGCGATCAGCAATCGGGCAACCGGGGCGGTGCCCCTGGCCGGTCTCATCCTGTTCTCGCCGTGGGTGGATGTCACGATGTCCAACCCCGCCATTCAGGCCGTGCTGCCGTCCGACCCGATGCTGCATCCTGCGAGCCAGCTCGCCGCAGGCACCGCGTGGGCTGGTGGCCGCGACCTTCGCGACCCCCTCATCAGCCCGCTCTACGATTCACTCGCCGGGCTACCGCCGATCGCCATCTACCAGGGCGCGAAAGACATCCTTCTTCCTGACGCCGAGCGGTTCGCGGAGAAGGCGCGCGAGGCGGGGGCGGATGTCACGCTCCACGTGTATCCCGACGCATTCCACGACTTCGTGGGAGCCGGCTGGACGCCTGAGGCCAAGGACGCGTTCCGGAGCGTAGCGGCGATCATCGCCGCAGGCTAGGCCCAGCCTCGCCACAACACCGCGGGCTACCGTGGACCCATGAACACCGTCGAGAAAGCCACCACCCTCCGCGACCTCCACCAGGCCCCCGAGATCCTCCGCGTCGTCAACGTCTGGGACGCGATCTCCGCCAAGGTCGTCGCCGACCTTCCCGAGACCCGCGCCATCGCGACCGCCGGCCACTCCATCGCCGCGAGCCACGGCTACCCCGACGGCGGGATGCCACTGCAGGTCGCCCTCGATGCTGTCGAGATCATCGTCAAAGCCACCGAGCTCCCCGTCTCCGCGGACCTCGACGACGGCTACGCCGAGCCGGGCGAGACCATCCGCCGTGCCATCGGAATCGGCGTGGTGGGCGCCAACGTCGAGGACCGGCTGAAGCCATTCGACGAGTCGGTCGCGAACGTCCGCGCTATGGTTGCCGCCGCCGAGGCGGAGGGCGTGCCGTTCCAGCTGAACGCGCGCACCGACGCGATCGCGCGCGGCACCGGCCCGCTGAGTGAGCGGCTTCCAGAAGCGATCACGCGCGGCAAGGCGTTCCTGGAGGCCGGGGCATCCCTCGTCTTCATCCCCGGACTGATGGACCGTGAATCGGTGCAGCAGGTTGTCGCCGAACTGGGTCGCAACACGGTCAGCGTGATCGGCCTGCCCGGTGCCCTGACCGCGGCCGAGTACGAGGATCTCGGCATCGCGCGCATCTCGTACGGTCCGCTCACGCAGCGCGTCGCCCTGCTCGCGTTGCAGGATCTCGCCAAGGACCTCTACGGGTCGGGCGTCATCCCTGGTGACCTGCCGGCGTTGAACTAGCGGCCACGTTGAAGGGGTTCCGCGCAGCCACCATCATGGGTGGACTGCGAGTCCTAGGTGAAAGCGGTCCAGCTGTGGCCCGGATTCGGCCCCGGCGCAGCCGCAGTCTGGAAGTACCTACGACGAAAGGAACTTCCATGACGTACCCCACCGACCGTCCGGCTGTCTGGTTCGTGACCGGCGCCTCGCGCGGTCTCGGCCTCGCACTCGTGAAGCACCTGCTCGACCGCGGCGATCAGGTCGCGGCGACCACTCGTTCTTCCGAGCGTCTCCTGGCAGGACTCGCCGATGTCGACACCGCGAACCTGCTCGCGCTGGAGGCATCGCTGACCGATGAGGCGCAGGTGAGCGCCGCCATCGCCGAGGTGACCGAGAGGTTCGGCCAGATCGATGTTGTGGTGAACAACGCCGGTTACGGCATCCTCGGCTCCGTCGAAGACACCAGCAGCGACGACATCCGCACACTGTTCGACGTGCAGTTGATCGGCGCGTGGAACGTCATCCGCGCCGTGCTTCCGCAGATGCGCGCCGCAGCCAGCGGTCACATCATCAACGTCTCCTCGATCGTCGGCCTGCTCGCGTTCCCGGGTTGGGGCCTGTATAGCGCGGCGAAGTTCGCGATCGAAGGTCTCTCCGAGGCGCTCGCGGCGGAGGTCGCGGACTTCGGTATCGGCGTCACCGTCGTCGAGCCGGGGTACTTCGATACGGCGTTCCTCACTGACAACTCGCTCGTGCTGACCGGCGACACGTCGGGCGCCTACCCGGCGATCGCCGAGATGATCGCAACGCACAAGGCGATGCCCGGAACCCAGCCGGGTGACCCGGCCAAGGCCGCAGCGGCGTTCGTCACCATCGCCCAGCGCGAGGTCGGACCTCTGCACCAGCAGCTCGGCTCGGATTCCTCCGGACTGGCCGAGGCGAAGGCCGACTCGCTGAAGGCCGACGTGCTCGCCGGCCGGGAGCTCGCCCACAGCACCGACTACGTGCGCTGAGTTCCGGATGCTGGCGGCTGGCGCCGCGTGAACAACCGCCGCGCCAGCCGCCGCCGGGCACCTTTAGGCATTGATGGACGTTTGGGAGAATGACGAGATGAGCGATCCGCACCGGGAGCTGGGCGAGTTCCTGCGACGTGCTCGAGAGCGCCGGGATCCTGACACGACGGGGCTACTGCCCGACGGTCGCATCCGCCGGGTTCCTGGCTTGCGCCGGGAGGAGGTCGCCCTCCTCGCCGGCGTCTCCACCGACTACTACACGCGCCTCGAGCAGGGCCGCAACGTCGCCCCGTCGACACAGGTCATCGACGCACTCATCAGGGCGCTGGACCTCGACATGGCGGGCGAGACCTATCTCCGCACGCTCGTCAGTGCTGCCGGAGCATCCGTGTCCCGCTCTCGTCCCTCGGTGCAGCGCGTACGACCGGGGCTCTACCAACTCCTCGAATCATTCAGCTCCCAGCCGGCGCTGATCTTGGGGCGACGCACAGACATCCTCGCCTCGAATGCGCTCGCCCGGGCGCTGTTCGCGGACTTCGACGCCATGCCCGCCAAGCACCGCAACTACGCCCGATGGATGCTCCTCGACGACAACGCGCGGGCACTCTTCCGTGATTGGGACGAGCAGGCCCGCAACGCCGTCGAAGCGCTGCGTCTGGATGCCGCGGCCACACCGAACGACCAGGGCACACAGCAGCTCGTGGGCGAACTATCCCTCGCCAGCAGCGAGTTTCGCCAGTGGTGGTCTGCTCACCGCGTGCACCAGCGCACGCACGGCACGAAACTCCTGAATCATCCCGTGGTCGGAGAGCTCGAGGTGCAGTTCGAGACGCTCACGCTCCCGGGGGACACGTCCCAGGTGCTCTACGTGTACACGACGGAGCCGGGCACGGCGTCGAGCGAGGCCCTCGCGTTGCTGGCGAGCTGGACGGCGGGGGATCGGGCCGAGCGCCTGTCAGAGTGATGCGAGCACAGCGCGAGAGAAGGGGTTGTTGGTGGTGTTCTCGCGTGAGAATGCGGGCAGTCCCTGCCAGGTGTCAACAGTGTTAACTGGTTGACAACCTCCGTGTCAACCAGTTAACTACTCGCATGGCCACGCGTATCCCCGTCACCCTCCACGAGGTCGTGCTGCACTTCGACGCCTACGCCGACGCGTATCTGCGCAAGCACCACGGCATGACGTTCAGCTACTTCCGATTTCTCACGACGCTGGCCGAACTGGGCACCTCGAGTGTGACCGAGCTTGCCGAGTGCCTCATCGTCTCAAAGGCTGCGGTATCGAAGCGCATACCCGAGCTCGTCGCGGACGGGTGGATGACGACATCCGATGATCCGGCCAACGCTCGTCGGGTGATGCTCGACCTCACACCGAAAGCGTGGGCGGTCGTCGAGGCCGCCGGCGGCAAGCTCGACGACGACTTCACGCAGATCCTCGGCCAGGTGCCGGGGCTCGACCGCGACCAGTTGAACTCGCAGCTCAACGCCATCAACGAGCTGCTCCTGCAGAAGGCGACACAGCGGTGAGTCGCATCCTCGTCGTCGTCGGCACGCCCATCGCGGGCTCGCTCAACCACGCGCTCGCCGGGAGCTATGCGGCAGCGGCAAGCTCCGCTGGTGCCGAGGTGCGCGTCGTCGACCTGGCTCGCGACCCCGTGCCCGGTACACCCACCACGCGCAGCGAGCTCCGGATGCCGCGACCAGACCACCACGACGACGCCCCGCTCCCGCCCGAGGTCGCCGCCTACCTCGACGACGTCACGTGGGCCGACCATCTCGTCTTCTTCTACCCGCAGTGGTGGGGTACCTATCCCGCGGCCCTCAAGTCGTTCATCGACAGGGTGTTTCTGAGCGGTTTCGCATTCCGTTACCGCCCCACCGGTCGCCTCTGGGATCGCCTGCTCACGGGCCGCACCGCCCGCGTCGTGATGACCATGGACTCGCCCCGCCTCTGGAACCGGCTCGTGTACCGCAACGCATCGGAGACGTCGTTGACGCGCGCAACCCTCTGGTACTGCGGTGTGCGCACGGTGGGGGTGACGCGGTTCGGCGAGGTGCGTCACACGCGCCTCAGCACGCGAGAAGGGTGGCTGCGCCAGATGGCGCGACTGGGGGCTCGGGATGCCGCGGCTCGAGTTCGACCCGCGCGCCCTGCGGTGCCCCTTGCTGCGTGACCTAACCGCAAGCGTGGCAGATCACGCCGCAGTCAGCCCAGCAAGCAGTAACTCCACGGCCGCCTGCGACTCGCGCGCCCAGTCCGGCCGATCGGTTGCGGACCCGATGCCGTGCAGCACGATCATGACCGCCCCCACCGGCAGATCGCTACGGATGGTTCCGTCGCTTGCCGCGCGAGCGAGAAGGTCGGCGACCGTGCTTTCGAGTTCGATTCCGCCGTCGGCCAGCACCGCAGGGTCCACGACTGCGGCGAGCGCCCGCGCAAGCCCGGCGTTGGCGACCATGTATTCCACGAATCCGCGCAGGAAGGCGTCGAGGCTTTCGCGGGCCGATCGTTGAGGGTCGCGAGCCTCCTGGCAGAGTGCAGCTACCTCTCCCTTGTACACGGCCGCAGCGAGTGCTTCTCGCGTGGGGAAGTGCCGGTAGAGAGTGCCCACTCCGACGCCTGCTCGAGCGGCGAAGTCATCGAAGCGCAGCTGCTCGTCGCGATCGAAGACCCGTCGCGCGGCGGCAATGATCGCCTCACGGTTGCGGCGGGCATCCGCTCGCAGCGCTCGCGCCTCGGCCACTCGGAGTCCTCTCGTTGACAAGTGGAGACTGTCTCCATATTCTTCGTAAGTGGAGACAAGCTCCATCTTAGGGAGGAGCCTCCATGCGCATTCTCATGTTCGGTCGCGGAGTGATCGCCACTATCTACGGTCGCGTGCTTCACGAGGCAGGGCACGACGTCGAGTTCTACGTGCGCCCCGGTCGCGCTGCGGAGTACGGCGACGAGGTGCAGCTCGACTGGATCGATGGGCGCCGCAAGCCGTTCGGGCGGCGAGTGCGTGAGACGTTCCCCACCCGTTTGCGAGAGACTCTTGACCCGAGCGACGGCTTCGATCTGATCGTGCTCAGTGTGGGGCACCACCGGCTGGCCGAGGCATCCGCGTTCCTTGCTCCGCGAGTGGGCTCGGCGACCGTACTGGTCTTCGGCAATCTTTGGCAGGAGCCGCTCGACGCGGTTGCGCCGCTGCCAGCCGACCAGGTCGTGTTCGGATTCCCGCAAGCAGGCGGTGGATTCACGAGGGACGGTCTGCTGTGGGGCGCCATGCTGCCAGCGGTCGTTATCGGCACGACGGATGCTGCACCCGAGCCGCGCGAGCAGCAGGTGTCCACGGCCTTCCGCCAGGCCGGCCTCGCGATTCGCGAGGAGAACGACATGCGCGGATGGCTGTGGCTCCACTTCATCGCCGACGCAGGCATGTTCGACCAGGCCCAACGGAGTGGATCACTCGCGAACATGATCGGAGACCGTCGAGCGTTCCGCGATGCGTTCCTCACCGGTCGGGAGCTGCTGCCCCTTCTCGAGGCACGCGGTGTCGACCTCAGTCGGCATCGCGGTGGCACGCTGCCATACCGGCTGACCACCGTGATTTCAACGGTCGTGAGCTGGGCGACTGGGCTCGTGCCGATCGCGCAGCGGAGCCTCGCCGCGCACACCGACCCGCACGCCCCAGAGGCGCTCGCCGTACTTGAGGACACGCGGCGCGAAGCGCGGCGGCTCGGTCTGCCCACTCCACGTCTCGACCGGTGACGTGTGGCGCAGATCAGTCCTCCGGGATGACGCGATCGAAGAACTCGGTGCGCTCCGCATCCGGGTCCGGGCCGCTGCGCACGCCCGTGTCGAGCGCGTCAAGCTGGGCCATCTCGTCGGCGGTCAGCTCGAAGTCGAACACGTCGAAGTTCTCCGCGATGCGCGCCGGGTTGATCGACTTCGGAATCACCGAGCGACCCTCCTGGATGCCCCAGCGCAGCATCACCTGGGCGGGGCTCTTGCCGTGGGTGGCGGCGATCGCGGCGATGGTGGGGTCATCCATCACGCTCCTGCGGTGGTCGCCCCAACCCGGGTAGAACGTGATTCCCCCGATGGGCGACCACGCCTGCGTGAGAACGCCGGCCGCGGCATCCGCTGCCTGCACTGCGGGCTGGCTGAAGTAGGGGTGCAACTCCACCTGGTTGAGCGCGGGCACGACGTCGGTCTCGGCGAGGAGCCGCGCGAGGTGGTCGGGCATGAAGTTGCTGACGCCGATGGCGCGCACGCGTCCGTCGGCGAGGAGCGTCTCGAGCGCCCTGTAGGCGGCGAGCGTGCGCTCGAAGCGGTGCGTGGCGGGCTGGTGCAGGATCAGCAGGTCCAGCTCGTCGAACCCGAGCTTGCGGGTGGACTTCTCGAACGCGTGCAGGGTCTCGTCGTAGCCGTAGTCGCTCACCCACACCTTCGTCTCGATGACGATCTCTGAGCGGTCGACACCGGATGCCCGGATGCCCTCGCCCACCTGACGCTCATTGCCGTACACCGCAGCCGTGTCGATGTGGCGGTAGCCGACCTTGAGGGCGGATGCGACGGCCGCCGAGGTCTCCTCAGGCTTGCTCTGGAAGACGCCAAGGCCGATCGCGGGGATCGTGACGCCGTTGTTGAGGGTAAAGGTAGGGGTGGTCATGGGGTGATGGTACGCCGGGCGCGTGGCCGCGGCGTTGTGGTGAAGGAAATGACTAGCTGTGGCCCAATCCACTAGTTTCATCTCATGGAAACGGCCCCGCTAATCACTTTGGCGCAGATTGTGGTGGGGTTCCTCTCTGTCCCCGTGGTGAGCGCAGTTCTCACAGCGGTACTGAGATACGTGATGCCGTCCTCAAGGCTAGCGGCACGGCTTCAGCGTGACCTACTGATATACAAAGACCTCCCTTCCTCGCCCCAGAAGGACGTGTTCGAGGCTCACATCAATCGCACACTTGGCGAGCTGAACGCGCGACTCGCTCCGGAGCTGCGGTTTCGCCGAGTCGAATATGCCCGCCGCACACTCACGGTGCTTGTCGGCTTAGCGGCCGTAGTTCTCGGGGTCTTGCTCGTTGTTCTCGGCTTCATTCAGAGCGCTGAAGACAGCGCGACGTTGTTCTTTATCAGCGTCGTCGGCGGTGCACTGGCTACGGGTTCGGCTCTTGTTGCGTCGCGAAGATCAGCTTCCGCGGCGTCGAAGGCAGTCCGAGTAGCGACTGATGCGAAGGCCTCTCGCCCAGCGGAGTAAGCGCGACTTGAAACCACGACTCGCTCGGAGGCCGTGGAGGATCTCACCCGCACGGATGGGGATGTCGGACTATCAGATCGCTACGCGGTCGTGATCGGGGAGTGGCGATGCTCGGCGTGACGAGGCGTCTACTCGTCCGACAACCATTCATCAGCAGCGACGCCGCGCGAGCGAAGATATGTAAACAATGGATCGAGCAGACTGCGATCTGCGACGCTGGCGACAGTCTGGACCGCTTCTCGGAGTGAGTAAAGGAGCATCATGTCGAGCGTGGGGGTGTGAGTCACCCGGATCATGAGGTACTCAAGTAGGTCGTGCGTGTAGGTCGATGCCAAGTGCTCGTTAACCTCTTGAAGCGCGAGGCCCCCGCCAAACCCCGTCGGGTGCTGGCGGAGAAACTCGATAGCGCTTGGCAGGGCGTCTCCAACAGAGAGCAAGAGGTTCATCCAGGTTTCTAGCTCGTCGGCACGGGGCGAGCGAGGAATTCCGTTTAGTCGACGTTCACACAAAGGGCCGATCCAATCGCGCCATAACCCTCCAGCCTGCGCAGGATCGTCCATTCTGCTCAGCAGGCGCTGCAGCGAGTCCAGGAAGTGGACGAAGGAGGCCGGGTCGGCGACGATCAGTTCGTTGGCTACCTGATCCCGCTGGTCGTCCGAGACATCGAGAAAAGAACAGATCGACGCCAGCATCGAGTAATACTGCGATGTGAGCCGTCCGCCCTCCAGCGCGGCAACGAGTCGCCGAGCGCTCGACGCAATCTCAAGGAAGCCTGCTTCAATCATTCGATCGTTAACGCGTGGGTGGTAAAGGAAGCCGCTCCAGGTCTGGGCGGCGTTTGCGGCTTCAGAGTCGGAGAAGTGCGGGAGTATCACTCGTCGCGTGAACTCTTCGTCAGCGCCGAACAGGAAGTAAAGGTCCGCTCCCACAACAGGACGGGCAGCACTCGAGAATGGTTCGCTTCCATTGACAAGATCATCGATTGCTGATCTTTCAGCATCATCGAGACCAATCCAACTGTCCCCCGCTTCGCGCCACCTTCGTGCAACGTGCTGAATCCAGAATCGCCCGACCGAACCAGGCCAACTATTGAGCCCGAGGAACATCCACTCGGACGTCGGTTGGTGGGTGAAAGAGGGCGCCCGCGACGCAGTGAGCTGGCCGATCATCGTTGCGACGCTCTCAAGCGTCGTGTCGGGGGCAGTCTCATCCTTTGCGACGGCCAAGGCGAGATCGGCGACCGCGCGCTCTTGTCCTGGTTCGACCGCTAGAGTGGCTGCTCGCTCAATGATGGGCCCCCACTCATGCCGTATCTTGGTGGATGCCCAACCGAACACCGTCGCGGCGCGGAGATCCAGGTCTCGATCGCGCGGGTTCGCTACTAGCTCGTCCCAAACTTCAACGGCTAGCCCTGGGTCCGCCTCTGCTGAGGATCGGACAAGTGTCTGCGCGCCATCCCAGTCGGGACCGTCCATCTGCCGCTCGCTGTAGTCAAGGCCATAGAGCCAGTCGATGCCTGAAGCGGGCCCTTCCTCTCGCACCATCTGTAGCCATTCATCGACAGTGATTGGAACAGCGGGAGTCCACGAGCCAGACCAGTGCTCGTGATCAAGGTCCAAGCGATTCCGCTCTTCAAACTCCTGGTTCTCCGCTTTGATCGCCCGCAACGCGTTCTGCGCAGCTCTCCATTTTGGGGCTGCGCGGGTTAGCCACGTGAGCAAGTTGAACTTGCTGTATGCGACTCGATGCTCGTCGTCTTCGTCGCCTGGTCCTTGCATTACCCGCTCGAGTACGCGGGCCCGAATTTGGGCGGACGCATCTGCGATCGCGCTCGCTAGCAGAATATACGTCTCGTGCTTCGTCTCAGAGTCGAACAACAGGTCGAAGTCCAGTATTCGACTCAGCTTGTTGTCTGGGCTCCGGCGACTGCTCGCCAGCAGGTGAATTGCAAGGCGACGAAGTAAGGCGCGCGGGCTGGAGAACCATCGCTCAATCAGTCGGGTACGCCGGGCGCTAGAAGATTCACCATAGTCGCGAAGACCGTCGACGATGACGTCGACGACGTCGTCTCTGTCATCTTGCGAGTCAGGCTCGATTGCCGAGCGGCGGAACGAGAGGCTATCCCATGTCTGCTCCCCATCGTAGGCAACAATCAGGTCGTAGGCGTCGAGAAGCGCTTGCTCGAGAGCAACGGCGAGGTCGTCTGGCCGAGTGGACGGATGAAGTCCCGAAATTGCGTCGCGCAGAGCTCTTGGGTCGATCGGCCATGCTAGATCTTGGGATGGGCGAATCGGATCATAGTCACCCCACCCGATTGACTTTCTGAGACGAAGATATGGGACTAGAACGCGCCGAAGCGCTACCAAATCGATCGCTCGTTTCGTAGACCCACGGAAGACCAGAGATCCGCGAGCAATCGTGGTCGGGGTCGATGACCCAAGCGAGCTGGCGACCAATGCTTGCCAACGACGCGCGGACTCAGTGTCGGCTGACCAAAGTTCCTTCGTCGACCACGCGAGTCGATTCAGCAACTCGTCGTTGATTGACTGCCCCAATCTCTGAATCGTTGCGAGAGCGTAGTCCGAACGAGAAGGCTCGGCCGCGAACTCCTTGGAGAACCACTCAGCCAGGATGGGGGAGGTTGGTTCTAGTGCGATCGACGAGTCGAAAAGTGATCGGAAAACGCTCCTGGACTCCATCCACTCGAGCCACGTGGGATCGGTCGCTACTTCGGCGAAGAATCGCGATCCATCAAGCGTCGCGATCATCGAATCTAGATAGTCGATATCGACCGGTGTTTTCGGGGGTCCTCCCGCGACGATGTCTCGGATTCGTCCGCGGTGATCGAGAAGTCCCATTCTTGCCCGGGCCGCCCAAGCTTCAAGAGCTAGCTGAGCTGCGACGTGGTGGTTGTCGCCCGGGTATCCAATCGGTTCAATGCGCAGCCGCGCCCAACGCTCGTCTGCGGGGTCTGTCGTCAGCGCAAATCGTCTGGCCCCAGGGGGAAGGCCCATTGCTAGATAGTTCATCACCACATCCGAGTGGCTGTATCCCACGAACAAGACCGTGTACTGAGCGAAGACGCCTTGCAGAAATCTACTTGCCCAGGCATCAGTGATGTATGCGTGTCCAAAATCCCGATCTGTCAGAACGAACTCGGTCTCTGGCCTGGCGACGCTGCCATGCAGATGAACTATCCCTGAAAAGGAAGACCCGAGCGGTAGCGCGGGAGCGTTGTATCGATCCCCTAGAACAAACCGGGAGGCCGCCGCTGCAGACGTCAGGTGGTCGTCGTAGTTAGTGGTGATGATGCGTGGGGTGGCCGCCGCCGCCAACGAAACTAGTGCCGTGTGGACGGAATTGAACGTTGAAGTCGCCGAACCGGTTATGAGCTTTGCGTGCTTGTGAGCGTCGAAGTCACCGCGGTCGGCGAGTCTTCCAAGAAACGCATCCGTCGGCATCTTCTCGTCGTAGGGCACGGCAGCGAGGCTCGCGAGCTGCTTTGCGAGACCCGGGAAGAGGGGCAGATTGGAAGGATCATTCAACGAAGCGCCGGCACCGACGAACAGGACGAGTGAGTCCGTGGTTAGCGCCTCGACAAGATCGGTTGGCAGATCCACGTCGCCCGTGATCCACATTGCCCGTCTCCCTTCTGCTGACCTGAGGTTACTGAAGTCCAAGCCGAAGTCGGCTGCGGCTTGCTCGCCGCCAATGAACTTCCGCAACCTGAGCGGGTGCACCGACTGGGCGGTTCAGAAGGTGAACTCCTTCCAGACCGTGATTGGCTAAAGCAGCGGGCGAGACAAGCGTGAACCACGACGACGATCCGTCGTTCTCCGGGCTATCGCTAGATTGGACCGATGGCGACGTTCGCTCGTGAAACGACATGGTTTGAGACGTCCCTGTCGCTGTGGCGATTTCGGAGTGACAGGGGCGAGATCAGCCATTTCTTCTGGACTGGTTCGGCTCAAAGCGATCTCTTCGCATACACGATAAAGGCCTTGCCTGCTCAGGCCGATCCACTGACGGCTCTTTCAATCTCGGACCCGCGTTACGTTCGGCGTCTTGGGCACAGTGTGGAGGAACTGACAAAACGGGTGAGGTCGAATACCCGCTGGCGACGATTGCTGACGGTGATGCTCATGGCGTCGGCTTTCGAGCGATACCTATTCGGGGTCGCTGCGACCGCTGTGGCCTCCGACCCGGCGCGCATCGCCGGGTTCCCTAAACGCATCGATGGGCTGATGGTACGAAAACACGGAATTCGAATTGACGGCCCCTCTCTAGGTGGCTTGGTGAAAGGTGCCTGGCCCTCGAGAACCCGCGCCTACAGGATCCTGTTCGGGTCCGTGCCTCCGGAACTTACAAATGCCTTGTCATCTCTCGAGAAATTGAGGGTCCTGCGCAACTCAGTCGCGCACGGATTCGCCCATACCGAAACCGAGCCAGGATTTGGGCTGGGATTGGCGATGGGTGCTCGCCGCTCTGATGCGCTCGGGCCCGCGCAACTGGCAGTAAGCGAGAGACAAGTTGTGGAGTGGCTTCGTATCTTGGGTGAGGTCGCTGAAGCAATCGACAAACACCTCTGTAAAGAGTTCATCGGCGGGTTCGAGACCGCCGCGCTTTTCATTGACTGGCGTCGTGATCCAGACAAGTTCGAACTCGAGGCCGATATCTCGCTGTCAGCGCACAAGAAGGGAGATCTGAGCAACAGATTTGCGACTGTCTTAGGTACGCTTCTGGATCGCCCGCCAGGGACTCCATTTGTTCGCTCGATTCAGAGGTTCGTCGACGGGCTGTAACGCTACCTTCGCGATGGCGGTACGGCGAAGCGGAAATCAGAAGCTTCTGTTCAGGATCACACCTGTCGAACAGGGTTAGCTCGCGTAGGTATCGGCGTAGCGCAGGCCACACTTTCTCGTTGTGCGACCTCACCCTGATGATCCTCGAGTGAGTGGTACTTAATAGGTCCCGCTGGTCACTGGATTTCCTGCGTCGTTGTTCGAACTGCCTAAATTCGCAGAGCGGTGCGCTCCCATGGACGTGCGCATGAGCGCTCGGCCTCATCGCGAGCTCAAGAATTTGCCTAGCTCGCCGATCCCGCTACGATCATTCTTGAAGACCGCTCGCTAATTTGTGCAGGAATACGAAAGGGCAGCAATGGGAGATGTTCGCGCCGCGCCGACATTCTTCAACGCGTCCGCAGTGGAACTGCTTTTCCTGCAGTCCGGTGCAAGTTCCGACTTGCAGATCGACATGTCAGTCGTCACATACATCGATCTCCCCGCGCTTCCGTTATTGCTTTCTTTGATGGCAGCTCGGGCCAGGGAGCGGATGATAACGACCATCGAAGCACCTCGTGATGCGCGCACTCTTGACTATCTGGAGGCCTGGAACTTTTTCGAGCAGCTCGAGAGATGGACGGGGATCCCGGCGGCGGAATGCCTGACCGAGGGAACGCGCGAGGTTCTCCGACTTCGCCGTGACAGGGGTCACGCAAATCGCTACTCGCGGGAATTGCTCCCGAAGCACAGCTTGCCACTCACAGAGATCCCGTTCGATCTAGGTAGACCGTTGCTCGCTGCAGCTCGCGAACGTGAGCGTTGGCTCGAAGGGCCAGTTCAGAACGTGCTACGCACTGTGATCGGCAGAGTGGCGTCAAAGGTCGTCGCTCGCGCTGTAATTTTTGAAGGAATCAAGAACACCGCAATGCACTCGGGCGCAAGCTTGGTCTATACAACTGCACAAGTTCAACAAAGTCCGTCAGTGCGCGGACAGCGAGAGTTCGCAGTCTGTATATGGGACAACGGTGCTTCGATCGTTGAATCTCTGAAGCGTGGACTAAGTGCTTTCAACGGAATAACCACTCCCCACTACGGCAGCATCGTTGAGTACTTCACTATCGACGTATTCGAACAGGGCGTGGCTTCCTACTCATACGAGCTGACCAACGAGGACGGGATGCCACCCGAGGTTGACGATGAGCTCGCGCTGATGATTAGCGCGTTCTTTTTTGGGGTGTCTGCAGACCCAAGACCTAGGTCTGACGAAGATCTGCCTGATCGAGAGATCGGCAGCCGTGTGGCGCAAATGTCGGGAGGCGCAGAGGTGTACGGCGGCTTTGGCACATATCTGATCACCGATACTGTCGCCTATCAATGTGGCGGCTCCGTGGAGTATTTCAACGGCCCGTACCATCTCACGTTTACTACCACGGGCAAGCCGGATAAGTATCGAGTCAAGGCCGAGGTGTCCGACGTTGAGAATGCCGGCGTACTTGGGAATCTGCTAGTGGTGAGACTTCCCGGCAACGACGCACCAGTGATTGCTAGAGCATGAAGAACATAGCTCGCGGGGTCGGTCGTATTCGCGTTCGGCTTTCCTCAAGCAAGAGTGAGGGGCCCGATCCCGATCACACTCTTGAGGCGTCACGTCTGATGCCAGGCGGACAACGAGAAGTTGGCGCGACTGTCACCTTCAGTTTCGACGAGAACGCCAGTGATGTCGGGCCAATAACTCGGCGGCTGGCTGATGTCCTCGAAGACTGTGCGCTCTCGCGAGAGTCGTTGCTGATTGACGTAGCGTTCGACTTCGAAGGAAACGCACGCGCTGAACTGATTATTGCCGTCGCATTGGCGAACGTGGCGCATGCTCTTGAACCACTGTCGGCCATAGTGTTGCTTTTTGACGAGATGCCTACCGATAGGCAGGAAATTCCGCGCCGCGTAGCGTCGGTTCCGCAGCTGTCAGATCGCACGCTTTTGTGCTCTCTGTCAGCCGAGGACGCAATTCGCCCGACGCATGCGCTGTGGGACATCGACAAGTTCTTGGCCAAAGCCCGCTACAAACTCGGTAACTATAGGGATATCGCCAGAGGTAAAGTAGTGCGCCGTCGAGGGGTATTCCAGTCCCCTTTTGATCAACGGAGCTTCGGGTTCTGGTACTCAGCCTCCTCGGCCGAGGATGAACTCCGACATTTGTTCATTGCCTATTTGAGCGAACGGTCGATTGATACCGTCGTTTACGACTCGCAGTCCGAGGATTGGCTTGTCGCACTCCTTGAGGATGTCTGTTCGGGTAGCCGGGTCTTGCGTTCGTCTGACGTCTTGTCGCAAGTCGAGGAACAAGGTCAGTTCTCCGGCAAGCGAGTAGCTGTTGTGGGGCCGATGTTACGTACGGGCACCGTGTTTCGGGGTATCTATTCTCAACTGAGAAAGTTGACGACTAGCGTCGCCTTCCTCGCCATCATGGCTGACGAGAGTCGAGTCGATTTCGTTGCGCAGTACTACTCGACGAAGAAGTTCGCGATTGACGGCACGGGCACTCTCGTCGATATCGACTATTTCGTGCCCGTTACGCACGACGTCGTTACCGACAAGGACTGGCGATACGGCATGGCAATGAGGGCCATGCCGACCGAAGTGCAAGATCCCTCTGATGAATGGGATGTGCCTACAAGAACCGCGATGTGGTCCCTTGTCGATAGCTTGTCAATCGGAATGGAAGACCCCGCGCCAGTCCATCGCCGCAGCGCCATCAACGCGTTCCCTCAGCTAAAGGAGCTGGAAGAGCCAGACGCGACGTGGCTCGCTGAGAGCTTCCTCCGTATTGCGAAGGGCCGCGGGGTTGAACGCTCCCTCGTAATAGTGGTACTCCCCGAGGAGGAGTCCGATGACGCGGCGGTGCCACGGAACGGAAGTCGGCCACTTTCGAACGCATTCAAACGAAACCTCAGAGTCGTCACGCGGGTAGTCAGCCGCGCAGACATCGAGGCGACCGAGGAACCACCTGACTATCTCGTTGAGTTGATCGAAGAGCATCCGGGATATGAAGTAGTCATCGTCGACGAGTCAGCGGTCAGTTTCCGGTCGATTGAGCGCCTCACGAAGATGGTGACAAAGGCGAACCTCGGAAAACCCCCTAGCTTCGTGGGCGCGGTCGTGGAGGCGGTGACACCCATGTACGAGCCGCCCGCTGACTTCCGGTCACTCTTCCAGTGGCAACCCATAGTGCAGACGAAATGAGACAACTTGAGTGAATCCGAACTAGACGGAATTCGGCAAGAGGCTCGCCAGCTCGCAACCATGAGAGGGCCAGGTCGTGGGGTCATCCTTGAGCACCTCTTGAGCCGCCTTGCGACGGCCGATCCCGCTACAGCAGAGTTGTTCGGTGATCTGATCACCGGCCTCGAGATGCACGCTCCCCAAGCGTTGCCCCGTCTGGGTGCGACCCTCGCAGACGTTGCGCGCTCTGCCACTCCCACACCTCGAGACGCGCGTGAAGCAATCGATCTCCTAGTTGTAGCGCCGAAGCCCGTTGAGGAGAATGCGGTCCTCGAGGCTTTCGGAATGACCAGGGCCCACAAAGTCCAAACCACGAATGCCAAGCACACTGGCTATCGGGGAGAGGTCGACGGGTACTCCGTGGTCGTCTGTTCACCTCACAACGATGGCAACGTGCGAATGGCCCTGTTCGCGGCCGAGTGGCTGAGCGAGTGGCGTCCTAAACTCAGCGCTCTCGTAGGCATGGCCGGTGGGCGGGAAGGCGACGTAAAGCTCGGTGACATCGTGTTGGCCACTTCGATCCTCGATTTTCAGATAGTTCGCAGAATCGCCACACCTGACGGGCCCGTGGACAAAAATCGCTTCATTCCCCACGGAGTGCCGGACTACCTCACGACAAACTTCTCCCAACTTGACGAATCCGTCTGGCTGACGTCAATGAAGGATGCGTGTCGTGTCGCGCTTCAACGGGCTCCCGCAGGCAAGAAACTCTCGTCGGACCAGCTGAAGAAGTGGAAGCCTACGATGAAGGAAGGGATCGTTCTGGCGGGCAGCACCTTGGTCGAGGATGGGTCTATTGAACGGATGGCAGACGCAATCCACGACCGAGCGATGGCCGTCGAGATGGAGGGCGCTGGGTTCGCAGGAGCGATGACCGCGTCTCGAATCCCCTGGGTTTCCCTGCGCGGAATCGCCGACATGGGAGGTAATCCCGACTATATCGATCCGGGCGAGAACACTGACCCCGAGGGAGCTTCAGGCAACCGAAAGCGCACCAAAGAGTGGCAGTTTGCCGTTACTTTTGCTGCCGCTTTCCGCTTGCGCTCGGTCCTACCCGATATAAACGTGTTGACCTGACCACGCTCGTGGCGGAACTGGGCGTATCTCCCCCGCAAACAATGTTTGGTCGAGAGCGAGGTGGTCCAGGGGACTTAGCTTCCTCCCGAGAATGCCCGGAGCTGTGGTCGACGAGAGCGCTCGCGATGCAAGCTGATATGGCGGGCGAACCTCGCTATTGGCCTTGACTGGGGCTTCCCGCCCAACCCGAAGACCAGAACGCCGAGCGACGCCGCGAAGCGATCTTCGGGGTCTGCATGTGGTCATCAAGCCTGGTCGAACACTTCCCAGCCGATCCATCCACCAGCAGGAACCCCCTCCCGCGATGTCCCTCTGCCACAGCTCCATCGCAGAGGTGCGCTCCCTCGCTTCCAGGTCTACTTCCGGCTGCGCCTTGAACCTGGCTCGATCAGCCCGGCCCGCCTCAAACGGGGTTCCCCTGATCACCCGAGGTAGGTTCTAAGACTCAACCGAAGGTCGTGTCAAACAACAACAGCAGGTCGCGGCTCGAGTGTTGCTTGCGACCCGATGGGTCGCAAGCGCGGTGGGGCTCGACTCCCCATCGGCACGGCCGGCACGTCGCGGTTGCGCGATCGTGCTGGCCGCGAGAGGCGCGACGCGTCGGAACCGGCGCGATGGGGGCCCCATGAAGGGTTCTTCTACTTCGCGATCACAAAAGCTTGATGCCCTTCAGGGCATCAAGCTTTTGTGGGCCCGGTGGGGCTCGAACCCACGACCCGCGGATTAAAAGTCCGATGCTCTGCCAACTGAGCTACAGGCCCTACATGTCCAAGCGTACCGAGGGTGTGGGGGTCGATTAGAACCAGATGCCCAGGCGCGGGGGTACGGGGGAGTGGAAGAGGCGGTCGACTAGGGTCGCGGCATCCGGGGTCGCGGTGAGGCGGCCGGCGGCTCGGAGGGTGACAGCGGAGACGCCGCCCAGGAGGAGGGCTCCCACCTCGGTGACGTTGAGGTGTACCTCGGCGTCGGCGGGGGCGTCCTCGCTGCGGATGCAGGTGGGGGAGCCCGCGGCATCCGTGGACAGCACGTAGCGGCCGGCGGCGTAGCCGAGGTCGTCGGTCACGTCGAAGGCAACAGAGTCTGCGGCGGCGTAGCGGCGGGCGGTCAGGGTGGCGGGAACATCCAGCACCCGCAGCCACAGGTGGTCGCTCACGAGGGTCTCGCGCAGGGCGCGAGCGTCCGCGATCATCCAGCGCAGCGGCTCGTCCACTGAGCGCAGGGATGCCCGCACCTCCGTCACCAGGTCGAGCTCCAGCAGGTAGCGCCAGAGGCCCGCGTACGCGTCATCCGTCACGGCCACGAACTCGGTCACCGTCACCGTGTGGGCGGAGAAGTCAGACTCGTGCTCCTTGAGCTTGTAGAGCGCGAAACCCTGGGGCTCGCCGTTCTCGTCGTCGTAGCGCACGGCGCGCAGACCCTTCGACTCCTTCTCGGTGTCGGGGGTGAGGCCGAAGAACTCGTCCCAGCGGCGACCCCAGCGGGCGACCTCGCCCGGGATGTTACGGCGCGCTCGCTGCTCGATGTCGTCAGCCTGCGCGCGTAACGTGGCCCGCTCGACGAACTGGACCCGCCCGCGAGCGGCAGGTCCTGTCCACTTGGCGCGACGCGTGTCGATCGTCATGTCGGCCACGAGTGCCGCGCAGGCGAAACCGAAGCGGCGGTAGATCGTCGCCTCCGAGGCGGTGAGGGCAGCCAGCGGCAGGCCTGCCGAAGCCGCAGTGCGCAGTTCGCCCTCGAGGAGGGCGCGAGCGATGCCACGGCGGCGGTGAGTGGGGGAGACCGTCACCGAGCTGATCGCCCAAGCGTCGATCGACGCGTCGCCCGGGTGCTCGATCGAGCCCGGCACTGTCAGCGACGTGACCCAGGAACTCACCGTGGCGACAGGCACCTCGGGGCTCGCAGCTGCATCGTCGTAGACGCCGGTCATTCGTCGCTCGGCGAAGGCGCGCAGGTAGTCGAGAGCGCCCTCGCGGTCCACGTCGTCAGCGTGGAAGCCGCGTAGGTCAGCCCGCACCCACGCCAGCCCGCCAGCCTCGTCGCCGGGGTCGACGAGCGCGAGCCGAAGCCCGGTGTCAGCGATGGCCGAGGCGAAAGTGGGGTCGAGGGGCAGTGAGTGGTGCATCCCTCGAGCGTATCCGCGCGACATGACAACGGGCATAGCCAACAGGTGACGGATGGCTCTAGCGCACCATCACGCCAGCCTGTGATTGGCGGATGCTCAATGCCTGTGGTGATCCCACGGCGGCCTCATTCATCACTCGTGCGGCGCGCAGCGCGGGCTCGTGCCGCATCATGCGCGATCTGGAGCAATTCGATCACCTGAACGGATGTCGCGGCTCCCGGGTTGACGACAGATACCCAACCCGCGCCACCGTACAGAGGGTGCAGAGTGAAGGAGTCCGTTGCAGCGGGGTCCGCGTCTAGGACGACAAGCTGCCCTGCACGATCGCGCCCGACGTGGATGTTCACCCGAAACCGCCCCGGATCATCCAGCCTCGACTCACGATCGTCCGGGTAGTCCTTCGTGACGATCGTGGCGTACGGCTGAGTCCTCTCCGGCATCACTCCATCCGGCGCGTAATAGAGGAAAGCGTCGCCCCACGCCAACTCTGGCAGCCCGCTCCGCTCGTCGGGAATCACGACCAGCACACCCTCGAAGGTCCGGCTGATCTCGACTATCTCGTTCATTTCCATCACTCCATCGTGGACTTCACGTGCTTATGTGGACTGTGTGCAGGAAGAAGCAGGGATGACAACCCAAAACCCTCAAGAGGTCTCTCTCACAACGATTGCCGTTGGCCGGGTTGTGGGGTATTCCACGCAGCAGGTCCGAGACCTGGAGAGCCGCGGTGTCATACCCGTGGCCCACCGCGCCACCAACGGGTATCGCCGCTACACCCGGATCCACGTCATCGCGCTCCGCGCCTACCGCGCGCTCGCTGCGGCGATCGGCCCCGTTCCCGCACGCACGATCATGCCCACATTGATCGGCAGACCGCTCGATGTCGTGGCGGAGAAGATCGACGACCTCCACGCGGTGATCTCTCGACAGCGTGCGCTCGTTCGAGAGGCCGTCCGCGGCCTCGAGACCGTCCTCGCGGAGACGGCCGATCCATTCGACGAGGCTGACGCCATGACGATCGGCGAGCTTGCGCAAGCACTCGGTGTTCGTCCCTCCGCATTGCGGCACTGGGAGCAGGAAGGCCTCGTGTCTCCACGCCGCGCCGGCCAGTCGCAGACACGCGTGTACGGTGCCCGCGCCATCACCGAGGCGCGCATCGTTGCTGCGCTTCGCAGCGGCGGCTACTCGATTCCCCCGATTGCGCGGGTGCTCCATCAGGTTCGGGATGCCGGGCTCACCGCCGAGGCCCAATCAGCGCTCGACCGCCGACTGTCCGACCTGAGCGCGCGCAGCGTCGCTCTTCTCGAAGCGTCAGGGCACCTCTACGAGCTGCTCAGCTCCCACCCATAATGGATGCGTCGACACTACAGCCGCAGCAGAGCCCTCGAACGACGCCCTCGCGTCGTTCACTGCCGTGCGCCCGCGGCTGTTCGGAATCGCGTACCGGATGCTCGGCAGTGCAGCCGATGCCGAGGAGATCGTGCAGGAGGTGTGGATTCGCTGGCAGGAATATGACCGGGACTCCGTGGAGAATCCGGCCGCGTTTCTCGCCACGATCACCACGCGGCTGTCGATCAACTCCGCCCAGTCCGCACACTCCACCCGCGAGACGTACATCGGGCCGTGGCTACCCGAACCCATCGACACATCCGCCGACCCCGCGGTGGGCGCAGAGCGAGGTGAAGCCCTCGAACTCGCCGTTCTAGTCCTGCTCGAACGGCTCAGTCCGACCGAACGCGCGGCCTATATTCTCCGCGAGGCATTCGACTATCCGTACCCGATGATCGGCGAGATCGTGCAGCAGAAGGAGCCGGCCGTACGCCAGCTCGTGAGCCGTGCACGCAAGCACCTCGCCAGCGCGCGACGCAACCCGGTGGCAAGTGATGAGCATCGCCGACTCCTGAACGCGTTCCTCGAAGCGGCCCAGGCTGGCAACATCCAGAAGCTCGAGCACCTCTTCGCGGCCGATGTCGTGAGCTACACCGATGGTGGCGGTGCAGCGAAGCAGGCGGCACGAATCCCGATCGTCGGGCGCGAGAAGGTGGCCAAGTTCATCGCCGCGTTCTCGAGCCACTTCTGGGTCGGTCTCGAGATCGTTGAGTCCGAGGCGAACGGCCTCCCCGCAGCGCTGCTCAGCCGCGACGGTGAAACGGTCGCGGTGCTGAGCGTCGTGGCATCCGACGACGGCATCGACCAGCTGCTGTGGGTCATGAATCCGGAGAAGCTCACGCGAGTCTGAGCAAACTCGTCACAGATTGCGAGACACGTCTGTCCTAGCTGGTGACCGACGCCGAACGAGCGCTCGGCAGAAGGGCACACCATGAAGATCCTCGTCATCGGCGGAACCGGCCTCATCGGCTCGCGCGCCATCCAGCGCCTCACCGAGCACGGGCACGAGGCGATCTCCGCGTCGCCGAGCTCGGGCGTGAACACGCTCACGGGTGAAGGGGTCGCGGATGCCATGGCCGGCGTCGACGTCGTCATCGACGTCTCCAACTCCCCGTCGTTCGCCGACGACGACGTGATGAACTTCTTCGTCACCTCGACGACAAAGCTGCTCGCCGCGGAGAAGGACGCGGGCGTGAAGCACCACGTCGCGCTCTCGGTCGTCGGCACGGACCGCGTACCCGAGAGCGGCTACCTGCGAGCGAAGGTCGCGCAGGAGAAGCTGATCAGGGAGTCGGGCATCCCCTACTCCCTCGTGCACGCGACCCAGTTCTTCGAGTTCGTGAAGGGCATCGCGGATTCGGCGACCGAGGGCGACACCGTGCGCCTCTCGCACGCGAGCATCCAGCCGATCGCCGCCGACGACGTGGCGGCAGTCGTCGCACGCACGGCGGCTGGCACCCCGCTGAACGGCACGCTCGAGATCGGCGGGCCCGAGAAGTTCGGCATGGACGAACTCATCGCCACGGGCCTCGCCGCCTTCGGTGACCCGCGCACGGTGGTGACGGATGCCACGGCCCCCTACTTCGGCGCAGTACTCACGGGCGACGAGCTCATCCCGGGCCCCGACGCCGAACTCTCGACCACCACGTTCTCGGAGTGGCTGGCCCGCTCATGAGGGTTGCCGTCATCGGCGGGACGGGCCTGATCGGCACGCGGGTGGTGCAGCGGCTTCGCGCCGACGGACACGACGTGGTCGTGGCATCCCGCGCGACCGGCGTGAACTCGTTCACGGGCGAGGGACTCGAGGAGGCACTGCGGGAGGTCGAGACCGTGATCGACACCTCGAACTCGTCGTACCTCGACGAGGCAGGCGCGATCGAGTTCTTCTACGGGTCCACGCTCAACCTGCTGAACTACGGGCGCGCTGCTGGCGTGAGGCACCACGTCGCGCTCTCGGTCGTCGGCACCGATCGGCTGGCGCGCAACGAGGGCGGCTACTTCGCCGCCAAACTCGCGCAGGAGAAGCTCATCGAGACATCCGCCATGCCGTACTCGATCGTGCACGGCACCCAGTTCTTCGAGTTCATCGCGAGCATCGCGGATGCCGCGACCCGCAGCGGCATCGTGACGCTCTCGCGTGCGCTCATCCAGCCGATGGCCGCGGACGATGTCGCTGACGCCGTGGTGCGCACCGCGCTCGGCTCGCCGCAGGGGCGCATCGTCGAGTTCGGCGGGCCGGAGCAGTTCCGGCTGGAGGAGCTCGTGCGGCGGCAGCTCGCGCTGCAGGACGACCCACGTGAGGTGGTGGCCGACCCGCTCGCGCGCTACTTCGGCACCCAGCTCGACGAGCGTGACCTCCTGCCCGGGCCAGATGCGGAGCTGGCTCCCACGCGGTTGGCTGACTGGCTGGGGTAGGCCCCAGGCGCCGAGTGTTCCGATATGGCTGCCATAACGCGCCAAATAGCAGCCATATCGGAACACTCGGCGCCAAGGGCCCACAAGTTGCATCCCCGCGAAGTGCAGCCAGCCCACCGGCGTACTCTGGTGGCGATGGCCGACGACTTCCACAAACCCACGCAGTACTCCGGCGATAAGTTCGACACCTTCGTCGGGGGAGAAGACCCCGCCCAGATCATGCGCGTGGCCCACGACACCGCACATGCGCTCGTCAACAGGGCGCGGGAGACGGATGACCCGGCAGTACTCGACCGCCTCGTGGCGTACACCGACGCCAACGGCATCGATGCGATCGCCGAGCTCTGGGCTCGCGCGGGCGCTCGCAGCCTGCCCGGTGCGCTCTGGCGCATCTACCTGCTGCGCGCCGTGATTCGGCAGGACCCTCCCGGCACGGCCTTCCTCTTCCAGCGCGGAACCGAGGTGCTCTCCACGATCGACGCGGCGGTCGCGGGCGCGCAGGCGCCGACCGGCCCGGAGGAGATCACGGAGCTCGCCGACCAAATCCTGCGCGGGCTGTTCCGTGGTGACTTCGGGGTCGCGCTCGATCGCGCGGCGGCGTTCTGCCGCATCCTGTCTGCCGGATGCTCGAGTGAGGCCGACAACGCAGAGCTCACGAACCCCGACCGGGCCACCGAGCTCACTACCCGAGCCGACCGCTTCACCACTACGGCGGAGGAACTCACCGCCTGCGCGCGCCTGTACCGCAGCGACTCGCTCGAGTAGCGGCGAACCTGGGGGTAGGCGGAATAGCCCCTCGGCGAGGTGTGTTTAGACTTGTATCGCCGGGCCGCAGTAACCCCGGGCTCCACTAATAGCCGCTTCGAGCGGCCTTGCGCCGAGAGGCGTTCTGCGGCCCGGCATTCCCTTTGCCCGCAGGCCTCTTAGTGGGTTGAGTAGGCCGCGCAGCGGGCGTATCGAAACCTCACCACAGTTGAACGTTGGCGTGGTTTCGATGACGCCGGGCTTCGCCGCGGCTACTCAACCAGCCAGTTAGTTGAGAGCAATCCACCCGCGCCCGCCGCTCCGAAGTACCTGCATGAACGCGCAGCTGGGCACGTTACCTGCGATGCTTGATGTCGTGTCACAAGACTTCAGCCTCGGCCAGGACGACTCCGCCGCGGCCGTGGCACGTCGCCTGCAGTCGCTACTCGAAAGGGTGGCGGCCGCAGACAAGAACGCGTTCAGCGAGTTGTACGACGTGATCGCGCCACGCGTTTTCGGTCTCGTCAAACGAGTTCTTATCGATCATGCGCAGGCGGAGGAGGTGACGCAGGAGGTGTTTCTCGAAATCTGGCAGAACGCCGCGCGCTTCGACGCCTCGAAGGGCAGCGCAGTCACCTGGATGCTCACCATGACCCATCGCAGGGCCATCGATCGCATCCGCGCCTCGCAGTCGTCACGTGACCGTGACCTGCGCATCGGCATCCGTGACTTCGAGCCTGGCCACGACGGCGTCGCCGAGCACGTCGAGGTGAGCGTCGAGCACGAGCGCGTCGCACGCGCCATGGCGAGGCTCACCGAGTTGCAGCGGCAGGCAATCGAGCTGTCGTATTACGGCGGCTACACGAACAGCGAGGTGGCGGGCATCCTGAGCGTGCCCCTCGGTACAGTCAAGACACGCATCCGTGACGGGATGATCCGACTCCGCGACGAACTGGGGGTGACCTCATGAATGACCACAAGAAGCAGGGCGACATCGACCCGAGCACCCTGACGGGCTCCTACGCCCTCGGTGCCGTCGACCCCGACGAGGTTGCCACTTTCGAGAAGCACCTCGCCGAGCACGCCGAGACACGCAACGAAGCGACCGAACTGAGCGACACCGCGGTGTTGCTCGGGCTCGCCGTGCCGCCCGTGGCGCCGCCAGCATCCCTCAAGGCGAGCATCATGGACCAGCTGGATGCCACGCCCCAACTCGCGGCCGAGTCGCCGGCACCACCGCCCCTCCTCGCCGGGCCCGCTGAAACGCGCGCGCGTGCGCGGTGGAGTTCGCGGCCTGTCGTGGCCCTAGCGAGTGCTGCCGCCGTGATCGGTCTCATTGCCGGTGGCGGGGCGATCGCGACATCCGTGTTCCAGAACGACCAGCGCCAGGAGCAGGCCGACCTGTTCGCCGCCATCAATGCGGCGAGCGACAGCCAGCGCCGCTCGGTGGAGCTGGCTGACGGCACGGCCACCCTCGTGTGGTCGGACGACCTGTCAGCCTCCGCTCTCATCGTGGATGGGCTCGACCCCCTGCCCTCGGACAAGGACTACGAGCTCTGGTACATCGGTGAGTCGGGCATCCGCTCGGCCGGCATTCTCGCCGCTGACGGTTCGCGCACCTGGCGCGTGCTCGAGGGGTCGATGGAGGCCGGCGACATCGTCGGTGTGACCGTCGAGCCGCGCGGTGGATCCGAGCAGCCCACGACCGACCCGATCATCACGATCGAGAGCGCGTAGCGCGCTGGAGCTGGGAGCGAAGGCCATTTCTGGCCTTCGCCGCGACGCCAGCGCGACGGCCGTCCCGGCCGTCGGATTCAGCGTGTGCCTCGCACTCCTTCCGCTGTGCCACTGGCCCCTCACGAACTACCTCTTCTCCGGAGCATCCGCGGGATGCCTGGCCGTTTCGCGAAACGCGTGTGACCTGAGGCCACTTCCTCCGGAGAAACGCGCGCGCTGGCCCGATGCTTCCGCTGGTTGAGCGCGCTGGAGTAGGGAGCGCCGGTCATGACGTGGGTGAGGTTTCGATACGCGCGCTTCGCGCGCTACTCAACCCACGAAGGGGGTGCCCCCCGCACGCTACTCAACCCGCGGGGAAGGAGCTCGCACCAGCCGCCCAACCGACGGACCTCCAAACGACATCGGGGACCCTCGCGCGCACCCGTCCCCGACGACGTAGCTGGAGCTATGACACCCAAGCCCACACACACAACAACGGCCCGACCTCCGAGGGAGGCCGGGCCGTTGTCAGGTCGGGCCCCTATGGGGGAGGCCCGGCCAGCGATATGGCCCGCCCCCCTCTGGGTAGGGGGCGGGCCGGTCTGGGGAATTACATCGCGGGCGGCGAGAGAACCGTGTCGATGAGGTAGACGGTCGCGTTGGCGGTGTGCACGCCACCACAGATCACCTTGGCGTCGTTCACCATGATGTTGTCGCCGCTTCCGGTGACGGTGACGTCAGCGCCGTTGACCGTGGTGAGGGTGCCGTCGATGTCGGTCGGCAGGATCTGGCCGGGCACCACGTGGTACGTGAGGATGTCGCTCAGCATCTGGGCGTTCTCCGGCTGCTGCAGCGCGGTGACCGTCTCGGCCGGGAGCTTCGCGAACGCGTCATCCACCGGTGCGAACACGGTGAACTCCGAGCCGTTGAGGGTGTCGACCAGGTCGACGTCGGGGTTCAGCTGCCCGGAAACTGCCTTCACGAGCGTGGTGAGAAGCGGGTTGTTGGATGCCGCGACCGCCACCGGGTCCTGGGCCATGCCGACGATCGAGCCGCCGCCGTCCGGCACTGCCTCCGCGTAGGCGGCGCAGCCGGAGCCGACGAGGTCGGCCGTGTAGTCCATCTCGGGAGCCGCGGATGCGCTGGGCGCTGCCGGCTCGGTGGTGTCGGTCGAGTTCATCGGCGAACACGCCGTGACTCCGAATGCGGCCGCTGCGATGGTGAGGGCGACCAGGGTGTTGCGGTGCGTGGTGCGCATGTTGCTGCTCCTTAGTGAAGTGATCGGCTCGATCGGTCTGAGCCCGGGAAGGCATCTGTGCCGACCGTCATGGGGTCTTCGGGGCACCCCCAACATCGGTTTGGAATCCGTCACATCCAAGCCGGGGCGGCGGATGTTCCGAAGATCTCCCCGACCGCACCTGCGGCCACCAACCGCATCCGACCCTCGGAGGTCACAGTGTTCAGCCTCGCCCTTATCGGCTTCCTCGGAGGCCTCATCACCGGCATCTCGCCGTGCATCCTTCCGGTTCTCCCGGTCATCTTCCTGTCGGGCGGCGCGATGAGCGCGCGTGATTCGGATGCCCCCGCCAAGGTCAGCCGCTGGCGCCCGTTCCAGGTCATCGCAGGACTGGTCGTTGCCTTCAGTCTCTTCACGCTGATCGGATCCCTCATCCTCGCGCTACTCGGTCTGCCGCAGGACTTCCTCCGCTGGGCCGGCATCGTGGTGCTGGTACTCATCGGCGTCGGGCTGATCGTGCCCCAGTTCCAGCACATCCTCGAGAAGCCGTTCTCCTGGATTCCCCAGAAGAACGTCGGCACCGAGCGCGGCGGTTTCGTGCTCGGCCTCGCGCTCGGTGCCGTCTACGTTCCGTGCGCTGGCCCGGTGCTCGCGGCAATCACGGTGGCCGGCTCCACCGGCAACATCGGCGTCGAGACGATCGTGCTCACGCTGAGCTTCGCCATCGGTGCGGCTCTCCCGCTGCTGATCTTCGCGCTCGCGGGCCGCGGCGTGGCCGAGCGGGTCAAGACCTTCCGCAAGCACCAGGCGAAGATCCGCACGATCGGCGGCATCGTCATGATCGCGCTCGCCGTCGGTCTTGTCTTCAATCTTCCCCAGCTCCTGCAGCGCCTCGTACCCGACTACACGAGCGTGCTGCAGGACCAGTTCGCGAGCGATGACGCCATCGCAGAACAGCTCGACCTCGGCGGACTCGAGAACGACCAGAACAAGGATCTCGACCTCTGCACCAACGGCGCGAGCGAACTCGAGTCCTGTGGAACTGCCCCCGACATCAAGGGCATTCAGGAGTGGTTCAACACCGAGAACAATGAGGCCATCGACCTCGCGGACCTCAAGGGCCAGGTCGTGCTCATCGACTTCTGGGCCTACTCGTGCATCAACTGCCAGCGCAGCATCCCCCACACTGTCGCCTGGAACGAGGCCTACAAGGATGCCGGGCTCGAGGTCATCGGCATTCACTCGCCCGAGTACGCCTTCGAGAAGGAGCCGCGCAACGTCAAGGCGGGTGCCCAGAACTTCGGCATCACCTACCCGGTGGCGCTCGACAACAACCTCAGCACGTGGACGAACTACCGCAACCGCTACTGGCCGGCCCACTACCTGATCGACGCCCAGGGCGTCGTGCGTCACGTGAAGTTCGGCGAGGGTGGCTACGCCAACACCGAGAAGCTCATCCGCGAGCTGCTGCTCGACGCCAACCCCGACGCGCAGCTGCCCCCGGCAACGGATGTCGCGGACGACACCCCCGAGGCCGGCTCCACCACCCCGGAGACCTACCTGAGCCTCGGCAAGATGGTGAACTTCGGCGGCACGGAGGAGTACGCGTCCGGCGTGAACACCTACGCCTACCCGAGCGACCAGGCGCCCGACACCTTCGCCCTGAACGGCGACTGGGAGCTGGACTTCCAGAACGCCACTCCGGTCGGCGGAGAGGGGAGCATTCGCCTCAACTACACGGCTCGCGAGGTGCGGATGGTGCTCGGCGGGGAGGGCACGGTGAAGCTCACCATCGACGGCGTGACAACCGAACTGGGGGTATCCGGCACCCCGAATTCGTACTCGCTTGTACCCCTCGGAGATCTCTCCAGCGGTACCCTTGAGGTCAGTATTTCGCCTGGGGTGGAGGCGTACTCCTTCACTTTCGGGTAACCGCAGGGCCACGCGAGGCGTGGTCGGCTTCGGATGCCGACCACGCCTCGCGTCCTGCGTTTAACGGCCTCTCTGTTGGTTGAGTAGCCGCGGGCGAAGCCCCGGCGTTATCGAAACCTCACCGACGTTCAACGATGGTGAGGTTTCGATAACGGCCGCTTCGCGGGCCTACTCAACCCCCTGGTTTTTCCCCCTTGACACCCCGCACGCCGCGTCGTAACCTACAACCAAATGGTTGTACAAATAGAACTCAGTGACGCAGAGGTCGACCGCATCTTCCATGCGCTCGCCGATGCGACGCGACGCGACATCCTCCGACGCACGCTTACCGGGGAGGCATCGGTGAGTGAGCTCGCCGGCTTCTACGAGATGTCGTTCGCCGCGGTCCAGAAGCACGTTGCCGTGCTGGAAGGAGCGGGACTCGTGACAAAAGAACCCCGGGGGCGGGAGCGCATCGTGCGCGGTGACCCAGCCACCATCGCGCGAGCGCAGAAGTTGCTCGACGCGTACGCCGACCTGTGGCGCAGCCGGATCGACCGGCTCGACGCGCTGCTCGCCGACGACTGAACCGACCGATCTAAGGAGAGAACCGATGCCCGTCACCTCAGTCACCACCGACACAGATGCCCTCAGCATGACCCTCGTCGCCGACTTCCCGGTCGCACCCGAGCGGCTCTGGGATGCCTTCGCCGACCCGCGCAAGCTCGAGCGTTTCTGGGGCCCTCCCGGATACCCCTCCACCTTCGGCACCTACGACCTTCGCCCCGGCGGCTACGTCCACTACTGGATGACGTCGCCGGAGGGGCAGACCTTCCATGGCCGGTGGGACGTCGTCTCAGTGGATGCCCCTCGCACGTTCACCGTCACCGACACCTTCGCCGACGAGAACGGCGTCTCCGAGCCGTCGATGCCCGCCGGCTCGATGACGGTGACCGTCGAGGCAACCGATGCAGGCTCGAGGCTCACCGTGCTCTCGACGTCGCCGACGCTCGAGGCGCTCGAGCAGGTCATCGCCATGGGTCAGATCGAGGGCATGACCCAGGCCATGTCCCAGCTCGATGCGGTGCTTGCCGACCTCCGCGAGTACGCGCTCGGCAAGGGCACCCAGACGGAAATCGTGGATGACACGCACGTCAAGATCACTCGGGGCTTCGAGGCATCCCGTCACCTGATCTGGCGCGCCCACACCGAGCCGGAGCTCTTGAGGAAGTGGATGCTCGGGCCAGACGGCTGGGTCATGACCGTGTGCGACGTCGACACCACGCCCGGCGGTGCGTACCGCTACGCCTGGGCGCCGGAGGAGGGTCACCCCGGGGAGGCCTTCGGTTTCGAGGGTGAGACTGTCGTCTTCGATCCGGAGCGCCGCATGGTCTCCACCGAGCGCATGAGCGGCACGGACTTTCCGGGAACGGTCAACGACCTCACCCTCGACGAAGCCGACGGCGTGACGCTCATGACGCTGTACATCACGTACAACGACAAGGAGCAGCGCGACATGATCCTCGCCACCGGCATGACGGAGGGCATGGAGGCGAGCTACGCGCGTCTGGAGCGCGAGCTCGTCTCGATCTCCTTGCGGGTTGAGTAGCCGCGGCGCAGCCCGGCGTTATCGAAACCTCACCTGCGTACTGCGTCGGTGAGGTTTCGATGACGGCCGCTTTGCGGGCCTACTCAACCAACGGGGTGACGGCCTACCGGATCGTCGCCACCGCCGCCTGCACCTCGGCCAGGAGCCCGGGTGCGAGCGGCGCGGACCCCGCGATCTCTTCCGCGGCCTTTTGGCCAGCGGCACTCGCGATGTGCGTGAGGTAGGCCTGCACGATCTCGCCGGTGTTAGCGTCCGCATACTCCTGGCACGCGATCAGGTAGCTGATGAGTACGAGCGGGTACACGCCAGCGGCCGTCGAGGTGCGGTCAACATCAAGCGCGATGTCGTGCTCGCTCCGGCCGGGGAGGCGCGGCGAGAGGTCCACAAGGGCGGCCGCGCCCGCCGCGGAGGGCTTCACGAACTCGTCTCCCACGAGGATGCTCGCCACGTCGAGATCGCCGGCTTTCGAGGCATCCACGTACCCGATCATGCCGACCCCGCCGGTCACCGCCTCGACGATGCCGGAGTTGCCGAGCGCTGACTCGCCGGACCGGAACGGGAAGCTCCCCTCCGGCTCCGGCGCCCACTCCTCGGGCGCAACGGCGTGCAGGTACTCGGTGAAGTTCGTGGTGGTGCCGGAGTCGTCCGAGCGGTGAACGGCGGTGATCTCGGCATCGGGCAGCGTCGTGCCCGGGTTCAGCGCGACGAGGGCCGCGTCATCCCAGCGTGTGATCTCGCCGCTGAAGATGCGGGCGAGGGATGCCGCGTCCAGCCTCAATTCGTCGACGCCAGCCAGACTGAACACCACCGCGATGGGCGAGATGTACAACGGCAGGTCGATGGCCTCCGAGCCGGGCGCGCACGTCGGGAGGTCTCCGGCAAGCTCCTCCTCGCTGAGCGGCGAATCGGAGCCCGCAAAGTCTGCCCCACCGGCAAGGAACGCCTGCCGCCCCGCGCCGGAGCCGACGGGGTCGTAGTTGACGCTGACCGCGGCGTTCGCCCGCTGGAAGCCCGCGACCCACACCTCCTGCGCCGACCCCTGCGAGCTCGCGCCGGAGCCATCGATCGTGCCGGCGAGATCACTGGGGGTGTCGCCCTGCTCGTTGACCGCGCATCCGGAAACCAACACCGTCGCGAGTGCAAGAACCGCACCCGCGAGGAGGCCACGCTCGATCATCTGGTCCCCTCGGCGCCGGCCTGCCGCCCCCTGTGGGCAGCTGACGACCGGAGTCGCGGTTAAGCATTGTCGTGCAGTTGGGTAAACGCAAGGTGAACGAGCCTTGCGCGCCCACTGTGCCGATATGGCTCCCATTTCGCGCGGAATGACAGCCAAATCGGCACACTCGGCACCGACGGGAATGGGTGAGCGCTCAGCGCGTGATGCGGTAACCGACGCCGCGCACGGTCTCCAGCGCGACCGCGCCCGTGTGGGTGGAGCCCTCGAGCTTGCGACGGATTCGCCCGATCATCACGCGGATGCCCTGCACCGAAGCATCCGGAAGCCCCGACGCCATCTCGGCCAACTCGTCGGCGCTCACGACCCGGTCGGCCGCCAGGAGCAACTGCAGCAGGTCGAACTCGCGCGCGGAGAGATACACGTCCCGCCCGTCGACCGACACGCGGTGCGACAGCAGGTCCATGGTGAGGCTGCCTGCCTGCAGGGTCGTGGGCGAGCGCGGCTGCGGCACGGCAGCGCGGGCCTCGGTCTCGAGTTCGCGAGCCCCGAGCGGCAGGCCCAGGATGCAGCGAGCCCCCCGATCGAGAGCTGCAACCGCAACGGCCTTGTCGCCGTCATGCGCGAGCCCCACCATGACGGGGATCCCGCCGCGGCGCACCGCATCGATGTAGTCGAGCAGGTCGACACCGTGAACGTCGGTCGGCACGACGATGAGGTCGGGCAGGGCGCGCCCGATCGCCAACAGGGACGAAGCGCCATCATCGTGCACGTGCACGGCGATATCGACGTTCGCGAGATCCGCGATGAGGGTTGCGGTCGGTTGGTGGCTGGGCGAGACGACCGTGGCGACGGAGAGCGGCGGTCGCATGCCGGTTATCCGAACTTGCCGGAGACGTAGTCCTCGGTGGCCTGGATGGTCGGCTTCGAGAAGATCGTCGTGGTGTCGTTGTACTCGATGAGCTTGCCCGGCTTGCCCGTTCCCGCGATGTTGAAGAACGCGGTCTTGTCGGAGACGCGGGAGGCCTGCTGCATGTTGTGGGTCACGATCACGATCGTGTAGTCGCTCTTGAGCTCCTCGATGAGGTCCTCGATGGCGAGCGTCGAGATCGGGTCGAGGGCCGAGCAGGGCTCGTCCATCAGGATGACCTCGGGGGAGACGGCGATCGCGCGGGCGATGCAGAGGCGCTGCTGCTGTCCACCCGAGAGGCCTGAGCCCGGCTTCTCGAGGCGGTCCTTGACCTCGTTCCAGAGGTTGGCGCCCTGCAGCGACTTCTCGACGAGCTCGTCGCCCTCGGACTTCGACATACGTGTGTTGTTGAGCTTCACGCCCGCGAGCACGTTGTCGCGGATCGACATCGTGGGGAACGGGTTCGGGCGCTGGAACACCATGCCGACCTGGCGCCGCACGAGCACCGGGTCGACGCCGGGGCCGTACAGGTCGTTGCCGTCGATGCGGACGCTGCCCTCGACGTAGGCGCCCGGGATGACCTCGTGCATGCGGTTGAGCGTGCGGAGGAAGGTGGACTTACCACAGCCAGAGGGGCCGATGAAGGCCGTCACCGTGCGGGGTTCGATCGTGAGCGAGACATCCTCTACGGCCTTGAACTTGCCGTAGTAGACGTTCAGGTCGTTGACCTCAATGCGCTTTGACACGTGGGTTCCTGTTCTGGTTTCTGGCTCAGCGGCCGAGCTTGGGGGAGAAGATTCGAGCGATGAGGCGCGCGATGAGGTTGAGCGCCATCACGATGAGGATGAGGGTGAGCGCACCGGCCCACGCGCGGTCGAGGTACGACTGCACATCGCTGCCGGGGTTGGCGTACTGCGTGTAGACGAAGACCGGGAGCGTCATCATCCGGTTCGCGAAGAGGTCGTAGTTCATGCTCGCCGTGAAGCCCGAGATGATGAGCAGCGGAGCCGTCTCACCGATGACGCGAGCGATGGCGAGGGTCACACCGGTGGCGATACCGGCGATGGATGTCGGGATCACGACCTTCAGGATCGTCAGCCACTTCGGCACCCCGAGTGCATACGCGGCCTCGCGCAGTTCGTTGGGAACGAGCTTCAGCATCTCCTCGCTCGAGCGCACGACCACGGGGATCATGAGCAGCGAGAGCGCGATCGAGCCACCAAAACCGAAGCGGATGCCCGGGTCGTCGAAGATCAGCGCGAAGAACGCGAAGGCGAAGAGACCGGCGACGATCGAGGGGATGCCCGTCATGACGTCGACGAAGAAGGTGATCGCTCTGGCAAGAGGGCCGCGGCCGTACTCGACGAGGTAGATCGACGTGAGGAGTCCGACGGGCACCGAGATGAGCGTGGCCATTCCGGTGATGAGCAGGGTGCCGGTGATCGCGTGGAGCGCGCCACCGCCCTCGCCGACGACGTTGCGCATCGAGCTCGTGAAGAACTGGAAGTCGAAGCGGTGGAGGCCCTCGGCGAGCACCGTGAAGATGAGCGAGACCAGCGGCAGCAGCGCGATGATGAACGCGGTCGCCACGAGCGAAGTCACCAGTCGGTTGCGCGCCTGCCTGGCGCCCTCGACGAGGTAGGCGAGCACGAAGATCAGCACGTCGAAGAGGATCGTGCCGAGGAAGATCGCGAGCGCGATGTTGAACTCTGCACCGCTGCCGGCAGCGACGAGCGCGAAGATGATGCTCATCACCGCCCAGCTGCCCCCGAGCAGGGCCCAGGGCGCCCACTTCGGGAGGCGGCCCGTGGTGAGGGAGTTGGTGATGCCGCGAGTTTCGGTCGGCGTTGTCGTGGTCATCAGTTGGCTCCGGAGAACGCCTTGCGGCGGTTGATGACGATGCGCGCGATCGAGTTGATCACGAGCGTGATGACGAAGAGCACGAGGCCAGTGGCGATGAGCAGGTTGACGTCAACGCCGTGTGCCTCGGGGAAGTTCAGTGCGATGTTTCCTGCGATGGTCGACGAGTTCTGCGAGCTCGTGAGCACCCAGGTGATGAGGCCGGGCGAGACCGACAGCACCATGGCAACGACCATGGTCTCGCCGAGTGCGCGACCGAGGCCGAGCATCGCGGCCGAGATGATGCCGGGGCGACCGAAGGGGAGTACCGCCATCTGGATCATCTCCCAGCGGGTGGCTCCGAGTGCGAGTGCCGCCTCCTCGTGGAGCACGGGGGTCTGAAGGAAGACCTCGCGGCAGATGGCCGTGATGATCGGGATGATCATGACCGCCAGCACGATGGCGACGGTGAGGATGGTGCGGCCCGTGCCGGAGACGGGCGGGGAGAAGAACGGGATGAACCCGAGGTTCTCGGTGAGCCAGGTGTAGAGCGGGGTGACGGTCGGTGCGAGCACCTTGATGCCCCAGAGGCCGAAGACGACCGACGGCACCGCTGCCAGCAGGTCGATCACGTAGCCGAGGCCCTGGGCGACGCGGCGTGGTGCGTAGTGCGAGATGAAGAGCGCGATGCCCAGTGAGACCGGGAGGGCCATGATGAGCGCGAGAAGCGCTGCCCAGACCGTGCCGAAGGCGAGCGGGGCGACGTAGGCCCAGAAGCTCGAAGGAGAGCCCTTGAGGTCGGCAGGGTCTGCGACCAGTGCCGGGATGCTCTGCGCGATGAGGAAGACCGCGACGGCCGCGAGGGCTGCCAGGATCAGGCTGCCGGCGACGACTGTCGCGCCGGAGAAGATTCGGTCAGCGGGCCTGAGCTTCGCCCGGGGTGACCTGGCTACTGTCGTCATACCTGTCTTCCTGCGGCCTGGCGTTGAGGGGTGTCTTTGAGGGTAATCATGTCAGTCGGGCTGCGTCACGTGCACAGGGCACCGGGACGCAGCCCGACCGATCGATGATGGTGTTACTTGATCGCCTCGAGGGCGGTCGCAACCTTGGCCGAGAGCTCAGCCGAGAGCGGTGCGGCGCCTGCGGCAGAAGCTGCCTCAGCCTGGCCGGCCTCGCTCGTGATGTACGTCACGTAGCCCTTGACCAGCGGGGCAACGTCGGCGTCCTCGAACTCGACGCAGGTGACGATGTAGCTGACGAGAACCAGCGGGTAGTGCGTCGGGTCGGTCGTCTCGCGGTCGAGCTTGATTGCGAGGTCGGTCTCACCGTTGTTGGTGTCACCGGCGGGCGACTCGTCGACGACGGCGGCTGCTGCCTCCGGCGTGTAGTTCACGAACTCGTCGCCGACCTTGATCGCGGCGGTACCGAGGTCGCCAGCCTTCGAGGCGTCGGCGTAACCGATGGTGTTGGTGCCGTTGGTGACAGCGTCGACAACACCGGAGGTTCCCTGAGCAGCTTCACCCGAGGTGTAGGGGAAGGCGTCAGCAGGCTCGGCGTCCCAGACATCCGGGGCAACCTTGAAGAGGTAGTCCGCGAAGTTCTTGGTGGTGCCCGAGTCGTCCGAGCGGTGAACGGCGGTGATCGGTGCCGACGGGAGCGTGGTGCCCTCGTTCAGTGCGGCGATCGCCGGGTCGTTCCACGTGGTGATCTCGCCCTTGAAGATCTTGGCGAGGGTCGTGGCGTCGAGGTTGAGCGTGTCAACACCCTCGACGTTAAAGATCACGGCGATCGGGGAGATGTACGCGGGAACCTGGATGTAACCGGTGTCGGGGAGGCATGCTGCGAAGCCTCCGTCGATCTCCTCCTGCTTGAGGGCGGAGTCGGTACCGGCGAACGAAACGCCACCGGCGATGAAGGCCTCACGGCCAGCACCCGAACCGGAGGGGTCGTAGTTGATGGTCAGGTCGGGGTTCTCACCCTGGAAGGAGGCGATCCACGCCTCCTGGGCCGAACCCTGCGACGACGCGCCTGCGCCGTCGATCGTGCCGGCGAGGCCAGCACCAGCGTCGGGGGTCGCTCCACCCTCGTTTGCTGCACAGGAGGACAGGAGGATGGTGCCGGCTACAGCGATAGCTGCGATGGTGCCAAGACGCTTCGCGTTGAAAAGCGCAGTGTTCACGGTGTTCCCTTCGGGGGACTTTTGATTACGGGACGGGGTCTGGTGCGACCCACTGAATGAACCTAGGCAGCGCGGTTAACTACCGTCGTCCCGGAAGGTGAACAGGGAGTAAACGCGTCGCGAACATCCCGCCGTCTGGCTCGGGAAGTGCGACTAGTTCGGCGTGTGGCTCTCCACCGCGACCAGCTGCGGCGTCTTGCCGAGCGAGACGTGCAACACAGAGAAGTCGCCCGTTTCGGGGTTTGCAGCATGACGCAGCGCAGGGCTCTCGCCAGCGCCTGTCAGCAGCGCGATCTCGCGGATGATCTGCGGGATGACAGGGCCGTGGCTGCACAGGGCGACGGCTGTCTTGCGCTTCAGCCGTTTGGCCACAAGCTCCGGCACCCGCGACTGGCCTTCCTCGTAGGCCTCCTGGCTGATCGCCGAGGTCTCCTTGATGGGCAGGCCGACGAGGTTCGCGAGCGGCGTGATCGTCGAGACGCACCGCACCGCGGTGCTGGAGATGACTTTCTCGGGGGCGAAGGCCGCCATGGAGGGGGCGATGGTTGCCGCCTGGTCGACGCCCCGTTGCATGAGGGGGCGCGTGGCATCCGGGCCGTCCCACGTGCCGGGGGGCACGGCCTTGCCGTGGCGCGCGACGACGATGGGGAAGGTGCGAGCCGTCTTGCTCTTGATGCGCGCGGCGAGTGCCTCGATCATCTCGACGTCGTGGGAGTAGCTGACCTTCTTGATGGCCTTGTCGATCGGCAGCCACTCGAGGGCTGCGATCTCGCCGTTGGGCCGGAACTTCGCGAGCTCCAGGGCGTGATCATCCACCTCGGCCGACCAGTAGTACACGGTCTTGGGTCGACCGTTCGGCAGCGTGTAATGCACCTGCCCCACGGGTGCACCGAGGTGCACGGCGAGTCCTGTCTCCTCGAGCAGCTCGCGCTGGGCGGTCTGGGGGAGGAGCTCGCCCGGGTCGAGCTTGCCCTTCGGCAGCGAGACATCCTTGTGCTGCGTGCGATGCACGAGCAGCACCTTCGCCTGCTTACCGACCAGGCGCCAGCAGACGACACCGGCTGCGAGTACGGTCTCCGTCACCGCAGGGATGCCGAACGCTTGCGCGACGCAATTCGAGTCATGAGGACATTCTGCATGTCCTGCAGCAGCGCGCCATCCGCTGCGCGGGAGTGGCGGGTCCATTGACCGTCGGGCTCGAGCCACCACGACGACGTCTCATCCGACATCGCGAGGTCGAAGATGTCGGCCAACTCCTTCAGGTGCGCGGGGTCGGTGATGCGCACGAGGGCCTCGACGCGGCGATCGAGGTTGCGGTGCATCATGTCGGCGCTGCCGATGTAGACCTGCGTGTCGCCGTTGTTGACGAACGAGAACACGCGCGCGTGCTCGAGGTAGCGACCGAGGATGGAGCGCACCGTGATGTTCTCGCTGAGCCCCTCGATTCCCGGGCGAACGCCGCAGATCCCGCGAACCACGAGGTCGACGGGGACCCCCGCGTTGCTCGCTTCGTAGAGGGCGTCGATGATCGCCTCATCCACGATCGAGTTGACCTTGATACGGATGCCCGACGGCAGCCCGGCCCTGGCGTTGGCGATCTCGCCCTGGATGCACTTGAGCAGCCCCTTGCGCAGGTGCAACGGAGCCACGAGCAGACGCTTGAACTTCTTCTCGATCGCGTAGCCCGAGAGCTCGTTGAAGAGGCGGGTCAGGTCTTTGCCGACGGTGTCGCTCGCGGTGAGCAGACCCAGGTCTTCGTAGATGCGGCTCGTCTTGGGGTTGTAGTTGCCCGTGCCGATGTGGGAGTAGTGGCGCAGCACCCCGCCCTCCTGCCGCACGACGAGCGCGAGCTTGCAGTGGGTCTTGAGGCCGACGAGGCCGTAGACGACGTGCACGCCGGCCTTCTCGAGCTTGCGCGCCCACGAGATGTTGGCCGTCTCGTCGAAGCGCGCCTTGATCTCCACCAGCGCGAGCACGGCCTTGCCCGCCTCAGCCGCGGCGATGAGTGCCTCCACGATGGGGCTGTCACCGCTCGTGCGGTACAGGGTCTGCTTGATGGCGAGCACGTTGGGGTCGGCAGCGGCTTGCTCGAGGAACGCCTGCACGCTCGTCGAGAACGACTCGTAGGGGTGGTGGAGCAGGATGTCCTGCTTGGCGATCGAGGCGAAGATGTTCGGTGCCTGGTTGGAGTCCTTGGGCAGGAGGCTCACCGCGGTCGTCGGAACGTGCCGCGGGTACTTGAGCGCCGGACGGTTGATGCGCAGCTGGAAGAGGCCGCCGAGGTCCAGCGGCGCGGGCAGGCGGTAGACCTCCTGCTCGGTGATGTCGAGCTCGTCCATGAGAAGGGCGAGAGTCACGGCATCCATGTCATCGGTGATCTCGAGACGGATGGGCGGACCGAAGCGGCGGTTGAGCAGCTGCTTCTCGAGCGCCTGCAGGAGGTTCTCGTTCGGGTCCTCCTCGATCTCGACATCCTCGTTGCGAGTGACCCGGAACTCGTGGTGCGCGATGATCTCCATGCCGGGGAACAGCTCCTCCAGATGGTTGGAGATGAGGTCCTCGAGGGGGATGAAACGGGTCTGGCCGCTCAGGTCATCCGGTAGTTCCACGAACCGGGGCAGGTTCGTCGGCACCTTGAGGCGTGCGAACTCCTCCTTGCCCGTCTTCGGGTTGCGCACGCGCACGCCGATGTTGAGCGAGAGGCCCGAGATGTAGGGGAACGGGTGCGCGGGGTCGACGGCCAGGGGCATGAGCACGGGGAAGATCTGGGTAGCGAAGATCTCATCGATGCGAGTTCGGTCGGCCTCGTCCAGGTCGGCCCAGGTCTCGATGTGGATGCCGGCCTCGTCGAGCGCTGGCTTGACCATCTCGCGGAAGACGCGCGCGTGACGGTTCTGCAGTTCGTGCGCCTTGGCGCTCACGTCGGCGAGCACATCACCGGGGGCGCGACCGGTGTTGGTGGGCACGGCGATGCCCGTCTCGATGCGGCGCTTGAGCCCGGCGACGCGCACCATGAAGAACTCGTCGAGATTGCTCGAGAAGATCGCCAGGAAGTTGGTGCGCTCGAGAAGGGGCAGCTGGTCATCCTCTGCCAGCTCGAGCACGCGCTGGTTGAAGGCGAGCCAGCTCAGTTCGCGGTCGAGGTAACGGTCGGCCGGCAGAGTGCCGTCGTCGACGCTGGAGGACTCGTCGAGGTCGTACTCGTCAAGGGAATCGGTTGCGGCACCCGGGTCGGCGAGGTCTGAGCTGTCCATCCCGCCATCCTGCCACCGCTGCATGAACTGCGGGTTAAGAAGGGCCTGCGGGAGGAGCCTGCGGCGCTGTGTTCATCAGTGGGTTGAGTAGGCGCGCGAAGCGGCCGCGATCGAAAGCCGGTGGGTTGAGTAGGCGCGGCGGAGCCCGCCGTTATCGAAAGCCGGTGGGTTGAGTAGGCGCGGCGGAGCCCGCCGTTATCGAAACCTCACCAACGATCTACTCCGGCGCCTTTCTCCGACTCAACTCCGGCAGTTCCGAATACCGCTGCTCGATGAGCGCCTCACGTTTCGCGCGACTCCAGCCCTGCACCTGCTTCTCGCGGGCGTACGCCTCGTCGATCCGCTCGAACTCCTCGGCGTAGACGAGCTCGACGGGCATGCGTTTGGACGTGTAGGTCGAACCCTGTCCGACGAAGTGCTCCTGCATCCGTTCGTTGATGTGCCGGGCGCTTCCGACGTAGTAGCTGCCATCACCGCAGCGGAGGATGTACATGTGAGGCATGGAGCCATCGTGGGACGGGAATGCGCGGGCGCGAGTGCCGCGGATGCATTGGGGGAGAAGGTCCTGAAGTTAGACGTTGGTGAGGTTTCGATAACGGCGGGCTTCGCCGCGCCTACTCAACCCCCTAAACAGGGACTGCGGCCGCAGCGCGGCCTCCTTCCTCAGTTGGAGGCGGAGTCCGCGGTGAGCCGCTCGGCCTCGTCGTCGTAGACGTTGAAGCGGTAGCCGACGTTGCGCACAGTACCGATGAGGCTCTCGAGGTCGCCGAGCTTGGCGCGCAGGCGACGCACGTGCACATCGACCGTGCGGGTGCCACCGAAGTAGTCGTATCCCCACACCTCGCTGAGCAGCTGCTCGCGGGTGAAGACGCGCGACGGGTGCGTCGCCAGGAACCGCAGCAGCTCGAACTCCTTGAACGTGAGGTCGAGCGGGCGTCCGTGGACCTTGGCCGAGTAGGAGGCCTCGTCGATGATGACTCCGGATGCCTGGATCTTGCTGCTCGAGGCATCCTGCGCCTGACGACCGAGCGCAAGTCGAATGCGCGCGTCAGCCTCGGCGGGGCCGGCGGTCGCGAGGATCACGTCGTCGACACCCCAGTCGGCCGAGACGGCGGTGAGCCCGCCCTCCGTGAGGATCAGGATGAGCGGAACCGTCACGCCCGTGGTGTTGAGGATCTTGCAGAGGGACTTCGCGCTGGCCAGATCCTGGCGGGCATCCACGAAGATCAGGTCGCACGTGGGCGCTGAAATGAGCGAAGCAGGGGATGCGGGAATCTGCTTCGTCGTGTGGCTCAGGAGCCCCAGTGCAGGGAAGACTTCGTTGTCGACTGCAGAGGTCAGTATTAACAGCTGCGCCAATAGTCCTCCAAAGTGCGTGCCCACAGTCTATGCGTGTGACTGGGTATCGCGGTTTCCCGGAGTTCGGCCCCCGGTTACCGTCGGTACACTCAATGCGTGACCTGGCAACTGTTCAGCGTGCTTCCGGTGTGGGTGGCAGCCCTCGCGGCGGCCATCGTGATCGCCATCACCAGCGCGCCGGGCGAGGCCATCACGTGGATCGCCATCGCCTTCGCGGGTGCCGTGATCGCCACGTTCGCCATCCAGCTCGCGATCCAGCGCAAAGAGGGTTTCGTGGTGCGCGCCATGGCGAGTATCGGTGGAGCCCTCGTCGTGCTGGCTGTCGCCACGGGCATCCTCGCGCTCGTCTGAACCGCGTCGTGCCGAGTGGTGTGATCGAGCCGTTCGGGTAGGCTAAAGCCATGCTTCTCGCCCTGGAACTGTTCTTCGTCGGACTCCTGGGGCTCGCGGTGCTCGCGATCGGTTACGTGTCCATCGTGGTGCTCTACAACCTCTTCCGCGGCCAGCGCTGACTCGCCGTGACTAAGGCGGATCTGGCGTGATCGAGCTCGATGCCGACATCCCGGCCGAACTTGCCCCCATCTCGTGGCTCATTGGCGTGTGGGAGGGCACCGGTGTCGTGAGCTTCGACCACGGGGACTCGACCGAGACTCTCGAGTTCGGCCAGCGTGTGAGCTTCTCCCACGACGGCCTGCCGCACCTCAACTACTCGTCGACGACGTGGCGCCTCTCCGACGGCATGCCGCACGTCTCCGAGATGGGCTACTGGCGTCTGAGCCGGCCGGCCACGCCGGGCGATGCTGGCCCCGGGATGCTCGGCCCCGTCGGTGAGCGCCCTTACACGACCGCGTCTCAGGTGGAGGAGCTCCGCAACAGCGAGGACGGCTTCGACATCGAGGCATCCATCGTTCACCCCGAGGGCGTAACCGAGCTCTACCTCGGCCAGGTGCGCCAGGCGCGCATCGACCTCTCCACAGACGCCGTCGTGCGCACCGCCGGCGCCAAGGAGTATGCCGCCGCGACCCGTCTCTACGGACTCGTCGAGGGGCACCTGCTGTGGGCGTGGGATGTCGCGGCTCTCGGTCGACCCCTCGCCACCCACGCGAGCGGACGGCTGGCCAAAGTTGACTAGTTTCACTGACCGTGAGGGTGCCGTCGGAACCCCGCCGCAGCACTACGGAAACCCGCTCGGCGAGCAGAAGGCGCTCGCCGCAGGCACAGCGATCGTCGACCTCTCCGATCGCGGCGTGATCACCGTCACCGGCCCTGATCGCCTCACGTGGCTCGACTCGCTCACCTCGCAGGCGCTCGCGAAGCTGCAGCCGGGGGAGTCCGCCGAGACCCTCCTGCTCGACCCGACCGGTCGGGTGGAGCACTCGATGCGCATCGTCGACGACGGAGTCACCGCGTGGCTGCTCGTCGACGGCGAGCAGGTCGAGAAGCTCGCCGCGTGGCTCGACCGGATGCGCTTCATGCTGCGTGTGGAGGTCGCCGTCGCCGAACTCGACACGGTCGGGGCTCTCTCGGGCATCGCCGACGAGTTCGCCGCAACCCCGAACGGCGTGCCCCTGATCTGGGTGGATCCCTGGAGTTCGGTCGTCGCAGGCGGGCACCAGTATTCGACTGCCGCCGAGCATCCGGGTGCCGAGTGGACCTACCGCGAGGTGCTCGTGCCCCGCGATGCCGATCTCTCTGCGTTGCCTGCCGCGGGTTCGCTCGCGCTCGAAGCCCTGCGCATCGCGGCCTGGCGCCCGAGGCTCACCACCGAGGTGGATGAGCGGAGCATTCCGCACGAACTCGACTGGCTGCGCTCCGCCGTGCACCTCAACAAGGGTTGCTACCGCGGGCAGGAGACGGTCGCCAAGGTGCACAACCTCGGGCACCCGCCGCGCCGCCTCGTGATGCTGCACCTCGACGGGTCGGAGGGGCTGTTGCCGCCGGCCGGGTCCGAGGTGCTGCTCGGTGACGTGGTTGTCGGGCGTGTGACATCCGCAGCCCTGCACCACGAGTTCGGGCCGATCGCGCTCGCCGTCGTCAAGCGCTCGGTCGACCCGGCCGCAGACCTCGTCGTGCGCGGCGAGGTGGATGTCGCGGCCGCCCAGGAGACGATCGTTCCGACTGATGCCGGGGCCGAGGCCAACGTGCCGAGGTTGCCCCGGTTGGGTGCGGTGACGAGGCAACGATGACCGACGGCGCCCCGCTCAGGCGCCTCGCGCGTCGGGTGCGTATGCGTGCGCTCGTCACAGCCGGCTGGCGTCGTGCGGTCGGCAGCCTTCCCGCAGCTTTGCAGCTGACTCTCGCGGTGATCGCGTCGTATTCGATCGCGCACTTCGTGTTCGGTCACGCCACACCGCTCATCGCCGTGACCGCCACCATCAGCACGCTCGGGCTCGCCCGCAACGCGAAGCCGCGCGCCGTGCTCGAGACCGCGGTCGGCATCACCGTCGGCATTGCTCTCAGCGAGGCGATCGTGCTGGTGATCGGCAAGGGCGGCTGGCAGCTCGGCATCGTGCTGTTCGCCACCATCGTCGTGGCTCGCGCTTTCTCGTCGAACCCCGCGTTCGCAATCGCCGCCGCAGTGCAGGGCATGATCGTGGTGCTCCTGCCGGACCCTGCTGGCGGCGTCTTCACCCGAAGCCTCGACGGTGTGATTGCCGGAGTCGTGGCGCTGGCCGCGACCGCGCTCATCCCGCGCGACCCGCGGCGCGAGACCAAGCGGGATGCCAGGCTCCTCTTCTCCGTGTTCCACGAGAGCCTCGGCGGCCTCGCCGATTCGCTCCGCACAGCCGACGCCCCGGCCGCTGAGCTCGCGCTCGACCGGCTGCGTCGCACGCAGGTGCTCGTGGATGACTGGGCCACCTCGCTCGACAACGCGCAATCGATCGCGAGCCTCTCGCCGTGGCTCCGCGGCCAGAAGCCCGAGCTCGCCACGCAGAAACGTATCCTCGCCGGTGCGGACCTGACCGCGAGGCACCTGCGCGTGGTGGCGCGACGCGTGGCTGTTCTGAGTTCCGATGGAGTGGAGCGCCCCGAGCTCGCGGCGATCATCGCGGAGCTCTCCCACGGCATCGACCTGCTCGGCCAGCAGATCGAGGATCGAACGCTGGTCGGCGCTTCACGGTCGGTGTTCGAGGATCTCGCCCGCCGGCTCGACCCCGCACTCATCGTCCCGGATGGCGCGCTCAGGGAGTCGGTGATCGTGGTGTTGCTGCGGCCCTTCGTCGTGGACCTGCTCGTGGCATCCGGCATGGACGCCCAGGCAGCGCGAGACCTGCTGCCGCCCGTGGAGGACCACCCGGGCTCGGAGGAGCACCCGCTGGGTGGGGTCTCGTAGTGGGTTGAGTAGCGACCGAAGGTCGCGCCCTTCCCAGTGGGTTGAGTAGCGACCGAAGGCCGCGTATCGAAACCTCACCGACGTACTACGAAGGCGAGGTTCCGACAACCCCGGGGGTACTTAGGCCTACGCCGGCACCTCGATCGCAGCAGTGTCGTCCACGACCCGGCGCGACGCCAGGATCGAGCCGACGATCGTCACGAGGATCGCGCCGCTTCCGATGATGGCGACGGTGAGGAACCCCGTCTCGTAGGCCTGCTCGGTCGGCAGCTCGTTGCCCATCGACGAACCGGCCACGATCGCGGTCATGATCGTCACCCCGAGCGAGCTGCCGATCGTGCGCAGGTTCGCGTTCATGCCGCTCGCGACTCCCGTTTCGGTCGGCTTGACCGACTGCACGACCACGCTCGTGATCGCCGAGTAGACGAGCCCGAGCCCGAAGCCGAAGACCGCGCCGGCGATTGCGACCTGCCAGGTCGTCGCGTGGATGAAGGCGAGCGCGATCGTTGAGAGCACGATGAGTCCGGATGCCCCGGCGATCTGTGCACGGAACCCGATGACCCTCCCCAACGGCCCGCTCAGGAACCCGGCGATCGCCATGGTCGCGAGCATGGGCAGAGTGAGCAGGCCCGACTCCGCGACGGTCGCGCCCAGGCCGTAGCCGGTCGAGGTTGGCACCTGCACGAACCGCGGGAAGTACGCGAACACCGAGAACATCACCGCGCCGATGAGCACGGCCGCCACGTTCATCGGCCAGATCGCCGGGCTGATCATCGTGCGGATGTCGACGAGCGGCTGTTCTGCCCGCCACTCGACGACGATCCAGGCGGCGAGCAGCACGGCGGCGAGAGCGAAGAGGCCGATGACGAGTGGGGAGTTCCATCCCCAGACGTTGCCGTCGCTGAGCGGAAGAAGGAGTGCGACCAGCCAGCCAGAGAGCAGGAGCGCCGCCGGGATGTTGAGGCGGCCGGGGGAGCGTTCCGGAGACTCTGGCACGAGCATCCGGGCCAGGATCAGGCCGGGCACCGAGAGCAGGAGGGGAACGAGGAAGAGCCCGCGCCATCCGATCACGCTCGACAGCGGTCCGGCGAGAACCGCGCCGATACCGCCGCCGATGGCGATGATCGCCGACATCGAACCGATCGCGGAGGGCACGCGGTCGCGCGGGAACACGTCGCGCAGCAGGCCGAACGCGAGCGGGAACATGGCCCCTCCCATGCCCTGGATGATGCGAGCGGCGATGAGCACTTCGAGGTTCGGGGCGAACGCGGCGAGCACACTGCCGACCATCACGCCGCCAAGCGAGATGAGCAGCACCTGACGGCGGCCGACCATGTCGCCGACCCGTCCGAGCAGCGGGGTCGCGACGGCTGCGGCGATGAGCCAGGCCGTGACCGTCCAGGTGACGCCGGCGGTCGAGGTGTTGAAGTCGTCCTGGATGACGGGCAGCACAGGCACGACGAGGTTCTGCAGCGTGGCGAAGGCGCCGACGCAGAGGGAGAGCACGAAGAACGTGCGCCAGGGGTTGATGATGCGAGCGGTTGTGCGCTCGGGAGCGAGAGTGGTCGACATAGTGTTCTTTTCCACTTGGGGGGATGACCCGGATCCGGGTCGTATGATGGTGACGAGCTCTTACGGAGGGCGCCTCCGGTTACTGTACCGGAGGGTGCCTCCGGTTTGCAACCGATGGTGAAAGGAATGCGATGACCACGATCAACGACGTCGTGCGCAGACCCCAGCGAGCGGATGCCCGGCGCAACTTCGACGCCCTCATTGCCGCGGCGCGGGAGGTGTTCTCGGATGACGGGTCCAACGCATCCCTCGAGGAGATCGCGCGCCGCGCGGGAGTCGGCATCGGAACGCTGTACCGCAACTTCCCGACGCGCGAGGCGTTGCTCGAAGCCGTCTACGTCGAAGAGGTGCAGGCACTCGGCCGCGCCGCCGATGGCGTTCTCGAGCTGGAGCCCTGGGACGCTCTCGAGACATGGCTGTACCGCTTCCTCGAGTACCTCCGCACCAAGCGTGCCCTCGTCGAGGGCCTCAATAAGACGTCCGAAGTGATGACGGTCTGTCGCGCCGCGATGTACGAGGCCGGCGGACCGGTGCTCGCCCGGGCGCAGGCAGCTGGTGCCGCCCGCGACGATGTGACGATCGAGGACGCCGTGCGCATGCTCGCGGGTGTGTCCGCGGTCGTCTACTCGGACGACGCGCAGCGCGACCGCGTGCTCGGTGTCACGATCGACGCGCTGCGCTCTCGGTAGCGTTCTCGCATCTCGTCGTGTTCTCCTCTGCAAAAGAGCGTGTTCTCTCTTTTGCCAAAGAGCGTGTTCTCCTCTGCCAAAGAGCGCGCTGATTCGCAACCCGCGGCGAAATTTCACCGCAGGTTGCTAATCAGCGCGCGCATTGGCATGTGTTGTGACGGCCGCCGAGGGTATTCAGAGCGGGGCGACTGCGTTCCAGGCGAGCGTGATCTCCCCGAGGCGCCAGCGGTTCTTACCGCCCAGCACCGGCCACCCGCTCGCCTTCAACCCCGCAACGGTTGCCACCCACCGCTGCACCGGCGAGTAGACCCCCAGCCCCGCGTGCGTCGCCCACTGGCGGTCGAGGTCTCGCAGTAGTTCGTGGATGCGCTCGCCGGGGATGTTGCGGTGGATCAGTACTTTCGGCAGGCGTTCCGCGACGATGCTCGGGGTCTCCAACGACGGCAGGTGCAGGGAGATCGTGAAGCGCTGCGGGCCGTCGGCCGTGACATCCACCCAGCTGGCGACGCGCCCAACCTCGTTGCACGTGCCCTCGACGAGCACGCCGCCCGGCTGCAGTCGCGAGACCATGAGCGCCCACGCGCCGGCGACCTCGCTCTCGTCGTACTGGCGCAGCACGTTGAGCGCGCGGATGATCGTCGGGCGCTCGCCCGGCACCTCGAACCCGCCGACGCGAAAAGTCACGCCCGGTCGCTCGAACGGCTTGGCTGCCGCAACCCGCGCGGGCTCGATCTCGATGCCGACCACTTCGACGTCGTCTCGCACCTTCGCGAGCCGCTCGTGCAGCTCGAGTGCTGTGGTCGCGGATGCCCCGTACCCGAGGTCGACGACGAGCGGGAGCTCTGCCCGACGCAGCGCGGGAAGCTGCGCGATCCACCGGTCGATGCGGCGGAGCCGGTTGTGCCCGGTGGTTCCGCGGGTGACCTGGCCGATGGGCATGGGTCCATTGTCCCGTGCTTCGCGAGTTGCCCACTTCGGTGGCTGCCTGAGCTCAAACACCCACCGAAGTGGGCAACTCACGAGCAACTAACGTGGTCCCCATGGATCTCCAGCTCGCAGGTCGTGTCGTGCTCGTCGTCGGGGGAACGGGCTACATCGGTTCCGTGGTTGCACGGGTGGCGCGCCGGGAGGGCGCCACCGTGGTGGTTGCGTCGCGGCATCCGGAGGAAGAGGAGGGCATCGAGCTCGATGCATCCGACCAGTCGTCGGTGGATGCCGCGATCGCCCGAGTCATCGCGGACCACGGCCGCCTCGACGGCCTCGTCATCACCGCGGCGCCGGCCGCGCACACGCTCGACTCGAAGCGCCTCTCCGACCCCGAGCAGATCTCCGCGGCGATGGATGGCAAGGCCATGAGCTTCCTGCGGGTGGCAAGCGCCGCGATCCCACACATGGTCGACCAGGGGTTCGGCCGCGTCATCGGAATCAGCGGCCAGAACGCCTATCTCACCGGCAACATCACGGCGACCGTGCGCAACGCGGCGCTCAACATCTCGGCCAAGAGCCTCGCCGACGAGTTCGCCGGAACGGGCGTCGCCGTCAACGTGATCAACCCCGGCCTGGTGACGGATGACCCGAGCACCGACGTTGCCCTTGCGCGCCCGGGTCAGTCGTCGCCGACGCAGATCGCTGACCTCACCGCGTTCCTGCTGTCGCCGCTCGCGAACATCTCGGGGGAGAGCATCTCGATCGGGCACCACATGCGCGGGATCGTGCTGCCTTAGCCGAGGGGGCGCAGCAGAAGGTAGGTGCTGGCGAGCACGAGCCCCGCCTTCAGAAGTACGAATGTGAGAGTCGTGGGCCAGGACGACCGGCCAGGGAACTTGTGCCAGACGAAGTCGAGGGCGACGACGCCGTCGCATCCCAAGCGCACGACCGTCACCACGGCGACAATCACCGCAAGCCAGAGCCAGGCATCCGCGTTGCCGGTGCCGATCGCGATGCGCACGATGAGGAGCAGGCTGGCAATCGCTGCCCACAGCAGACCTGCGCGCGACCACCTCGAGGTGACGTCGTCGCGCCCGAACCCGTCGTCGTTGCGCGCTCCGTTGATGGGTATCGCGATGGCGGCGGTCAGCACGGGCACGAGGGCGAGCAGATAGTCGGTGAACACGAGGCCACGCTAGCGGCCCACGGGGCACCCCCGCGCTTCGCTACGCTTAACCCCATGACGCACACCCTGATCCTCCTCCGCCACGGCAACTCCGACTGGAACCAGAAGAACCTCTTCACCGGTTGGGTGGATGTCAGGCTCAGCGATCAGGGCATCGCCGAGGCCAAGCGCGCCGGCCAGCTCCTGGCCGAGTCGGGCCTCAAGCCGGAGGTGCTCTACACGAGCCTCCTCACCCGCGCCATCCAGACCGCCAACCTCGCCCTCGAGGAGGCCGACCGCCTCTGGATCCCGGTCAAGCGCAGCTGGCGCCTCAACGAGCGTCACTACGGTGCGCTGCAGGGCCTAGACAAGGCGGAGACCCTCGAGAAGTACGGCCCCGAGCTCTTCCAGACGTGGCGCCGCAGCTTCGACACCCCGCCCCCCGTGCTCGACGACGACGCCGAGTACAGCCAGGTGCACGACGAGCGCTACCAGGGCATCGACGGCGACATCCCCCGCACCGAGAGCCTCAAGATCGTGATCGAGCGGATGCTGCCCTACTGGTTCTCGGACATCACCGTCGACCTCGCTGCCGGCAAGACCGTGCTGGTCACCGCGCACGGCAACAGCCTCCGCGCTCTCGTGAAGCACCTCGACGGCATCTCGGACGACGACATCGCCGAGCTGAACATCCCGACGGGCATCCCGCTGGTCTACGAGCTCGACGAGAACTTCATCCCCACCGGCCCGGCCGCGTACCTCGACCCCGAGGCCGCTGCTGCAGGTGCCGCGGCGGTTGCCGCGCAGGGCAAGAAGTAGGGCACTCTCTTGGCCGTTTCGATGGCCGATACTCCGAGCGTGCTTTGGTTCTCGGGCACAAGGATCGCCCGGGTCGGCGATTACGTCAGGAATACCTTCGGACCGAGCATGGTGAGGTAGCCCCCCTGCGGGCTTGGATGTCGAGGGTTACCCGCCACTGTGGGCGGGTCGAGGGTAAACACCCGCACTCCAAGTCCGGCCAGAACGGGAAGGAGGTCCAGTTTCGCCTGCTGGAGCGTGGAGCTCCTTAAATCGCCCCATGCGCCGAGAACTTCGGTCACTTTGTACTGGACAAGCGTCCGAGCGATTGCGTCTTTGTTGGCCGCTGACAATAGGGGGTCGAAGGGAGCAAGGTTGCTCGGTGCAGGCGATCGCTCGGGATAGAGGTTGAGCATGATCCAGCCGGAGTAGCCGTTCTCTTCGCTCGCCTGGATGAGTCTGTTGATTGTCTTATCTGACCGGTCTTCCCGCGCGTGGGAAGGGTTCATGCAGATCGCGACCAAAGGGGGATCGTTGGGTGTGACATGCGAAGTGTTCCCTAAGACAAAGCGGTGCGATTCTCTTCCGGGATTCGGTTCCCAAATCGTGGGTTCGTGACCGACTGGGTAAGCGATCATGTCTCCACCGTCTGGGTCTCCACGGACACTTTAGTGAGCTTTCGCGCCAAGACGCGGAACACGGCTCCAAGCAGCATAAACCCTCGACCATTCGGGAGCTGCAGAGCGTCACATCGATCGCTCGAATCACCCACGGAAACCTCACTCGCTCACCGGCACCCGGGGGACGCACGCGAATTCGTCCTGAACCTACGCCCAGAGTGCCCCCCTAATACCTCCTGGGGGCTGTTTTGCCAGCCATATACTGGGGCCGAAGGGAGGTTCGTATGGCGAAGAATACAGGCGAAGGCAAGCGGATCGGCTTAATAAAGAACCGCTTCCAGAAGGTGAACACACGCACTGGCCTCTGGGACAAGTACGACCGCAGCGGCAACTACGTCGGGACGAAGAAGTCGGGCGGAATGTTCAAAGGCATCGTGCGCTTGGTCGGGCGCAATCCGCGACGCCCCTAAACAGCTCTATCGCACTCACGTATGTGACGCCATGCAGAATGCACATAGGCAAGCGAAGATCTGAGCGTCAAGAGTCGGCGGCATGCGTCTCTCGAACAACCGAAGCCGCGCTACACCCCCGACGGCACCACGATCCACAGGGCGACGTACAGGATCAACCCGACGCCCGTGAAGAGCACCGCAAGCGCGGTCAGCACTCGCACGAGCGTGACATCCCACCCGAAACGGTTGGCGATCGCCAGCGACACCCCCGCGAGCACGCGACCCTGCCTCGGACGAATGAGCACTCCACTACCTGCGTTTGTCATGCTTTCGAGCGTAGGGATGCCACTGCCGCCGCACTATCGGGGTAACCCCCGATCTATCCCTGAAAGCAGGGCAAACGACGAGCGGCCTCCCAGAATCCGGGCGTAGCGTGAGGGGCATGCGCGAATCAGTCAGCGTCTTCTCCGTCATCCGGGCCCTCCTAGTCGCGGCCGGAGTCGTGGTGCTTCTCGTGGTGGCCTTCTGGGTCGCCCTGGCCGTGATCGCTGCCGCCGCCGTCTACTTCCTGGCCCGCTTCGTCGTGCGAGCCATCACCGGCCGAGGCCGCACCCCCAAGCCCACGGATGCCACGATCATCATCCAGCCCGGACACCGTCAGACCTACGACAACGGCAACGTGATCGTGCTGCCGGTTGAGGCGCGGCACTAGGCACTCCTATCTCGCTAGTTGAGGAGCCGCCGCAGGCGGCGTCTCAAAAACCGCCGAGTGCGCCTAAGCGGACGGGTGATACAGAAGTGTCCCCAAAGCCCAGAACGCAAACGTGGCGAAGATAAGTGCCACCCCTGTGCACCCGAGAACGAACCCCGCCATCGCGATACGGCGACCCCTGCCGGTTGCGTCTGCTCTGGCGAGCGCGACCTGACCGAGCGCGGTGGCGAGTGACGCCGGGACGAACGCGGTAACTGCCAGTAGATTTCCGACGTAGGGGATTACGCCGGCGAGCCCCAGCAGCGCGGCGATGATGCCGAACGCCAAGGCCACTATCGCAGCCCAATTGGTCGACGATGCTCGAGTTTTCCCGAGAACCATTGCCTCCTACTTGCCGAAGAAAAACTGGAAGTAGATCCACACGCCGGCGAGCATCACCAGGGGCGTGACCAGGTCAGACCAGCGCGGCGATCTGCGCGAACGCCGACGCGGCGGACGGGTCTGCATCGGGCGCGGTGTCGCTGCGGGGGAGCGGCGTACGGTGGAGCCCACCGGTGCAGCGAGCGCTGGCCCCACCGCGGCTTCAAGCGCCTCGAACTCGCGGGCGATGGAGTGCGCGTTGGGTGCCTTCGGTCGTGAGTGCCACGTGGATGGCCGCGTCGCGGCATCCATCATTCGTTGCACCTGCTCTGCGCTGAAGTTCGGTGCGCCCCCGAGAAAGTTGTACAGGTCGCGGTGCCTCATGACTCGCACCGTTGGTTCGTGTTCGTCGCCGCCCACTCGCCCTGCGAAGTTCATCGGGCCAGGGTCGACGAACGTGATGATGGCTGTGACAGGTACGGTCAGTCCGGATGCGCGAGATAACAAATTCGACGCGCGCTGCGCCTCGTTCATCGCTTTGCGCACATAGCTCGTCCGCTGGCCATCCACCAACAGGCCGTAGCCCTTGGCCCACACTTTCTTGCCCGGACTGTACTTCGCATTGATGGTGAAGACTCCGGGAGGCCCAATCACGACATGGTCGATGTCGGTGTCCCAACTGCCCACCGGAACCGAGTGCAGCACCAGATACTGCGGCCCAAGCCTCGACAGCTCGGATGCCACGGCCCTCTCGCCATGCACCCCGCGATACCAACTCCGCACCTCGTCGTCGACAACGACCCGCCCGCCCTCGTCGCGAATGCGACCCGCGTCGAACTCTTGCAGCAGCCGCTCCACGAGCGAGTGCCCGGGAACGCGGTCACGAAGATCGCTCATGTAGCAAGGGTGGTCTCTATGCGCGGCTGGTGGTAGGCCGCGTTGTGGGGGTAGGGCAAACTCGCGCTCGCAGCCTTGCTGTAGTTACGGCGTCACCAGGCACCACTAACGTGAGATTCGACATACTCTCACCGCTGAAAGGTATCTCTGTGGAATCCCACCCCCGAAGCCCTCGCGACCTCTTCGAAGGACGACGCCACTACGAGATACCTGCCTTCCAGCGCCCGTACGTATGGGATGAAGAGAGCCAGTGGGCACCGTTGTGGGACGACGTGGTGCGTGTAGCAGAGAGCTACCTCATTGCTGGAGAGAAGCCGCCGATCCCCAATCACTTCCTGGGTGCGGTCGTATACGAGTCCAGAAAAGCTGCATCCGGAGACGTCACGCGGCACGACGTGATCGATGGCCAGCAGCGAATGACGACGCTGCAGTTGCTACTCGACGCCGCTCATCAAGTAATGACCGAGCGCGGCCACGAGACTGAGGCGGAGAAGCTCGAAGAGCTCATCCTCAACAAGGCGAGCACATTCAGAGGGCAAGTAGAGCGGTTCAAGCTCTGGCCATCTCAAGCCGACCGTAAGGCCTTTGCTCACGCCATGGATCCCGAGGAGCCGTGGGCAGGAGAGCACCGAGTCATTGAGGCTCACGATTTCTTCCGCCATGAGGCGGAACGATGGCTCACGGGCGAGCCGGACGGCGACGGCGTCGTGCCCCCTGGCACCGAAGAGAGCCGCGCAGGAGAGCTGAGCTCGACGCTTGAACATCGGTTGATCGTCGTGGCGATTGACCTATCGGGGCACGAAGATTCCCAGCTCATCTTCGAGACGCTCAACGATCGGGGCACTCCGTTGCTCAAGGCCGACCTCATCAAGAACTGGGTGTTCCGGAGGGGTGAGCGTGTCGGCGCTGACGTCGACAAGTGGTCGAGGTCTCACTGGGCTGATTTCGACACAGAGTGGTGGCGCGAGGAGATTTCTCAAGGTCGACAGAGCCGTTCGCGAGTCGACATCTTCCTGCAGTATTGGCTGACCATGCGCCTGCAAGAGGAGGTCAAGGCCGAGCTGGTGTTCCGAATCTTTGCCGACTACGCCGAACCGCGGCTCACGAGCCTCGAGGGCGCGGAAGCGCTGCTGACCGAACTCCGAAAAGACGCTGACACCTACCGGGGCCTGAGCCAGCTTGACCAATCCACCCCGGAGGGGCGGTTCCGGTCACGCGTGATCGAGACGATGGAGCTGGCGGCCACGACGCCCGTGTTTTTGTGGCTCCTCTCTGAGAACCACTCCGTGCCGCGCGATCAACTCCGCATTGCCCTTGATGCGATCGAGAGTTGGGTCATTCGGCGCACACTTCTTCGCAAGACCTCGAAAGACGTAAACCGTTTTATGGTCGCGACTCTGAAGTCCCTTTCGGGTGTCGATTCGAGGGGGGCGGGGAATGCGATCAGGCGATTCCTCTCCGAGCAGACGGCGGATGCACGGTACTGGCCTTCCGACCAGGAGCTCCTTGCAACGCTTCCCGACCTGAAGCTCTACGGAAACATACGTCAATGGCGCCTTCGGGTTGTCCTCGGGGCAGTCGAGCAGCATCTGCGCGGGCAGAGCAGGATGCACGAGGCACTCGATCTACCTCAAGGTCTCGAGATCGAACACGTCATGCCACGAGGTTGGCGCACGCATTGGGATACGACACCGCCGGTGAGCCCGGAGGAGGCAGCGCGGCGCGACAAGTACGTGAACACTCTCGGCAACCTCACACTCGTGACCAAGTCCTTGAACGGATCACTGTCCAACCGACCCTGGACAGACTCGGAGGCTGCAGGCCTCAAGGACGGCGGTGAAGCAGGCAAGGGCAAACGCTCGCTCATCGACGCGTTCAGTCTTCTGGTGCTCAACAAGGAGATCGTTCAAGAACACTCGGCGGTGTGGACAGAAGAGGACATCACGACACGGTCCAAGTACATCTCGAGAGTGATTGCTGCTGTCTGGCCCGGCCCGGAGGTTGATGTGCAGGCGTCTGCGTTCCTGGCGACAAGAGTCTGAGGCGGTTGTCTGGTGGTGCGAACAGGGAAGAGGGCGTCAGAGCTTCTGAAGGTGATGCTGGAGCTCGGCTTTCAGGTGGCAAGTGCCCCGGCCTTGCCTCGTTGGCCGGGTCCGGGCGGCCCGGGATCATCGCGGGTGATGGACACCTACCGGCTGCTCGGCGGGATTCAAAGGCAGCCGACGTTGGCACCAGGAAAGTGGGATCTCTCGTTCAGCGGTTTCGTGCTCGAGCTGGACGAGGAGCTTCACTTCAACCGCTACCGCCATGCGACGCTTTCGCAGGGATGGCCCGCGCTCCCTTGGTCATCGGACTACACGGCTTTCTCCGCCGACCACGAAGATGACTGCGTCCGCGCGGGCTCCTGGGGCAAGCGCTGGACGACGACGAGCACCGAAGCGCAGTTCGGCCGAGCATCGCAGCCGAAGGAGTTCACGGCGGGCGGCGCTCCGCGTTGGAAGCAGCGGGCGCTCTATGACTATATTAAAGACGTCTTGGCGGCCTCGGGCCAGGTGAGCCTAGTTCGTCTCTCGGTGCACGACAGGGTCGGCGACGTTACGCTCGACGCGATTCTGGGCGGCCGTGCCGCGGGTGACGTCGAGGTGATTTCGCATCTCGTGGAGCGCCGGACTTCGCGCCGATAGCGCGCGACTCATGCTCGGACCTCGCGCCGATCTCCCAGTAAGGGAGGAGATGCTCAGGACAGAGCGTCGAAAATCGCTGAGCGCCCCGTGGACCTCGGCAGGCTTGTCTCGCGTACTGTTTGATGCTTTCACCGCGTTGCGGCCCGGGCGCGCTCTATGCCAAGTCCGAGCTACCACTCGTCACCCACGACTGGTAGTACTTTGGCACGTCGCGCTCCCAAAGTGCATCGAGCGGGGATGAGTCTGCCCACATTCCGTTGCAATCGAGCATTTCGCGAGTGGAGTTTTGTAAGTCATCGTCAAACACGTGATCTGCTGCCATCTGTGAGATCACCTGACCGCATCCTGCAAGGATGTCGGCGATCTGAACTCGTGCGTCCGTCTTGGAATCGACAAGCCGAATCGACTGCAGTCGGCCTCGAGGAAGCTGCTCCGGGTTGAGTTCGAGCGGGTCAGTCGCGGCGAAGATCACTTTCTCGATTGTCTCTTCATCCAGCGAGCCATACTGATCGACGACAAACTCGATCGGGCCGTCGCCGGCCCGAATACGCCAAGTCATGGCCACGGAACTGAGCGTTCCAAACATCGGATCGAACTCTCGGAAACGAGCGCGGGAGTCGAGACTTCCGTAATTGGAAACGTATTCATGGAAGTCCCACATTAGTTCGAGGATCTCCGCGACGCTCACCTGTCGGCATGCTTCTTTGGCATCCCGTAGGGCCCGAAAGAACAATTCAGGGCTGGGGGGAGACGTGCCCTCCCGAGCATGCAATCGGATCAGGTCATTGAATGTTCCTAGCAACCGCTGCCACCGGTCTTGCCCTACCGACCAGGCCCCATTCTCGTGAAGAATCGACGCCATCTTTCGCCCTAAGCCGTCTCTAGCAGCATCCGTACCGAACTGAGCGAGCGGCTCCACAATCAACGTGTGCACTAGCTTCGCCGACATAAAGAACTGTTTCTCGAGCAGATAGATGTTTCCTCGCGGGCCGACATGGCGGAGTAAGTTCAGCAGGGCGGTCCTGTTGTTTCTGGCCAGTGCAGTGCGCGACTTAATCTCGGGAGCCTGAGCACGAGTGACCGCCCGGAAAATCGCTAGGAGTTCCTGGGCTTCGTCGATGGTGATGCTCGTACTTCCATGCACGAACAGGGGGTGTTGAGAGTTCACGATGTTCTCGCCTTCCGCGCCGGACTCGTCGCAAGCGATGGTAATGAGCCCGCGGGTCATGCTCCGCCGCCGTCCAGAGTCGATCGTCGCTCGAAGTGGTCGTCCAATCTGGCCCGAAATTGGGTGACCGCAGCAGCCAGGGTCACCTTGTCGGTTGCGCGAAACATCGGCTTCGCGCCTGCCGACCAATCATGCGAATCGAGCAGGTCAGCGGAGGGGGAGCCGGCGGCGAAACGGACCCCTCGCTCGTCCTGGGTGTCAACCATCATGAACGGCTGCACAGCATGGTGCGTGCTGTAGTTCCCAGGGTCCTTCAGGAATCGCGTAGATGTTTCCTTGGCGTGCCATTGCCTTCGCGCTCTCTCTCCCTGAGTTGGGGCGGACTCACGCGTTTCCTTGATGAACTTTTGGGCGTGGTCGATCAGGATTTGATTCACTGAGATGTAGTTCGGGAGCAGCGTCTGCACGGGCGAAACCGAGCGCCACGTGCTTTGAGTGGTCATGTGGTTAGGATTCTCCGTCGATCGTATTGAGCGCTTTGTTGCCACGGCCGGAATTCCTCGCGAACCCGTAGCTGTTCCTGTCAAATGGTGCCAAAGAACTTAGTGCTGCCTGCAAATCGTCTTCTCGCCAACCCGATCGTGGAGCGCCATATGCGCGCGCACCACGGCTCGCCATCCCGGTCCATTGAGATAGACCATTCTCTTATTCGGGTGCGCGAGTGCGGCGGCATCGACCCGAGATTATTTTCGAGTATCCAGACCCCTCGACGACGGAGTTGCTCGAGCGCTCGCCATCTTGTGGGCGAATGCTGGAATTGCCAGGCGAGGTCGGAGTCGGGTAACCGTGCCATGCTGCAAAATCCCTGAGGGGGTACCTGCACCGTTTCCGGGCGAGCGACAGATCGGCAGTTTGCGCAGCAGCTACCTGCCGCCATCGCGCTATTGACAGCAGCATCCGGGGTCGCCGATAGCATCGGTAACGACCGACAGGAGTTTCAATGCCATCCGATACATCCAGGGCGATTACGCAGGCACTAAAGGTCTTTGCGGCAGATGTAAAGGTCAAGCTCAATACGGCTGGAGCGCCGTCAGTCTGGCCAGAGGATCAACTCAAGAATCCGCTGGAGAACCTTTTAAAAGAAATAGGACAATGCCTCGCGGTCGCGGTGATCGTGCGGACGGAAGCGCCGCGTCCTGCAGACGCGAGCGAGGAAATCGGCGGATCAAGAGTCGATGCCGCGGTCAACGTCGGACCCGATTTGTCCGCCACGTTACTCACTGGGCATGTCGAGTTGAAGGCTCCAGGGAAGGGCGGCGACCCCACCAGGCTCCGTGGGAAAAGAGACAAGGCCCAGTGGGCGAAGTTCAAGAAGCTGCCCAACCTGATTTACACCGACGGGGAGGAATGGAGCCTGCAAAGAACTGGGACGCGATCGGGTCGCGTCGTCAGGCTGAGCGGGAATCCCATCGAGCTTGGTGCGGAGGCTGTGACCGAGGAGGACGGTGAAAAGTTCGAACTCCTGTTTAGATCCTTCCTGAACTGGGCGCCCATAGTTCCGACCAGCTCGCGTCAGCTCGCAGACCTTCTTGCTCCGCTGTGTCGTCTGCTGCGCACGGAGGCGAAAGCGGCACTCGATGCGCCGACTTCTTCGTTAGGCGCCCTTGCCAATGAATGGCGAAAGTACCTCTTCCCTGGTGCAACGAACGAAGTGGTGGCGGACGCGTACGCCCAGACTTTCACCTACGCGCTGTTGATCGCTAGATTCGAGGGGGCTGACCCCCTCACAGTCGAGAAGGCCGAAGAGGTCCTTAACGACGGACATGGTTTGCTCGGGGAGGTGCTCGGGTTGCTTAACAATCCGACGGCGCACGCGGAAGTGCGAACCTCGACTGACCTGATTCTCCGGGTTATGGAACAAGTGAAGCCGAGCGCGATAACTAAGCGGCAGGGCGAGAACCCGTGGCTTTACTTCTACGAGGAGTTCCTAGCTGCCTACGATCCGGGGCTCCGAAAGAAGGTCGGGGCGTACTACACGCCAGCCGAGGTGGTCCACGCTCAGACAAGCATCGTGCGCTCGCTCCTTGTTGATCGGTTCGGAAGAACATCCGGATTCGCCGATCAGGGCGTTGTCACGCTCGATCCAGCCGTAGGCACGGGGACCTATCCGCTCGGAATACTCGAGTCGGTGGCCGCCAATGCCCCCGCAAATGCTCCGGCGGCTGTACCCGAGCTTCTTCGGCAGGCGGTCAAGAATCTCTACGGTATCGAGTATCTGATCGGCCCCTACTCTGTCGCGCACCTGCGGCTTTCGAGGTTCCTCGACGAGCATCACGTTACGGCTCCCGATGGTGAAGAGCTCCTAAATATTCTGTTGGCCGACACGCTGGCGTCTCATGAGCAGAGCGATCAACTCATGCTTCCTGACGTCTTTGGGTACGAGCACATTAGCCAGGAGCGCGAAGAAGCTCGCGAACTGAAGGTAGACACGCGAGTTGTTGTCTGCATGGGTAATCCCCCTTATCTCCGAGGGCGCAAGACCGACTCCGAGAACGGCTCCGGGTCGGGCGGCTGGGTCACTATGCGAAGAGAGCCAGTCGTCGGCGCGACGGTACGTGATCCAGAGACTGGTCGCAGGATCAAAGACCGCGGTGAGATTGGGATAATCAACGACTTCATTGCCCCTGCTGTGGCGGCCGGCCGTGCCGGCGATGTTAAGAACCTCTATAACGCCTATGTCTATTTCTGGCGTTGGGCGATGTGGAAGGTATTTGAGCAAGACACTCCCATTCCCGCCGAGCCCGCAGGGACTGACTATCCGCAAGGCGGGATCGTAAGTTTCATTACTGCTTCTTCATATCTTCGGGGGCCCGGATTTGTTGGCATGCGGCAGCACATGCGGTCCGTTTTCGATGAGCTTTGGATCATTGATTTGGGTGGCGACAACAAGGGCGGCCGACGCACCGAGAATGTGTTCAGTATCGAGACGCCCGTGGCCATTGCGACGGGCGTGCGCTACGGAGCTCCTAAGCCTGATGAACCCGCGGTTGTGCGATACGCGTCCTTTGCCGACATGTCGGCAAAGGACAAGAAAGAACTGTTGAACGATCTGCGCGGGCTCGAGGATGAGCGACTCATTTGGCGACCCTGCTTGGACGGTTGGCAGGACCCGTTCCTTCCCATGGAGAACGCAGAGTACCTCTCGTGGCCAGCCATTACGGCTCTCTTTCCTTGGCAGGCAAGTGGAGTCCAGCTGAAGCGCAGCTGGCCGGTCGGTGAGACTGAGGGTGTGCTGAATGAGCGCTGGGATGCCCTGATCGCCCCCTTGGCTACTGCTGAGTTAAGCGAAGACCGGAATACGAACCTGAAGCGCCTGGCGGAGCGCCGGTCTCTGCAATTGAAGGAGACGGGGGATCGTAAGGTCGGTGCGTCTTATGCCGACCTATTTTCGAACAACCGACTCCCCGCGATCGCGGGTTTGACCTCAAGCAGCGACCGGCCCCAACTCCGGCGCTACGCATTTCGCTCATTCGACCGGCAATGGGTCGTGGCTGATACACGCGTGGGAGACCGAATGCGGCCCCCGCTGTGGGCTGCACACGGTGACAAGCAGGTCTATCTAACAAGCATGCTTACTGAAATTCTTGGGGATGGCCCCGCCGCCGTAGTGACTGCGGAAATTCCTGACCTGCATCACTTCCGAGGGTCATTCGGCGGACGTCATGTCGTGCCCCTGTGGAAGGACGCGGCGGCGACTGTACCGAACGTCACCAACGGTGTTCTCGAGGCTCTAACCGCAACTCTCGGTATCGAGGTTGAAGCCGCCGACTTGTTCGCCTATTCCTACGCAATCCTCTCTACCTCGCAGTTCGTCCGCGAATTTTGGGAGGAGTTGACCATCCCCGGCGCCCGGATCCCAATAACTCGGGATGGCGAGCTATTTGTGAAAGTGAGGAATATCGGTAAGTCGCTTATACGGCTGCACACATTCGGCACACGCGAAGTGGATGCCGCCCTTCCGGACACGTTGCGTAGAGCCACTTACTCCACCCCAATCCCCGCTAATGCGTATCCGACTTCCTTCGAGTATGACGCCGAAACTGAGACCCTCCGGGTAGGGGATGGTGTCTTCACAGCCGTGGCACGGGAGGTATGGGCTTTCGAGGTTTCCGGGCTTCGGATCGTGGATTCGTGGCTTGGGTACCGTCTAAAGAAACGTGCGGGGAAGACGGGCGGCTCGCCGTTGGATTCAATCCGGCCAGGCACTTGGCCGGATCTAGACGGTAGCCAGCTCCTCGAACTGATTCACATGATCGAAGCGAGCCTAGTGATCGAGCCAGAAGCTAGCGCCGCACTCGCGGAGGTGCTCGGATCGAGTCTCATCGACCCGGCCCTCTTTCCAATGCCAAGTGAACAGGAGACTCGCCCCCTTCTCGGGGAAGACGATGAAGACCTCGACGAGTTTGCGGTTGAGGACGCCGACGAATAGCAGTCTTACGTAAAGCGGGTGCACGCGGAGGTCAGCGCCGTTCCAGGGTGACTTCGCGGTCCGTCTGTGACGAGGTCTTCTCTTTGTCTCGGCATGGTCGCGATCTGGCTCGCCGACTGACCGGGTGCCCGCCTCGACTTCTCGAGACGGGCACCCGCCAATCAGTCCCCCTTCACGTTGACGAGCTGCCTCAGCGTGTGCCTGACACGGACGAGGGTCGCGGCATCCGCCATCACCTGGTCGATGTCCTTGTAGGCCGCCGGGATCTCGTCGATGAAGGCGTCGGTGTCGCGGTACTCGATGCCCTCCATTGCTGCCCGAAGGTCAGCGCCGGTGAAGGCCTTACGTGCCGCGGACCTCGAGTACTCACGCCCGGCACCGTGCGGTGACGAGTGCAGGGCCACGGGGTTTCCGAGGCCCTCCACGACGTAGGACGCGGTGCCCATTGATCCGGGGATCAGGCCGAGCTCTCCCTCGCGAGCGGAGATGGCTCCCTTGCGGGAAAGCCACACGCTCTTGCCGAAGTGCTCCTCCTTCTGTGTGAAGTTGTGGTGGCAGTTGATGCGCTCCCGTTCGATCACAGGCTCGCCCACCCACTCGCTCACCTGGCGCACGACGCGGTCCATCATCTCCTCACGGTTGAGCAGAGCGAAGTGCTGTGCCCACCTGAGCTCCGCGATGTACCGCGAGAACTCGGGAGTACCCTCCACGAGGTAGGCGAGATCCGGGTCGGGCAGAGTGATCCACCACTTCTCCATCTGGGCCTTCGCGATCTTGATGTGCGTCTGCGCGATCCTGTTGCCGACGCCACGGGAGCCGGAGTGCAGGAAGAGCCAGACGGCATCTGTCTCGTCCACCGACACCTCGATGAAGTGGTTGCCCGAGCCGAGCGTGCCCAGCTGCAGCTCCCAGTTGCCGACGTACCGTACCGGGTCGAAACCCGACTTCTCGGCGAGCTCGGTGAGCTCCTGGATGCGCGGCTCAGCAGTCGCCACGACCTTGCGGTTGCGCGCCCCTGCGGAGAGGGGGATGGCACGCTCGATCTGCTCACGGACGGCCTTGCGGTCCTCCGGGAGCTCGTCGCGCGTGAACTGTGTCTTGACCGCGATCATGCCGCATCCGATGTCCACCCCCACGGCCGCCGGCATGACGGAACGCAGGGTGGGGATCACCGACCCGACCGTCGCACCGAGGCCCAGGTGGGCGTCCGGCATGAGAGCGACGTGCGGGTAGATGAACGGCATGGTCGAGGTGGTGCGAGCCTGCTCGAGGGCGTTGTCGCCCAGGATGCTCGCCCAGCTGATCAGCCGGTCGTTGATCTTCTCCATGGTCCTTTCGATTCTGTGTTGGTGTTGCCCGTAGCCGAGACGAATCCCGACCGTGCACAGTCGAAAGAAGGAGTCCCGGGCCATCGGAGGCGCGGGACAGGATGTCCGTTGCCCCTAGATGGGCTGCTGGAGGGTGCGCGAGTACAGCGCGTTGATCACACGCACCTGCTCGCTTTGGCGCTCGATATCGAACACGTTGACCTCCATGAAACGGGATGTGCCGGATGGCACGGACTTGCGAGCTTAGCGAAGCCTCCCCGCCGCGCGAGCAACGAAACGGTAACGAGTGGGGCTCATTACATAATGAACGTCACTCGCATGGGGGACTTCCGAAGGGGGAGTGCAGTCGGGTTGGCTGGACGTGAACTTGGGGGCTTCCATCGATCTTCGACCCGCACCGGGGCCGCGCGACTGGACGCCGGCGCCGCCAGCGCCTACCTACGCGCCGGCTTCGCCGGCGACGATGCCACCCCGGCGGCAGGCGCCGGTGAGGAATCATGTGCATCCCGCACGCGGAATCGGTTTGCTGGCGTTGTTGCTCGCGGTAGGCGCATTCCTGCAGACATTGCGATTCGCCGATGGGCAGTCTCCCGGCATCGTGTTGTGGGGGTTCTTCGGGGGCGCCATCGTGGCGGGTGTCTCGGGGGCTGTCATCACGGGCTTGCCCCAGCGCAGTCGCACGGTCGCGTGGTGTGCCCTCACTCTCGTCATTGCCTCTGGAGCGATTCTGGGTCTCGCACAGCTGCGTTCGATGAATATTGTCGTGCCGCAGTTCCCGCCCGCAGCGCCAGCGCAGCCGGTGGCTCCTTCGACGCCGACTCTGATGGACCTCGCCCAGACCGCCGGAACGCTCGCGTACCTCATGGGGCAGTCGGGCACCGGATGCCCGGAGCTCCTGGCGCCCGCATCCGACGGCTCGATCGTCACCCCGGCCGGAGTGGTGCTCCCTCCTGCGGGCTCGATCTTTACCTACACTCCGGACGGGGCGGGCGGATGCTCGTTCTCGCTCGCCTACCCGGGGGTGGGTGCTGCGGAATGGAACACGATGACCCAGACAATAACCACGATCACGCCCTGAACGACTTATCCACAGATGCTGAGGTTCTAGAACACCAGTTCTAATATTCGGTAAGCTCGTGGTATGTCAACCACCTCGACCTCCGCACCGTCCGTCGTGACGCTGCCGCCGGTCGAGGGCATCGCGCACGTCACGGATGACAGGCTCCTCGAGCTTGAGCGGCAGGCTACCGCCGCGCGCCGACAGGTGGATGCCGTCACTCTCGCGATCACATCCGAGATCGTCCGACGCTCCGACCGGTCGCTCGGACATGCGGGCCTTTCGGCTCGACTGAGGGCACCCACCCCTGAGAAGGCGATCCAGGTGCTCACGGGTGTCAGCTTCGCAGAAGCCAAAGCGCTCGCGACGGTTGCGACGTCGGTGGGGGATGACTCGCCCTGGCTCTCACCTGTGCAGAGTGGCGTCGCCGACGGCTCCCTCTCCGTTGCCTCAGCAGCAGCGATCGCCAGCGGGCTCGGCACACCCGACGCGGATGTCGCTGCCGACGACCTCCTCGATGCAGCAGACCGCCTCGTGGATCTCGCGGCCACCGCGACCCCCGAGTCGGTCGGCAAGTCGGCCCGCATCCTCCGCGAACAACTTGCAGCCGCGAACATTGCCGACCTCGAAGCGCACCGACGCTCACGTCGGAGTCTCACCTGGCACCAGCAGCCGGACGGGATGACTCGGCTCAACGCGCTCCTCGACCCGGAGTCCGCGGCCGTCATCACCGGCGCCATCGACACGGTGCTCTCCCCGCGACGCGGCGGACCACGATTCGTCGACCCCGAAGCTCAGGCGCGCGCTGACGAGCTCGTCGCGGACACCCGCACGACGCCCCAGCTCGCCGTCGACACTCTCGTCGACATCGTCGAGCTTGCAGTGCGGGCATCCGGCACCGAGATCGACCCGGCCTCGCTCTTCGGAACCCGCTCGCCCGCAGTCCGTGTGCACGTGCCGCTCGAAGCTCTCGAGACCGGAGTGGGTGCCAGCTACTTCGAAGGCCAGGCGGCACTCGTGAGCGCTGAGACTGCAGCTCGCCACGTCTGCGTTTCGGGCATAGTTCCGGTGCTCTTCGCCGGAGCGAAGGCCATCGACGTCGGCAACACCCATCGGCTCCACTCCCCGCGGCAACGCGTGGCGCTCGCCGCCCAGTGGAACGGATGCCCCATCCCCGGCTGCGAACGGCCGCCGAGCATGACCGAGATCCACCACACCGAGCCCTGGAACGGCCACAACACGACCCTCGAGAAGGGCATACCCCTGTGCCGCTTCCATCACGTCGAGATTCACGCCAACCATTGGACGATCGAGCGACGCGGGAGTGAGTACTGGCTGGTGCCTCCGCCCGACCATCCGGGGAACCGGTCTCCGCAACGCCTGACGTCGCGGAGTCTGATCTAGACGCTCAGCACTCCACCACGTTCACCGCGAGCCCACCCTCGCTCGTCTCCTTGTACTTAGTCGACATGTCAGCGCCCGTCTGACGCATCGTCTCCACAACGGTGTCGAGCGAAACATAGTGCGAACCATCCCCACGCAACGCCAGCCGTGCCCCCGTCACGGCAGTCGACGCCGCAATCGCATTGCGCTCAATGCACGGGATCTGCACCAACCCGCCGACCGGGTCGCAGGTGAGGCCGAGGTGGTGCTCGATCGCGATCTCCGCAGCATTCTCCACCTGCTCGGGAGTCCCGCCCATCACCGCAGTCAGGCCACCGGCTGCCATCGCACACGCCGAACCGACCTCCGCCTGACAACCACCCTCAGCGCCCGAGATCGACGCATTCGCCTTGAACAGCGAACCCAGGGCCGTCGCCGTCAGAAGAAAGACGCGCATACTCGGGGTCGGGTCATCCTCGGGGCACACGAACGACGCCCAGTATCGAGCCACCGCCGGCAGAATTCCGGCTGCCCCATTCGTCGGAGCAGTCACCACACGACCACCCGACGCGTTCTCCTCATTCACCGCGAGAGCGAAAGTCGCGAGCCACTCTCCCGGCAGTACCGGGTGCACCTCCGACTCGAGCTGCTCGCGAATCGCGCCAGCGCGACGACGCACACCGAGAGCGCCCGGCAGGGTTCCCGACGCGTGAAGGCCCGCCTCGATGCAGTCATCCATCGCCCGCCAGATTGCATCGAGACCTGCATCCACGTCTTCGGGAGAACGCCGCGACTCCTCGTTTCGCCGCGCCACATCAGCAATGGTCAGACCCTCGAGAGAGCACAGGGCGAGCAGGCTCACGGCGGTTCCGTACGACATCGGGTAGTCGACGGCACCCTGCCGCGGCTCCCCATCACGACGTATGAACCCGCCACCGATCGAGAAGTAGGTCTCCTGCACGAGCACCTCGCCACGCACATCGAGGGCAGTGAGCATGAGAGCGTTCGGATGCCCGGGCAACCGAACACGGGGCTGCAACCGAACATCGCCCCGCGAGAAAGTCACCGGCCACGACCCCGCAAGCAGCAGGGGCGACTCATCCATCCAGTCAGACCATGCGCCGCGAACGTCGGCTGGATCCACCGTCTCGGGCGCATGCCCCTGAAGTCCAGCAATGATCGCGTCTGGGGTTCCGTGCCCGAGCCCGGTCGCGCCGAGAGAGCCGTAGAGGTAACACGTGATGCGCGCTGGCCGAGCATCCACAGCCCGCTTGGCGAAGTCGAGCGCCGCACGCATCGGCCCAACAGTGTGCGAGCTCGAGGGCCCGACACCCACCGAGAAGAGTTCGAACGCCGAAACGTACGCAGTCATACCGTCGACAGTACGCCCGCCCGACGCGTCACAGTCAGTCCCCGCGGTCCACTTCGCCCGAGTCCAGCAGATCGTTCGCCTCGACGGTGTCCTCGCCACCCATGGCGACGTCCGTCTCGATCAGTCCACCGTCCACCTCGGGCAACACACCATTGGGGAGCGTCTCATCGGCCACGCCTGCGGCTTCCCCAACGGGCGCATCGGGAGGGGTCGGATCCTCAGGGGCACCGTCCGGGGGAGTAGGAGTCGGCGGCGGTGTCGACACCGGTCCGCCGCCGACAGTCTCGGGGTCCGGACTCGTGGGCAACTCGCCGCCGGCCGACGGCACGGAGCGGCGGATGGGGTCGGGGTCTGCTGACGAGATCGTGTCGGACATGCACCCATGTAAACGCCAGGGGAGGGCATCCGTGAAGGGCTAGACACCACGCACGCCGCGCGCTATGTGAGTGTCTTTTGTCTCCGCATCAACAGCTTTTGATTGACGCACACCAAAACGCACACTACGTTGGCCACGAGGGCTATGACCCTCATTCGGGGGCAGACAGAAAAGTCGCACCCGATACGCGAGACAACGATGTTGACGTGATCTGCTCGACGGCGAGCGGAGAGGGAGAGCTCCACCACAGCGCTACACGAGAGAAGAAAAGCCGGGCTCGCGGTACGTCGTTGCAGCGACATGACGAACCCGGCCACCGATTACGAGACCGGTACGACATCACCTAGGAGCGATATCACGATGAATCATACGACCAGGCGCGGCCACAGCAGGAGGCCCCTCATCGCGGCAGCCGGCGTGGCAGCGGTGGCCCTGTCAGCAGGGCTGCTCAGCGCACTACCGGCGAACGCCCACGACGGCGTCGACCACGACGCAGAACCCGGAGCCGAAGCCGCTCTCAACTGGGACAACTACGAGAAGACGCTCATCACGAAAGACCTCGGTGAGCCGATCGACCTTGCGATCCTTCCCGATGGCCGCATCATGCACACGGCCCGCAACGGCGACCTGCGTGTGACCGACACGACGACGGGCGTCACCGACATCGTCGCGACACTCCCCGTCTACGCGAACTCGGAGGACGGCCTGCAGACGGTAGCGCTCGACCCCGACTTCGAGGAGAACAACTGGGTGTACCTGGTCTACGCGCCCCTCGACGCCGACGGTGACGGAACACCAGACACCCCGACGGGCGCAGCACCCAACTCGCTTCCCGCGGGCGAATCTGCCGACTACTGGGACCAGTGGGTTGGCGTGAATCGCCTCGCCCGCTTCACGTGGGATGGCGACACCTTCGACATGGCGAGTGAGCAGGTCATCCTCGACATCGAGGTCCAACGCGGCCAGTGCTGCCACGTCGGTGCCGACATCGACTTCGACGCAGACGGCAACCTGTACCTGAGCACGGGGGACAACACCCCAGCGAGCACACCGGGTGCCAACGGCTTCGCCCCCAACAACGACGCACCGGGCATGAACCCGGGCTTCGATTCGCGTCGGGGAGCGGGCAACACCAACGACCTGCGCGGCAAGATCCTGCGCATCCATGTCGAAGAGGATGGCACGTACACGATCCCCGAAGGCAACCTCTTCGAGCCCGGAACCGAGCTGACCCGCCCCGAGATCTTCGTCATGGGCGTACGCAACCCGTTCCGACTCGAGGTGGACCCCGGCACCAACTCACTCACCTGGGCGGACTACGGTCCCGACGCGAGCAAGGCAGTAGCCGAGACCGCCGGCCGTGGACCGATGGGTTTCGTCGAGTGGAACGCCGTATCTCTGGATGACCCGCACAACTCGGGGTGGCCCTTCGTGACGGGCGACAACTTCGCCTACAACGACTGGGACTTCGAGACGGGAACGCCAGGCGCCTTCTTCGACCCGGAGAACCTCGTCAACGAGTCCGCGTGGAACACCGGACTCACCGAGCTTCCCCCGGCACGCCCCGCGACGCTGTACTACGGCGACTCCCCGGGCGACCAGCCCTGGGATGAGCTCGTGAACTTCGGCTCGGGCAACGGCCAGGGCCCGATGGGCGGCCCCGTGTACCACTACGACGAGACGAACACCTCGACATCGAAACTTCCCGAGTACTGGGACGGCAAGTCGTTCATGGGCGAGTTCTCACAGGACTACATCGCAGCGCTCACGGTCGACTGGGACACCTTCGATGTGACCCACATCGAGGACTTCCTGCCGAACGCCTTCCTCAGCACCGCATCACAGCCGATCCACGACAACCCCATGGACATGGAGTTCGCTCCGGATGGCTCGATGTACGTGCTCGAGTACGGTGACGGGTTCTTCCGTGCCAACCCCGACCGCGGGCTGTACCGGATCTCCTACGCGGAGGGCAACAAGTCGCCCCAGGCGCGCTTCACGGCGACGCCCGTGTCATCCTCGGCCGCACCGCTCGAGGTGACCTTCGACGCCTCGACGTCGTCCGACCCCGAGGGTGACACGATCACCTACGAGTGGGACTTCGACGGCAACGGCACTTTCGATGCGACAGGTGTCACCGCGACGTACACGTACACCGAGCTCGGCACCTACCCGGCCCGGCTGCGCGTGACCGACGCGAGCGGCAAGTTCAGCCTCACGAGCAGGGACATCTCGGTCGGCAACCAGGCACCCACCGTCACGGTGGAGTACCCGGGCAACGGCGGGTTCCTCGACTGGGGCCAGGCAGCGCCATACCGGGTGTCGACAAATGACGCAGAAGACGGCACGGCAACCACCTGCAGTCGCGTCGCCTGGACGTACGGCCTCGGCCACGACGAGCACGCCCACCCCGAGGTTGCGGGCACGGGATGCACGGGCGCCTGGCGCACCGACCCCAACTCCCCGGAGCACGGTCCCGGAGCGCTGCTGTACGGCGCTGTCGTGGTCACCTACTCCGACAACGGAGCGAACGGTCTCGCACCGGCGCTGGGTGAGGCATCCATTCGCCTGAACCCGAAGCTGCAGCAGGCCGAGCACGCGATCCAGCGTGAGGGCGTCACTGTGGTCGAGGATGCCGCGGCATCCGGTGGCTCCGCCGTCGAGGGCCTCGGCGCCGGCGACTTCGTCACCTTCGACCCGGTGAACTTCTCGGGTATCACCGGTGCAGTCGTCCGCGCGAGCGGGGCCGGAACGGTGGACCTGCGATGGGGCGCAGCGGACGCGGAACCATTCGCCTCTGCGACGATTGCTGGGGATAGTTGGCAGGACGTCTCGATCGAGTTCACCCCGCCGGAGGGAACGGGCGCACTGTTCCTGACGTCGGACACCGATCTCGACCTCGACTCGATCACCATGGTGGGCGACGGCGTCGCGGATGTCACGGCTCCGACTGTCACACACACCCTGGCACCGGCGACCCCCGATGCCGTCGGCGGCGTGTACAACGAGCCGGTGCGGTTCTCCGTACAGGCCGTGGATAACGGCGCCATCCAGACCGTGCAGTACTCGGTCGACGGGGGAGTGACGTGGCTCAACCTGAGCCCCAACCAGCAGTACGGCGTGACGCTCTCGACGAGCGGCGACTACGAGGTGTTGTACCGGGCGACCGACTCCGGGGGCAACGTCTCCGAAGCGGGCACAGCCTCGTTCACGATCGACCTCGAGGCGACCGACATCTCGAAGGGCCGCATCGCTGGCGAGAACAGGTTCGACACTGCGGTGAAGATCTCGCAGCAGTCGTACCCGGAGTCGGCACCGGTGGTCTACATCGCCAACGGTTCTGACTACCCCGACGCGCTGTCAGCGGGCCCCGCTGCAGCGTTCGAGGGTGGACCACTGCTCCTGGTCACACCGGGAGCGATCCCGGGCGGCGTCGCAGCAGAACTGGAGCGGCTGAACCCGGCGCGCATCGTGGTCGTCGGCGGCACGCCGTCGGTGGATGACACGGTCTACGCACAGCTCGAGGGCCTGGCCGACGAAGTGGTGCGCCTTGCCGGAAGCGACCGGTACGAGACATCCCGTCTCGTCGCCGACTACGCGTTCGGCGAGTCCGGAGCATCCATGGTCTACATCGCCACGGGAACGAAGTTCCCGGATGCGCTGGCTGCGGGCGGTGCGGCGGGTGCACACGATGCGCCGGTCATCCTCGTCAGCGGTGGGGCATTCGACCTGGATGCCGCAACCCAGACGCTCCTCGCAGACCTTGGCGCCACCGACGCGAGAGTGCTCGGCGACACCAACTCGGTCTCCGAGGGCATCTTCGAGGACGTCGACAACATCACGACGGCCGTCCGCCTCGCCGGTGCGAACCGGTACGAGACAGCGCGGGCGATCAACACTGACGCATTCGATTCCGCAGATCGCGCGTTCCTTGCGACGGGGCTGAACTTCCCCGATGCGCTCGCAGGGTCGGCGTGGGCCGGAGCGTCCAGCGCTCCACTGTGGACTGTGCTCGGTGACTGCGTGCCCCAGGGCGTTCTGGATGACCTCCAGGCGCTCGGGGTCAGCGAGGTGATCCTCCTCGGTGGGACTCCGTCGCTGAGTGAGAGCGTCTTCGCACTCACTCCCTGCGCGTAGTGCACACGTGGGGTCGGCGGTTCTCCGTCGGCCCCACGGCTGTGTCGCGCATCACAAGAAATTACGGACTGCCTGCGCGCGATCCCACGCGCTGGCGCCCCACAAGAACCCCTGATCAGCACACAGATTCGGGTAACCGGTTGACTGATTATGGGCGTATCCATGCAGACGAATATCTCTTCGTTCCTACCAACTTTTGTTGACAGTGCGCTGAATGTCTGCCTATTCTCAAACATAAGAGGTCTTTCTTGACCTCCGTTCGGGGGGTAAACGGTGCATATGCATCGATCCTCCGGCCACAACGTTCAATGACGAAGGAAGTGCAGACAGTGTCACGTACACGACTCATGACGACCCTGGTCGTGGCAACCGCCGCAGCCCTGGTCGTGCCGCAGGCCGCCACCGCCGCTCCAGCAGAGGACGACCGCGTTCTCATCCCCGCCGAGCAGGTGTCGCTGCAGATGTTCTCGCTCATCCCGTGGGTCAACAGCGACGGCCTCGTGCCGGTGCTCGAGCGCCTCTCGGAGATCGGCCTCATGAACATCGAGCCGTTCGGCGGCACGTTCACCGGATACACCGCCCCGGAGTTCCGTGCGCTGACTGACAGCCTCGACATCAATGTGCCCTCGTCGCACTACAACACCAACGAGGCGACCTTCGACGACACCCTCGAGTTCGTCGACACCCTCGGCCAGGAGTTCGTCGGCTCGGGCGGATTCGCATCGCCCGGCATCGGCACCTACGCCAACACTCTCCTGACCGCTGAGGCGATGAACCGCCTCGGCGAGCGTTCGGTCGAAGCAGGTGTCGGCAAGTTCTTCGGCCACAACCACGCGACCGAGTTCACGACGATGTACGAGCACGAGGGCGTCATGATGTCCGCGTGGGAGATCCTCGTGGCAGAGACCAACCCCGAGTGGGTCACCTTCCAGCTCGATGTCGGATGGGCAACCCACGCCGGCGAGAACGTCGCGGCCCTGATCGGCGAGTACGGCGACCGCATCTCGCTGCTTCACATCAAGGACGCCGTGAACCTCGGTGGCGGCGGCAGCCCCACCTTCGTTAACCTCGGTGAGGGCGACGTGCCGCTGCAGGACATCCTCGCTGCCGGCCAGGCCGCGGGCATCGCGTACTACGTGATGGAGTACGACCTCGCCGCTGACGGCAACAGCTTCGCGACCGAGGGCTTCGAGTACCTCACGGGTCTTCCGGCTGGCCCCTGGACCGAGGTCACCCCTGCACCCGTCACGTTCGACGGCACCACCGTCCACGTGCCGAGCACTGAGGGCGTCGAGTACGTCCACGACGGCGAAGTCCTCCTCGCGGGCAGCTACACCGGTGCAGGTACCGTGACGATCACGGCTCGCGCCATCGTCGGCTACGTCATCGCGGAGGGCGCCACCACCGAGTGGACCTTCACCTTCCCGACCGCCGTCACCCCGGGCACTGAGCCCGGCGTCACACCCGCCGCGTCGCTTGCAGCGACCGGCTCTGAAACAGCCCCGGGTCTCGCCCTCGGTGCAGCACTCGTACTGCTGCTCGGTGGAGCCCTGGTGGTCGCGCGTCGTCGCCTGGTTGCGCAGGACTAGCTGAGGGGTCAGCTGGTCAGCACAGGCTGACGCAGATACGTCGCCGATCGAGCGCAGGAGAGCGCGCTCGATCGGCGACGTTTTTCGTGCGCCGGGCTGTCGCCGCCCGCGGGTAGCCTTGGCCCAGGCCAGCGACAGGCAGGGGGATGGCACGTGTTTCTACTCGACGGAGCCCTCGTCACCTCGCCCAGCGACCTCAGCCTCGCGTCCCGCTGCGAGTTCGCCTTCGCGCTGCAGCTCGATGCCAAGCTCGGCAAGATCCGGTTGGAGAAGGTCGAGCGCGACCCCATCGAGCAGCGCGCAGCCGACCTCGGCGATGTCCATGAGAATCGGCACCTCGCGCTGTACCGCGACCGCTTCGGCGCCGGAGTCGTCGAACTGCAGCGTCCCCCGATCAGCCGCGAAGGGCTTAGGGCGGCAGCGGATGCCACGGCCGAGGCACTTCGGGCCGGTGCATCCGTCGTCTTCCAGGCGACCTTCTTCGACGATGGACCGACACCGCTCATCGGCTTCGCGGACTTTCTCGTTCGCCAGCCCGACGGCCGTTACCGCGTGCAGGACACGAAGCTCGCCCGCAGCGTCAAAGTGCCTGCACTGCTCCAGCTCGCCGCCTACCACGAGCAGATCGCTCGCCTTGGACTCCCCGTGGATGACACGGTGGAACTGATTCTCGGCACCGACGAGCACTCCGCCCACGACATCGCCGACATCGCACCGGTCTACGCGGCACGCAGGGCCCGCCTCGTCGAGATCGCCACCGAGCGCATCGCCGACCCCGACTACGTGCGCTGGGGTGACGATCGATACGCGATCGACGGCCGCTGCGAGATCTGCGCACCGCTCGTGGCGGAGAGCCGGGACGTTCTCCTGACGGCCGGGCTCCGCCTCACGCAGCGCGCGAAACTGCGCGCAGTGGGCATCGAGACGATCGAGCAACTGGCCGCCGCGCACGACAACGAGTCGGGCATCCCGCAACGCACATTCGAAGCTCTACGCACGCAGGCGGAGCTGCAGTTGGGGGCGACCGAGGGCGCGCCGCCCCCGTTCGCCGTGTTCGATACGCGGCCGATCGCCGACCTTCCCGAGCCGAACCCCGGCGACATTTTCTTCGACTTCGAGGGCGATCCGCTCTGGAGCGAACGCCGCGACGGCGAGACGATCTGGGGCATCGACTACCTCTTCGGCTGGGTCGATCGCGACGAGAACTTCACTGCGCTCTGGGCACACGACCTCGCGGAGGAGAAGGCAGCACTGCAGGCCTTCCTCGAAAAGCTCGTTGCTCGGCGAGCCCAGTACCCGGGCATGCACGTCTACCACTACGCGTCGTACGAGCGCACCCACCTGCTGAGCCTCGCCGCCCGCCACGGCATCGGCGAGCACATCGTCGACGACCTGCTGCGTGAGGGCGTGCTCGTCGACCTCTACCCCGTCGTCAAGAAGACGGTGCGGGTTGGCGGAAGGTCGTACTCGATCAAGAAGCTCGAGCCGCTCTACATGGGCGACGAGCTGCGAGCCGACGATGGTGTCACGACTGCTGCCGACTCGATAGTGCAGTACAACTCAGCCCAGGAGGAGCTCCTCGCCGGGCACACGGATGCCGCGACCCAGATCTTCGACGACATCGCCGACTACAACCGCTACGACTGCGTCTCCACCCTGAGGTTGCACGAGTGGCTGCTCGGTCTCGGCGAGCAACGCGGAGTGCTACCCGGCCAGGCCAGCGAGGTGCTCGACCGCGCCCCTTTCGAGCCGAGCCCGCTCGCCGATTCGCTGGCTGAGCGGGCCACCTCCGCGAGGCACGAGGGTGATCTCACGGCAGCGGCGGCGTACGACCTGGTCTCCGCTGCGGTCGACTACTACCGCCGCGAGGAGAAGAGCTTCTGGTGGGCACACTACGCGCGCCTCGAGTACCCGGTGGACGAGTGGGAGGACGATCGCGACGTCTTCATCGTCGAACGCGCTGAGGTGGTGAGCGACTGGCAACTGGAGAGCTCGCGCAGCACGAGCCCGAAGCGCACCCTCTCGCTCACAGGATCGTGGTCTCCGGGAAGTCGTGGCTCCGGCCGCGAGGCGTTCACGATCTACGACACCCCCACTCCGTACTCGGACCCCAGAACTCCCGACGGCTACCGACTCACCGTGGGCGCGAGTGACATCGTCACCGAGGACGACGGCACCGTCACACTCGTTGAGCGCTGCCCGTCGGCGCAGAGCACCTGGACCGACCTGCCCATCGCCATCGCCCCGGGGCCGCCACCGCGCACGAGCAACCTCAAGTCGGCCATCGAGGAAGTGGCGTCGCGCCTGTCGGTGAACGGCACGGATGGCTCGGCGGTCGCCGACATCCTGTGGCGCCAGCCCGCGATCCGCAGTGGGAGCACCGTTGCCGGCGCGACCGTCGCCGAGAGCATCATGGAGGCCAGCTACCTCGCTGTGCAGGGCCCGCCCGGTACGGGTAAGACCCACCTCGCGGCATCCGTGATCAAAGAACTCGTCGAGAAGCACCAGTGGCGCATCGGCGTCGTCGCGCAGTCGCACAAGGTCGTCGAGAACGTGCTGCGCAAGCTCGTCTCGCCCGAGATCGGCCTCGACCCGTACCTCGTGGGCAAGGTACCGGGGGAGGGCGGCGACTACTCCGACGAGTTCTTCACGACGATCGGCAAAGACCAGCAGCTCGCGTTCGCGGGTGCGCGGCAGGGCTATGTGATCGGCGGCAGCTCGTGGGACTTCACGAATCCCAAGCGTTTCCGTCGCGAACAACTCGACCTGCTCGTTATCGACGAGGCGGGGCAGTTCTCGCTCGCGGCAACCATCGCGGTGAGTGTTGTCGCACAGCGTCTCCTTCTGCTGGGCGATCCCCAGCAACTGCCGCAGGTGAGCCAGGGAACGCACCCGGCGCCCGTCGGTCAGTCCGCTCTCGGCTTCATCGCCGGGGATCACGCCGTGCTGCCCCAGGAGTTCGGCTTCTTCCTCGAACAGAGCAGGCGAATGGATGCCGCGGTGGCCCGCCCCATCTCGCAGCTCGCCTACAACGGGCAACTACGCAGCCATCCCGTCGCTGCCAGTCGCCACCTCGCCGATATCGAGCCTGGCCTGCATCCGGTGCCGGTCGAGCACGAGGGCAACGCAACACAGTCGGCAGAGGAAGCGGCGCGGGTGGTGCTGCTCGTCGCCGAGCATCTCGGCCGTGACTGGACCGACGGGCGTGCCGCGCCGCGCCCACTCGCCCAGCCCGACATCATCGTCGTCACGCCCTACAACGCACAGGTCGACACGATTCGCGCTGCCCTCGACGACGCGCTCTACCCCGACGTGCGGGTGGGAACGGTCGACAAGTTCCAGGGGCAGGAGGCGGTCATCTCGATCGTGAGCCTTGCGGCGTCGAGTGCGGATGACGTTCCCCGCGGTATCGACTTCATCGTGAACCGCAATCGGCTGAACGTGGCCATCTCGCGTGCGCAGTGGGCGGCATACCTGCTGTATTCGCCGGGCCTCACGCGCTACCTCCCGCTGAAGCCCGAGGGTGTGGCGGAGCTCAGCCGCTTCCTGCGGCTGCTCGGCGACTAGCCCAGAAACGCCCGCACCGCAGCAGCAGCCTTCTCGGGCTTGTTCAGCCAGGGGGCGTGGTTGGCGTCGCGCAGCTCGACCAGCCGGGCACGCGGCATCCGCGACCACGACGGACGACCGGTCTCCGGAGACATGAACACGTCCTCGGTCCCCCAGACGAGCAGCACCGGGATGGTGATCGTCGCAAGCTCCGCGTGGCTGATGACAGCCGACTTGCGAACCCCGAACACCGACGCGATGGAGCTGAACAGCCCCGGAAGCGTCTCGGCGAAGGCCTTGCGTTGCGACGCGTACCAGCCCACCTCCACGAGTTCGACGGGCCACGCGTCCACAGTTCCCTTCCCCAGGGTGATTCCACTGTTCGCACGGTACTGATCAAGCGGAACGACCCGAGAGAGGATGCCGGCACCGAAGCCCGGGAAGGCAAGCAGCCGCATGCTCGCCGGGGGCTTGAGCTCGGCGAAGGCAGCACCAGGCGCTCCGAGCAGAACGAGCCGCTGCACCCGCTCCTGGCGCGTGAGGCAGTAGTAGAGCGCGAACTGCCCGCCGAGCGAGTGGGCGACGATGTCGAAGGGCTCCGTGACATCCGCCATCACGGTGTCGATGATCTCGACCGCGAACGCGCGGAGATCGGTGTGCCGGGTGAAGGGGAACGAACCGGACAGCCCGTGCCCGGGCCAGTCGATCGCGATCACCGGCGCACCATCGAAAGCGGGGATGAGCGGCACAGCTGCGGCGGTCACGGCGGCGATGCCGTGGAGGAGAAGAACCGGCGTCTTGGAAGGGTCACCAGCAATCTCGACCACACGGATGCTCGTGCCGACGGCATCGACGTACCGCTCCGTGTAGCTCAGCCCATAGATCTCGAAGAGACGCTGTTCCGCAACACGCTGAAGAGCGTCGAGTTCGAGTTCGGATGCCACGGCCCTACGGTACCGCGTGGCTGGAAACTAGTCCGCGGGGATCCAGTCGCCGGTCGCCAGGTACTGCACCTTCTTGGCGATGGAGACGGCGTGGTCGGCGAAGCGCTCGTGGTACCGCGATGCCAGCGTGGCATCCACGGTGTCGACGGCGGCACCCTTCCAGGTCTCACCGAGCACCTTGTCGAAGACGGAGAGGTGGAGAGCGTCGATCTTGTCATCCTCGTTGCGGATGTCTTCGGCGATCTTCAGGTCTTCGGTCTTCAGAAGCTCGACGAGCTTCTTCGCGATCTGAACGTCGAGCGAGCCCATCTCGGCAAAGGTCGGGCGAAGTGTCTTCGGCACGACCTTGTCGGGGAAGCGGTAGCGCGCGAGCTGTGCGATGTGCTCCGACATGTCGCCCATGCGCTCGAGCGACGCGCTGATGCGCAGTGCCGAGACGACGATGCGAAGGTCACGGGCCACCGGCTGCTGGCGGGCGAGGATGTTGATGGCGAGCTCATCGAGCTCGGCTGCTGCTGCGTCGATCTGGTCGTCGTCAGCGATGACCGCTTCAGCGAGTGAGACGTTCGACTCGTTGAAGGCCCGGGTGGCGTTCTCGATGGAGGTCGCTACCAGGGTCGAGATCTCGACAAGCCGGTCCTGCACCTCTCGCAGTTCCTGCTGGAATACTTCGCGCACGTTAGTCCCTTCGCGACGGACACGACGAAGCCCGCACGGTTCAGGCCAACCCTGCCCGCCTCAGGTTAACGGTTGGTGCCTATGGCCTGAACATCTCCCAAAGTGCTCCGTCAGGTGAACAAACACCCCTCGCAGCACTGCTGGATGTAACTAATCTAGTCGCTATGGACTCCGCGTGGCTGGTGCCAGCCGCTCTGGCATTCGGCGTGCTTCTGGGCGCCGGAGTCTTCGGCATCATCCTCGTCTCCGCCAGACGGGGCCACAGAGCCATCCAGGTCGCCACTGCGACGGTGCCGGATGGCGTCGATCAGGTCATCGAGGCGCTCGAGTCTGCCGGCGTCGTGATCGACCCGTCGAACAACGTGGTGAAGGCATCGCCGGGTGCCATGGCGTTCGGCCTCGTGTGGAACCATGCGCTCGTGCATCCGGAGCTCGTCGCTCTCGTCGACAAGGTGCGCAAGACGGGCGAACCCCTCACCGATGAGCTCCACCTCTCGCGTGGACCGTTCGGGGATGCCGCGATCTACCTGTTCGTGCGGGTGGCTCGTCTCGGTACCCGCTACATCCTTCTCCTCGCCGAGGACCGCACGGAGTCGTACCGTCTCGACGAGGTGCGCCGGGACTTCGTCGCCAACATCAGCCACGAGTTGAAGACGCCGATCGGGGCGATCGGACTCCTCGCTGAAGCCCTCGTGAGCGCCTCGGACGAACCCGACCAGGTCAAGCGCTTCGCCAAGCGCCTCACCAAGGAGGCGGAGCGGCTCGGCCACATCACGCAGGAGATCATCGAGCTCTCGCGCCTGCAGGCCGCCGACGCTCTGACGCGAGCCGACGTGGTCGATGTCGATCAGCTCGTTGCGGTGGCCGTCGACCAGAACAGGGTCGTGGCGGATGCCCGCAGCATCGCCCTCGTGAGTGGCGGCGATCGACGTGCCGAGGTCTACGGCGACGAGGCACTCCTCGTGACGGCGCTCCACAATCTCATCGCGAACGCCATCCAGTACTCGCCGGACGGCTCGCGTATCGGCATCGGCGTCAGCCAGGGCGACGGCATCGTGGAGATCGCCGTGACCGATCAGGGCGTCGGCATCCCCGAGGACGAACTGGATCGCGTCTTCGAGCGGTTCTTCCGCAGCGACCCCGCCCGCAGTCGCAATACGGGCGGCACCGGCCTCGGCCTGTCCATCGTCAAGCACGTCATCCAGAACCACGGTGGCGACATCCGAGTCTGGTCGCAGACCGGCAAGGGTTCCACCTTCACCATCCGACTTCCCGAGGCGAACAGCGCCCCGGGTGCAGCAGCCTTGGGAGCATAACCATGACCCGCATTCTGATCGTCGAGGACGAGTCCTCACTGAGCGAGCCGCTCGCCTTCCTGTTGGAGCGCGAGGGCTACGAGACGGCCATCGCCGCAGACGGGCCGGCAGCACTCGCCGAGTTCGGCCGCGCCGGCGCCGACCTCGTGCTGCTCGACCTCATGCTTCCCGGCCTGCCCGGCACGGAGGTCTGCCGCGAGATCCGCGCCATCTCGAGCGTGCCGATCATCATGCTGACCGCGAAGGACAGCGAAGTCGACATCGTCGTGGGGCTCGAACTCGGTGCTGACGACTACGTCACAAAGCCGTACTCCACCCGCGAGCTACTCGCGCGCATCCGTGCAGTGCTCCGCCGCCGCACGGATGCCGAGGTCGACGACAACCTCGTGCTCGAGGCAGGCACCGTGCGCATGGACGTCGAGCGTCACGCCGTCTCGGTGGACGGCAAGGATGTCGCGATGCCCCTGAAGGAGTTCGAACTCCTCGAACTGCTGCTGCGCAACACGGGCCGCGTGCTCACCCGCGGACAGCTGATCGACCGCGTGTGGGGCTCCGACTACTTCGGCGATACCAAGACCCTCGACGTGCACATCAAGCGCATCCGCTCGAAGATCGAGAAGGTGCCATCCGACCCCACGATGCTCGTGACCGTGCGTGGTCTCGGCTACCGCTTCGAGGCCTAGGGGCTCTTGAGGCAGCGAGCAAGGTCTCGCTGTAACGGTTGCGCTATTTGGCGGCAGGCGAGCCGGGCGCGAGGTCTGCGTAGTCCCCGACAGCCTCAAGCACGGGAACCATCAGCACCTTGCCCTCGGTGTCGCCGTGCTGCACGTACACCTCGAGGAGGCCGCCGGCCTCGACGCCAGAGTCGGTCACGGTGATCGCGGCATCCTCTGGGGACGTTCCGAGGTTGACCGTCTCGCCGCCGCGGACGGGCTGCACGAAGGTCGTCTTCTCGCCGTCCGACTCGAACTGGATGTTCACGTTCGTGATCGGGCCGTTGTTGTGGATGATCGAGATGAGGTTGATCTGGTCGCCATCCTCGTTGATGATGCCGATCATGTTGAGCACGCGGACCTGGTCGAGCGTCGCACCGACACCATCGCTGGGGTCGTAGTAGTTCAGCGTTGCGGTCGGCGTGAGGAAGACACATCCGGACGTGCCCACAAGGAGGCCTCCGGCGAGGACGACGGTTGCCGCAATCCGGGCGGCGCGAGAGCGAGTGGACACCCCACCAGCTTAGCGATGCCGCGGCCCCTGCTGGGTTAGGCCAGCCTTACCGAGAGTCGCCTGTGATAAACTAGGTGTCTTCGAAAGGACCCCCTTACATGTTGTTTGAGGTCGGCGAGACAGTCGTTTATCCCCACCACGGCGCTGCAACTATCACTGAGGTGAAGAAGCGCACCATCAAGGGTGAGGAGAAGCTCTACCTCAAACTGAACGTGACGCAGGGTGATCTCACCATCGAGGTCCCCGCAGAGAACGTCGACCTCGTCGGCGTTCGCGACGTCATCGGCCGTGAGGGTCTCGACAAGGTCTTCGAAGTTCTGCGCGCTCCCTTCACCGAGGAGCCCACCAACTGGAGCCGCCGCTATAAGGCGAACCTCGAGAAGCTCGCCTCCGGCGATGTCATCAAGGTCTCCGAGGTCGTCCGCGACCTGTGGCGCCGTGACCAGGACCGCGGTCTCTCCGCCGGTGAGAAGCGCATGCTCGCCAAGGCGCGCCAGATCCTGATCTCCGAGCTCGCACTCGCTGAGAAGACCGACGAGGACAAGGCGTCGAGCGTGCTCGACGAGGTACTGGCGAGCTGATTTTCTGGTGCGCCGCCGCCCCTGCGGCGCACTCCGAAGTCGCGCCGCGCGCGAGCGCCGCGACTTCGGTCTACGGCAACCCGTAACGTTGGTCGTATGACTTCCGTTGCCGTGATCGTGGTTGCCGCGGGTTCTGGTACCCGGCTGGGCGCGTCAGAGCCGAAGGCGTTTGTGGATGTCGCGGGTCGAGCGATGCTCGCGCACGCCGTCACGACCGTCCCGGGTGACGCCCAACTCGTGATCGTGGCGCCCTCCACTCACGTCGATGCTGCGCGATCCATCGCGCCCACGGCCACGGTCGTTGCTGGAGCCGAGACGCGGCAGGGATCCGTTGCTGCGGGCCTCGCGGTGCTCGAGCCGGGCATCCGTATTGTCCTGGTGCATGACGCCGCTCGCGCGTTCACCCCGTCAGCCGTGTTCGACCGCGTGATCGACGCAGTCGACCTGACGGGGGCCGGCGTCATCCCGGTGCTCCCCGTGATCGACACGATCAAGCGCGTCGAGGGCGACACCGTGCTCGAGACCGTCGACCGCAGCTCGCTCGCGCAGGTCCAGACTCCACAGGGCTTCCCGCGGGTGGAACTCGAACTCGCGTACGCGGCGGCGGCCGATGACCACACCGACGATGCAGCGCTCTTCGCGCTCGCCGGGGGAGCGGTGACGACCGTCGCCGGCGACGCACGATCATTCAAAATCACGACGCCCGCTGACCTGCAGCGGGCCGAGTCCGAAGTGGGGGATGCCGTGTCAGCAGAACTGCGTACTGGTGTCGGTATCGACGTCCACGCCTACGATGCGGGCGAGCCTCTCTGGCTCGGCGGACTCTACTGGCCGGACGAGGTGGGTCTCTCCGGTCACTCCGATGGCGACGCGATGTGCCACGCGATCTGCGATGCGCTGCTGTCGGCGGCGGGTCTCGGCGACATCGGAGGCAAGTTCGGCACGAATGACCCGCGCTTCGACGGCGCCCACGGCGACGTGTTCATCCGAGAGACCATCGCCTTCGTCGAGGGGGCCGGCTTCACCATCAACAACGTGGCGGTGCAGTTGATCGCCAACGGCCCGAGGCTCGGCGCCCGACGCACCGAGTTGGAGAACCACCTCACGAGCCTTGTCGGGGCCCCCGTGAGTGTTTCGGCCACGACATCCGATGGCCTCGGGTTCATGGGCAAGGGCGAGGGCGTAGCGGTCATCGCCAACGCGCTGATCGCGAAGGTTGCCCAGTAGCGGCAGGTCTCAGCTTCGCGCGTGCGAGGCGTCGGTCAGGCGGAACGCCGCGCTCGCCGCACTGATACGAGGGCGATCGCGCCGGCCAGCAGGCCACCAGCGGCGAGCACGATGAGCGGTGTCGGAACGTCCCCACCGGTCTTCGCGAGGGCGCTCGGTGAGCCGGAGGGCGCAGGTGCCGGTGCGATCGAAGGCGATGGTGACGGAGACGGCGGCACCGGTGCAGCACCCAGGTAGGTCAGCACGACCGTGCGGTCGAGCGTCTCGAGGCTGTACAGGTTGCCGAACGACTCGAACGTCTCGCCTTCGACGATCGGGTCACCATCGGGTGTCGTGAAGTTCCAGAAGTACTCGGGGCCGACTTCGCGCTCCTGCTCGAGGATCGTCCACTCTGTACCCACGGCGGTGCCATCCTCGACGGTCAGGTCGAGGGCCGCCCCATCGATCTGAGTTCCCTCGAGCGTGTAGAGCGAGTCGTTGCTTCCGTCGGACAGCAGATCGAGCGAGAGTACGGTGCTGTCGGTCGCGGTGAAGAGGTTCCAGATCTCGAGGGTGTCGACCCCCACGCCGTACTCATCGTCACCGGGAGCGATCAGCCCCTCATCCGCGAGGAGCCGCTCCATGCTTCCGTAGCCCGAGATGACACCACCGTCGAGCACCCATGCTGTGCCAGCACCGTCACCCACGAGGTGCACGAGGCCCTCCTGCACCTGCACGCCGTCTGCGACACCTCCGGCTCCCACGATCTCGAGCACGCCCGTGCCGGTCTTGATTGCTCCACCCGCAAAGCCCACTCCATCGAGCTGGCCGATCGAGGCAGACCCGTCGATGTCGAACGTCGTCGTTCCGGACTCGATCCGGATGTTCGACGGGAAGGAGACGCTGCCGGCGGCCGAAACACTGACGGTCTGGTCGCCGTTCAACCGCAGCTCCGGCGTGATGGTCACGTCGGAGGACGTCACGCTGATACCCACAGACGCCGCAGGGTCGATCGCGATCGGCCATCCCGCGATGTAGACGCCCGTACCTGTGACGTCGAGTCGGTCTGCGGTGAAGGGGTTGGCGAGGTTGTTGTCGGAGTAGCCATCCACACCGACCACCGGGAAGAGCAGGGCATCGCCCGAGGTGGGTACGGCACCGGAGGCCCAGTTGCCCGGCTGGTCCCAGCCGACGTTGACGTCGCCGTCCCACGAGACATCCGCAGCGAAGGCGGCTGACGGCGCGACGAGCACGAGAGTAACGGATGCGGATGCTGCGGCGACGGCCACCAGCGGACGGGGGAGGACCATGGCCCGAGGGTACACGAAGGGGTCTCTTCTTTATAGGGTGAGCTGCGAGTGGAGCCGTGCGTCGGTGAGCTCAAGCCGCGCCCTTAGTAGAATTGCCCGGTGACCGTACGCCTCTATGATTCCCGCGCCCAGGCCGTGGTGGACTTCGTGCCCCTCGAGCCCGGAAAGGCGAGCCTCTACGTGTGCGGCCCCACGGTGCAGTCCTCGCCCCACATCGGTCACCTCCGCTCGGCCCTCGTCTACGACCTGTGGCGGCGTTGGCTGAACTACCGCTCCTATGACGTCACCCTCGTGCGCAACGTCACGGACATCGACGACAAGGTCCTCGACAACGCGACGGAAGCCGAGCCCTGGTGGGCCCTGGCCTATCGCGTCGAGCTCGAGTTCTCTGCGGGTTACTCGGCGCTCGGCATCCTTCCGCCCACGTACGAGCCGCGCGCCACCGCGAGCGTTCCACAGATGGTCGCGATCATCGAGCGTCTCATCGAGCGCGGGCACGCCTATGCCGCTCCGGATGCCTCGGGCGACGTGTACTTCGACACTGCATCGTGGCCCTCCTACGGTGAGCTCACGCGCCAGAAGGCGGACGACATGGTCGCCGCCGCCGATGCAGACCCCCGTGGCAAGAAGGACCCCCGCGACTTCGCCCTCTGGAAGGGCACGAAGCAGGGCGAACCGTCGACGGCGAGCTGGGCATCCCCCTGGGGCGCCGGTCGCCCGGGCTGGCACATCGAGTGCTCGGCCATGTCGAGCCGCTACCTCGGTCCGGCATTCGACATCCACGGCGGTGGCCTCGACCTGCGCTTCCCGCACCACGAGAACGAGCTCGCGCAGTCGACCGCTGCCGGCGACCCCTTCGCGAGCTACTGGGTGCACAACGGGCTGGTCAACGTCAACGGCCAAAAGATGTCGAAGTCGCTCGGCAACTCGATCTTCGCCGCGGAGTTTCTCGGCATGGCCCGCCCGATCGCGGTGCGCTACTACCTCGGAACCGCTCACTACCGCTCCACGATCGACTACCACGACGGAGCGCTCCTCGAAGCGGAGGCCGCCGTCGACCGCATCGAGGCGTTCCTCACCCGTGTCGACCGGCGACTGGAGGGTACGCGCTACGCGGGTTCCGGCGTCGAGCAGGTTCCTGCCGAGTTCGCCGACGCGATGGACGACGACCTCTCCGTGCCGCAGGCGATCGCCGTGCTGCACGACACGATCCGAGCGGGCAATACCGCTCTCGACGGCGAGGACCTCGGTGCCGCGGCATCCGCTCGCGGGGCCGTTCTCGCCATGACCGAGATTCTCGGCATCAACCCCCTGTCGCCGATGTGGCGAGCGGATGCCTCGGCCCCGGCCGAGCGCGCGCTCGCGAGCCTCGTCGACTCCCTCATCGCCGACCGCAATGCAGCGCGGACGGCCAAAGACTTTGCCACGGCGGATCGCATCCGTGACGAACTCGCCGCGGCCGGCATCTCGGTCGAAGACGGCGCTGGCGCGACCCAATGGAGCCTCACATGAAAAACCCCGGAAACAAGCCGCGCGCCGGCGCAGTGCGCAAGGGCCGCAAGGGCCCCCAGGTCGGTTCGGGCGGACAGGGTCGTCAAGCCCTGGAGGGACGCAAGCCCACGCCGAAGGCTGAGGATCGTCCGTACCACCCCGCCGGCAAGCGCAAGGCGGCCCAGGAGCGTTACGAGGCGGCCGGTGGCAAGCGGACCGGAACCAAACCGCAGCAGCAGGGCACCCGTGCCCCCAAGCGCAGCAGCACCGATGACTCGGAGCTCGTGACCGGCCGCAACTCGATTCTCGAGGCGCTGCGCGCGCGCATCCCCGCAACCACCCTCTACATCGCCGCGCGCATCGAGTTCGACGACCGCGTGAAGGAGATCCTGAGCATGGCGACGGGCCGCGGCATCCCGGTGCTCGAGGTCATGCGTCCGGAGCTCGACCGTCTCACGGGTGCGGACTCCGTGCACCAGGGCCTGGCTCTTAAGGTGCCCGCGTACGAGTACGCACACCCCATCGACCTGCTGGAGAAGACGATCTCGCGCGGCAAGGTGCCGCTCTTCGTCGCGCTCGATGGCATCACCGATCCGCGCAACCTCGGAGCGATCATCCGCTCGACCGCGGCCTTCGGTGGGCAGGGAGTGATCGTGCCGCAGCGCCGCTCGGTGGGCATGACCGCCTCTGCGTGGAAGACCTCGGCCGGCGCAGCAGCGCGCACGCCCGTCGCGATGGCCGCGAACCTCAACACCACCATCAAGGCCTTCAAGGAGCGCGGCGTCTTCGTGATCGGACTCGACGGTGGCGGGGATGTCTCGCTGCCGCAGCTCGCCCTCGCGAAGGAGCCCGTGCTCATCGTCGTGGGCAGCGAGGGCAAGGGCCTCTCGCGACTTGTCACCGAGAACTGCGATGCGGTCGTCTCGATCCCGATCAGCGCGTCGACCGAATCGCTCAACGCGGGTATCGCGGCGAGCGTCACGCTCTACGAGATCTCGAAGCTGCGCGCTGGATAGCTAGACCTTCGAGCGCCAGTCATCCTCTGGTGCGTCGTCGACGACTCCGAGGGGCAGCGTGAACGTGCCCGTCGGAGGGTTGATGATCGTCGCCTCGTCGCGGCGGTGACGCAGCACGGAGTCGACGTAGCTCGACACGGCCTCGGCGAGGGGCACGTCCCGACCCTCGTTCTGCGAGAGGTACCAGCGGTGGTCGAGCAGTTGGTGGAATATCTCGGCAGGCTCGAGCTTGCCCTTGAGCTCCTTCGGGATCGCACGGATGACCGGCTCGAACACCTTCGCGGTCCACTCGTGCGCGACCACTTCCTCGTCGGCGTCCTGCTTTCCACGGGCGCGGAACGAGTCGAGGTCGTTGAGCAGTCGGCGCGCCTGGTTCTCCTGGGCGTCGAGGCCGGTGAGCCGGAGCAATCGCCGCGAGTGGTGCCCGGCATCCACGACCTTCGGCTGGATGCGCACCTGGGTGCCGGTCTCGTCGGTGACGATCGCGAGCTCCTCGATGTCGAAGCCGAGTTCGTTGAGGCGCTCGACGCGGGAGTTGATGCGCCAGCGCTCGGACTGGTCGAACTGCTCCGGGCCGGTCAGTTCGCTCCAGAGGGTGCGGTACCTACCGACGATGCCATCGCTGATGGCGACGGGGTCGATGTCCTCGTCGAGGCGACCGCCGGCCTGAAGGTCGAGGAGTTCCCCGGCGATGTTGACCCGCGCGATCTCGAGGTCGTTCTCGCGCTGGCCGTTCGAGAGCTTCGTGTACAGCTGGCCGGTCTCGGCGTCCACGAGGTAGGCGGCAAAGGCACCGGCATCCCTGCGGAAGAGGGTGTTGGAGAGCGAGACGTCTCCCCAGAAGAACCCCACGATGTGGAGCCGAACCAGAAGGACGGCGAGGGCATCCACGAGTCGCGTCGCCGTCTCGGGCCGAAGCGATTGCGAGTACACCGCGCGATAGGGGAGCGAGAACCGCAGGTGACGCGTCACGAGAACGGATGCCAGCTCCTCACCCGTGTCGGACACCCGATCGGTGATCACCGCGACGGGCTCAACGCTCGGGATGTCGAGGCGCTGCAGGGTGCGCAGCAGGTCGTACTCGCGCTTGGCGAGCTCCGAGGATGTCTCCTTGATGGCGACCACGTAATCGCTCAGGGTCACGAAGCGCACGAGGTGGCGAGAGATGCCCTTCGGCAGTGCGGTGATGGTGTCATCCGGCCAGAGTTCGAGCGGCACGCTCCAGGGCAGGTCGAGAAGGCCAGGGTCGGCGGTCGCCGAGGTGATGTTGAGTGGCACGGACTACTCCTTAACCCAACAGCGCGGGACGCCGAGGGCGTCCCGCGCTGTATAGATGCTGATCGGAGCGCGCCGCAGGGGCGGCGGCGCGCCAAACAACTTAGACCGCGACCTTCGAGCTGAGGCGCTCACCGGTCGAGGACTCGAACACGTGGATGTGGTTGGGCTCCGGCGTGATGAAGACCTTCTCGCCAGCGTTCGGGTGGTTGCGACCATCGACGCGCGCCACGATGTCGACGCGGTTGCCATCGACCTCGGTGTGGCCGTAGAGGTAACCGTCGGCTCCGAGCTCCTCGACGAGGTCGACGTCCACGGGCAGACCCTCGCCGCTCGACGAGACCTTGACGTCCTCCGGGCGGATACCGATCGTGACCTTACTGCTGGTAGCACCAGACAGCGTGTCACGGTCGACCTTGGCCACGGCCGTGCCGAACTTGAGGCCGCCGTCGACGACGTCCGCGTCGAACAGGTTCATCGCGGGGCTTCCGATGAAGCCGGCGACGAAGACGTTCTGCGGCGCCTCGTACAGGTCGCGCGGGGTGCCGACCTGCTGGAGCACGCCATCCTTGAGCACCGCGATGCGGTCACCCATGGTGAGTGCCTCGGTCTGGTCGTGCGTGACGTAGACGGTCGTGACGCCGAGACGACGCTGCAACGACGCGATCTGCGTACGGGTCTGCACGCGCAGCTTCGCGTCGAGGTTCGACAGCGGCTC